>NZ_JANHJQ010000026.1 GCF_024609785.1 Pseudalkalibacillus decolorationis
GACGGGATAAGTGCTGAAAGCATCTAAGCATGAAGCCCCCCTCAAGATGAGATTTCCCATCGCGTAAGCGAGTAAGATCCCTCAGAGATGATGAGGTTGATAGGTCTGGTGTGGAAGCGTGGCAACACGTGGAGCTGACAGATACTAATCGATCGAGGACTTAACCATAAGTAACATCTTCGATGTTTCAATTCAAGAATGACGTTATCTAGTTTTGAAGGAATGGGATTCCTTCAACTGAATATGGATTTGTCAGAACCGAGAGATTCGAGGAAGCAAGTGAATGATCACCGGAGTGTATTTCGAACGTACATGAGGATGAGAGTGAACGCAGCTGACGAAGAAGGTCGAAGGTTATCACAAATCGTAGTCTGGTGACGACGGCGAAGAGGTCACACCCGTTCCCATGCCGAACACGGAAGTTAAGCTCTTCAGCGCCAATGGTAATTGGGGGCTTCCCCCTGTGAGAGTAGGACGTCGCCGGGCCTCAAAGAGGTGAAACGAATAGTAATCGTTTCATCTCTTTTTTATTGCGAAGAAAAGATCCGACTACCTAGNGGAAGTTAAGCTCTTCAGCGCCAATGGTAATTGGGGGCTTCCCCCTGTGAGAGTAGGACGTCGCCGGGCTTTACATATGGAGGATTAGCTCAGCTGGGAGAGCACCTGCCTTACAAGCAGGGGGTCGGCGGTTCGATCCCGTCATCCTCCACCATATTTACTTAAAATGATATTTTTTTAATTCTCTGCCGGCCTAGCTCAATTGGTAGAGCAACTGACTTGTAATCAGTAGGTTGGGGGTTCAAGTCCTCTGGCCGGCACCAGTTTTTGGATTTTGCAAGAGCCATTAGCTCAGTTGGTAGAGCAACGAACGTTACATCATGAAAAGACTGTGAGTTGTCCCGACGCAGCATTCTACGATAGCTTAATCTTGTAGAGAAAGGGACATAAAGATGAATAATCATCATAATAACAAGCGCCATTAGCTCAGTTGGTAGAGCAACGAACGTTACATCATGAAAAGACTGTGAGTTGTCCCGACGCAGCATTCTACGATAGCTTAATCTTGTAGAGAAAGGGACATAAAGATGAATAATCATCATAATAACAAGAGCCATTAGCTCAGTTGGTAGAGCATCTGACTTTTAATCAGAGGGTCGAAGGTTCGAGTCCTTCATGGCTCACCACTTTCGATTTTTGAACAATTTAATTGCGGGTGTGGCGGAATTGGCAGACGCGCTAGACTTAGGATCTAGTGTCCTTGTGACGTGGGGGTTCAAGTCCCTTCACCCGCACCATATGCGGAAGTAGTTCAGTGGTAGAACACCACCTTGCCAAGGTGGGGGTCGCGGGTTCGAATCCCGTCTTCCGCTCCAATGATGCCGGGGTGGTGGAATTGGCAGACACACAGGACTTAAAATCCTGCGGTAGGTGACTATCGTGCCGGTTCAAGTCCGGCCCTCGGCACCATTTTAGTAACCTTAATCAAATATTGTGTGCGCCCTTAGCTCAGCTGGATAGAGTGTTTGACTACGAATCAAAAGGTCGGGAGTTCGAATCTCTCAGGGCGCGCCATTTTTACGGGAAGTGGCTCAGCTTGGTAGAGCACCTGGTTTGGGACCAGGGGGTCGCAGGTTCAAATCCTGTCTTCCCNATACGAGGGCTGAGAGGAACGAAGAGGTCAAGGAAACAAAGGAGTGACGCCCGCAGCGTATGATATACGCGAGGACCGGTGCGAGTGCAGATGACGCCGAGATCTGACGTTCATCGCAGTCCGAAGGCGAACACGGAAGTTAAGCTCGAGCGCCAATGGTACTAAAAAGGAACTTCGACTAAAAACCACCACGTCCTGTGGTGAACGTCGAAGCCAGCACATCGTGTGCAAGTCCTGTGAGAGTAGGACGTCGCCGGGCCTCAAAGAGGTGAAACGAATATCAATCGTTTCATCTTTTTTTGTGTAAAAATACACCTTTGGATAACAAACAGCGGAAGTCGGATAACAACATGATATAATCTCTTTTAAAATGAAGAAACGAGCCTCACTCGTTTCCACTGAACTCATTTTTAGAGCGAAAAGTACGCGTTGGGAGTTAAAGTGGTACAAAAAAGGTCACTATTTAATCTTTTGAAACCTATTCGAGCATCAGAACTTTTCAGGCGGAAACGGGGGTGGATGCCGCGCTATTCTACATTTTGGCGTGCAAAGTGCGTTTATACGCGAAACCTTACTTTTAAACATGAACCAACCAAAACTACTCCCCGATTATCCGCCACCTTAACGAATAACGAAGAAACGAGCTTCACTCATTTCCACCAATCACATTTTTAAAGAGAAAAGGGTTCGTAGTAAGACAAAGTCTAAAGGTTCGACTATAATTGATTACTAAATACCATAAGATATAAAGAGTGCTTTTGTGAAATTATAGATAGGACAGGGGAGATGAATATGGAATGGTTTGAGTGGATCGAGGAGTTGTTTGAATGGTGGGACGAGGATTTAACAACCATAACAATCAGGTTATTACTAGCTGCCTTATTATGCGGCATGGTTGGAATTGAACGTGAATTTAAGAGACATCCTGCGGGATTTCGAACTCACTTATTAGTTGGGGTAGGTTCATGCTTAATGATGATCTTATCTATCTTCGGCTTTAATGATTTTTTATCGACTCACGAAAATATCCAAGGCTTTGACCCTTCCCGGTTACCCGCATATGTTGTCAGTGGGATCGGTTTCTTGGGAGCAGGGACGATTCTTGTACATGGCGTGACTGTGAAAGGTTTAACGACTGCTGCTTCGATCTGGGTAGTTGCTGGGATTGGATTAGTTGTTGGTATTGGGATGTATTTTGAAGCGATTTTTACAACGTTTGTAATGATCTTAAGCCTTTTATTTTTAAATAAATTCGAGGATCTTTATTTTAGAAAACAAAGGTTTCAACACCTTATTGTAATTGTAGAAAATAAGGAAGTAACGTTAGCTGAGATCGTGAATGAGCTGGAAGAATTTAAAATGCCAATCTCTCATATATCTGTAGATGATTACCCGAACGATGCTGCGGTTCCAATGGTGAAATATTTGTTTAAAGTACACATTCCTAATGCTAAGAAGCTTCCAGAGCTTTATGATCGGATTCAAGCGAATGAACATGTATATAAAGTGTTTGCATCGGAATAATATATAGGTTTATCCATTTACGACACTGGCAATAATGGAAACATCAAAACATTTGCAAATCTGTTGCAGATGTTTATAATTATAGTCAAAGATAGTCAAAGTCAGGACGGAGGAGGGGATCCAATGGGATGAGGAACATTTCTGATATTATTGAGGCTCATTTAAAGGAAATCATTCAAAACAGTCGAAAGAAAGCAATTGAGATTAAAAGAAGTGAAATTGCTGAACAGTTCCAGTGCGTCCCCTCGCAAATCAACTATGTTATTAACACGAGGTTTACGATTGAAAAAGGCTTTATCGTGGAAAGTAAAAGAGGAGGAGGGGGATACATTCGGATTATTAAAATTGAGATGGATAACACAACAGCACTTCTAGATCAGGTTCTTATACTGATTAAATCAAGAATTAGTCAGTCAGCAAGTGAAAATATTATTTTTCGGCTACTAGAAGAGGACATTCTTAGTATAAGGGAAGCACGACTGATGCGAAGCGTCATTGATCGATCAACAATTAATGTTATTTTACCTTACCGTGATGAATTACGAGCAAACCTACTAAAGGCAATGATTCAGAGTTTAAAGTATAAAGGTTGAGGGGGTGTGCCGCATGTATTGTCAGGAATGCCAACAGAGGCCTGCAACATTGCACTTCACGAAAATAATAAACGGGGAAAAGAACGAGGTTCATTTATGTGAACAATGCGCAAAGGAAAAAGGAGATTTTATTCCGGGTTCTAATTCATTTTCCATTCACAATCTATTATCCGGATTGCTTGATTTTGAACAATCATTAGGAGGATCTTCAACACAAACTCGAGAAAAGCACCCAGGAAAATGCCCAAAATGCGGATTGACCTATCATCAATTTACAAAAGTAGGCCGGTTCGGATGTGCACAATGCTATGAAACATTTGAATCGAAGTTAAGCCCTATTTTTAAACGGATCCATGGGGGGAATACCTCTCACTCAGGGAAGGTACCTAAACGGATTGGCAGTGATCTACTAGAACGAAAGAAGATCGAACAGCTAAAGCATCATTTGAAAAAATTAATTGATCAGGAAGAGTTTGAAGAAGCTGCAAAGGTTCGGGACGAAATCCGAGCTTATGAAAAACGTTTGGATGGGGGGAGTTAACAGATGTCTTTGGAGCGATTTATAAACAAAGCCATCAGCCCTTGGATGAAACAAGAGGGCCCTGATTCAGATATTGTTTTGAGTAGTCGGATTCGTTTGGCGCGTAATTTGGAGGGGGATGTGTTCCCTCTTGTAGCGACCGATGAACAATTAAGGGCAGTTAATCAACAAGTTCGCAAACATTTTGAAGATGATTCATATGGTAATATCGGCAAATTAGCATATATTGATATCGATGATTTAAAGTCTGTTGAAAAGCGTGTACTTGTTGAAAAGCATTTAATCAGCCCTAATCTTGCGGAAAGCCCCAAACAGTCTGGTGTCTTAATGAGTGAAGAGGAATCTGTTAGCATTATGGTCAATGAAGAGGATCATATTAGGATTCAATGCTTGTTCCCGGGCTTCCAATTAAATGAAACATTAGCATTAGCAAGTGGACTTGACGATTGGATAGAACAAAAGGTAGAGTACGCATTTGATGAAGAGCGTGGATACTTAACAAGCTGCCCGACTAATGTCGGTACAGGTATGAGGGCCTCCGTTATGATGCACTTACCTGCACTCGTACTGACTCAAAAAATGCAACGAATTATCCCAGCAATTAATCAACTGGGCCTTGTGGTAAGAGGAATTTATGGAGAAGGTAGCGAAGCACAGGGCAATGTATTCCAAATTTCAAATCAAATAACATTAGGAAAATCTGAAGAAGATATTGTGGAAGATTTAAGAGGGGTTGTACTACAGCTTGTCGAACAAGAAAAGACGGCGAGAATGAGTCTAGTTGAAACCTCAAAACTCCAATTAGAGGATCGAGTGTTCCGTTCTCTTGGTACCCTTGCTAATAGTCGTATCATACAATCTAAAGAGGCAACAAAATGTTTATCAGATGTTCGGCTTGGCATCGATTTAAAGCTGATCGAGGGAATTTCGAACACAATTTTAAATGAACTTATGATTTTGACTCAACCAGGATTCCTACAGCAGTATGCGAAACAATCATTATCTCCCGACGAACGTGATATTCGCCGTGCTACGTTAATACGTGAGCGATTAAAGTTAGAAAAGAACAACGAATAGGAAGGTGATCAGGATGATGTTTGGACGATTTACAGAACGAGCTCAAAAGGTACTCGCCCTTGCTCAAGAAGAAGCAATCCGTCTAGGACATAACAATGTGGGGACAGAACATATATTACTTGGTCTCGTACGTGAAGGTGAGGGAATTGCAGCTAAGGCTCTTTCAGTACTTGGACTAAGCCCAGAAAAGATACAAAAGGAAGTCGAATCTCTGATTGGGAAGGGTCAGGAATCCGTTGAAACGATTCACTATACGCCTAGAGCAAAAAAGGTCATTGAGTTATCGATGGATGAGGCAAGAAAGCTGGGTCATTCTTATGTAGGAACAGAGCATATATTACTAGGATTAATTCGTGAAGGTGAAGGTGTAGCAGCAAGGGTATTAAATAATCTTGGTGTTAGCCTGAATAAAGCAAGACAGCAGGTTCTGCAACTATTAGGGAGCAATGAATCCTCATCTTCAGCTCATGGAGGATCATCAGCTAATGCGAATACACCTACACTAGATAGCCTTGCAAGAGATTTAACAGCAGTAGCAAGAGAAGATAGCCTTGATCCGGTTATCGGAAGAGGTAAAGAAATTCAACGAGTGATTGAGGTCTTAAGTCGACGAACGAAAAACAATCCGGTCCTAATTGGGGAACCCGGTGTTGGTAAAACGGCAATCGCCGAAGGGCTTGCTCAACAAATTATAAATAATGAAGTACCTGAAACACTGCGTGATAAGCGTGTGATGACGCTTGATATGGGTACAGTTGTTGCTGGAACAAAATATCGTGGGGAGTTTGAAGACCGACTCAAAAAGGTTATGGATGAAATCCGTCAGGCAGGAAACATCATTCTCTTTATTGATGAGCTTCATACATTAATCGGAGCAGGTGGAGCAGAGGGTGCTATTGATGCTTCAAACATTCTTAAACCGGCACTGGCTCGTGGGGAGTTACAGTGTATTGGTGCGACGACCCTTGATGAATACCGTAAGTACATTGAGAAAGACGCAGCGCTTGAACGACGTTTCCAACCGATCCGTGTAAACGAACCAACGAAGGATGAATCGAGACAGATTCTACAAGGATTACGTGATCGTTATGAAGCTCACCATCGAGTAACGATCACAGATGAAGCGATTGATGAAGCTGTGAAACTATCCGATCGATATATTTCTGATCGCTTCCTTCCGGATAAAGCGATTGACTTGATCGATGAGGCTGCATCCAAGGTCCGCTTGCGTTCTTACACGGCTCCTCCGAATTTAAAAGAGCTAGAACAAAAGCTTGATGGAGTTCGTAAAGAAAAGGACGCTGCTGTACAAAGTCAGGAATTTGAAAAAGCGGCATCCTTACGAGACTCTGAACAAAAGCTTCGTGAGGAATTGGAATCTACGAAAAATACTTGGAAAGAAAAGCAGGGTCAGGAAAATACAGAAGTGACCCCTGAAGATATTGCGCTTGTTGTTGCCAGTTGGACTGGAATTCCTGTATCGAAGCTAAAGCAAGCAGAAACCGAGCGATTATTGAATATGGAGTCTATTCTCCATAATCGGTTGATTGGTCAAGAGGAAGCAGTAAAAGCAGTTTCGAAAGCGATCCGTCGTGCACGGGCTGGACTTAAAGATCCAAAACGTCCAATTGGTTCATTTATATTCCTCGGACCAACAGGTGTCGGTAAAACTGAGCTTGCTCGTGCAGTTGCTGAAGCAATGTTTGGGGATGAAGATTCAACAATCCGCATCGATATGTCTGAATACATGGAGAAGCATACGACAAGTCGTCTTGTTGGTTCACCTCCAGGTTATGTAGGTCATGAAGAAGGCGGGCAATTAACTGAAAAAGTACGACGCAACCCATATTCCGTCATTTTACTTGATGAAATTGAAAAAGCTCACCCAGAAGTGTTTAACATTTTGCTTCAGGTTCTTGAAGATGGACGTTTAACTGATTCAAAAGGGCGTACTGTTGACTTCCGGAACACGGTTGTGATTATGACGTCCAACGTGGGTGCGAGTACATTAAAGCGTAATAAGCACATGGGCTTTACCGTTCAAAGTGAAAATCAGGAATATGAAAATATGAAAAGTAAAGTAATGGATGAAATGAAGAAAGCATTCCGTCCAGAATTTTTAAACCGAATTGATGAAACGATTGTTTTCCATTCACTAGAAAGGGAGCACCTTAAACAGATCATTAGCTTAATGGCGAATCAACTGCAAAAGCGTCTCTCTGAACAGGGAATCGATATTGAGCTTACGGATTCCGCTTTGGAAAAGATTGCAGAAGAAGGGTACGATCCTGACTACGGTGCTCGTCCATTACGACGTGCACTTCAACGTAGAATTGAGGATCGTCTATCAGAAGAGCTGCTTAAAGGCTCGATCACCAAGGGCCAGACAGTTAAGATTGATGTGGAAGACAATGATTTTACGGTTCAATCAGTCGGTGTGGGAAGCTAACGATATTTTTCACAAGGCAAGAAAATATATAATTTTGTTACCTAGAAGCTCGGTGATTACCGGGTTTCCTCTAGAACATCAAGGAGGGGGACTAAGAATGGGTCTTCCTCCTTTTCTATTCTTTTTCGGATCTTTTACCCATATGGACTTATCTATTGAATACAATAGACTATGAGGATGTTAACCCCCTTAAAGTGGGAGTTCCTGAATGGATATATGATATGATTACAGTAACTTAGCAGACGATAAGTACGGATGACCGTTCAGGAATGAGGGAAGAGATAATGGCGAAACGGAAAACGAGTTTTTTATGTCAGGAATGCGGTTACGATTCACCAAAATGGATGGGGAAATGCCCAGGCTGTGGTAAGTGGAACACGATGGTTGAAGAGGTCATACAACAGGAAAAAGGGCATCGACGGTCGTTTAACACAGGCAGTTCAAGTCAAAGGCCTGAGCCGATTACCAAAGTTAAGAGTGAAAAAGAACCGAGGATCGATACCAAAATCAGTGAGTTAAATCGGGTACTGGGTGGTGGAGTTGTTCCTGGATCCCTTATTCTTGTGGGTGGGGACCCAGGTATTGGGAAGTCAACTATACTGCTCCAGGCATCTGCAGAATTAGCGGGGAACGGACATACCGTTTTGTACATTTCAGGTGAGGAATCGATCAAGCAGACAAAGCTACGAGCAGATCGACTAGGAATTAATAACGATAACCTTTATGTCCATGCCGAAACCGATATGGACTTAATAGAAAAAGCAATCGATGATGTGAAGCCTAGTATACTAATTATTGATTCGATCCAAACGGTTTTTCGGTCTGAGGTTACCTCTGCGCCGGGAAGTGTTTCACAAGTTCGTGAATGCACCTCTCATTTTATGCGTGTCTCAAAAACGAGAGGAATTGCAACATTTATTGTTGGACACGTTACTAAAGAAGGATCGATTGCTGGCCCAAGATTGTTGGAACATATGGTGGACGCTGTACTTTATTTCGAAGGGGAACGTCATCATACGTATCGAATCCTACGAGCAGTAAAAAATCGCTTTGGATCAACAAATGAAATTGGTGTTTTTGAAATGAAAGAAGGAGGACTTGATGAAGTCCAAAATCCATCAGAGGTTTTCCTAGAAGAACGTTCGAACGGGGCTGCCGGTTCTGCGATTGTCGCGTCTCTTGAAGGTACGAGGCCGGTACTTGTTGAAATCCAGGCACTCGTTTCACCAACGAGTTTTGGAAATCCAAGAAGGATGGGGAATGGAATCGACTATAACCGGGTTTCATTGTTGATGGCTGTCCTTGAAAAACGGGTCGGTTTATTGTTACAAAACCAAGACGCCTACGTAAATGTTGCCGGAGGAGTAAGGCTTGATGAACCGGCAATTGATTTAGCAATCGCAATTAGTATCGCATCCAGCTTTCGTGATCGCCCAACTGAGCCCACCGATGTCTACATTGGTGAAATAGGATTAACTGGGGAAGTACGAAGGGTTTCGCGCGTTGAACAACGGGTCCATGAAGTAGCAAAGCTTGGTTTCAAGCGTGCTATTCTTCCTGAAAAGAATTTAGGTGGATGGACTGTACCGGATGGAATTGAAGTAGTGGGCGTGTCAACACTTGAAGATGCGCTGCGTCAAAGTATGGGAGGATAAAGTATGGACGTTGCAATGAGAGAACTAATCGTAAGTAAAATGTTACAATTCATTGCTCCTGGTACACCTCTTCGCGACGGGGTCGACAATGTACTGCGAGCTAAGACTGGTGGTTTAATTGTTGTTGGCTTCAATGAAAAGGTACAGAAAATTGTTGATGGTGGATTTACGATTAACTGCAGGTTTTCACCAGCCTATTTATACGAACTTGCGAAAATGGATGGTGCAATTATTTTAAATGATGAGGGTGCACGTATCTTATATGCGAATACCCAGTTAATTCCCGATACAGCAATTCCATCGAAGGAGACCGGAATCAGGCACCGGACTGCAGAGCGGGTAGCGAAACAAACGGGTAATCTAGTGATATCAATTTCGCAAAGAAGGAATGTTATCACATTATATCAAGGCAATATCCGTTACTCACTGCAAGATATTGGTGTGATATTGACGAAAGCGAACCAAGCATTACAAACATTGGAGAAATATAAATCTGTGCTAGATCAGAGCATTACAGATCTCGGTGCACTTGAATTTGAGGAATTGGTGACGTTTCAGGAGGTATCCCAGGTTATCCATCGAATTGAAATGGTACTCAGGATTCGAAATGAGATTATTAAATACGTAAATGAACTAGGCTCTGAAGGACGATTAATTAGTATGCAAATGGAAGAGCTCGTCTCCAATATTGAAGAGGAAGCAGCCCTAATTGTAAAAGACTATGCGAAAGATCCAAAGGTAGATCCAACTCGTATGATGCTTGAGCTTAAAAAGCTAACGAGTGAAGAGCTTTTAGAGGAAAATGCAATTGTTCGCTTACTTGGCTATCTTCCATCTGCAAACATTTATGAAGAAACAATCAAGCCACGAGGATACCGGATATTAAACAAGATTCCAAGGCTACCTTCCCTAATCATCGGAAACCTCGTAAAGCACTTCAATCACCTTCAACATACATTGAAAGCTTCAATTGAAGAGTTGGATGAAGTAGAAGGAATTGGAGAGATCCGTGCCCGTAAGATTAAGGAGGGTTTGAAGAGGATCCAGGAGCAGCTCTTTTTGGATCGTCATATATAGGAGGTTCAAAAATACAACAGAATTTTAAACGGCGAATTTCTTCGTTACTCGGTTTTTCCGGTCCTCATGTATTAATATCATACATTCTGGTCCTCAAAACTGTCATGCCTTGAACTTCTTGTTTCTAATTCATTGATTTTTGAACCCTTATTTAAAAAGATGTTCAAAAAGTGACAAAAATAAGTTGACAATTAGTTAACGATACGGTGACAAAAGTGCAAAACACTGTATTTACCTTGTTATTTTATGTAAAATTAGCGACAAAGAGGTTTCAAAATTGTTGAACTGTCTATAATGAAAAGGAGGAGGTGAACAATTATGTTAAAGAGAATTGTTCAATTATTTTTTATTGTCGTTGGTGGAACGCTTGGTTTTCTTTATGTACCCGAACTTATTCGTTTATTAAATAATTTAATTCACATTGGGAATTTACCAGGGTTCATTACTTCACCATATATGGGGATAGTGATTGGTGCAGGGCTTTTCTATGTGAGTACATTTTGGTTAGCGGATTATATTGTTGGGTTCATCCAGTGGATTGAAGAATCGCTCATGAAGGTGCCTGTAGCGGATGTCTTATTCGGTTCAATCGGTCTCGTTTTCGGATTAATTGTCGCGTATTTAGCGATGTTTGCGTTTAATAGCATGGAACTTAATATCGTTGTCAATGTAATCGGGTTTTTCTTTACGGCTTTACTAGGGTACATTGGATTTCGTTTTGGTTTCAAAAAGCGTGAAGAGCTTGTTAGTTTATTTACTTCAGCTCGAGCAAATAAGGATAAAAAGAAGGATGCAGACGGGGAAGTGAAGCGAGAAGGCATCTTGAAAATCCTTGATACGAGTGTCATAATTGACGGTAGAATTGCAGATGTTTGTCAAACAGGGTTTTTAGAAGGTCCAATTGTTATCCCTCAATTTGTACTCGAAGAGCTACAGCATATTGCCGATTCTTCTGACGTATTGAAACGAAATCGAGGACGGCGTGGTTTGGATATTCTGAATCGAATTCAAAAAGAGCTTTCTATAAAGGTTGAAATTTATGAAGGTGATTTTGAAGATGTACATGAAGTAGACAGCAAACTTGTAAAGCTCGGAAAATTAGTTTCTGGAATGGTCGTAACGAATGATTACAACTTGAATAAAGTTTGTGAGTTTCAAGGTGTTCCAGTATTGAATATTAATGATCTCGCGAATGCGGTCAAACCTGTCGTTCTTCCGGGTGAAGAATTGAATGTACAAGTGATCAAGGATGGAAAAGAACATAACCAAGGCGTAGGGTACTTGGATGATGGTACGATGATTGTTGTTGAAGATGGACGGGATTATATCGGGAAAACGATTGATGTTCTTGTGACAAGTGTTCTACAAACATCTGCAGGCCGAATGATTTTTGCAAAGCCAAAGCTCTTGGAGAAGGCTCTGTAATATGATGCGAAAGTAGATGAGTAGTGTGAATTACAAGGTAGTCATACCTGCAGCGGGACAGGGAAAGCGAATGAAAGCCGATCGAAACAAGCAATTGCTGCTTCTAGATGGTGTACCGCTAATCGTTCGAACATTACAGGTATTTGAAAAAGATGATTGGTGCAATGGCATAATCATTGTTGGTAATCAAATTGAATTGATTGAACTTAAACGTCTTGTATCTGAATATAAATTGATGAAGGTTCTAGACATCGTAGTAGGTGGAAAAGAACGACAAAACAGCGTTTATGAAGGGGTAAAGGCAATTAAGGAAGAAATTTTGGTCCTAATCCATGATGGTGCAAGGCCCTTTGTTTCACTTGATTCTATCCACCAGCTTGTATTACAGGCTGATGAGTGTGGAGCTGCTGTATTAGCGGTCCCCCTTAAAGATACAATTAAACAAATAGAAGCGAATAAGGTTGTCAAGACCGTTGATCGTAGTAGCTTGTGGGCTGTCCAAACCCCACAAGCTTTTCATCTGTCTATTCTAGTACAAGCCCATGAAACGGCAGAAAAGCTCGGTTACATTGGTACAGACGATGCGAGTTTGGTGGAATCTATTGGCAAGCAGGTAGCTGTTGTGGAAGGTAGTTATTTGAATATTAAATTGACGACACCAGAGGATATGCTTTTCGCAAATTCAATTATCAGGCAGATAGAGGAGCGAGAGTTGGATGTTTAGAGTTGGACAAGGATATGATGTACATCAATTGGTTGAAGGAAGGCCACTAATTATCGGAGGTATTCAGGTTCCTTACGAAAAAGGTTTATTAGGTCACTCAGATGCAGATGTGTTATTACATGTTGTGACGGACGCTATTCTTGGAGCTATCGGAGAAGGTGACCTCGGTAAACATTTCCCTGATACTAGTGCGGATTTTAAGGATATCGATTCTAAGGTTTTACTTGAACGAGCGTTCGAATTAGCAAAGAAACAGGGCTTCCTTCTAGGGAACGTCGATGCAACCATTATCGCGCAGTACCCCAAAATGGCTCCTTATATAAACGACATGAGAAGTGTAATTGCTAAAATTTTAGATGCGAACCTGGATCAAGTAAACGTAAAAGCAACAACTACTGAAAAGCTTGGTTTTACCGGCAGAGGCGAAGGTATTGCAGCGCAAGCAGTTGTATTGCTGGAAAAATGAAGGTAAACTGAAAACAATTTATTGCGTCTATTCTTGCATTAAAATACATGCCCAACAGAGAAAGGATAATTAGTATGTCGAAAGAAATTAGAGTTCGTTATGCACCAAGCCCAACAGGACATTTACATATTGGTAATGCACGAGCTGCGTTATTTAATTATTTGTTTGCAAGAAGTCAAAATGGAAAGTTCATCATCCGAATTGAGGATACTGATCAAAAGAGAAACGTTGAAGGCGGAGAATATAGTCAGCTTAATTACTTGAAATGGTTAGGAATGGATTGGGATGAAAGCGTTGATGTAGGTGGTGACTATGGTCCATACCGGCAGATGGAACGAATTGATCTTTATCAGAAACATTATAAGGAGCTTTTAGATAAGGGTCTTGCTTATAAATGCTATTGTACAGAGGAAGAGCTTGAACAAGAACGTGAAGCCATGCAGGCACGCGGAGAAATGCCTCGCTATTCTGGTAAATGCCGCCACTTGACTGAAGAAGAACAACAAAAACTTGAAGCGGAAGGCCGTACTCCAAGTATCCGCTTTGCAGTTCCACATGATAAAGAATATACGTTCAATGACCTAGTAAAAGAGCATGTTAGCTTTGAATCTAATGGAATCGGCGATTGGGTGATTGTCAAAAAAGATGGAATTCCGACGTATAACTTTGCGGTTGCAATTGATGATTATCATATGAAGATCTCTCATGTTTTACGTGGAGATGATCACATTTCCAACACACCAAAACAGTTAATGGTTTATGAAGCGTTAGGTTGGGATGCACCGGTTTTCGGCCATATGACTCTTATTGTTAATGAAAACCGAAAAAAACTAAGCAAACGGGATGAGACGACTATTCAGTTCATCGAACAATACGAGGAGCTAGGGTATCTTCCGGAAGCGCTATTTAACTTTATCGGATTATTAGGCTGGTCTCCAAAGGGTGAAGATGAATTGTTCACGAAAGAGCAATTTATTGAAATATTTGATGCAGACCGTCTGTCAAAGGCTCCTGCTGTTTTTGATGTAAAAAAACTGGAGTGGATGAACAACCAATATATTAAAGACACTGATTTTGAGCATGTTCTTGAACTGACTGTACCGCACCTTGAAAAAGCGGGGCGGATTTCTACAGAGCGTTCAGAACTTGATGAGAAATGGGTTCGGGACCTAGTGGCACTCTATCAAGAACAATTAACATTTGGAGCAGAGATCGTCCCGTTGACCGAGTTGTTTTTCAATGAATCGATTGCATATGACGAGGCGGCTGCGGAAATTTTAAGTGAAGAACAAGTTCCTGAAGTCATGCGAGGCCTTATTGATCAAATTCGCAATATGGAGACGTTTGAACCTGGAGAGATTAAGGCTGCAATTAAAGCGACTCAGAAAGCGACAGGACATAAAGGGAAAAAACTGTTCATGCCAATTCGTGTTGCAGCTACAGGGCAAATGCACGGACCTGAACTTCCAAATTCATTATCGCTGCTTGGTAAGGATACTGTTATTATAAGACTACAAAAAACAATTGAGCAGTTTGGTAAATAATCGAGTCATATTTGAAACATTGGCTTTAAAAAAACGAAAGAATACACTTTTTCTATAAAATATAATATAGTAAAAGAAGTAGTTAATGAGTTGATAAGGTAATACTATAAAAACATTGAAGCGAAAAATCTTTGATGAGGAGAAGTAAGGATCGCGCTTTCTTTAAAGAGAGAACCATGATTGGCTGAAAGTGGTTTAAGAAAGGCAACCTGAAATGCACCTCGGAGACCTTTATTGAACATAGAGTAAATAAAGGCGGTTCCCTACCGTTAACGGGGTTTGAGTGAGAAGATGAGCCTTTCTTCTTCTAAACAGAGTGGGACCGCGCCATAAGCGTCTCTGTGAGTAATCACAGAGACGCTTTTTTGCGTTGTATCAACTCTAGTCGCTTACACTTTTATTTTATCCAGTTTCAGCTCCTAGGTGCTCGAGGTCGCTTCACTTTTTCATTGAAAACGAAGGGCATGTTTCCTTCTGAAAAGGCTCCAGCGCTTGCACCATGGGCATAAGTGCAACTAAGGCAACCACCTCACATTAGTTCGGTGGATGTCAAGTTTTCTTTATCGCACCTAACCAGTCGCTTACACTTTTATTTTATCCAGTTTCAGCTCCTAGGTGCTCGAGGTCGCTTCACTTTTTCATTGGAAACGAAGGTCACGTTTCCTTCTGAAAAGCTTCCAGCGCTTGTTGCACCTAACCAGTCGCTTACACTTTTATGAGAGGAGTGGGTTTATGATTAAGACATTGAAAGAAGATATTGATGTGGTGTTCGACCAGGACCCGGCAGCACGTAGTTATTTGGAAGTCATCCTAACGTACTCTGGGTTACACGCGGTTTGGGCTCATCGATTTGCGCATCTTTTTTGGAAACAAAAGCTCTTTTTTCTCGCGCGCTGCATTTCCCAGATCAGTCGCTTTTTTACAGGTATCGAAATCCACCCCGGAGCAAGAATTGGACGTCGTTGCTTTATCGATCATGGAATGGGTGTCGTGATTGGGGAAACATGTGAAATCGGTGATAATGTCACCTTATTCCAAGGGGTTACACTTGGAGGAACCGGTAAGGAAAAGGGGAAACGCCACCCAACACTTGAAGATAATGCTCTTGTTGCAACAGGTGCAAAAGTATTAGGATCAATCACAATAGGAAAGAATTCGAAGGTCGGGGCAGGATCAGTCGTTTTACAAAATGTTCCGCACAATTCAACAGTAGTTGGAATTCCGGGACGTATCGTCATTCAAGATGGGGTTCGTGTTCGAAAGGACCTGGAACACCAAAACCTTCCGGACCCTGTATCGGATAAATTTAAAGTAATGGAAGAAGAAATCGAACGATTAAGGAATGAAGTTGAGCAAATGAAAAATGGAGTGAATCAGAATGAACATTCAAATTTATAACACCCTTACACGTAAAAAAGAACCTTTTAAATCGATTGATGAAGGTAAAGTTAAAATGTACGTGTGTGGTCCTACTGTTTATAACTATATCCATATTGGAAATGCGCGACCACCAATTGTATTTGATACGGTCCGTAGATATCTTGAATATCGAGGGTATGATGTTCATTTCGTTTCGAATTTTACAGATGTAGACGATAAGATTATAAAGGCGGCGAATGAATTAGGTGAAGACGTCCCAACGCTTGCTGAACGTTTTATTACGGCATATCATGAGGATGTGACGGCACTTAACATCAATCGTGCCGACCAACATCCACGTGTTACTGAAACGATGAATGACATTATCCAATTTGTTGAAATGTTGGTCGAAAAGGAATACGCATACGCTTCAGGCGGGGATGTTTATTTCCGCACAAAAAAGTTTAAAGATTATGGAAAGCTTTCACAGCAGTCGATTGATGAACTTCGTGTTGGAGCTCGTATACAAGTCGGAGAACACAAAGAGGACCCGCTCGATTTTGTACTTTGGAAGGCGGCAAAGGAGGGTGAGATCTACTGGGATAGTCCATGGGGGAAAGGTCGTCCAGGCTGGCATATAGAGTGCTCAGCTATGGTGAAGAAGTATTTAGGAAATACGATTGATATCCATGCGGGAGGTCAGGATTTATCCTTTCCGCATCACGAGAATGAAATAGCACAGTCGGAAGCATTGAATGAAGCACCAATGGCAAATTATTGGATGCACAATGGATATATTAATATTAATAACGAAAAGATGTCGAAATCACTTGGCAACTTTATTATGTTACATGATTTGTTAAAGAAATATGACCCGCAAGCATTTCGGTTCTTCATGCTGAATGTTCATTATCGTCATCCGATTAATTTTACAGATGAGTTGCTTGATAGTGCGAAAGTGAGTTTGGAACGGATCCGTACAACAGTCGGTAATTTAGAACATCGTATCGAGCACAGCGTAGATCTTGGAACAAACGAGGAAGACTGGAAGAAAAAAATAAAGCATTTTAGAAATCAGTTTATCATCGAAATGGACGATGATTTTAATACTTCAAATGCAATTGCTGTTCTTTTTGATCTCGCGAAGGAAGCTAATCTTTACCTACAAGAGAAAAATACAAACGTAAATGTGCTAAATTCATTTATCGCTGTTTTCGATGAAGTTGGTAATGTACTCGGCTTACAACTGAAAACAGAACAAGAGCTTCTTGATGAGGAAGTTGACCAGCTAATTAGTCAACGAAACGAAGCTCGCAGGCAGAAAAATTACCAGCTAGCAGACGAGATTCGCGATAAATTACAGAATGAAGGAATCCTCCTTGAAGACACTCCTCAAGGCATAAGGTGGAAGCGAAAATCATGAATTCATTTAAGAGTCCTTCACAAATAGACCCTAAACAACTAAAGTCATCTGCCTTAGCCTATATCGGTGACGCTATTTATGAAGTTTACATCCGCTCACATCTCCTAGAAAAGGGAAAGGTTAAGCCCCAACAACTTCATAAGTTAGCTACCGGTTATGTCTCTGCAAAAGCACAGGCTGTGATTATCTTAACGATGCTTGAGCAAGGGGAATTAACAGATGAAGAACAAAGCGTTGTCCGCCGAGGGCGTAACGGCAAAATGGGTACTATTCCTAAAAATACTGATATCCAGACATACCGCTATGGGACGGCATTTGAAGCACTAATTGGCTATCATTATTTGTCGGATAATGTGGATCGGCTAGGTGAAGTTATGCATCGTTCAATAACAATTATAGAAGGGAGGGATTGAGTATGAACAGCGATGTAATTATCGGCAGAAATCCTGTATTGGAAGCACTACGATCAGGAAGGGATATCAATAAAATTATGATAGCTGAAGGTGCCCAAAAAGGTTCAATTGGACAAGTTATTCAACAAGCAAAAAAAGAACGAATTCAAGTTCAATACGTTCCAAAGAAAAAGCTTGATACGATTGTAGAAGGTGAGAATCATCAAGGGGTGCTTGCATATGTTGCGGCCTACGACTACGCCGATATTGACGATTTGTTTGACCGAGCAACAAAACAAAATGAGGAACCCTTTATTCTCGTGCTTGATGAAATTGAAGACCCTCATAATCTTGGTTCAATCTTACGGACTGCTGATGCTGTTGGAGCTCATGGTGTCATCATTCCAAAGCGAAGAGCGGTTGGATTGACTTCATCCGTTGCAAAAGCATCAACAGGTGCAATTGAATATGTTCCTGTCGTACGGGTAACAAATATAGCCCGAACGATAGAAGAGCTTAAACAACGTGGTGTCTGGTTTGTTGCTACGGATGCAAAAGGGGATCAGGATTACCGCGAGGCACAGTTTGACATGCCAATTGGCCTTGTGATCGGGAGTGAAGGAAAGGGAATTGGCCGTCTTGTAAAAGAAAAATGTGATTTCCTCGTCTCTTTGCCTATGGAGGGAAAGGTAACCTCTTTAAACGCGTCTGTCGCTGCGGCCCTTCTTATGTATGAAGTATACCGCAATCGAAAGCCTCAAGGGGGATAGTCATGGAAATCCTCCTGGTAGACGGCTATAACATGATAGGGGATTGGCCGGGGCTGCGGAAACTGCGTGATCATGACCTTGCCGCTGCTCGTGACCTGCTTATGGACAAGATGGCAGAATATCAAGCCTATACGGGAATGAGAGTCATCGTCGTGTTTGATGCTCATTATGTTCCTGGAACGGAAACAAAATTTAAAAACCACCGAATTGAAGTTATTTTTACAAAAGAAAATGAATCAGCTGATGAAAGAATTGAAAAGCTTGCTAAAGAACTGAAGGATATTCGAACGGAAATCCATGTAGCAACTTCAGACTTTTTAGAACAATGGGTCACGTTCGGACTTGGTGCATTACGAAAATCAGCACGGGAGCTTTCAATTGAAGTAGATAATATCGAGAAGCGAATTAGCAGAAAAGTCGAAGATATTCAAAAACAAAATCGTACGTCGTCCTTACTGTTAACAGATGAAGTTGCTGAAATTTTTGAAAAATGGCGCAGAGGCGACCGGTGAGTGGTTGACGTTTGTCGAATAAGTACTGTATAATATTTCTATATATAGGTCGCCATGGTCGGAGGGATTCTCGTGATCATTGAACTCAAAGAGATTGTACACACTGAATTTAACGAGCTTGAAGATGAGTCCATTGTGGAGCAGGTTCACGAAGGAAACAGCGCCGCACTTGAGTACTTAATCAACAAGTACAAGAATTTTGTCCGTGCAAAAGCCCGGTCTTATTTTTTGATTGGTGCAGATCGGGAAGATATTATTCAAGAAGGTATGATTGGTCTGTATAAGGCAATTCGAGATTTTAAAGAGGACAAGCTTTCCTCCTTTAAAGCCTTTGCTGAACTATGCATCACCAGGCAAATGATAACTGCGATCAAAACGGCAACAAGACAGAAACACATTCCGCTTAATTCCTACGTGTCTTTGGACAAGCCAATTTATGATGAAGAATCAGACCGGACGTTATTGGACGTTATATGTGGCTCGCGTGTGACAAATCCAGAAGAGCTCATCATTAATCAAGAAGAATTCGATGATATTGAGTTGAAGATGGGTGAGCTACTCAGTGACCTCGAACGAAAAGTACTAATGTTGTACCTGGACGGTCAATCCTATCAGGAAATATCGGTGGATTTAAACCGTCACGTTAAATCAATTGATAACGCCCTTCAAAGGGTGAAGCGTAAGCTCGAACGGTACCTTGAGTTAAGAGAAATTGGTTTATAGAGAAACGTAAAACAAAGAGGTTGGCTCGTAGAGTCAACCTCGTTACACGTTTTTAGGGGTGATCAGCCCTCATTGACAGGACTATACCCCTGTGATAAAGTGTAAAACATAAAATGGACAAAGTATGGGTAAAACCTGACTCCACGATTCGACGGTATTTTGGAGATGATGGCGATGCGTATTAAAGTTGTCTTAGCTTGTGAGCAATGTAAACAACGAAACTACACGTCTATGAAAAACATAACAAGCAACCAAGAACGTGTTGAACAAAAAAAGTTTTGCAAACACTGTCAAATCCATACAGTCCACCGGGAAACAAAATAAAGGACGGACATTAATAGATTATTTACCGTGTTGCCTTACTGTTATATAGATATCACATAAGGCAACTAAGGCTCAGCCTCGCTAATGCTCGGCTCAGCTAAGTTTTCTTTATCTTGAATTAAACTGGGGGTAAAACGATGGCTGACAATGTACAGAAGTCTGGTAATTTTTTTTCAAACGTAGTTAAGGAACTGAAGCGTGTTTCTTGGCCAAAAAGGAAAGAATTAACGCGTTATACGATCACCGTAGTTTTTACCGTTGTGTTCGTTACGCTATTTTTTGGATTGGTTGACCAAGGGCTGAGTTGGATGATTGATACATTATTTGAATAAAGAGTGTATGTCAAGTGTTTAAGCATGGATACAGGTGGTTAAAATAGTAAAGTATATCCGTTTGGGAGGGAAAGGACGAGCGTGTCCTCATAAGTTATGGAAAAAAGATGGTATGTATTACACACGTACTCCGGTTATGAAAACAAAGTAAAGGCAAATCTGGAGAAGCGCGTTGAATCCATGGGGATGGAGGACAAGATATTTCGTGTTCTCGTGCCACAGGAAGAAGAAACTGAAATTAAAAACGGTAAAAAAAAGACAGCGATGAAAAAGGTATTTCCGGGATATGTATTAACTGAGATGGTTATGACGGATGATTCTTGGTATGTTGTACGCAATACACCTGGGGTGACAGGTTTCGTCGGATCAACTGGATCTGGTTCTAAACCAACAGCTCTTTTACCAGAAGAAGTAGATCGAATTCTCTCTAGCATGGGCCTTGAAAAGCCGAAAGCGGAAGTAGATTTTGAGATCAAGGAAAGTGTCAAAATCAAAGAAGGACCTTTCGCGAACTTTGTAGGAGCTGTTGAGACGATCGATGTGGATAAACAGAAGCTGAAAGTTCATGTTAATATGTTCGGTAGGGAGACGCCTGTAGAGGTTGGTTTTACTCAGGTAGAAAAGCTTTAGAGAAAAAAGTTGAAAAGTGAACGTAGAAATGATAGAATTTTAATGTTTGATATAACCCGTAACACAATGGGGAGCTTCCGAATGGGAGCTCGTTTTGAGTGGGAGGGCATTCAACGCCCAATATACCACATCACGGACTAAGGAGGTGTGTCACGTGGCTAAAAAGGTAATTAAGATTGTTAAATTGCAAATCCCTGCTGGAAAAGCGAACCCAGCACCACCAGTAGGACCGGCTCTTGGTCAAGCAGGTGTTAACATCATGGGATTCTGTAAAGAATTCAACGCACGTACTTCTGATCAAGCTGGTATGATTATTCCGGTTGAAATCACGGTATTCGAAGACCGTTCTTTTACATTCATTACGAAAACTCCACCAGCTGCTGTTCTACTTAAGAAAGCAGCAGGAATTGAGTCAGGTTCTGGTGAACCGAACCGCAATAAAGTTGCAACTGTTAAGCGTGATAAGGTACGAGAAATCGCTGAGACGAAAATGCCTGATCTTAATGCTGCAAATGTTGAATCTGCTATGCTAATGGTAGAAGGTACAGCGCGTAGCATGGGTATCGTAATCGAAGACTAATAATCACGTATAATTGATAGGGGCTGACTTTCTGAGTCACCCCCTTCTTATGGCGCACGAATTGCGCATCAGTGGGAGGTTAATCCGTAAAAACCACACAAGGAGGAAATTAAATTGGCTAAAAAAGGAAAGAAGTATCAAGAAGCTATAAAACTTGTTGATCGTTCCGCGCAATATGAAGCAAACGAGGCAATTGAGCTTGTTAAGAAAACAGCTCCTGCTAAGTTTGATGAAACTGTAGAAGTGGCTGTACGTCTTGGGGTTGACCCTAAGAAGGCAGACCAACAAGTTCGTGGAGCTGTAGTGCTTCCAAATGGAACTGGTAAAACACAACGTGTTCTTGTTTTTGCAAAGGGTGAAAAGGCGAAGGAAGCGGAAGCTGCTGGAGCTGATTTTGTAGGAGATGCAGACTACATCAACAAAATCAACCAAGGATGGTTTGATTTTGATGTAATCGTAGCAACTCCAGACATGATGGGTGAAGTCGGTAAACTTGGTCGTGTACTTGGACCAAAAGGATTAATGCCTAACCCTAAGACAGGAACAGTAACGTTTGAAGTAGAAAAGGCAGTTCAAGAGATCAAGGCTGGTAAAGTTGAATACCGTGTTGATAAGCAAGGTAACGTTCATTGCCCAATCGGTAAAGTATCATTCGAAGACAGCAAGCTTGTTGAAAACTTGAATACCATTATTGGAACACTTCTTAAAGTGAAGCCTTCAGCTGCAAAAGGAATTTATATTAAGAACATTGCAGTTGCTTCAACTATGGGGCCTGGAATCAAGGTCAACTCAAACAATTTTACAGCAAAATAAGTAGTTGACTTTCGGTTTAATACAGGTTATACTAACTCTCGGAATTGAATAGGTCATACCGTAGACAGTAGGTGCGAGGTACTCGCTTAATTTCCTGCCGAGGTGTGTTGATATTTCATACATGGATATGATTTTCTACACAAAGCCTTTATGTCTACTGACGTAAAGGCTTTTTTCATGAGTTGTATGAACAACTACGGTATGAAAAACAGGAGGTGTAAGAATGAGCGTACTTGAACAAAAGAAACAATTGGTTTCTGAGATTGCAGACCAGTTTCGCAACAGTAAATCAACAATTATCGTTGATTATCGCGGATTAGATGTAGGGGAAGTCACAGAGCTTCGTAAACAACTTCGTGACGCAGGCATTACATTCAAAGTGTATAAGAACACGATGACTCGTCGTGCTGCTGAGGAAGCGGAACTTGCTGGACTGAAAGAAACTTTTGTTGGGCCAACTGCGATTGCATTCTGTAATGATGAGGTCGTAGCTCCTGCGAAGATTTTGAACAACTTTGCTAAAGATCACGATGCATTAGAAATCAAAGCTGGCGTCATTGAAGGCCAAATTACTTCGGTTGAAGATGTTAAAGCACTTGCAGAACTTCCGTCTCGCGATGGACTACTTTCTATGCTGCTTAGCGTCCTTCAAGCACCAATGCGAAACTTCGCTTTGGCTACGAAGGCTGTTGCAGATCAAAAAGAAGAACAAGGTGCATAAAAACGTCTTTTGTCTAACCGATTTATTAAATTCAATAACACAAACACAGGGAGGATTAATATAATGAGTAAAGATCAAATCATTGATTCAATTAAAGAAATGTCTGTACTAGAGCTTAACGATCTAGTAAAAGCAATTGAAGAAGAATTCGGAGTAACTGCTGCAGCTCCTGTAGCTGTAGGTGGCGGAGCTGGTGAAGGCGCTGCTGAAGAGCAGACTGAATTTGATGTAGTTCTCGAAAGCGCTGGAGCATCTAAGATCAAAGTTATCAAGGCTGTTCGTGAAATCACAGGTCTTGGACTTAAAGATGCTAAGGAATTAGTAGATGGAGCGCCAAAAGCAATTAAAGAAGGCGTAACTAAAGAAGAAGCTGAAGAAATGAAATCTAAGCTTGAAGAAGTGGGCGCAGCTGTAGAAGTAAAGTAGTCCATTTAACAAGAGAAGCTCGCGAAACATCGCGAGCTTCTTTACATGTTGAGTGAGTATTTACAACATTCTCGTTGTACAATAAGAAACGATAAGGGAAAACCTGATCAAAATTGCCTGAGGAGTTGGCAAATGAAATGAGCGATCATTACTATACGAATCAACCTTCTTCAAAACATAATAGAAAAGAATTCTCTTATACTTTGCGAGGGCGTTCCTTTCGCTTTTATACCGATGCTGGGGTTTTTTCGAAAGATGAGGTTGATTTTGGGAGCCGATTATTAATAGAAAGTATTGTGAAGCCAGACGTTGAGGGACGCATACTAGACATGGGCTGTGGTTATGGCCCGATTGGAATTTCGCTTGCTTCAGTGTATACAAATAATTGCGTAACGATGGTTGATGTAAACGAACGAGCAGTTGAACTTGCGCGTTTGAATTCCGAACGAAACCAAATTAGGAATGTTGAAATTCTCCAAAGTGACCTATTTGCAGAGGTACCAAGAGAACCGTACAGTTTGATTGTTTCCAACCCGCCTATACGAGCTGGGAAAAGTATTGTTCACACAATTTTTGAGCAAGCTTCTGAATTTTTGACTGAAGGTGGAGAGCTCTGGATCGTTATTCAAAAGAAACAGGGAGCCCCCTCAGCAATTGAAAGGCTAGATTCTATTTATAACGAGGTCGATGTTGTAGAAAAGAAAAAAGGTTACCATATTATTCGTGCGAAAAAGCATTGACTCAGGTGTGGGTCTATGGTAATATTGTAAAATGCCAAAGATACGTGTATTTAGACCAATCTGATTTTTATACATAAAAACTGTATAGAGATTAGCTTGTTTGGGAAAAATAGTATAATCATTTGTTAATTTGGAAAAAATGCGGTTATATAACCCTTTTTTTCTTTTTGCACGTTTAGAAAGTTATTGTGCAAGGTCCTTTAGGACTATGGCTCGGCCATCGCAAAAAAACGGCTTTGCCAAGTTTGTTTTTTACCTAGTTTTATTAACTAGGAGTTTTACGATACTATGCTGGATTTGAGGGGTGAATCAGTTGACAGGTCAACTTATTCAGTTTGGACGCCACCGCCAACGGAGAAGCTATGCAAGAATTAATGAAGTTTTGGAACTTCCAAACCTCATTGAAATCCAAACTTCCTCCTATCAATGGTTTCTTGATGAGGGTTTGCGAGAAATGTTTCATGATATTTCTCCAATTGAGGATTTTACAGGGAACTTAGTGCTTGAATTTATCGATTATAGTTTAGGAGAGCCTAAGTATTCTGTTGAGGAGTCCAAAGAGCGAGATGTAACGTATGCTGCTCCACTACGTGTGAAAGTTCGTCTGATCAATAAAGAAACAGGCGAAGTCAAGGAACAGGAAGTGTTTATGGGAGATTTCCCTCTCATGACTGATACTGGAACTTTCATTATCAATGGAGCAGAGCGTGTTATTGTTTCTCAGCTCGTTCGTTCACCAAGTGTGTACTATAACGAAAAATTGGACAAAAACGGTAAGAAAGGCTTTACTGCGACCGTAATTCCAAACCGGGGAGCATGGTTAGAGCTTGAAACGGACGCTAAAGATGTCGTTCATGTTCGAATCGACCGCACAAGAAAGATTCCGGTAACTGTCTTATTACGTGCGTTAGGGTTTGGTTCTGATCAAGAAATCATTGATTTACTAGGGGAAGATGAGTATCTTCGTAACTCGCTAGAAAAAGACAACACAGAAGGTACCGAAAAAGCGCTTCTAGAAATTTACGAGCGTTTACGCCCTGGGGAGCCACCTACTGTAGACAATGCTAAAAGTCTATTAGAGTCTCGTTTTTTTGATCCGAAACGCTATGATCTAGCAAACGTCGGACGCTATAAGATTAACAAAAAGCTTCATATTAAAAATCGCTTATTCAACCAACGTCTTGCGGAGACACTTGTAGATCCTGAAACAGGCGAGGTTATCGCAGAAGAGGGTACGGTATTAGATCGCCGAGTACTCGACCGCATTTTACCAGCGCTCGAGAAGAATGTTGGCTATACCGAAGTTACTCCTGCTGGAGGAGTAGTTGAAGATGAAGCTATTCGTCTACAGTCTATTAAAATTTATTCGCCACTAGAAGGAGAATCAGATCAAGTAATTAATGTGATTGGTAACGGCATAATTGATCGTTCAATTAAGAACATTACACCGTCAGATATCATCGCATCTATTAATTACTTCTTTAACTTACTTCACGGAGTTGGCCTCACGGATGATATTGATCATCTTGGTAATCGTCGGCTACGTTCGGTTGGAGAATTGCTGCAAAACCAATTCCGTATTGGACTGTCAAGAATGGAACGTGTTGTACGTGAGAGAATGTCTATCCAAGATACCAATTCAATCACGCCACAAGCGCTCATTAACATTCGTCCAGTAATTGCGTCGATAAAAGAGTTCTTCGGAAGCTCTCAGCTCTCGCAATTCATGGATCAGACGAACCCGCTTGCAGAATTAACGCACAAACGTCGTCTTTCTGCATTAGGACCGGGTGGTTTAACTCGTGAACGTGCGGGGTTTGAAGTTCGTGATGTACACTACTCCCACTATGGTCGTATGTGTCCGATTGAAACACCTGAAGGACCGAACATTGGCTTGATCAACTCGTTATCAAGTTATGCGAAGGTAAACGAGTATGGTTTCATTGAAACACCATACCGACGTGTTGATCCTGAAACAGGTAAGGTAACAGCTCAAATTGATTACCTTACTGCTGATGAACAAGACAATTATGTTGTTGCTCAGGCAAACGCAAAACTAGGTGACGATGGCTCTTTCCTAGATGAAGAGGTTATCTCACGTTTCCGTGATCAGAATATTATTGCCAAACGCGATCGAATCGACTACATGGATGTATCTCCAAAACAAGTCGTTTCAGCTGCAACTGCTTGTATTCCGTTCCTTGAAAACGACGACTCCAACCGGGCATTAATGGGAGCGAACATGCAACGTCAAGCTGTGCCATTGATGGTACCTGAATCTCCAATTGTAGGTACAGGTATGGAGCACGTCTCTGCGAAAGACTCTGGTGCTGCTGTCATTGCTAAATCAGAGGGTATTGTAGAGAAGGTTTCAGCGAGTACGATTTACATTCGTCGAATTGAAGATGTTGACGGTAAAGAAGTTAAGGGCGACCTTGACCGATATAACCTGATGAAATTTATTCGTTCCAACCAAGGTACATGCTATAACCAGCGTCCAATCGTAAGTCAAGATGACCGAGTTACGAAGGGTGAGATCCTTGCAGATGGACCTTCGATGGAAATCGGGGAACTTGCACTCGGGCGTAACGTCCTTGTTGGCTTTATGACTTGGGATGGTTATAACTATGAGGATGCTGTCATCATGAGCGAGCGTCTCGTAAAGGATGACGTCTATACCTCGATTCACATTGAGGAATACGAGTCAGAAGCCCGTGACACGAAGCTCGGACCTGAAGAAATCACTCGTGACATTCCAAATGTCGGAGAAGATGCACTTAAGAACCTTGATGAACGTGGAATTATCCGAGTCGGTGCAGAAGTCAAAGACGGAGATATCCTAGTTGGGAAGGTTACACCGAAGGGTGTTACTGAACTAACAGCAGAAGAACGTCTCTTGCATGCGATCTTTGGAGAAAAAGCACGTGAAGTTCGTGATACCTCTTTACGCGTTCCTCACGGTGGAGATGGAATTGTTCACGATGTTAAAGTGTTCAACCGTGAAGATGGGGATGAACTTCCTCCTGGTGTAAACCAACTCGTTCGTGCTTACATCGTCCAAAAACGTAAAATTCACGAGGGCGATAAGATGGCTGGACGTCACGGAAATAAGGGTGTTATTTCGAAAATTTTACCTGAAGAAGACATGCCATTCTTACCAGACGGAACACCGATTGATATCATGCTTAACCCACTAGGGGTACCATCACGTATGAATATCGGTCAGGTGCTGGAGCTTCACCTCGGTATGGCTGCAAGAGAACTTGGCTTGCACATGGCTACACCAGTATTTGACGGAGCTTCAGAAGAAGATGTTTGGGAAACGTTAGAAGAAGCCGGTCTCTCACGAGATGGGAAAACAGTACTCTATGATGGACGTTCGGGTGAACCATTTGACAACCGTATTTCAGTTGGGGTCATGTATATGATCAAACTTGCACACATGGTTGATGACAAACTACACGCACGTTCTACTGGACCTTACTCGCTCGTTACCCAGCAACCACTTGGAGGTAAGGCGCAGTTCGGAGGGCAACGTTTCGGTGAGATGGAAGTATGGGCACTTGAAGCATATGGAGCTGCTTATACACTTCAGGAAATCCTTACTGTGAAGTCCGATGATGTTGTCGGTCGTGTTAAGACATATGAAGCGATTGTTAAAGGCGAAAATGTCCCTGAACCAGGTGTTCCTGAATCCTTCAAGGTCTTGATTAAAGAACTTCAAAGTCTCGGTATGGATGTTAAGATGCTCTCGAGTGACGAAAAGGAAATTGAAATGCGTGAAATAGATGAAGACGAAGAAAATTCAAACGATAAATTGAACTTGAACGTAGAAACCCAATCTGTTGGTGAATAAGGGTATAGCAGCATATCATAAGGGAGGTAGACCCCTTGATCGATGTAAATAACTTTGAGTATATGAAAATTGGTCTTGCTTCACCGGATAAAATCCGATCATGGTCTCGCGGTGAGGTCAAGAAGCCGGAAACGATTAACTACCGTACGTTGAAGCCTGAAAAAGATGGCCTTTTCTGTGAACGTATTTTCGGGCCTACAAAAGACTGGGAATGTCACTGTGGTAAATACAAGCGCGTCCGTTATAAGGGCGTCGTTTGTGACCGCTGTGGTGTTGAGGTTACAAGGGCTAAGGTTCGACGTGAGCGTATGGGTCATATTGAATTGGCTGCACCAGTTTCTCACATCTGGTATTTTAAAGGCATACCAAGTCGTATGGGCCTTGTTCTTGACATGTCTCCTCGTGCCCTTGAGGAAGTAATCTATTTTGCTTCATGGGTTGTTACAGAAACGGGCGATACACCTCTTGAAAAGAAGCAACTTTTATCAGAAAAGGAATATCGTTCTTACCGTGAAAAATACGGAAAAGGATTTACTGCACAAATGGGTGCTGAAGCAATTAAAAAGCTTCTTGAGGATATCAACCTCAATAAAGAAGTGGAAAGCTTAAAAGAAGAATTAAAAACAGCACAGGGACAGCGTCGTACCCGTGCAATAAAACGGCTTGAAGTTTTGGAAGCTTTCCGTCATTCTGGAAATATTACTTCATGGATGATTCTTGAGGTACTTCCTGTTATACCACCAGAATTACGGCCGATGGTTCAACTAGATGGTGGACGCTTTGCGACTTCTGACTTAAACGACCTTTACCGTCGTGTTATTAACCGTAATAACCGGTTAAAGCGTCTTTTAGATCTTGGTGCACCTAATATTATCGTGCAAAATGAAAAGCGTATGCTCCAGGAAGCAGTTGATGCATTGATTGACAACGGGCGACGAGGCAGACCTGTTACTGGACCGGGTAACCGACCGCTTAAATCCCTTTCCCATATGTTGAAAGGGAAACAAGGGCGTTTCAGACAAAACTTGCTCGGTAAACGTGTTGACTATTCTGGACGTTCAGTAATTGTTGTTGGTCCTAGCTTAAAAATGTACCAATGTGGACTTCCTAAAGAAATGGCTCTTGAACTATTTAAGCCATTTGTTATGAAAGAACTAGTAAACAAAGGTATTGCACATAATATTAAGAGTGCAAAACGTAAAGTTGAACGGGTTCAGCCTGAAGTGTGGGACGTTCTTGAGGAAGTTATTAAAGAACACCCAGTGCTATTAAACCGTGCACCAACACTTCACCGTCTCGGAATTCAAGCATTTGAACCGACACTTGTAGAAGGACGTGCAATACGTTTGCATCCTCTCGTTTGTACAGCTTATAATGCAGACTTTGACGGGGACCAAATGGCAGTTCACGTTCCGTTATCAGCAGAAGCTCAAGCTGAAGCACGAATACTCATGCTTGCGGCACAAAACATTCTTAATCCTAAGGATGGCAAGCCAGTCGTTACACCTTCACAGGATATGGTTCTAGGTAACTATTACCTTACCCTCGAGCGTAAAGAGGCTGTTGGTGAAGGAATGATCATCAATGATACGAACGAGGCCCTTACTGCTTATCATAATGGCTATGTTCACCTACACACTCGGGTAGCTATTCCGGCACGAGTACTCGGTAAAGCTTCATTTACTGAAGAGCAAAACAGCAAACTGTTATTAACGACTGTCGGTAAGTTGATCTTTAATGAAATCTTACCTCCATCGTTCCCGTATATTAATGAACCAACGGAGTATAATCTTGAGGTCGCGACCCCAGAAAAGTACTTTGTTGACCCAACTGTTAATATTAATGAAGAATTTGAAAAACGAGATCTTATTTCACCGTTTAAGAAGGGGATCCTTGGGAAAATCATTGCTGAAGTATTCAAGCGTTTCAAAATTACTGAGACGTCTAAAATGCTTGACCGCATGAAGGACCTTGGCTTTAAATACGCAACAAAAGCGGGTATTACAGTAGGTGTGTCCGACATCGTTGTCCTTCCTGAAAAACGAGAGATTATTGTAGAGGCTGAGGAGAAAGTAACGAATGTCCTTAAGCAATTCCGTCGAGGTCTTATTACTGAAGAAGAACGATATGACCGTGTTATTGCGATTTGGAGTAATTCAAAAGACATTATCCAAGAAAAGCTGATGGGTTCACTTGACAACATGAATCCGATTTTCATGATGAGTGATTCCGGAGCCCGTGGTAATGCCTCAAACTTTACACAGCTTGCTGGTATGCGTGGCCTAATGGCTAACCCAGCAGGACAAATTATTGAATTGCCAATTAAATCTAGCTTCCGTGAAGGTCTAACGGTACTCGAGTACTTTATCTCTACACACGGTGCTCGTAAAGGACTTGCGGATACCGCTCTTAAAACAGCTGACTCAGGTTACCTAACCCGTCGTCTCGTTGACGTGGCGCAGGACGTAATCGTTCGGGAGAAGGATTGTGGAACTGACCGAGGACTGCCTGTAATAGCTATTAAAGAGGGCAATGAAGTAATTGAACCACTAGATGAAAGACTTATTGGGCGTGTAGCCTTTAAGACGCTCAAACATCCTGATAGTGGTGAAGTAATAATCAAGCGAAACGAATTGATTACAGAAGACATCACGAAGGAAATTATTGAAGCAGGTATCGAAGAAGTTGTAATCCGTTCAGCGTTTACATGTAATACTCGTCATGGTGTATGTAACCTTTGTTATGGACGAAATCTCGCTACCGGGACAGAAGTTGAGGTTGGGGAATCTGTCGGTATTATTGCCGCCCAATCAATCGGTGAACCAGGGACACAGCTTACAATGCGTACATTCCACACCGGTGGGGTTGCTGGAGATGATATCACACAAGGTTTGCCACGTATTCAAGAATTGTTTGAAGCTCGTAACCCGAAAGGTCAGGCCGTTATTGCTGAACTTGATGGTAAAGTTACAGCCATAAACGAAGTACGTGATAAACGTGAGATTACTGTCCAGGGCGATGCCGAAAGTCGCTCTTACACAATTCCGTATGGAGCCCGTATCAAGGTGAGGGTGGACGATGTAGTCATTGCTGGTCAAGAATTAACAGAAGGCTCCATTGACCCTAAAGAATTGATTAAAGTGGCTGGAATTGAAGCTGTTCAGGACTACTTGCTTCGTGAGGTTCAAAAAGTTTATCGTATGCAAGGGGTAGAAATTGGCGATAAACACGTAGAAGTAATGGTACGCCAAATGATGCGTAAAGTGCGTGTAATCGAAGCAGGAGATACGGATGTACTACCAGGATCACTCGTAGACATCAACAAGTTTACTGATGTAAATACAAACGTACTACTTAAAGGTGGTCAACCTGCTACAGGGCGCCCGATGCTTCTTGGTATTACGAAGGCGTCTCTTGAAACAGAATCATTCTTGTCTGCTGCGTCGTTCCAGGAAACAACTCGTGTTCTTACAGACGCTGCTATTAAAGGTAAGCGCGATGAATTACTCGGCTTAAAAGAAAATGTCATTATCGGTAAACTGATCCCAGCTGGAACAGGAATGGCTCGTTATCGAAACATTGTTCCTACTGGTGAGGGCGTTGAAGCGGAAGTAACTGAGGCAAAGGTTGAAACCGAAGAATTAGTTACTCAGGATTAAATTACGATCGATTGTTGACAATAAATTTTATGTCTGATATTATTACGAAGTGCTTCCATCAAAAACCTGTTACTTTGGAGGATATGCGAATAAAATGTCTTATGAAAAAGTAATGCAGGCTCGTGATATTATTGTTGGTTCGAAGCAAACAATTAAAGCCTTACAGAACAGGGAAGTTAAAGAGCTGATCGTTGCAAGTGATGCGGATCCTCGCATTACGAATAAAGTTGTTCATATTGCGGAAGAGAATGGTGTACCCGTTACTCCAGTCGAATCCATGAAGAAGCTTGGAAAAGCTTGTGGAATCGATGTGGGTGCAGCGACAGTTGCGATAAAAGGATAGACGTTTTTGCCAGGGCTTTTTGCCCTGCGCAGAAACTTTCTTTTGTCCAAAAATGAACCACCTGGATGTGTGGGCTATGAAATATGAGAAATAGAAGGGAGGAAAAACCATGCCTACAATTAATCAATTAGTACGCAAAGGTCGTCATTCAAAAGGTAAAAAGTCTGACTCACCAGCACTAAATAAAGGCTATAACAGCTTTAAGAAAGTAAATACTGATCTTTCTTCTCCACAAAAACGTGGTGTATGTACTCGTGTTGGTACAATGACACCGAAGAAGCCGAACTCGGCGCTTCGTAAATACGCTCGTGTTCGTTTGACGAACCAGATCGAAGTAAATGCTTACATCCCTGGAATTGGGCACAACCTACAAGAACACAGTGTTGTCCTTATCCGAGGAGGTCGTGTAAAAGACCTTCCAGGGGTACGTTACCATATCGTTCGTGGTGCGCTTGATACTGCAAGTGTTAACGATCGTAAGCAAGGACGTTCTAAGTATGGAACGAAGAGACCTAAAGCAGAAAAGAAATAATGGAGGATGTTCAAAAGGGTCCAAATAATAAACTGCGAATTTCGGCGTTACTCGGTTTTTCCGGTCCTCATGTAGGACACAGAAGGTATACAATACTACCGAAGAATAAACATTGTGCACCTGCGTCTGCAAGGTAATCCTACCGAAGAGAAGGCTTCCTAGGTGCAAGGCAGCAATGATGTTTTTAAGTTAGTAGCCTTCCTCAAAACTGTCGTGCCTTGAACTTCTTGTTTCTGATTCGTTACCTTTTGAACTTCTATCAAGATCTAGATATTACAATCATTGAAAGGAGGGGACAACATGCCTCGTAAAGGACCTGTAGAACGTCGTGATGTATTGCCTGATCCAATTTACAAATCCAAGCTTGTTACACGCCTAATCAATAAGATTATGGTTGATGGTAAGAGAGGTGTAGCTCAAACGCTTCTTTACAACTCATTTAACCTAGTAAAAGAACGTACGAACCAGGACCCGATGGAAGTACTTGACCAAGCACTTAAGAACATTATGCCTGTGCTTGAAGTACGTGCACGCCGTGTTGGTGGTGCGAACTATCAGGTACCAGTTGAAGTGCGTCCTGAGCGTCGATCGACTCTTGGACTACGCTGGTTAGTAAACTATTCACGTCTACGTGGTGAAAAAACCATGGAAGAAAGACTTGCATATGAAATTATGGATGCTGCTAACAATACTGGTGCATCTGTTAAGAAACGTGAAGATATGCACAAGATGGCTGAAGCAAACAAAGCATTTGCACACTATCGCTGGTAATCTAACCGCACTACCAAATCAACCAACTAAACAGTTAGGAAGGAGAAATACCTATGGCAAGAGAGTTCTCCTTGAAAGATACACGTAATATTGGAATCATGGCTCATATCGATGCTGGTAAAACGACGACAACTGAACGGATTTTGTTCTATACCGGTCGTATTCATAAAATTGGTGAAACTCACGAAGGTGCTTCACAAATGGACTGGATGGAGCAGGAACAAGAGCGCGGAATTACAATTACTTCCGCTGCTACAACTGCTCAGTGGAAAGATCATCGTATTAACATCATCGATACACCTGGGCACGTGGACTTCACAGTTGAAGTTGAACGTTCATTACGTGTATTGGACGGGGCTGTTGCGGTATTAGATGCACAATCTGGAGTTGAACCGCAAACAGAAACAGTATGGCGTCAAGCGACAACATACCATGTACCTCGTATTGTATTTGTAAACAAAATGGATAAAATCGGAGCTGACTTCCTTTATTCCCTCGGAACAATTCGTGACCGTCTTGGTGCTAATGCCCATGCGATCCAACTTCCGATCGGAGCAGAAGACGACTTCGAAGGTATCATTGACTTATTAGAAATGAAAGCTTATTTCTATGAGGATGATCTTGGAACACGTTCAAGTGCAAAAGAGATTCCTGAAGAGTATAAGGAACTTGCAGATGAGTATCACAATAAGCTTGTAGAAGCTGCTGCTGAGCTTGATGAAGAATTGATGATGAAGTACCTAGAAGGAGAAGAGCTTACAATCGATGAATTGAAGGCTGCAATCCGTCAAGGTACTGTCGATGTTGAGTTCTTCCCTGTTCTTTGTGGATCTGCCTTTAAGAACAAAGGTGTTCAGCTTGTTCTTGACGCAGCTATTGAGTACTTACCATCACCTCTCGATGTACCGGCAATCAAAGGTTTTGTTCCGGAAACAGAAGAGGAAGTAACCCGTGAGTCTGATGATAAAGGTCCATTCTCAGCTTTAGCGTTTAAAGTAATGACAGACCCTTATGTTGGTAAGCTTACGTTCTTCCGCGTGTACTCTGGTACATTAGATTCTGGATCTTATGTTCAGAACTCAACTAAAGGTAAACGTGAACGTGTTGGACGTATCCTGCAAATGCACGCGAACTCCCGTGAAGAGATTGCTACAGTTTATTCAGGAGACATTGCTGCTGCAGTTGGACTTAAGGATACTTCAACAGGAGATACACTCTGTGACGAGAAGAGTCTTGTAATTCTTGAATCAATGGAATTCCCTGATCCAGTTATCTCACTTTCTGTTGAGCCTAAATCAAAGGCTGATCAGGATAAGATGGGAATTGCACTTGCTAAACTGGCTGAAGAGGATCCTACTTTCAAAACTGAAACAAACACGGAAACAGGTCAAACGATTATTTCTGGAATGGGTGAGCTTCACCTTGATATTATCGTTGATCGAATGAAGCGTGAATTTAAGGTTGAAGCAAATGTTGGTTCACCACAAGTTGCTTACCGTGAGACCATTCGCAAAGCTGCTAAGGTTGAAGGTAAGTTCGTACGTCAATCTGGTGGACGTGGACAATATGGTCACGTCTGGATCGAATTCGAACCTAACGAAGAAGGTGCTGGATTTGAATTCGAGAACAAGATTGTTGGTGGAGTTGTACCGCGGGAATACATTCCGGCTGTACAAAACGGAATCCAAGACGCGCTTCAAAACGGGATGATCGCAGGTTATCAGCTTATCGATGTAAAGGCAAGACTCGTTGATGGATCATACCACGATGTTGACTCCAATGAAATGGCGTTTAAGATTGCCGGCTCAATGGCATTGAAAAATGCTAAACAATACTGTAACCCAGTACTTCTTGAACCAATTGAGAAAGTTGAAGTTGTTGTTCCTGAAGAATACATGGGAGACATCATGGGAGATGTAACATCTCGCCGTGGACGTGTCGAAGGTATGGAAGCACGGGGTAACGCTCAAGTAATCCGTGCAATGGTACCACTTTCTGAAATGTTCGGTTACGCAACATCATTGCGGTCTAGAACACAAGGTCGCGGAACATACACAATGCACTTCGATCACTACGAAGAAGTACCTAAGTCTATTTCTGAAGAAATCGTCAAAAAAGTAAGCGGTTCTTAATTAGTTAATTACTGCTTGTGCAATATCATTCATTTATTGTAAGCTAAGATAGGTGAATACAGTTTCGCCTATCTTACAAATAAAACAATTAAAATTTCTTTTATTTAAAGGAGGAACATACTCATGGGAAAAGAAAAGTTTGACCGTTCCAAAGCCCACGTAAACATTGGTACAATTGGACACGTTGACCATGGTAAAACAACACTAACTGCTGCTATCACTACAGTACTTCATAAGAAGTCAGGTAAAGGTGAAGCACGTGCATATGATTCAATCGATGGTGCTCCAGAAGAACGTGAGCGTGGTATTACTATCGCGACAGCTCACGTTGAGTATGAAACGGATGCTCGTCACTATGCACACGTAGACTGCCCAGGACATGCTGACTATGTAAAGAACATGATCACTGGTGCAGCACAAATGGACGGAGCGATTCTAGTTGTATCTGCAGCTGACGGTCCTATGCCACAAACTCGTGAGCACATCCTACTTTCTCGTAACGTAGGTGTACCATTCATCGTTGTTTTCTTAAACAAATGTGACATGGTAGACGACGAAGAGCTTCTTGAACTAGTAGAAATGGAAGTACGTGACCTTCTTTCTGAGTACGACTTCCCTGGAGACGATGTACCAGTAGTTAAAGGTTCTGCTCTTAAAGCTCTAGAAGGCGTAGCAGAATACGAAGAAAAAATCTTCGAACTAATGGATGCAGTTGATGAGTATATCCCTACTCCAGAACGTGACAGTGATAAGCCATTCATGATGCCAGTTGAGGATGTATTCTCAATTACTGGTCGTGGAACAGTTGCTACTGGACGTGTTGAGCGTGGACAAGTTAAAGTCGGTGACGAAATTGAAATTCTTGGTCTTACTGAAGAGGCTAAGAAAACAACAGTCACTGGAGTAGAAATGTTCCGTAAGCTTCTTGACTATGCTGAAGCTGGAGATAACATTGGTGCACTTCTTCGTGGGGTTTCTCGTGAAGATATCGAGCGTGGACAAGTTCTTATCAAGCCGGGAACTGTTAAAGCTCACACTAAATTTAAATCTGAAGTATACGTTCTTTCTAAGGAAGAAGGCGGACGTCATACTCCATTCTTTGCTAACTACCGTCCTCAGTTCTACTTCCGTACAACTGACGTAACAGGAACAATTTCTCTTCCTGAAGGAACTGAAATGGTTATGCCTGGAGATAACATCGAGATGACTGTTGAGCTAATCGCTCCAATCGCGATTGAAGACGGAACTCGTTTCTCTATCCGTGAGGGTGGACGTACAGTAGGTTCTGGTGTAGTTGCAACAATCGTTGAATAATTGATTTGATTGATAACTAAAGGGGTGGCCCGAAAGCACATGAAATTGTTCTTTTGAGGTCATCCCTTTTTCTTTTTGCCCTTTTTCCTTTTAGCGGGCAATAGCGTATTATGATAAATCCATATAAATGAGCGAAAACCTACATAATGTTATCATTACAAACTCAACGCAACAAAAACTTGTTTTAAACTTCATTATAAATAAGGATAACCAAGGCTAACCCTTGATTAATTTTTTGTACTTTTTAGTGCATGAATAAATTCCCACACATAATTTTTAATTCAATTTAAAATCCCCTTGCATTATAGGGTTCAACCAATTATAATAGTTCAAGTGTGGCTAAATACTTATTTAAGCAGGAAGCCTTGCAAAAGCGATGGCGCCCTAGTATAATCAGTAATGTTGGCCACTAAATGCGATGAAGTAGAAGGTTGCGGACACACCCGGCCCCTTTGCCATGGCGGGAACGTTCGAGAAATTTCTACTGAGAATTGTCTATATTAATGGACGAGAAGGAGGGGAAATAATGGCAAAGCAAAAGATTCGAATTCGTTTGAAGGCTTATGATCACCGTATCCTAGACCAATCTGCTGAAAAGATTGTTGAAACAGCAAAACGTTCTGGTGCTCAGGTTTCTGGACCAATTCCGTTACCGACTGAAAAGTCTATTTACACGGTTTTGCGTGCGGTACACAAGTACAAAGATTCTCGTGAACAGTTTGAAATGCGTACACATAAGCGTTTGATCGATATTATCGAGCCAACGCCACAAACGGTTGATTCACTTATGAGACTGGATCTACCATCTGGTGTTGACATCGAAATCAAGCTTTAAGTATAGAAAACACAATTAAGATATTAATAGGAGGTGTGACGAATGACCAAAGGAATCTTAGGTAGAAAACTCGGTATGACTCAAATTTTCGCTGAGAACGGTGAAGTAATCCCAGTAACAGTAGTTGAAGCTGAACCGAACGTTGTTCTTCAAAAGAAAACATCTGAAAACGACGGATATGAATCCATTCAAGTTGGATTTGCTGATAAAAAAGAATCTCGCACAAACAAGCCTGAAAAAGGTCATGCTGAAAAAGCAAACACAAAGCCTAAGCGCTACGTAAAGGAAATTCGCGGAACTGAAAGCGCGGATTATGAAGTTGGTCAGGAAGTCAAAGTTGATATATTCCAGGAAGGTGACATTGTCGATGTAACTGGAACATCAAAAGGTAAAGGATTCCAGGGTGTAATTAAACGTCACGGTCAATCTCGCGGACCAATGAGTCACGGTTCACGTTACCACCGTCGTCCTGGTTCTATGGGTGCGACTGACCCAATGCGCGTATTTAAAGGTAAAAAACTGCCTGGACGTATGGGCGGGAAACGCGTAACTGTTCAAAACCTTGAAATCGTCAAAATTGACGCTGAACGTAACTTGCTATTAATCAAGGGGAACGTTCCTGGTGCGAAAAAGAGTTACGTAACAGTGGAAACTGGAATTAAAGCAAAAGAAGCTAAGTAAGAAAGGAGGATACACCGGTGCCAAAAGTAACACTTTACAATCAAACTGGTTCTCAAGTCGGAGACATTGAATTACATGACAACGTATTTGGAATTGAACCAAATCAAAGCGTGCTTTTTGATGCAGTTGTAATGCAACAAGCATCAACTCGTCAAGGTACACATGCTGTAAAGAACCGTTCGGCGGTTCGCGGCGGAGGACGTAAACCATGGCGTCAAAAGGGTACAGGACGTGCTCGACAAGGATCCATTCGATCCCCACAATGGGTAGGCGGTGGAGCTGCATTTGGTCCAACTCCAAGAAGCTACAGCTATAAACTACCAAAAAAAGTGCGTCGATTAGCAATTAGATCTGCACTTTCAACTAAGGTACAGGAAAGTAACATGGTCATTTTGGAAGAGTTAAAGTTCGATGCTCCGAAAACAAAAGAAATGACTTCAGTATTAGCAAACTTCTCTGCAGTATCTAAAGCGCTTGTCGTTACTGCTGACTTCAACGAATTTGTAGCACTTTCTGCTCGCAATATTCCTGGAGTAAACGTAGTAACTGCAGACGGTGTAAACGTGGTGGATGTATTAAACCACGATAAAGTATTTATGACGAAGGATGCTGTACAAAAGGTAGAGGAGGTGCTCGCGTAATGGCAGACGTTCGTGAAATCATCAAGCGCCCCGTTATTACTGAACGTTCTACAGAAATCATGGGTGAGAAAAAGTACACGTTTGAGGTAGAACCTAGTGCTACTAAAACCCAAATCAAAAATGCGATTGAAGAAATTTTCGCTGTAAAGGTTGAAAATGTAAACACGCAAAACTATAAGGGAAAGAAGAAACGTGTAGGTCGTTACTTCGGATATACTGCGAAGCGCAAGAAGGCTATCGTGCAGTTAACTTCTGATAGTAAAGAACTCGATTTCTTCGAAGGAGTATAACTTACTCGTAAAGGAGGGACAGGTAAATGGCTATCAAAAAGTTTAAGCCAACTACAAACGGTCGTCGTAATATGACGGCATCAGATTTTAGTGAACTAACAACAGATCAGCCCGAAAAGTCGTTATTAGCACCGCTGAGTAAAAAAGCGGGACGTAACAATCAGGGACGAATCACTACTCGCCATCAAGGTGGCGGACACAAACGTAAGTATCGTATCATTGACTTTAAACGTGATAAAGATGGAATACCAGGACGCGTTGCTACGATCGAATATGATCCAAACCGTTCTGCAAACATCGCACTTATCCATTATGCTGATGGTGAAAAGCGTTACATTCTTGCTACTAAAGGAATGAAAGTAGATCAAGAAATCATGTCTGGTACTGATGCAGACATTAAGCCTGGAAACGCATTACCTATCGCAAACATCCCAGTAGGTACTACGATTCATAATATCGAGTTACAACCTGGTCGAGGTGGACAGCTCGTACGTTCAGCTGGAGCTGAAGCACAGCTTCTTGGTAAAGAAGAACGTTATGCACTCGTACGTTTACGTTCTGGTGAAACTCGTATGATTCTATTAACTTGCCGCGCAACTATCGGTCAAGTAGGGAATCTTGAACATGAACTTATTAACATTGGTAAAGCAGGACGTTCCCGCTGGTTAGGCAAACGCCCAACTGTTCGTGGGTCTGTTATGAACCCTAACGATCACCCACACGGTGGTGGTGAAGGACGTGCACCAATCGGACGTAAATCACCAATGTCCCCATGGGGCAAACCTACACTTGGTTACAAGACTCGTAAGAAGAATAAGCCAAGTGACAAATATATTGTTCGTCGTCGTAAAAAATAACGCATTGACTCAAAATCAAAGTGTCAGACCTGCCTCTAGGTGCTTACAATCAGAGGGTGTCAGGCACTTATGAGTCAGTACGAAGGGAGGTACAAACATGGGTCGTAGTTTGAAAAAGGGACCTTTCGTGGATGATCACTTAATGAAAAAGGTAGAAGGTCTTAACGAAGGCAATGACAAGAAGGTTATTAAAACCTGGTCTCGTCGTTCTACAATTTTCCCTGATTTTATCGGACACACTATTGCCGTTTATGACGGGCGAAAGCACGTACCAGTGTATGTGACTGAAGACATGGTCGGACACAAGCTTGGTGAATTTGCACCATCGCGCACATACAAAGGTCACGCAGCTGATGATAAGAAAACAAGACGTTAACCAGAGAGGAGGTACTACGAATGGAAGCTAAAGCTGTTGCAAAACAGATTCGAATTGCTCCTCGTAAAGCTCGCCTAATCATCGATCTCATTCGAGGAAAGGCAGTTGGAGAAGCGATTGCGATCTTGCGTCATACACCGAAGGCAGCATCTCCAATCGTTGAAAAAGTGCTTAATTCTGCTATCGCAAACGCAGAGCACAATTATGAAATGGAACCAAACAATCTTATTGTAAAAACTGCATTCGTTGATGAAGGTGTTACAATGAAACGTTTCCGTCCACGGGCTATGGGCCGTGCAAGCCGCATCAACAAGCGCACAAGTCACATTACGATCGTAGTTTCAGAAAAGAAGGAGGGATAATTCGTGGGTCAAAAAGTAAATCCAGTAGGACTTCGTGTTGGTGTTATTCGTGACTGGGAATCTAAATGGTACGCAGACAAAGATTACGCAGATCTACTACATGAAGACATCAAAATTCGTGAATACATTGAAAGCCGTTTGAAGGATGCTGCAGTTTCTCAGGTTGAGATTGAACGTGCAGCCAATCGAGTAAATATCACTATTAAGACAGCTAAACCTGGTATGGTCATCGGTAAAGGTGGTTCTGAAGTCGAATCGCTTCGTAAAGCACTAAACGACCTTACAGGTAAAAGAGTTCATGTGAACATTTTTGAAGTTAAACAAGCAGATCTTAATGCTAAGCTTGTTGCAGATAATATTGCTCGCCAACTCGAAAATCGTATCGCGTTCCGTCGTGCAATGAAACAAACGATTCAACGTGCAATGCGTGCAGGAGCAAAAGGGATTAAAACAGAAGTATCTGGTCGTCTAAACGGTGCAGATATTGCTCGTTCAGAATCCTACAGTGAAGGAACTGTACCGCTTCACACACTTCGTGCAGATATCGACTATGGAACTGCTGAAGCAGACACTACTTTCGGTAAAATCGGTGTTAAAGTGTGGATTTATCGTGGTGAAGTCCTTCCAACGAAAGGAACGAGACAAGGGGAAGGAGGAAAATAAATTATGTTGTTACCAAAACGTGTGAAATATCGTAGAGAACACCGTGGCAAGATGCGTGGACGCGCAAAAGGTGGTCAAGAAATTGCTTTTGGTGAATACGGTTTACAAGCTATTGAAGCGTCTTGGATCACAAACCGTCAGATTGAAGCTGCACGTATCGCGATGACGCGTTACATGAAGCGTGGCGGTAAAGTCTGGATTAAAATTTTCCCTTCTAAGCCCTACACAGCTAAGCCATTAGAGGTGCGAATGGGTTCCGGTAAAGGTGCACCAGAAGGATGGGTCGCTGTAGTTAAGCCTGGGAAAATTATGTTTGAAATCGCTGGGGTTCCTGAGGAAGTTGCGAGAGAAGCACTTCGTCTTGCGTCTCATAAGCTGCCAATTAGAACAAAATTTGTAAAACGCGAAGAAGTGGGTGGTGACACAAATGAAAGCTAATGATTTCCGTAACTTAACCACTGCAGAAATCGAACAGAACGTTAAAACTCTTAAAGAAGAGCTATTCAACCTTCGCTTTCAATTAGCAACTGGTCAATTAGAGAACCCTGCCCGCATTCGTGAGGTCCGTAAAGCCATTGCACGTGCAAAAACTGTTTTGCATGAACGTGAGCTAGGAATTACGAACGCTTAAATTGAAGGGAGGACTTAAAAAATGAGCGAACGCAATCAGCGTAAAGTATATGTTGGTAAAGTTGTATCCGACAAAATGGATAAAACAATCACTGTACTAGTTGAAACTTATAAAACTGATAAATTGTACGGTAAGCGTGTGAAGTACTCTAAAAAGTTAAAGGCACATGATGAAAACAACACTGCTAAAATGGGAGACGTTGTAAGAATTATGGAAACACGTCCATTATCGAAAGATAAGCGCTTCCGATTAGTAGAAGTTGTAGAAGAATCAATTATTATCTAATATAAGTTCGGATCGATATCTTCAGTCCGAAAGGAGGTACTCGTAAATGATTCAACAAGAATCACGTTTAAAGGTAGCTGACAACTCTGGAGCTCGTGAACTATTGACCATTAAGGTACTTGGTGGATCTGGCCGTAAGTATGCCAATGTTGGTGACATGATCGTCTGTTCTGTCAAATCCGCAACACCAGGTGGCGTTGTTAAGAAGGGTGACGTTGTTAGAGCAGTTATTGTGCGCTCCAAGCGTGGTGTACATCGCCCAGATGGTTCATATATCCGCTTTGACGAAAACGCAGCAGTCATCGTAAAGGACGACAAGAGCCCAAGAGGGACTCGTATTTTCGGACCTGTTGCACGTGAATTACGTGACAACCAGTTTATGAAAATCGTTTCTTTAGCACCAGAGGTACTTTAAAAATTGAATTCAAGCTTGGTCTTGTAAGGAGGTGCGCAAGTCGCTATGCCTAAAATGCACGTGAAAAAAGGCGATAAGGTTCAAGTAATTTCTGGTAAGGACAAAGGAAAGCAAGGAGAAATCCTTCAAGCATTACCGAAACAAAACCGTGTTATCGTTGAAGGAATTAACGTTGTTAAAAAGCACGCTAAGCCTTCCCAAGATAATCCACAAGGTGGAATCCTAAACGTAGAAGCACCAATTCATGCTTCTAATGTTATGGCAATCGATCCAAAATCCGGTGAACCTACACGAGTAGGTTATAAAGAAGAGGACGGAAAGAAAGTACGTATTGCTAAAAAATCCGGAGAAGCTCTTGATAAATAAGCATTATTGTTGAAAGGAGGTTACCAAGAATGAATCGTCTACAAGAAAGATACAGAAAAGAAATCGTTCCTTCTCTCGTTGAGAAGTTTAACTATACATCTGTGATGCAAGTACCAAAAATCGAAAAGATTGTAGTCAACATGGGTGTTGGTGATGCAGTATCCAATGCAAAGGTCCTTGACACTGCTGTTGAGGAGTTAACGGAAATCTCTGGTCAAAAACCTGTCATCACGAAAGCGAAAAAATCTATCGCAGGATTTAAGCTTCGTGAAGGAATGCCAATTGGGGCGAAGGTAACATTACGCGGTGAGCGTATGTACGAATTCCTAGACAAGTTGATCAGCGTTTCATTACCACGTGTACGTGACTTCCGCGGTGTATCTAAGAAGTCCTTTGACGGTCGTGGAAATTACACACTTGGTGTCAAAGAACAACTTATCTTCCCAGAGATCGATTATGATAAGGTCAACAAGGTTCGAGGTATGGATATTGTAATCGTTACAACATCGAACACCGATGAAGAGGCTCGTGAACTACTACTTCAAGTAGGTATGCCATTCCAAAAATAGAGCCAAAGGAGGGAATACTGTGGCGAAAAAATCAATGATCGCTAAACAAAAACGTAAGCAGAAGTTCCAGGTACAAGAGTATACTCGTTGTGAACGCTGTGGACGTCCGCATTCCGTTATTCGTAAATTTAAGCTTTGCAGAATTTGTTTCCGCGAACTTGCATATAAAGGTCAAATCCCTGGCGTCAAAAAAGCTAGCTGGTAAACCCCATTGTCGGGAAGGAGGTAATTAATAATGGTTATGACAGATCCAATTGCAGATATGTTAACTCGTATTCGTAATGCAAACACTGTAGGTCACGATAAACTCGAGGTTCCTGCATCCAAGCTAAAAAGAGAAATTGCAGAAATCCTTAAAAGCGAAGGTTTTGTACGTGACGTAGAGTTTATTGAAGATAGTAAGCAAGGTGTTATTCGTATTTTCTTGAAGTATGGTGTAAACCAAGATCGTGTTATTACAGGACTTAAGAGAATCAGTAAGCCTGGCCTGCGTGTCTATGCAAAAGCATACGAAGTGCCGCGTGTCCTCGGTGGACTCGGAATCGCACTTGTATCAACTTCAAAAGGTATTATGACAGATAAAGATGCTCGCCAACAGCAAGTCGGCGGAGAAGTCTTAGCATACGTTTGGTAATCGAAAGAAGAATGGAGGTGCAGCTGAATGTCTCGTATTGGAAACAAACCACTTGATATTCCAAACGGCGTAACGGTCGACATCAAAGACGGCAACGTTGTAACAGTAAAAGGATCTAAGGGTGAGTTAACTCGTTCGTTTAGCCCTGATATGAAAATTAAGATTGAAGAAAAACAAGTACTTGTTGAGCGTCCAAGCGAACACAAGGAACACAAAGCTCTTCACGGAACAACTGCTAGCTTGATCGGGAATATGATTGAAGGTGTATCGAACGGATATCAAAAGTCTCTTGAACTAGTTGGGGTAGGGTACCGTGCAAACAAGACTGGAAACAAGCTTGTTTTGAACGTAGGTTACTCTCATCCGGTTGAGATCGTTCCTGAGTCAGGAATTGATATCGAAGTACCTGCAAATACAAAAGTAATCGTAAAAGGTATCGATAAAGAACGTGTTGGTGCCGTAGCAGCGAATATTCGTTCTGTACGTCTTCCTGAACCATACAAGGGTAAAGGTATTCGTTACGAAGGAGAATATGTTCGTCGTAAAGAAGGTAAAACTGGTAAATAGGAACGTAAGATTGCGGAAAGGAGTGGCGTAGGATGATTACAAAGCCTGATAAAAATGTTTCGCGTAAAAAGAGACACGCTCGTGTTCGCCGTAATATTTTCGGAACAGCAGAACGTCCTCGCTTGAACGTATTTCGTTCATCGAAGCACATTTATGCACAGTTAATCGATGATACAAACGGAGTAACGTTATTATCTGCTTCTACATTAGACTCAAACGTAGATGTGGAGAACGGTGGAAACGTTGAAGCAGCAAAAAAAGTCGGCGAAACACTCGCGAAGCGAGCAGTTGAAGCTGGACATAAAGAAGTAGTGTTCGACCGAGGCGGTTATCTATATCATGGACGCATTCAAGCGTTGGCAGATGCGGCCCGTGAAGCAGGACTACAATTTTAATAGAAGGAGGGACAAATCATGCGTCGAATCGACCCAAATAAACTAGAACTTGAAGAACGTGTTGTTACTGTAAACCGCGTTGCAAAGGTTGTTAAAGGTGGACGTCGCTTTCGCTTTGCTGCGGTTGTGGTAGTTGGAGACAAGAACGGCCATGTCGGTTTCGGTACAGGAAAAGCTCAAGAAGTACCTGAAGCAATCCGTAAGGCAATTGAAGATGCGAAGAAGAACTTAGTTAATGTTCCAATCGTAGGTACAACTCTTCCACACCAGATTACTGGACGCTACGGAGCGGGGAAAGTTTTCTTGAAACCTGCATCTGAGGGTACAGGAGTTATTGCTGGAGGACCTGTACGTGCGGTACTAGAATTAGCTGGAATTGGTGATATCCTATCCAAATCATTAGGATCAAACAATCCAATCAATATGGTTCGTGCTACAATTAGTGGACTTGAAAATCTAAAAAGAGCTGAAGACGTTGCGAAATTACGTGGCAAATCAGTAAAAGAACTATTAGGTTAAGGGGGGATTTTAAATGGCTAAGAAATTAGAAGTCACCCTTACTCGTAGTATCATTGGTCGTCCAGAAAACCAACGTGTTACTGTAAAGACACTAGGTTTACGTAAGATGCACCAAACAGTCGTACATCAAGACAACGCAGCAATTCGTGGTATGGTCGGGAAAGTATCACACCTTGTGACTGTTAAAGAAATTGATGCGTAATAATACGATATAATCCATGAGGAGGTGCCGATAATGAAACTTCATGAATTAAAACCATCTGAAGGTTCTCGTAGCAACCGTAATCGTGTTGGACGTGGAATTGGTTCTGGTAATGGTAAGACAAGTGGAAGAGGCCATAAAGGGCAAAACTCACGCTCAGGCGGTGGAGTAAGACCTGGGTTTGAAGGTGGTCAAAACCCACTTGCAAGACGTTTACCAAAACGCGGTTTTACAAATCCAACTCGTGTTGAATACGCAGTTGTGAACGTAGAAAAGCTTAACCGTTTTGAAGAAGGAACAGAAGTAACTCCTGAATTACTCCTTGAAACAGGTGTGATCAGTAAGTTAAGAAATGGAGTTAAGATCCTAGGAAATGGTAAGCTGGAAACCAAAGTAACGGTTAAAGCTCATAAGTTTTCTGCGTCTGCTAAAGAAGCAATCGAAGCAGCAGGCGGAAAAACCGAGGTGATGTAATGTTCCGTACAGTCTCCAATATTATGCGCGTAAGTGATATACGAAACAAAGTACTTTTCACCTTGGCTATACTTGTCATCTTTCGGCTCGGTACGTTTATCCCTGTTCCGAATGTAGACAAAAATGTACTAGACTTTCAAAATCAAATGAGTGTATTTGGATTTCTAAATACATTCGGTGGTGGCGCCCTGCAGAACTATTCAATCTTTGCGATGGGGATTATGCCATACATTACAGCATCCATTATCGTACAATTGCTACAGATGGATGTTGTACCGAAGTTCACTGAGTGGTCAAAGCAGGGTGAGGTTGGACGGCGTAAGCTTACACAGTTTACTCGCTACGGTACGATTGGACTTGGGTTTATTCAGGCAATTGGAATGTCAATCGGGTTTAATAACTTATTTCCTGGGTTGATTCCAAACCCTAGCATTCAAACTTACTTATTAATCGCTCTAGTTTTAACCGCAGGAACTGCTTTTCTAATGTGGTTGGGTGAGCAGATTACTGCTAAAGGTATCGGGAATGGTATATCAATCCTAATCTTTGCAGGTATTGTTGCGGCAATCCCTGGGGCAGTGAATCAGTTTTATGCCCAACAGTTTGAAGGAGCAGAACAAACCCTTTTTATTGGAATTGTAAAAGTACTCTTGATTCTTCTTGCAGTACTAGCATTAACGGTCTTCGTAATCTTTGTGCAACAAGGCTTACGTAAGATTCCAATCCAATATGCAAAGCGTGTGGTAAACAATAAGCCGGTTGGTGGTCAACAAACACACTTACCGATTAAAGTTAACGCAGCAGGAGTCATCCCGGTTATCTTTGCGATCTCATTGATGATCGCACCAGGAACTGTGGCTGGTTTCTTCGATGAAAATGCTGTGACCCGCTTTATTACAACAGCATTTGATTATACTACTCCTGTTGGTATGGCTATATATGCAGCATTAATAATTGGATTTACGTATTTCTATACATTCATCCAAGTAAATCCAGAGCAAATGGCTGAGAACTTGCAGAAGCAAGGGGGGTACATTCCAGGAATTCGTCCTGGGAAGAATACAGAAAAGTACATTATCCGTATTCTTTACCGTCTTACCTTCGTTGGTGCATTATTCTTGGCAGTTGTCTCAATCTTGCCTATCTTTTTCATTCAAATTGCGAACCTTCCTCAAGCACTTCAGATTGGCGGAACGAGCTTACTGATTGTAGTAGGTGTTGCATTGGATACGATGAAGCAAATTGAAAGCCAACTAATTAAGCGTCATTATAAGGGCTTTATTAAATAAAAAGAAACCGGGGAAACAATGTGAATTCCCCTGTCTCTTTACAACGTACGTTTGGGACGTATGGAGGGATTAGATGAATCTAGTACTCATGGGTCTGCCAGGTGCCGGAAAAGGAACTCAGGCTGAGAGGATCGTTGACAAATATGGTATCCCCCATATCTCAACAGGTGACATGTTTCGTGCCGCAATTAAAGAGGGTACGGATCTAGGACTAAAGGCGAAATCCTTTATGGATGCAGGAAATTTAGTTCCAGACAATGTTACGATTGGGATCGTCAATGAACGATTGGGCAAATCCGATTGTCAAAATGGGTTCTTGCTTGATGGGTTTCCTAGAACGGTAGCACAGGCCGAAGCGCTGGAGAAAATTCTTTCTGAAATGAATCGTTCGATCAACTATGTTTTAAATATTGATGTTGATAAAGAACAGTTGATGGAACGATTAACAGGCCGTCGAATCTGCAAACAATGTGGAGCAACTTATCACGTGATGTTTAACCCACCTGAAAACGAAGGTGTCTGTGATAAGTGCGGCGGAGAGCTTTATCAGCGTGAAGATGATAATGAAAAAACGGTCAAAACAAGACTTGAAGTCAATATTGAACAATCGAAGCCATTACTTGCGTTTTATGCAGAAAAAGGCTATCTACGTAATATTGATGGAAACCAAGATATTAAGAAGGTCTTCAATGACATCGACCAACTCTTCGGAGGGTTAAGGTAATGATCATTAGTAAAACATCTCGGGAAATTGACATCATGCGTGAAGCTGGAAAGATCGTTGCTCTAACCCATCAGGAGCTTCAGAAGCATATTACGCCAGGAATTACGACGAAAGAGCTTGATTCGATCGCAGAAAAGTTCATTCGCAACTACGATGCAATTCCTTCTTTTAAAGGATATAATGGTTTTAAAGGAAGTATTTGCGCTTCAGTAAATGAAGAACTTGTTCATGGAATTCCAGGTAAAAAGGTGCTGAAAGAAGGGGACATCATTTCCATTGATATCGGAGCTAAGTATAACGGTTATCATGGAGATTCAGCTTGGACTTACGGTGTCGGTGAAATTTCCGATGAAAACCAGCATCTTTTAGAGGTCACTGAACAATCGTTATACAAAGGTCTTGCAGAAGCGAAGCCTGCCGAAAGGCTTACGAATATCTCTCATGCGATTCAATCGTATGTTGAAGCAGAAGGATTTTCGGTCGTACGAGAATACGTCGGCCACGGTGTCGGACAAAATTTACACGAGGACCCACAAATCCCGCATTTTGGACCGCCAGGTAAAGGACCAAGGCTAAAGCCAGGAATGGTTCTTGCTGTTGAGCCGATGGTAAACGCAGGATCGCGATATGTTCGAACATTAGCAGATAACTGGACTGTCGTTACGCAGGATGGTAAAAGCTGTGCACATTTCGAGCATACCATTGCAATTGTCGAAGGTGGATTCGAAATTTTAACAAAAGCCTAAGTGAAGGTGATAAATGGTGAGTGAATCCGAGCCAATACCGCAAGTTGGGCAAATGGTTCAAATATTGCGTGGACGGGACGCTGGTCAGATTAGTATTATTGTAAGTATTGTGGATGATAAATTCATCCTCATCGCTGACGGTGATAGACGAAAATATGACCGGGCAAAAAAGAAGAACATTAATCATCTAGAGCTGTTTCAATATATTTCGCCGGAAGTTAAGCGAAGCATCGATGAAACAGGACGTGTAACAAACGGTAAATTGCGTTTCGCCGTGTCGAAATTCTTGAATGATCAAGCTGAGTTGCTTGAGAAGGGAGAACAAATCGATGGCTAAGGAAGATGTAATTGAGGTAGAAGGAACCGTTCTCGAACCGCTGCCGAATGCGATGTTTCGAGTTGAGCTTGAAAACGGTCATAAAATATTAGCTCACGTTTCTGGTAAGATTCGTATGCACTATATTCGTATTCTGCCAGGCGATAAAGTTACCGTAGAATTGTCTCCGTATGATCTAACACGGGGTAGAATCACGTATCGGTATAAGTAAGACATTCGCTATCAAAATGTGTTTGCAGGTAGAAGAACCTGTCAACACTGTAGTGAGTGAAACGGTTAATTTCAATTGAAAGTGCCTCGCTCAATAGGATTTTCGATTACCTATTTCACGTCTTGTGAATAGCTGATGAAGTTCATCAGGAAGCGTACGTCGCTTTACAACCGCTGAACTGACTCACATCCTATGAGCAAGTCCGTGGCATAAGGAGGTATTTAGAATGAAGGTAAGACCATCAGTCAAACCAATCTGTGAAAAATGTAAAGTTATTCGCCGTAAAGGAACCGTTATGGTAATCTGTGAAAACCCGAAGCATAAACAAAAACAAGGTTAAGGACAGGAGGTGCATATAAATGGCACGTATTGCAGGAATCGATATCCCTCGTGACAAACGAGTTGTCATTTCACTAACATATGTCTATGGAATCGGTAAAACTACAGCTCAACAAGTTCTTGCTGAAGCTGGTGTTTCTGAAGAGACTCGCGTAAGAGATCTTACTGAAGAAGAGTTGACAAAAATCCGTGAAATCGTTGACCGCTTTAAAGTTGAAGGTGATCTTCGTCGTGAAGTATCCCTTAACATTAAGCGTCTAATTGAAATCGGAAGCTACAGAGGTATCCGTCACCGTCGTGGTCTTCCAGTTCGCGGTCAAAATACGAAGAACAATTCTCGTACACGTAAAGGTCCACGTCGTACAGTAGCGAATAAGAAGAAATAGTAAGGGAGGTATACTCATATGGCTAAACAACGTAAAACCAATACCCGTAAGCGTCGTGTAAAAAAGAATATTGATAGTGGAGTAGCACATATCCGTTCAACGTTCAATAACACGATCGTTACGATTACTGACACACACGGAAACGCAATATCTTGGGCTTCTTCCGGAAACCTTGGATTTAAAGGCTCCCGTAAGTCAACTCCATATGCTGCACAGATGGCTGCTGAATCAGCTGGAAAAACAGCAATGGAACATGGAATGAAAACTCTCGAGGTTTCTGTAAAGGGCCCTGGAGCAGGACGAGAAGCAGCAATTCGGGCACTTCAAGCAGTAGGATTAGAAGTAACTGCAATCCATGATGTGACACCAGTGCCTCATAATGGATGCCGTCCGCCAAAACGTCGTCGTGTATAATAACTGAGGGATTCTCGTAATTCTGAAGTATTAAATTTGGAAACCTGTCTATAATGGTTATGAATGAAGGTTTATCGAGCAACGCTTACTAATAGGTTATTAATCGGACTACCTATTAAGGGATTTCGGTTAGATCGACGGGGTCTAACCGGGGTTCGACGTTTTGAAGGAGGGTTTTGTTGAATGATTGAAATCGAAAAGCCAAGAATTGAAACGGTAGAGATCAGCGACGATGCCGCGTACGGGAAGTTTGTTGTTGAACCTCTAGAGCGTGGATACGGCATCACGCTGGGCAACTCCTTGCGTCGTATTTTGTTGTCTTCTCTTCCAGGAGCTGCAGCGACTTCTGTTCAAATTAACGGAGTCTTGCATGAATTTTCAACGATTGATGGTGTTGTAGAGGACGTTACTACCATTATCTTAAGCTTGAAAAAGCTCGCACTGAAAATTTATTCTGAGGAAGAAAAAACGCTTGAAATCGATGTCCAAGGTGATGGAGTAGTAACTGCTGCTGACATCACACATGATAGTGACGTCGAAGTGTTAAACCCTGATCTTCATATCGCTACTCTATCAAAGGATGCTCATTTTCAGGTGAAAATTACTGCTAAACGTGGTAGAGGATATGTTCCGGCTGAAGGTAATAAAACAGAAGAGCAAGCGATTGGTGTCATTCCAATCGACTCAATCTTCACACCAGTTACCCGTGTAAACTATCAAGTTGAAAACACCCGTATCGGTCAAGTGACAAACTATGACAAGCTAACCCTTGATGTTTGGACAGATGGTAGTATTCGACCTGAAGAGGCCGTTTCCCTTGGGGCGAAAATTGTTACAGAGCACTTGAATATCTTCGTTGGTTTAACGGATCAGGCTCAAAAAGCTGAGATCATGGTTGAAAAGGAAGAAGATCAAAAAGAAAAAGTGTTAGAGATGACAATCGAGGAACTTGATCTCTCTGTACGTTCTTACAATTGTTTGAAACGGGCAGGTATCAACACAGTTCAGGAACTTGCTCAAAAGTCTGAAGAAGATATGATGAAAGTTCGTAACCTCGGTAAGAAGTCACTCGAGGAAGTTCAAGAAAAGTTAGAAGAGCTTGGACTCGGCTTACGTGATGAAGAATAAAAAAACAGATAGATAAAGAATAAACAAAAAAGGAGGGACCTCTCATGGCTTACCAAAAGTTAGGTCGTGTATCATCTGCACGAAAAGCTTTACTCCGTGATTTAGCAACAGATTTGATCATTAACGAACGTATTGAAACAACAGAGGCAAAAGCAAAAGAGCTTCGTTCCGTTGTTGAGAAGATGATTACACTTGGCAAACGTGGTGACCTTCATGCTCGTCGTCAAGCGGCTGCTTTCGTTCGTAATGAAGTAGCAGACGAAGAGACTGGTCAGGATGCAATTCAAAAGCTTTTCAGTGATCTTGCTCCACGTTTTGAAGAACGCCAAGGTGGATATACTCGCATTCAGAAGATTGGTCCTCGCCGCGGCGATGGTGCACCAATGGTTATTATTGAGTTAGTTTAATCGGAACAAAGATAACGTGCAAAATAACATCGACGAAAAGGGCGGGACAGAATCTTTAGAGATACTGCTTCTGTGCCCTTTTTTCGCACGTTTAGAAAGAAAAATAAAGAGCCTTGTTTGGAGACAATCTCTTTCTAGCGCTTGTCGCACCTAAAACAGGGGCACATGCGCTATTTTTACACGTTAAGAAGCTAAATATTGGCTACGGGCGGAATTATGGTCAAAACAACGAGGATACAGGTAGAGCAATGGTAAGAACTATAGCAGAGAAAAGAGGAGTAGAGAGGAGGATTGCTATGACTGACATTATTAATGTTACTAATGTATCATTTCGGTACGAGGATAACGGCCCGAACCGACTATCAGACATGAACTTAACAATAAAACAAGGCGAATGGCTTGCAGTTGCTGGGCATAACGGATCTGGAAAATCAACATTGGCTAAACTATTAAACGGACTTCTAATCCCTGATGCAGGTGCGATTGAAATTGGTCCTTTTCAAACGAGTCGCGAGAACGATTTATGGGAAATTCGCAGGCGCGTTGGAATGGTTTTTCAAAATCCAGATAATCAGTTTGTGGGGACAACGGTTAAGGATGACGTTGCTTTTGGGCTTGAGAACAACGGAGTTCCGAGGGAAGAAATGATTCGACGTATCGAAGAAAGTTTATCAAGAGTACAGATGCTCGGTTATGAAGACCAGGAGCCTCATCAGCTTTCTGGAGGTCAAAAGCAACGTATCGCAATTGCAGGAGTTCTTGCACAAAAGCCTTCTGTCATTATTCTGGATGAAGCTACAAGCATGCTGGATCCTAGAGGGAGGAAGGAGGTCCTCAAAACCATTCAGGAGTTAAATAAACAGGATGGAATCACTGTATTATCAATTACACATGATTTAGAAGAAGCGATCCAGTCTGATCGAATGATAGTCATGAAGCAAGGAAGGATTGTTCAGTCAGGCCCTCCGAGGGAAGTATTCCAACATCCTGAACTTTTAAGGGATGCAGGACTAGAGCTACCATTCGCCCTAAGCATTCAGGAGAAATTAAAAGAGGCAGGCTATGAATTAAATGTGCCGACCCTAACCCAAACAGAATTGGTGGAAGCGTTATGGAATTATCGACAGAGCAAGTAAGCCATTTATATAACAAAGGAACCCCGATGGAACGACGTGCTCTTTACGATGTTTCAATTAAGATTCCCTCAGGAAGTTTCTATGCAATAATCGGTCATACAGGATCAGGGAAATCGACACTCATTCAACATTTGAACGGCCTTTTAAAACCAACTAGTGGATCTGTTTATGCAGGGGAAACAACTATACGATCCGATGAAAAGGCGAAACGGCTACGAGATGTTCGTAAACGTGTCGGCATGGTATTTCAATACCCTGAACACCAGTTGTTTGAGGAGACGATTGAAAAGGATATATGTTTCGGACCCCGTAATTTTGGTGCGAGTGAACAGAAGGCAAAGAGAAAGGCGAAGGAGACATTGCAACTTGTCGGACTTAACGAAGAGTTCTTGCAACGTTCACCTTTTGAATTAAGTGGAGGGCAAATGCGGCGTGTGGCTATTGCAGGTGTTCTCGCAATGGAACCTGACGTGTTAATTTTAGATGAGCCGACTGCAGGTCTTGATCCGAGTGGACAAAAAGAAATGATGGAGTTATTTGCAACACTTCGTGAACAGAAGAAGATTACGATCATCCTTGTTACACACAGTATGGAGGATGCTGCACGGTATGCAGAACAAATTGTTGTCATGGCTAGAGGATCGATCTACATGCAAGGGAAACCCGCTGAAATTTTTCAGCAGAAAGAGAAATTACACGAGATCGGACTTGATGTACCTGAAGCGATCCAGTTTATAAAAGCGCTTGAAAAACAATTCAATATAAAGTTGCCCAAAGCTTTTACTGTTGAAGAGGTTGTCGAGGTCGTTCGTAGCATTTTAAAGGTGGGAACAACACCATGATGCAAAATGTGATTATCGGTCAATATATACCTGCGGACTCCCTCATCCATCGTATGGACCCCCGTTCTAAACTGATTGCAGTTTTTATTTTCGTTCTTATTGTTTTTCTTGCAAACAATTGGCTAAGTTATAGCCTTCTAGGGATTTTCACAATTGGAACTGCTGCAATATCTAAAGTGCCTTTTTCCTATTTATTAAAAGGTTTGAAGCCTATTTTTTGGATCGTGCTTTTTACTGTCATTTTACATTTGTTTATGACGAAGGAAGGCCCTGTTTTACTTGATTTAGGTTGGGCTAAGATACATGAAGGTGGTCTTGTGAAAGGGGTCTTTATTGCTTTTCGGTTATTCTTTTTGATTTTATTGACATCACTGCTTACTTTAACGACAACCCCTATCGATATTACGGATGGGTTAGAGAATTTGTTGGCACCTTTAAAGCGTTTGAAATTCCCTGTTCATGAATTCGCATTGATGATGTCGATCTCGCTACGCTTTATTCCGACGCTTATGCAGGAAACAGAGAAGATCATGAAAGCTCAATCTGCTAGAGGTGCTGAATTTTCCAGTGGGCCAATACAACAACGAATTAAAGCGTTTGTGCCACTTCTCATTCCGCTGTTTATTAGTGCTTTTAAACGGGCAGAAGATCTGGCTCTTGCGATGGAAGCACGAGGTTATCGAGGCGGTGAAGGGAGAACGAAGCTCAGACTTTTACAATGGAAAATGCGAGACAGCTTTTGTCTGTTTAGCATGGGCGTATTAATTGTAGCATTAGTAATCTTTAGATCTTAGAGGTGACGTATGAAGCGGATGCGTGGCATTATAAGCTACGATGGAACAGGTTTTTCTGGTTATCAGGTACAGCCTAACCAACGGACTGTCCAAGGTGAACTTGAGAGGGTACTTCAACGGATTCATAAAGGGGAAGAAGTAACGACGACTGCATCTGGACGTACAGATGCTGGGGTGCATGCAGTTGGGCAGGTTTTTCATTTTGATACGTCGTTGACGATAGCGACATCTGCATGGCCTCGAGCATTGAATGCTCAACTACCCGGTGATGTTCGCATACAATCAATTGAAGAGGTTAACCCGGACTTTCACTCACGTTTCGATGTTGTGGAAAAAGAATATCGCTACCGGATTTTAATAAACAAACGAGCTGATGTGTTTAGGCGGAATTATGTGTATCATATTCCGTATGAGCTTGACATCGAGTCGATGAGAGCTGCAACAGGTTATTTTATTGGGACGTATGACTTTACTTCGTTTTGCTCAAGAAAAGCGAAAGTAAAAGATTATATTCGAACGATTTACAAGCTGGATCTAGTTGAAATAGAGGACGAGCTAGTAGTAATTGTAACGGGGAGCGGGTTTTTGTACAACATGGTGCGAATTATCGTTGGTACTATTTTAGCAGTCGGAAGCGGTCGAATCGCAGTGAGTGACATTCCTGAAATAATTGAAGCAAAGAACCGCGATATTGCTGGAAAGACTGCTCATGCACAGGGCCTTTACCTTTGGAGAGTGTCTTACTAGAGGTTGTTCAAAAAGTCCGGTAATAATAGCTGTCGAATTTCTTCGTTCCTTGGAAAAGTAGTACACTTTTCCGGCGTGCGAGGCACTGCTTCCGTAGAATATTCTTGTGCTCGATCTCTTCGGTCCTCACGTATTAATAGCATACGCTCCGGTCCTCAAGACTTTCGCGCCTCGAACTTCTCGGCTCTTTTTATCCTCCTTTTTGAACACGCACTACTAGTACAATTACAAGTTAAAGAATAATAATAGGATTAATACAGACGACACACTTGACATCGTTGTCTATATGTAATATGATGTTCTTTGGTATTTCTAAAATCCACAGCCCCGGATTTGGAAATCGTTGAAAACTTTGAAAGTAACGAATCGTACAACAAATAGATGATTTGTAACGGAATGAAACAGGAGGGAAATGAATTGCGTACCTATATGGCAAAGCCGAAAGAAATGAAACGTAAATGGTATGTAGTAGACGCTTCAGGTAAAACACTTGGTCGTCTTTCTACAGAGGTAGCTTCCATTCTTCGTGGTAAACACAAGCCGATTTTTACACCACATGTTGATACTGGTGACCATGTCATTATTTTAAATGCTGGTGAAATCGTATTGACTGGGAAGAAGCTTTCTGACAAGCTTTATCACCGTCACACTGGACACCCAGGCGGACTTAGAACAAGAACAGCACAGGAAATGCGTGACAAGCGTCCTGAGAAAATGCTTGAACTTGCTATTAAAGGAATGCTTCCTAAGAACAGCCTTGGACGTCAAATGATCAAAAAGCTTCATGTGTATGCTGCAAATGAACATCCACATCAAGCACAAAGTCCTGAAAACTATGAACTTCGCGGATAAATAATAAGGAGGGTTTAACTTGGCTCAAGTACAATATTACGGAACCGGTCGTCGTAAGCACTCTGTTGCTCGTGTACGTCTTGTACCTGGTGATGGACGTTTTATCGTAAACGGTCGTAATCTAGATGAATTTTTCGGACTAGAAACATTAAAAGTTATTTCAAAACAGCCGCTCGTACTAACGGAAACTGAAGGTAAATATGATATTCTCGTTAATGTTGACGGCGGTGGATACACTGGCCAAGCTGGTGCGATTCGTCACGGTATAGCTCGTGCACTATTACAAGTAGATCCAGAATTACGTGCTTCCCTTAAAAGTGCAGGCTTCCTAACTCGTGATGCACGTATGAAAGAACGTAAGAAGTACGGACTTAAGGGCGCTCGTCGTGCTCCACAATTCTCAAAGCGTTAATCAAATATTTATATTCAAAAGCTCTGGTTACAGCAACCAGGGCTTTTTTTTTACGTAAAAAAAGTATAAAAATTTGCTGCATAGAAGCGATGTCTAGCTTCAGCGCCCAGGTGTTCGAGGTCGCTTCGATTCTTCCACAAACACAAAAAGCGTGTTATGTTACAGAATCTCCAGTGCTTGCACTAAAGCATAAGTGCAACTAAGGTAATCGCTAAAAAAGCTTGGCGTTTACCAAAGTTTTCTTTATCACACCTAAACGGGCGCTTCCGTTTTTCTTAATTTAGTTTTGCTTTGAGTTCCTCACATATACATACAGTCTTTTACCAAAGTTGCCATAGTATGATTCGATTTTGCTGTTGAACACTAATGGATGAGGAGGCGAAACGAATGAATGTAATCACCACTTTTCGTGAAAAACAATATAAAAAACGGATAACTTTTGAACGAAAAGTACTGAGAGAATTATCATTAAATGGGTTGAAAACAGAATTCACAAATTTGTTTACTCCATTTTTCCAATATAGTTTGTTATTTCAAGACGAAATTCAAGACACAAGTATTGATATTGCTATTGAGGCGTTTTTGTTAGGTGCTGAATTCAGTCGCTTCGGTTATCATGGTGAATCAATCGAAAGCATTAAACAGAGAAGTGAGCAAGCTGAAAAGCGTTTAATTGATACATTATATGAATACTGGCAATTTTGGAGTTATGCACCGGATGAAGTTCATTTATCCCTTCAGACGTGTTGTGACGCATTTGTGCAACGCTGGTGGCGTGAAGGTTTTGAAAAAGGACAGCGTCGTTATAAAATGCGACTACATTGACAGTTAGTGGTATATTTCCCCTACCTGTCCCATACATATGTACAAGGAATGGGAAGTGGGAGGGAAAAAGGTGAAAAGGTGGATGCAATGGGGTCTGATCGGATTATGTGCCGGTCTTTTAGTGTATGTAATTCAACATCAATTAACATCGGATCATTCCTGGTCGACATGGAATCTTCCGTTAACGGGAAACATTATTGTGTTGGATGCAGGCCACGGTGGTTTGGATGGTGGAGCAGTCGGAAAGGGAGATATATTGGAGAAGGATGTTGCCTTGAAAATATCAGTAAAACTGAGGGATTACTTGCAACAGGCAGGGGCACTTGTTCTTATGACTAGGGAAACTGACAAGGACCTTGCTAATGAAGACACAAAACGTCTTCGAAATCGAAAGACAGAAGACTTGAAAAAGAGAGCAGAAATTATTAATACATCCGGAGGAGATTTGTTCATAAGTATACACTTAAATGCAATCCCTTCTCCTAAATGGTATGGTGCTCAAGTTTTTTATAATCCTGCAATGGAAGATAATGAGAAGGTTGCGAAGTTTATTCAGTCAGAAATTCGCCGTAATCTGGAAAACACAACCCGAGAAGCAAAGCCAATCAGTAATGTTTACATGGTAAAAACCGCAGAAATCCCTGGGGCACTAGTTGAGGTAGGTTTTCTATCGAATCCAAATGAACGTGAGCTTCTGAAATCCGAACTGTATCAAAATAAAATCGCAGCCTCCATCTACCAAGGAATTCTTCGGTATTATGCTAAGGAAACCCTTGAGGGATCAGAAACCGAATAATTACGTATAGGTTTTTCCTTCTTTTGTGGGTCTTCCCTATTCAAACTTCTTGAAACAGCAGTGCTATGTGTGGTACCTGACCCTGTTTCACCCTTGTGTTATACTAAGGAATGCAGAGAATTATATAAAGGATGGTGTTGGATCTTGTTATCAGAGGAACGTATACTCGAAATTTTAAAACCTATTCAAGAGCCATTTTTACATAAAAGTATTGTTGATGCGAACAGTATTACAGAGATGAAGGTAAAGGAAAACTACGTAAGTCTTAAGATTGCTATTGCTCAAGCCAATTCACCTGAACAGATGCAATTGCAACAACAAATCGTAAATGAATTAAAAAGTGCGGGTGTTGAATCAGTCGGTCTTCGATTTGAACAGCGGCAGGATAATGGTCAAGAACAAACCTTAAGCGGGGAAGACCAGTCGACCGAATCCACGACGTTTATTGCTGTTGCCAGCGGTAAAGGCGGAGTTGGTAAATCAACGGTTTCAGTTAACCTAGCTACTTCACTAGCTAATGCAGGAAAGAAAGTCGGACTTATTGATGCGGATATTTATGGATTCAGTGTACCGGATATGATGGGGATAGCAGAACGACCACGTGTAGTTGGTGAGCAAATTTTTCCTGTTGAACGTTTAGGCGTAAAAGTGATCTCTATGGCATTTTTCGTAGAAGACAATGCACCTGTCATTTGGCGGGGGCCAATGCTTGGTAAAATGCTTACGAATTTTTTTAATGATATCGAATGGGGAGACCTCGACTACTTGATATTAGACTTACCACCCGGCACAGGAGATGTAGCCCTCGATGTCCATAAGATGCTTCCACAAAGCAAAGAAATCATTGTAACGACACCTCACCCTACTGCAGCATTTGTTGCAGCTCGTGCGGGTGCTATGGCTCTAAAAACAGAACATGAGGTGTTGGGTGTCATCGAAAATATGGCTTACTTCGAAAGTGAAACAACTGGAGAGAAAGAATATGTATTCGGAAAAGGCGGCGGAGATAAGCTTGCGGATGAGTTGCAAACAGAAGTTCTCGGTAGAATTCCACTCGGACAGCCTGCAATGCATGAAGAAGATTTCGCTCCTTCTGTCTATCGCGATGGCTCAAGAATTGGAGAAATCTATAAGCAAATCGCACACAAAATTATCGAAAAAGTTGGTAAATAATATTATCGAGAATTTTATACTTATTTTATTATAAAAACCAGGCTCTCCAACGAACTTCGTTGAAAACGCCTGGTTTTATCTTTCTGCAAGGGCAAGTTGTAAGAATCCATTATTACTGTTGGCCTGGATCCTGACCTTGGCCGCCGCCTCCTTGATCCTGTTCTTGTTGTTTTCCCTCTTTCTTTAAAGCATCCCCGCTTTTTAATTCTTCTTGTACAGCCTTTTTTACCATTTCAGAAATCTGAGCTTTTACAAGTGGACTTTCAAATGTCTCCATCATGACCTTTTTCTGTTGCTCCCGGAATTCTTGAGAAGTCAATAAGTCCATGACTTCCTTTTGCATTTGGGGATCTTTCATAACCTCCATCAGCTTTTTCCGATACTCAGGGTCATCTATCATTGATTTCATTAATTCTTCATTTTGACTTTTCATACTTTTTGCCAGGGCTTCAACAAATTTTGGGTCTTTCATTAATTTACTCCAAAATTCCTGCCCTTTTTTGGATGTTAATGTTTCTTCGATTGTTTTTTTAACAAAAGCTTGGTCCATTACAACCTGTTGTTTTATCTTTTCATCTGTTAGAACTTCCTTAATCGCTTTTTTACCATCATCTGATTTTAAAAGATCGACCAGCATTTTCTTTGTTTCTTCATAACTTCCCTGGCCCTCTGCTTCGGCAGGTGTACACCCTTGTAAAAACAAATAGCCAAAGGAGATGATGAGGACGACCACCCAGTGTTTCATCCTAGATTGCCCCTTTCAATAAACTTACCTTTAGCGTTAGAGAAATATGTGACAAATATGCGGACTAAATAAAGGAAACTGGCTTTTTGAGGACTGGATTGATACAATCATAACGGAACTTATTTAAAGAGGATGTTCAAAAAGTATCCAAATAATAAACGGCGAATTTCTGCGTTACTCGGCTTTTCTGGTCCTCACGTAGGACATAGAAGGTATACAATACTTCCGAAGAATAAACATTGTGCACCTGCGTCTGCAAGGTAATCCTACCGAAGAAGGCTTCCTCGGTGCAAGGCAGCATTGATGTTATACAAGTTAGTAGCCTTCCTCAAAGCTATCGTGCCTTGGGCTCACACGATGTGAGTCAGTTCGATGTTGTTACAGGATGTAACGTTTTTAGTCGAACTTCTTATTCGATTATTGATTCGTCTACTTTTTGAACTTATGTTTAAAGGGGAAATTCGAACCGTGAATATACGAAAATGGGTTTACTTATTTTTCACTACATTATTAATTGGCGGTCTTAGCTCAGTCGTTGTGGGAGTATTGATGCGCTGGCAGGATGTTGAAGCGGGAACAAGCTTCTTCGTTATGTTAGCTTGGTTATTGGGCTTTGGCTTTATTTTTAGCATTATCAGTCAAATGGGGTACTTTGCTTTTCTAACTATACATCGATTTGGTCTAGGGATTTTCAAATCCGCTCAGTTATGGAATTGGGTACAACTCCTTATCCTTGCTTTTGTTGTTTTCGATCTGTTTTATTTAAGATATATTGCGTTTAATGATACAGGAACACCACTGCTTCATTTTATCCTTGTACCTTTAGCGTTGCTTGCCTTTGGTGTAATTGTTGCTTTTATTAAAAAGAAAGAAACAAATAAAGGCGCATTTATTCCAACATTATTTTTCATGGTCGCGGTAACTACAATTGAATGGATTCCGGTGTTAAAACAAGGTGATGCATTGTGGCTTTGGTTATCGATCGCACCACTTTTAGCTTGTAACACGTGGCAAGTACTTATTCTACATCGCCTCATTAGGAAAAAGGACTGAGATCTCATCAGTCCTTTTTGCGTACCTGGGTCACTTCAGCCGTTAACTTCGACTAACTAATGCGCCTGGCTTTTCTTACACGTTAAGAAAGTATAAAAGTTTGCGGCATGGATGTAATGTCCAGCTTCAGCGCCCAACCACTTGGATCACTTCAGGCCTCCTGCGGCGGCAACAGCCTCCTCGTCGGTCTTCCAGTGACCTTCGTGGCTAAGCAGGGCGCTTGCGCTTTTCTTATTTTATTTCTTTACTTTTGCTTTCCGTATTTGCAATTAATTCACCAACGGTCACAAATTGATATCCATCTTTTCTGAGTTCACTAACGATCGTCTCAAGTGCTTTCGTCGTATGCTTGACTGAGTCTGAAGCATGTAACAGAACAATGTCTCCACTATCAGCTCGTGACAATACTGTTTCGGCAATTTTGTCCGGACCAGGGTTTTTCCAATCGCGTGTATTGATACTCCAATGAACGATGGTATAATCAAGTTTTTCTGCAATCTTGAGCACTTGTTTATCAAAATGCCCATTCGGAGGTCTTAATAAATCTGTTTTTTGATCTGAAACCTCTTTAATCTTTTCTTGGGCTAATAATATATCTCGTTTAACCTTATCAGCATCCATGCCAGTATAACTTTTATAGCGATATCCAAGGCTTCCAATTTCGTGGCCGTTCTTCACAATTTCCTCTACAATGTCAGGGTGCCGCTCAGCCCATTCCCCAGAAAGGAAGAACGTTACATCCTTTACTTTTTCCTTCTTCAGAAAATCAAGAATCTCGTGTATCCGCTTATCACCCCAACTAACATCAAATGTCAAAGCAATTTTCTTTCCTTTTGCTTCAGCCTTGTAAATTGCTCTAGGTTCTCCATCCTTTGTGTTAAAAACAGCAAGATCCTTTCCCTCTACAAATGCAATAAGTGCAGCAAAAAATGATGCCACGAAAATAATTAAATATTGTTTAAAACGCTTTCCGCTAATAATCCAAAAGAACTTCATAGACACACCTCCTGTCCAACTTCTGCTTACACATACACATGTATATGCAAAGTAGGACAAGATAGACCTCTCTCGAAAATGTTTGGAATAAAAATGGAAAAAATAAGGGATAATGGATATAAAAAATGTGAAGGATGGATTCCATGCTGGGGTTTTTATTAAATGAAAAAGAAGTAAAAGAAATGGAATACGTATTAAAAAAAGAGCTGGAAGAGTTATCACATGACCTCGAGGATCGCCATATTGAAGGATTGATAAAACGAGCGATGGAAGAGCGATACCAACTCGTCTTTCGAGTTCTTCAACGTTTCTCAACCCCTGCTGAATGTGTTAAATATATGCGCCAACGAATTTCGAATCATAAATAGGAAAAAGTTATTGACAGGGCCGCGCCACCCTGATATAGTAATTTCTGTTGCTAAAAAAATTCAAAAAAACATCTTAAAAAAAGTTGTTGACTTGGATGTTAGCACATGATATATTAGTTAGGTCGCTTCAAAACGACTTTAACAATTTAAGCTCTTTGAAAACTGAACAAAAGCCAAGCGTGAAACGGGTTTTAACGAACCCTGATTAATTTTTTATTTAAATGAGTTAAGGATCTTCGGCTAAGTTCGTCACGTCCTGTGACAACACCGAAGTTAGCGCATCCGTGCGCGTCACAAACACTTTATTGGAGAGTTTGATCCTGGCTCAGGACGAACGCTGGCGGCGTGCCTAATACATGCAAGTCGAGCGAACCAACGAGGAGCTTGCTCCTCAGCGGTTAGCGGCGGACGGGTGAGTAACACGTGGGCAACCTGCCTGTAAGA
>NZ_JANHJQ010000027.1 GCF_024609785.1 Pseudalkalibacillus decolorationis
TCCGTATAAGAACTTAATGGAAGAGATAGTTGTTTCCGTATCATCGTATCCACCCACTAAAATTTGATACTTAAATTATACAGTAAAAAAGGTATAATTCCCTCGATACATACAAGGAATTATACCTTTTCATCATTTATGGAACTTTTTCAGTGACCTCTACATTACAGGGGTTGTTTTTTTGCGAGTAAAGAAAGTATAAAAGTTTGCGGCATGGATGTAATGTCCAGCTTCAGCGCCCAACCACTTGGATCACTTCAGGCCTCCTGCGGCGGCAACACACTGAAGTACTTCATGTATATTCCCACGCAGGGCCAAACTCGTTTGGGCCGAGCCTCCTCGTCGGTCTTCCAGTGACCTTCGTGGCTAAGCAGGGCGCTTCCGCTTTTCTTATTTTGAACATGTAAAAAAGTAAATCCGATCATTACTAATTCCTTTCTTCGATACAATGAAAGAGGGCAGTATTAAACGATAAAAGAAAATGAAACCTTTACCTTGATAATTCGTAAATATAGGTGATGGGAGGGGATGACATGAAGGTGTTTATAGGCTCAGTTATAATTGTTATTTTGCTTGGTATCGGTCTATGGCTTTTGTTGTCACCTACATATAAAAAGGTAGGTAGTACTGCCAAAAAGTATAAGAAATTCTGGGGGGAAACAGAGAATGGAAACAGTACAGATGCCAGAAAAAAAGAGACCGAATAGCAATCGGAAAATAATCGGTGGAATTATCATTGCTGTTGCACTTGCATTAATCATTGGTGTTGGATCGTTATTTATTGAAAAAATTCAAAATGGTTATGTAGGTGTTGTATATAGTCCAAACGGTGGTGTCCAAGAAGAGACGTTAGGTCAGGGGTGGCATATAGTAGGTCTGTTTGATAAAGTCACACGATATCCAGTGCGAATGCAAACGGTACAATATGATGATATCCAAGTCGCAACTTCAGACGGTAAGAACATTACGATGGATTTTGCTTACAACTATAGTATTCAACCCGATAAAGTAGTCGCTTTATTTAATAAATTTGGACCTGTAGAGGTATCTGAAATAGAGTCTACATATTTACGAACAAGGCTCTGGGACGCTGGACGTAAAGCAATCGCTAAATATTCAGTAATCGAAACGTATGGTCAGAAATCTGCTGCTGCTGGTATGGATGTACAAAAGGTATTTTCCGAGGATGTTGGAGATTTAGGTTTTATCATAGACGATCTAACACTTGGTGTACCAAAGCCGGATAAAGCGACACAAGAAGCGATCAATGCAAGAGTGACAGCTTCTCAAGAACTAGAACGAAAACAGACTGAGTTGAAAATTGCAGAAGCTGAAGCAGAAAAGAAACGAATTGAAGCAAAGGCGACGGCTGATTATAATAAAATAATTCGAGAATCAATGACACCTGAAGTGATTCAATACATGTGGATCCAGAAATGGGATGGACAAATGCCAAAGGCTACCGGAACAGGCAACCTCATTCAAATTCCAATTGGTGATGAACCGGCAGCACCTAAGAATCAATAAATTGTAATTTACAAAACAACCTTAATTTTAATTTTAGGGTTGTTTTTTTTATTTCGGATGAAGATTTGATTTCTGTAACTAACGCATCATTATTTTTCAGGTAATACTTCTAGTGCAATAAACTGTGTCACTTGGGAATTATTAAAATTATTATCCGACACTACGACAAGGCTATCATGTCCGTTCTTCAGTTTCTTTCCCCATGCCATGCCTTCAATATTGTCGAGTTTGGATAATCCCAGCTCATTTAAGTTAAGAACTAACTCTTTGTCAACAGAAACAAAATCTTTATCTTTAATCGATTCAAACCTACTTATATCGGTGGCATTTTTCGTATTTATTTTATATATGCGAATGTGATTTTTGAAGCTTCCGTCAGCTGCTTGTACCGCTGAGCGTTCAAGGATTAGAAATTCATGCTCATTGATTGCTAGAATGTCTGTCACACCGTTATCGGCAAATTTTCCGGGTCCTGGCTTTGCAGGTATGGCATCTATGTTGTACGCGTATTGTGCGATGACATTGCCGTCTCTATTGTATTGAGTGAGACGTGAAACAGATCCGGAATCTACGGTTGGGATGTTGTCATCCTGAAGAAGAGGTCCTTCCATTGCTGTCCAGAAGGAAAGTCCATCTATAGAAAAGGTACTTCCTTCAAGTGCAAGATTATTGCGGAATCCTTTCGTTGATTGATCATCCATTTTTGCATTTTCAGGCAAGGGTAGTCCCGATAAATACTTTCCTTTCACAGTAGCGTGACGGATGACAGGATTCTGACCAAGCGCCCTGTCTCCCTCACTGGTATACCAAATTCCGCCATTCCTAGGATCTATACGTATCGATTCAAAATCCGGAACATAGCCTTCTTTGTCAGAACTATATGTTTTAGAACTAGGGTAGAGGGATCCATTCGGTTGTCGTAAAAATGTCACGCCAGTAAAGTGAACAGATTTAAACCCTTTTAAACTATATTTCAATTTTCCAGTGTAAAAACGTGCAGAATTGATTTCAGACCTGTCATCACTAACTATGTACCACTTTTTCTTTTTAGAGTCATAGGTTAGACCAGAAAGACCGCCAACTACAGTTTCTTTATATTTTGTGTCGTTGGAAACGATTTTTGATCCTAGTAATCTCAGCTTATCCACCGAGTGAACAGATTCCCGGTCTTTTCCCCTTTTACTAGGTTTCTGATGAAGCTTTTCACTGATATTCTTTGTCGCTTTCTTCGAGTAATGGCTCTTATTATCATCCGCTGACGCTGCTCCAAAAGAATATACGAGTAAAAAAATCGCAACCATACTTGTGGCTAATACTTTGACAACTCTGCTCATTCAACTTTCCCCCCTCTATTAAAATACGATTCCTCTATTACCTGAAAGTATAGTTAATTAATTGGCTGTACTCAACGGTCCTAACGCTCATTTTACGAAAATAACATAAAATAAATATCTCCTTAACATTAGAGTTGGTAATTTAGGGTGACCTGTGGAAAAAATCGTTTCAGAAAAAGGACTGACACCAGGTTCTACTGGGTCAGTCCTTGTCTTTACACGTATAGAAAGTATAAAAGTTTGCGGCATGGATGTAATGTCCAGCTTCAGCGCCCAACCACTTGGATCACTTCAGTCCTCCTGCGGCGGCAACAGCCTCCTCGTCGGTCTTCCAGTGACCTTCGTGGCTAAGCAGGGCGCTTCCGCTTTTCTTATTAACTATATTAACATGGCATCGTTTCTTCTTTACTGTTCTTCAAGTTATTCAACTTGCTCCATACTTCCATAAACCATTCTCTGTCTTTGGTAAGTAGGGCAATATCAATGAGGTTCGCGAGATATCCTTCTTGATCGTCGATTGACTTTGGCAACGGTTCGATGCGATGTACGAATGTTTCAATCATTTTTCCAATTATTTCTTTATGGTCTGATATAGTGACATATAGTTGAATTGTTCCGTTTTGTGGATGAATCGAATGAATATACCCCTGGATCATTTCGTCATTTATTGTTTTCCCTTTTACCCATTCACCAGTTTGAAAAATCGGTAGTTGAAGATTACTCATTTCAGATTCCCCCTATCATTATGATAAAAATGAATTGCAACAAGTATTAAGATTCTAATGATGTACTATAATAACCTAATACCCCAATTTTAGCAATTGTAATCCTATTGTCATAATATTTTAAATAAACAATATATAAATAATCTTCAAGGTAGGAATTTCCCTCGTACATGTGGAATAAGACAAAAGAACGAATTAAGTGTATTCAGCTAAATCTATTCAAACCAAACCTCATACTATTCATCCTACCTAATGGTACAAATTATTCACTTAAGAAAAATACCAAGAGTCAAATACGACAATGAATATAAAACCTAAATATCCTGCTTCTTGAAAGCGTTTACTTAATTGCGATCGATTGGAATAGATTATGAATATCGCATGCTCTAAAAAGAGTAAAAGGAGGAGACGTTCATGTATGTAACGATTGGTAGGTTATTCAACCAGACGGTGCAAAAGTTTTCAAATAAAGAGGCAATTATTGATGCAGAAACGGGGGAACGTTGGACTTTTAATCAGTGGAACGATGAGGTGAACAAGCTCGCAAATGCATTGATTGCCTCAGGTGTTCGTAAGGGAGATCGGGTATCAACGTATCTGTTTAATGCACCAGAGCTTGCTGTGGCTTTTTTCGCCAGTGCCAAAATTGGAGCTATATTAAATCCGATTAATTTTCGTTTAAAAGCAAAGGAAGTCGCCTATATTCTCGAAGATGCGAACCCCGCGATCCTCTTATTTGAAACCGCCCTTGAACCGAATGTCGCTGAAATTTATAACGAGTTCCCGGAAACCTCATTCTGGTGTATTAGCCCAGACACTCCAACTTATGCTGTTAATTACCAAAAACAAGTTAGTGAAGCACAATCCAAGGAACCGAATATTGAGGTTCACGAAGATGACCCATACGCAATTATGTATACGAGTGGGACGACAGGACGGCCAAAAGGTGTCGTGCATCGTCACCGAGATATGGTTGAGCAAAGTCTCGTTTGCGCAGCTGTCAAAAAGCTTTCGGCTATTGATCGAGGATTAGTAGCTGCTCCGATGTTTCATTGTGCGGAATTGCACTGTTGTTTCCTGCCAAGGATTCACGTAGGTGCATCGAATGTGATCATTCATCATTTTGATCCAGTTCACGTTTTAAAATCTATAGAAAGTGAAAAAATTACTGAAATGTTCGGTGCGCCAACGATGTGGAATATGATGTTACAGCAAGAACTCAAAACGTATGATCTAAGCAGTTTAAGGCTAGGTCTTTACGGGGCGGCACCGATGGCTCCTGCACTTGTTAGATCGTGCAAAGAAAAGCTCGGAATAGACCTTGTTCAAGCATATGGAATGACTGAGATGGGACCTGCAATCACCTTTTTAAACGAGGATGAGCAAATTTCTAAATCAGGTTCTGCTGGTAAAGCGTGTTTTAATCATGAAATTCGGATTGTTCGGCCGAATGAGCATGGTCCATCTGATCCTATGGATGTGTTGCCACCAGGGGAAATTGGAGAAATCATCGTTCGAGGACCAAGTATGATGGTCGGTTATTATAATCGGCTAGAGGCAACCAATGAGGCAATGCATAAGGGCTGGTACCATTCCGGGGATTTAGGTTATTTAGATGAAGAAGGGTATTTGTATATAGCCGATCGAGTAGACGATATGATCATTTCTGGAGGAGAAAATGTTTATCCGAGAGAGGTGGAGGATCTTCTCTATGAGCATGAAGGCGTTCTTGATGTCGCGGTTCTCGGAACTCCCGATGAAAAATGGGGAGAACGTGTAACTGCTATTATTGTAAAAAAAGATCCTAGATTATCTGAAGATGAACTTGACCAATTTTGTAGATCAAGTCGTACATTAGCAGGTTTTAAGAGACCGCGAAGTTATATTTTCACGGAAGAATTACCCCGTAATGCAAGCGGGAAAATCCAGAAGTTTTTACTTAGAAACGAATTCAAGAAGGATAAAGAATCACAACGGTAAGAACGGAAGATAGATGGTCTAGTCTAATGTTAAAGGAATGAGTTAGTGGTTGGGCAAGGATTGCAGCCCTTCTTAGTACAAATAGATTAACCATTCAAGGGAGGAAATTACTATGATGATGAACATTCCACTTACGCTATCAGCAATGGTCGAGCATGCAGAGAAGTATTTTTCCAAAAAAGAGATTGTTTCACGAACAGCCTCAGGAATTACAAGGTTGACGTATGGTGAGTCTGGAAAGCGGATTCGTAGATTGTCGAGTGCGTTAACAATGCTCGGGATGAAACAAGGGGATCGAATTGGCACATTCGCATGGAACCATCACCGTCATCTCGAAGCCTATTTCGGCATACCTGGAATTGGGGGAATTCTGCATACGATCAACATTCGTCTGTCCCCAAACCATATTTCGTACATTATTAATCACGCAAAGGACAAGGCGCTATTAATTGATGCAGAACTGCTTCCTCTAATTGAAAAAGTGAAGGATGAACTTACTACAGTTGAAGCCTTTATCATTATGACGGATGAAAAAACCTTACCGGAAACAACAATTGAAAATGTGTACCACTATGAACAATTGATTGAACAAGCGGATGATCGTTTTGAACTTTTAACGAATATAGATGAAAATGCGCCGGCAGGTATGTGTTATACATCTGCAACTACAGGCAATCCAAAGGGAGTCGTTTATACGCATCGTGCCATCGTATTACACTGTATGGCATTAGGATTAGCAGATAGTGCTGCGATTTCCGAGTCAGACGTTGCGATGCCTGTTGTTCCAATGTTCCATGTGAACGCATGGGGTTTACCGTTTGCGGCTCTCTGGTTTGGTACGACACAAGTTCTTCCAGGCCCGATGGTTACACCTACTATTCTAGCGGAGTTGATCGAACAAGAAGGGGTTACGATAACCGGGGGTGTTCCGACAATCTGGATGGCTCTCTTAAAAGAACTCGATACAGGAAAATACGACACAAGTAGTTTGCGAGCGGTATTATGCGGAGGGGCTGCTGCTCCAAAAGGTATGATTAGAGCGTTCGAATCAAAGCATAAAATCCCATTTATCCATGCGTACGGAATGACAGAAACGAGTCCGCTTGTGACCTTCTCGAGACTTAAAAGCTACCAATCAGATCTAGAAGAAGAGGATCGCCTAGAGGTCCGCAGTAAGCAGGGCTATGTCGTTCCAGGTGTTGATATGAAAGTGATGGGTCCAAATGGTGATGTGAAATGGGACGGAAAAGAAATGGGCGAATTACTCCTGAGAGGAAATTGGGTCGCGGATGAATATTATCAAGATGAGCGGACGGATGAGGCGTTTCGAGATGGATGGCTTCATACCGGCGATGTTGTAACCATTGACGAGGAAGGCTCTATTAAGATTGTGGATAGGACGAAAGATTTGATTAAAAGCGGTGGAGAATGGATCTCTTCAGTAGATATCGAAAATGCCTTAATGACCCATAACAGTGTATTCGAAGCTTCTGTGGTTGCTATACCCCATGATGAGTGGCAAGAAAGACCAATTGCATGCGTTGTTTTAAAAGATGAAATGAAAGGAAAAGTAACGAAGGAAGAGCTGTTGGCCTTTTTAAAACCACAATTCGTCAAATGGTGGATACCCGATGACATCGTGTTTATGGATGAAATCCCGAAGACATCAGTTGGAAAGTTTTTGAAGAGGGCATTACGTGAACAACTGAAAAAGCAGATGAATACGACAACCTAAATAAAGAAAACTTGGCTAGCACCAAGCCTTAGCGCTGGTGATCGCCTTAGTCCCTAAAGGGATGACCTAAAGGCCCTTGCTTTATACTATAGAAAGTATTTTTATACTTTCTTAACGTATAAAGAAAACTTGGCTAGCGCCAAGCCTTAGCGCTGGTGATCGCCTTAGTCCCTAAAGGGATGACCTAAAGGCCCTTGCTTTATACTATAGAAAGTATTTTTTATACTTTCTTAACGTGTGAAAAATGAAGGATAGATCAAAGTGAGATGATCTATCCTTCTGTTTTTAGAAGTTAAAAAAACTAGGATAGGGGCTATATCTGTATCGATCGTATTGATAAGTTCCTTGAGTTTGTCCGTATCCTGTAAATGGACAATACATATTCACTCCATCTGAATCGTACCTATATTTTACATGTAAAAATCAGTTCTTGTGTTATACAATAGAAAGGTCGGTTTATAAGAGAGAACTAGAGAATAATCAACTAGAGAATTACAGATGAAGAGGTGAAGAATTATGGCATGGTTAGAAGCCATTGTATCGTGGGGAAATAACATTCTTTGGACGTATGTACTGATTGCAATGCTCATTATCCTAGGTTTATATTTTTCCATTCGAACGAAATTTGTTCAATTCCGCTTAATTGGGGACATGGTGAAACTGCTAGGGGAAGGCGCGACTGCTTCTGGGGATAAAAAGAAAAAAGGGGTATCATCATTCCAAGCCTTTAGTATTAGTACAGCATCTAGAGTTGGAACAGGAAACTTAGCGGGTGTTGCTCTAGCAATATCGCTTGGAGGACCTGGAGCAGTATTTTGGATGTGGCTCATTGCATTAATTGGTGCAGCGTCTGCATTTGTAGAGAGTACGCTTGCACAGATCTATAAGGTGAAAGACGATTTTGGATTCCGCGGCGGTCCTGCATATTATATGGAAAAAGGGCTAAACAAACGCTGGATGGGGATTCTTTTCGCAATTCTGATTACGTTTACATTCGGTCTTGTTTTTAACGCGGTGCAAACGAATACGATTTCACTAGCCTTTGAAAATTCATTTGGGATCGACCGTTATGTGTTTGGTATTGTCATCAGTATCATTACTGCGATTATCATTTTTGGCGGGATCAAACGGATTGCACGTGTTGCAGAGGCGATTGTTCCGGTTATGGCAGTTCTTTATTTATTGCTCGCACTTTATATTATCGTTGTGAATATTTCGGAGATTCCCTCTGTCATTCAGCTGATTGTTAGTAGTGCATTTGGTCTAGAAGAAGCAATTGGCGGTGGTATTGGTGCGGCCTTGATGAATGGAATCAAACGTGGTCTGTTTTCGAATGAAGCTGGTATGGGTAGTGCACCGAATGCTGCTGCAACAGCCAGTGTGTCACATCCTGCTAAGCAAGGCTTGATTCAAACGTTAAGTGTTTTTACGGATACGATCCTCATTTGTAGTGCAACAGCATTCATGATTATTTTATCCGGTGTATATCAAGGATCTAGTGATGGTATTCAACTTACCCAAGATGCTTTAACGACACACGTAGGTGATTGGGCAGGGATTTTGATTTCGGTTTTCATTTTCCTATTTGCCTTCAGTTCAGTCGTCGGGAACTATTATTATGGGGAAACGAACCTTGAATTCATTAAGCCGGATAACAAAAGTTTGATCTTAATTTATCGCTTAGCAGTTGTCGGAATGGTTATGTTCGGTTCCATTGCTAAGATTTCAATTGTTTGGAGTCTAGCAGATTTGTTCATGGCGTTAATGGCTGTCGTGAACTTGATTGCGATTACGATGCTCGGAAAAATTGCCTTTGCCGCTCTGAAGGATTATCTAGATCAAAAGCGTGCTGGTAAAAATCCTGTTTTTAACCCGAGGACGATCGGTCTGAAAAATACCGAGGTTTGGGATGAGGTATCAAAGGATTATTCCACTGATAAATAAGAGGGAGTGACAGATGACTCCATTTACGAAAAAAGTGATTGAACTTATCAAAAATATTCCCGAGGGTAAAGTGATGACTTATGGGCAGATTGCAAGACTAGCTGGAAGTGCTAGAGGAGCGCGGCAAGTTGTTCGAGTACTACATTCATCAAGTAAAAAGTACAATCTTCCATGGCATCGAGTCATCAACTCAAAAGGAGAAATCGGGTTCCAGGATGACGAAGGATTCAATGTACAAAGGCTCTCTTTGGAAAGTGAAGGTATTGAATTTATTTCAGAGAAAAAGCTTGATTTGAAGCGGTATCGATATAATCCAGAAAACTAACTACCACAATTTTTTAACTGTGGTAGTTCATCCTATCCTACATCTAAAGTCTGAGTAAGGTCTTACGTTTTTAGTAAGGCCTTTTTTGTATGTAAAGTTCCATCCACGTTCCGACGATATTGCTCTTGTTCTGATTTACACTTAAATCAAGATAAAAACAAACCTTTTAGGAGTGATATAAATGAATACAAAGCAAGTTGTGATGATAACTGGAGCGTCAATGGGACTAGGAAAGGCAGCAGCAAAAGCATTTGCAAGACAAGGTGCAGATCTTGCCATTTGTGCAAGAGGAGAAGTGAAATTGATGGAAACCGCAAAAGAATTAGAAGCACTCGGAGCTGATGTTCTTGCGGTTACGGCTGATGCCTCAGATCCTCGTGATATTGAGCGGTTTGTTTCCCTTACAGAGTCGAACTTCGGAAGAATCGATGTATTGATCAATAATGCGTCATTTCTTGGACCAAGTCCGATTCCGTTTCTTGCGGACTATCCATCGGAAGATTTTATAGAAGTATTACGTGTAAATGCAGCGGGTCCATTTTATGTCACCAAACGGGTATTACCGGGGATGTTACAGCGTGGTGTTGGGTCGATCATTAATGTGACCTCAGAAGCTGGGAATGTTGGCTATGCTGGATGGGGTGCATACGGTGTATCGAAATTTGCACTCGAAGGACAGACAGAAATCTGGGCAGATGAACTCGATGGAACCGGTATTCGAATCAATATGATCGATCCAGGGGAAATGGACACGGAAATGCATGACCGTGCAGTCCCTGATTGTGACTACGAACTGGCCGATCCTGAACACCTAACAGATGTTTTTCTATACCTCGCATCGGATGAAGCGAACAACGTGAACGGAAAACGATTAGAAGCACAAAATTTCACAGTAGAAAGCAGGGATTAACATGGCACTAGCTGCAAGGGATCCAATCCATTTTGATCTACCAGGTGAATTAAATGCATCGATTCCGGCGGAAAGACGCGGAGTAAACCGGGATCATGTACGGTTGATGATCTTAGATCGTAACAATGGCAATACGTACCATGATCAGTTTTATAAATTGGAAAATTACTTGAAGGTAGGTGACCTGCTTGTTCTCAACACCAGTCGAACCCTTCCAGCCGCTTTTACAGTGGAATTAAAGCGAGCGAAAGGCGTCAATGTAAAAGACGTCGAGCTTAGACTTGCACAACGAAAAAGCAATTCAGTTTGGAAAGTGCTGGTTGTCGGTCAAACGGTTCAGCAAGGAGATGAATTAACTTTTTCACCTACACTCCGAGCACGAGTCCGTACCTGCAATCCAAAATCACCGCTCGTGACGATTTCATTTTCAAAGCGAGGGAATGACTTGTACGATCAATTATACAAGCTTGGGGAACCGATCCGCTATGAGTATATTAAGGAAAACTGGACGCTCGATTACTATCAAACCGTGTATGGAACGGTACCGGGTTCAGTTGAAATGACCTCAGCAGGGAGAGCATTCAGTTGGGAAATGCTGTTCCGTCTAAAAAAGAAAGGGATTCAGATTGCTACAATCACACTTCATACAGGGCTGAGCTATTTCCTAAATGATCAATGGAAGGTAGGTCCAGCTGAAAGTCTTGAAGAATATGAGGTGCCTGGAGATACGGCAGAATTGATTCGTAAAACGAAGGAACAAGGAGGGAGAGTCATCGCAGTTGGTACCACGGTTGTCCGAGCACTTGAGTCAGCGGTTGATGGAAACGGAAGATCTATCTCACAAAAGGGATGGACAAATTTACACATTCATGGAGACTTCGAGCTGCAAATCGTAGATGGTTTGATCACTGGGTTCCATGAGCCAGAAGCAAGTCACCTCGATATGCTGTCAGCCTTTGTTCCGCAACTCATTTTAAAAACTGCATACAAGGAAGCCGTTGATCAACGCTATCTATGGCATGAATTTGGAGATATGAATCTGATCTTGGGGAGACGTTCGGATGAAATTCCATCACTTGGGTATTGAAACGACAGACTTAGAACGATCAATTTCCTTTTTTAAACGGTTTGGTTTTCAAGTTGAGCAAAAAGTAACCCTGATGGGGGAATCGCTTGTCTTTCTAACTCTTGATGATTTTAGATTGGAACTCACCCAAGTTGAGTCTTTAGGAGAAAGTACAAGCACGATCCATTTTGCTTTGGAAGTAAAGGACCTCGAACAGTCATTGGAAAAGTTGGGAGAGGACATCGTAGTAAACGAAGGTCCATATAACCTCGAGAACGGCTGGAAAACCGTATTTATTATCGGCCCAAACGGTGAAAACATCGAGCTTTTACAAGTGAATTAATTTATCAAGAGGATCACGCAAATTGGATGTCTTGAACAGTTTAGATAAAGTCCTTTACTTTGGACAGTATAAAGCCGCATTCTTCCGTTGAAAACTGCGGCTGTTGCGCATTACAATCCGGGATTTGTGATAAAAAGTGTTATATCATAGCCCCCTTTTCTTTAACAAATACCAGTTTATATATGATGTATAAAATTAATTATATTTCCTCCCAAATCGCATTGGTGTAAGCAATTTTCATCCCAGCTCGTTCCATATTCTTTTGGCTCACACTTCCATATGCAGCTTGTCCAACTATTAAATTACAGTTAAGCTTAATTGCTGTTTCTATACGTTTATTTATTAATGCACTTTGGACCCCTTTGTTCCTTAGTTCTGGAACTGTAGCTGATGCAGCTAAGGTTCCAATCCCATTCTTCACAAATAGTACTCCAACTCCAGCAGGCTCACCTTCTACACTTGCCACATAAAATGTCCAATTGTCTTTATCATCAAGGACCTTATTGTTTTCTGTAACATGCTCCTTTAAGAACGAAGGCATATTAAACCCTTTTGTATAAATTTCTCCAAAAGTATCAAATTCATCTTTCTTAATTTCCTCTATACGTATTGATGAATTCAATTCTTTATTTAAAATGAGGTCGACATTTAAATTTCGGTAAAGAGCCGTGTGGAATCCGCTATGAAAATACCCCTTTTTACTCAATGTTCTTAGGAGGTCTGTAGTAGAATTGGCTGGAGTAAGTTCAAAACGGGCAGGAATATCTCTTTCTAAGTAAAAATCTAAGATGGAGTCAATATCCTCAACATCATTATTACTAATCCCTTTAACAGTGTTGAAAGAAGGACCTGGAATATTTTTCACTGAAAATACGAATGCATTCCTGAATTTTCTAATTTCAACACCCATTGGATTACCTTTTATTTCTTTAACTGCTTTTAACCTATCTTCTAATGTGTCTATTTCTGATTGTTCAATTAGTACAGCGTTTTCCTTTGATAATACAAAAGACATAAATTCACCTCAGATTATATTTTATTAAAATTACTTTTTCCACAATCCAAAATTTGTTGAATAAGGCTATGTTAAATCTTAATTTATGACATTCGAAACAAACTGCCTATTAAACATCACTGTACTTTAATTCAATAAAAAAGGCATTTCTCCTTTTTGAAAAAATGAATAGTTCAATAAGAAAAGCAACATGAGATGACAGCTTGCCCTTTAAGTAACCAACCCTTCGTATATGCAAATCAGTTTTCCTCATCAAAATAATTTTGGATTATTAGTAAAAAATGTGTAAAATTCTCCTTTCTTCTAGTGCTGTTTCTAACTATACTTCAAAATTACTAGCAATTATTCTCTTGGGGGGGTATGAACCCTTATGAATGCCACTTCTCTTTCAACATGAACAGTGGTATACTAATCTGGCGATGAGCTAATTTTGCATAAGACGAGATTGACACGCCTTTTGGGCAATGCACTATGTGGAGTGCTGTCTCTCGCGGCAAAACGCACAAAAAGACGTCCTATTGGGCGTCTTTTTTCTACGATACGATCCTTTGAAGGTATTTATCATACTTTAAGTTAACTAAACTTTGAACTACTAACTGCCAATCTTTACTATCACTTCTAATTCAAACTGCTCTTTTCTTGAATAACTTACAATTTCAAGATGAAGGGTGGAATGCTTGGTTCACTGACAAAACAACCATGAATGGCATGCTGACGGGACAGGAGAAATTCAGTTTCGGTGGGAAAGTTTCGGTGTCAATCAAGAAGATTATGAAGATGGCGGGAAGATCGTGGAGGCCATTCTAGGAAAATCATTTGTATTCCAATGGGCCCCTGGAGAAGGCAATACTACAAGTTCCGTTTACACTTAAACCATACAGGGACGGTACTCTGGTTAGCTTGAAAGAGTCAGGATACTCCAATACTGATAAAGACTTGGCTGCGTGCATCAATTGTTCGACCGGTTGGGTAGAGGCGATGACTCTTTTAAAAGTGTATTTGGAGGAAGGATTTGTTTATAAGAAAGATCTATAGCCTGCAATTTTCTTAATCATCTGAAGCTCACAAATTAGGAGTGAACGGCAAATGGATCATGGTGTGAAAAATTTACGATTCAGGAGAGAACCAATGCCAAAACTAAGTAAAGAAAATTGGAAAGATGATCGAGTCGCATCAGCCCGAAACGGTGAAAATCCGATGGTGATTACAGAAATGAGAAGCGATTTTGCGGTCATCGGTGATACGCAATTTTTACCCGGCTACTGTTTATTGTTGCCTTTTAAGAAGGTTGATAGCTTAAATGATTTATCCGTGAAACAACGTGAGGAGTATTTGCTGGATGGTAGTCTAATAGGGGATACAATTCAGTACGTTTGTAATCCAATCAGAATAAATTATTCGATATACGGTAATACAGACGCTTTCCTGCACACTCATATTTTCCCAAGATATGAATGGGAATCAGCAGAAAGCATATCAAAACCGGTTTGGTTATACCCAGGAAACCACTGGCAGGACGATAAGTATTTATTCACCGAGGGGCAGCATGCGCATATGAAAGAAAAGCTGAAACATAAACTTCATGAAAGAATGAAAGATGCCTATTAGTGGGTACAAGCGGGGAAGGTAAATCAAAGTGCCAGGCTCCTATTCCATCCATTTGCGATAAGAGAGGACCTGACACTTTTTTTTACCTATATTAACAATTGGTCATCAACATGTTGAATCATCCTGTGTTTTTTTCGAATAACCGGCTTGTTTTGCATGATTTTCTTTTAGAAAAAAGACCCGATTTTCAATAGCAACACTTTCCCACTTTTCTGGTTCAACGTATTCCTTAGTTTGATAGTTTCCTACAAATTTATTTGGACCTCCGCGCTTATTGAAACGGAATTCATATGGCAGTTCATCAATTGGGCGGTCTGGATTCCATAATCCTTTGCCGCATTCTTTTGCTTTTACAACGGTTTTTCCATACTCTTCAAAGTTCTCTAGATTTGGATAAATGAAATAGGGAACAGCCATACCTTTTGCAATCAGCTCTTTATTTATGTTTTCTTTCTTTTCTATAACAATTGCTAGGAGGCGGCCATATTGATCAAAGGGATCGTCCCCGACACTTATGTCTACTTTATCTCCCTCTTTCAAAAGGTCTTTCAGTACTCTTGTGGCTTCCTCTGCATAATATCCTTGTGAATCACCCTGATAATTGGTTTCAGGGGTATCGATTGAGACTAACCGAACTTTGGTGGCCCCAAGAACAGGCTTCTGCAGGTGAAGGGTATCACCATCTACCACACTTTTTACAGAGGATGAAAACCGACGTGATAGGGAAGGGGAATCTGACTGGTCCTCTGATTTTCTTACGTCTTTGTTAGAAGCCACATGTAATTCGAGATGGTTGGTGGTGTCAATTTTTCCTTTTACATCAAACCATTTTCCAGTTTGAAGTTCATTAAGCGGTGACTTTGATTTAACAAGGACTCCATTCATGTCGTTATCAATAAATGGATAGTTATAGCCGTCTTCTAGTGGTTCCTCAGCTTTTTTGATAAGGTATCCATTAAATGTAACGTCTTGTCCTCTTAATTCATCATGGTTTTGTTTAGCTAAATCTTCAATTTTCATGTCCGAATTATTTGTCAATCTTCTCACCCACTTTCATTAGATTATATTAAGTTTACTAGATCGTGAACAATCAAACATTAAAAATGGACACTATTACAAAAAATGAGTATTTGCACATAAGCTGATATTAATATAAATGAATCCATGGACTCAATTCTCTTTACAATTTTAAAGGACTGACAATTTAGTAGGTCAGTCCTTTATACAATATTACTTGATTTTAAATTTAGCTGTATTGTAGTTCTTTCCTTTGCCATCCGGATCATAATGTTTTTCAACGTTTCCAGCAGCATCCATCGAGAACCAGTTAACTATAGTGGTTTCTTCTAAAGTGAATGTTTCCGCTCCTTCACGAGTTCCTTTTATTTGTACTTTCCTAGATTCAAAGGTTGGGCGAGATCCATCTAATGTGTAAAATATGGTGGCTGGTTCACTGGACTCAAACGAGATTTCAACAGAGTCCTTATAGTGTCCCTTATTAGGTGTAACCTTTGATTTTGGTGGTTTCTTGTCTTTTGCAAATTGATAAGCGACATCAAATAGGCCCATCATTCCGTTAGCAAATTCCATTGCTTCTGCATGCCCTTCCTCAAACGGAGGCTGGAATCCGACTGCCTCCCAACGATTTTCCTCTTCATTCCAAATGTCCGCACCTACCTCAAAATCCCAGGCATAAATTCCATAATCGTACCATAGAGCATCAGCAGAGTTTCCCGCTGCAGAATAGAGTACGTCAGGGATTGGACCGGTGCGGCTTGGTAGGATAACAGTTCCGCGATATTTTTTAATCTCGTCTAAAATTGTATTTGAAGCTTGCCAGAAATAAGCTTCTTCACCAGCTGTTGGACGTGGTAGCGTTTCTCTGTCTTCATTATAGGATCCCGGAGGCCACATGAAGTATCCGCCATAACTATGAATATTCATGCCGAATTTGATGTTCGGATTCTGTTCCGCTAACCAAATTAAGTTTTGTGCTTCAGGCTCAGATAGCTCTTCAGGGCCTGCGAAAACCGCACTTGTACAATTGGTTGATGCACCAATATTGCCGTCATATACGGAACCGACAGTATGGTTTCGGTTTAAGTCAACACCCCAATAATTTCGTGCATATGGATCGGTGTAGGGTGTATCGACACAATGATTAGTCATATTTTTTCGTTGCCAGTTGTAGTCATACATACTGTAATGGGCACCATCTGGATTAACGGTTGGAACAATGAAGATATCCAAGTTGTTTACGAGTTTACGTGTTTCACTGTCTGTCGCGTAGTTTCGCAACAATCGCTCGGCTGTCTCAACCGATACAAGTGGTGTGACCCATTCACGAGCATGTTCCTGAGAATAAGCTAGTACACCAACCCTGGATCCGTCCCTGTGTTTTCCAATACGAATCGCTTTTACTGAATAAGGATCCCGTGAAATGGAATCAGGTGCATTTAAGTGGTTGTCCAGTTGTTTGGATGATGATGCTGTGACAAGATCCTCCCCAGCAGAATCTCTAAACGTATCTGCAAGTACAAGGTTACTAGCTTCATTATTTAGAGCTTGTACAACATCGGCTGCTGAACTCGAAGGTTCACCGTTAGCATCCGTGGCAAGAGACACTGTTATTGATTTTCCATCGACATCAACTGATAGTTTAGCATTTTCTTTTTCAGGATCTGCGAGTGTGATCGCAATTTCATTTCCGCCTTCGTGCCCCCATTTTTGAGATGTGACCACAACGATTGAATCAGGCTTTTCACCTAAGACGGTCTGTGCTTTCCTTCGATATCCGTTCGTTTGATTCGGAAGCTCCACGATTTCTGCAAGCTCGGGATATTCCTTTGCAAGCTGTTCAATTCGATTTGTTACTTCTGTCGGATCCATATAGTGGTCAATAAAGTCTTCTACATAATGCTTGTTTTTATGATCTGGTTTACCTTCATCCAGCCATTCCGTTACATTAGTAGTTGCAGAGCCACCAAGGCTGCTTTCAATCATAATTTGTTTAGGAACTTCATCAATTGGAATCAGTAGTTTGTGATATAAATATTCTCCCATATCTTCAAGGCGTTGTAGGGTTGCTTGTTGTTTCCCTGAATCCCAACTAGCGGTTAGTGCCACCCCTTTGGATTCACCGGCACTTGTTTTTACTTCAACATATAGGAATTTTCCTGAGTAGTTTTCAAAGAAATTCGCCCGTAAAATGTTAAGAGTATCCTGTTCAGAAGTTACTTGATTTAGCTTTTGTACTTTTTTCTGTCGTTTCGTTATTCGAAGTTGAGCATCTTTCTTAGTATATACAGTCTCGAGCTCAATGCCTTGGAGTCGGAGCATTTGTATTTCCGATGGTGTGACAATTGCATCCGCCTCTATAGAACCGTCTTTATGTCTGTGAAGATGCTCGGTTAGATCGATTCCAGAAGCCACTAGTTTATCTAGTTCAGCCTGATTTGGGACATGAATCGAAACAAGTGCTGCTTTTTCCTCAAATTTTAAGATGTTAGATTCGTTCGCGTTTGTAACCTTCGTATTCCAAAAAGGAGTCGCGATTAATACTAATGATAGGATCAAAAATAAAATGGTCGTCAATCGTTTTTTCATACGCATTTAAAAAACTGCACCTCCTAAGTTAAGTACCATCAAGCATGTTAGCTCCTTTCCTTCGTGTTACGAAATAGTCTAAATGATACGATCTAAAAAATATGTCAAATACTGCAGTACGATAATAGACTTTTTTCAAAAAAATGGATCGCTAAATAGGATAAAAGGCGGAAATATGAATTGAAGAGAGTGTGGCAAAGCTATAAGGGTGAGTCGAAATAAGTCGAATTAATACAAAATTTGGTGATAATTTAGGAAATTCGTTGTACAAGTGACTAGTAGAGAAGAAGGAAAGGCGCTTATGTAACTTTTATGTAAGTAGTAAGAAAAACCGGGGTGTGATGTTTCAAAAAGACATGAACAAGGTACATGTAGAAGTGTAGAAAAATTTGAAGTGAATAGAAGGAGTGAAGTATAAATGAGTGATGTATTGTTTACAGCCCATGCGACTGCAAAAGGTGGACGAAAAGGTCATGTTAAATCAGAAAGTGGATTAATTGATCATGATCTGGTTATGCCGACCGATGATACCGATAAAAAAGGAACAAACCCCGAAGAATTATTTGCAGCAGGATATTCAGCATGCTTTGATGGTGCATTGAATCTTGTTGCTTCTAAAAAGAAAAAGAATGTTGAAACGAGTATCACTGCAGACGTCAGCTTTATGAAAGATCCTGAAGATAAGGGTTTTAAAATTGGTGTAGTGTTAAATGCTGAAGTGAATGGGGTTAGTCAAGAAGATGCAGAAGAGTTGGTAGAAGCCGCCCATAAGTTTTGCCCGTATTCAAAAGCAACTAGAGGAAACATTGAAGTTAAACTAAACACAAAAGCAGTATAAATAAACGCGTTACGGGGTTGAGCCTTCTTTTGGGCTAACCCCGTATTTTACACGTTAAGAAAGTATAAAAATACTTTCTATAGTATAAGCGCAACTACGGCTCAGCCGGCGCCAAAGTCTTGGCTTTTCCAAGTTTTCTTTAATTCTCGATAATCTCAATAGTCATGAATAAATGGTTTCATTTTAAAATAATAGTGGAATATGGTGTATAGGATGGAAAATTTTCTGATAAAGAAATGATCCATTCTATAAGTCTAATCGTTTACTTTATGAAATAAAAAAATTTATATCTGAAAGGAATGAGAGGAAATGGCGCAAAAGTTTGTAAAAACGTTAGGTATTATATTTATCATTTTAGGTATTGTCGGATTCTTTTTACCGATGGAAGGCATTTTCCACCTCACAACGATGCATAATATTGTTCACCTTGCATCAGGTATTGTAGCTCTATTGATGTGTGGGACTGAATCGAAAGCAGCTATGTATGCGAAAGTATTCGGTTTTGTTTATTTGCTCGTAGCAATCGTCGGATTGTTCACACATGATCTTTTAGGAATTATTTTCTTAATGGCAGATAACATCCTGCATTTCATTATTGCATTTGCTTCAATTTATGTAGGATTTGCATCACCTGCATCAAAGTCAGCAGGACACTCTGTATCACAGTAACAATGGTATTAGAAAAAGCGATGGGTTCTGAAACCCGTCGCTTTTTCTGTGAGTAAAGAAAGTATAAAAGTTTGCGGCATGGATGTAATGTCTAGCTTCAGCGCCCAACCACTTGGATCACTTCAGGCCTCCTGCGGCGGCAACAGCCTCCTCGTCGGTCTTCCAGTGACCTTCGTGGCTAAGCAGGGCGCTTGCGCTTTTCTTATTAACACATTTAGAAAGTATAAATTTTAGTTATATCGAGGCAATGTCTAGCTCCAGTACCCAGCCCCTTCTTCCTGCGGCGGCGACAGCCTCCTCGATGACCTTCAGGGCTTCCCAGGCGGCATTTCTTGCACGTTAAGAAAGTATAAAAATAACTTTCTATAGTATAAGCGCAACTAAGGCTCAGCCGGCGCCAAATCTTGGCTATGCCAAGTTTTCTTTAGCCAAACTCCAAGGCTACCCGCCAATGTGGGACATTTCAATTTTAGATGACCGTTTCGTATGTTCGGTCCGTTCCTCGGAATAACGGTCATTGCGGTTGGACCAGATGTTTGTAATGATTTTTGCCATATCTGCATCTGATGCATCATTGCGTAATGGCCCTCTTAAATCATGCCCTTTCGATGCGAATAAACAAGTATACAGTTTTCCTTCTGCAGATAATCTGGATCGATTACAGGTTGAGCAAAACGCATCGGTTACTGAGGAGATGATTCCAATTTCCTCATCGGTTCCTTTATATCGGTATCGAGTAGCAACCTCACCTGTATAATTTGGATCGATTGGTTCAATCGGCATAACCCCATTAATTCGCTCAATAATTGCTTTTTTCGGGAAAACATCATCTAGTTTCCAACCGTTCGAATTCCCAACATCCATGTATTCGATAAACCGTAGCACATGCCCCTTTTTACGGAAAAATTCTGCCATTGGAACAATGTCTGAGTCATTTATCCCTTTTTGTACGACCATATTGATCTTAATTCCTAATCCTGCTTCTTCAGCAGCATCAATTCCTTTAAGAACGGTATCGACTGAAACATCCCGTCCATTGATCTTTTTAAAGCGTCTATTATCAAGGGTGTCTAAACTGATTGTGACCCGATGTAGGCCGGCTTCTTTCAATGCCTTTGCATACTTCGGAAGAAGGGAACCATTTGTGGTCATCGCAATATCCTCTATTCCATCAATTGAGGCTAACATTTCAATTAATATAGGGAGATCTTTACGCATTAACGGTTCTCCACCGGTAATTCGTATCTTCTTAATGCCGGATGTCTTTCGGAAAACCACAGCCAATCGATATATTTCTTCAAAGCTTAGTAACATGTTTTTTTTCAAAAAATCATAGTTTGGACCGAAAATATCTGCAGGCATACAATAATGACACCTGAAATTACATCGATCTGTAACGGAAATTCTTAGATCGCGAAGGGGCCTTCTAAGACGATCATTGATATCCATCGTTCCATCACCACCTTTTGATTGTTAGTTGTTTAGCACGAATCGCTCGGGGTGTGTGTATACATTAACCCTATTACCGCGTATAAACCCAGCGGTCGAAATATTCAACTCTTCTGCAGCTTGAAGTGCTAATTCTGTAGGTGCAGATTTTGAAAGTAGAATTCCTACTCCGATTTTTGAAGCCTTTAATAAAATTTCTGAGGAAATCCGTCCACTAAAAATCAGTATTTTATCTCGAACCATAATCTTATGCATTAAACAGTTTCCATAAAGCTTGTCTAGTGCGTTATGCCGACCAATATCCGTTCTTGAAAGAATCAATTTATCTTGTGTGCAAAGAGCCGCATTATGAACACCTCCAGTTTCTTTAAATATCTCACTGGTGGATTGAAGCGATTGCATGAGCTCTATGCATTGGTGATAAGTAATTGTTTGAGTTGTTGTTGCGGTCTTTGCTGTTTTGACATCGTTTTGAAAATAAAAGGATTGTCGACTTTTTCCGCAGCAAGAGCCTATAAATCGTTTCGTCTGGCTTTCAACCGATGGAGTTACCTTTCTAGTTGTTTCAACATAGGCGAACCCTTTGCTTTCATCGATTGAAATCGATTGGATATCTTTTTGATAATTTAAAATCACGCCTTCGGATCCCAAAAATCCAACGACCATTTCTTCGATGTCAGTAGGCGTACATACCATTGTAGCAAATTCGACACCATTTAGCATTATTGTGAGTGGGAACTCTGTAACGATAATGTCTTCCTTTTCTTTAAGTTCACCATTTCTGTAGGATAAAATTTTACGGTTGATTATCATGTCGCTCATTATCGTATCCCTCATTCTAAAAAAATTATAAGAAAGTGATGCGTCTATGGATCCCTATGTTGAGACATGGTCCAAGAAACTCCAGGTTACTAACCGCTCTGTTTTTGGTGCCAAGATTCTCGGTTCAGAAATTGCTATAACAATGGAACCTTTACTCTTATTATATAACATATATTCTCAGAGTTGTGTATGAGCAAAAGAAGTGGAAAATATCTAGTTAACGTGTTCTAGGGGTCTAAGTACAGGGGTCTAAATGCATAAAATAGTTGGGAAAATCGGGCGGATTTTTAATGCGTTTTAAGCAGTAATAATAAGGAGTTTTCCCAATAAACAGTTGGTAAAATCCATGCTATACTGAAGTAGACAATCCCCTTAAAACTCTGACACCGCCCATACCTTTTGGTGCAAGCTCCAGTAGCTTGCACCCTTTTTTTTACGTTAAGAAAGTATAAAGTAAGGCCTTTACGTCATCCCTTTAGAAACTACCGCGATCATCAGCGCAAAGGTTTGGTGCTTGTGCTTTTCTTAGCCTATTTTTAAAAGAGTGCAGCGAACTGGTGAACGGTGTAGAATCCAATCTTGTAAGTAGATTGACCAAATATCAAGATGTTTCTCAAGGCAGATGGTTTAAACGTACTTAACTCGGGGTAATTAAGATTGTACACCAGTACCAGCGTATGTAAGACAACACGGTTAAAGGGGTTGGCTCAATTTCAATTGAGTCACCCCTTGTAAAAGAAAAAGCCCAACGTCGCCGCCAGAACACAAGTTGTTCAAATAGCAGTTTCCGTCAGGCCATAATGTATAATCGCTTTGGTGCTAACCAAGTTTTATTTAAGCTCGGACAGCTTCTTTAAGTTGTTTGCCAGGCTTGAATGCCGGAGTTCGTGTTGCTGAGATTTGGATCGTTTCCCCAGTTTGAGGATTTCTACCTGTTCTTGCTTGACGCTGACGGACTTCAAAACTACCAAAACCAATCAGTTGTACATTTTCTCCTGCAGTTAACTCTTGAGTAATAGCATCAATCACCGCGTTAACTGCTGTTGTAGAATGTTTTTTTGATAAGCCAGTACGATCAGCGACATTTTGGATTAAATCACGTTTGTTCATTGTTTTTCCTCCTTGCAAATCAGTTTGGTGAAACAATATGTATCTATCATTCTTACCGCTTTTTCAGAAAATATACATGATGGTCATTATATGGCTTAATTTTTTTACGTGTTAAGAAAGTATTTTTATACATTTAACACGAAAAAAAGAGGATGGCACGATCATGGTGCACCCTCTTGAATATGTGAATGTAGAATATAAAGAAAACTTGGCTAGCGCCAAGCTTTAGCGCTGGCGATCGCCTTAGTTGCACTTATACTATAGAAAGTATTTTTATACTTTCTTAACGTGTAAAAAAGCGGTACCCTTATTGAAGCTCAGGCAATATACGGATTTCGCTTTCCATCGGGGACTTACATAGTGGGCATTCCGGAGTGGTATCGAATGTCAGTCCGTCTCGCATCCAGCCTGAACATTCCTTATTGGAACAAGACCACACTTTTGTTTCAACTTCTGGTACTGGTTCTTGCTGGTTCTTGGAAAAAAACGCCATATATATTCCACCTTCAATAAATGTATTTACTCTAAGTATACCCTTTTATTGAAAATAATATAGGTAATCCGCTCAAGCTTGTTTCATAAAGTTGTATTTTAGGTAATAAAGTACTTACATAATGGCACTTTCTGGAGGTGAATATGGAACTTTCATATAAAAGATCTGTTGATTTTACTAAAAGAAATGTTACTGATTTTATAGCAGATAATCAAGAGTATTTTGAGATGTATCGGGTCCGTGCTTGGATTTGTAGTGTGTTCACCCCATTTATCGCCTTTGTACCTGTTTACTTATGGATTGCTGCTTTTGATGAATTTAGTGGGGCATCCGTAATCCAGTTTGTTATAAGTATTGTTTTATTTCTTACATGGACCTGTATACCTGGTGCATTTTTGTATGTGAATTCTAAACACCATATTGTGGCTAAGATATGGCTCTGGGTATGGCCTGGACTTATGGTAACTGCTATTGTTCTATGGGCAATTTGGTTTAGTTAACAGTTTATCTTACAAGGACAAAGGGTAAGAACAGGTAACAAGGAGGAGAGTTAGTATGTCGTTAAAAGAAAGTGAATTGAAGTATTATAAAAAAGAGCTTAAATCTATGAAACGTGAAGTGGTTCAACGGTATAACAATCAAACCGTAGAAAATAATGAAGATAGCCATGGAGTAGACAACCATATGGGAGATTCAGGAACGGCTCAATATGAACAGGAAAAAAATCTTTCATTAAAGGAAAATGATGCTGAACTTTTACAAGAAATTAATGATTCGTTAGAAAAGATTGATGAAGGCACGTATGGGATATGTATTGATACGGGTGAAGATATTTCTAAGGAACGGTTAAATGCAATTCCTTATGCGAAAAGAACGATCCAAGCACAAAAGAGTTATGATAAGGGGCGTAACAATCGAGGAGATAAATCACCAAATCTGCATAGCGACCCAGCTGAAACAATTAAACAACTGAATTCGGAGCAGGATGCATTTAAAAGTTAAACGTAACACTTTAATGGACCCTTCTTCATTCACCTTTTGAACTTATAAATATTAATAAGGGAAGGATAGGGATAGCTCTTTACTGAGTTATCCCTTTATTAGGTTTCACCTCAGCCTCAAGACGGAGACGAAAACATTCTCGAGATTGTATCATTGAATTGAGCTGAAATGTATTCTTAAGATGAGCCGTAGGAGGATATAAAGTCTAAAAGAGGGATTTGAAGGGTTTTGTCTAAATGATATAAGCGTACCCTTCATTTTCAAAAAGATAAAGAACATCAAAGGGTGTGAAGTGGGTTATGAAAGTACGATCTGGTGGACAATTTGTTATCGCAATCATATTTGTTCTAATTGGGGTCATGTTGCTTCTTGTCAATTTAGGAGCCATTTCCATGGAAATAAACGAAGCGCTTCATTTTTTGTATCCTTTTGTAATTTTGCTATTAGGACTAATGTGGCTGCTTAAGGCAATTTTCGGCAATGGAGGACATGGTCATTGGTTTTGGAGCTTAATTTTAACCGGTTTAAGCGTCTTGTTAATTGCAGATCGCTTTGGTTACACCCAATTTGGCTTACTGGATGTATGGAAGCTCTGGCCAATCATTATCGTCTATATTGGAATTATCATGCTTTGGGGAAGAAGGTCGGGCCATGACAATGATCATAAAAAAAGTATGGCAAAAGGGGACCGTTCTGGGGTCTCGAATATTGTAGCCGATGTTTCGATGAAGGAAGATAACTGGCCTGTTGAGCCAATTGATGAATGGAATGGAGTTTCAGACTTCAATTTTGACTTTACGCGTGCGTTTATCCCTGATAATGATACCCCAATCAAGCTCTCTGGGTGGGTCGGGGATATTAAAATTTTAATTCCAGAGGATGTTGAATTTTCCGTAACTTCGAATTCAAAAGTCGGTGACATCAAAATCGGAAAATATAAAAGGGACGGTATAATGAAGAATGATGGCTATAAAACGGATGGATATGAAAGTGCGACACGTAAACTCACATTTAATTTTCGGTTTCAGGTATTAGACTTACGGATAGATCGGGTTTAGGAGGGTTAGATGAAAAACAAGTATAGTGGTGTTCGAGCCACAATATACCGGACACACATCATAACATCGGTCTATACAACAATTCTCATCTTTTTCCTATTTCAAATTATTTATTATTATAGCCCAGGTGTAAATCGTATTGCTGTGAGCTTAATTGTTTCAGGCGCTGTCCTTTTGTTATCTCTTGTTGTTGGTCTATATTTTAGTTTCAAAAAGAGTCAGCATTTCGTGCACCGTTTAAATGAGATACTAGTAGGCGTTGCGAAGATGTCACGTGGTAATTATAACTACCGAATTGAAGATGGCGAACAGGACGAAATAGGAACGATTTCACATGAAATTAATGATCTTTCACAAAGGATAAAGAAGCAAGTGTACTCGTTGCAGAAGCTCGCGAACGAAAAGGCTGAACTTGCTGAAAAAGCACATAATGCTGCAACAATTGAAGAGCGGCAACGATTAGCCCGGGATTTACATGATGCCGTTAGTCAACAACTCTTCGCTTTAAATATGATGTCTTCAGCAGCTTTGAAGCTATTTGACACAAAACATGAGGTAGCTAAAGAGCAACTCCAGCAGGTTGTTGAAATAGCAAATAAAGCCCAAGGCGAAATGAGGGCGTTGTTGCTTCACCTTCGACCTGTTGAGCTATCTGGCGAATCTTTATGTGATGGGGTGAAAGGGCTGATTAGTGAATTAAGGTCCAAATCCGGAATAGATATCGAGTCGGAAATTGCAAACATTCTTCCTCTTCCTCGCGGGATTGAAGATCATTTATTCCGAATGATCCAGGAAAGTCTAGCGAATGCACTACGCCATTCCAGGGCAACAAAGCTAACTGTTAACCTAAATAAAACGGAACGATCGATTCTTTTACATATTCGAGATAATGGTATCGGCTTTGATCTGTCACAAAAGAAAAAGACCTCTTATGGGTTAAAAACGATGCAAGAGCGTTGTGATGAGATTGGTGGTACATTTTCAGTAAAATCTGCAAAAAACCAAGGAACTGCAATCGATGTTCGAGTACCAGTAGAAAAGGTGGGGAATGATGGAAACGACGATTAAATTATTTCTTGTTGATGATCACGAGATGGTACGACGTGGTTTAAGTTCTTATCTGATAACAGAACCGGAATTTGAGATTATCGGAGAGGCGTCTAGTGGAAATGAGGCGGTTGAACGATTGGAAACCCTTGAACCAGACGTCATATTGATGGATTTAATAATGGACAATGGTAATGGGATAGAAGCGACGAAAGAAATCATCAAACGTCAACCAAATAGTAAAATAATTATCTTGACGAGTTTCTATGATGATGAGCAGGTGTTTCCAGCGATTGAAGCGGGGGCGTTTAGCTATGTCCTGAAAACAGCTTCTGCTGAAGAGATTACTTCTACGATAAAAAAAGCATATGCGGGTGAATCTGTTATCGAGTCAAAGGTTGCCCAGAAGATGATGAATCAGTTTAGAGGTAATGAGCGGCGGTTACTACATGATGAGTTAACCCCGAGGGAGCGAGAAGTGCTTATTCTGCTCGGAGAAGGAAAAACAAATCAAGAAATTGGTGACATGCTTTTCATAGGAATTAAGACAGTGAAAACGCATGTAAGTAATATTCTTAGTAAGCTGGATGTATCGGATCGCACACAAGCGGCGATTTATGCGAATCGTAACAAGCTTTTATAATTAGAGTTCTGCCTTTTACCGTATAAAGAAAACTTGGCGATCGCCAGGTTTTCTTTATAATTCAAGGATTTTCCTATTCAATACCTACAGCTCATCCAATTGAGTAACATTCACTGTCATTTCATTATCGGGATCATTTTTCAAATAAACTCGCGCGGTATTGGCAGTTTCATCTACTTGTTGTATCCAAATCGGACTCCCATTGTATTGAACTCCGATCTCTCTTGGTGATTCAAGTATTTGCTTCGCTCTTCCAGTATCCATTCGTTAGCCACCCCTTCATCGATTTCTATCATCTATCGTTTGTATTTTTGAAGGTTTTATACACGCTTGCATGTATCCGTGCTTTATACTAATGAAAATACGGATTAACAATAGTGTTTGATGTGTGTAATTTGCCCAATAAAGAAAACTTGACTAGCGCTAAGCTTTAGCGCAGGCGATCCCTTAGTTCCGCTTATACTTTCTAAACGTGTAAAAAAGAGATGCCTCCTATTTTGGAGGACATCTCTTTTTATCGCTTTTCATGAAAAATTAAGCAGGTAATTAATGATGAGCCCGACTGCGAGTGCAAATCCGAAAACGGTATGCATTTGAGCAGTTGCTCCCATCGCAGGCATAAGCTTTGCTGGCTTTCGCTCACCACGAAACAGCTTAATCGCTTTTATTGCTTTCGGAATACTTAACAGCACGAGTAGTAACCAAAATGGAGCAGCATCTACAAGAATCATCGATAAGACCCATGCATATGAAAAGGCGAACATTCCGCCTAAAAATTGAACGGCTCCTTTATGTCCCAGTAGGATCGCAAGTGTTTTTCTACCCTTTTCACGATCACCATCTAAATCCCGAATATTGTTGGCCATGAGGATGGCACCAATCAACACAGATATTGGAATCGATATGAGCATACTATTAGTCGTAACAAATCCTGTCTGAATGTAAAATGAAATTAAAATAATGACAAATCCCATGAAAAATCCTGAAGCAAGTTCTCCCAATGGCGTGTATGCAATGGGATAAGGACCACCAGTGTAAAAATAACCAGCAGCCATACAAAGTGATCCAATAATAGCAATCCACCAGGTTGTCGAAGCGCTAATAAAGGCTCCTAATAAAATCGCAACGATGAAAAAAAGAATGGCGACATTCAATATTGTTCGAGGTGAAATGCCATCCCGAACGATTCCACCACCTATACCGACTGAATCGGTTGTATCAAGTCCGCGTTTATAGTCATAATACTCATTAAACATATTGGTCGCTGCTTGTATGAGCATGGAGGCTAGTAACATCGCCGCGAGCAGGAACCAATTGATCGAACTATAATACATAGCTAAAGCCGTTCCGATAAACACCGGTACGAATGAAGCGGTTAATGTATGAGGTCGTAACTGCCGATACCATACCTTCATACGTGAATCCTTTGGTTGTGTTGAATTGGGTGTTTCCATGTGTTCTTGTTGCATATTCCTTCACCTTTTATCACAAGAATGAGCTTTTCAATTACAGCGACCCATTCTCTTATTATTTGTCGACCCCTAATCTAGCAATTTTAATCCCTTCTAAGTTTATGCAAATGGCGAATGTGTGTCAACTTCTATACTGGAAATACATGTGAATGTCGTTTGATGGAAAATCACGCTTATTTCCTTTATAATAATATCGGATAATAAGCTTTTAATAGGTTGTGCAAAAAAGTCTCCAATTGATAAGTGGTGACGATTCGGAACCTTCATATAATATATATAGTACGTCGGAAAGATGCTGGAGGGGTAAACTGTGACAGCAGTAAAACAACATGAATTATTAGATTGTTTAGAGCGTGCAAAAGAAAAAGCACATGATTTAGATAAAGAAATCCTAGTTAGTCATCGAATACAGGTAGAACAAATAGATCCACTTCTTATATATAAGAATAATCAACTGAACTTTAAAGGTAAGCGATCGTATTGGTCCGATTCGAACAATCGAATTCAAATGGTTGGACTTGGGGAAATGTTGAGACTGGATGCTAACGGCAACAAACGATTTGAGGAGATCAATACGAAGTGGAAGACGATTCTCGAAAATAGTATCGATTATTCTGAAACCATGAAATACATCCCTGGGACAGGTCCACTTTTACTAGGTGGTTTTTCTTTTGATCCATTAAAAGACAGAACACCATTGTGGATGAACTTTCCAGATGCGAGCTTTGTACTACCAAGCCATTTGTATACGATAACCAACCAAGCCGCTTATTTAACTCAAAATATTTTAGTCGATGCCGAAACAGATCTTATCCATATTTTTAACCGTATTATGAATCAACAGGCTGAAGTTCTTTCTTCGCAAATAGAAGAAGGTTATCCTACGAATTCTCCGCTTGTATTTGATTTAACTGAAATTAATCAAAATAACTGGAAGCAAACCGTAAGGGAAACTACCGCTTTAATCAATAAAGGTAAGATTGATAAGGTTGTCCTTGCTAGAGAAGTGGTTGTAAACGCTTCTGAGGCAATTCCAATTTATGAAACGCTGTTCAATTTGAGGGAAAAACAAACACAGAGTTTTATTTTTGCTATCGAGCGTGGTGAACATTGCTTTATCGGAGCATCACCTGAGCGTCTTGTTCAGAAACAGAATGGAGAATTTCTATCGACGTGTCTTGCTGGATCGATTCGGCGTGGTGAGGACATTAAAGAAGATGAACAGTTAGGCAATGAGCTGCTTTCTGATCCGAAAAATAGAGAGGAGCACGCGTTTGTTGTACAAATGATTCGCGAGGCTTTTGAAAAAGTTGCTTCTTCTGTTCAAGTCCCTACTGAACCATCTTTATACAAGGGACGTGACATCCAACATTTATATACGCCTGTCATTGTAAAAAAGGCTAAGCAGGTTCCACTTTTCGAGGTTGTAAAGGAATTGCACCCAACTCCTGCACTAGGAGGGTTTCCTCAAAGGGAGTCTGTTGATGTTATTAGAAAAAACGAGAGGCTTGATCGTGGGTGGTATTCTGCACCGATCGGTTGGGTTGATTACCTTGATCAGGGTGAGTTTGCGGTAGGTATTCGTTCTGCCCTTGTTTCGGACAATCACGCTTCCCTATTTGCTGGATGCGGGATTGTTGCTGATTCAGATCCCGAGAATGAGTACGAAGAAACCAAGATAAAACTAAGACCGATGCTTCATGCATTAGGAGGAGCACAAACATGACACTGGATTCATTAACAGCTTATGTAGGGGCATTTATCGATGAGATTAGCTATACAGTAAAAGACGTAGTAATCAGTCCAGGCTCCCGCTCGACTCCACTAGCAATGATGTTCGCACAACACCCTGATATTCGTGTATGGCTGAATGTTGATGAACGTTCAGCAGCCTTTTTTGCTCTTGGGATTGCGAAGTCGAAACATCAGCCAGTTGCCTTAGTTTGTACTTCAGGTACCGCAGCTGCGAACTACTACCCAGCAATAATTGAAGCGTATGAATCTCGCGTACCACTTCTCGTTCTAACGGCAGACCGACCACATGAGCTTCGTGATGTCAGTGCACCCCAAGCAATTGATCAGCTTCATTTATATGGAAAGTATGTAAAGTGGTTTCACGAAATGGCTATCCCTGAAAACAACGATTCGCTTCTCCGTTATGTTCGATCAACTGCAGCAAGGTCAAGTGCAACAACAGTTACTGGGAAACAAGGTCCGGTGCATCTGAACTTTCCATTTCGCGAACCTCTCGTTCCTTCCTATGAACATGAGGAAGCGTTTAGTGTTGGGAAGGGGAACAACACTCCTTATGTCGAGTTAACAACAGGGCTCAGAGAGCTTGAGGATGTTGAATATAAACAATTAGGCAATCAACTCTCCCAATTGAAAAAAGGCTTGATTGTATGTGGCCCTGGGGACTACGAGAAAGCTAATCAATCAATTATCGATCTTGCTGAGGATCTTCAGTTTCCAATACTGGCTGATCCTCTTTCCCCGATACGGTATGGCTCACATTCAAAAGGGAACGTCATCGAACATTACGATGCGCTTCTAAAAAGTGAGTTGATCCAAGGTTGGAAGCCTGAAGTTATTATCCGGTTCGGTGCAATGCCTGTCTCTAAGCCGTATCTTCTTTATTTAAAAAAGCAAAAAGAATGTATGCATTTTATTATAGATGAAGGAGATGGCTGGAGGGAGCCGACGCACCTTGGAGGAAACATCGTTTATGCAGATCCAAATCGATTTGCAAGGCAATTACTTGAGTACATTCCAAATCGCGATGATGCTCCGAATTGGCTCAACGATTGGAAAAGTACTAACGAGATTGTTAAGTGTGTGAAAGAACAATTCACAACTTTTGAAGACAAGTTTGAAGGGAAGATATTTTCAGAATTAGAGAAATTGATACCTGAACAAACGAATCTTTTTGTTGGGAACAGTATGCCCATCCGTGATTTAGATACCTTTTTTGGAAAAACCGGAAAGCACATTCAAGCCTTTGCAAATCGAGGTGCAAATGGGATTGATGGGGTGATATCAACTGCTCTCGGTGTAGCGGCAACAGGAAAGAGAACGGTTCTCGTCATAGGGGATCTCTCCTTTTATCACGATATGAATGGATTATTGGCGGCAAAGCTTCACGAATTGGATATAACCATCATCCTTGTGAATAATAGTGGTGGGGGGATCTTCTCCTTTTTACCACAATCGAAACACACGGATCATTTTGAAGATCTATTCGGGACACCTATTGGGCTTTCTTTTGATAAAGCAGCCTTAATGTATGATGGGGAATATACACTTGTTGAAAGTTGGAATGCCTTCGAAAGAGCGTGTGAACGAAGCTTTGCAGAAAAAGGCTTACATGTCATTGAAATGCAGACAAATCGTGAGAGTAATGTTGAGATGCACCGAAAATACTGGGAAGGCGTCCATCATTCTTTACTGGAATGGTGGGAAAACCGTTTATGAATATCCAAGTTAACGGGGTCGAGTTTCACGTTGACGTTCAAGGGGAGGGACCTGCTTTTGTCTTACTCCATGGTTTTACCGGTTCAAGTGAAGAGTGGTCACCTTTAATCGAAAAGTGGAAAAGAGATTTTCGTATCATTGCGATTGACCTGATTGGACATGGGAAAAGTGAGCATCCCATTGATTGGGAACGTTATTCGATGGAGAATACAGTTGAGGATATCAATGAAATTCTCGACCGTCTCACTATTGAAACCGCGATCATTTTAGGGTATTCTCTAGGAGGACGGGTCGCGTTATCCTATGCGATGACTTATCCAGGCAGAGTCCAACATTTAATTCTCGAAAGCAGCTCCCCAGGTCTTAATTTAGAAAAGGCTCGGGTCCAACGAAGGACTCAGGACCTACAGTTAGCGGACAGAATTGAAGCTGAGGGAATGGAAGCGTTCGTCACATATTGGGAGTCGATTCCGCTCTTTGCTTCACAAAAACACATACCAGCAACACAAAGGGATGCACTGCATTCAAGAAGAATGAACAATTCAAGGATTGGACTTGCGAACAGCTTACGAGGCATGGGCACGGGTGAGCAGCCATCTTTGTGGAACAGGTTAGCCCGTTTTTCAGTTCCGACATTATTAGTTGTTGGAGAGCTTGATCAAAAATTCTGCGCAATTGCTGAACAAATGGTAGAAAGGCTCCCGAACAGCCGAATGATTATCGTGGAAAATGCTGGTCATACCGTACATCTGGAAGAAATCGAAAAGTTTGATAAAATAGTAATTGAAGAGTTACATAATAGGAAGGATGATTAGATTTGTCAAAAGTAGAATGGGTTGCAAAAAAAAGTTACGAAGATATTATTTATGAAACGTATAACGGGATAGCAAAGATTACAATTAATCGCCCCGAAGTACACAATTCATTTCGGCCTAAAACCGTTCACGAATTAATTGATGCCTTTGCATATGCACGTGATGATTCAGACGTTGGGGTCATCGTACTTGCCGGTGCAGGAGATGACGCATTTTGTGCGGGCGGAGACCAACGAGTTCGTGGCCATGGTGGCTATGTAGGAGAAGATCAAATTCCTCGTCTGAACGTCTTGGACCTTCAACGCTTAATGCGTGTTATTCCAAAACCAGTAGTCGCAATGGTTTCGGGTTATGCAATTGGCGGTGGACATGTTCTTCACGTGGTATGTGACTTGACAATTGCTGCAGATAATGCGGTGTTCGGACAAACGGGTCCTAAGGTAGGAAGCTTTGACGCAGGATATGGTGCTGGGTATCTTGCTCGTATTGTTGGTCATAAAAAAGCTCGGGAAATCTGGTTCCTTTGCCGCCAATATAGTGCACAGGAAGCTATGGATATGGGATTAGTGAACACAGTAGTACCACTTGAGAAGCTTGAAGAAGAAACGATCCAATGGTGTGAGGAAATGCTTGAAAAATCCCCAACAGCACTACGTTTCCTAAAAGCATCCCTAAATGCAGATACAGATGGATTGGCTGGGCTACAGCAAATGGGTGGAGACTCAACATTGCTTTACTACACTACAGATGAAGCGAAAGAAGGACGAGATGCGTTTAAAGAGAAACGGAAGCCGGATTTTAAGCAGTTCCCTCGTTTCCCTTAAGAAAATAGGAAGTTCAATAGTCACTGAATGATAAACGGCGTTTCTGAACCGTCAACCTTTTGAACAGACATTATAAGACTTCTATAATTGCAAGAGAAGGGTGACTCGGTCGAATTGGGTCATCCTTTTACATATTTATGAAACAAAATAATTTTGGGCAAACGTTTTGTTTAGATTGGGCGGCGCATGCCCAACATATTTACATAAAACTCCGTACAAACAATTTTGGAGGAAAAATACGATGGCGAACCTAGAAATGAAAAATTGGCTTTCCCAGCGGGCATACATAACACCAAACCGAACCGCGCTCGTTTATGAAGGGATGGAATGGACTTACGAAGAACTGGATCATTCCGCTAGAGAATTGGCGAAAAAGCTATCTACTCATGGTGTAAAGCAAGGGAAGCATGTAGGGTTTTTGATGGATAATACCCCGGATACCGTTATTTTAATCCATGCGATTCATTATCTTAGTGCTGTATTAATCCCTCTTAATAAACGTTTATCAATAAGAGAATTGTCCTACCAGTTGGGGGATTCTGATGCGGACTGGCTTATTGTCGACCAACACCATACTTCGATTGCTGAACAATTACCTTTTAATCATGTTCTGTTTATTGAAGATGTAAAACGTACTCGAATAGAAGATATTGAGCTCTTTGATACGATTAATCTCGACGACCTACACTCCATTATTTATACATCTGGAACGACCGGTTATGCAAAAGGGGTTATGCTGACGTATGGAAACCACTGGTGGAGTGCAACAGGCTCAGCTTTAAATCTTGGCATTCAAGAAGATGACAGGTGGCTTTGCTGTGTTCCCCTTTTTCATGTAAGCGGTTTGTCGATCGTTATGCGCAGCGTCATGTACGGAACAGCCATGGTTCTCCACGCTTCGTTTGACCCTGTTAAATTTAATATATCCATTCATGAGGAGCGTATTACAATTGCCTCAGTCGTTACGGTAATGCTCTCAAAAGTTCTTGGCTTGGAGAGCGAACTACCCTATCCATCGTCGTTCCGATGTATGCTTTTAGGAGGAGGTCCAGCACCGCTCCCCCTTCTAGAAACGTGTAAGGCAAAGGACATTCCTGTTTACCAAACGTATGGATTATCAGAATCTTCCTCACAAATTGTGACACTTGCACCTGAAGATAGTTTACGAAAACTTGGTTCAGCTGGAAAACCGTTATTCCCCTCCCAAATTAAAATTGTAACTGAAGATCACGTGAATACAGGTGAGGGGGAAATTTTTATTAAGGGACCAAATGTTACGACTGGCTATTACAAAAAAGAAGCGGTGAACAATGAAAGGTTCAATGATGGTTGGCTTGCAACGGGTGACATTGGCTATCTGGATGAAGAAGGCTTCCTGTATGTTCTCGATCGTCGCAATGATTTATTTATTTCTGGAGGGGAGAATGTTTATCCAGCAGAAGTAGAGGCGTGTCTTATAGGACATGAAGATGTAGCTGAAGCTGGAGTAATTGGAATAGACGATAAAAAATGGGGCAAAACTCCCGCAGCGTTTATCGTTTTGATGGATGGAACGAATACGACTGAACACGATTTTGTCGGTTATTGTGAAAAGCGGCTCGCTAAGTATAAGGTTCCGAGTAGGGTTCAGTTTGTGGATGCTTTACCTCGGAATGCCTCCAACAAGTTGTTAAGAAGAGAGCTCCATCGTTTATTAAAGGACGTAAATAATGAAGGTTAAGAAGATCACTATTCATACAGTGGAAATGAAACTGAAAAGTCCGTTTGTGACCGCCCTTGGGAACGTTGAAAAAAGGGAGTTTCTTATTAGTGAAGTTGAGTTTGAAAATGGTATAGTCGGCTGGGGGGAATGTTCAGCCTTCAGCACTCCGTGGTATACCGAAGAAACGATTGAAAGCTGTCGTTATACACTCTCAACATTTCTAATTCCAACGATCATGAAACAAAGAATCTATCAACACCCGAATGATTTAAGAAGTATTTTCAATAAATACCGTGGTCAACATATGGCGAAATCATGTATGGAAATGGCATTCTGGGATGCATTTGCAAAGGATCAAGGAATGCCCCTATATAAAATGCTCGGGGGAATTAAGGGAGATATTGATGTTGGCATTGCAATTGGGATGCAGTCTAATGAAGGTGCGCTGCTACAAAAAGTTGAAGCTGCTGTTGAGCAAGGGTATAAGCGGATTAAGGTTAAGATTCAGCCAGGTTCTGACATTAGAACAGTACAGGCGATTCGTAATAGATTTCCGTACGTTCCTCTAATGGCAGATGCGAACTCTAGCTATACTTTGAATGACCTCGACTATTTAAAAGAATTGGATCAGTATGGGCTTATGATGATTGAACAACCACTTGGGCACAGAGACTTTGTGGATCATGCCAAATTACAACAGCATTTATCCACCCCAATTTGTCTAGATGAGAGTATTTCGTCTTTAGATGATGCAAAAACAGCGATTAACTTGGGAAGTTCAAAGGTTATCGCCATCAAAATGAGTCGGGTGGGCGGACCCTCTGAATCGATCCGAATCCATAACTTTTGCATGGAACATGGTGTGAATGTATGGGCTGGGGGGATGCTCGAAACCGGTATCGGACGGGCTCACAATATCGCCATTGCAACACTCGAGGGTTTTACGATACCTGGTGATATTTCAGCATCAGCAAATTATTGGAGTGAAGATATTATTGATCCCGAGATTATTGTGGAGCAAGGTTCCATCATCTGTTCAAAACAAGCAGGTATCGGGTATGATGTATCGAGAATACAAATCGAACGGTATCGAACGGACATGTTAACTTTTGAATAGACTTTGTATAATTAAATATGATTTTTGATTAGAAAAGCGCAAGCGCCCTGGGTAGCCATGAAGGTCACTGGAAGTCCCTTCGAGGAGGCTGTCGCCGCCGCAGAGGGACTGAAGTGATCCAAGTGGCTGGGCGCTGGAGCTAGACATCACATCTATGCAGCAAACTTTTATACTTTGTTAACGTGAAACAAAGGCCTGAAGGGAGAGAGGGGATCTCCCTCAGGCCTTCATAATGTATACTTGTTTCAGCGCTGGACAAAAGGGCTTGAGCGCCAGACAAAAGGGTTTGAACGCCGGACAAAAGGGCTTAAGCGCCGGATATCAGGGTTCAAGCGCTGAATCATCGCAAATCCGAGCACCGAACATTACGAGTACAGTGCTGAAGCCACCGGTTTTTTAGCTCCTAATCAGTGTTTCGCTGGTTTAATCACACCACAGGCAACACGTTTTCCGGCTGCTCCAGCTGGGTTTGTTTTGTAATCATCTGGTTTTGCATGAATGACAAGTGCACTGCCATCTTTATCAAAAAGTGAATTCGGCTTACCCTTTTGCAGCGTTACCTTTTTAGTCACCATTGTCGTTTCTACCATGCCATCTTGGCCAACTTCGATGTTTGGTAAATCACCAGCATGGAATCCTTGCGGGTTTTCAAATCCATGTTCCTTTGAAGTTGGATTAAAATGCTCACCAGCAGATTTGAAATCAGGCGGTGTACATTTCCCTGTTTCGTGAATGTGGAATCCATGTTTCCCTGGAGAAAGCTTGGAGGCTTTTAGGTGAATCTCAACTCCTTGCTTTGTCTCAGTAAATTGTGCAGTTCCGATTTTTTCCTTTTGGGCATTATAAAGCTCCGCCGTTGCAGAAGCTGGATGGTTTGAATTTTCACTTGCAAACTGTGAAGCAGTTGGCTTGGATTCTACTTGTTCTGCTTCTGAGGTACCTTGACTCCCACATGCTGTTACAAGTCCTAACATCATAACAAAAACTGAAAACAGAGATACAATCTTTTTATTCATCGCAAAAATCTCCCTTTTTCTAATATTTTCCTATCTAGCTTTTACTGTTTTGTTAAAAAATATGTAAATTACTCTCCTGTGTTTTTCTGATCTGTTCTACTATCCTGATCCCGTCCATACACTGTCTTAACAAGATTTGAAAAATGGGAGGGAACTAGGATGGCAACATTGATTTTTGCTTGTGTTGCGTTTTTATTAGTAACATTTGGGGTATGTGGTTTAGTGAAAAGATTGACTTCAGTTGACACAATCGAGCATGATGTCTATCATTTATGGGAAGAGTTTGGCTATACAAGGGAAGACTACTTTCATAAATAGGATGTTGAACGTTTAGAACATGTCCTAACTGTTAGAATTGAGGAATGAACGATGCTTCAAAAGACTATTCGAAACGGTGTATGGGTTTGTCTTATTACAGGACTCATCATCGGGATTAATTACATCGATAATAAGCTATCAGTGAATGCCGCACAAAATCCAAATGCGATACAGGTGGTGGCGATTGGAGATTCATTAACCTTTGGCAGTGGTGATCCCAAGAAGGTTGGGTATATTGGTCGTGTGCAACAACAATTAAGCTATGCATGGAATAAAGAGGTCTATTTACGGCGGTATGCTGTACGGGGATATCGGTCAGATCAAATTATGGTACACATTCAAAATGTAGAGGCCCAGCAGGCGATAGGGCAGGCGGATTATATCTTTCTATTTATCGGTACGAATGACTTTATACAGGCAGCAAGACGGGATTTTCAAAACATAAACCCATTGGTTATGGAGCGAAAAAGAAAACAATTTGAAATGAATTTAAACCAAATTATTGCCCAAATCCGGAGAGATAATCAACACGCACCGCTCATCATGTTGGGGATGTATGATCCTTACAGTAACCTGATGAATCATAATCAAATCAGTAAAGTATTGAAGAAATGGAACAATACGACGTTTTCAATGACAAAAGAATTTCGTAACACCTATTTTATCCCAACTTCAAATATATTTTTGCGGAAAGATAAAAAGTCGTACTTCAGCGACTTTATCCATCCTAATCCTCGAGGGTATGAACTAATATCAGAAAGGGTTGTTGAAGGAATGAAGGAGCAGGGTCTGATACCTTAGAAAAGCAGAAGCGCCCTGTTCAGGTACGATAAAGAAAACTTGGAAACGCAAACTTTGTAGGCATATCTTAGTTGTACTTATACTCTCTTAACGTGGTAAGAAAAGCGCAAGCGCCCGGGTTAGCCCCGAAGATCACTGGAAGGCCGACGAGGAGGCTGTCGCCGCCTGAGTCAGCCTACGATTAGCGTCGAATTTCTTCGTCAGTTTTGTTCATACGGTCCTCATTTAGATAAACTAAACTCCGGTCCTCTGAACTTCACTTCCTTGAACTTCTCGCTTCTCGTAACCTGACAGGTGGCCTGAAGTGTTCCAAGGGGTTGGGCGCTGGAGCTAGACATTGCATCTATGCATCTGATTTTTATACTTTCTTAATGTGGAAAAAAAGGGACTGANGTGGCCTGAAGTGTTCCAAGGGGTTGGGCGCTGGAGCTAGACATTGCATCTATGCATCTGATTTTTATACTTTCTTAATGTGGAAAAAAAGGGACTGACCATACATCGATTTCAATCGAATTAGTGGTCAGTCCCTTAATCGTACTTATTTAATTGACATATCTGAATTTAGCTTTCCGTTCATATCGATCATAAATCCAATTTCACGCCCAAGAAGTTGCGAAAGTTCTTTTGATTTTTTTTCACTTTCAGACTTGATTTGTTCTATAGTTAGTTCTCCTTTTAGCTTAGAAGAACCGACGATAATCATTAATTCCCCTTTTTCAAAAAACACTATTCTCATTAGTATACCTCCAAAATAAGACTATCCCCTTAAATAGGATGTTCACACTTACACTTAAATAGTTTTCGCTTGTAGTGCGGGAGGATGGGGGGTAACCATGTACACAATCATGGATAATATTCTTGTTTTGTATGATTGTCAGAAAACAAAAAATAAGCCTGTCATTTTTTGTTATGGAAATGGTATGATGGTGTTAATAGGTTAACAGGAGGCTACTTTCGTGGATTCGTTTACAGATCTCATTCTTCTAGTTATTTCATTATTCATGACAAAGCTCCAAACGTTATTTGTAGCGATATGGGCGTTTCTTGATTTTATGCTAGAAAACTTCTGGGTACAATTTGCTCTCGTTACTCTACTTCTTTACAGTGGATTAAGAGTTGTCGAAGCTGTTTATCGATGGTACATGTATCATAACTACATGCATCGCAACGTTGAAAACAGCCTTGCGAGTTTCATAGATTTTGAGCTGTTTTTCAGAGAACTAGCCGATGGTAAAAGGTCAAATGGGATTGTTCCCGATCTGAAGTTTACGAAAAACCGATTACATCAGTATAATGCAACAGAGTTAGGATTGCTTACATCCTTTGTACATACGCTTCACAGGGGTTATCGGGATTTACGTCCTGGTGTCTGGATTGTTGCCTTTTTATTTGGAATTGCAGCTTCGTATATTTTAGATATTATCGATTTCAATGGGTTAACGATAAGTCCTGAAATTGTGTTGAAAACAGGAACGATTATCTTGTTTTGGTACTTGATTACCCTATTCCGATATACGAATCGGAAGAAGAAGGTTGCTCAATTAGTTGGCTTGATTTCCGTTAGTTCTAAAGAGAAGCAAAAGCTTTCTAGCGACGATCTGGAAATTAAGGAATTTAATCCTTCTCATTAACAAGTAAGCAGTAAGTGTAGAGCGAAGGTTGTCTCTAAAATCCTTGATTAAATACATCGGGGTTAAGAGGCAACCTTTATTTCAAGGCGCTTGCACTTTTCTTAACGTGTAAGCGCAACTAAGACTCAGCCTGCGCTGAAGGCTTGGCATTGCCAAGTTTTCTTTATTTCGAAACAAATGGGTTGTCCTTTATCCAAAATCGCCATGGAAGATGTACATGTTCAGCCGCATAATCGATGTTAATTCTGGGTCCTGCTTCAATTTCCTTATCTTCAACTTCAATGCCTTGATGAAGGGTGAGGGGAGAATCCGTTAACGACCATCCGTATTGTTCCATCGTTAACCCAAGCGCTTTACACAGTTTTCCTGGTCCATTGGTTAGTGTTTTGAACTTTGACTTGACGAGTGTGCCAGAGTTGTTCGGGAATCGATTTTTAAGCATCCTATCAATTCCAGTTGTAGGTTCAATCGCACGGATCAGAATTGCTTCTGGGTTCCCTTTTAGACCAGATACGATATTCAAACAATGGTGCATGCCGTAAATCATAAACATGTAAACAACTCCAGGTGGTCCGTACATAATTTCAGTTCGTTTTGTTCTCCTCCCACCGAAGGAATGGGCTGCCTTATCTTCAGGTCCTTTATAGGCTTCTACCTCTACAATTATTCCAGCTACTTGTCCTTTTTCACTATGGTATCTAATTTCTTTACCGAGTAAATCCGTTGCTAGCTTTAAGGTCGGTTGTTGATAAAACGTCTCTGAACATTTCAACGTGTACTCACCTACGATTTTATAATGTGTTAACATAAAACAAAATTAGGTTGACACTTCTATCCCATTCTTTCATACTAGTCTTGTACAAAAAACATGCTACGTCAAGAATGGAAGTGAACGAAATTGAATAAAACAGCTAAACTCGTATATGCCGCGATGCTCGCTGCGGTTATCGGGGCTCTTGGAATGGTCCCCCCGATTCCAGTTCCCGGTTCGCCTGTACCCATTACCGCACAAACGTTAGGGGTTATGCTTGCAGGTGGATTATTAGGAGCGCGCCTAGGTGCTCTAAGCCTCCTTGTTTTTATTGGATTAATTATGTCTGGATTACCTGTGTTGTCAGGGATGCGTGGTGGAATTGATGAATTAGTCGGTCCAAGTGCAGGCTATATTTTAAGCTGGCCGATCGCTGCGTTTGTCATTGGATATTTTGTTGAAAAAAGCTGGAAATCGTTAAAAGTATGGAAGGTCGTTCTATTTAACATTATTGGCGGCATTATCATCGTTTATGCTGCTGGAATTCCGGTTATGGCTTTTGTCTTGGATCTTTCCATCGGGCAAACGGCCATTTCTGCACTTGCATTTATACCAGGAGACCTTATTAAGGCCGGAACTGCAGCTTTTATTGTCGTTGCTATGAAAAGAAGCAATCCGGTTCTTACGAAAAAGAAGACTGAGAAAAAACTTGCTGCATAATCTAACTTTCTGACTATGTACTTGAACGAATATGATACGCTATTGAAAGAGGTATCGTCCAGACTGGATGGCGGCCTCTTTCTTTCCGTTTAATTGAGACAAGTATTAAGAACAGGGTGGTAAATGAAAATGATTATAGATTGGGTTGAAAAACAGGCTAAAAGAAATCCAAAAGCCATTGCGATACAGACACAGACAGAAACACTTACTTATGAAGCATTAATAACGTATATCGATCGATGTAAGCGAACTCTATATTCTAAAACACCCAAAAAATCAGGTACAATAGCACTTTTTTTTCGAAACAATAAAATTGAATTCATAACCTATTTCCTTGCTGCGACTTCATTAGGCTGGAAAACGGTGCCTCTTGACCCAAAGCTTCCCCGGGAGCAGGTTGAGAATATTTTAGAAGACTGTGCTCCAGATGTACTGGTAACGGAGTTTTCATTTTACAAAAATCAGCATCTTACGTGGGGCGAGCATGTCGTATTTATCGATAATAAAAGGGACGAGCATTTGGATATCGATTCCGAGCGCCAATACCCAGAAGTAACACCGGAATCGGTTTTTTACTTAGGCTATACATCAGGAACTTCGGGCGAACCGAAAGGCTTTCTTCGTACACAAAATTCATGGACAGAAAGCTTTCGGAATACCGACTTCGAATATGTAATCAATTCAGGGCACATGGTGTTAATAGCAGGATCTCTTGTTCACTCCTTGTTCCTATATGGGACGTTCCATGCCTTAGCAAGTGGTGCAACAGTATACTTAATGGAATCCTTTTCAGCAGAGACAATTCGAGGGGTGATTGAGCAACGGACAGGCCTTGTTCTTTATGTTGTCCCGACGATGTTAGAACCCTTGTTTGATCTACCAGGTGAGCATTATCCAACGGTTGAAATGATCATTTCTTCAGGAGCAAAATGGAATCATGAAAGACGAAAATATATTGAGAACAAATTTCTGAACGCCCAGTGTATCGAGTTCTACGGTGCATCGGAACTTAGTTTTGTATCCATTCTCAAGCATACGGAAGCGAACGCAAAATCTAGTTCGGTAGGGCGACCTTTCACTGGGGTGCAAATTTCGATTCGTGATCAAACCTTTAATGAGGTAGCTGCAGGTATCCCTGGTACCCTCTTTATAAAAAGCAATATGGTGTTCAAAGAATATTATCAAAGACCAGAAGAAACAGCACGTGTTTTTCAAAATGATTGGGTAACCGCTGGTGACATTGCGTACCTCGATGAAGATGGGTTTATTCATCTTGTGGGAAGAGCCAATCAGATGATTATTAGTGGGGGGCTAAATGTTTACCCTGAGGAAGTTGAGCAGGTTCTGTTAACGATTCCAGAGATTGAAGAATGTGCTGTTTTAGGAGTTCCGGATTCTTATTGGGGAGAACGGATTGTTGCTTATATTAAATGGGCGAATCAAGAAGAGCTTCTGGATCAAGTAAACGTTGTGTGCAATGAACGCCTTCCACGGTATAAATGGCCAAAGGAATATAGAAATGTTACTGACTTTCCCTATACAACGAGCGGAAAAATAGCGAGAAAGTCCTTAAAGGAGGGATTAAGCTTATGAATGAAGTGTTCATAATTGATGCGAAACGGACACCGATTGGTAAAATGGGCGGAGTTTTGCGGAATGTCCGTCCTGAACAGCTTGCTTCACTGACTATACAATCCCTTCTACAAAACAATCGTATAAGTCCTGAGGACGTAGACGAAGTGATCTTAGGAAATGTTGTCGGTCCTGGGGGGAATATTTCTAGGTTGTCTAGTCTAACAGCAGGACTACCTGTAACAGTCCCAGGGTTAACGATAGACCGACAATGCGGATCAGGTCTTGAAGCTATTAATATGGGTGCAAGATTAATCCAAACGGGTGCAACGGACCTTGTTCTTGCTGGAGGTGTAGAAAGCACGAGTCTTGCTCCCTGGAAAATGGAGAAACCAAGCCATCTGTATGATCCTTCTGGACCGCTTACATATGGAAGAGCGAGATTTTCTACTGATGAAATAGGTGATCCAGATATGGGAATTGCAGCTGAGAATGTTGCTCGAGCATACAACATCTCCCGTCAAGATCAAGATCAATACGCATACGAAAGCCACCTAAAAGCTGTTCTCGCAAGATCCGAAGGCAGGTATGAACAAGAAGTTGTTCCGGTTAAGCTTCAGGATGGAACCCTGATTGAGACAGATGAATGTCCTCGTTCGAATACTTCGATTGAAAAATTAAGTCGTTTGCAGCCGGCTTTTCTAGAAAACGGTACGGTAACCGCAGGGAATGCCTGTCCAATGAACGACGGGGCAGCGATTGTACTTTTGGCTTCAAGGACCAAAAGTGATGAACTTGGCCTATTACCATCAATTAGATTCGTCGATTCTAGCGTAGCGGGAGTCGATCCGAATTTACTTGGGATCGGCCCTGTACCCGCTGTTCGAATGTTACTTAAAAAGCAGAATCTCACTATAAACGACATTGATGTTGTGGAATTTAATGAAGCGTTTGCTGCTCAAGTGTTAGCATCATTACGTGAGCTTGATATCCCTGAGGAAATTGTCAACCTCGGTGGGGGTGCGCTTGCACTCGGCCACCCATACGGGGCATCAGGTGCGGTCTTAATGACACGGATGTTGCACGAAATGAAAAAGGGAAACAAAAACAATGGGCTTGTCACACTTGGTGTTGGTGGCGGCATGGGAATCGCGACTCTGGTTCAACGTTGTATTTAGTTGGAAATTGACCACACTGGTTTGTTTTAAAGTTTAGGAGGTATAGTGTGTACGAAGATAAAGTCATCATCATTACAGGATCAACACGAGGAATTGGAAAGTCTATTGCAGAAAGGCTTGCGATGGAAGGAGCATCAATCGTTGTAAACGGCAGGGATCGTGATCGAGTCGAAGCGGTCGTGCAGGATTTGAAAAAGCACCACTCGCGAATAATCGGGATTTCAACATCGGTTGCCACAATATCAGGCTGTAAGCAGGTGGTTGATGGAGCATTAGCTGAATTCGGTAAGATTGATGCATTAATTAACAACGCCGGCATTGTAAGGGATCGTATTTCATATAAAATGACGGAAGAGGAGTGGGATGACGTCATTGAAACCCATCTGAAAGGAACGTTCGGCTGTACGAAATACACCGTTCTTGCTATGAAAGAACGCCAAACCGGCGGTGTCATTATCAATCTAACTTCGAAGTCAGGTATGGAAGGGCTAGCTGGTCAATTAAACTACAGTGCTGCCAAAGCAGGAATCGGTGGGATGACGTGGACACTTGCCAAAGAATTAAAGCGATTTGGTATTGTCGTTTATGGAGTAGCCCCAGTTGCTGAAACCGATATGACAAAACCAGTGATTGAGTGGATTCTTGAGGAGAGCAGGAAAAAGGGAAAACCATTTCCCTCAGACTGGAAAATGGGAACTCCAGATGATGTTGCAACTCTAATCTCAACCCTCCTATCGGAACGCCCGGACTCTGGTTCAATCTATTCGGTGAATGGGAACCGGTTAGGTATTTGGGAACCACCAAAGCATCATACTCTGGATCTATCTGGGAATGAAGGGAAGTACGACAACATTATTCGTTCTTTTAACGGGAAAACGCAGTAACTTTTGGGTTACATTAAGAGAAGTACGGAACCGACTTTGATAAAACTGATCAGCCCTTTTTTGATTAAATTATTTGAAACAACTCTGCAAGCGCAGGGTTGTTTTTTAGTGCACGTTAAGAAAGTATAAAAATACTTTCTATAGTATAAGCGCAACTACGGCGATCGCCTACGCTAAGGCTTGGCGCTAGCCAAGTTTTCTTTAGCCAATAAGAAAATATAAAATTTATGAATTAGTATTGATATTTTTACAAATCGTTTAATATTAAATAGAAAAGAACATAAGAAATTATGCAGTGAATATTTCTGTTAGAATAATAGAAAGAGATGAGAAAGTTGAGATAATATAGAACCATGCAGGATCGATAGCGGGGTTTTCATAAATTTCTATTTATAAATAAATGGTGGGGGAAGAAATGACATTAGAAAAAAATCTGATTAAAAAGACGTATTATAATGCTTTTATGAAGGAAAATGAAGAGAATCATCCTGTTCAAGTGCTTGGGCAAGCTTATTTGGCAGAACAAGAGAACGAATTGTTTGATTTGTCTTATATTCGTTTTGCTCAAGGTGAGATCTATTATCATAACAAGGATTTTGAAGCTTCCATTTTTAAATGGGAGAATATTAGTAATGAGTTGGAGCCGTGGGCAAAGAAGAATATTGGGGATGCTTATTTCGAGGTGGGTTTATTATCAACCGCTGAAGAGATCTATTCATCAATTACGTCAGACTGCAAGACGCTTACTGCTGAAGTGGCGCTACAACTATTTTCACTTTACATCGCACAAGACAAGGTCCAGCGTGCTTATGAGGTTATGAAAAGAGCTGTTTCCTTAAATCCGGATTATCCGAATGTGACGGCACTTGCCCGTAGCTTTTATGAAGAGCAATCAGATTGGAATAGCGCAGTTGAGCTTGCCGTTGATGAAGCAATTCGATCGGAATCACTACACTGGTTTGAAATTCTAAAAGGATATGTGGATGACGGGCTAACTCAAACGATTGCCCCGGATTATTTTTATAAACCATTAGTGACCTTATTTAGGGTTGATCAAGTATATTTTGAAGAAATAGTTTCATCACTTTGGCACAACTACAAAGATCAAGAAACGTATTTATTATGGATGAAGACCATTAATAATCTATTCTTGAATATTGAGGTAAGGCAGGAAGATTCCTGGAACAAGGTTACTGCTCTTTATCAGGAAGCATTCTTCGAATTGATTGGGGGACGGTATTTTGTTAAAGAGCTGCACCATGTGATTCCAAACCTTTTAACGAATTGGTTTAACATTACAAATTCCTCTCAATCTTTAGTTGTATCATCAGCAGTATTGGCATGGAGTGAAGTGTTTCCTTCGGGGATAGGCCCATCGGTTATTAAGGATGCGCAAAGAAATCTGACTCGTGTTTCCGGGAACTACAATAATCGCTTAGAAGATAGTCTTAACCTGTTTGAATCTATTATGGAATGGGCGGAGAATAATGACTTAGCAGTCGAGGGTAGATTTAAATGGTGGATTAATAAGCTAACCGACTTTGGAACGAACCATCTCCTTATAGCCGGTTCTAGCGAGAGTGGAAAATCTTCATTTATTAACTCTGTACTTGGTGAAAAAATAGTGGGAAGCCCAACATCAAGCATTGTTGTGTTTCATGATGATGTTTGTACAGAAATTAACGAAATAACAAACACAGAAATAAGAGCTATTACAGACGTTTCTAATTTTCATGATATAAACACGAAAAGCCGTCAAACAGATGAAGAGAAAGCATATATCGAATTTAGGCTGCCATGTGAATTTTTAAACGAAAACAAGCTTACAATGATTGACACTCCTAATCTTGACGGAACGGGTAATGAAAGAAATAATGTCTCAGAGTATTCATATATGGCTGATGGCATGCTATTTGTGCTGAATGCAAACACACCTTTTACGATGAAGGAACAAGAATTTTTAGCCGAAATCCAAGAAAATGCGCCCGATTTCCCAGTTCATTTTCTGTTAAATAAAGCGGATGCGATTGATGGCGAAGAGGAAGCAATCAGAGTCATAGACGATACCGAGACCAGAATAAATCAATATTTCCCGAATGCAAAGGTTTTCCCTTATTCTTCATTAGATTCAAGCGGTCAACAGCTAAGTACATTGGCCGATTTTATAAAACCTAACTTTCACTTTAGCAACAAACGTCAGGATGATAAAAGGATTGGCAAACAATTATTTTTCATGCGAAAGATCTTAACATATCTAGTGGAAAAGCGTGCAGAGGTCGAAAACGGATTACTCGAATCGATTAGGTGGAATGAAGATATTTTAGTTAGGTTAAATGGCTTCAACACGAATCTTGGTGATTTAGAGAAGGAAAAAATGAATATAATTATAGAATCTTATTGTGAAGTCAAAGAGGATATTGATAAAGAACTTACAGAGAATATTCCGAAACTATTACGCGATTGTTCAGACTTAATTACCGAAGAGAGCAGTTTTCAAAAAATTCACCTTGAACTGAATGAAAAGATGAATGGAAAAATCCGAAGCTATTTACAAGAAGTAACATTACCTAAATTTAAGAATTTGCTTCAGGAATGGATTTTCAAATCGAATGAGGAGCTTAATCAAAGTCAATCTTATTTAGATGAAACGTGTGAAGCATTTAGTACACTGTGTGAAGAAGAGCGATTAAAATTGAAATGCGACTTTAAGATTCTCGATGATTGGCGGCGAGATATTGACAGGATGACAAGCAGATTTCAAATCGAAGACGAGAATATTTTGCTGCGATTTAAGCCAGCTCAGTTCTTGTTGAAAAGTGCAGGAAAGCTATTGGGATCTATTCCGCAAAACAAAACAATTCTGTATAACCAATACAAAAAGTATTTAGAAAACGAAAATTATGATGATGTAACAGCCTCTATTAGAAGCAAGTTTCTCCAGCAATTCGAGCTGTTTGAAAGAGGTTTGGAGAATGATATCACGATATTCTTTAGAAGTCCGTTCCGTGTACTGAATGAGACGGTAGAAACAACTCACTTAGAAATACAAGAAAAACGGGAAGTATTAAGTAGAATGAAAGCAAACCCTGAAGCATACTACGATCCGTTAACACTATTTAAATTGAGACTTCTTCATTATGAATTAATGATAACGGGTAAAAAAGAATTTGTTTCTCAGCAAACCTATACAACATATTAGAACTATACCAAAGAAAAAGCTGATACTCCTATTCGGGTATCGGCTTTTTCTATTTGGAAACTCATACAAGTTAAAAAACACATAGGTAGAATTTGTCGAATATTGTTTTATTGGAATAATGTAAACCCGATCGTAATAATGGGATTAGAATATCTTTTCAGAAAATTTAGTTTTTAAAAAACGTTGTTATCCTTATGTGCCAAAGGTTTCAATGATTTCCATTATTTTGACCCCCTATAACTTTAATGAAAACCCTTCCTACTATTATCTTATATGTTTATAATATAGTAAGAAACTTTTTAAGGGGGATTCTTATGGAGACTTTAACGATGCTCAGTTTATCTGAAGAAGAAAAAGCTTTGTTGTTAGATGTGGTTGTCCAACAAAGATATGCGTCTGAATTGGTAAGCAGTGAACTAACGGACATTGAAACTGGCCAAAAAAATAGTGAAGAAAGTCGTGTCCGAATGCTAAACAACTTATTAGTGAGGCTACATAAGGCAGGGTACTAATTCGAATAAAATCAAATTTAAACTCTAAAAAGGGCTGACCATTGTGTCGGTCCTTTTTTCGTACGTTAAGAAAGTAAAGTGTAACTAAGGGGGTCACCTGCGCAATAGCTTTATGATAGCCAAGTTTCCTTTATCGGTTTAATAGTCTAGCAGTCCCTTTCTTCTTGCCTCCATTCTCCATTCTGCTTCTTTAATCCAACGTTTAGATGCAGTCTTCCTGTTTCGTAAATATGTCCAGTAATTCGAATAAATCGGTGGACGGAACTTAGTCGGAACTTTTCTTGCATATTCCCACCAATTTAGTTTGTTGTTTTCTAACTGAATAAGGTAGAAGTCATATTGTTTTGTCATTTTATTCACTCCTGGGGTTCAAAAGTTAACTCTATTAGAGGTTGTTCAAAAAGTCCGGTAAAAATAGCTGTCGAATTTCTTCGTTGCTCGATCTCTCCGGTCCTCATGTATTAATAGCATACGTTCCGGTCCTCGAGATTTTCGTGCCTCGAACTTCTCGGCTCTTTTTGTCCTCCTTTTTGAACACGTACTATTAGTGCATAACCTCTAATAATAATTATTTCAATTAATTGAAAAAGTATTCATGTTCTTAAAAGTTCGAGTCAAAATATAATATTTATATGTGCTATTTCATACGATTAGACCATTTAGCCGGAAAATAAAGGAAAGTAGAAACGCCGCGTGGAATAGTTAAACAAAAATCCACTTATGTTGGGGGAGATTGCGATGATTGAACAAGTATTATTGTTTGCTTCCTTAATGGCTCCGATTGTGACGGGTGTAACTGAAGTGGTAAAACGAACGTTTAAGGTACCAAAGCGTTACGTTTCATTAGTTAGTTTATTAATGGGAATCGGAATTGGTTTGTTGGCATACCCATTAACGGAGTTAGAATGGGTGCTAAGAATCTGGTCAGGTGTAATTTCTGGCTTGGCGGCAACAGGCTTATATGAATTTGGTAAATATAGAGTTGGTACACGAAGACGGAAATAAGGTAAAAAGTTAAACACACTCCAGCTTGCCCTTTTTCATTTTTTCTGCAAAACGTTGAGTTCCTTTAGATGTCTGCAACATATAATGTAATGGGGAAGTACAAGCTGGAGGTATTAATAATGGAATGGACATATTTCATCGTGTCCATGTTGGTCAGTGTTTTATCTACTGTAGGTGCTGTTATGTTAAGACAAAAGTTAAAAACAAAAGCAGATAAAATTGAACGTCAGCAAACAGCGAAGGAACTTGCAAAAACGACTTTGTTACAGGAGCTGCAGGAAAACTTGAAATTATATTTACGTAAGGAACCTTCCAATGGTGGAAGCCTTCAGGATTTTTTAGAACACGGAAATGTAGAAATTCAAGGAAACGAGAAGGTGTGGAAGGATATTTATTGGTTTCGGCTCGACGAATGGGACGAGGTTAAGTATGAAATAGCAAAACTAGATCCAAGTTTGGCCGATCAGCTATTCCGAGTATATCAGCAGCTTGAAGTTCTATATGCTCACAGTCTGGCAGAATCACCAATTTTTAGAATCGATAGACTGGGGTTTCATAATTTCACGGAAAACTGTGAGAAAATCATCAATGAATTAAAAACGTAAGCGGGGTTGATTTCAATATGTCAGTCAGGAGCTCTAACAGAGATCCGGGGCATGTATAAGTCAACCCTTTTTATATACAGAAGTTTATGTTGTGTAATTCGAATCGGCATGTTTATACATTATTCAGGTAATATGATTAATATTCAACAGGATGTCTTATACACTAAAAAAGTTGACGAACGATTTTGTGAGATTAGGGAAGGGTAACGGATACTTTCAGTGGAATTCAGATATTATCGAAATTCAGAACTGAAAGGAGTCTAGAAAATGTTTTAGCTTGGTATAGAACAGGTATAGTACTTTTAATAGTTGTTTAAAATAGGAATGATGCAAATTTAGAGGGGGAGAGAAAAGTGAAGAAAGGAATTCTTTCATTTAGTGCTAGTCTTGTAATCGTCTTAAGTGCTTTTTGGTTCTGGCAACCATCTACACCTCAAAACTTAGCATCTGGTGAACTTTCAAAAAAAGAATATGCAATAGAACCTATTGAACTTCCTACTGAAATGGCGATGTCAGATGAAGCTGTAAATGTTGAGAAGGAACCTAAAGGAAAAGTACAAACAGTTACAACAGTCTACCAACCACAAGGAGATCAACCAACAAAAGGTGACTTTCTTAAAGCCGCTGAATCTTTTATAGATAAAATTGTACAACCAACGAGCGAACAACATAAAGTACAAACATTTAAAGATAAGGAACAACTTGTTGATCACTTAAATCAATATGCAGCCTCTGATGTTGCAAGGTATTATGTTGATGGTTTATATGAAGAAAAGAATGGCCAATTATATATGATTCCGACTGAATTACCCCCATGGATTGTTATGGGAGAACCTACGAAATTAGCAAAAATAAATGACGATCATTATACGTTAACTCAGGAAAATACTACGGATCATTACGGGAACTACCAAATTAAACTTTCCTTTAGCCAACAGGGTGAAAAGTGGATCATTAATGATGTCCAATATACGTACAAGTAATACTTGATGAGTATTTCGCCCATAAAATTCTGAGTTCGCAGAAAAAAGTACGAATTCGTCCATATATTTTGACTTTCGCCCATATAACCTAAAATTGAAACTAGAATGACCTGAGTGATTTCGCCCTTCTCAGGTTTTTCTTTGGTACATTAAGATAATGACTATACCAAGCTTGGCGCTATAGGATCAGAATTTATATGTTGAAAGGGATTTAGGGTTGTCTTTTTGAAATTTGTAGTGGGCTTTTGGATGACGTATTGGATTATTACAAGGAATAAATCGAAGGAACGTCAACTTAACGATGTAAAGTTCATCCATTGCAACCCATTTAGGTGGGAAAGTCAAATAACGGTTGAGTTGAGATGCCTTTTTGGGGATTTAATAAGCTTTAACCTCCACCCCAAACATTAATTCAACATGGAATCCGTTATATCGGCCACGGATTGAATTATTTCGGCCACGCAATCCGATATTTCGGTCACAGATTGAATTATATCGTTCACGGAATCTGATATATCGACCACGCATAGTAAAATGGCCCCGATTTAACTTCCCCCTTGATGAAAAAAATGTAAACTCCTAATGTACAAGAAAACGAACGGATCAACATTCGAGGACCGATCTGTTCCTTCTTAGGTGGTTATAGGTGAGGTAGTATGAAACTTTGTTGAATAGATTAAGGGCATTACCAAGTTTTCTTTACACGATTATTGGACAATTGCTAATAAGTTTTCATACAATAGTTAAAAGAGGAAGTTATATGATATATGGCAAATGACAATTGGAGTTTTGATATGAAACAATACACATTTCAAGATTTTTATCGGAATACAGTTGAACTATCTTTTACAGATCATCCTTATTCAAAAGCACCGAAACATGTTTGGGTGCTTTGCCGATTTAAAGGTCAGTGGCTTTTAACTGAACATCCCAGAAGGGGAATTGAGTTCCCTGGTGGGAAGGTAGAAGAAGGTGAGACAGCGGAGGAAGCAGCTGTACGAGAAGTTTTTGAAGAAACGGGTGCAAGTGTTGATGCATTAACGTATCTTGGTCAGTATCGAGTGAGAGGAAAAGGCGGTACAATTATTAAGAATGTATACTTTGCAACCATCGAAAAGTTAAAAGTAAAGGCCCACTATTTCGAGACGAATGGACCTTTACTACTGAAACACTTACCTCGTTCTTTTGAAAATAACAACAAGTATAGTTTTATGATGAAAGATCAGGTTCTTCAACGTAGTTTGGCATATTTATCGGATCAACAGATTGAACTATAGGAGGATGTTCAAAATGACCGTTATGAATAGCGATCGAATTTCTTCCTCCTTGAAAAAGGGGAAGGACGTATCGCTTTTACCGACGGGGCTCTTTTTATCCTCCTATTTGAACCCTTCTATAAGGACTATCTACATCATCGGTTTCTAAGTTTTCGTTCAAGGATACCTACACCTGAATACATGATTGTCGCCATAATGGCAATGATCAATAAGCTCAAAAGAACGAGCGTGAAATTGAATACTTGGAAGCCGTAAATCATTAAGTAGCCAAGGCCCTGCTTGGATACGAGAAATTCACCGACGATTACACCGACCCATGAAAGCCCTACATTCACTTTTAACGTAGAGATGATGGCAGGCAGTGAAGCAGGCAAAGTCACCTCTTTAAATATGTGTATTTTCTTCCCACCAAACATTTGAACGACTTTAATATAGTTTGGGTCGGTTTCCCGAAATGAATTATATACGACAAGTGTTGTGATAATAAGTGAAATCAATACTCCCATCGCAATGATTGCAGAATAACCAGGACCGAGTGCGACAATCAATATCGGTCCAAGTGCGACTTTAGGCATGGCATTCATAATAACAAGGTAAGGGTCTGCAACGCGGGAAACGAACGGGATCCACCAGAGAATCGCCGCGAATGTTGTGCCTAGGACGGTTGCAATGACAAACCCTGCTAATGTCTCAGTTAGGGTAACGACGACATGTATGGAAAGGGTACCATCCACTACTTTTTCATAAAATAGCCTTCCAATACTTGAAGGAGAGCTGAAAAGAAGTGGATTAATCCATTGTAACCTAGAAGCAACCTCCCATAGACCGATAAAGGCAATCAAAATCAGTAATTGTGTAAAGAAAACGTGTGACTTTATCGTGCGTTCTTTTTGTAAAAAATGTTTGTGTGCCTGATCAATCTTTGTCTTCAAGCTGGTTCAACTCCTCCCAGATACTCTGGAAGATTTCGTTATAATCCTTGTGGTGCCTTACATCGAATGGCTTCATTCGCTGTAAATGCTCAGGAATTGTGTAAATCGACTTTATTCTGCCTGGGTTCGCAGAAAATACAAGAACCCGGTCAGACATTGCTACTGCTTCTCCAATATCATGGGTAACGAGAAGCGCTGTTTTTTTATGTTCCTTGAGTGTTTTAAATACGAGATTTTCAAGCTTTAGTTTTGTTTGATAATCAAGTGCTGAAAATGGTTCATCCAAAAGTAAAAGTGATGGGTTCGTGGCTAATGTGCGGACAAGAGCCACACGTTGTCGCATCCCACCTGATAGTTCATGTGGGAATTTTGATTGTGTTTCTTTAAGATTCATTTGGTCTAGTAAGCCAAGCGCAAGTGTACGGTTAAAGTCATTCAAGGTACGCCTTATTTTTAATCCAAGGTAGATGTTCTCTTCAATCGTCTTCCATGGCAAGAGATAATCCTGTTGAAACATGTAACCTATCCTTTTATGTGGCCGATGGATGGTCTGATGATCAATCGTAATTTCACCGGAAGTCGGTTGTAATAAACCCGCTATTAAAGAGAGCAAAGTTGTTTTGCCACATCCGCTAGGACCTAAGAAAGAGACAAATTCGCCTTCTTCGATCTCAAGTGAAATATCCTCCAACGCTGTGGTGACTGACTTTGTTGAGAAATAGGCATGGGTTAAGTGATCAACTGTCAAGAACGGCAACTTTATCCCCCCTTTTCTTACTTAGCGACACTTTCTGCTATGTCTGTATTAACAAGTACATTGTGATCCACTTGTTGAGGTAATTCACCAGCCTCATTCATGATTTCTTGGAGGTTCTTCCATTCCTCAGTATCGAGAATGGGGTTAGTCGCGAAACTATGCTGACTTTTGTAGCGATCTGTTACGGTTTCGATTAAATCAGTAGGGGTATCCTTAAAGTAAGGTTCAATGACAGTTGCGATTTCCTTCGCACTATGGCTATCCACCCATTGTTGTCCTTTATATAAGGCGCGAGTAAAACGTTCAACCAGGTCTTTGTTATCCTTCAGATAGCTTTCTTTTGCCATAAAAGTGGTATAAGGAATTTTCCCGGATTCCTTACCAAATGAAGCGACAATGTGACCAATGCCTTCTTTTTCAAACTTACTTGCAGTTGGTTCAAATAGCTGTACATAATCCCCAGTTCCTGAAGCAAAGGCATTTGGGATATTTGCATAATCTACGTTTTGGATGAGGTTCATATCCTCATGTGGGTTAATCCCATGCTTTTTAAGGGCGAATTCACCAGCCATTTGAGGCATACCACCTTTTCGCTGGCCGAGAAATGTACTGCCTTTCAGCTGATCCCATGAGAAGTTCTCTTGCTTTTCGCGTGCAACTAAGAATGTCCCATCTGTTTGTGTAAGCTGGGCGAAGTTGATTACGGGATCATTTGTGCCCTGTGCATAGACATAAATGGATGTTTCAGATCCCACTAACGCAATATCGGCACCGTCTGATAACAGGGTGGTCATGGTCTTATCACCGCCCCATGTCGTCGTAAGTTCAATTTCTATGCCTTCTTCTTCAAAGAAACCCTTTTCGATTGCTACATATTGGGGAGCATAGAAAATTGACCGGGTTACTTCTGCAATTTGTACTTTATCCGTCTTTTGTTGTGAGTCGTTTGAGCAGCCAACAGCTAATAGAGATAGGGCGAATAAAGCTGTAAATACTCCAATAAATCGGCGTCTAAACCTCTTGTTCATTCGTTATTCCCTCCACACACTTATAGATATAGTAGTCTATGAAGGTACTCGAATATGTGTGTTCGCCTATTTTACACGTTAAGAAAGTATAAAAATACTTTCTATAGTATAAGCGCAACTAAGGCTCAGCCGGCGCCAAAGGCTTGGCTTTACCAAGTTTTCTTTAAAATTTGGAGGTCTTTAAAGTGAGTCATTCAACCATTGAACATATGCAACGATATCCCTCCCCTCATCCAGAAATTCAATTATTCGTGGTGACCTATTTAAGTCAAGGCTATCGTGTAAAAGGCTTGCTTGCTCAACCGACTTGGGGAAAGCGATTTCCCGGATTGCTTTATCTAAGGGGAGGCATTAAACAAGTAGGAAAGGTCCGAGTGGCGCGAATTATTCAGTTTGCCTCACGAGGATTTGTCGTTTTTGCACCTTATTACCGTGGGAATGAAGGCGGGGAGGGGAATGAGGATTTCTGTAAAGAAGATCGTAATGATGCGTACGAAGGGTTAATTGTCTTACAAAATCTAGCGAAGGTGAATTCTGAATCATTGCATGTATTCGGCTTTTCACGTGGAGGTGCGATGGCTTTATTTACGGCAGCTCATTATCCGAACCTGATCAAATCGGTTGTTGTTTGGGGTGGTGTCTCAGATATGAAGCTTACCTATGAGGAGCGGAATGATCTAAGGAAAATGCTAAAGCGGGTTGTCGGAGGCTCTGTGTATAAATTTCCTGAACGATATGAGGCACGTACTCCTTTGCATGATGTTCTGAATATAAAAGCTCCGGTTTTAATTATTCATGGAATTTACGATCAAAATGTAGGCTTTGAGCATGCAAAGCGTTTAGAAGAGGCTTTAAAGGACCATCAGAAAATTTATGAAACGTGGTATTACGAGGGTGATCATCACTTTTCACTGAGAAAAAAGCGTCAGGTCACTCATGATTTACTCGACTGGATGCTAAGTGACAAAAAGAGGGGGTGATTCCAATCGGTTTTAGAGGTAAAGAAAATAGACCTGAATGGAGATCAAATTCTCCTCCATTCAGGTCTTACCTACCTGCTTATATTGTTGGTCCAGCGTTTTTGATTTCTTCGCTAACGTTTGTGAACTTCTTGAAGTTTTTTCTGAATTTTCCGGCAAGTTCTTTTGCCTTCACGTCATACGCATGAGCATCGCTCCATGTTTTCTTTGGTTGTAGAACGTGATCTGGTACGCCAGGGCACTGGGTTGGGATATGAAGTCCGAAAATTGGATCCTTCACTGTATCGATTGAACGAAGCTCTCCTTCAAGTGCCGCTTGCACCATTGAGCGAGTGTGCGGAAGATCCATTCTCTTCCCAACTCCATATTCGCCTCCAGACCAACCAGTGTTGACTAGATAAACATCGACGTCATGTTGAGCAATTCTTTCTCCAAGCATTTCTGCATAACGTACGGCAGGAAGAGGGAGGAACGGTGAGCCGAAGCATGTCGAGAACGTTGCTTGAGGTGAAGTTACACCACGCTCTGTTCCAGCCAATTTACTTGTATATCCAGATAAGAAGTGATACATTGCTTGGTCTTTCGTTAGCTTGCTGATTGGAGGTAAGACTCCAGATGCATCTGCTGTTAAAAAGATAATTGTATTTGGATGACCAGCCACACTTGGCGTAATTACATTCGGTATTGCATCAATCGGGTATGCAGCACGAGTATTTTCAGTAAGCGTCGTATTGCTGTAATCTACCACCCGTGTTTTATTGTCAGAAACAACATTTTCAAGAACGGTACCAAAGCGAATTGCATTCCAAATCTGAGGTTCTTTTCCTTGAGAAAGATTGATGCATTTTGCATAGCAACCGCCCTCAATATTAAAGACACCATTGTTTGCCCAACCGTGTTCATCATCACCAATCAAACGACGGTTTGGATCAGCGGATAGCGTTGTTTTACCTGTTCCACTCAGACCGAAGAAGAGTGCCACATCACCTTCCTGGCCAACGTTAGCTGAACAGTGCATAGATAGGATGTCTTGTTCAGGGAGCAAGAAGTTCATAACCGAGAATATGGATTTTTTAATTTCTCCAGCATACTCTGTACCACCAATAAGGACGACACGCTTTTCAAAGGAAACAATAATGAAAGTTTCAGAGTTCGTCCCGTCTACTTCTGGATCTGCTTGAAATCCAGGAGCCGAGATAACTTGAAAGTCTGAAACGAAGCTATTTAATTCGCCTTCATTTGGACGAATGAAAAGTTGTCTAGCAAATAGGTTGTGCCATGCATATTCGTTAATAACTTGAAGGGGAAGTTGAAAGGCTTTGTCTGCACCAGCATATCCTTGGAATACAAATACTTCATCTTTCTTCGTTAAGTATTCAACCACTTTCTTATATAATTTATTAAAGCGTCCCTCATCGATTGGCTGGTTCACGGAACCCCAATCGATTTTGTCTTTAACAGATTCTTCTGCTACGATAAATTTATCTTTAGGTGAACGACCAGTATATTTTCCTGTCTCAACCTGTAATGCTCCTGTGGAGGATAGCACGCCTTCATTTCGGGACAATGCTTTTTCTACTAGCATAGAAGTTGATAAGTTTTGTTGAGTTGTCGATTTACTTAATAATTCTTCTGTTAAGGAAGTAAATTCTGCTGTATTCATTTAAACCCATCCTTTTTAACATAAAGTTTAATTCTGAACACCTTTTTAGGATGTGAAGATAGTTATAAAATATAGCCACGGAGAGGTAATGTTTAGCTCCAGCACCCAGGGCGCAGATCGTCGCTTCGATTCCTCTATAAACACAAAAAACGTGTGTGTTCCAGAATCCCCAGCGCTGGTAGCACCTAACCATGGCGCTTCCGCTTTTCTATGATGTCTAGCTCCAGCGCCCAGGTACTCGAGGTCGCTTCGATTCTTCCACAAACAACAAAAAGCGTGTTATGTTCCAGAATCTCCAGCGCTTGTCGTACCTGACCAGGGCGCTTCCGCTTTTCATTTCGGAATTAGTATAACATATTTATTTTAATAATGTATACTACTTTTCCGATTTTGTGACTTGGGAAACATGTAAGGCTATATAAATAGGTTTTTACTCTAATAGAGACATGTATTGTGGGTCATAAAGTTACCATTGATGTGTTAATAGATACAGACGATTATAAATGTAGTTTGACCATAATAAGGTAATACAATTCCGTTGACATAAGGGAGGTACTACGTTATGATATGGCGAGAACGGCTACTCTTATTCCGAGTAGGTGGAGGGACAGGCCCAATGAAACCCAGCAACCGACACCAACATAGGTGAAAAGGTGCTAACCTGTAAAATAAGAGGGTGAAAGGTATACAACGATCCTGGGCTTACCCAAAGGATACCGGCACCTCCTCTAAAACATTTTTCAGAAATGTTCAGGCTAATGGAGCGCGTCAGTTCCTTATGCGGAAGTCCTTTTTTATGTTTAGGCTAGCATTTTCTAGGTTTATTTCATACTTAACCGATAGGAAAAGGATCATATTGGTAATTTTGATCATAGCCTACTAAAAGGATAATTCTTTCTCCAATTCCTCAATCTCAAAGACGATGAAGGTGTTTCATTTTGGAAATATGAGCCCTTCTTACGGAAATGAGTACCGTATCAATTTACTTCGATTCAATTGAATCGTCTAGGAGGTACCAATATGACAAAGAGCAGACGTTTGTTTACATCTGAGTCTGTAACTGAAGGACATCCGGATAAAATTTGTGACCAGATTTCGGATGCGATATTAGACGAAATTTTATCCAGTGATCCGAATGCACGAGTTGCTTGTGAAACTTCTGTAAACACAGGGCTTGTTCTTGTGGCGGGGGAGATTACGACATCTACGTATGTAGATATTCCAAAGATTGTACGTGAAACCATTAAAGGAATTGGTTATACGCGTGCAAAATATGGTTTCGACTATGAAACTTGTGCTGTCCTGACATCAATTGATGAACAATCTGCGGATATTGCTCAAGGAGTTGACCAAGCTCTTGAAGCAAGAGAAGGGCAGTTGTCAGAAAAAGAAATTGAATCGATTGGTGCAGGTGATCAGGGGTTAATGTTTGGATTTGCCTGTAATGAAACGCCTGAACTCATGCCGCTGCCAATTTCATTATCTCACAAGCTTTCTCGTCGTTTAGCAGAAGTACGGAATAAAGAAATCGTTCCCTATTTGCGCCCTGATGGCAAAACACAAGTAACGGTTGAATATGATGAGAACAATCAACCAGTACGAGTAGATACAGTTGTTATTTCGACTCAGCACCACCCAGAAATATCGCTTGATCAGATTAAAAAAGATTTAAAAGAGCATGTTATTAACCCAGTTGTACCGAATAAGTTAATTGATGAAAATACAAAATACTTTATTAATCCAACTGGACGTTTTGTGATCGGAGGACCACAGGGAGATGCCGGTCTTACAGGTCGCAAAATTATCGTTGATACGTACGGTGGATATGCTCGCCATGGCGGGGGAGCTTTCTCAGGAAAGGATCCGACCAAAGTAGACCGTTCTGCTTCATATGCGGCTCGTTATGTAGCGAAGAATATTGTAGCTGCAGGTCTCGCTGACAAATGTGAAGTCCAGTTAGCCTATGCGATTGGTGTTGCTCAGCCCGTTTCGATTTCGGTTGATACGTTCGGAACAGGTACAGTATCAGAAGAAACCCTAGTCGGACTTGTAAACGATAACTTTGATCTTCGTCCGGCAGGGATTATCAGAATGCTGGATCTGCGTCGACCGATTTATAAGCAAACTGCTGCTTATGGTCATTTTGGTCGTTTGGACGTCGACCTTCCATGGGAACGTACGGATAAGGCTGAAATACTAAGAAATAATGCAAAATAATGCTTGATAAAAAGACTCCTCCGACATTATCGAAGCCACTGAAAAACTAGCGTATTTTCTGTAAAATGGATTACTGTATTGAAAAAGACGACTTAAATTCACTTTTTGAATTTAAAGTCGTCTTTTTTATTGAATAAAATTGTCTATAATGACCTCGTTTTTAATCCATTAGTTTTAATATT
>NZ_JANHJQ010000028.1 GCF_024609785.1 Pseudalkalibacillus decolorationis
GACGGGATAAGTGCTGAAAGCATCTAAGCATGAAGCCCCCCTCAAGATGAGATTTCCCATCGCGTAAGCGAGTAAGATCCCTCAGAGATGATGAGGTTGATAGGTCTGGTGTGGAAGCGTGGCAACACGTGGAGCTGACAGATACTAATCGATCGAGGACTTAACCATAAGTAACATCTTCGATGTTTCAATTCAAGAATGACGTTATCTAGTTTTGAAGGAATGTGGTTTTTCCACAACTTCATATGTCTGGTGACGAAGGCGAAGAGGTCACACCCGTTCCCATGCCGAACACGGAAGTTAAGCTCTTCAGCGCCAATGGTAATTGGGGGCTTCCCCCTGTGAGAGTAGGACGTCGCCGGGCCTCAAAGAGGTGAAACGAATAGTAATCGTTTCATCTCTTTTTTCTTGCGAAGAAAAGATCCGACTACCTAGCATACGAGGGCTGAGAGGAACGAAGAGGTCAAGGAAACAAAGGAGTGACGCCCGCAGCGTATGATATACGCGAGGACCGAAGCGAGTGCAGATGACGCCGAAATCTGACGTTCATCGCAGTCCGAAGGCGAACAAGGTAGAAACAAGCTACACTCGTTTCCACCAAGCTTATTTTAGAGTGAAAAGAACACGTAAGAGTTAGAATGGGGCAAAAAAATGAATAATCACTCTTTTTATTTGATTGGAGGCTAATTACTCCAACCAAAAACAGCCCTAACCACCTTAGTTAAGGAGGAAACGAGATAAACTCGTTTCTATCTTATACCTCATCAATGGCAAGGGTTGATACAAAGTAAAGCACCCAATATAATGGGTGCTTTACAGTCAATGAATAAGTTTTTCTTTTACCTTTGTTGGTATTTCTACTGGCTGGACTTCTTCCCATGTTTCCACATAAGCGCCTTTTGCTGCAACCCGCAAATAAGCATCCTTCCGAAGCTCTACCCGTATAGAAAGTTATTTGTTGAGTTTCTCCGTTTTCGGTATAACCTTCTAGTGTATAATAGTAGCCCCCAGGATTTTGCGGTTCCCCTTTTTCATTAATCTGCACATATACACCTTCTTTTTGAACAAGAGGGTTGATGCGATCGGATATTTCTTCTGGAAGGGTTAAAATTATAACACCCATAATTATGAACAGGAACACGATAGTTCCGATAATTTTTTTCATGCTTTTTCTCCTATCTCTTAGTAATTTGAGCTATAAAAGTATTTATATAAAAGAGAACAAGTGATAGGTATCTCATGCCTCTGTAAATTCTCGGTTACGTTTAAATTAATGAACTTGTTTATTTAAAATAGAAGCCATTCGTTTTCCATCGATGAAAGATTCAACAATGGCGGCTAACACTTGGACTGCTTTTTTCATATCCTCTTATCACTCCTTTATTTATGTCTTAATTTTATTGTAAAAAAATAAGGAGGTTGTAGCCATCGAATAGGGTTACAAGGGAATTACATTTTTGTAAGATAAGAAACTGTTCCCTAGCTTAGTTTTCTTTACACGTTAAGAAGTATAAAAATACTTTCTAGTGCAACTAAGGCTCAGCCGACGCCAAAGGCTTGGCCTCGCCAAGTTTTCTTTAGGTAGACATACACAATTTTTACAGTGTTATCATACATTTACGTTAGTAACTGTTTTCTAAAAATTAAATCATTTATGTATATTTTAAATCGTTTCTGGCCATACTTGTGATGGAGGTGGGAGAAGTGGAAGCTGCAAAGCAGTCTTTGGAAACATGTATGGTTTGTGATAAGAAGGCGGAAAAGGGGATCCATATCTTTCAACATTTTCTGTGCTGCAACTGTGAACAGAGGATGATTTCAACGGAAACAGATGATGATGAGTATCAATATTTTATAGAAAAGCTTCGAAAAATTAATCATGTATCATGTTAGACAGGTGAACCAACACCTGTTTTTTATTTGCATATAAAAGGTTAATCCATACAGGTTCGGTAACTAGAATTCAATAAATTCAATCCTATTCTTAGATAAGGGGACGTGGGGAAGGATTTTCTGCTAAAATAAACATAGATCTTTTTACACGTTAAGAAGGTATAAAGATACTTTCTATAGTATAAGCTCAGCCGGCGCCAAAGGCTTGGCTGAGCCAAGTTTTCTTTACACGTTAAGAAAGTATAAAAATACTTTCTATAGTATAAGTGCAACTAAGGCGATCGCCAGCGCTAAGGCTTGGCGCTAACCAAGTTTTCTTTAGAATTGGGATGGTTAGATGAAGTACGTAGAAACACCTCTGATCGATAGGCTTTGGCAGCATAATAAAGACGAGGCCTATTCCTTTCATGTGCCAGGTCACAAAAACGGTCAGCTTTGGCCTAAAACAGAGTGGGCACAAAATCTTCTTTCTCTTGATGTGACGGAATTGAGTGGACTCGATGATTTACATGATCCAACAAGTGTCATTAAAGATGCGGAGGATATGACTGCAAGATTATATGGTGCGGATTACAGTTACTTTTTAGTTAACGGGACGACCGTTGGTAACCTCGCGATGATTATGACTGCTTGTCCACAGGGGTCAAAAGTACTCGTCCAGCGAAACTGTCATAAATCAGTTATAAACGGGATTAACCTTTCTGGGGCAAAACCTGTGTACATAACCCCAGAAGTTGATCATAAAACAGGGGTTGCCACCGGGGTTACATATGAGCGAATAAAGTCTGCTTTTGAGCAGCACGGTTCTTTTAGTGCGGTTATATTAACGAATCCGAATTATTATGGGATGACGATTGATTTAACTAGTATCATTAAATATGTTCATCAAAAGGACATCCCAGTTTTAGTAGATGAAGCACATGGGGCCCATTTTGGAATTGGGGAACCCTTTCCACCGTCTGCACTAGAAATGGGAGCAGATGTGGTCGTCCAATCAGCGCACAAAACATTACCTGCGATGACGATGGCTTCGTTTTTACATATACATTCAAGCCGAATCAATCGTATGAGTCTTGAAAAGTATTTAAACATCCTTCAATCAAGCAGTCCATCCTACCCATTGATGGCTTCACTTGATTTTGCCAGAGCGTATCGGGAATCCATCGAAAAAGACGACCGAAAAGTCATTTTAAGAAGCATTGATACTTTTAGCGAATTGTTAAAAGGTATTCCACAATTAGAAGTGATACAAGGAAAGTCTCGCTATGATTGGTTAGACCCATTGAAGCTGATAATACAATCGAAGACTCACTTGTCTGGGTTTAAGCTACAAACCGTTTTGGAGGAGCAAGGAATTTATACTGAACTCGCAGATCCCTATAATGTGTTATTCGTATTACCATTAGCGCCTTTAAGAGAAGTTAGTGAGATCGTTGCACGGATGACTTGGGCTGTGAAAAATTATGATGTGATTGAATCTAAAACATGTAATGCTACTATTATGAACGGTTTTCCACATGTAACGGAGCAAATTCTAACTGAGCACCAGATTCGACAAAGGCGTAAAACCTACGTATCTCTTAAGGAAGCAACTGGAAAAATTTGCGCCGAAACCATTATCCCTTACCCACCAGGTATACCAATTCTTTTAGCGGGGGAGCGAATCATGAAAGCTCAGGTGGAGTACTTTCAATTACTTATAGAGAATGGCGCTCGATTTCAAGGAGCTAGTGTTCAGGGAAGGAAACTCCAAATTGTTGAATAAGTATATACGAATCATCAAGAAGTACACGGGAGGAACGAGATATGAACAAACCCTTATTTATAACGTTTGAAGGTCCTGAGGGAGCTGGAAAAACGACGATCATACAACAACTTAACAAGGAGTTGAAAAATCATTCCATTCCGTTTGTTTCAACACGGGAACCTGGTGGAATCGATATTGCTGAACAGATTCGCTCGGTCATTTTGAATCCTAAGAATACTGAAATGGACGGTCGGACTGAGGCGTTACTCTATGCTGCAGCAAGAAGACAGCACCTTGTTGAGAGGGTACTGCCGGCACTTGAAGAGGGAAAAGTTGTATTATGCGATCGATTTATAGATAGTAGTCTTGCTTATCAAGGGTTTGCACGAGGGCTTGGTATTGAAGAGGTATTCTCGATAAATCAATTTGCAACAGAAGATCGGATGCCTGACATGACGTTTTATTTTGATCTTTCACCAAAGGTTGGCCTCGAGCGAATTGAAAAGAATAACTTGCGGGAGAAGAACCGACTTGATCTTGAGAAATTGGACTTTCATCAAAAGGTTCAGCAAGGCTACCGGCAAGTATTAGACAGGTTTCCAGAGCGAATTGTTGTCATAAATGCAGAGCAACCGATCGATATGGTATATAACGATGTTTTGCAAGTGCTCAAAGAAAGGCTGTTCAAAGATTAACTAATAAAAAACCGTGCATATTTATGGATTTCAGTTCAGCGATCCATAGAACCAATATTCGTCACCTGTTATAATAGAAGAAAAAAGTTTTTTGAAAAAGAAGGATAATGAGTGAAAAAGGAAAAAGTTATAGTTATAGATGGAAATTTTGAAAGGAGCTATCGCTTATGAAGCTTGTGGTGGCGGTCGTACAGGATAAAGATAGCAGTCGTTTATCGGATGCTCTTGTGAAAAGTAATTTTCGGGCTACGAAACTTGCAAGTACAGGGGGTTTCTTAAAAGCGGGCAATACGACCTTCATGATGGGGGTTGAAGATCTACATGTTCAACGTGTTCTTGATATTATTAAGGAAAATTGTCAGAGTCGAGACCAGCTAGTAGCCCCAGTATCACCGATGGGTGGAAATGCTGATTCCTACGTTCCTTATCCAGTCGAAGTCGAAGTTGGAGGTGCTACTGTATTCGTCCTGCCGATTGAGCAATTTATGCAGTATTAGAGGGGGATCCTTATGAAAATCGGTCAAGAAATTAGGACGATGGCAGAGCAGAAGTTACAGGACGGAACGAAACCTTCTGTAAAAGCAGGACAGTTTAATTCAGTCGTGCAAGCTCAACATCAAAGGCTGCAAAATGAACAGTTAACGGCGTTATTGGTAAAGGTCGATCAACAGGGGCAACGACTATTGAAATCCCAGACACTTAGTGATCTTAGGGAATACAAACGCATAGTGAAACGGTTCATGAAAGAGGTAGTTGATTTTGGTATCCATTTAAAGAAATCCAGAGGCTGGAACGGACATGGCCATTTAGAGACACACCACTTGATTGAACGTATTGATGAGGAGCTTCTTTCTATTACAGATGACTTGATGAACAAAGAGACTAAAGCCATTGATCTGTTAGGGCGTATTGGAGAGGTCAAAGGGTTACTCGTGAATTTGTATACGTAGAAAAGAGTCGATATAGATGAATTGGAACACACTTTCCGAGAAACAACCGTATGTAACAAGACTTTTAACGAACAGCATGGATAAGCATCGTCTAGCTCATGCGTATCTATTTAAAGGAAATAAGGGGACGGGGAAGAAGCAAATTGCGCTTCATTTAACAAAGGGTTATTTTTGTAAAGTACGTGAATCTAGCGAGCCATGTGGTGAATGTCCTGATTGTAAACGTATTGATTCAGGCAACCACCCAGATGTTCATCTTATTGAACCAGATGGCCAATCGATTAAAATTGAGCAAATTCGTAAGCTTCAAAAGGAATTTTCCTACCTTGGTCTAGAATCGAAGGCAAAGGCATATATTCTCGAACATGCTGATCGGATGACGAACCAGGCTGCGAATAGTTTACTTAAATTTCTAGAAGAACCTGGGCAAAAAACCATCGCTTTGTTATTAACAGAAAACCCGCAACAGTTACTTGATACAATTATCTCTCGTTGCCAGGTACTCACGTTTGCTCCACAGTCACAAGGGCAATTGATCGATACCTTAATAAAGGATGAACACCCAGAACATCTTGTTCGTATAGCCTCAGCTTTAACAAATGATCAAAAAGAGGCAGTAGAATTGCTGCAAGATGAGTGGTTTGTACAAGCGAGAAAGAACGTGTTAAACTTGATGGAAGAGCTTGTTAAACGTCCACAGCGTGCCTTGCTCGTTCTTCAGGATTATTGGTACCCTCATTTCAAAGAAAAACAACAGATCGAGGTTGGTTTGGATCTGTTGTTGATTTGGTATAAAGATGTTTTCCTAACCCAATTGGATGAAAAACAATCGATTGTGTTTAAAGATCAAGAAAAGTTATTATCCGACCAAGCACTAAAAAGCTCACAAAATCGGGTTCGTGATCAGATGGTGCTCTTGTTAGAAGCCAAGCGGCGTCTTCAGGCAAATATGAACCTGCAATTGTTGATTGAGCAATTAGTGCTTAAATTGCAGGAGGGATAAACCTGTGTATGAAGTAATTGGTGTCCGCTTTAAAAAGGCGGGTAAAATATACTATTTCGATCCCGGGGATCTAGAAATCGAAGTCAATGCATTCGTGATTGTCGAAACAGCTAGAGGGATTGAGTTTGGAAAGACGGTTCTCGCGAAAAAACAAGTAGACGAGAATGATGTTGTTCTTCCACTGAAGAAAGTAGTCCGAATTGCCAACCCGAAAGATCAATTAGCGGTAGAAGAAAACAAGGAAGCCTCGAAGGAAGCTTTTGATGTATGTATAAGGAAAATTGAGGAACACGAGCTAGATATGAAGTTAGTTGATGTGGAATACACATTTGATCGAAATAAAGTCATATTTTATTTTACAGCAGATGGACGTGTAGACTTCCGGGAACTTGTTAAGGATCTAGCCTCTATTTTTCGTACTCGTATTGAATTACGGCAGATTGGTGTAAGAGACGAGGCAAAAATGCTTGGTGGGATAGGACCATGCGGCCGTTTACTATGCTGCTCAACTTTCTTAGGTGACTTTGAACCTGTATCGATTAAGATGGCAAAAGACCAAAATCTATCGTTAAACCCTGCAAAAATTTCAGGTTTATGCGGTCGGTTGATGTGTTGTCTGAAATATGAGAACGATGATTATGAGACAGCTAAAAAGGAGCTTCCGGACATCGGAGAAATTATTCACACACCTCATGGAAAAGGAAAAGTGGTTGGGCTGAATATTCTTGAACGCTTGGTCCAAGTAGATCTTTATGAGCAAGAACGCGTAATAGAATATACGCTGGATGAGCTCATGAATGAAGGCTCCGTTTCACAAGCTATAGAATAACGGGGTGAAACCGTGGACAAAAAAGAAATCTTCTCAAGAGTTAGTGAAATGGAAGAGCAGATTGGAAGTTTGTATAAACAGCTTGGAGATCTTAAGAGTCAGTTGGCTGCTCTTCTAGAGGAAAATCATCATTTAGATATCGAGAACCGGAATCTTCGAAGCCGATTAGATGGCGAAAAGAAGAGTATACCGACAAATGGCAATTCCGAAGGTTCTTTTGATGATTCCAGGCCGACACCAGATGTCGGTGAAGGGTATGATAATCTTGCTCGTTTATATCAAGAGGGCTTCCATATTTGTAATCTGCACTATGGAAGCATCCGAACAGAAGGAGATTGCTTGTTCTGTTTGTCATTTCTGAACAAAAAATAACCTGGACTGACTCACAAGGACCTGGCTCCTTCCATCGTAACCACATTTAGTAAAGAGTGTACACTTACTACGTGGTATAGGAATGCCGACTCCTTACATAAGAGTCAGTCTTTTTTTATGCTACTACACCACCTAGGAAGGAAATTAATCACTATGATTGATTTGTATGAGGACGAACGTATTGATTATATAGTGAAAAATAAGCTGAGAATTATTCAAAGTCCATCTGTGTTTACGTTTTCGTTAGATGCTGTATTACTGGCGAACTTTGTTTATGTCCCCATTCAGAAGGGTATGTTGCTGGATCTTTGCACAGGTACTGGAGCGGTTCCTCTGATCCTAAGTACACGGACCAAAGGGGTTATTAAAGGAGTCGAAATTCAAGAGAGACTTGCAAATATGGCAAAGCGAAGTGTGTCCTTAAACCAGCTGGATGAACGCATTCATGTTAAACAAATGGATATACTTGAATTTGAACAAGAAAACTCGGTTCAGTATGATGTTGTGACTTGTAATCCACCTTATTTTAATTCGAATGACCCGAAGGACCATAATGATAATCAACACTTAGCGATTGCCAGGCATGAGTTGTTCTGTACGCTTGAGGATGTGATTCGAATTTCTGGGAAAAAGCTTCGTGAAGGCGGAAAAGCAGCCTTCGTTCATCGTCCTGAACGTTTAATGGATCTTTTATCACTGATGCGTATTCATCGCCTTGAGCCCAAACGACTGCAGTTTGTTTATCCTAGGTATGGTCGTGATGCGAATATGGTTCTTGTTGAAGGGACAAAAGGCGGAAAACCAGAATTACGCTTGCTTCCACCGATCACCGTGTATAATGAGAAGAATCAATATACGGAAGAGGTACAGAGGTTATATGATGGAATATGAGCACTGTGTTTACATATTAGAATGTAATGATGGCAGCTTATATACAGGCTATACGAACAATTTAAAAAGACGAATTGATACTCATCAACAAGGAAAAGGAGCCAAATATACAAGAGGTCGTACTCCTGTTGAACTCGTATACGTTGAACGTTTTGAAACGAAAACGGAAGCGATGCAAGCAGAGTATCAGATTAAAAAGCTTCCAAGAGTAAATAAATTGGAAATAATTAATGTAAAGGAAAAGGAGGGAAAAGTCAATGTGGAGGCAGTCAAGCTATCAATCAAATGAGGAGTGTGGCACTCTCTATGTGATCCCGACCCCAGTTGGTAACTTAGAGGATATGACATTTCGGGCTATTAACTTATTAAAAACTGTACATTTAATTGCAGCCGAAGATACACGGCAAACGAAAAAGCTATGTAACCATTTCGAAATCTCGACACACCTACAAAGTTACCATGACCATAATAAATTAAAAAGTGGTGAGAAATTAATAAAGGTTTTGCAAGATGGCAATGACGTTGCCCTTGTTAGCGATGCGGGAATGCCGGGAATATCGGATCCAGGCTATGAGTTAATTGAGACATGTGTGAGTAGTGAAATCCCTGTTGTACCATTGCCTGGTGCGAATGCCGCCATACCCTCATTGGTTGCTTCGGGGCTTCCAACTGAGCATTTTTATTTTTACGGTTTCTTACCTAGGGATAAAAAGACGCGGAAGGGAGAATTGGAGTATTTGGCTAGGCTTCGAGATACGTTCATTCTTTATGAATCCCCTCATCGCATCAAAGAGACATTGAAGGAGTTAGTAACTGTTCTTGGGCCTGAGAGAAAAGCCTCAATAACTAGGGAATTAACGAAAAAGTATGAGGAAATCATTCGTGGTTGCTTGGAAGAGTTAAAGCAATGGTGTGAAACAGAAATGATTCGAGGAGAATTCTGTCTTGTAATTGAAGGCACTAGTGAAAATCAGAGTCAATCGAATATACTCTGGTGGGGTTCGCTCTCTGTTGAAGATCACGTCAAGCATTATATTGTTGAGAAAGAGATGTCAAGTAAAGCAGCGATCAAACAGACATCCGTTGATCGTAATCTTCCCAAGCGCGAAGTTTACCAAGCTTTTCATATCAAAGATTTATAACAAACTTTTATACTTTCTTTACTCACAAAAAAGTGGGCAACCCTTTCGGAAGCCCACTTTTAAATATGTTATTTTGTTTTCGCAACGTAGTCATTTAATTCGTTCATGATTTGTTCTGCACCTTCGCGGCTAAGGATAATCTTTCCACCAGCGATTGTCAGGTTGTCATCAGAAACTTCTCCAGTTACTTGGCAAGTCATATTAGGCTTGTACTTTTTAAGAACGATACGATCATCATCCACATAAATTTCAAGTGCATCCTTCTCTGCGATTCCAAGTGTACGGCGGAGTTCAATTGGAATCACCACACGACCTAGTTCATCAACTTTACGGACAATACCTGTAGATTTCATTTATAAAATTCTCCTCTCGTGATTTCATTGCCTTTGTCTTATCTCTATGTTATCGTCATTATTCGACAAAAACTATTATGACCTTATAATACCAGCGATTCCCAAACACGTCAATCATTTTCTTTTAACTGAAAACAATTGTAAAATTTGTAACAACCCACAACCCCTTTGTACTAAAGGTTTTACATATTAGTAGGGGGTTATCATTTGACGTAATAAAAATAAACAACAGTAAATATTACCCATTTAAATTACTATACAAAAACCAGGAAAGTTACATTTATTGACACGAATTCGTCATAATTCGACAAGTTTTTGTCGGATTATGAATCGACCATTAGGTATATTTCTAGGATAGCATAGTTATCCTGTAGGTATTTACATATATTGTTTTTCGTAGCATTATGTCATTTTATGTCTATGGAAAGAAAAAGATTGAACAAGGTTCGAATGTAAAATCGGATAACTTTTTTGAACACATAGTTTAGTTAATGATAAAATAAAGTCGGATTAAACGAATTGTAGAACAAATACCCTTTTAGGGTTAAACAATAAATGGAAAATTAAGGAGGCTTTTTTATGCCTAAGGAGAGCAAGTCGTTTTATATTACCACCCCAATCTATTATCCAAGTGGAAAGCTACATATTGGCCATGCCTATACGACGGTAGCAGGAGATGCGATGGCTCGCTACAAACGTCTTCGTGGATATAATGTCATGTATTTAACCGGAACAGATGAGCATGGGCAAAAAATCCAGGATAAAGCAGAGGAAAAAGGAGTACCACCAATTGAATATGTTGATGAAATCGTCGAAAGCATTCAGGAACTATGGAACAAACTAGATATCTCATATGATGACTTTATCCGAACAACAGAAGAGCGCCATAAGACCGTCGTTGAAAAAATCTTTCAGCGACTCATGGATCAGGGTGATATTTATCTTGATGAGTATGAAGGATGGTATTGTACACCTTGTGAATCTTTCTTTACAGACCTTCAGCTTGAGGATGGAAATTGTCCGGATTGTGGGCGACCTGTGCAAAAGGTAAAAGAAGAGTCTTATTTCTTTAAAATGAGTAAGTACGCGGACCGTTTATTGGAGTTTTACGAGGAGAACCCTCATTTTATTTTACCCGAGACTCGTAAAAATGAGATGGTTAATAACTTTATTAAACCAGGTCTAGAAGATTTGGCTGTATCCAGAACTTCATTCGACTGGGGGGTTAAGGTTCCGGAAAATCCAAAGCATGTAATATATGTGTGGATTGACGCCTTATCAAACTATATAACAGCGTTAGGTTATGGAACTAATCAGGATGAAAAATATCGTAAATACTGGCCAGCCGATGTACATCTCGTTGGAAAGGAAATAACAAGGTTCCATACGATCTATTGGCCAATTATCCTTATGGCACTGGACCTCCCTCTTCCAAAGCAAGTGTTTGCACACGGATGGCTCCTTATGAAGGACGGCAAAATGTCTAAATCAAAAGGAAACGTCGTAGATCCCGTAACATTAATTGATCGTTATGGACTAGATTCTTTACGTTATTACCTTTTGCGAGAGGTACCTTTTGGTTCCGATGGGGTTTTCACTCCAGAAAGCTTTGTTGACCGAGTGAACCATGACCTTGCAAATGATTTAGGGAATCTATTAAATCGAACAGTTGCGATGATTAATAAGTACTTTGATGGAAAGATACCTAGGCACGCGGGAACTGTTACATCATTCGATGCCTATCTTGAAGACCTTGTCGATTCAACCTTAACTAAAGTGGAAAATGAGATGGATCATATGGAGTTCTCCGTAGCGTTATCATCTATCTGGCAGCTTGTAAGCAGAACGAATAAATACATTGATGAAACGCAGCCATGGATACTAGCAAAGAATGAGGATCAGCGTGATCAACTGGCATCTGTTATGTCTCACCTTGCTGAAGCGCTGCGATATATTTCGGTCATGATCCAGCCTTTTATGACAAAGGCACCAGCAAAAATGTGGGAACAGCTCGGTATTTCCGGTGAAACTCTAACAAGTTGGGAGAGTCTTAAGCAATTCGGTCAAATCCCTGATGGTACGGAGGTTAAGAAGGGAAATCCGATCTTCCCGCGTCTTGAAAATGAAGACGAAATTGACTATATCAAATCATCAATGAGCGGAGGATCTGAGCCGCAGCAGGATTTGAAAGATAGCACCGAATCTGATCCAACCAACGAGATAATGATTGATGATTTTTCGAAGGTTGAACTTCGAGTAGCAGAAATCATAAACGCTGAAAAGGTTAAAAAGGCAGACAAGTTATTAAAACTTCAGCTTGATCTTGGTTCAGAAAAAAGACAAGTAGTATCTGGTATTGCTAAATTCTACGAGGTGGACGAGCTTATTGGTAAAAAGGTTATTTGTGTAACGAATTTAAAGCCTGTCAAACTACGTGGGGAACTTTCACAAGGGATGATTCTTGCTGGTAGTGAAAGGGATCAATTAAAGCTTGCAACAATTGATCGTTCACTGCCGAATGGCGCAATCGTTAAGTAAAGAGCAGATTCACAGGTTGTATAATAAGAAGGTAGAGTTGACTGAATAGCGGGGCTTTTATCGCTGATCAGTCGGCTCTTTTTTTGGAAGTAAAGTATAAAACTTTGCTGTGTAGATGCGATGTCTAGCTGCAGCGCCCAGGTGCTCGAGGTCGCTTCGATTCTTACACAAACACAAAAAGCGTGTTATGTTGCAGAATCTCCAGCGCTTGCACTAAAGCATAAGTGCAACTAAGGTAATCGCCTAAAAGCTTGGCGTTTACCAAGTTTTCTTTATCACACCTAAACAGGGCGCTTCCGCTTTTCTTACATAAGAACCATTTTTCTTTGTAACTGATTTGTAATGAGAATGACAAGTAAATGAATTAGAAACGCCCAGTTTATATGATAAACTAGGAAAGTATTTTCAGATATGGGTGCAATATAGACCATAAAACAAATACAAATTGTAGGTGTTCAGGACTATGTTATTCGATACACACGCACATTTAAATGCTACTCAATTTGATGTAGATAGAGAAGAAGTCATCCAGCGAGCAAAGGATGAAGGGGTTTCCCACATCGTCGTCGTAGGATTTGATCGACCAACGATTGAAGGTGCGATGAACTTAGCAAACAACTATGAATTTATATACGCAGCAGTTGGATGGCATCCAGTTGATGCGATCGATATGACGGTGGAAGATCTGAACTGGATCGAGGAATTGGCATCACATCCGAAAGTAGTAGCAATTGGTGAGATGGGCCTTGACTACCATTGGGATAAGTCACCAAAAGAAGTTCAAAAGGATGTATTCCGTCAACAAATTCGTCTCGCGAAAAAGGTAAAGCTCCCGATTGTTATACATAACAGAGATGCAACAGAAGATGTGGTCTCTATTCTTCAAGAGGAGAAGGCTGAAGAGGTAGGCGGTATCATGCATTGCTTTAGCGGTAGTCTTGAAATTGCACGAGAATGTATGGCTATGAATTTCTACATTTCCTTCGGAGGACCGGTAACATTTAAGAACGCGAAGCGACCTAAAGAAGTAGCTCAAGAAATTCCACTGGATCGCATGTTGATTGAAACCGATTGCCCTTATCTAAGTCCACACCCGTTGCGTGGGAAAAGGAATGAATCCTCATACGTTAAATATGTTGCAGAACAGATTGCCGAGTTAAAAAGGATTTCTTTTGAAGAACTCGCACAAAAAACATCCGACAATGCCTTCCGCTTATTCGGCATCAAACGCTGAGGATGTTTGTCGAAATAAGATTAGATAAAGCGAAATGAGCAATTTTTTACAAAGTTCGCTATGAACGGACAGATCTGCTGTCGAGCGGTTTTTCTTCCTTTTTGGAAAATCCCCTTGCATAATGGGGTCTATGAGAAAGGAGGCTTGCTTGACGCAGAGGATATAAGTGTTATATATTCAGACCTTGTAAAGGAGGGGTCGGATGATTATCCGCCTAAAAACTTTAATGACTAGGATGTTTCAGGGAAAGTGGCTCCTGGTTACCATCGCAGCGTTTCTCGTTATGGGATCTGCCGTAAGTGTTGGTGCTTATGAAATGACTAAGAACACGGTGATGCTCTCAATTGATGGGAAAGAGAGACAGGTGAATTCTCACGCCGAAACAGTCAAGGAAGTATTGAAAGCTGAAAACATTACGGTGAGTGCTCATGATATTGTGAAACCATCGTTGGATACTAAAATAACAAACCAGATGAAAATCACCTGGACACCGTCGTATCAAGTAAGGGTTAATATCGATGGGAAAGAAGAAAAGATATGGACGACTGCGGATACTGTAAAAGATTTATTGGCATCTGAAAAAATTAAGGTTTCTGAACATGATAAAGTCAAACCTAGTATGGACGCCCAAATAAAAGAAGGATTAACAGTCGAACTCCAAAAAGCGTTCCAAGTAAAATTGAACGATGGAGGAAAAGATAAAAGTGTTTGGACCACTTCGATTACTGTCGCTGACCTTTTAAAGCAACATAAGATTCAATTGTCGGAATTGGATCGAGTAGAACCTGGAATGGATGCTCTCGTAAAAACAGGAGACCAGGTTAATGTCATTCGAGTTGAAAAGGTCACCGATGTAGTGGAAGAAGCTGTTGACTATGCCGTTGTTAAACGGAAGGATAACAATCTTGCAAAAGGAAAAGAAAAGGTAGTTTCCAAAGGGCAAGAAGGTAAAGTGAAAAAGCACTTTGAAGTCTTTCTTGAAAACGGGAAGGAAGTATCTAGAGAACTCGTTAAAACGGAAAAAGTAACGGAAAGCGAAGATAAGATTGTCGCTGTCGGTACGAAAGAGATTCAACAAACGGTTTCTCGTAGTAAGCCTTCCTCATCTTCCCCATCATCGAGTCGTGAATTTTACGTATCGAGTACGGCTTATACTGCTCTTTGTAGCGGTTGCTCAGGTTTAACAGCAACTGGCTATAATCTTAAAGCCAATCCGAATGCGAAAGTAATTGCAGTAGATCCGAATGTTATTCCGCTCGGATCACGTGTATGGGTTGAAGGATATGGCTATGCGGTGGCTGCAGATACAGGTGGCGCAATTAATGGTAACAAAATTGATGTATTCTTCGGTAGTAAGTCCGAAGCATATGGCTGGGGCCGACAAACAGTACGTATTAAAGTTTTAGACTGATATAATGGGACTGACTCATTGGGTGCGAATCTCCTAGTAAGATTCAATAGCCCGGGGTCGGTCTTTTTTCCCGTTAAGAAAGTATAAGGGACTAAGGCGATCGCCAAGTTTTCTTTAACTTTTAACGTTAGGGTATACTATGAAAAGAATCTCTTTATATATAGACGCATTATGGATCAAAAAGGTTTCATTGTTTTGGAGGTTTTTTTGTGAAAATGAAAGAAATAATTGTTGTTGAAGGAAAAAGTGATACGATTGCGATAAAACGAGCAATCGGTGCAGATACAATTGAAACGAATGGTTCTGAAATTAGCGATAGTACGATCGAACAAATTCGTCTTGCTCAGGATCGAAGAGGTGTAATTGTTCTCACAGATCCTGACTACCCGGGAGAACGAATTCGAAGAATCATAACAGAAATGGTTCCTGGCTGCAAGCATGCCTTCTTACCAAAGACGGAAGCTCTAGCGGTAAACAATAAAGGAGTCGGTATTGAACATGCAACCGATGAGTCCATTCGAAAAGCGTTACGAAGTGTCCGTGAGGAATTTGTGGATGAAGCAGCAAAGGTTACCTGGCAAGACCTTGTTGATGCCGGTTTAGTTGGCGGTACAAATGCAAAGTCAAGACGAGAACAACTTGGAATCCTTTTAAAGATTGGATACAGTAATGGCAAACAACTACATCATAAGCTTAAAATGTTTCAAATTACCTATGAAGAATTTCAACGAGCGATGCAATGTGTATTTCAGGAGGAAGAAAATGAATGAATAAGGATATCGCGACACCACACCATACAAAAACAATTTTAGATAAATTTAAATTTACCTTTAAAAAAAGCCTCGGTCAAAATTTCTTAGTCGATCAAAATATACTCAAAAAAATCGTTGGCGTAGCAGGTGTTACCCATGATAGTGGAGTCATTGAAATTGGCCCGGGGATCGGTGCTTTGACAGAGCAGCTCGCTAAACAAGCGCAAAAGGTAGTTGCCTTCGAAATTGACCAACGTCTTATTCCGATTTTGAATGAGACCCTCGAGAATTATGAAAATGTTAAAGTGATTCATTCTGATGTTCTTGAAGCAGATGTACATCATGTTATTAAAGAGGAGTTTGAGAATGTACAGGATTTGATGGTGGTAGCTAATCTTCCTTATTATGTTACCACACCGATCATCATGAAGCTGTTAACGGAGCAGCTTCCGATCCGTGGAATTGTTGTAATGATTCAAAAGGAAGTCGCTGAGCGAATGGCTGCACAGCCTGGAACAAAGGATTATGGTTCTCTCTCAATTGCTGTTCAATATTATGCTCAGCCCAAAACAGAAGTCAAGGTACCAAAAACGGTTTTCGTTCCACAGCCGAATGTGGACTCATCGGTTATTTCATTAACATTAAGGCAAACACCCCCTGTAGAAGTAATAGACGAGGAGTTCTTTTTCACTCTCGTCCGGGCTAGTTTTGCACAAAGGAGAAAAACCCTTCTTAATAATTTGCAAAACAACCTTTTCACAAAAAGCGAAAAGCCATTGATTGAAAAAATCCTAGATGATGTAGAGATTGATGGAATACGCAGAGGCGAGTCACTCTCCATCGAAGAATTTGCACGTTTATCAAATGCCCTCCTGTCCTTGCGGAAATGACAATCATTTTTTCCTATCTCGTTACATAGGTTAAAGAGAAGTGTTGGTTTTCACTCTCGGTCGAGGGGGAAGAGATTATGTCCATAAAAGTGGGAGATATCGTCGGAAGACACTCCTATCAATGTGACCTGTTATTTCGGGTTACAGCATTATCAGACGATCATCAACTCGCGGAGCTAGCGGGGGAAGATATGAGGTTAGTCGCCGATGCCCCCATAGTAGATCTTGTCGTAATGGATGGAGATCAGCAACAGGAACGCAGGAAGAAGATTAAAGAGAGAGAAAAGACCTCTTACCGTTTATTTAGGCAGGATTACCAGCTGCTGCGACACAAAATGGAATATACCGCAACAGGTGGTTATGATAAGAATCAGTCGTATTTTCGCCTCCCCGGGAAGGTGCTCCACATCGACGGTGATCCTTATTATTTAAGCAAATGCTTAGAGCTTTATAAGAAGCTCAACGTGCCTGTATATGGGATTCACATGAAAGAAGAGGATATGCCTGAAAAAGTCTTACCCTTACTTGAAGAGGTATCGCCTGACATCCTTGTGATAACCGGCCACGATGCCTATATTCGTGCGAAAGGCGGTATGCAAGACCTACAGGCGTATCGAAACTCGAAGCACTTTGTAAGAACGGTTCGTGATGTACGGAAGAAATACCCTTATTTAGATCAATTAATGATTTTTGCTGGGGCATGTCAGTCTCATTTTGAATCACTAGTCCGGGCAGGTGCTAATTTTGCAAGCTCCCCAGGTCGAGTAAACATCCATGCGCTTGATCCTGTTTATATTGTATCTAAGGTTAGTTTTACTTCATTTGTGGACCGGATTAATGTCTGGGAAGTATTACGTAATACAATTACAGGAGAAGATGGAATCGGCGGTGTTGAAACAACGGGCTTTCTCCGGACCGGTATGCCGATCAAGTCCTCTGAGGACGACGAGTCTAAAACAATTAACGTCTAAGAGGGTATTCAGTACAAATAAATAAGTAGATCACTCGGTATCATTCATATGGGGTCAGACATCTCCGTTATTGCAGCTTTCGGTATGGAGAAGTCTGGCTCTGTTACTTATTTGAATTAAAATCAAGAAAAGCGTAAGCGCCCTGCTCAGCCACGAAGGTCACTGGAAGACCGACGAGGAGGCTGTTGCCGCCGCAGGAGGCCTGAAGTGATCCAAGTGGTTGGGCGCTGAAGCTGGACATTACATCCATGCCGCAAACTTTTATACTTTCTTTACTAACAAGAAATACGGTTACAAAGTGTACAGTTTGCCAAAAACCTGTTTAAATTTTGTACAGGTTTACATAAAAACTAGTGCAAACGTACAAACTAACGGCAAATTTCAAAAAAATAGGCGAAATACCATTGACAATTATAAAGGAGGATTGCTATAATTTTAGTTTTATTTTGACAAAATGCATCAAATGATGTTATAATTTGTCTAAGTGAGGTGTATTAGAATGGGTAAAACGATTCCGGATATAAAACGTGTGTTGGACGGTCAAGTTGGCAAGAAACTTACGCTGAAAGCAAATGGTGGACGACGTAAGACGATCGAACGAAGCGGCACCTTAGAAGAAACATATCCTTCTGTATTTATTGTTAAGTTGGATCAGGATACAAATGCATTCGAACGTGTTTCCTACAGTTATGCTGATGTACTTACTGAAACTGTAGAGTTAACATTTCTTGAAGATACAACAAAAGGTATGATGGTAAGCGGGCAGTAAGGCATTCGTGTCTAACTGCTTTTTTACTTTTTATAGAGGATTTCCGCCTCCTTTCTTACAAGGAAAGAAAGTATAAAAATTTGCTGCATAGATGCAATGTCTAGCTCCAGCGCCTAGGTGCTCGAGGTCGCTTTAATTCTTCCACAAACACAAAAGGCGTGTTATGTTGCAGAATCTCCAGCGCTTGTCGCACCTGAACAAGGCGCTTCCGCTTTTATTAATTACTGGATACATAAGGTTATTATAATTCCCGTTCAAGCAACCATACTAAACATATCGTGGTAGTGATTACTCTTGAAAGGGGCTAGCATCCATGAGCAGAAGACGAGGTATGATGTCCGATCGCTTGAAAGAAGAAATCGCAAAAGAACTAGGCTTCTATGATACTGTACAACAAGAAGGTTGGGGAGCAATACGTGCGAAAGATGCTGGAAACATGGTCAAGCGTGCAATTGAAAAAGCACAAGAACAAATGACAAATGATCAATAACTACTACGATATAGGAGTTGGCACAAAGGAATGTATATCTTTTGGGCCAGCTTCTTTTTTACACGTTAAGAAGTATAAAAATACTTTCTATAGTATAAGTAACTAAGACGATCGCCAGCGCTAAGGCTTGGCGCTAGCCAAGTTTTCTTTAATACGTCAATTATCCGTTGATCTATGGTAAAATACTAGCGGAAGTTATGACAAGTAGGTGATGAGTATGAAGATTTCAGTAAAAGCCCCCGCGAAAATAAATCTAACGCTAGATGTATTACATAAAAGAATAGATGGTTATCATGAAATCGAAATGGTGATGACAACCATTGACTTAGCTGATCGTATTGAACTAACGACAACCGATGAAAATGTTATAACGGTAGAATCATCTGGTGGATTTGTCCCTTCTGATAGTAGAAACCTTGCTCATCAGGCGGCGGATTTGCTTCGAAGAAAGTTCGGTCGTAAAGATGGGGTTCATATATATATTGACAAACAAATCCCTGTTTCTGCAGGATTGGCAGGTGGGAGTAGTGATGCAGCTGCGACATTAAAAGGCTTGAATGAATTATGGAGCTTAGACTTAAGTACAGAGCAGTTAGCGAAACTTGGGGCTGAAATTGGTTCCGACGTTTCATTCTGTGTATATGGAGGTACAGCTGTTGCTAAGGGACGAGGTGAGATTATTAAGCCTATTTCGTGTCCGCCACCTTGCTGGATTGTATTAGCAAAACCAACCATCGGTGTTTCGACAGCAGATGTGTACCGTCAGTTGAAGCTTGATAATGTTAATCATCCTGATACGAGAAAGATGATAAGCGCGATAGAACGGAAAGATTATAGACAAATAAATCGAACACTTCAAAATGTCCTTGAGTCTGTAACGTTACAACAGTATCCAGAAGTAAGACATATTAAAGAACAGATGGAGCGACTTGGTGCGGACGGTGTATTGATGAGTGGAAGTGGCCCGACTGTATTTGGTTTGACGATGTATGAAACAAGGGCTAAAAGTATCTACAACGGTCTCCGTGGCTTTTGTAATGAAGTGTTTATGGTGCGGATGCTTGGAGAGTCGGAATAGTTTGGTTGAAAAAACACGTACAAAAATGGTATATTATCCTTAAAACATTCGGTTTTTGGAGGAGAACGTATGAAATTAAAACGTAGTGGCAGACTTGTCGACTTAACAAGGTACCTCCTCCAGCATCCTCATCAATTGATTTCTCTTTCATTTTTTAGTGAGCGGTATGGTGCAGCAAAATCCTCCATTAGTGAAGACTTGCTGATTATAAAAGAAAACTTTGAAGAGCAGGGTGCTGGTTGGTTGGTAACTGTGCCAGGCGCCGCCGGCGGGGTCAAGTACATTCCTCAAGTGTCTAAGGCAGAAGCAAAGCAGGTTATCAAGGAATTGCAAACTCTATTAAGTTCATCGGAACGGGTCCTTCCTGGAGGTTACCTATATATGACTGATATTATTGGGAACCCTTCGATCGTAGATAAGGTTGGTCGTATGTTTGCATCAATATTTTCCTCTCGTGACATTGATGTGGTAATGACCGTTGCAACAAAAGGTATTCCTTTAGCTTATGCAGTTGCATCTTATCTAAATGTTCCGGTTGTCATCGTTCGTAGTAATAGTCGTGTAACGGAAGGTTCAACCGTGAGCATCAATTATGTTTCTGGCTCGACAAAACGGATTCAATCTATGGCTCTGGCGAAAAGAAGTCTAAAATCTGGATCAAACGTTTTGATCGTGGATGATTTTATGAAGGCTGGCGGAACAATTAAAGGAATGATGGATCTTCTTCAGGAATTTGAGGCGAACATGGCGGGAATTGGAGTGCTAGTTGAATCTGAAGAAGTACAGGAGCGTCTAGTGGACGATTATCTTTCTGTAGCTAGACTATCTCATGTAGATGCACGAGAAAAACGAATTCAAGTTGAAGCAGGTAATTACCTGGATCGGATGGAGGGATAACGAATGGAAACAGTTTACACAAAAAATGCACCTGAAGCAATTGGACCTTACTCTCAAGGAGTGGTTGTAAACAATATGTTTTACAGTTCAGGCCAGATTGCATTAACACCAGAGGGAAGCCTAGCTGGTGAGGATGTCGAAACGCAAACACATCAAGTATTTGCAAACGTAAAGGCAGTTCTTGAAGAAGCGGGAGCATCACTAGACACTGTAGTTAAAACAACAGTATTTCTCAAAAACATGGAAAATTTCCCGCAAGTTAATGAGATTTATGCAAGTTATTTCGGTGACCATAAACCAGCGAGATCATGTGTGGAAGTTTCAAGGCTTCCTAAAGATGTTCTTGTTGAAATTGAGGTACTTGCAATTGTAGAAGGCGTTTAAAAGGTCCGGGAAAATTAGCTGTCGAATTTCTTCCTTGGCTCTTTTATCTTCTTTTTTGACACGTTAAGAAAGTATAAAAGTTTGCGGCATGGATGTAATGTCCAGCTTCAGCGCCCAACCACTTGGATCACTTCAGGCCTCCTGTGGCGGTAACAGCCTCCTCGTCGGTCTTCCAGTGACCTTCGTGGCTAAGCAGGGCGCTTGCGCTTTTCTTTAACATTCATTTGTAAGCGAAGGAAAATAACCACTTAGTTGATGCTGTTTTGTTTCTAGTTGGATCACCTAAAATAATAGACGTCAAAACCATCACCAACCGACAAAAATTTCATTATTTTGCAAAATATAAAATATTTTAATTATTTTTTATATTTTGAGCAGGAAAATGTTACTAGTGTGTAGAAACTACGTATTACGCTGGTATTATAAAAAAGGTGGTGTGTTTTACAAAATGGAAGTAACAGATGTAAGGCTTCGTCGAGTGAACACAGATGGACGTATGAAAGCCATCGCTTCAATCACCATCGATCATGAATTTGTTGTTCATGATATCCGGGTGATTGATGGAAATAATGGAATGTTTGTTGCCATGCCAAGCAAACGGACACCAGATGGAGAGTTCCGGGATATTGCGCATCCAATAACTTCTAATACTCGTGAAAAAATTCAGACAGCAGTATTGACCGAATACCATCGTGTAGGTGAACTGGAGTCCGCTTTGGAAGAAGCAGGCGCATCCTAAACCGCGCAACTAAGAACCTGATCATTCGATTAGGTTCTTTTATTTTGCTTAATTGCCTACAAAAAGGGAAATTTCCTCGTTTATAGAAAATATTAGAATGTTTCAATCTGGCGACAAATGCCTGAATTCCTTGAATAAACAAGAATTTTAAGATATATTCATAATGGAATAATAGAGCAAACACTGATTTAAGACAAAATATTTATAAGAACAAACCGAGCATTGGAGGTTTATTATGTTGAATCGATTTGCGGTGATTTTAGCCGCTGGTCAAGGAACTAGAATGAAATCCCATTTATATAAAGTGCTGCACCCTGTGTGTGGTAAGCCAATGGTGCAGCATGTAGTTGACCAAATTGAACTAGTCCAAGCGGATAAAATTGTGACAGTAATTGGTCATGGAGCAGATTTAGTGAAATCTCAGCTTGGAGATAAGATTGACTATGTCCTTCAAGAAAAACAGCTTGGGACAGGACATGCTGTCATGCAAGCGGAGGAGCAGCTTGGGAAACAAGATGGAACGACGCTAGTTGTGTGTGGGGACACCCCTCTTATTACAGCTGAAACAATAGAAGCGCTCATTAAACAACATGAGGAAGAACATGCAAAGGTAACATTGCTAACTGCCCATGCAGAAGATCCTTCAGGTTATGGAAGGGTTCTTCGTAATGACGATGGAACGGTTGCCAAGGTCGTAGAGCATAAAGACGCTACGGATAAAGAACGTTTAGTAAAAGAAATTAATACAGGAACATACTGTTTTGACAATAAAACACTATTTCAAGCACTGAAGCGAGTAAATAATAACAATGTACAAGGTGAATATTACCTCCCGGATGTCATTGAAATTGTAAAAAACAATGCAGAAACGGTTGCTGCCTATCAAACTCCGTCCTTTGAAGAAACGATTGGAGTCAATGATCGTGTTGCACTATCGGAAGCGGAACGAATTATGAAAAGTCGAATTAACACGGCGCATATGAAAAATGGCGTAACATTAATAGATCCTAAACAAACGTACATTGGTGCTGACGTACAGATTGGGCAGGATACAGTTATTAAGCCCGGAACGGTAATCTCAGGGTCTACTACGATTGGTGCAAATTGTGAAATCGGTCCAAACGTTGAGATAATTAATAGTAGGATTGGTGATAACACAATCATTCGACAATCCGTGGTAAGTGATAGTGGGATTGGCGAGCAAGCAGTAATCGGTCCGTATGCCCATATTCGGCCACAATCCGAGCTCGGAGACAATATTAAAGTCGGAAATTTTGTTGAAGTGAAGAAATCTAAAATGGGTGATGGAAGCAAAGCCTCCCATTTAAGCTACATCGGGGATGCAGAAATTGGTCAAGATGTTAACCTCGGCTGCGGTTCAATCACCGTCAACTACGATGGAAAGAACAAGCACCTCACTAAAGTAGAGGACGGAGCATTTATCGGTTGTAATTCTAACTTAATTGCACCGGTAACCGTAGGGAAAAATGCATATGTAGCTGCTGGATCTACGATAACAGATAATGTACCGGGTGAAGCACTATCAATTGCGCGTGCCCGTCAAACGAATAAAGAAAATTATGTTGCGCGAATCCAAGAAAAACAAAACAACCACGGGAGGAAAGATTGATGACCAAGTATGAAGATTCCAAGCTAAAAGTGTTCACCCTAAACTCCAATGAAGGTTTAGCAGAAGAAATAACAGAACATATTGGTGTGAATATGGGGAAATGTTCTGTTACAAGGTTCAGCGATGGTGAGATTCAAATCAACATTGAAGAAAGCATTCGTGGCGGAGAAGTGTATATTATTCAATCTACTTCAAGTCCTGTAAATGAACACATCATGGAGCTCCTCATTATGATTGATGCTCTGAAGCGGGCATCTGCAAAAACGATCAATGTTGTAATCCCTTATTACGGGTATGCGCGTCAGGACCGTAAAGCTCGATCTAGAGAGCCAATAACCTCAAAGCTTGTAGCAAACCTTTTAGAAACTGCAGGGGCAACACGTGTCATTACAATGGATCTTCATGCACCTCAGATTCAAGGATTCTTTGATATTCCTGTGGACCAACTTCTAGGTGTTCCAATTCTAGCAAACTTTTTTGAAGGCAAACATTTAGATGACATTGTTGTTGTTTCACCAGATCACGGTGGAGTAACACGTGCTAGAAAGATGGCTGACCGTCTTAAAGCACCGATTGCGATTATCGACAAAAGACGTCCTCGGCCGAATGTTGCAGAGGTTATGAATATTGTAGGTAACATTGAAGGAAAAACAGCAATCATAATTGATGATATTATCGATACTGCTGGAACAATTACTCTTGCAGCGAATGCATTAATTGAAAGTGGGGCAACCGATGTTTATGCGTGTTGTACCCACCCAGTATTGTCTGGACCAGCCATTGAGCGTATTGAGAATTCTAAAATTAAAGAACTCGTTGTAACAAACACAATCTCCCTATCTGAAGAAAAAATGAGTGAAAAAATAACTCAGCTTTCAGTAGCTCAACTTCTTGGTGAGGCGATTATTCGTGTCCATGAACAACAATCTGTTAGTAAGCTATTTGATTAATTCTTACATCAATGTTTGAACCATTCTGTTTTCGGGTATAGTTTATAAATAGCAACCGATACAGGAAGGTGATTATGTTATGGCTATAAAATTAAATGCACAAAAAAGAGATGACTTTACTCGTTCTACTACAAGAAAACTTCGTGAACAAGGACAGCTTCCGGCGGTGTTTTATGGAAATGGTAGCAGTCAACCGATTACATTAGACCGTATTGATTTTGTGAAAACAATACGTGAAGGTGGAATCAATGGAGTTATTACACTAACTGTTGAGAGCAATAAGCATTCTGTTATGGTGCAAGATGTACAGATGGACCACCTTAAAGACTTGATTGTCCATGCCGATTTCAGAGAAATTGACCTAAATGAAGAAACAGATGCAGATGTTCCAGTACATCTGGTTGGAGAATCTGTAGGCGTGAAGGAAGGTGGAGTTGTTCAACACTTCCTACATGATATTAATGTACGTGCATTACCAGCAGAGATACCAAGTGAACTTGAAGTAAACATTGAAGAGCTTAACGTTGGAGATGCATTTACTGTTGCAGATCTAATTGAAAACTCTTCATATAATATTTTGACAGACCCTGAAGAAGTTGTCGTTTCCGTTACGCCACCAACTGAAGAACCAGAGGAAGATGCAGCTGAGGAAACAGATGAAGAACCTGAGGTCATCAACCAAGGTGATAAAGACGATAACGATGAAGAAGATCAGAATTAAGAGTATTATAATAGTATTACTTTTAGAAATAAGGGGCGTAGCCGTTTGGGTTGCGCCTTTTTGTACGTTCCATCATACTAGTGCTAAAAGAGGATGTTCAAAAAGTCCGGGAAACATTGCTTTCGAATTTCTTCGTTGAGTTGTCACTTCGGTCCTCACGTAGTAATGATCTACGTTCCGGTCCTCGTGACTGCCGCGCCTCGAACTTCTCGGCCCTGTTTGTCCTCCTTTTTTGAACAGACACTTAAAGGTTATATTTAAAAAGGATGTTCAATGAACACACTTTAAAGGAGTATCACAGTATGTTAAATAAAATTTTGCGGCGGTGGAAAAAGGAAGGGTTCGAGGATATGAAAGTGATTGTAGGTCTTGGAAATCCAGGTTCTAAATTTGAAAACACAAAACATAATGTTGGTTTTAAAGTGATCGATCAATTATCAGAGCAACTTTCAATTCCGCTAAATAAGCAGAAGTTTAATGGATTGTTTGGCATAGGGAACATTGATGGGCATAAAATATGCTTATTAAAGCCATTAACCTACATGAACCGTTCTGGTGACTCTGTCATTCCTTTGATGAATTATTATAATGTAGAAGTTGATAATCTTTTAGTCATTTATGATGACCTAGATCTAGTTCCTGGAAAGCTACGGTTAAGGGAAAAAGGTAGCGCGGGTGGACACAATGGGATGAAATCGATTATACAACATCTTGGTATACAGAACTTCAAAAGGGTTCGAATTGGCATTGGCAGACCTGAGGGAGGCGAAGCAGTCCCAGATTATGTACTAAAAGCGTTCCGTCCTGACCAGAGGCCGCATATTGATGAAGTAGTGCAACGTTCAACAAAAGCATGTGAAGAGTGGATAAAGAGTCCGTTTATACAAGTAATGAATAAGTATAATGGTTGAATAGAAATGGAACTTCACGACCATAATGGTAGTAATGAGTCGTGGAGGTGGAGCAGCTGTTGAATATTTATTACAAATGTAAGCACTGTCATGTTCCGATAGGGAAGATTGGTGTGGACTCTGTCAATACAGTAAACTTGGGTTTTGAAGATCTTTCTGAGCTTGAGCGACAGGAATATTTATCATATGATGAAGAGGGACATTTACATGTAACGTCCATATGTGAGGATTGTTATGAGATGCTAATAAAACACCCGGATTATCATGCACTTGATACATTTATTCAATAATGAGCTTTGGTTGAGGAACCAAGGCCTTTTGTATTGACGATTTAAAAAATTTCAAAACGTACAAAACAATAAATAGTTGATTTTGTAAGGGGAGGAGAGAATGTGATGCAAGGTTTGCTTCATCACTTTTGTGAACAAGACGACTTCAAATCGCTTGTTTCAGGGATGAAAGAAGGTTTAAAGGAACAACTTGTTTCAGGCTTATCAGGTTCTGCAAGGACAATGATGATGGCCTGCCTATATCATACGAATCAATCACCTCAATTAATTGTGACACATAATCTTTTTCAAGCACAAAAGCTTTATGAAGATCTTGTTGCATTAGTCGGTGAGGATCATGTTTCGTTATATCCCGTTAATGAATTAACATCTGCAGAGATTGCGATTGCTAGTCCTGAATTGAAGTCTCAACGGATCGATGTGTTAAATAAATTAAGTAAACAGACGAAAGGAATAATTGTAACACCAATCGCAGGGCTTAGAAGGATGATCCCTCCGCGCTCTGTTTGGAAAAGTAGTCAGATTACCTTCGAGGTAGGTACAGATATCGACCTGGGTCAACTGAAAGATAGATTGGTTGCCATCGGCTATGAGCGGTCAGATATGATTTCTTCACAAGGAGAATTCAGTTTGAGGGGTGGGATCCTTGATATTTTTCCATTTACAGAACCTCAGCCTATACGAATAGAGCTCTTTGATACAGAAGTGGACTCCATTCGTTCTTTTGATGTGGAAACACAACGCTCCGAGAAACAGGTGGATCAAATCTCTATTGGTCCTGCAGCAGAGGTTTTACTCTATGAAGAGCATTTCCAAAATGGAATCACAAAAGTTGAACAAGGCCTAGCTCAATCTTTAAAAAAGGTAAAAGATGAACGAGTAAAGGAAAAGCTTTCTGAGCATATCGGTTACGAGCTTGAACAACTCAGACAAAAACAAACATTTCAAGGGACTTATAAATACATTGCTTATTATTATGATGAACCAGCTAGTTTACTAGATTATTTACCTGAAAAAACGGTCGTTATCATGGACGAGATTAGCCGTATCCAGGAAACTTCTACTCAGTTGGAGAAAGAGGAAGCGGAATGGCAAATAGCGCTACTTAATCAAGGCGAGATCCTGTCTGGTGTAACTTTGTCCCATCAATATGAGGAGTTGTTACAACATAGCAACAAGAGTTTTGTTTATTTATCCCTTTTTCTAAGACATGCGCCACATACAAACCCACAAAATATTATTAATATGAGCTGTAAAGCGATGCAAAATTTTCATGGTCAGCTTAATGTTCTTAAAACAGAGATCGATCGTTGGCATAAAAGCAAGGATTCTGTTGTATTTCTTGCAGCTAACCAAGAGCGGGGGAAAAGGTTAGAACGAGTGTTAGCCGATTACAGTATTCGGGCGGAAGTTGTTGAAGGTAAGACACCGCTTGCTCCAATGAAAAACCATATTATGATTGGCGACTTGAATGGTGGATTTGAGCTCCCAATGCAAAAGCTTGTTGTGTTAACAGAGGAAGAGGTTTTCACCAAGAAGGCACAGAAGTCCCGTCGGCCCCAAAAAATGTCCAATGCTGAACGAATTAAGAGTTATTCTGAATTGAAGGTTGGCGACTATGTCGTTCATATTAACCATGGGATTGGGAAGTACCTTGGTATTGAAACGCTTGAAATTAATGGAGTCCATAAAGATTACCTACACTTAAGATATGCAGGTGACGATAAGCTTTACGTTCCAGTTGAACAAATTGACCAGGTACAAAAGTATGTCGGATCAGAAGCAAATGAACCGAAAGTCTACAAGCTTGGTGGAAATGATTGGAAGAAGGTCAAAAGTAAAGTCCAATCCTCTGTTCAGGATATTGCTGATGATTTGATTAAGCTTTATGCCGAACGTGAGGCAGCAAAAGGATTTGCCTTTTCACGAGACGGTGGACTGCAGCAAGAGTTTGAAAGTATTTTTCCATATGAAGAAACAGAAGATCAGTTAAGGGCCATTGAAGAAATTAAAGAAGATATGGAAAAAGAACGACCGATGGATCGCTTGCTATGCGGGGATGTTGGATATGGAAAAACCGAGGTTGCCATTCGTTCAGCCTTTAAAGCTGTCCACGATGGAAAACAGGTAGCTTTGCTTGTTCCAACGACAATCCTTGCCCAACAGCATTACGAAACTCTCCAAGAACGTTTCGCAGACTTCCCAGTTACAATCAATTCTCTAAGTCGATTCCGTTCTCGCAAAGAACAAACAGAAACATTGAAAGGGCTTAAACAAGGAACAGTTGATATTGTCATCGGGACTCATCGCCTGCTGTCCAAAGATATTCAATTTCGGGAGCTCGGGTTATTAATCATTGATGAGGAACAACGATTCGGCGTTACTCATAAAGAAAAAATAAAGCGGATGAAGACCAATGTTGATGTGCTTACGTTGACGGCTACACCCATTCCGCGTACTCTCCATATGTCGATGCTTGGGGTTCGAGACCTTTCTGTAATCGAAACTCCGCCTGAAAATCGCTTTCCTGTGCAGACTTATGTAGTTGAATATAGTGGAAGTATGATTCGTGAGGCCATTGAAAGGGAACTTTCAAGAGGCGGTCAAGTGTATTTCTTATATAATAAAGTCGGATCCATACAACGGATGGCTGAGCAAATTTCGCAGCTTGTTCCAGATGCTCGTGTAGCCTTTGCTCATGGACAAATGAGAGAAAATGAACTTGAAGCTGTCATGATTGACTTTTTAGAGGGAAATTACGATGTTCTTGTTAGTACGACGATTATTGAAACAGGGGTGGATATTCCGAATGTAAATACCCTCATTGTTCATGACGCAGATAAAATGGGGTTGTCACAGTTGTATCAGCTTCGAGGGCGTGTGGGCCGATCGAATCGAGTTGCGTATTCCTACTTTATGTATCAACGCGATAAAGTACTTACCGAAGTGGCTGAAAAACGGTTGCAGTCGATTAAAGAATTCACAGAATTAGGTTCTGGGTTCAAAATTGCAATGCGTGACCTATCTATTCGAGGGGCAGGAAATCTTCTTGGAGCACAACAACATGGATTTATCGATTCAGTTGGATTTGACCTTTATTCTCAAATGCTTAAAGAAGCGATTGAAGAACGGAAAGGTGATGTACCTAAACAGGAAACCATTCAATTAGAAATGGACCTAGAAGTAGATGCATACCTCCCTACATCCTATATAAGTGATGAAAAACAAAAGATAGATATGTACAAACGTTTTAAAGCAATACAGAACTTAGAGGATGTTATGGATTTAAAAGACGAGATGATAGACCGTTTTGGGGACTACCCAGAACAGGTTGCCCATTTATTTTCCGTTTCGCGGATAAAGATGCGAGCACAAAGCGAAAAAGTAGAGAAGCTAGAAAAGGTTAAAAACCAGCAAATCCAAATTCTATTATCAAAAGAAGCAACGGCACGAATCGATGGTAGTAAGTTGTTTGAAATTGTAAACAAGATCGGTCGCCATGTTAATCTTGGTATGGATAAAGAACAAATCAAAGTCCTGATTAAACAACGCCAATTAACAGATGCAGAGCTTCTAGATGTGATCGAAGGGGTTTTAAAGGAATTTCCTAACGCAAAAAAGGAACCGATTCAAGCATAGAGGTTTAAAGGAAGTACCGTGATGTTTGCGCTTTTCTTACAAGTAAAGAAAGGTATAAAAATTTGCTGCATAGATGCGATTTCTAGCTCCAGCGCCCAGGTGCGCAGATCGTCGCTGGTTCCTCACAAACACAAAAAATGTGTTATGTTGCAGAATCATCAGCGCTTGCACTTTTCACCATATTAGAGAAAATTTCCGTTTTCTGTGAATAGATTGGCTTAACGTACGGATACTAAAGGAAAATGAATGGTATTTTTCTGCTGCAATACCATAAATGCCATTGTTTCTCCATAATAATGCAACGATAGAAAGTGAGGGCATCTACGAATGAAAGCCACAGGTATCGTACGTCGAATTGATGATCTTGGAAGGGTCGTCATCCCAAAGGAAATACGGAGAACCTTGCGGATACGGGAGGGAGATCCGCTTGAAATCTTCGTGGATCGAGAAGGGGAGGTCATCTTAAAGAAGTATTCTCCTATTAGTGAACTTGGAGATTTCGCACAGGAATATGCAGAGTCATTATACGAGCATTCCAAGCATATCGCATTAATATCTGATCGAGATGTATTTATCGCAGTAACCGGTGGGGGTAAGAAGGATTACCTGAACAAGAATATCGGAAAGGTAATCGAAACTTCAATGAACGATCGAAAAAGTGTCATTTCAACACCGGCTATATCAGTTGAAATGGTTGATGGTAATAGCGAATCTGTATCACATGTCATCGCGCCCATTGTAGCGAACGGTGACCCGATTGGGGCAGTTGTGTTGCTCTCAAAAACGGACAAGCAGGTCGGTGAAGTTGAACAAAAGCTAGCTGAAACTGCTGCTGGATTTTTAGCAAAACAAATGGAACAGTAGATGAAACATTTGAAGAATGATCCAAAGGGAGCGATTGATCTCTTTTTGGATCATTTTTTTCTGATTAGGTGCTATAAAAACCTTTAAGTTCTTATCTAATGAGTCATCCCTTAGTTTATCCCGTAGTTTTTTCGGTTATATTTCATGGTATAATGTGGCTATTATTGTCGAGTTTTGAGGCGGTGTTTGAACTGAATCATACAGAAATACAAAAATCATTTTGGAGAGGAACCTTAATTGTTTCGGGTGCAGCTCTAATTGTTAAGATATTAAGTGCTTTCTATCGAATTCCGTATCAGAATATTGCAGGCGACCTCGGACTTTATGTATATCAGCAAGTTTATCCTTTTTATGCAATTGCTTTTGCCCTGAGCATGTACGGCTTTCCGTTAATGCTTTCAAAAATTCTGTCAGAGCGAGAAGAGAGTGAGGATGTAAAAGGAATCTTGACTCATTCGTTTATAGGGTTAAGCCTCGCCTTTATTATTTTATTTTTGATCCTATATAGTTTTGTTCCAGTTATCGCCGAGTTTATGCGTGATCCAATGCTCGCTACACCATTAAAGATCGCATCGTACTCCTTCTTGTTTGTCCCCCTTCTTTCAATAACTCGTGGATACTTTCAAGGGGAAGGTGAAATGATGCCAACTGCTGTTTCGCAGGTAATTGAGCAACTTGTACGTGTGGGTTTAATCTTAATTTTAACAGTATGGTTAGTTTCTCAAGGTTTCGACCATTATGCTGTGGGAAGCGCTGCTATATTTGGTGGATTAATTGGCAGTTTCACATCTGTAATTGTGCTGTTGTTCTACATAAAGAAGCAGGGTGGTAAACAAGTTAACATACAAATCTCGGTTCATAAGGTGTTACCGATCCTTTGGGTGCTCGTTAAGGGAGGATTTGCAATCTGTGTAACCACTGTGCTGCTTGCACTTTTCCAACTGATTGATGCGTTTCAAGTCGTTCCCGCACTAGCGGAAGCAGGTATGGATATTCAGGAGGCGAAAGTGAGTAAGGGAATTTTCGACCGTGGACAGCCTCTTCTGCAATTAGGGACCGTGCTAGCAACAGCAATGGCTTTACCGCTCATTCCTTTCATAGCAAGGGCAAAACGAAGCCATCATATTGAGCAGATCAGAAAGTTTACTGGGATATCACTTAAATTCAGCTTCATCTTTGGCGGTGCTGCATCAGTTGGACTTGCAGTAATCATCGTCCCAACAAATGTGTTCCTGTATCAGGATACGAGTGGTTCCTTTGCATTAGGGATTCTAAGTGCAGCTATTTTATTTGGTTCACTTGCAATTACATCCTCTGCCGTTTTGCAAGGACTTGGGAAGATCGGATACCCTGTGTTGTTTATTTTAATTGCATTGGTCGTTAAGGGACTGCTGAATACCATCTTGCTTCCGTTATTTGGAATCGTTGGAGGCGCAATCTCAACTGTTATAGCTGCCGCATTTGTAACGATTTTGAATATCGTGACAATCGACCGTTTGACAGACGTGTTTAAAGCCCAACGTTTCTATAGCTGGAAGGTGATTCGTGCCCTTCTTTTAATGGCACTTGCTACGTTTTTGTGGAAGGAGCTTTTAATGGAGATTTACACTATTGAAAATCGGATATATGCAGGATGCGTGGCACTGTCGAGCGTATTGATTGGAGCAATCGTATTCGTAGCAGCACTTGTGTATCAAAAGGTTTGGAAAGAGGAAGAAATTAAAATGCTTCCAAAGGGACAAATATTGTTACGCTTGCTATACAGAGAAAGGAGCGAAGAAAGTGGATAATACAATTACGGTGATCGGACTTGGTGCAGGAGATCTTGATCAGATGCCCCTTGGCGTTTATAAGCAATTGAAAGAAACGCATCATTTATTTCTAAGAACAAAAGAGCATCCTGTAATAAACGAGCTCCAGAATGAGGGGGTCACCTTTAAGAGCTTTGATCATTTATATGAAAATTCCTCGGACTTTAGCAGTGTGTACCGGGAAATTGTAAAACAACTATGGATGGAATCGGAAACGAACAGCATCGTGTATGCAGTACCCGGACACCCACTTGTTGCGGAACAGACAGTCCAAATGCTTTTACAGGAAAAACCCGATCATAACGTAGATGTTGTTCTGAAGGGCGGACAAAGCTTTCTTGACGGGATGTTTCAAGCATTGCAAATCGACCCAATTGATGGATTCCAGCTCTTAGACGGCGTATCTTTAGCTATTGATCAGCCGAACTTACAACAGCATATTATTATTGCTCAGGTTTACGATTCTTTTACGGCTTCTCATGTAAAGCTCTTACTAATGGAGCGTTACCCTGATGAATATCCGGTTACTGTTGTTATGGGAGCTGGGACGAAGAAGGAAACGCTAGTAACTGTACCTCTATATGAACTTGATCGACATGTGGAAGTAAACAATTTAACAGCTCTTTATTTACCACCAATAAACGAGGAATCTCTTCTGAATCGAGAGTTCACAAGACTAAGAAACGTCATTCAAATATTACGTGGACCAGACGGCTGTCCGTGGGATAGGAAACAAACACATAAAAGCTTACGGAAATATCTTCTTGAAGAAGCATATGAAGTCATTGAGGCGATTGAAGAACAAGATGATCTTCACCTGATAGAAGAGCTCGGTGATGTTCTATTACAGGTTATGCTTCATGCCCAAATAGGCGAAGATGAAGGTTACTTTAATATCGGTGATGTTATTGAATCAATTACTGAAAAAATGATTCGCCGCCATCCCCACGTCTTTGGTGACGAAAAGCTTAACTCAGCTGAAGAAGTAAAGGAAGTATGGGATGAAATTAAAAAGAACGAACAAACCTCAAATGATCAAGAAAAATGCAAATCGATCCTTGATTCTGTCCATACGAACATTCCGGCGTTAACCCGTGCGGATAAACTGCAACAGAAAGCAGCGAAAGTAGGTTTTGATTGGAACAAGGTAGAACCGATCCACCAAAAAATCCAGGAAGAACTACAAGAGTTCCAAGAGGCTGTGGATAATAAAGATGTAGACGGAATGGAAGCGGAGTTTGGAGACTGTTTATTTGCACTTGTCAACCTTGCTCGTTATTATAATGTTGATCCTGAGCTTGCTCTAGGACGTACAAACCGTAAGTTTTACAGTCGATTCCGTTATATTGAACAAGAATTGCAAAAAGAAGGGGTTCCGATTGAAGAAGCATCACTAGAAAAAATGGATGTATACTGGGAAGAAGCAAAAAAATTGCACAAAAAGAAGGAATCTACAGATTTTTAGAGAAATTTATCGGTGGAATGGACAGAGACGCAGCTCCGTATGCGAATCAGTCTATCAAACAAAGCAAGAAATCTAGAGGAGGTACATACAAATGAACAAAAACGATTTGATTAATAATATCGCTGAGAAGTCTGGTATGACAAAGAAAGATGTAGAGACAGTTGTAAATGGCGTACTTTCGGAAATTACCGATACTCTAAAAGAGGGGAACAAGGTTCAGTTCGTCGGATTTGGTACGTTTGAAACAAGAGAACGCTCAAGCCGTTCTGGTCGTAATCCTCAAACTGGCGAAACAATTGATATTCCAGCATCTACTGTTCCGGCTTTCCGTGCAGGAAACAAGCTGAAAGAAGCTGTTAAATAAATGCGTCTAGATAAATTTTTGAAGGTTTCTCGCTTGATCAAACGACGTACAGTTGCAAAGGAAATCTCTGATCAAGGAAGAATCCAAATTAACGGGACAGCCAGTAAGGCCTCCTCCGTTGTTCAACCCGGAGATGAACTTCAAATTCGTTTCGGGCAAAAAGTCGTAACGGTTAAGGTTGAACAACTTAAAGAAACAACCAAAAAAGAGGATGCTGCCGGGATGTATACCATCCTCAAAGAGACGCGCACTCAAGAGGAAAATTAATTTCCCGCAGAATATTTGTAACAATGGAAATTGAATTAAAAGGGGTTATGAAGACACCGGGAAAACCGGTGTCTTTTTTGAGAGAAAGTATAAAATTTTGCTGCACAGATGCGGTGTCTAGTTGCAGCGCCCAGGTGTTCGAGGTCGCTTCAGTCCCCTTCCAGTGACCTTCGTGGTTACCCATGGCACTTGCGCTTTTCTTATCGTATCAGAATTCATAAGTTGAACTGGCTTGACGCTTTAAGTGTTGTCTTTTTGAGATTTGTAGTGGGCATATTGATGACGTATTGGACTATTAAGAGAAATAAATCGAAGGAACGTCAACTTAACGATGTAAAGTTCATCCGTTGCAACCCATTTAGGCGGGAAAGTCAAATAACGTTTGAGTTGAGATGCCTTTTTAGGGGATTTATAAGCTTTAACCTCCACCCCAAACATTAAATCAAGCACGGAATCTGTTATATCAACCACGAATCCTGTTAAATCGATCACGGATGGAATTATATCGACCACGCACAGTAAAATGGCCCCGACTTCACTTTCCCCCTGATGAAAAAATTTTAAATCCTAATGAACGGATCTCCACACGATGGCCGATCCGTTCGTTCTTAGATGGTTATAGGTGAGAAAGTATGAAACTTTGTTGTATAGATTAAGGGCGGTTCCGCCTTTCGGTATTTGTTCTAAAATCCCCTTGGGTCTCATACATTGGTACAAACCATGAGGAGGGGAGTCTCTATGGAACAATACTATGATTATAATGGACAGTCCTACGACAAATCTTCCACAGCCCCAGATCACGATGTTAAAATGCGTGGAAGGAAAGCATTGGATATAACAGGCGTTAAACAAGTTGAAAGCTTCGACAATGAAGAATTTCTGTTGGAAACCTCAATGGGTTTTCTTGCTATAAGAGGTTACAACTTAAAAATGAAAAATCTCAATCTGGAACAGGGCCTTGTCTCCATTGAGGGTAAGGTTTACGATCTCGTATACCTGGATCAACAACAGGGAGATAAATCTAAAGGATTTTTAAACAAACTATTCAAATGACGCTTACGGTTCAGTTCTACACAATACTTGCAATGATTGGAAGCGGAATATGGATCGGTGCATCACTAGATACCTACCATCGGTTTCAAACACGGAGAACACGTTGGAACTGGCTTCGCTTCATTAATGACATGTTGTTTTGGGTCTTACAAGCACTAATTATTTTTTACATTTTGCTCCAGGTTAATAAAGGCGAGGTCCGTGTTATCATCTTTTTAGCGTTACTTTGTGGCTTTGCCTGCTACAAAGGTGTCCTACAATCTTTTTTTAAGCGGTTTTTGGAACTTATTATAAATGTGGTCGTCCATATTTTCCGTTTCGGACAGAGAACCTTCACCATTCTAATTTTTAATCCGATAAAAGTAATATTGAATCTTATCGTTGGCTTCAGTAAAATGATAGGTAAGTCCTTATTATCGGTGCTCCTTTTCCTATGTGGAATCCTATTTTACCCGATTCGGCTTATAGGCAGATTGCTCCTATGGTTAATTCCGGAAAAAATGTGGACAAAACTACAAAGGGTAGCAGGAATTATAAGGAAGTCAACGAATAAAGTGAAGAGTTGGATTAGAATAAAGAGAAGGTAAAGGAGGTTCAGGATGGTTCAGCGTAACGGAAAAGTGACGGCTCTTAATGAAAATTATGTAAAAGAGGAAAAACTTAAACAACAACGGGCATCCAGAAGAAAAAAGGGATTGATCCGCCGTTTAACTGTGTTTGGTGTATTTATTGTCATCATCTCCACCGTCATGATATCTACGATTACCTCTCAGGCGACTGTAATCGCGGAGAAAAGAGATGAGCAACAAAAAGCTGAACAAAAATTGCAGCAAGTCAAAAAGGAAAAGACACAACTTAAAGAAGAAGTGAATAGACTACAAGACCCGGAATATATTGGAGAAGTTGCACGAAGAGACTATAACATGTCCAAGCGTGGGGAAACGATCTTTAAAGTTCCAGAAGAGGATGAAGACACTCGTTGACACTTGATTTTTAAGGCATGTATAATATAGAGGTGTTCAAATATTATCCAACATAAAATGTGTATGTTTGAGCACTGAGTAAATTAGAGCTTTTTTATTATTTAAGGAGGAGCAATTTTTACATGACAATTGAAGTAGGCAGCAAATTACAGGGAAAAGTATCAGGTATTACCCATTTTGGAGCATTTGTAGAGCTGCCAGATGGTATCACCGGATTGGTTCACATCAGCGAGGTTGCCGATCGTTACGTAAAGGATATCAACGAACATCTATCAGTCGGAGATGAGGTTGAGGTAAAAGTCATTAATGTGGATCCGAAGGGTAAGATCGGACTTTCGATTAAGAAAGCGAAAGAACAACCGAAACAATACAAGCCTAGAACAGATCGCCCACGTGGTCGAGGAGGAAAGCCATCGAGAAGGCCGAACAATGAATTCGTATCGTTTGAAGACAAATTGAATCGTTTTTTAAAGGATAGTGAAGAAAGTTTATCTACTCTCAAAAGGCAAACCGAATCCAAACGAGGGGGGCGCGGCGCCCGCCGGGGTTAACTAATATCTGCTGCTTACCGATTGTAGTAAAAATTTGCATTATATATCGGAGACGCAAGCACTATAATTAAGAAGAGGCTGATTCCAGATCAGCCTCTTTTTTATTGTTTAGCGAAACTATAAAATTCTTAAGCTATGGATAACTATTGATTCAAAATGTGCTTCAGTTCGGAGTTTGTACATAAGATTCTCTGAGGCAAATTAGCGTTAAGTATCAATGACTCTTCTTTAAGAGTGTAAGAAGATCATATTTAATGAAATACATGTATAGTTAACAGCTATTTTCAAAAGAATTCATCCGTATTGTGAATAATACATTTGGAAAACATGAAATTCGTCCGCACTGAGACTAATTCATCCGAAAAATAGGCAATTCATCCGTATCGAATAATTCAACTAAACGACAGGATAATAAGGAAAATTGGAGTTTTTGGGAAGATAAGAACCACAATATTTTTTAGTGTGGTTCATGTTTCAGAATCTCAAGCGTCTGAACTAAAGCATATGTGCAGATTAGACAAATGCCTTCGTGAAATTTGGTGCTGTTCTAGTTGTCCTTATTGTTACTGACCAAGGCGCTTCAGCTTTTCTAATATTGTCTAACCCCTTGGGGATCACTTCAGTCCTCTTGTAGCGGCGGCAGCCTTCTTGTTGGCCTTCCGGTGACCTTCGGGGTTACCCGGAGTGCTAGTGTTTTTCTTTTAATGTCGAAAAAAACTATTGACGTAAATCTGATAATCTTGTATTATTCTTGTTGTGTCTTTTATAAGCTCATTCTTATGGCGGTGTAGCTCAGCTGGCTAGAGCGTACGGTTCATACCCGTGAGGTCGGGGGTTCGATCCCCTTCGCCGCTACCACTTTTTTTGAAAATAATTACTAATATACTTTTGAAATCTCTATTAGAATGGCCCCTTGGTCAAGCGGTTAAGACACCGCCCTTTCACGGCGGTAACACGGGTTCGAATCCCGTAGGGGTCACCATTACATACTTTAATGAACAAGGTAGCTCTTTAGAGGGTTACCTTTTTTGGACCTGATTTCGGTATGTTTAGAAATTGTTTTAGCCCCCATAAGCAAATAGCTACTTGTAGAGAAATTAAAGCTATCTCCTTTTTATCCGACTTTTGTAGATGCTTCGTCATAATTTTCCCTTTGTTCTGTTTTTTATCTAAAACAGTTTCGAACCCTCTGATTTCCACGTATAGATGTATGAACTATTACCCATTAGTATACTTGCATCTAAGGTTCAGCCTTTATTTGATTCTAATGTTCCTCATTCAGAAAACAAGTTCATTATCATCCAATAGACCTATCTGAAATATGAGTTTTAATGGCGTCCAACCTCAAAACCCGTCGAGAAGTTTTGAAGGTGTGGACTGATGGTTTGACAAATTATGTATCACCTCTGTGTTTTAATAGAGAACACAAATCTATTAACGGGTGGTGCAACGGATGTTCGAAAAGGTAGGAACGATAGGAAGCGATATATTGAATAGGATTGTAGTCGTGGAAAAAATGAAAAGAAACGTAACATTTCAAACAAAAAGCGTAAAGCAAAGGATAGAACGTTTTTTCCTTCACTGGGGGGTGCTAATGTTCTGCACTGGTTTTTTGCTTGGTCGAGCCCTTATCCTATCTGAAATTTCCCCATTTGCGTTACCGTTTTTTGGAGCCGTACTAATGCTTAAGTCAGAACGAGCTGGTGTGGCAGCGGTAGCTCTACTGGCTGGGGCTTTAACAACATTTGATAAGACCGGATTATTTGTTTCAATAGGCTTAATTGTATTTATGATTCTCCATTCAATACTTACAAATCTATTAAAAAGCAATTACAAGATTTTACCGATTACAGTGTTTGCCGCGAGTTTTATAACGAGAATGAGTTTGCAGTCGTTTGCCTCAGAACCGATCACGACAGGGGCGTTGTTGATGGTTGTAATCGAGGCGGGCCTTGGCAGTATACTGACAATGATTTTTCTGCAAAGCATCCCACTGCTCTCTCTTAAGAAAATCCAACACTCTTTAAAAAATGAAGAAATCGTATGTTTCATCATATTGTTGGCCTCAGTTATGACAGGCACGATCGGATGGCAAATCTATGATCTATCAATTGAACATATATTATCTCGTTACCTAGTCCTTGTGTTTGCGATTGTAGGCGGTGCAGCTATCGGCGCTACTGTAGGAGTTGTTACAGGGCTTATCCTTGGGCTTGCGAATATAGACAGCCTTTATCAAATGAGTCTACTCGCATTTTCTGGTTTATTAGGGGGTCTTCTAAAAGAGGGGAGAAAAATCGGTGTAAGCATCGGATTACTAATCGGCACACTATTACTCGGTCTGTATGGAGAAGAAAATGTAGTGTTAACACAAACCCTATTGGAGTCGGGTGCTGCAATGGCTTTGTTCCTGTTAACACCGAACAGTGCGATTTCTAAAGTATCCCGCTACATACCTGGTACAAAGGAATATACGCAGGAGCAACAACAATATTTACGGAAAATACGTGATGTAACAGCAAATCGGGTCGAGCAGTTTTCTACTTTGTTCCAGGCTCTTTCCCATAGTTTTTCAACAGCCGGATCGGTTGGAATAAAAGAGGAAGAAGGAACCAGGGAGCTTGATATGTTTCTTAGTAATATCACTGAAAAGACGTGTCAAACGTGTTTTAAAAAACGGCATTGCTGGGCAAATAATTTTGATACGACCTACAATTTGATGACACAAATAATGGCTGACACTACTCCGCAAGGCAAGCTAAAGGACAGAGGATTACAAATGGAATGGGAGCGCCATTGTGTCCGTTCAAAGAAGGTTGCTGAAACGATACAGTATGAGCTTGGACAATACCATGCCAATATAAAACTAAAACAACAGGTTAAGGAGAGTAGAAGGTTAGTAGCAGAACAGCTACATGGAGTTTCCCAGGTAATGGACAACTTTGCTAAGGAAATTCAGAGAGAACGTGAAAACCATCAAATACAAGAGGAGCAAATTAAAGAGTCGCTTGATGACATTGGGCTTGAGGTTGGAAACGTTGAAATCTACTCTCTTGATAGAGGGTGTGTTGATATAGAAATGAGTATACCTTACTGCAACGGACGAGGGGAATCAGAAAAGGTCATTGCCCCTTTATTGTCGGATATTCTAGAGGAAACAGTAATTGTCAAAAGTGAGGAGTGCGCTGTATATCCAAACGGGTATTGTCATGTAGTGTTTAGCTCAGCCCAAAACTTTGTCGTGGAAACAGGTGTTTCAAGTGCAGCAAAGGGTGGCGCCTGGATTTCAGGGGATAGTCATTCAATGATTGAACTTGGCGTAGGTAAATATGCAGTTGCAATCAGTGATGGGATGGGCAATGGGGAAAGGGCACATCTTGAAAGTAATGAAACCTTGAAGTTATTACAGAAAATTCTACAATCAGGGATCGATGAAACAACCGCAATTAAATCAGTGAACTCTGTCCTCTCGTTAAGAACGACAGACGAGGTGTTCTCAACGCTGGACTTGGCCATGATTGACCTCCAAGCTGCATCTGTTCGATTTTTGAAAATCGGCTCCAGTCCGAGCTTTGTAAAGCGCGGGGACCAAGTTAGAATGATTGAAGGAAGTAATCTTCCGATGGGGATCATTGAAGAGTTTGACGTAGAAGTCGTGAATGATCAATTGAAATCGGGTGACCTTCTTGTAATGATGAGCGATGGCATTTTTGAGGGGCCAAAACACGTCGAAAACACCGAGCTGTGGATGAAACGGAAAATTCGCGAGATAGACTCTGATGATCCTCAGATAATTGCTGACTTGTTACTCGAAGAAGTGATTCGAACGGATAGTGGTCAAATTGAGGATGATATGACAGTTGTCGTTACGAAGATTGAACGAAACATACCTAAGTGGTCGACGATTCCACAACGTAAAAAGGCATACCGAAAGCAGGCATGACAAGCCTTCATTAACGTATAAATCCCCTTTACCTTGTCCATGATGGTAATAATCATTGACGAGAGGGGATTTTTTGTATGAGGAAGGGAACGTTGAGGCAAATACTTTTGATAACGGACGGATGCTCGAATCACGGTGAAGACCCAGTAGCCATTGCTGCACTCGCAAAGGAAAAAGGGATTACTGTTAATGTCATCGGTATATTATCCCGGAACGAAGCCTACGGTGAACATGGTTTAAAAGAAGTCGAAGATATTGCTATGAGCGGTGGAGGAATTAGTCAAATTGTGTACGCAAATCAACTGGCTCAAACGGTTAAGATGGTCACCCAAAAAGCAATGACCCAGACGATACATGGGATGATCAACAAGGAGCTTACTCACATTCTTGGTGAAGGTCAACAAATGGAGGACCTTCCTCCCGAGAAACGTGGTCAGGTTATGGAGGTTGTCGATGAATTTGGTGAAATGGTTGATCTAGAAGTGCTTATCCTAGTTGATATCTCTGCCAGTATGGATGATAAACTTCCAACCGTGCAAGAATCGTTGATCGACCTTTCTATTTCATTAAATTCAAGAACCGGAAACAACTTATTTGCAATTTATGCATTTCCCGGAAAACGTCAACCTATTGATCGGCTAATTGATTGGGACCCACAGCTTGATTCACTTGTAAAAACGTTTAAAAAGATTTCCACAGGTGGCATTACACCGACAGGTCCAGCATTGAGGGAAGCACTTGAACTTTTTTCAGAAAAACGATCGAAACAAGAGCTGCTAGGTGGCGATGATGAATACATCGAAGAATCCGGAAGCTAATATCACCCCAGGTTCTATTATCCTCGGAAAGTGGAGCCAGAATCAATATACCATCCTTCGAGAGCTCGGATCGGGGGCAACTGGGACCGTTTATCTCGCACGTGGGAATGGAACAAAGGTCGCCTTAAAGGTGAGCAGCGATAGCCTTTCGATAACATCGGAAGTAAATGTCCTTAAGTACCTATCGAAGGTCCAGGGGAAAAAGCTTGGGCCTTCTTTTATCGAAATGGACGACTGGGTTCATACAGGCCGCTCAATTCCTTTTTATGTAATGGAATATGTTCAAGGTGATACATTGTTTTCTTTCATGAAGCAGCGAAAGGATGAATGGTTTGGGATTATCCTTATTCAACTGCTTGGAGACTTGCATGATTTGCATAATGCGGGATGGGTCTTTGGAGACTTAAAGCCTGACAACCTTCTCATTTCGGGGCCACCGCCGAAAATACGCTGGCTTGATGTTGGAGGAACTACGATGGTTGGAAGAGCGATTAAGGAATATACGGAGTTTTTTGATAGAGGATTCTGGGGACTTGGATCAAGGCGAGCAGAACCATCATACGATCTTTTTGCGGTTGCAATGATTATCATTAACTTTGCTTATCCGTCCCGATTTGAAAAGAAAGAAGGGGGATGGGAGCAACTTAAACGATATATTGATAAGGAACGTTGGCTACGAAAATATAGTAGGTTCCTTGATAAAGCGATCAACGGTCAATATCAATCTGCTTTAGAGATGAAACAAGATCTCCTTTCTTATTATTCAAAAAAGACCTCTCCAACCATTCATAAACGAACAAAATCAATTAGCTATCATAAGAAGCCAAATCCACAAATGCGATATCAGAAAAAGAAGGTTCAGAAGCGCCGTGGGTATTTGGAAACGATCCTGATTGTCCTAATAATGTTCGCCTTTTATGTCATTTATCTCATAGGTCACATGTAAATTGAACGAATAAATTGACATTGTCTGATGGTTCTTCTATGATGGCATAGATTTCTTTTGAACTTGTTTATAAGGGGATAGGGACATGCTTGAAGCGGTGGATGCTTTCGTAAAACGTCATCAGCTATTGTGTGAGAAAACAACAATTGTAATAGGAGTTTCAGGAGGTCCGGATTCGATGGCACTTTTGGATTACTTCATACAAAAGAAAAGTTCTATGGGATTGATGCTTATAGCTGCACACGTCGATCACATGTTTCGTGGTGATGAATCTGCTGAAGATGCAACATTCGTGCAAACATACTGCATCAGCCATGACATCCCGTTTGAATCTGCTCAAATAAATGTACCATTATATATAAAAGAAACAGGTGAATCACCACAGCAAGCTGCGCGTAACGTAAGATATAAGTTCTTTGAATCTGTAATGAAACAGTATGGGGCAAATTCTCTTGCTCTTGCCCATCACGGCGACGATCAGATTGAAACGATGCTCATGGGTATTGTACGCGGTGCAGGTCGGTCTAGTCTCACTGGAATTCCTGTTCGCCGCTCTTTTTCAACGGGTTCCATTATCCGCCCGTTTCTAGGAATAACGAAAGAGGAAATTGTGCACTATTGTAAGGATAGAGGGATTGAGTACAAAGTCGATCCTAGTAATTCCAGTCACCGTTACACTCGAAACCGTTATCGAACACAGGTTCTCCCCTTTCTTAAGAAGGAAGAAGAGGATGTTCATTTAAAGTTTCAACGCTTAAGCGAACGGTCAACAGAAGATGAAGAGCTGTTACAATCAATCTGTAAACAGAAGATGGAAGATGTCATTTTGCAAAAATGTGACAAACGAATGACATTGTCGGTAGGGCGTTTTCTGGAGCTGGCAAATCCTTTACAAAGGAGAGGGATTCATCTAATATTAAACTATCTTTATCGCTCGGATTCTTCCATTATTTCATCAACACATATCGAGGATTGCAGGCATCTTTTACAATCTCAAAGGCCATCTGGATTGTTAAGTTTTCCAAAAGGGTTAACCGTGAAGCGAAATTATGATGAGTGTTTGTTTTCATTTGAGAACAAAGAACGAATAAATCGCTATACTCACCGTCTCGAGATTGGAGAGGTTTATGACCTACCTGTAGGCAATCTATCATTGATGAACGTTCAACAAAATGCTAGCGAGCAAATGTATCTTGGAAGGGAGCACTTTCTCCTTCATCCTTCACAGGTACATTGGCCTTTAGTCGTTCGAACGCGAAAAAAAGGGGATCGAATCCAGCCTAAAGGAATGCAAGGGACCCAAAAGGTTAAAGATATTTTTATTGATGCAAAGCTCAATCGAGAGTTAAGAGACATTTGGCCGATTGTAGTGGATTCATCTGGCACAATTGTATGGATCCCATTAATGAAACATGCAGAACTGCCGAATGCAGAAAATCGAGATCAAACAAAGATGATTCTGCACTTTGAAAATTACAGGCATCAGGTCTAGGAGGAATACATACTAATGAAGAACGATATGCAGGAGATCTTGATTTCAGAGGATGAAATTCAAGTAAAGGTGAAGGAGCTTGCAGAACAGCTTTCAAATGAATATAGGGATCGTTTTCCACTCGTGATCGGGGTTTTAAAAGGTGCATTACCCTTTATGGCAGATCTGGTCAAACGTATGGATGTCCACGTTGAGCTCGATTTTATGGATGTTTCAAGCTATGGGAATTCTACCGTTTCCTCAGGAGAGGTTAAGATCATTAAGGATTTAAATACGTCAATTGAAGGTCGAGATGTGCTAATTGTAGAAGATATCATTGACAGCGGACTTACATTGAATTACCTCGTAGAATTGTTTAAACACCGGAAGGCGAAATCGATTAAGATCGTCACGCTTCTCGATAAGCCTACTGGACGTAAGGTGAATCTAAAGCCTGATGTTACAGGCTTCAGTGTTCCAGATGCCTTTGTTGTTGGATATGGATTGGACTTTGCAGAACGTTATCGGAACTTACCTTTTATCGGGGTTTTGAAGCCAGAGATTTACCAGAACTAGTAAGGGCAATTTGTTGTGAAGTAATGAACAGTTATGATACTATAAATTATGATTTTCTTTATACGCGAGAGGAGGTAAGGGATGAATCGCATCTTTAGAAATACAATTTTTTATTTACTGATATTCCTTGTTGTTGTTGGGGTTGTTAGCTTTTTTAACGGCAACAATAACGACGTTCGAGAATTGCGATATGATGAATTTATTAGTGCTTTAGAAAATGATGAAGTCGAATCATTATCCATGCAGCCGAAAAATATGGTGTATGTTGTACAGGGGCAGCTAAAGTCCTATGAGGATGAGACTACTTTCGTAACGAACATACCACCCGACATGAGTAATGAAGTCCTTGCTCAGGTAAAAGAGGCTGATGTTGACGTCGAGGTGAAACAGGCTGAAGGAACGAGTGGCTGGGTAACCTTCTTTACTTCTATCATTCCTTTTGTCATTATCTTTATTTTGTTCTTCTTCCTTCTAAACCAAGCCCAAGGTGGCGGAAGCCGGGTTATGAACTTCGGGAAGAGCAAGGCAAAGCTTTATAGCGAAGAAAAGAAAAAGGTCACCTTTAAAGATGTAGCAGGTGCGGATGAGGAGAAACAAGAACTTGTTGAGGTCGTTGAGTTTCTTAAAGATCCTCGTAAGTTCGCAGCACTTGGTGCACGTATTCCGAAAGGGGTCTTGCTTGTTGGACCACCGGGAACTGGTAAAACCTTACTAGCGAGAGCTGTTGCAGGTGAGGCTGGAGTACCATTCTTCTCAATCAGTGGTTCTGACTTCGTGGAGATGTTTGTCGGGGTTGGTGCATCCCGTGTACGTGATTTATTTGAAAACGCGAAGAAAAATGCTCCATGTATTATCTTTATTGATGAAATTGATGCAGTTGGTCGTCAACGTGGTGCTGGACTTGGCGGAGGACACGATGAGCGTGAACAAACCTTGAACCAGTTACTCGTTGAAATGGATGGATTCAGTGCTAACGAAGGTATTATTATCGTTGCCGCAACAAACCGACCTGATATACTCGACCCAGCCTTGTTACGTCCGGGTCGTTTCGACAGACAGATTCCTGTAGGCCGTCCAGATGTTAAGGGACGTGAAGCAGTATTACGTGTTCACGCACGAAATAAACCACTTGCTGAAGAGGTTGATTTAAAAACAGTTGCAATGCGGACACCTGGATTTTCTGGTGCGGACCTCGAGAACCTATTAAATGAGGCTGCCCTTGTTGCTGCTAGACGGAATAAAAAGAAAGTCGATATGGAAGACATCGACGAAGCCACGGATAGAGTTATTGCAGGTCCAGCTAAGAAGAGTAGGGTTATTTCTAAGAAAGAAAAAGACATCGTTGCTTATCATGAAGCGGGCCATACGATAATCGGACTTGTTCTTGATGATGCAGAGATCGTCCATAAAGTTACGATTGTGCCTCGTGGTCAAGCAGGTGGATATGCGGTAACACTTCCTAAAGAAGACCGTTACTTTATGACTAAACCGGAATTGGTTGATAAGATTACAGGCCTTTTAGGTGGACGCGTCGCTGAAGAGATCTCATTCGGCGAAGCCAGCACTGGTGCAAGTAACGACTTCCAACGTGCCACTAGTATTGCGCGCAAGATGGTCACAGAGTTTGGAATGAGTGAAAAGCTTGGTCCGATGCAATTCGGACAAGGTTCGGGGGGCAATGTCTTCCTCGGACGCGATATCCAAAATGAGCAAAACTACAGTGATGCAATTGCTCATGATATTGATCTTGAAGTACAAAAGATCATTAAGGGAGCATATAACAACTGTAAGGAGATTCTTGTTCAAAATCAGGATAAATTGAATCTTATTGCCGAAACGTTAAAAGAAGTTGAAACACTTGATGGTGAACAAATTAAGTCACTTTATGAAACCGGAAAAATGCCGGAGGGGTATGAAACTCCAAAGAAAAAAGCTGACGAAGAAGATGTTAAGGTAACGATTACGAAAAAAGAAGAAAATGCTAATGATGTAAGTGATGATGCATCTTCAACTGAAGAACCACCATCTGACGAAAACAAAAAAGATTAATGATAAAGAGATTGACTCTACGTTGAGTCAGTCTCTTTTTTTATGAGTAAAGAAAGTATAAAAGTTTGCGGCATGGATGTAATGTCCAGCTTCAGCGCCCAGCCACTTGGATCACTTCAGTCCTCCTGCGGCGGCAACAGCCTCCTCGTCGGTCTTCCAGTGACCTTCGTGGCTAAGCAGGGCGCTTGCGCTTTTCTTAAAAGGTAAGAAAGTATAAAATTTTGATGCAGAGAGGCAATGTCTAGCTCCAGCGCCCAGCCACTCGGATCACTTCAGTCCCTTCCGGCGGCAACAGCCTCCTCAGTGGCCTTCCAGTGACCTTCGTGGCTACCCAAGGCGCTTGCGCTTTTCTTAATGATAAGTATGACGTGTTTTCAGAGGTTGTTTGTGATATAACTAAAGAGAGAAAATGGCATAGATAGTGGGGATTTGAATGATTCTTGTAATGGATGTAGGAAATACTAATATCGTTCTTGGCGTTTATGATGGGGACGAATTAAAATATCATTGGCGTGTCGGAACAAGCCGTAAGAAATCTGAAGATGAATACGGAATGTTTATTTCTAACCTTTTAACTCATGTTGGATTACAATTTAAGGATATTGATGGCATTATAATTTCGTCTGTTGTTCCACCGATCATGTTTCCGCTTGAAAAGATGTGTGAAAAGTACTTTGGAATACAGCCGATGGTAATTGGTCCTGGAATAAAGACGGGGCTCAATATTAAGACTGAAAATCCTAGAGAGGTAGGAGCAGACCGTATTGTTAATGCAGTTGCAGCAATAAATGAGTACGGAAGTCCGCTAATCATTGTTGATTTCGGAACAGCGACTACGTATTGTTTTGTTGATGAACAGAGAAATTATTTGGGTGGAGCGATTTCACCAGGTATAGGAATCTCGACCGAAGCCTTATATACACATGCGGCTAAATTGCCGAGGATTGAAATTAACAGTCCCGATAGCGTAATCGGAAAAAATACAGTGAGTGCAATGCAGGCAGGAATTTTCTATGGCTACATAGGCCAAGTCGAGGGAATTGTACAGCGAATGAAAGCTAAGGTGAGTGCCAGTCCGAAAGTAATTGCTACTGGCGGACTTGCTCGTTTAATTGGTAAGGAATCTCCTTTAATTGATGTGGTTGATCCATTCCTTACACTTAAAGGTCTTCAACTTATCTATCGCAAAAATATGGAATTAAATTAAAGAAATATTGAATAGGACAGTTATTTTTAAGGAGGAAAGTCCCTCATGTCAGACTACTTAGTAAAAGCATTAGCTTTTGACGGGAATGTCAGAGCATATGCGGTAAACACAACAGAAATGATTAAAGAAGCCCAGCGCAGACAGCAAACTTTGCCAACAGCATCTGCTGCATTAGGAAGAGCGATGACCGCATCGACAATGATGGCTTCTATGTTAAAGGGGGAAAAAAATAAACTTACCGTGAAAATTGAAGGCGGTGGTCCAATTGGTGCAATTATCGTCGATTCAAATTCAAAAGGCGGGACGCGCGGATATGTATCCAACCCTGAGGTCCACTTTGATTTAAATGAGAAAGGAAAGCTCGATGTCGCACGAGCTGTTGGAAAAGATGGTTTTCTTTCTGTTGTTAAGGATCTAGGTCTTCGGGAAAACTTTACTGGCCAAGTCCCGCTTATTTCAGGCGAGCTGGGAGAAGACTTTACCTACTATTTTGTTTCCTCCGAACAGATCCCATCAGCAGTTGCTGTTGGAGTACTTGTGAATCCGGACAATTCGATTCTCGCATCTGGTGGATTCATCATTCAAATAATGCCGGGTGCAGCAGATGAAATGATTACGTTTATTGAAAAGCGCCTTGAAAACATTGATCCTGTATCGAAGCTTATTGAAAAAGGATTGACTCCTGAGGAATTGTTATACAACGCTCTAGGTCAGGAGAATGTCAAGATCTTGGATAAATCCGATGTTCAATTTTCATGTAGCTGTTCCAAGGAACGAATTGCAGATGCGATTATAAGTATTGGAGAAGAAGAGATCCAAAATATGATTGATGAGGATGGTCAAGCAGAAGCGAATTGTCATTTTTGCAATGAATCTTACCATTTCACGAAAGAAAATTTGATTCATTTAAAAGATGAAGCAATTAAAGGGAAAAGGTAATGCTTTGTGTCGATTGAACATATGACTTTAGGAGGTTGTTAAAAAAGTCCGGGGGCTCACAGGATGTGAGTCAGTTCAACGTTGTCACAGGACGTGACGATTTTTAGTTGAACCTCATTAATCTCGGCTCTTTTTATCCTCCTTTTTGAACATGCACTTAAAATAATTGAAAAAATTTTCTTCCGATGATATTATTGAAACATATTATTCCGATAAAAATACTCAGCATTGAGGAGTGAAAGGTATGAGAGTGGGAAAGTCAATTGTAGATTTGATTGGTCAAACACCTATTGTTAAGCTGAACCGGTTGACAGATTCAGAGGATGCGGAGGTTTATTTAAAGCTTGAATTTATGAACCCCGGAAGTAGTGTTAAAGATCGTATTGCTGCAGCGATGATTGAGGCTGCTGAGCGAGAGGGTAAGCTGAAAGAGGGAGATACGATCATTGAACCGACAAGTGGAAATACTGGAATTGGTTTAGCAATGGTTGCAGCTGCGAAAGGGCTGCGTACGGTTCTTGTTATGCCTGATACCATGAGTATGGAGCGTCGCAATCTTTTACGTGCTTACGGTGCTGAACTCATACTTACACCAGGACCTGAAGGGATGAAGGGTGCGATCGCTAAAGCGGAGGAGCTTGTAAACGAGAAGGGCTATTTTATGCCGCAACAATTCCAAAACGAAGCAAATCCAATCGTTCATAGGGATACGACAGGGAAAGAAATTGTCGAGCAAATGGGAGATCAACTAGATGCGTTCGTTTCCGGTATTGGTACGGGTGGAACGATTACAGGTGCAGGTGAAGTTTTAAAAGAAAAGTATCCATCGATCAAAATTTATGCCATTGAGCCTGCTGACTCTGCTATTCTATCTGGTGGAAAACCTGGTCCGCATAAAATCCAAGGACTTGGTGCAGGGTTTATTCCATCTATCCTAAGTACTACTGTCTATGACGAAGTGTTAACGGTTACGACTGAAGAATCATTTGAATATGCAAGAAGAGCGGCAAGAGAAGAAGGAATTCTTGGTGGGATTTCTTCCGGAGCAGCAATATCGGCAGCTGTTAGAGTCGCGAAGAAACTAGGTAAAGGTAAGAAAGTACTTGCTGTCCTTCCAAGCAACGGTGAACGCTACTTAAGTACACCGCTTTATCAATTTGATGAAGAATAAATGAATGATCGAGGAAAGGCATGGACATGAAAGTCAACCACAGTGTTTTTTTATACTGTGGTTTTTTTATATGAAGGTAAGATAGTGTAAAATTTGCTGCATAGATGCGATGTCTAGCTTCAGCGCCCAGGTGTTCGAGGTCGCTTCGATTCTTCCACAAACACGAAAAAGCGTGTTGTGTTACAGAATCTCCAGCGCTTGCACTAAAGCATAAGTGCAACTAAGGTAATCGCCTAAAAAGCTTGGCGCTTACCAAGTTTTCTTTATCACACCTGAACAGGGCGCTTCCGCTTTTCTTTACGTTAAGGATGCATCAGAATAAAACTGTTAAGAACTGGTGTGTACTTTTTCGTGTCAGACCTTCTCGCTTCATGTACAATAAAAGAGGAAAAAAGCACGGCCAGGAGTGGACAAATATGCAACCAACAACAAAAAAACGTTTCCTACGAACAAAACCATTTAATCGAACCGATTGGTTTGAACGATACAAAGCCTTAACGAGTAACGAACGGCATCATGTTCTGCTTGAGAGTGGCAGGGGCGGGAACTTTCATATAATTGGCCTCACCCCAACAGCTATTTTAAAAGGGAAAAAGGATCAATTAGAAATACAGAGCACTAATGGTACAACAACAGAAACCGGCGATTTACTAGACCTTGTCCAGAGTTATTTACAAACAACGGACATTGTTTTTAATGACTCGATTTCGCAAGAACTTCCTGATTTTAAAGGTGGGGCGGTTGGCTATATCAGTTATGATGTAGCAAGACAAATCGAACGATTACCCGAAGAGACCGCTGATGATCTAAATATGCCGGATGTTTATTTTATGGTATTTGAAGAACTAATCATACTTGATATAAATACGAACCGACTAACGTTCATCACTCATATTGAAGAAGGGGATGACGAACTTGGTGTGGCCCAATTGGATTCCCTAGAAAATAAATGGCTTGGTGCAGATGAAGTAGTCAGGGAAGAACAATTTATACTTCCTACACCTACTAAGCCCTATAAACCTTACTCGATGGATGAAGCTGCATTTCATTCAGCGGTTGAACAAATACAGGAATATATCCGAGACGGGGATGTTTTTCAAGTTAACTTATCTGTTCGTCAATCACAGCTACTTCATACAAATCCTAAGCAGATCTATGAACAGCTAAGAGAATTTAACCCGTCACCCTACATGGGTTACTTTCATACACCTGACTTTCAACTTGTAAACGGATCACCAGAGCTTCTTGTAAAGAAAAAAGGAAATGAAGTAAGTACCCGTCCGATAGCCGGAACGAGGTCACGGGGTCGGGATGAAGTTGAGGATGATATACTGGCAAAAACGTTAATTGAGAATGAGAAGGAACGTGCAGAACATGTTATGCTTGTAGATTTAGAACGTAATGATCTCGGACGTGTCTGTCAATATGGCTCTGTAGACGTAAATGAGTTCATGGTCATTGAAAAATACTCACACGTTATGCATATCGTATCAAATGTTCAAGGGATCCTTCATCACGATCACGATGCAATGGATGTTATTCGTGCTACATTCCCTGGTGGAACAATAACAGGAGCCCCAAAAGTTCGTACGATGGAAATCATTGAAGAATTGGAATCGGTTCGCCGCGGAGTTTATACAGGCTCCATTGGTTGGATTGGGTTTGATGGAGATATGGAAATGAATATTGCGATACGGACAATGATTTGTCAGGACGGTTGGGCTCATGTTCAGGCAGGGGCGGGCATTGTAATTGACTCAAACCCTCCAGCAGAATATAAAGAGAGCTTGAAAAAGGCGAAAGCACTTTGGCATGCAAAGGAATTGAGTGAACAAGCTAAGGAAGGGATGATTCAACGATGATTATAATGATCGATAATTACGATTCTTTTACTTATAATCTCGTACAGTATCTTGGGGAGCTTGGCGAGGAAATATATGTGAAACGGAACGATGAGATAACCATACAGGAGATTGAACAACTGAATCCAAGTTATTTGATGATTTCACCAGGTCCGTGTAGTCCGAACGAAGCTGGAATAAGTCTTGAAGCCATACATTACTTTGCTGGCAAGATTCCTATTCTGGGAGTATGTCTTGGTCACCAGTCCATTGCCCAGGTGTTTGGTGGCAACATTGAGAGATCTCATCGTTTAATGCATGGCAAAACATCGTTGATTCATCATGATCAAAAAACCTTGTTTCAAGATCTTGATGGACCGTTTGTCGCAACACGGTACCATTCATTGATCGTCAATCGGGAAAGCCTCCCGGATTGCTTTGAGATTTCAGCTGAAACCGCTGAAGGAGAGATTATGGCTATTCGTCACAAATCTCTCCCTGTCGAAGGTGTCCAGTTCCATCCAGAGTCGATCATGACCTCAAGCGGCAAGCAGCTATTACAAAATTTTATACATTCGTATGGACGTGACAAGCAATGTATCTCTATTTAAACGGCTCTTATGTAAGAAAAGAAGAAGCGCAAATTTCCCCTTTTGATTACGGGTTTCTATATGGATTGGGTGTTTTTGAAACGTTTCGGTTGTATGATGGACACCCATTTTTACTGGATGATCACCTTGATCGTTTAAACAGAGCACTAGAAGATTTAAAGATTAGAAAGCTAATAACCAAACAAGAAATTATTGCTTGTTTGGCAAAATTAATGCAAATGAATGGTTGGGCAGATGCGAGTATTCGTCTTAATATTTCAGCAGGTATTGGAAAGCCTGGCTTACAAACGATTGAATACACGGATCCGACAGTGTTCATATACGGCGGCGAACTCCAACCAGCTCCAAGTACAATGAACTCGAAGGAAGGGACGATTCTAACCATCCGTCGTAATACACCAGAAGGAAATGAGCGCTGGAAGTCTCATCACTTTTTAAATAACATTTTGGCTAAACAAGAATTAGGTGGAGATCCACTAACAGAGGGGATTTTCTTAACCGATGATGGACATGTAGCAGAAGGGATTACCTCAAATATCTTCTGGGTAAAAGCGGGTACCGTTTATACACCTTCGATTGATACGGGCATTTTAAATGGGATAACGAGGCAATATGTTCTCTCTTTATGTGAGAAACTACAAATACCTTTTTGTATAGGTGAATTTCCAAAAGAGGCTTTAATGGATGCAGATGAATGCTTTGTGACCAATTCTGTTCAGGAAATCGTTGGGCTCTCCCGAATAGGGGAGCACCAATTCGCTGGGACGAAAGGCAAACTTACAACTACATTATTTTCTCAATACGTAGAAAGCCGACATAAGCTCTGGACGAGAAGAATTTAGAAAGGAACATTATCATGCAATATAACCCGGTATTTATTTATCCGAAAAATGAAGCAGACGCAATGAATGAACTGTTATCAATCGAGGCAAGAATTGATACAGTTAGCCGTGAACAGCTACTCCAAAGCAAAACGATCATCCGCATAGAAGGACTTACAATTAAAACGGCATGGAAGCTCAAGCAGTGTCTACTACAATGTGGACAAAATTGCCTTTTAAATGAGCGTGCTGAAGAGCTTGAAGCAGGTGAAACTCATGGGTTAATTGTTGGACATACACCTGGTATTCATAAAGCGATGGAAGCGCTAGAATCGTTTGAAAGCAATAACGCCAATCTATTGAGTGTTGAAATCAGGCAACTGCTTGACGGTGAAAAACGAATGGATCAGCCTTGGAACATACAGCTCGCAGATAGAATGATTGATTTGAACGAAAGGACATGGATCATGGGTATCTTAAACATAACCCCAGATTCATTTTCGGATGGAGGTCAATATAACGAATCGGTTGACCTAGCCGTCGAGCATGTAAGAAAAATGGTCGATGCAGGTGCAGATTTCATTGATATAGGTGGCGAATCAACTCGACCAGGTGCGGAAACGGTTAGTCTTGAAGATGAATTGAGTCGAGTCATCCCGATTATAAAAGCAATCAAGCAAGAGGTTAACGTTCCCATTTCGATTGATACGTATAAAGCAGAGGTTGCCAAACAAGCGGTTGGAGCTGGTGCGGACATCATTAACGATATCTGGGGGGCAAAAGCTGACACAAGAATGGCAAAAGTAGCAGCTGAATTACAAGTACCGATTATCTTGATGCACAATAGGGACAACCGAGCCTACGATCATCTCATGGCAGACATCGTAAAGGATTTACGTGAGAGTATTAATCTTGTTAAGAGTGCTGGTGTAAAAGAGGAAAACATCATCCTCGATCCGGGCATCGGGTTTGCGAAGACGTACGAAGATAACCTTGAGGTGATGAATAAGCTTGAGACGATTACAGCAATGGGATTCCCGGTTCTGCTCGGTACGTCGCGTAAATCGTTTATTGGTCGCGTGCTTGATACCGAAACAAATGAACGCATTGAAGGCACAGGAGCAACAACATGCCTTGGAATCCAAAAGGGTTGTCAGATCATACGTATCCATGATGTGCTCGAGAACAAACGAATGGCAATGATGATGGACGCAATGCTAACAAGGAGGACGATTTTGAATGGATAAAATTTATATTACCAACATGAAATTTTATGGTTATCACGGTGTCTATCCAGAAGAGCAGAAACTTGGGCAGCGGTTTAATGTTGACCTTGTCTTAGGATGTGATCTCATAAATGCGTCTAACTCGGACAATATCGAACATACAGTTCATTATGGACAAGCTTATGAGATAACAAAAGAAATTGTTGAAGGTGAGCCGCGAAAGCTCGTAGAAACCGTAGCGGAGCAAATTTCACACGCATTATTACAACAATTCACGATTCTTACTTCATGTACTGTAAAAGTGATTAAGCCAGATCCCCCAATTCCAGGCCATTATGATTCTGTTGCGATCGAGATAACAAGGACCCGGTCATGAATTACGTTTATCTTGCCTTAGGATCCAATATTGGTAAACGGGATGCTTATTTAAGACGCGCCCTACAAACGATCGATCAATTGCACGAAACAAAAGTAAAACGTGTGAGCTCAATTTATGAAACGGAACCTATCGGATACACTGATCAGGATGCTTTTCTAAATATGGTTGCTTATATAGAAACTACCTATTCATCGAGTACTTTACTTGAGGAGCTCCAAAGAATTGAGAAGCAATTAGATCGAAAACGCAATATTCATTGGGGCCCGAGAACATTAGACCTTGACATTTTGTTATATAATCAAGAGAATATACAAACAGAAGAACTAAAGGTACCACACCCTAGAATGCTGGAACGAGGATTTGTTATGATTCCTTTATATGAGTTGCAACCAGACTTGCAATTTCCACATACGAATGAACATTTTTCGACGATCATGGAAGAACGAATCAATCATGAAGGAGTATACGTATGGAAGCGGAACAATGGGGCAGGAGAATTCGGGCTTTTCGAAAATTGAAAGGCTACACACAAGAAGAGTTGGCAAGGGCAATGACAATATCCGTTTCGATCCTCGGAGAAATTGAACGGGGAATACGACTCCCGACTCAAGATCAAATAAACAAAGTAACTGAAGTTCTTAATATATCGTTAGAAGAGTTGTCACCTAAGGACGACTCAACTTATTTGCAGAGAGGTGAAAGAGATGTTTCAAATCGGTGATATTCAACTAAAAAACCGTGTCGTTCTTGCTCCAATGGCAGGTGTTTGTAACCCTGCATTTCGCTTGATAGCAAAAGAGTTCGGCGCAGGTCTTGTATGTGCAGAAATGGTTAGTGATAAAGCAATTCTGCATAGAAATGACAAAACGATGCGGATGTTATATGTCGATGAAAGAGAAAAGCCTTTAAGCCTTCAAATCTTCGGTGGTGAAAAAGAGACTCTCGTCGAAGCTGCTAAACACGTAGATGATTATACGAATGCAGACATTATTGACATTAACATGGGCTGTCCCGTTCCTAAAATTACAAAATGTGATGCAGGGGCTAAATGGCTCTTAGATCCACAAAAGATCCATGATATGGTGGCGGCTGTCGTACCAGAAGTCAAAAAGCCGGTTACTGTTAAAATGCGTATGGGCTGGGACGAAGATCATATTTTAGCTGTTGAAAATGCAAAGGCTATAGAGGAAGCAGGCGGTAAAGCGGTTGCCCTCCATGGTCGTACACGTGTGCAAATGTATGAAGGAAAAGCGAACTGGGATATTATACGTCAAGTAAAGGAATCGGTATCAATCCCTGTTATAGGCAACGGTGACGTGACTGTTCCTCAAGATGCGAAGCGGATGCTTGAAACAACTGGATGTGATGCAGTTATGATAGGGCGCGGCGCACTCGGAAATCCATGGATGCTATACCGTACCGTTCAGTATCTTGAAACAGAAGAACTGCTTGGCGATCCAACTCCAAGTGAAAAAATCAAGGTGTGTATGCTGCACTATGATCGCTTGATTGAACTAAAAGGCGAAGACATCGCAATGAAAGAAATGAGGAAGCATGCTGCATGGTACCTGAAAGGTCTACCTAAAAATGCAAAGATACGTAATAAAATTAACGAGCTCGACTCTAAAGAAGAATTAGAGCAAGTATTATTTAATTATGTTCAAGAAGTGGAAGCAAAGCAAAAACAGGTAGGATAATGTAAGTAGTATAGCGAATAGTAGTTCTATACCTCTTGGTGTCTGCACAATGAACCGAACGTTTAGGAGGATGACTATGAGTGTAAATCCAACCAGACTAACGAGTGAAGGCATCAAGGCGCTGGCAACGGAACTAATGGACGTATACGACAGACGAAACAAGCCTCAGTTCAATACAGAGGAAATGCTTACGCAGGAAAGTCGATTTTCGGTCAAACGAATACAGGAGCTAGAACACCTCTTGTATTCTGCTGAACTATTGCCCGATGAACAGAATGAAATTATCTCGATTGGTGCAACGGTTAAACTTTTGGATGTGTATTTGAAAGAAATAGACACATATCGCCTCGTACATCCTGTAGAAGCTTCCCCGGTAAAGAAGCTGCTTTCTGTTGAATCGTTGCTCGGAAAAGAACTGCTTTCAAAGAAAAAGGGAGATGTGGTCACCATACATCTTCAAGGTAAATCCATTCAATATCAAATCATAGATGTGAAATAAAGCATCAGATATACCCATGGGAGTGATTAGATGAGTCAAGACGTCGAATTAAACGACCAACTACTCGTGCGAAGAGAGAAACTAAACAATCTGCGTAACCTTGGGATCGATCCGTTCGGTCACCGATTTGAACGCAGTCATACTGCAAAGGCTATGACCACAGCATTTGGAGAACAATCGAAAGAAGACCTTGCCGAAAACAATCATGAAGTTTCATTTGCGGGTCGCGTAATGACTAAGCGAGGTAAGGGGAAAGCAGGGTTTGCCCACGTTCAAGACCTAACAGGGCAAACCCAAATATACGTACGTAAAGACAGCGTAGGTGAAGACCAATACGAGCTTTTCAATGCCATTGACATTGGAGATATTGTCGGAGTGAAAGGGATTGCTTTTAAAACCAAAGTAGGAGAACTCTCTATTAAAGTGACTGAGTTTACCTTGTTATCAAAATCATTACGTCCACTTCCGGATAAGTTCCATGGGTTAAAAGACATTGAACAGCGTTACCGTCAACGTTATGTAGATCTAATTATGAACCCTGAAGTAAAAGATACGTTTATTACTCGAAGTAAAATCTTGCAGTCAATGCGCCGTTATCTAGATTCAACAGGATTCTTAGAAGTAGAAACACCAACAATGCACTCGATCCCAGGCGGAGCTTCAGCCCGCCCGTTTATTACTCATCACAACACGCTTGATATGGAGCTATATATGCGTATCGCAATCGAGTTACACCTTAAGCGCCTTATTGTTGGTGGAATGGAAAAGGTCTATGAAATTGGCCGGGTATTCCGTAATGAAGGTGTATCGACGCGTCATAACCCTGAATTCACGATGCTTGAATTATATGAAGCCTATGCAGACTATAAGGATGTTATGGCACTCACCGAAAACTTGCTTGCACATATTGCCCAAGAAGTTCTCGGAACGATGACCATTACTTATGGTGAACACGAAGTTAATTTAAAGCCTGAGTGGACTCGAATCCATATGGTCGATGCGATTAAAGAGCATACAGGCGTTGATTTCTGGAAAGAGATGAGTGACGAAGAAGCTCGTTCGCTTGCCAAAGAACATAATGTACCTGTCCAGAATACGATGTCATTCGGACATGTCGTAAATGAATTCTTTGAGCATTTTGTTGAAGAGAAGCTTATTCAACCAACCTTTGTATATGGACAACCAGTTGCCATTTCACCACTTGCGAAAAAGAACGAAGAGGATCCACGCTTTACGGATCGATTCGAACTCTTTATCGTCGGCCGTGAGCATGCAAATGCGTTTACCGAGCTTAACGATCCGATTGACCAAAAAGAACGTTTTGAATCTCAGTTAAAAGAAAGGGAAGAAGGAAACGACGAAGCACACATGATGGATGAGGACTTTATTGAAGCGCTCGAATACGGATTGCCTCCTACAGGTGGGTTAGGAATCGGTATCGATCGTGTGATCATGCTTCTGACAAACTCTCCTTCAATTAGGGATGTTTTGTTATTCCCACAAATGAGACAACGTTAAATTAATCATATTAAAGATCTCATAGGACTCAGGCCTTTCTTAAACCTGCATTTAGTAGCTTTAAAGGTTTCTTCTAAATGTTGTGCTTAAGTTGGTCTGGTTCTTTTTTTAGAAGTGAAGTATAAAGTCTTGTTGAGCCAATCACTTGGATCAGTTCAGCTCCCCCTGCAGCGGCAGGCAGCCTCCTTGTTGGCCTTTCTAGTGGCCGCCTGCGTTTTTAATGTATTGATTTGTGAGAAGACCATGTTGTTTTAAAATGATATAAACTATTTTTGAGAAAAACCTTGATATATCCTTGAAAAGATGGTATATTATTTTTCGTCGCTGGAAAAACTGTATTCGCGACAACACGAAAATAGGTGTTGACACTAACATCCTCGTGTGATACATTAGTAAAGTCGCCAATAAGCGACACGGTCTTTTAAAAGAGACCAATAAAGCTCTTTGAAAACTGAACAAAAGCCAAGCGTGAAACGGGTTTTGAATAACCCTGATTAATTTTTAAAATGAATGAGCAAGTCAAACACTTTATTGGAGAGTTTGATCCTGGCTCAGGACGAACGCTGGCGGCGTGCCTAATACATGCAAGTCGAGCGAACCAACGAGGAGCTTGCTCCTCAGCGGTTAGCGGCGGACGGGTGAGTAACACGTGGGCAACCTGCCTGTAAGA
>NZ_JANHJQ010000029.1 GCF_024609785.1 Pseudalkalibacillus decolorationis
TCCCGTATATAAGTTTTCGGGGCTCCATCCCTTCAGCCATTTGGTTTTCGGCCCACTGTCTTGCTGTCTACGCTTAAAGATAGGAGTTACCTCCAACCCTCCAAGACTCGCTACAGGTGAATGGCTAGTTCTTACCTGATGGGGTTCCCACCCATTATGGAATATCACCTATGCTCGGACGCTCTATACTTTCTTAACGTGTAAAGAAAACTTGGTAAAGCCAAGCCTTGGTGCTGGCTGAGCCCTAGCTGCACTTATACTTAGGACTTAAACTTTTCCACAACGTCGATTTACTTCCAGCTGAAAAGTATAAAAATTTGCTACATAGATGTGATGTCCGCACCCAACCCCTCGGATCACTTCTGTCCTCCTGCGGCGGCGACAGCCTCCTCGTTGGCCTTCCAGTGACCTTCGGGGCTTAACAGGGGGCTTACGCTTTTCTTAACAATCAATCGGCATTTTCCAGTTTTTGATCCATCCCCGTGCAATCATTGCCTGTGCAAGACGGCCAACCCCTACCAGGTAGGCGGCTTCTCTCATTTTTACACGTTTCTCCTCACGCATCTCATAAACAATTTTAAAAGCTTCAATCATTTTTTCTTCCAACTTTTCAATCACTTCTGCTTCTTTCCAAGCATAGTGCATTGTGTTCTGGACCCACTCAAAATACGATACGGTTACACCACCTGCATTACAGAGAATATCGGGTATGATGAAGATCCCTTTTTCCTCCATTATTCGATTTCCTTCTGGTGTTGTAGGACCATTTGCAGCTTCAGCTACAATCTTTGCTTTAATGGCGCCTGCATTATTACCAGTTATTTGGTTTTCAAGTGCTGCTGGGATTAAAATATCACATTCCATCGCAAACATGTCGTCATTTGAGATTTCCTCGCTACCAGGAAACCCACTAACTGTACCCTTTTCTTTGACGTATTCAATAAGTTCACTGATATTCATTCCCTTCGGCTGATATGCACCACCGCCAGCATCTGTAACAGCGACAACTTTCACATTATTTATTTCTAAATATTTGGCAGTTATCGATCCGACATTTCCGAACCCTTGGATCACAGCTGTCATTTTGGAAAGGTCATAATCAAACCGTTTCGCTGCTTCCTTAATGGTAATTACGACACCCCTACCAGTTGCCTCAAGGCGCCCCTCAGATCCACCAATGATTAATGGCTTTCCAGTAATGAACCCCGGAACATTATGCCCACGTAAACGATCAAATTCATCGAGCATCCATCCCATAATTTTCTGGTCTGTGTTCACATCTGGTGCTGGAATATCCTTCTCAGGTCCGATAACCGGCTCAAGCTCTCGAATAAATCCTCTGCTTAATTCTTCTAACTCTCGCTCTGAAAGTTCATCAGGATTGACTATGATTCCACCTTTTCCGCCTCCAAATGGAATGCTGACAATTGCAGCCTTCAAGGACATCCACATGGAAAGTGCTACGACTTCATCTTCTGAAACGTTTTGATGAAAGCGAACACCGCCTTTTGTCGGACCAAGAATATCTGTATGTTGGGCGCGTATTCCAGTATAATTTACGACATCACCATTGTCTCTGCGGACCGGGATTGATACTTTCATAACACGTTTCGGTTTTTTCAAAATATCATAAACACCTTCCTGTAGTTCAAGTGTCTTAGTCGCCCTTTCAATCAAACGTTTTGCAATCTGGTAGGGATTCGTTATTTCTTCTCCGTTCTTCTCTTCTTTAGCAGGCATTTCTGGTTTAACTTCTGTGTCGATATTGTCCTGATTCTCTTGTGGGTTTTTCAATTCGTCTATTTCTTTGTCTTTTTCCACTATAAAGCCTCCTCGACTATTCCGTTATACATAATTTTCCCATCCTATTTTTGAGTAAACATCTATATCATCCATGTTTATATTTGAACAATCTTTTGAGTATCCTGATAAATAGACCGCTAGAGTTTCTGCCTCGTGCGCTTGATTGGCATGCTCATACATCTTGGCCCACCACGTCCTCGTGATAGTTCAGCACTTTCAATTTCTAATACTTCTACTCCGTGTTCACGCAGTAAACGGTTGGAGACTTCATTCCGATCATAAGTAACAACCACACCAGGCGAGAGGGTTAGTGTATTGGATCCATCGTTCCACTGTTCCCTGGAGGATATAATCTCATTTTGCCCTCCACATGGAATGAAGACGATCTCATCTAGGTCAAGTACTTCTTTTAACGTCTCAATTAATGAAGAACGTTCATAAATTGCAAACTCCCCATCCGATTCAACCTTCTCTAAAATAAATATTTTCAAATGCCCATGGTTTTCAAATGCAACAGGATGAACGGTAAATTTATTTTTATCGACCATCGTAAATATAGTATCGAGATGCATGAATGCTCTGTTATGAGGAATCTCAACCGCAACGATCTTTTCAAAGGAAGTGTCCGACGAGAAAATTTCCTTAGCGAGCTTTTCAATACCTTGGGCTGAAGTTCGCTCCCCTGCACCGATAGCTATGACCTTTTCGCTTAAAACAAGCTGGTCGCCTCCTTCCAGCGGAAAACCTGTATCCCGACTGAAATAAACCGGCGGACTATCTTGAAATAGTTTGTGATGCTTGGATATGTAATCGATAAACAACGACTCTCTTCTACGAGCGGCCTTTTTCATCCGATTCACTGAAATACCCTCACCAATAACAGCAGCCGGGTCTCTAGTAAAATATAGGTTTGGCATTGGATCGAGATAGAATGGATACTGCTGGTCCATTAATTCATAAAGATGGGTTTTCTTTTGTTTGGGTACATCCGTTTTTAAAATTCCAGCCATTATACTCGCTAATAGCTCAGAGGTCCTTAACGATTGAAGATAATCAAAAAGATGGTCATGAGCTCCATTTTCACTGTACCTGCTTTCGTGTAGCACATCCTTTATAAAATTTGTTTTAACATATTCATTGGACAGCACAACTTCCATCAATTCTTTGAGATACAAAACCTCTACGCCATGTGATCTAAGAAGAGAGGAAAAAGCTTGGTGCTCAGACTGCATGTTTGGTAAGTATGGAATATCTTCAAATAATAGATGTTCTAGATATTCAGGGGTGACATTTTGGATTTCTTGATCAGGCTCGTGCACCAGTACAACCTCAAGCTTCTGAATTTCTGAAAAGACTTGGCAATTACTCATGCTTAATCAGCTCCTCAAAATAATAAACCTCTATCTATCCTTCACGATAACGACCTTTCTGAAACCTATTTCTAAATACCGATTAAACAATCCTGCTCGTTTTGTCGATATTACTATAAGAAAAGCGGAAGCGCCTTGACCAGGTGCGACAAGCGCTGGAGATTCTGTAACATAACACGCTTTTTGTGTTTGTGGAAGAATCGAAGCGACCTCGAGCACCTAGGCGCTGAAGCTAGACATTGCATCTATGCCGCAAACTTTTATACTTTCTTTACTCATAAAGAAAACTTGGCTAGCGACAAGCCTTAGCGCTGGCGATCGTCTTAGTTGAACTTATACTATAGAAATTATTTTTATACTTTCTTAACGTTTAAGAAAAGCGGAAGCGCCCTGGTCAGGTACGACATTGTTTATAAAGACATGCTGTGAACGAGAAACCAGCCAAGCGGGAAGTTATAGAATTAATAAAGTGAGGATGAGCTGCATATGGACAAGACTTCAGTGATCGGAATCATATTAGGAGTCGTTGCAATCGGAGTTGGAATGGTTATGAAGGGGGTCAACCCGACGGCGTTATTTAATCCTGCTGCGATGTTAATCATTTTTGCAGGTACTGCTGCATCGATCATGATCGCATTCCCGATGAGCGAAATTAAATGCTTACCTGCTTTGTTTAAGATCCTTTTTACCGACAAAAAAATGACAACCGTTGATGAACTAATTCCTATATTCAGTGAATGGGCGACAATTGCTCGAAAAGAAGGGTTACTAGCCCTTGAAGCACACGCAGATGATATTGCAGATCCCTTCCTTAAAAACGGAATGAAGATGGTTATTGATGGGCAGACTCCTGAATTTATTCGAGACGTGATGGTTGAAGATCTTGCGGCAATGGAAGAACGACATGAAAGCTGCGCGGCAATATTCACACAGGCAGGAACTTACGCTCCTACTCTCGGTGTACTTGGTGCAGTTGTTGGTTTGATTGCTGCTCTTGGAAACCTCGATGATATTGAAGCACTCGGGCATGCGATCGCGGCGGCATTTATTGCAACATTGTTCGGGATTTTTACCGGATATGTACTCTGGCACCCATTTGCGAACAAACTGAAACGGAAATCAAAGCAAGAAGTAATGGTTAAGCAAGTAATGGTTGAAGGAATTCTCTCTATCCAAGACGGAGCTTCCCCACGTGTAATTGAAGAAAAACTGAAAATTTATGTTCCTGCAAATAAGAGAAATCTAGCTCCTTTTTTACAGGAAGGAGAGGAGTTTAATGCTTAAAACACGCGATAAAAAGAAAAAGGAAGAGCATATTGATGAATCATGGCTGATACCTTATGCGGATATGTTGACGTTATTGCTTGCTCTTTTTATTGTATTATTTGCAGTAAGTACAGTGGATGCACAAAAATTTGAAAGCATGGCGAATTCCTTTAAATCTGCTTTAAACGGCGGCACCGGACCAATGGATTATACAAGCCCTGTCAGTGTTGTTGAAAAAAGCTCAATTCCAGTTGCGGAAACAGTGATCACACCTGAGGATGACAAAGAAGAAGATGCCAACATAGATCAAGTTCAGCTAGAGGAAATAAAAAAAAGAATCGACAAATATATTGAAGAAAAGAAGTTAAGCCGAAGCCTACGCACAACCCTGACAGAAAGCGGATTGATCATCACAATTTTGGATAATGCCCTCTTTGCTTCAGGAAGTGCAACCGTGAAGAAAGATGCAGTAGGTCTCGCTAAAGAAATTTCTCAGCTTCTCGTAACAGATCCACCACGGAATATCATTATCGCTGGTCATACAGATAATGTTCCAATTAGTAACAGTAACTTCGATTCAAACTGGGAGTTAAGTGCTCACCGATCGATCAACTTCATGAATTTACTTTTGGAAAACAAGAAACTTGACCCTAGAAAGTTTAGTCAAGCGGGATATGGCGAGCATCATCCCGTTGCCCCGAATGATACAGCGGCCGGCAAAGCAAAAAATCGACGAGTCGAAGTGAAAATTCTACCGAATAAATGAGTGACCTTGTGGGATGCCTATGATGATGGTATCCCTCTTTTCTTGGAGTTAAATATGAATGGATGTTCTTAGTATCCGTTTCTTCTTTTAAACTTAACTAACGACGAATTTATGAAAGCCGACTCACTAAGGGTCGGCTTTCTTGCACATTAAGAAAGCATAAATCTTAATCTACATCATTCCATTAATCGTATAGGCAAGCTAATAATTGGTAAACGTAAGGAGAAGAATAAATGCGTTGGGAAAGGATAGTTCTCATGATCAACTGGTGGAAAAAATGGACCCAACCAAATGAACAACCAAAACAGGAATTCAAGTCGATATCCGCCCTTTTTGAACAAGCAAAAAAGTCAAAAGACTTTGTGCATTATAAAATCAACAACGAACATGGAAGCGTTTGGATTTCTTATATTAAAACGCTTGTTGATACGAATATGCTGCAACGCGATATTTTACCTACCATTCAAAGCAATAATAAACAGTCTCTTGAGGAAATAAAAGGGACTGTACCAATCGGTAATGTGAAAATCACCGATGATATTGAGGAAATAAAAAAGAAATTGCTGGGCGGAAGTGTCATCATCCAAGTTAAGGACCAAAGTAATAAATGTGTGATTATCAAAGCCCAGTCCAAATCTGGCAGAGAGGTTGCTGCACCAGAGATTGAGTTTAGTGTACTCGGTCCTAAGGAAGCTTTTGTAGAGTCTATTGATACAAACCTCCACCTCATTCGTAAAAGAATACCTAGCCTTCAATTCACAGTCAAGGAAATGAAAGTCGGTACCACCTCTCAAACACGTGTTGCCGTATTGTATGTGGAAGGCATCGCAAATCAGGAAAATATTAATACAGTCTTACAACGAATAGATAGTATCGATTTCGATCACGTAACTGATAGCTCTTTTATTACCCAATTAATTGCCGACGACCAGAACTCGCCCTTCCCTCAGCTCCTTGATACTGAGCGCCCTGATCGTGTATCAGCTGTTTTAAATGAGGGGAAGATTGCCTTCGTTATTGATGGATCACCTCAAGTGTTAATCGGCCCTACAAATTTCATCGAATTCTTTTCTTCATTTGAGGATTACTTTTTAAACTGGCATATCGCGTCAGCATTCCGATTAATTCGTATGTTTTCTGTCTTTTTTTCCATATTTGCTACGCCAGTTTATGTAGCTGTATTAACCTATCATTATGAATTAATTCCCAAGGACCTCGTAAGCACGCTCGTTACCTCTCGTAGTGCAATTCCGTTTGCACCTATATTGGAGGCATTGATTCTTGAGTTAGCCATTGAACTGTTGCGTGAGGCCGGGGCCAGGCTGCCAACGAAGGTTGGTCAGACGATTGGTATTGTGGGCGGTATCGTTATTGGAACAGCATCCGTTGAGGCAGGTTTAACGAGTAATGTACTGTTGATTATTGTGGCTCTTGCTGCCCTGGCCTCTTTTACGACACCCGTATATAAAATGGGTAATACAATTCGTTTGATACGGTTTCCATTTTTGTTATTCGCCCAAATCTGGGGGCTTTTAGGGATTGTTCTATGTTTTAGTTTCTTGCTTGTTCATCTTCTGCGTCTCCAATCGTTAGGCAGACCCTATTTAGAACCAATATTCCCTCCACGGATCCCTGATTTAAAGGATACAATTATTCGTTTGCCATTTTCTTCTCAATCCTTGCGCCCATTAAATCTACAAACTGAAAGCACAGTAAGGTTTAAAAAGAAAAAAGCAAAGAAAAAGAAAGATATTGATGAATAAGAAAAGCGGAAGCGCCCTATTAGCCCCAAAGGACACTGGAGGCCCAACGAGGATGTTGCCACCACAGGAGGACTGAAGTGATCCAAGGGGGCTGGGTGCTGGAGCTAGACATTACATCTATGCTACAAACTTTCTTGAAAACACAGACTGAAAGGAGGGACACCATATGAAAACTCCTATACCAGATCGGTTTCTAGTCTCTGCTGGCATTGCCTTTTTTCTCATTCACTCGATGCAGATTGGAATCGGAATACTTGGTTATCAACGAGACATCGCAATGGCTGCGGGATACGATGCATGGATTTCAATCTTGATATCAGGAATCTCTATCCATATCATACTTTGGATGATGTACAGCATGCTAAATAAGGAAAATGGCGATCTGATTTCAATTCATCAACGGGTATTCGGAAAATGGATAGGTGGTTTTCTTAGCACCATCGCAGCTTTTTATTTCTTTTTTCTCGGGGTTACTGTTCTTCGAAGCTACATTGAAGTTTTACAAGTATGGATGTTCCCAGAGATAAATGTTCCTTTTGTTCTTGGTGCCTTTTTGCTTTTAATTTATTATACGATCTCAGGTGGTTTTCGAGTTGTTGCAGGTGTGGCCTTTTTCGGTGTAATCATTCCCTCTTTTTTAATAGTGTTTTTATTTTACCCAGTGCCCTTCGGCGAATTAGATTATTTAAGACCTATTATGAATCATTCTGTCACGGATTTATTAAAGTCAACAAAGGCTGCAACACTATCATTTCTTGGTATAGAAGTTATATTAATTCTATACCCTTTTCTAAAAAACAAAGAGAAATCACAGAAATGGGCGCAACTTGGTGTATTATTCTCGACTTTTATTTATACCTCTACAGCAATCGTCACGTTCATGTACTTTAGTCAAACCCAGTTGGAGCATACAGTTTGGGCGACTTTAAGTATGTTTAAAATTATAGAATTCCCTTTCGTAGAGCGGTTTGAATACATTGCAATTGCGACCTGGGCATTGGTAGTGTTTCCAAACATATGTACAAGTCTATGGTGTGCAAGTCGCGCAATCAAACGAACCTATAATTTCCAACAACGGTGGGTACTCATTTTCTTTCTCCTCACATCCTACATTGCAAATCTCATTTTTAAAGATCGTGAAATTATAAACGTATTCATTAGTTCAATATCTAAGTCGGGTTTCTATATGCTCTACGTGTACACCCCCTTATTGTTCATACTATATCATCTTAAAATAAGAAGGAGACACAAAAAATGAAACAGGTTCTATCACTCATTGTCTGTGTAATCCTATTATCAGGTTGTACTACTATTGAGAAGGAAGTATTAGATGAAATTTATCTGGTCACATTAGCTGGATATGACTTAGAAGACGATAAAATCCAGGCAACATTAGTTGTGCCAATTTACCAAACAGAAGGTACTGTACGTAACGAGTTTTATACAGCTGAAGGGTACCTTAATCAAGAGTTAGACAAAGAAATATCACTGCAGACGCCTAACCCAGTTTTTCCGGGCAAATTAGAAATCGCGATGTTTAGTGAAGAATTTGCAAGTAAAGGTTTCATTGAATTAACAGATGTATATCGACGGGATCCAAGTATCAGTGCGAATGTCAGACTTGCAGTATATGATGGCAATATAAAAGAATTCATCTATAATCAGCAGGTTCAAAACATGGACCTTGGCATGCATGTCGCGAAGATTATTGAACAAGCAATCGAAGCGGAGGTTTTACCGAAAACCAACCTGCACCTTTTTTTCCAATCGTATTACGGAGAAGGTGAGGACCCTTTCCTACCCCTCCTCACTCGAAAAAATGGAAAGTTAAAAATAAAAGGAATCGCATTATTTAAAGGTGAAAAAATGGTTGATCAAGTGCTGGATGATCGACTCTATATATTCGGAGTTCTCCATAATGAATTAACCAAAGGAAGATTATCGATAGAACTTCCGAAACAAAATGCACGTGTCTCAATCGGCCATGTTAAAACAAATAAAAAGGTTCACATTACTGGAACGTCCTCATCCCCTAACATTAAACTTAGCATTGATTTAACTGGAACCATCGATGAATACTCTGGGGGAAGAAAAAGGGTGGATAAAAATATAAAAAAAATTGAAAATCGAGTAAATCAATATCTTGAAAAAGAAACGCAAAAAATGATTAATTCTTATCAAGAACAAGGGGTAGACCCATTCGGCATCGGGAAAGAAGCAAAAGCGCATTTTAGAGACTGGGATTCAAAGACCTGGCAGGAAATTTACCCACAAGTTAACATTCAAACCGAAATAAATATGGATATAGTGCAATCTGGAGTTATTCGTTAAATGAGACCAGAGCTTGCACAAACAATGGTTCAACTAGGAATTTCATTTGAAGGAATTAAAGTCGTTTGTTCATTAAAGGATGCACTAAAGCAAATGAAAGACGAAATTTAACCAAGATTCAACATTTGTGAAACATAATCAAGCCCAGATTGGTTAAAACTATACGTATCCTTCTATTGGAGGTGCAACATATGGATTCAAAGCAAAAAAATCCATCGGTTGATGGGACATTGCCCCATCAGGCAAATGCTCCTGTATTTGAGAATGTATCTGAGGATGAGCGAAAACCATTTGTTAACGAGCATGGTGTAACTATCGGAGACAGTTATTATGAATCAAAAGACTCTCCTTTAAATCAGTGGAGTGATGACGTTGATCCATCAGTAATGGCTGGGGATGAGTGGGTACATCCGTATAACGATATTGGTTGGAACTCCTCAGAAAATAAGGAACTTGCTGAAGAGGACAGGATTCCGAAGGGCAGTCCGTTTATGCATCCAACCAAAGATGTCAGCTATGCCCGAGATTAATTATAGATGGGGAACGAGATAAAATCTCGTTCCCTTCTTATTTTGACCCAGGGCGCTTGCGCTTTTATAGCGAGGATGTTTTTCGAAATTTCGATTCAACCCTCCGCTTACGTTTCAGTTCCTTCATAAATTCCTCCACTGTTTGAAAGGAATCATAAAAGAACAACAGTAAATCGCCTGGTTTGGAGGCTTCCCAAGCAGCTCGGAATGCTTGTTTTTCATTGAGCTCAATGATCCGGCTTTCACTTGATAAATAATCCTTAAAAACCTCATCTATCATTACTGCAACCTCTTTCGGTTCTCTCCCTCTCAAGTTTTCATCCTCTTTCACCACAACAAGATCGGTCTCTTTCCCAATAATAGAAGCCATATTGCGAATATCCTCATCCATTCGGTCTCCTGGTGCTGAAATAGCTGTAATAAGCCGTTCATAAGGAATTGCCTTAACTGTCTCATAAATAGCTCTTAAGCCAGCAGTATTATGAGCATAATCGATGACAATTGTACGACCCTCATGGTCAATTTTATTAAAACGCCCAGGACTCTGATAAAAGTCTGGGAAAAAGGTTAGTACCTTGGTCCGTAATTCTTCAATAGAGACGCCTAATGCATGGGCTGAAGCCATAGCCTGTAACAAATTACGAATGTTATGACGCGCATATCCATTAAATGTTATCGGGATCTCCCTATACACCATGAACTTTTCTTGTTTCCCATCTTTCTCATGAATAATCCAATCATCCTTAATAAACCATAACTCCCCACCCTCTTGCTTATGCTCCCTAAGGAATGGATTCTCCTCAGATAGAGATGTAAAGATCACCTGTCCGTCTGTGTGAGCACACATTTCCCCTACAGCTTGATCATCTGCATTCAAAATACAGTAACCATCCTGGTGTACCAGCTCTGGTATTAATCGCTTAAGCTTGCGCAAGTCCTCAATCGTTTCAATTCCGTCAAGGCCGAGATGATCCTCTGAGACATTGGTTACAATGCCTACGTCACAATACCTGAACGCCGTTCCTTCGCGTAGCATACCTCCTCTGGCTGTTTCAAGTACAGCTGCATCAACCTCTGGATGATGCAGAACTTTTCTTGCACTAACAGGACCACTGCAGTCACCCTCATCAATACATTGATCCCCTATGAAAACACCATCTGAATTAGCCATCCCAATGGTTTTTGAATCGGATTTTAAAAAGTGAGCAATGAGTCGTGCTGTTGTAGTTTTCCCGTTCGTACCGGTTACTGCAATTGTTGGGATACTAGCCTTATCACGATTTTCAAACAAATAATCGACTATGGCTCCGCCTACATCTCTCGCTTTTCCTTCACTTGGATAGAGATGCATTCGTATGCCAGGTGCCGCATTTACTTCGAGAACAGTTGCATAACCTTGCTTATATCCTGCTGTAATGTCTTGAATGATCATATCAACCCCAGCAATATCTAGTCCGATTGCACGTGCGGATCGTTCAGCGATTTCACAATAACTGGGATGAACAGTATCTGTGACATCAATTGCAAGCCCACCTGTTGACAGGTTTGCATTGCCAAGAAGGTGAACAGTTTCACCCTTTCCAACAATCGTTTCTAAGGTTAGATTTTTCATTTTCAAATAGCTCACTACCGACTGGTTAATCGGTATTTTCGTCATCGGCTTTTCGTGACCGTCTCCTCTTAAAGGATTCTTATTTTCACACTCGATTAAGGTATGAATAGAATCCTTTCCATTCCCAACTACATAAGGTGGAAGCCGTAAGCTTGCTGCCTGCACGCGCCCATTGACCACAACAAAACGATAATCATTACCGGAAATATAGCGCTCAATGATTACTTTTTCATGATCCTTCAAGCCATTGTATCCTGCCCGTAATTCTTCCTCTGTTTTAATATTTGTTACAACACCTTGTCCCTGTCTGCCGTCTAATGGTTTGGTCACTAATGGATAACCCAGTTGCCTTGTTACCTCCATAAGCTCCGTTTCATTTGTAATCACCTTCCCATCTGGAACAGGTAGTGCCGCTCCACGTAAAAGTGTTTTAGTGACTTCCTTATCACAAGCATTTTCAACCGCAACGAAAGAGGTTTGGCTCGAAATTGTTGCATGCATCGTTTTCTGTTTTATTCCAGTTCCTAATCGAAGTACACTCTCATTTTCGATTTGTTCGACAGGTATTTTCCGATCATAGGCAGCTCGATAGATGGCCTCTGTACTTGGGCCAAGTTTATTTGTATAAAAGAGTTCTTCAACTTTTTTGATATAAGAGTCAATCGTAAGCCCGCTCGTTTCGTCTGAAAGCAGTTTATTTACAATTTCCATCGCAGCATGAAAGGCGTATATACCCGATTCCTTTTCCTCATACCGATAGGTCACAAAATAAATACCTTCTCGTTCACTTGTAATTGTCTTCCCCCGCTTTACTGGAATACCAGCTAATGACTGCAACTCAATAGCGATGTGCTCAAGTATATGACCCATCCACGTTCCTTCGTACATTCTTTCAACAAACCCACCTTCATACCCACGGGAACACGTATGAGTTTGCAAGCTCGGAATTATCGCTAACAATTGATCTGTAAAACCTGGAAGCTTATTGGATGGTTTCTTCTCTAATGCTCCGATGTCTAGTTCGATCCAAATTGTTGGCTTATAGCTATAATAATTAGGCCCCGAAAGGTATTTAATCCGATTAATTTTCATCGGGTTGAGTCCTCTTTTCCTTAATAATTAAGTGGCGTTGTTCAAGATCAAATTGATATCCTTTAGCAAGTGAGTGCAGCTGCACCCCAGTAATGGTAACCTCATCACTTTCAGCTTCATCTGCAATATCAACAAAAGACAGCTTACATCCATCAATTACCGTAACGGAATGCTCTCCAATTACTTCGAAGAATCTTCCACCATCCCGAACCCAAACAGCCGTATTTTCATCTATACCAACCCCGATAATCTGGGGATTTTGAGCAATCGCATGAAGTAATCTTCCGAAACGAGCACGTTGGGAAAAGTGTTGATCAATGACAACGTCCTCCAAAAAGCCGAAGCCGACTCCCATTTCTACATTTACGTTTGCTTGATTAGCTTTCGTTTTACCAGAAACAATCATATGTCGACTCATTATAGCTGCCCCTGCACTCGTTCCTGCTATAATCATTCCGTTGTGCCATTCCCTTTGCATCCGTTTAAAAAAGCTCGTCCCGCCAATAATACTTGAAAGTCGGTTTTGGTCTCCCCCTGTCATAAATAATGCTGATAAAGTAGAGACTTTTTCAAGAAATTCTGGGTCTTCTGCTTTTGTCCGCGTGTCAATATGTATAAGCTCGACCTTAGATGCCCCGAGTTTCAAAAATATATCTCGGTATTCACCACCAACCTCTTCAGGATAACCTGTAGCGGTTGTTAAAATTCCGATTTTTCCTTCTTTTGTTTTCGTATCTTTAATAAAGGTAGAGAGGATTTCCATCTCCCCCAGTTTATCTTCATTCCCACCGATTATGAATAAATCACCGTTCACGATGTTTGTCACGCTTCATCTCATTCCTTTATGATTAAAAAGTGAAGTGTCAAGGAAACATACAAAACTGAAAAATCACCCATTATCGATAAATGAGTGATTTTTACTATTTTATTCCATAACTTCTAAGTTTATACCTCTTATAGCAAAAAGATTGCAACGATCGTCGTTACGAGTAAGCCTATAATAACTGGCAGCAAATTCCGACGGGCTAACTCAAATGGGTCGACATTACAAATTGCAGCTGCAGGAATGAGAGCCCATGGTACCAATGTACCTCCACCGACCCAGATCGCAGCGACTTGCCCGAGTGCCGTTAAGGTAGCGATCCCTTTTCCAATTGCAGCTGCAAAGAGACCAGCAATAGAACCAGCTAATGAGATTCCTGAAAAGCCGGAGCCATCTAAACCAGTAATTGCTCCTACACCGGTCAGTGTAAAGGCTGCTACTGCTTCATGAACCGGAACATTGTGAGCAAGCGCGTATCCTAAGTCATTGACAATTCCTTGAGACCCCTCAGGTAGTGTCTCACCAAATACGGCTGTAAATCCGGAATCCCCCATATAAAAGAAGGCTGCGATCGGAATAACGGGACCGAACACTTTAAAACCAAACTGAAAGCCTTCGATGAGATAGGAAGTAATTTTCTCGAGCCCTTTGTTTTGATACCCAAGCATAGAAATAAGCATTAATATGAAGATTACCGTTCCACCGATTAATGCGGTCGCATCTCCACCTTGGAGATTCAGCTTAAACATAACAGAGACATCGATCAGGAATAAGATTGGGATAACGATAGCAAGTATTTTCTTCGAACGGTCTGTTAATAGGTTGCTACCTTCCTCATTATTGGTAAGTTCAAGATCCTCTGTCGAAACTTGAAGCAGACCTTTTCGCATGTCTCTACGTAAAAACCAGAACGCGATTACTGTAGTCACAACACCCATAACAATAACAAGAGGCACACTAGCTTCTAATACATCTCCAACTGGGATACCAGCCGCGTCTGCTGTCAGCTTCGGTGCTCCTTGAATGATGTAGTCCCCTGAGAGTGCGATCCCATGCCCAAACAGGTTCATTGCCATCGCAGCACCTAATGCTGGAAGTCCGACACGTAATGCTACTGGTAGGAGAACTGCACCTAACAACGCAACAGCCGGAGATGGCCAAAAAAACCAGGATATAACCATCATCACAATCCCAATCGTCCAATAAGCAAGGGCTGGAGTACGTATGAATTTTGCAAAAGGAGAAATCATAACTTCATTGATTCCAAGCCGTATTAGGATTCGACTCATCGCTACGATTACTGAAATAACGAGAATCGTTCCGAGTAACGCATTGATCGCATAAATAAAACTGTTAAATATCCCACTTACAGCTGAACTTAGAGAAGATGTAGCGATTAGGCCTAGCACAAACACACCAATCACACACACTAAAGTCGTATCTCTTCGCATTACCATCACGCCAATGATAATGAGGATAAACAATAAATATACACCGTGAATTAGTGTTAATTCAATCCCCATACTTGTTCCCCCATTGTGATATTCGTCTATAAGAGGATGTTCAAAAAGTCCGGGAAACATTGCTTTCGAATTTCTTCGTTGCGTTGCCACTTCGGTCCAAGTAAGAGTCTATGTACCTGCGTCTACAAGCGTATTCTTGGATGTAAGCTTCCTCGGTACAACTCGTAGTATTTATGCAAGTACCGCTCGTCGTTCCGGTCCTCGTGACTGCCGCGTCTCGGGCTCACACGATGTGAGTCAGTTCAACGTTGTAACAGGACGTTACGATCTTAGTTGAACTTCACATATCTCGGCTCTGTTTGTCCTCCTTTTTGAACACACACTATAATGCACAATATGCAGGGCTTACTTTACCGGTGAGTTATAATGAATGTTAAAATGTCGGTAGCAAACGAGGGGGGATCTTTATGGCGGGTTACATACTTAGATGGTTGTTTCGTCTCAACGTATCGAAAAGTACACTATTTGCAACACTGTTAACCTCTCCGTGGCTTATTTTTCTATTGCTGCAGCATAGAGATTTTACAACAGCCATTTTGTGGGCCTATACCGCAGTTGTCTACTTCTTTATCTCATTCTTCCTTCTCATTTTTTTAAAATTGATATCGTTTCTTGGGAGGTCAAATGCAAGAAAAAAGCTCGTCACGTTTACGAGAGTATACATCCGTTTTCATGTCGCATCCGCCTTGTTAGGTCTTTTCTCCTTATATTTTCACGTTTCATATATGTTGGAGTTAGGATGGGTGGGAACTGATGTTGGTTCAGCGGGGTTGTTTGCACTAATCGGGTTAGCAGGGGTTCTTTTCACAGGTTACCTCCGTAAACAAAAATCATCGGGAAGAAGACGCCGTTATCATCGTTATTGCGCTTACGCTTTTATCGTGCTCGTAATTGTACATCTGTTTTTATGAAGAATTAAGCTGAAAAACTCCAAGTAAGCTCAGCATCTAGCTTCTTAATGACAGATACGAATAACTGGACCCATATAAGAAAAGCGCAAGCGCCTGCTTAGCCACGAAGGTCACAGGAAGACCGACGAGGAGGCCTGAAGTGATCCAAGTGGTTGGGCGCTGAAGCTGGACATTACATCCATGCCGCAAACTTTTATACTTTCATTACTCATAAGAAAAGAAGGGATGCCGAAAAACAGCAATCCCTTTCTCTTCATATCAATCTGTTACTTTTTCCACCATTCTGTATACAGCGATACTTCTTTTTCCCGTTTATGCCTTGTCTTTAGGTAATGTAGTTCGAGTATTTCTCTCGATTCTGCCTTAATCTCTTTGCCTTCAAGGTAATCATCAATTTGATCATAGGAAATACCGAGTGCTTCTTCGTCCGGTAGTCCAGGACGATCTTCTTCTAAATCAGCGGTCGGAACCTTTTTATAGAGGGACCCAGGTGATCCCAGTTCCTTAAGAAGCTCTTTACCTTGCCTTTTATTCAATCCGAACAGTGGCGCAATATCGCATGCACCATCGCCATGTTTCGTAAAAAAGCCAGTAACTGCTTCAGCTGCATGGTCTGTGCCAATTACGAGCAAGTTGTAATGGGCTGCAAGATCATACTGGACCTTCATCCGCTCCCTTGCTTTTGTATTTCCTTTCAAAAAGTCATTGAGTTCTTCCCCAGTTGCCACATGAAACGAACGATAAGAAGCATCGACAGCTCCTTTAATATTTTCAGTGACAATACGGTCGGGCTGAATGAAATCCAAAGCCTCCTGTGCATCATCTTCATCGTGTTGAACGCCATATGGAAGACGCACTGCAAGGAATGTGTACTCTTCATCCGTTTCGTCAGATAATTGATTTACAGCTAGTTGTGCAAGTTTACCAGATAAAGTCGAATCTTGGCCCCCACTAATCCCAAGGACAAATCCTTTCATCCCAGTCGTTTGTGCATAATGCTTCAACAACTCAACCCGCTTTGATATTTCCTCTCCCGGGTATATTTTCGGCCTTACATGCAGTTCATTAATAATTTCATCTTGTAAACTCACTCTATTACCTCCATTGCTGTAGCTCTATATTACAGTAGATTAAGTTTTCATTTCGTTATTTTAGCGACATTTCACCTTTTAAATACTACTTTCAGCTTAATTAATGGGAATAAATAAGCATTTGTGTTTTATTGGTAGGAGTTTAGGACGTGCAATAACTGGTCCCAATGTATCATGAGAATTTTTTCCATTAATGATAAAATTGTATAAATACGATAGGTTTAGGCTCTCGAGGGCGGTCGGCACTATACTCGAAAGGGGTGGTGTTACAATGACAGTCTATCAAACGTTGATGGTTGCCATCTCGTTTGCTACGTTGATTATCGGCGTCTTGTCATTTCCTTACAAGAAATAGACCGCCCTTGAGCTGCATACTTTAGGTCGCGGTCTACTATCTAGCCGGATCCCTTCTCGGGACACGAACTTGTCGTATTTTCCACAGGTGTTCCTGCACCTGTGGAATTTTTTTATTATTGATTATTCTAAAAATCTTTTTTTATTATAACACCACTTTAACTGTATGTCATCGGTTAAATGAATAGAAGTGTAAAATTTTCCTGTTTTTATTTGATTCCCTGTCAAATTTTGATTAAAACTGGACAAGGCTTGCGATTATTTTAGACACTCTTATCCATACAAGCCATCAATCTCTGTTCAATTTCCTGCGCCATAGCAGTAATCTCATCATCTTCTACCATTGCTACGAGTGCTGTTGGCTTTGGCATCCCGATTTTTGTCACACCTTCGTCCTCATAGACAACCATTTTACAAGGAAGAAAGTATCCAATCATTACATTTTGATTAAGAACCCGTTGGGCCTCTTTTGGGTTACATACTTCCAGAACCCGAAACGAACGATCAAACTCAAGATCCTTCTCATTCAATTTTTCTTTTATATCGAAATCCCATAGAACGCCAAATTGCTCCTTACTTAACTGGTCCTCAAGGTTTTTGCACGCGTCATTAACAGAATGCTCTGTCAGTACTGTGTAGTGGAACAACCGCCTCATCTCCTTTACAATATGATTCCTTATATAGTCTTAGAATTGTTCCCTTTACTATAATCCATTAAACAATGCTCTGTTTTATACAAGCTTCAAATTTGATCGTTATGATCCGCCTTTATCTTTAACTCTAAGCAAGCGTAACCCATTGAGCGTAACGATCAGTGTCGCGCCCATATCAGCAAAAATCGCAATCCACAGTGTCAGCCAGCCTGGAATGACAAGGAGTAGTGCGAGTACCTTGATCCCAATAGAGAAGCTAATATTTTGTTTAATAATTTTCAAGGTCTTCCTGCTTAATTTTATCGTGAATGGAAGCTTTTTCAGATCATCCCCCATTAATGCGATATCCGCTGTTTCTAGAGCTGTGTCCGTTCCAGCACCACCCATTGCTATTCCAACTGTTGATGCAGCAAGGGCAGGTGCGTCGTTTACACCATCACCGACCATCGCGACTCGTCCATATTGATCTTGATACTCCTTTATATATCGCAGTTTTTCTTCAGGAAGAAGGCTAGCTTCAACATGATCAATGCCAATTTGTTGTGCAATTGCTTTTGCTGTTATTTCGTGATCACCTGTCAACATCATTATGTTAGGCATATCGAGTTGTTGAAGTGCTTTGACTACAGTAGCACTTTCCTTCCGTACTGGATCTGCCACCGCAATAATAGCAATGATCTTCTTGTCGGTTCCAACAGCCAACACCGTCTTCCCTTTTGAACGTAGAACATCAATATGTTCAACATGCTCACTCAATATAGGAATCCCCATTTCTTCTGTGAACAATGAGATACTTCCCACATAAAAAGGGATCTGATTGATTGTTCCGGTTACACCTTTGCCCGTAATCGAGCGAAAATCAGTTAGTGCCTGATCGTCCGTGTAAATACCTGCTTCTTCTGCCTTCTTTACAACGGCAGACGCTAATGGATGTTGAGATTTCTTTTCAAGAATTGCTGTCACCTGAAGGACTTCCTGCTCGGTATAATGCGATACAAGAACTACATCCGTAACAACAGGAACCCCCTTCGTTAAGGTTCCGGTTTTATCAAATGCAATTGCCTTGAGTCTACTGGTTTCCTCCAAGTAAACGCCACCCTTGATTAAGACACCGTTTCTAGCCGCATTTCCAATTGCTGTTACAATCGATACTGGCGTTGAAATAACGAGGGCACATGGACAGCCAACAACAAGCACTGCTAAGCCTTGATAGAGCCACTCACTCCAGCTTGCTCCAAATAGTGGTGGAATCGTTGCAACACCAAGTGCAACAAGGATGATTATAGGTGTGTAATATCTCGCAAATTGATCAATGAACGATTGTGAAGGGGCACGTTCATCCTGCGCTTCCTCTACGAGGTGAATAATCTTTGCAAGTGTAGTATCCTCTACCCGCTTTGTGACCTCCACTTCAAGGAACCCTTCTTCATTTAATGTACCGGCAAACACGTCATCCCCGCTTGTTTTGGTCACTGGAACAGATTCTCCCGTGATTGCTGCCTGATTAATGGAGGACTCCCCTGTTCGTACAATTCCATCCATCGCGAGCTTTTGACCAGGCTTGACGAACATTACATCTCCAATGCGTATCTCTTCTACTGGGATTGTAATCTCTTCTCCGTTTCTTTGGACAATGGCTTCTTTCGGTGCGATATCCATCAACCCATGAATCGATTGTCTCGCCTTATCCATCGAGTAGGACTCAAGAATTTCGCTGATCGCAAAAAGAATCACGACCATCGCCCCTTCTCCCCATTCCCCGATAATGACAGCACCAATAATCGCAATCGTCATAAGTGTCCTCATGTCAAAATCAAAACGGATCAGATTCTTCAGGCCAGTTCCAAATAAGCGAAAGCCCCCTAAGACAATCGAACCTGCATATAAAAGAACCGATAATAACGACCCCTCACCAATTGTCAGACCCACACACCAACCGGCAACAAGAAGAAACCCAGCGAGCAGTACAAATAAATGCTGTTTCCAGAACGTTTCCTGTCGCTCTTCTTCTATTTGATTTTCAGGACGTACCTTTATGTTTTCAAACGCCCCAGCTCTTTCAAGCTCACCTATATTGGTTTCTCCCATCACGGTAAGTTTGGCAGCGGCGAAGTTTACTTTTGCATCAAAAACACCATCCAGGTGCTTTACGTTCGTCTCGAACTTTTTCGCGCAACCCGCTCAGGTGAACCCAGAAACCCGGTACACATTTTTGGTGACATCTTTAGTTTTTTGTTGTGGCTGCAAGGTGTTTCCCCTCCTTTAGATGGGAAAACGCAGTCTGGATAATTTGACGTACGTGATCATCATCAAGTGAGTAGTATACAAGCTTTCCTTCTTTACGGTATTTTGCAAGTCCCATGTTTCGTAGTAAGCGTAAATGATGGGAGGCTGTAGCTGCTGTGCATTCAACAATCATGGAGACATCACATACACAGAGTTCCTCTTCAATCGAAAGAGCGTATGCAATCTTAATCCTAGTATCATCCGAAAGTGCTTTAAAAATCTTAGCAGCAGACATTGTATCCTGTTTATGAAGATCATTTTTTATTTGAGTAACCTTTTCATCATGGACACAGGTCACTTTACATACATCATCTTGTGGCATTAAATGCACCCCTTTCATTTTAAGGCAAACCACATTCAAATACTCATTTGAATGTTAGTATATTAGTTCTTACCACAAAGTGTCAATAAAAATACATTTCGGCTTATTATTCTGGTGTCATATAAGAAAAGCGCAAGCGCCCTGCTTAGCCACGAAGGTCACTGGAAGACCGACGAGGAGGCTCGGCCCAAACAAGTTCGGCCCTGCGTGGGAATATACATGGAGTACTTCAGTGTGTTGCCGCCGCAGGAGGCCTGAAGTGATCCAAGTGGTTGGGCGCTGAAGCTGGACATTACATCCATGCCGCAAACTTTTATACTTTCTTTACTCATAAAAAAGAGCCGACTACAATGCCCGCTCCTATAAAAACTTATTTAAATGTTGTGATTTCACCATAAAACTCAATTTGATCATCTTTAACTACGATACCTGATTCATCCTTACAGCAGTAAAGAGGTAGTCTATGGTCCCGAGTAAATGCTTCAATGTTCTTACGATGCAATCCCTCTGAATAATGGGGCAAAAAATGAAAAGGAACAATATCAAAAGAGTCTAGTTTCTCTAGCTGAATGTCGTTAGGATCAATGATACCCGCAACTTTAACCGTTGGAGACATCACCATTGCCCCTGCACTCACCCCAATTAACATCCTGTCATTCCGGACAAACTCCTTTATAAATGGGATTAGACCCCGTTTGCGTAAATTAGACAAAAAATAAAAGGTGTTGCCACCCGATAAATAAATAGCATCACACTTCATCAAACGTTCTATATCATCTGTGTCGTATGCTTTGTCAATGTCAAAGTATATGTATTCATTGAATCCAATCCTATCTAAATTCGGCTTCATGCGCTTGTAATAATATTTTTCCGCATCAAATTGTGACGGAATATACCCGAGGCGCGCTCCATTCTTTGAAACCATCTGATTAATTTTGGCTTCAAGACGTTGATCAAGGTTTTCTGTTAAATTACTTAATAAGATAAGGTTCACTTTGTCACCCCTTGTTGTTCTTTTATAACGATTGGCTTTCTGATGTCGAATTTTCGGATTTCATTTTTTTAAAATCTTCTTCTTCCTGTAAAAGTTTTGAGATATAGATGAACCCAACAACAATTGCTGCGGTAGGACGCCCTTCCCGCTCAAAAAATTTCTAATTGTATTATTCGGTTTTTTTTTGAAGAAATCCTTTTTAAGGAGATTCGAAATCTGCTGAATTCGAAGTAAATAAACTAATTATTTTTAGTGTAAGAAAGCGCAAGGGGACTGAAGTGATGTATCTGGTCGCAGGAGCTAAACATTAAAAAAAGCTGGCTCCCATTCGGAAGTCAGCTTTCCCCATTATGTTTAACTAAATTTGCGACAAGGACATATCGTTCTGGTGCCGCCCCTACAAAAGTGAATGGATAACAAGTCGTAACCGTCAATGTTGCCTTTGGTTTCGGAACGATAACTGTTCGGTCATCCGCATCCACAATTCTAACTTTACGGATTTTATAAACAAACGTTCCTGCTGAGGTCGAAACTCTTAACTCATCCCCTTTTCCAACTTCTCCAAGCCGACGGAAAACCGTGTCTCGATGGCCCGATAAAACAGAGTTATTATCTTCCCCAGGCAAAACACTTCCTGCAAAATGCCCGACCCCTTTTTCAAGGTTCTCTTCTTCTGTTCCATGAATGATCGGGAGTGTCGCATTAAGCTTAGGGATGTGTAACTCCCCAATATTCTCACCTTTTTCAGGGCGAGTTTTATAGACTACAGGCTCTGAATTCCTCTTTACATCGGTCCTCTTTTCTGCGATTACAGGGTCCGTTGTGTCCATTTTCTGCTCTATCTTATAAAGAGTGTACCCTGTAATCAGCTTATATGCGTTCGTTCCTGTAAACCAGATACCAAGCCCAATCACCCCGAATGCCAAAACCATTAAGAAGAGTTTAGATCCCTTCCTTCTTCCTTGCCTCTTTTTCACTTTAAGCAACGTCCTTGGAACGATATCTACGTAGTAAGAACCAACCACTCACAATCAATAGGATTCCAAATGCCATATCTTCCGTATAGTTTCCTGCTGTTTTTGGCATTTTCGCGCCCTTCTCTGTTTTCGCGGGTGGTGTCTTTGCTGCAATCTTAACGATATCTTCTGCTTTTTTCAGATCTTTACCTGTTTCTTGAATCAACTCCGAACCAAACATTTCAGCCGTTAGTAATATGTCTAGCAGAAGTGATCCATCTAGGCTATACAATTCAATGAAAAGATCATAGCCAGCCGCATCACCTTCACTCAAAGCCAGCAACGAATTCATTGTTATAAGCTCTTTTTGACCATCCTTTGCTAAATAAAACTTCGCCTCAAGCTGGAGCAATGAAAGCATGTCTGTCCAAATATCACTTAGCTCGGCAATTTGTTCTGCGGTTAATTCTGTAGCACTCTCGAAATCTCCCAATGCTATCATACGATCATATAGTATAGTCATCTCTTCCTCAATCTTTCCATCGTCAAGTTTAAGAGACATTAGATAATTCATCAAGTTATCAAGCTCTTCCTCTGATAGACCCATTTCTGAAAAAAGATCGTCATAGTCCGCTATTTCGTCCCCGTACATATATGTGAATAGGGCTTCATCAAGTTCTTCTATTGTTTCGTAGTTTTCAATCAAATCTTCGTTTTCTTCTAAAAGCTTTGTTAGCTCATCCATTGTTAAATCATAACTCGCCAAAAGCTCCTTCATTGATTCATCATCAATCGGTGTACCCTTATAAAAAGCAATTGCCATATCGAGTTCTTCATAGATAGAATATACGGCTAACACATCTTGTCCTACTTCAAGCTCACCATTTTCAATTAATAACTGGTTTACTGCTTTACGGGTTAGACCATATTGATCAAGAAGCCCCTGTAGGTTATTGTTTGTTAACGGTTGTCCAATAAGCTCTTTCAATTCTTTAATTGATTCAAAATCTTCGAGGGTCATTTCAAGATAAGAAAGTTCTGCTTCAAGGTCTTCTTGAGTCCAACGAATTTGTTCCAAGTACTGATCCAGCTCCTCTTGCTCAATAGCTGCAAAAGCCGAAATTGGAACCAAGGTAAAAACAATACTAAGTGCTAAAACTACTGCTGTCACACGTTTCATCCACGCGTTCCCCCTGTAAAATATAGTCAAATAAAATTAATTATAGGGTTAAAGTAGTCTTTTGGATACAGGAATTTAGAACTATTTATTAGCAGTCTTTTTAGCACTTGTCATAACAAAAAAAGCCCTTATAATAGATGGGCTTAAATGTTGGGAGATTTATTCGAACTGTTGAGTTTACTTTCCGCCTGCTCAATTTGTTTTTTCACTTGCGAGGTTGCGGTTCCTCCATGACTATCTCTCGCGTTCATCACATGTTCCGGTTCAAGAATATCAAAAATATCCTCTTCGAATAATGGGCTGAATCGCTTATACTCGACAATGCTTAAGTCTAGTAAATATTTCTGACTTTTGATTGCATATAATACAACTCTCCCAATGATATCGTGTGCTTCACGAAACGGCATACCTTTTGTCACAAGGTAATCGGCAATATCAGTCGCATTTGAATAATCTTCCGTGACTGCTTTTCGCATTGCTTTTTCATTTACTGCCATCGTTTCAATCATTGGAGCTAACAGTTTCAGAGATCCATCCAACGTTTCAACTGTGTCGAACATCCCTTCCTTATCCTCCTGCATATCTTTGTTGTAGGCGAGTGGCAATCCTTTTAAAACAGTAAGAAGGCCAATTAAATTCCCATAAGTGCGACCGGTTTTTGCCCGTAACAGCTCTGGGACATCAGGGTTCTTTTTCTGTGGCATAATACTTGATCCAGTGCAGAACGAATCATCAAGCTCAATAAACCCAAACTCCTGACTTGACCAGATTACGAGCTCCTCAGACAATCTGGAAATATGGGTCATGATAATAGAAGCAATCGATAGGAATTCGGCGATAAAGTCCCGGTCACTAACCGCATCGATGCTGTTTGCATAAACCGAATCGAATTGTAAAATCTCAGCGACACGCTCGCGATCAATCGGAAATGTTGTACCTGCCAAAGCCCCTGCACCGAGCGGAAGGACATTTATACGTTTCATACTATCTTTTAAACGCTCTTTATCACGTTCAAACATCCAGAAATAAGCCAACAGGTGATGTGCAAACGATATCGGTTGTGCACGTTGAAGGTGCGTATATCCTGGAACAATCGTTTCAACATGTGTACTTGCTTGCGAAAGAAGCGCTCCTTGCACCGCTTCAACAGAATCAATGAACTCGATTGTTCGCTCCCGTAAATAAAGATGCATATCGGTTGCGACCTGATCGTTACGACTCCTTCCTGTATGAAGCTTACCTCCTACCGGTCCAATTTCATCAATTAAATGTTTTTCAATGTTCATGTGGATATCTTCATGCTCGATGTAGAAATCTAGCTTGTCATCCTCTATCTTTCTTTGCAATATGGACAGCCCAGACTTAATCTGTTCGGCATCCTCCTCAGAAATGACATTACATTCTGTGAGCATTTGAACATGGGCAAGACTTCCGGTTATGTCTTCTATCGCTAGTCGTTGGTCAAATTCGATTGATGCGGTGAATTGTTCGACGAGCTTATTCGTTTCCTTTGTGAATCTTCCGCCCCATAATTTCGACATACCCTTTTCCCTCCAGATTATTTAGTTGGACTTAACGGCTTTTGTTCTTGTTGCTTCTGATTAACTTCCGTATATGTCTTGGTCGCTAACCCCCACAATTTGATAAAACCAACTGCAGAATTGTGGTCGAATAAATCTCCCTTCGAATAGGTTGCGAGTGATTCATTGTATAAGCTGTGGACAGATTTTCGCCCGACAACCATGTAGTTACCCTTAAAGAGTTTAATTTTCAACGTTCCTGATACAACCTTTTGAGTTTCATCTACAAAAGCAGAAAGTGCATTTTGCAACGGCGAATACCAGAGTCCGTCATATATGAGCTGTGTCATTTGCTGATCAATCTGTGTTTTAAACTTGGTTACCTCTCGCGGCAAAGTCAGAAATTCCAATTCCTTATGAGCATGGATTAAAAGCAACGCCGCTGGATTTTCATACACTTCTCGCGATTTAATACCAACCAGTCGATTTTCAATATGATCAATTCTTCCGATTCCGTGCTTTCCTCCAATTGTATTCAACATCTCGATGATTGAAACGAGTGGCATCTTTTCTCCATTTAACGAGATCGGCACTCCTTTTTCAAACTCAACTTCAATATATTCAGGTTGATCTGGTGTCATTTCGATCGGTGCCGTCCAATCAAATGCTCCTTCAGGGGCTTCATTCCAAGGATTTTCGAGCACGCCTGCTTCACAAGCACGGCCCCAAATATTGGCATCAATCGAATAAGGATTATCCAGATTCACCGGAATCGGAATATTATGTTGACTGGCATACTCGATTTCTTCATCCCTTGTCATTCCCCATTCACGAACCGGTGCAATAACTTTAAGGCTTGGGTTTAACGCTTGGATCGCTACTTCAAATCGCACTTGATCGTTCCCTTTTCCCGTACATCCATGCGCTACCGCAACCGCCCCTTCCTGTTCTGCAACCTCAACAAGAAGTTTCGAAATCAATGGACGAGATAGAGCTGATGATAAGGGATATTTGCCTTCATACAGGCAATTTGCTTTTAATGCAGGCAAAAGGTATCCTTCCGCTAGCAATTTCTTGGCATCTACCATAATCGCTTTGACAGCACCTACATCAAGGGCTTTTTGTTTAATTGCTTCCAGGTCCTTCCCTTCACCAACATCCAAACCTAAAGCAATGACCTCGTACCCGTACTTTTCTTGAATCCATTTTACTGAAACGGATGTATCTAACCCGCCAGAATAAGCTAACACAACCTTATCTTTATTCATTTATTCTCGACTCCTTATCTTTTTTATAATGTATTAATATTTATAATGATGCATTATTATTCAATCGATATCCATTACAATAATCGATTCCTAGCCATTTTGTCAATAGGTTTTTAATAAAAGATCACGGATTTTCTTTACAACAAAATTTTGCTTATTTATAATTCGTAAAAAATAAACAAATGTTCGGTGGCCAGGTTGATATTTTGAGGAGATTATAGGCTTTTTAATAGAAAGGGGCGTTTTTAATGAGGCTACTTACTGGAAAGGTAGCGGTTGTAGTTTAGAAGCTAAAAGTTGATTCAAAGGTGATACTCATATAAAATGTTCAAAACACCTAGTTCAGATTCTAGCTTTTTTCAGCATATCCTGTATAGCTTATGGTTACGTAGAATAAAATAACGTTTAATGTTAGAAAGTGGAACTATGAACCCCCACTACTTATCGTACAAGACGAATTGTATTCTTGAAGGGAGACATCTAATTTGAAAAACTTTATGAAATTTGCCCTTGTGGCACTACTTACTGTTGTTCTAGCGGCCTGTGGAGGAAATGAGGAAGGCAGTAAAGAAAAAGCGGACAAACCGAAAGATGAAAAAACATCCCAAGATGAAAATAAAGCTAAAATGGAAGAGCTAAAAAAGAAGATGGAAAAACAGCAAATAGATAAAGATAAAGTCGTTGCAAAGGTCAATGATACTGAAATTAAAGGCGACGAATATAACCGTGCCCTTTCTCAATTTCAAATTCAATACCAACAGATGGGACAAGATCCAACTTCAGATAAACTATCAAAACAAATTGAAGAGCAAGTCGTACAAAGCCTTGTCGATTATGAATTAATACTTCAAGCAGCAGAAGGTAAAGGTTACACAGCATCTGATGAAGAAGTTGAAAAGAAGCTCAAGTCCATTAAGGATCAGTACAAAGAGGATAAGAAATTTGAAGAGGCATTAAAACAGAACAAGTTAACAGAAAAAGAACTAAAAGCACAGCTTACAAGAAATCTTACCTATGAAAAATTTGTTGAAAAAGAAGTCCCGGCAGCAGAAGTGTCCGAAAAAGAAATGAAGGATTACTATAACAAATTCAAAGAAAAGGCAAAAGGCCAACAAGCACCTCCTTATGAAGACGTTAAAGCACAGATCAAAACCCAACTTGAAAATCAACAAAAACAAGAGCAAGTAACCAAAAAAATCAAACAACTTAAAGACAAAGCAGATGTCAAAGTAATGATTTAAAGCAGCCCATACGGCTGCTTTTTTTGTAAGAAAAACCTGAGTGAAGGAAGAACACCTCCACTCAGGTCCTTTTTTGTTCAAAGCACATCCGATAGCTTGTAATCTACGCCATGTTTTCCTTTGTAGTACTCAGGACATTTCGCCTCCACAGATTTCGCAGGAAACCTTCGGAGGTACAGAGGGATCTCCTCCTCCATCCATCAATATTCACGTAATTTTGTGACCAAGAGCTGTATTCTTGTGCACAAAAAGAGACGAANCCTTCGGAGGTACAGAGGGATCTCCTCCTCCATCCATCAATATTCACGTAATTTTGTGACCAAGAGCTGTATTCTTGTGCACAAAAAGAGACGAATCCCACTTATTCGTTACCTTAAGCTGCATATTGTGCATGGAAAGGGAACGAATCGCATTTATTCGTGACCTCGAGCTGCAGCTTGTGCTCAAAAAGGAACGAACCGCACTTATTCGTGACCTCAAGCTGTATCTTATGTACAAAAAGGGAACGAATCACACCTATTCGTGACCTTGAGCTGCTTCTTGTACTCAAAAAGGGAACGAACCGCACTTATTCGTTACCTCAAGCTGCATCTTGTGCTCCTACGTTTATCAGTAATCACCGAACCTAACCTGAAAAAAGAAGCTAGACATTACATCGATGAGTCAATGATTTTATACGCTTATCTTTTAAGAAAAGCGCAAGCGCCCTGTTTAGTCACGAAGGTCACTTGCAGACCGAGGAGGCTGTCGCCGCCGCAGGAGGTTTCAAGTGATCCAAGTAACTGGGCGCTGGAGCTAGACATCACTTCTATGCCTACAAAATTTTATACTTTCTTACCTTTTAAAGAAAACTTGGCTAGCGCCAAGCTTTAACGCTGGCGATCGCCTTAGTTACACTTATACTATAGAAAGTATTTTTATACTTTCTTAACGTGTAAGAAAAGCACAAACACCCTGCTCTCCCCTAACTTGGCTCTATATGCACGTGCACATCATAGACACCGTGTTTCTCTATTAACACTTTTTCAACATTCGTTGAGATGTCATGAGCATCACGAATATCCAAATTACCGTTTACAAGAATGATAAGATCAACCACAATGTTATTCCCATAGCTCCTAGCTTTAATATCCTTTATTGATTTCACACCTCTTACATTGTTAATGGTTTCTTTATACAATTCGATTTCGTCCTCGTCAAATCCATCAGTTAAATAATGTGACGATTCACGAAAGATGCCCCATGCTGTTTTACAAATCAATAATCCGACGATAACGGCAGTCAATGGATCGAGCCAAGGTAAATTAAATTGTGAGCCAATGATCCCTACTGCAGTACCGATACTGACCCAGGCATCGGAAAGGTTATCCTTGGATGCTGCCATAAGCGACTGACTGTTAATTTTTCGAGCTAAACGCTTATTATACCGATAAACTGCGTACATGAAGAACGCACTAAAAATGCCTGTCCAAGCAGCAATTAAATCAGGTGATTCACTTTCTCCGCTAAATATATGCTTAATGGCTTCATATAAAACTTGAATACCAACAATCATCATGACGAAAGATGCAACCATTGAAGCAACCGTCTCAGCCTTCCAATGCCCATATGGATGGTCTTTATCAGCTGGATTTTGTGATAATCTTAAGCCAATCAATACAGCAACAGACGCGATGATATCCGTCGCATTATTTATTCCATCTGCTTTTAAGGCTTCCGAATTCGTTACGTTTCCAATATAAAATTTCAAGGCAGATAAAAAAAGATAAGCAAAAATACTTATTATTGCGCCCCGTTCACCACGTTTTAAATCATCGTATTTTAGTTGATCCATCGTTCCGTCCTCTCTGCATCATTATCCTAGACCATCGTAACAAGCAGAAAGCGATTGGGTCTATAGCAACCTTTTTAGTACATGCTATTAAAGTAATGAATATCCAATAATTTTTCATGGAGTAAAAACTATTAACTATATTCAAATTCCATTTGCATCTTATTCTATAGTTCCCTGCATATCAGAAAACATAAAGAAAATGTAAAGAAAACCCTAAACACAAAAAAAGACAGCCCAGCTAGTGGACCGTCTCATGACCAGACAGGCTGTAGTAGCCTTTCCCGTTTAAATAACTTTATAATGCTTCTTCAAATACCTTAACAGCTGCTTCGGCCACTTGTACGTCATCAGCTACTTTACTCCCGCTGACGCCAACTGCACCAACCACTTTACCTTCCTTTATAAGTGGAATACCGCCACCAAATACAACCAAACGACCGTTATTTGTCGTATTAAGGCCATAGAGCTCAGCTTTTGGAACCGTCGCATCTGCCAAATCAGCAGTTGACATCTTCAAGGCAACAGATGTCCAAGCCTTGTTTTGTGCAATATCAATACTTGCTATCCAAGCATCATCCATACGGTGGGTAGCAATTAAGTTTCCACCTTCATCCAAAATGGAAATAACCATAGCTACATCTAGCTTCTTTGCTTCCTTTTCAGCACCTTCAATTAACTTTTTAGCTGCATCCAATGTTAGATAACTCATTTTATTATCATCCCTTCCTTTTTCAATAATCGTGTGCCTTTTAAATTACTTCTACAAATTAAACTGTACAGGCTAAGTGAAAAATTGAAAAGGGAATTATCGTAAAGTGGCTCTTTGTTCCTATAGTTGAAATTTCTGCTGATAAAATGGAGTTTAAGTGGATTACGTGTTAAAAAATTGAGGTGACGGGTAATATATTTTATATCGAAATAGGTATTTTTTTCAAAGCTACTTTACCTTGGGGATAAGTTATACTCAGACTCCTTTGCCAAATTATTCGCATAATGAATAACAGTACTTGTCCCAATTGTTTCACACATTTTAAAGGGGATATTATATTCTTTACAGTACTTTTTCGCTGTTGCACTTCCATTATGACTTACAGCTGGGATAATAATAATTACCATATTGGACTTTTTAATTAGTGCGGCAATTCTTTGCTCATCTTCAGTACCATCCATTGCTTGAAATGTGGCACCTAAGGTTGTTAAACGCTCCCGATAAGCAGCTTGGCGATCAATACATCCAATTAGCGTCACTACCTTATCCTTTAAATGAATGTTCTCAATAACTTTTCTATTCGATTGGTATTTCTCTTTATAAACACTTGAGGGTAGAGGTGTAGAGTAACGATCAGGCTTGATATGATGCTTCCAAACGACCCTGCAATAACTTGGATTATCAGCAAAATAAGCAATATCAACAATGTCTCCCTCCTCAAGATGAAACTCCATTATCTCGGATTCTTTGATTCGAATCGTAAAAGGAAGTTCACCTAGCTTTATATTTTCACCGGACATTGTTTGGTTGCACACCCACAGTCCCCCGTCTTTCTCAACAACACAATAAGGAATAACTTTACGATCTTGGTCTTTACCCTCACCTTTTTTCACTAGTTCAAAAAAGTAATGCTTACGTTTAGAATTGACTTCACCCGTTTTCTTCAGAGTCGCCCGAACATAATCGCCTTGATTCAGCCCTAACTGACGAATTACTTTTTCCGGGACATAGGCATCTATATCCTGCAGCTGACCCCCCTTTAGTTTCCTTTCAAAAACAAAGGTGTTTGCATCCAGTTGATCTACTCTTGATCCCTTTTCCTCTTCAAGTTCACCATCACCGTGCAGCACCTCATCAACCTCATCTAAACCAATCGTTTGTTTATCAAGATTTGGAGGACTTACCAATGTAGATAAGGTCTCAAGAAAAACTAAATATCTTTTGGACTGGGCTACGTCCTCTGTAAGTGTATCAAGACTCAACTGCTCAATAATCCGTTGTAAATCAGTCTTTGCCATTTGAAAGACTTTTTCTTTATCCATTTTCTAATCCCCCACTTTCGTTATTTTCTGTACTCTGTTAAAGTATAGTTTTGACGGTCGAATCTATTTTTCCTTCCACACACAAGAACTAGACAAAATTCGATATTAGTAGTGCCTTTTTAAGACTACTAAAATCAGGTAACCAACGCTTTTGATGTTGACGAGAAAATCGGCTAGCAGAGATAATAACGATTTCAAACATGAGGAGTGGCTTTATATATGGAATATCCGTTTATATCAATAGGAGTGTTGATCTTTCTTGCATTATGGATCAGTACCCTGAATATGAAGGTGACTAATTTACAAGATCGACTAAAAACCATGAGATATACTTTAAACCAAATTGCGGATCAGGTTGGGGTTCCAGAGCATCCTGTAAATGAGCAGATACGTGCCCTGGTTAAAGACGGAAAAAACATTGAAGCAATTAAAGAGGCTCGAAAAGCGCTTGGCCTTTCACTAATCGAGGCGAAAGAATATGTAGACTCCTTGTAATCTTTTTTTACGTTATGAAAGTATTTTTATACTTTCTTAACGTGTGAAAAAAGAGATGACGTCATAAGGGCACTATCTCCCTTGGTCACCTCCCTTATACGTTATCACTAAATTGATTTATATTAGACTACGGATTCTCATTTTTATTAGTTAGTTTAAAAATTTCTTTCGATTCGAAAAGATTAACCACTTGATTAAGCCAATGGTAATAATTGATTGCATAAGTGATTTTTTCAATATCCTTCCTTACTTGTTCGGCTATAGCTTCGCTCGGTTCTTCTTCTAATACTTTTTCAAACTCAGATAAAGACTTTGTTAACGCCTCCATATTCATCTGTGTTCCTTTTCTCCATTGAACACAAAACAGATCAATGAAGTTTTGATACCAGTCCGCTTTAATTTTATATAAATCCTTACGTTCTCCCTTCTTCCAAACCTTTTCAACCATGTTTAGGTCAATTAAAGTTCGAACGCCAGTAGACATACTTGTTTTACTCATATGAAGTTCTTCTTTTAATTCGTCTAGCGTCATCGGTTCATTTTCAAAATAAAGGGTTCCATATATCCGCCCTATCGAAGGGGTTACACCGTATAAATGCATATTTTTTGCTACTGATTCGACTACACGTTCGCGCGCATGTGCAATCGTTTCTTCGTTATTCATAGGACACCACCATTAAATTTCAAATAAGAGGAGTACGTCTTATAAGTTTAATTATAAACCCTCATGTTCATTTATATTTTAAAGATTGCTAACTGCAATGTAAAGTTTGCCAAGTTTAAGCATTTGGGAGCATTACTAAACAATCATAAGAATAAATCAGTTAGGACTGTACAGTTTTTTCTGTATGAACTGATTTTATTGAATACGCCTGTTTTTCACGTTTGTTGCTCACTTGAATTCTCCTTATACTAAAGAGGTGTGCAAAGGGAGTAGGACTAAATTACCATTCTTAATTAGCGACAATTGCTTACATATGAATAGAGGTGAAGAACATGGCTCAATCAAAAATAACCATTCGTAACGTCACAAAGGTCTTTGGTAAATCCCCTAAACAAGGGATGAATTTGTTGAACAACGGAAAAACAAAGCAACAAATTTTAGAAGAAACAGGTATGACAGTTGGTGTCAATAAAGCGAATTTCGAAGTTAATGCTGGTGAGATTTTCGTTATTATGGGACTTTCGGGCAGTGGGAAATCTACACTCGTTCGAATGTTAAATCGGCTAATTGATCCGACTGATGGTCAGGTTCTAATTGACGGAGAAGATATCGTAAAATTAAAGCCCCATCAGCTTCGGGAAGTACGCCGAAGGAAAATGAGTATGGTCTTTCAACGCTTTGCTTTATTTCCACATCGAACGGTGTTGAACAATACAATATACGGTTTGGAAGTCCAAGGCCCTGATAAACAAGTCCAGAAGGCAAAAGCACTTCAATCCCTAAAACTTGTTGGTTTAGATGGATATGAAAACAGCTATCCGAAAGAATTAAGTGGCGGGATGCAGCAACGGGTAGGATTAGCCCGTGCTCTTGCAAATGATCCTGATATTTTGTTAATGGATGAAGCATTCAGTGCTCTAGATCCGTTAATTCGGAAAGATATGCAAAACGAATTATTGGAACTACAAGAAACAATGGAAAAGACGATTGTCTTTATTACTCACGATCTTGACGAAGCATTACGTATCGGTGACAGAATTGCATTAATGAAGGACGGTAGTATCGTTCAAGTAGGTACACCAGAAGAAATTTTGATGAATCCAGCTAACGATTATGTCGAGCGTTTCGTAGAGGATGTTGATCTCTCAAAGGTATTAACTGCATTCAATATCATGAAACGACCGGAAAAAATGCAAAATGATCGTGGACCAAGAGTCGCATTACAACTAATGAGAGATGAAGGAATTTCAAGTATTTACGTTGTCGATAAGAGGCAAAAGCTAATCGGTGCTGTAACTGCTCAGGATGCCGCAGAAGCTGTGAAAAACAATCAGTCGCTCGAGGATATACTGATACATGATTTAACAACTGTTACACCGGATACATTGATTGTTGATATGTTTGAAAAAATGACTGGATCCTCTTTACCGCTTGCAGTTGTTGATGATGAGAACCGCTTGAAGGGTATTATTGTCCGTGGTGCAGTTATAGGAGCTCTCGCTGGTGATGATAACCATATAAACGGGAATGGGGTGAATTAGACATGCAACTATTTCCGAAATTACCACTCGCAGAATGGGTGGAACAAGCGGTAGATTTTTTAACCGATAATCTCGGTCCATTTTTTGAAGCACTAACAGAAGGAATAGAAGGATTTGTTGAATTTATAGTACTCATTCTATCTTCTATACCAGCAGTAGTATTAATTGCAATATTTACAGGGCTAGCGTGGTGGGCGAGTCGTTGGACAATTGCCCTTTTTACAGCTGTAGGATTACTGTTAATCCAAAATCTAGGCTATTGGGATGGAACGATTGATACGTTAGCGCTTGTATTATCTTCCGTTATTATCTCAATTATTATCGGGGTTCCAATCGGGATTTGGATTTCTCAGAGTGATCGATCAAGGAATGTCATTACACCGATTCTAGACTTCATGCAGACAATGCCGGCCTTTGTATACTTAATTCCAGCAATTTTATTCTTTGGAATAGGTGTCGTACCAGGGATTATTGCTTCTGTTATCTTTGCGATGCCACCGACGATCCGCTTAACCAATTTAGGGATACGTCAAGTACCGGAGGATCTGATTGAAGCTGCAAATGCATTTGGGTCAACGACAAATCAGAAATTATTTAAAGTCCAGCTGCCTTTAGCAACACCAACGATTATGGCAGGGATTAACCAGAGTATTATGCTTGCACTTTCCATGGTTGTTATTGCGTCCCTTGTAGGTGCACCAGGATTAGGTGCTGACGTATATCGGGCAGTTACACAACTTCGAGTAGGAACTGGTTTTGAAGCCGGTCTTGCCATTGTTATTCTAGCAATTGTTTTAGATCGGATTTCTCAAAATATAGGAAGTACTAAACAACAATAAGGGGGATTTACATGTTTAAAAAGAAATTTCGTTTTCTTGGATTAGCAATGGTACTTGCATTGTCCTTTGTACTAGCAGCATGTGGTAGCGGTGAATCGGATGGAGGTTCCGGTGATGGAGAAGGATCTAGCTCAGCATCTCTTGGAGAACAAGTAGATTATAAGATTACTGGAATTGAGCCAGGTGCTGGAATCATGAAAGCAACTACAAAGGCTTTAGAAGATTATGAGAGCCTTGCTGAATGGGAGCTTATTGAGTCTTCATCAGCAGCAATGGCATCAGAGTTACAGAAGGCGATTGAAGATAAAGAGCCAATTGTTGTTACTGGATGGACTCCACACTGGATGTTCTCAAAATTTGACCTTAAGTACCTCGAAGATCCAAAAGGTGTGTATGGCGAAGCAGAAAACATTGAAACATTTGTTCGAAAAGGGCTTAAAGACGATCAACCTAGTGCTTACAAAGTGTTAGATCAATTCCATTGGACGAGTGAAGATATGGGTGCTGTAATGGTAGACATTCAAGAAGGAATGAAACCGGCAGAAGCAGCATCAAAATGGGTTGAAGAAAATAGTGATAAAGTAGCTAAATGGACCGAAGGTGCAGATAAAGTTGACGGTAAAGAAATTTCTCTTGCATTTGTAGCTTGGGATTCTGAAATTGCAAGTACAAATGTGGTTGCAAAAGTATTAGAGGGCATTGGTTATAAAGTTGAACTCGTTCAGTTAGATGCTGGCCCAATGTTCACTGCTGTTGCTAATGGTGATGCAGACGGGATGGTAGCAGGCTGGTTGCCATTAACTCATAAAGACTATCTTGAAGAGTATGGTGATAAAATGGAACGTCTAGGACCAAACTTAGAAGGTGCTAAAACAGGTCTTGTCGTACCTACTTACGTTGAAGCTGATTCAATCGAAGACCTTAAATAAACATTTAGAAGGTTAAGCAAGAACTTACTTTAAAGCCAGTGACCCTATCTGAAGGGTTACTGGCCTTTTTCTATTTATTAGAAAGTTTATAAAAAAGATGAAACGAAATATATTCGCTTCATCTTTTGCAATCTACTTATTTGTAAATTTCACTTCCGGATTCCTTAAATTCCTTAGACTTCTCTTTCATTCCTTCATCGATTGCTTCTTTCGTATCAAGGCCTTTCTCTTTCGCATAGTCGCGAATGTCTTGTGAAATTCTCATACTGCAGAACTTCGGACCACACATCGAACAAAAATGTGCTGTTTTTGCTCCTTCTGCCGGTAACGTTTCGTCATGATACTCAATTGCCCGTTCAGGATCGAGTGAGAGATTGAATTGGTCTCTCCAGCGGAATTCAAAGCGTGCTTTCGATAAGGCATCATCCCGCTTCTGTGCCCCTGGATGTCCTTTTGCAAGATCCGCTGCATGAGCTGCAATTTTATACGTAATAACACCTTCACGGACATCGTCTCTATTCGGTAAACCGAGGTGTTCCTTTGGTGTCACATAACAGAGCATTGCTGTGCCATACCAACCGATCATCGCTGCTCCAATGGCAGAAGTAATATGATCATAACCAGGTGCAACATCTGTTGTCAGTGGCCCTAATGTATAAAAAGGTGCTTCTTTACAGATTTCCAGTTGCTTATCCATATTTTCTTTAATAAGATGCATTGGAACATGACCCGGTCCTTCAATCATCACCTGAACATCATGCTTCCAAGCGATTTGTGTTAATTCCCCTAATGTTTCAAGTTCTGCAAATTGGGCCTCGTCATTAGCATCTGCAATCGACCCAGGACGTAGACCATCACCGAGTGAAAAAGCAACATCATATTTTTTCATGATCTCACAGATTTCTTCAAAATGAGTATAAAGGAAGCTTTCTTCATGGTGAAACAGACACCATTGAGCCATAACTGAGCCGCCACGGGAAACGATTCCGGTCTTTCGGGTTGCTGTTAATGGCACATATCGCAAAAGGACACCGGCATGAATGGTAAAGTAGTCTACACCTTGCTCCGCTTGCTCAATGAGTGTATCGCGATACACGTCCCAGGTGAGATCTTCAGCGACACCATTTACCTTTTCAAGTGCTTGATAGATTGGAACAGTTCCAACTGGTACTGGTGAGTTCCGAATGATCCACTCACGGGTCGTATGAATATTTTTACCCGTAGAAAGATCCATCATCGTGTCAGCACCCCAGCGCGTCGCCCATGTCATTTTCTCTACTTCCTCTTCAATGGAAGACGATACAGCTGAGTTACCTATATTCGCATTGATTTTAACGTGAAAATTGCGGCCGATAATCATCGGTTCACTTTCCGGATGGTTAATATTAGACGGAATAATCGCTCGACCTTTCGCAACCTCCTCACGAACAAACTCTGGAGTAACATGTTCACGAAGTGCGATAAATTCCATTTCAGGTGTAATGACTCCTTTACGAGCATAGTGCAATTGCGTTACATTTTGCCCTTCTTTTGCACGCATTGGACGACGATTCAGGCCAGTAAAAACATCTTGGTTAGACCGCTCATCCGACTTATACCCATTGTCCTCGGGTTTCACTTCACGTCCCTGATACTCTTCCACATCATCACGCTCAAGCACCCATTTTAGTCGAAGTGCTGGTAACCCTTTTCGAATATCCACTGTGTAATCTGAATCGGTATACGGGCCACTCGTATCATAAACCCGTAAAGGGGGGTTGTCTTCCTCCCCAAAAGTGCTGCTTGTTGGACTTTGCGCAATTTCCCGCATTGGAACGTTCAAGTCCTCCCTTGAACCTTGTACATACACCTTCTTGCTCCCTGAAAAATTGGACATAATAGAAAAGCTCATTTGTTCTTGCGTACTGCCTGATGTCATTTCAATTCCACTCCTTTTAAATTAGTAAAGGACTTGAATCTAGAACATGACCAGTATAAAGAAGCTGCTAATCGTATAGGAAAAGCAAAAAAGCCGAGCCCTAAAATAATAGGACCCGGCTGAATAAGAAATAGATAGATGTACACTTAACCTACTTCTCAATAGCTGACAAATTAACTTCCCCACGCTGGTATGAACCAGATCAGGTCCCGAGGGTCGAGAAACTTCTAAGCATTTCTCTCTCAGCCCAACTCATTGGACACCCCTAGTTGAAAATATATATAATTGGTAATTCCCATTTATTATAACTTGCAGACTCTAGGATAACAAGTTCACTTACAATACTTTAATAGTCTTTTAATATATATTACTTAGGACAATGCTTTTGTTAAGAAAGGGACAATTTGTTTTTTACGTGAAACGACACCTTTTAATACCGCTGTTTGATCGGTCAACTTCACTCCAAAAGCTTGCTCTACGGCACTTGAAGCATGTCCAACTGGTAAGACAGTGGAGTCATTATTTAATATATCAGTTACAACCAATACAAACAGGTCTAATTGTTTCTCGGCTACCACACTTGTAATTTCAGTTGTTAGTTCTTCTTGATGCTGGAGCACATCATTCACATCGACTGTATTCACTTGAGCAACCTCAACCTTACTATCGCCCAATGCAAACTCTTTGGAATCCAGTGAAATGAGCTCTTTCATTGTTTTTCCACTAAGGTCCGCACCAGCCCGGAGCATGTTTAAGCCATACTCTTCAATGCTCATTTGAGCAATTTCACCTAATTCGTTCGCTGCTTGAACATCTTCATTCGTACAAGTAGGCGATTTAAATAATAATGTATCCGAAATAATTGCCGAAAGCATGAGTCCCGCCATTTCCCTCGGAATCTCTACCCCATGTTCTTTAAAAAGCTTGTTCAAAATCGTAGCCGTACAACCTACTGGCTCGGCTCTATAGTATAGAGGGTCTGCCGTTTCAAAGTTTGCGATACGATGATGATCAATTACCTCAAGTACTTTTACCTTATCAATGCCATCTGCACTTTGTTGATGTTCATTATGATCAACCAATATCACTTCACTTACTTCTTCCGCTACGTTTGTGACAAGACGCGGTGCCTCGATATTAAAATAATCCAATACGTATTGAGTTTCCTCATTTATGTTGCCTAAGCGTACAGGCTCAGTGTCCAACCCAAGTTTATTTTTCAAGTAAGAATACACAATAGCAGAAGAAATCGTATCAGTATCAGGATTTTTATGCCCGAAAATTAATGTATTAGCCAAATTAAGTACCTCCTAAGAATTTTTCCTATAAGTGCGTGTTCAAAAAGGAGGACAAAAAGAGCCAAGAAGTTCGAGGCGTGAAAATCTCGAGGACCAGAACGTATGCTACTAATACGTGAGGACCGGAGAGATCGAACAACGAAGAAATTCGACAGCTATTTTTACCGGACTTTTTGAACAACCTCTATAACAGATTATACACTATTTTAGTGGTCAATTTCTCCCTTTATCAATCGAAAAATGAATGCTACTTATTATTGGAGTTTCCACTTTAATCCGAACCGAACATATTTAACTTTTTGATAATTTTAGGCTGCTGAAATCTAGTAATAAAGAAAACTTGGCTAGCGCCAAGCTTTAGCGCAGGCGATCGCCTTAGTTGCGCTTATACTATAGAAAGTATTTTTTATACTTTCTTAACGTGTAAAGAAAACTTGGCTCAGCCAAGCCTTTGGCGTCGGGTGGGCCTTAGCTGCGCTTATACTATAGAAAGTATTTTTATACTTTCTTAACGTGCAAGCAAAAAACACGTAGGTTCAGCTGAGACCCGCGTGTTTTTCGTATTTTTGAAGTTAATCTAACGGTTACTTTTCTTCACCATCTGTTTGTCTACCTTCAAAGGTCCACTCAAGCTGTACAGAATCACCTTGGAAAACATTTTGGTCTTCACCGTTATCAATGAATTTGAATTTAACAGTAAAATCATGGACGGAACCAGCCGGAAGACCCTTCTCCCCTAACCACGGATAGAAAACATGCTGATCAACCGCTTCTGGACTCATGCCTTGAAGTTCAGCTAACGTTGTTTTATAAATCACTTCATCTATATTATCAATGTTGTACAAGAATTCTACTTCAATATGTTCTCCAAAGTTGGCTTCGTTATTGTCGCCCTTTACGTCAGTTACGGTATATGCTGTTTCCAACAATACTTGTTTAATATCTAGCGAACCATTGTTCCCAAGCTTAAATTCACGAGTAAATGTATCACCAGGCTTGATGTTCTCAACATCGATAATCGTTGTTGGGTCAACAGACAAATCTAATGTGCCTGCCGCAAAAGTGTTGGTTGTTTCTGCCGTATCGCTGAAATACGCATACGTTCCACCACCTACAAGTGACAATCCCAATGACGCTGAGGCTACTCCCATTACAAGCGTTTTCTTTAAACCCATCCTTTTATTCCTCCTCTTTTTTACTGCACCTTTATTAGGTGAAAACCCATTTATTGATCCCACACTTGTGGGTAACAACCCCGTTTTGTTAATCAACGCTTGTCGTTTCGCGTTTCTTCCTAGTATCCATTTCTGAGATGACCTTCCATACTGCGAAAATCGAATACCCGATAAGCAACAACCCTGGAATGATTAACAGAAGTGCACCACCGGATTTTGAGTCTGCAAAATTGAACAAGTAGCCAACATAAGGAATCGTGAAACCTTTGTATTCGGCAGTTACGTTTTGTGGCAATACAGGCTCCCGATCTGGACCATCGTTATGATCACCTTTTGTTATATAGTGGAGCTGTTCGTCGCTTCCTTTTACATTAACAATACGGTGAGTGATTAAGCGGTCTTCTTTATCGGTAAATGTGATGACATCGCCTTTTTCAAATCTAGTCATATCTCCTCCTGGTTTAACAGCAATAATAGAACCTGTTTGAATTACGGGTTCCATCGAACCAGATAACACCGTTTTCAATTGATAACCGAATACATTTGGCTCACCACCAGTTACTCTCGAGGAAATGACGACAATGGCCATAATTAGTAATGTAAAAAACAAAATTGTCGAAACCAGATTACCTATTATTTTTACAGATTTCATTTCTGATCACCATCCGTCTGACTTATTGCTTTTCCACCATGATTGGGATCTGTAACCTTTTTCATAACATCAACATCTTTGGTTTTATCAGTTCCCGAATCCTCTCGCTCACCATTGTTAACCGGTTGTCCATTCATGTTCTCTTGCATTTCATCTTTAGGTGTATTTTCTCTGTAGGATCATCATGATTGTTGTTATTATTAGAGACACTTTCTTGCGTGAATTGTTCCTGTGTAGAACCTGGCTTCAGTTCACTTTTTTCAGATGATTTATCTTTTCTAGTAGCTTTAGGCTTCTCGCCTCTCTGTTCCTTTTCAGATGTAATTTCCCATGTACCCACTTTTATTACGGCAACGCCTTTATCGGTATCACTAAAATAAGCAGCTGTTGGCTCCGTTAATTCGCTAATAGTTAAAAAGAATAAGAATGCTGACGCCAATAGTTTTAAAAGGAGCAAATCCCTAAAGGCGAATTTATAACATTTCAGCTTTGTTCTTGTCCTAATTATCCTCACCCCACTTCATTCCTCGCACAACCAAATAATAGTGAATCGTTATTAAGAGGACATGAAATAAGAGTAAAGATGGTGTAAATGGTAGGAAAATATCGAAATTTATTACAATTTATCTATTAAAGCCTCTAGTAGAACTCTCCATATAGAGTAATAATTTACTATAACATTACTATTTTTAGTAAAAAGTACATGCGACAAACTTCATTGAATTTCAATTTTGACTTATAAAAAAGATCTATTAACACAAGACCGGACATTATCCGCCATAAAAAGATTTACAATTTGACAACATTGAATTTATATTCATTTGCTAGAGTAATTACTAGATTGAAAGTATAAAGGAGGAATTACCCAATTGGATAACAGTAGTAATGGGCGGAGTCGTATGAAGAGAAAGGATTTCATCAAATTAAGCGGGATCAGTACAGTTGCGTTAACTCTAGGTTCAGCAGGATTACTTTCAGCAGATCCAACCAAAGTATTGGCTAACCCGAACAGAACGAAACCGATGCGTGGTAATCCATTCACTGGTTTTGGTCCACTCGTTAAAGACCCTGGTGGTTTGATTGACCTTCCTAAAGGGTTCCAATACCGTGTTATTTCTGAAGAAGGAAAGAAAATGACGAATGGTGCACCTATCCCAGCGGATTTTGACGGTATGGCTGCTTTCCAAGGACCAGGTCATACGACAATTTTAGTAAGAAACCATGAATTAAGTGGTTCTGAATCTGCAGTCCAAGGTAAAAATCCATACAACCGCCACGCCCCCGGTGGGACTGCAGCTCTCGTTCTCGGACCTGATCGGAAAAAATTTGCTGAATATGTAACGTCGTCTGGTTCGATGCAAAACTGTGCAGGTGGAGCAACTCCATGGGGGACTTGGCTAACATGTGAAGAAACGCGCACGGACGGACACGGTTATGTATTCGAAGTTATGCCAAATGAACCAGAGAACAAATTGTCCAAAACGCCAATTCGCGATATGGGATTCTTCTCACATGAAGCGACAGCCATAGATCCGGCAACCGGAATTGTTTACTTAACTGAAGATGATTTTCGCGGTAGTATCGACCCTAACGATCCTGCTAATGATGAGCGTTCAAGCTTCCTGTACCGATATATTCCAAATGATAGAACTCCACGTCCAGGTGCTTTACAAAGGGGCGGAGAGCTTCAGGCATTGGCGATTGAGGAAAAAACAAATCCGGATGCAGACTTCATGAATCCAGGACAAAAATTCGGGGTTGTTTGGAAAGACGTCAACAAAGAAGATCCTCATGACGATGCACTTGAAAAAGGATGCGTTCGCTTCAATCGTTTAGAAGGGGCATCTTTTGCTGGCGGTGTGTTTTGGTTTGACGATACGGCGGGTGGCGAAAAACGTCTAGGACAAATTTATCGTTATACTCCTGCGACTGAAACACTCGAGCTATTTTACGAAGGTACTGAAGCGAATAAAATGGAAAGTCCGGATAACATCGTAATTACACCATGGGGAGACCTTTTATTTGCTGAAGATGGAGGCAATGGTAACCGTGTAATGGGCATTACTCCAGATGGGGAAGTATACGAGTTTGCTAATAACCATCTTAATGGATCTGAGTTCTGCGGACCAACATTCTCACCAGACGGGCAAACGTTCTTCCTTAATATCCAATCACCTGGTCTTACATTTGCAATTTGGGGACCATTCCCTGGTCGACGCCCTGGACGCCAACGTCAAATGGGACACGCTGCACCTCCGAAGCATTTCGCACCTCGAATCTCAGCGGAAATGTCACAAATCGCTAGAGAAAGCGGTATTTCTGATTTAGAAGCAGCTGCCTTCTTACGACACGGAGTACCGTTAAAGTAAAGTACGTAAACCATTTTAAGAGGAGTGACCTAAAAGGAAAACACCCTTTTGAGCCACTCCTTTTTCAATTATCGTTATAAACTCAAAACTGCTTATCGCCTTGCATTAAAGTCTGGACAACTCCTTAACGACACGACACACTTATTTGCTCATTTTAACGGAGCCAATTATAACAATTTTCAGCTAGAAGTTGTAATTCTTCAATAAATTTACTAGCGTGGTAACCATCGCAAACAGCATGATGTACTTGTAATGAGATAGGCATTAACGTTTTACCTTCTTGATTAAAGTATTTCCCCCCTGTAACAATGGGTAATAAAAAGTTTCCATCATTATTTATATTAAGGTTAAAACCAGTAAAACTAACCCATGGAATACTGGATATAGGAAAAACGTTTTTTGGTACGTTTTCTTTTACAAAAAATCCCTTAACATCACCGTATTGCTTGATATCATCTTGATAATTTATATAAAATTCACTAAATTCATTAGAAAACTCAGTCCAGATGCTTGAGAATGATTTGTCATCACTATGAAAGATTGTAAAACTCGGTATCATTTTATCCCAATATCCTAGATCACCCTCATCGTTAAAGCAGGTTCTGAATTCCACACGAGAATTGACTGTTTTGCTGACCATATAAATAAAGGCTGGGTATAGTTTCATCCCATTGTTACGAAGCTCTTTTAATAACGTTGTAATTTCTACATTTGCTGTTATGCTGAATGTACACTTTTGATTTAGATAATGCTCAAAATATGGTTTTCTATCCCAGCTTTTTCTATCAATTAAATTAAACTTCATTTTAATAGCCTCCTAAAATTGTGTTTTTTAATTTTAGGAGGCTATTTGTCTGTTTTCACCAATATCCTCACCTCATAATAGGTCTTCCTTTAGCATCTAAAGAAAACTTGGTAAAGCCAAGCCTTTGGCGCCGGCTGAGCCTTAGTTGCGCTTATACTATAGAAAGTATTTTTATACTTTCTTAACGTGTAAAATAAACACATGTAGTCTAAATAGAAACTTTCACAACTTATATATATTAACACATTACCTGTTAAACTAAGCTGCCTTTTAGCTCAATAAGCCTTAACCGATTGTTGAAGAAAGTAGCCTGTTCCACAAACAACCTTTTACCAGATAAGGAGTTTTTTCATAGAACACCTAGTTCGTAAGACTATTCTGCAGCAAAAATTGTTCCCCATATTCTCCATGATCGTGTATTGCTGGATGTTCAACTTGAATCGTCGAATGTTCGATACTATATTTATCTTTTAATAACTGATCGATTGCCTTAATAACGGTAAATGATTGAATCCCTTCTCGGATAAAAACATGGGCGGTTAACGAGTAGTGCTCTGTAGATATCGCCCATAAATGCATTTCATGAACATCCTCTACACCCTCTACCTTGTTTATATCCTGACGAATGGAATCAAGGTCAAATTTTTCTGGCACTGATTCCATCAATATGAGGTAGGACTCACGGATAATCCTTGATCCTCCAAGGAATATGATACCTCCGATCACCATGCTAATGATTGGATCAAAAATAAAATACCCCGTAAAATAAATGAGTACGGCTGATACAATAATACCGACGGAACTTAGTAGGTCCCCGATAAAATGCCAGAGAGCGCTTTTAATATTTAAGTTCTCCTCTTCCTTCATACTTCTGCTCAACACATACGTCAGTATAATGTTCACGATCAAGCCGATTGAAGCGATGATTAACATCAATTGCAGATTGACGTCCTGCGGATGAATCATCCGATTGATCCCTTCAATGAAAATACCAACCGCAATCACAGCAAGTGCTAGGCCATTTAAAAAAGAAGCAATAATCTCAAAGCGTAGTTGGCCAAACGTGTATTTCTTATTGGGATGTCGTGTGGCCATATAAATAGCCACCATACTTAAACCTAAAGCAACCACATCAGAAATCATATGAGCTGAATCGGATAATAGAGCTAGTGAATGGGACAATAAACCTCCCACTATCTCTACGATTGTAAAAAACAAGGTGAGCATTAATGTAATCCACAATGTTTTCTTTGATGTTTGTTGCTCTTTGCTATGGTTGAGGTGATGATAATCGTATCTTTTCAAATCATCCACTCCCTTATTTAAAATAATTATTATATAATATTTATACCAGAATGAACAGGTAAAGTCAAACTTAAGTGAGAAATTTATCCCTAATTGAGAATGATAATTACTATACATGCCTTATTTAGGGGATGACCTAACTCGTAAATGATAATAATTATCAAAATCATGCACGTCTGTGGAACTGGAAATTACATCGATGCAAAGAAAATTTTATATTTTTCCCCCAATGCCTTGCTCCTAACGTGACGTCAGGTTATATAGTTAAGTTACCGGTAAAATAATTCGCGCGAAATGAGGGGATGATCATTAAGAAAAACTGGAAAATAGGAGAACTAGCTAAACAGACTGGACTAACGGTACGGACACTCCATCATTACGATAACATCGGACTGTTTTCTCCTTCTCAGCATTCGAGTGTGGGTCATCGTATCTACACTGAATCAGATATTGCCGAACTTCAAAAAATCATTTCATTAAAGCAACTCGGCTTTGCACTTGAAGAAATCAAAAGGATGATTGGAAGTCCAAGTTTCAGAGCAGATGAAGTGATCCGCATGCAGTTAGATCGTTTGAATGAGCATATCCGAATACAGGAACAATTGCAGAGTCGTTTATCAGACATCTATGATTTGCTTAGCACTCAGCAAGATGTTACAGCAGAACAATTTATTAAATTAATTGAGGTGATCAATATGAATGAATATTTTACAAAAGAACAAATTGATGAAATTAAAAAACGTGGTGAACAATTCACCCAAGAAGAAAGAAAACAATATGAAAAAGAATGGGCTGAAATAACGGGAGAATTTCGTGTGGAAATAGAAAAAGGGACGTCACCAGGTAACCCAGAGGTCGTAAAACTGGCCAAAAGATGGAATGAACTGGTCAGCAAAACTACTGGTGGAGATCCTGAAATCACAAAAGCAGCAGAAAAATATTATTCAGAAAACCCCGATAATGCCCTACAATATGGCATGGACGGTGACCTTTATAAATATATCAAGAAGGCATCCGAAAACATGTAAGGTAAAAAGACCGAGCGTATTTTTCTACGCTCGGTCTTCTGTTATATATAAATTTTTCAAGCGGCAAATAATCGTTAATTTCTTGGATCTACGTAATCAGGATAATCACTAATTATTGCGTCTACATCCATTTCTAATAGAAAATCAGCTGTCTCTTGGCTACGAACTGTCCATGCGGATATTTTCAATCCGTGTGCATGCACCTTACTCACTAATTCTTTATTAACAATTTTGTAGTTTGGGTTGAAATAATCAGCATATGTGGCAAATTCATTTAATGCTTGATCGGTTGTATGGGTCTTCGAGGATGTAAGTACTCCTATTGGCACTTTTGGAAGGAGAGTATTCATTTTTTCCATTGATTCGAAATTGAAGGATTGGATGATGATTTTTTCGTTCTGAGGCTTATCTAAGGTTCGTTCTTTTAATATCATAGCAACGGTTTCTTCAATTCCTGGGTATAGCTGTGGAGCTTTTAATTCGATTAAAATACCAAATTTCCCATGATATCTGCTAAGAACTTCTTCAAAAGTAGGGATTTTTTCTCCAGAAAATTCTTTCCCTTTCCAGCTGCCGGCGTCTAGACTTCTAAGCTGTTCAAAGGTTAAGTCTTTAACATGGCCAGTTCCATCCGTCGTTCTGTCAACTGTCGTATCATGTATAATAACCAGTTTCCCATCTTTACTTCTCTGTACGTCGATCTCAATATAGTCCGCCTTCATTTCTACCGCTTTATCAAATGCGGCAATTGTGTTTTCTGGCGAATATCCGGATGCACCGCGGTGGGCCACAGTATCTACTTGTCTTGTTTCCCCAGTTGATACTGCTTTAGCCCCTTTAAGCGGACTAATTAATAATACGATAGCGAAGCACATCACTAGTAACACACTTAATCGAAATAAAGTTTTCTGCATTCTCTTCATCTCCTTTAGTAAAGATCACTTCGGAGATAATTTTAGTACATTATTTTTTATCCAGTATGTGCTTTCCATATTACTCATGTAAAATTAGGGTAAGGAAAACTAGGAAATTTCTCATTCATTTATTTACAACTGTTCTTCCAACTTCGAATCTGTAGAAATCTGGTCATTTCATTAAACGATAATTTAGCAGATGTCTCGCAATATTTTGGAGCGTAAGGATCACTAAATCCATGTTGTCCATCAAACTTACGGGTGTTAACATTATCCTTTTTCTGCAGTGTTGTTATTAAATCGGCAACATCAAATGATTTCTCTTGTTGTGGAAAGAATAATAATACCGGACACTGAGGTGTTAAATCCACATAGTTTCGAATACGAGAACCATAAAACCCGACTACCCCATCTAGAGATCCCTCTTCACTACACATCCAAGCAAGAGTTGCTCCGACACTAAATCCAACTATAAAGACTTTCTCATATTTCTCTTTCAATTTTGTAATTAATGTTCTGATCGTACGTGATGTTTTTGAAAAGCTTAAACTCTCCATATAATTAATGTAAGCTTCTTTCTCTTGTGTGTAATGAAATGGTTGGTCCTGGTCTAATAAGTTAGGACATATTACATCAAAACCTTGTTGTCCAATTGACTCACAAATATATCTCATATGCTGGTTAACTCCATAAATCTCATGGATAACGATAATTGCATTGTTCGAGTTGTTTTCAATTGTGATCATTTTGAATTCCTCATTACTACTCAATACCTCTAATATCGTTTTAAGTCTTTCAAATTTACCTTTTCAAGTTGCTTCAACATAAACCCGCCTTTATCTAAAATTATGATTCTCCACTAGAGGAAGTCGTTTGTAAGGTTAGCATTTTTCCTCTCTAAATCTAATCCTTTTCTTACTTCAATATTTTACACTTTCTTAACGTACGAAAAAAAGATCAAAACGGTAATTGTAACCGCCTTGGTCTTTACGTATAGCTGATATATGGATTTATTTTATATTCAATGGATCTGAAACATTCTTTGTTTCACATAAGTACTTGATAGTAGGAACGGAACGAAATTATTTTCTCATGCTTTTTAAAGAAAACCTGGCTAGTGCCAAGCCTAATAAAGCTGACCCCTTAAAAGGAGCCAGCAAGTAAGTAAGGCCTTTTTACGCTATATTTTATTATTTCCACCAAATTTATCTTTAGCTTTACCAATTGTTTCTTGAACTTTGCCCTTGTCTTTATCTCTTTCACCTTCAGCAACTTTCGAGTCATCATTAGTTGCTTTTCCCCACGTCTTTTTCGTTTCGCCTTTGACCTGTTCCATCTTACCCTTTACACGATCATTGTTATTATTCGAATTCATTGTCATCCATCCTTTCATTCGTTCGAGCAATAGTGAATTACTTAAACTTTAGTCTTACCCGTCACTTCTTGGAATGAAACCTTGTGTTCAATTATATTCACTTTAGGCTTCATCTCTACCACAGTGACCACATTGACCTCGCCGACGATAATAGTAAGAAATCGTGGCAAGACCTAAAGCCACTCCCCAAGGAACCCAAAGAAGCATTGGACCCACTGCACCCCAGATTTGACTCACTAGAATACCATCCGTTGGCATAAGTTGAAGCTTAACTGCGATAAATGAGAAGGTAAAGACAAATCCAGCGGCGGTTACAGCAATGGCTACACATGTTGCTGGAATGACTGCTAACAGAATTGGCACCCTTTTACCCCTGATTAATGGAAACCAAAGAGGAAATACTTCACCCCATTTCCGGATCAAACCTAGAGTGAGGAGACCGCCGGCTATACATATTGATCCGAATACCCATTCGGTAATATGATGCATCGGGTTAACACTCGAAAAATCCTGCAAGAAGCCCGGGTCAACTCCCAAAGGAATCCCTAGTGCCCAAGCATAGCGAGTGATTGCGTATGGAATCGGGGCGAGAACCGCAATATAGGTAATCCATTTACCCCGTCGAACGAGAAAGAAAGGTTTTTCATACTCAGCTCTTCCGCAGTTTTCACAGGCATTTCTTGTATTTCGTTGGTAAGCTAAAGCAGCAAAACCCCAAAAAAGCGCACCGAAAATACATATGACCTGATTCATCATCATCCAATTAAAATGAAACTTGAACAGAAATGCATAAGCCATAGCCGCTATTAGGCTACTATCTGGCACGAAAAGAATCAGCACAACTGTGATGCCCCACGCGTATGCAAGGACAAACCACCTTGGAATAATTCTCTTACTAATTTTCATTTGTACACCAACCAATATGCCTAGGAGACAAAGGATAACGAAAATCATACCTCCGACCTTAACAGGGAGATACGTAACCATTGCTGCCCCAAACAATCCCATACTGGTATTGTTGAACGGATACCCCGCTCCGCCAAGTAACCAGTAAAGATGCAGTACCCCGTAAAGAGTGGACCAAGCAACCGCAAGATATGCAATCCAGGTTGGCCAGCGCTGTAAATTCATCCTGACTCTTTCTTTCAATGTAAAAGTGGAATCCACATTCATTTTAGATTTGTCATCAATTGTCTTAGAATTCATTAACCGAACACCCTTCCTCATGTAAACTTTCTTACTCCTTCATACTAATCACTGAAGGTTAAAAGGAAGGTATGGCTTTGTTTAAATTCAGTTTAACTTTTTGTTGGATAAAAATAAAAAGACTTATCAATACTAATCAAAGGATAGTCGAACCTTATAACTGGGGGTGATTTCAAAATGAACCAGCTTACGACTAAGGAATTAGCTTTTATTGAAGACGAAATTAGGGCAGAGGAAATTACAGCAAAAACGATAAACTGGTGTGCCTCTCAATGTCAGGATCAAACGATTCGAGAACAATTAGAAAATATAGCCGAACGTCATCAAATGAAAATTGTGGATCTCTCAAAATATTTCAATCGCTCTATGAACATTCAATAGAATAGTGGAGGTGTTGTTGAATTATGCCAAACAATATGGAAGGCCGTGGATTGACGGACCGTGAAATGCTTCTGCTTTGTTTAGAATTAGAAAAAGGAAGATGCAGAAGCGTCAGTAACACGTTGTTGGAGACAAGTCATAAGGAATTGCGTAATGTCTATAAGCAATGCTTTGAAAATGCTGAACAAAATCAAAGCAATCTATTCGAAATCATGAGTGAGAAAGATTGGTACAAGGTAGAAACTGCTACCACTGAGCAGGTAGGGAAAACTCAAGCATTAATGCAAAATAACCTACACCCAGATGATAAATTCTAAATACAGAGGTGATAATATGGTTCAAAAAGATAAAAGCCAATATCAAGTAGAAACAGGACCTTATAAAGATAAAACAAACGGATTAAAATTTGGATACGAATACTCTTCCGGCAACAAAACAGGGAAAACGGAGAAAAGCAAAAAAGTTTAAATCGGATAACCAATTTGAGGAGGACAGAAAGTAATGGCTAAGGAAGAAAAATTAAATGAGGAAGCTGCCAGAAATAATAATTTACACTCTTCAACAATCAAAAACGATGTTGAACTTTCTGAAGAGCTTCCGGATAAAACAATCGAAAAAGAAGTTAATCAGAAGAAAGTTACACGTAGTTAGTAATAAGACTTCCCAAAAGTACAACATCGATGACTTAACGTCAAAAGGCCGACCCGACATTTACTTACAATGTCAAGTCAGCCTTTTTGTAATTTTAAAAATACCTCATTATTAGTTTTGATCAAAATCAGGGGCAATGGCTTTTCGGATAAATAACGCAATAATGAAGGCGATAATACTTAAACCTAAAGCAAACCAATAAGCATGGTGAACGCCGTGGGTCATAGCTTCATTCATTATTTCTTCTGTTATTGAACCTGAATGCCCCTCTAAATAGCTCGTGCGGCCTTGAGTCATAATACTTACAAAGATTGAAACGCCAAGTGCACCTGCAACCGGTTGTAATGTGTTCGCAATCGCTGTTCCATGGGCGTATAAATTTTTCGGTAATTCATTTAATGCATTCGTTTGAGCTGGCATCATAATCGCAGAAATCGATAGCATTAACAGGATATATACAATAACGAACGACCATATCGAAATGGAAGGGTTGATATAGCTAAAGAATATCATAACCCCTACTAATACAACCGTACCAGGGATTATTAGTTTCCTTGGGCCATACTTATCGAATAATGTGCCCATAGTTGGTGACATCAGACCGTTCAATAACGCTCCTGGTAAAAGCAATAATCCTGCCACCTTTGCAGAATACCCTAATGGTCCTTGTAAATACATAGGCATTACAATTTCAGAAGCGAACATCGCCATAATGACAATGACAAAAATACTGACCCCTCGTGCATAGCTTTTATATTTAAACACACGTACATCTAATAATGGTTCATCTAACTTCAATTGACGTAGTACAAACAACAGTAGGCTGATAAAACTGATACAGAGAATTGAAATAATCGTTACCGATAAAAACCCTTCTGAACTTTCCCCTGCACTGCTGAATCCATAAACGATTCCTCCAATACCTATTGTAGAGAGAACGATCGAGAGGACATCTGTTTTAGGACGCGTAACCTCACCGACGTTTTGTAAATATTTATGTGCAAATAGAATTGAAAACACCGCAAAAGGGATGACGGATATGAATAACCAACGCCAACCTAGAGTGTCAACAATCACCCCTGATAAAGTGGGGCCAAGTGCGGGAGCAAACATGATAACCAGGCCAAAGGTACCCATAATTTTTCCGCGAACTTCAGGGCGATAAAGTAAAAGTAAAGCGGTCATTATAACAGGTATTAACAAGCCAGTACCGACCGCTTGTATCATACGGCCAGTTAAAAGCATTGGAAAGTTTACTGCACTTGCAGCAATAATAGTCCCGATTAAAAAAACAGTCATGACACCAATAAACATCTGTCTTGTAGTGAACGATTGAATTAATAATGCAGATATAGGCATCAGAACACCCATAACAAGCATAAATCCAGTTGCTAACCATTGGACAGTTGGAGCATCGACGTCAAATACAGTCATTAACTCTGTTAGTGCAATATTAAGCAACGTTTCGTTCAATACTGCAAAAAATGCACCAATCATAAAGGTGATTAATATCGCTTTTGTATTTATTTTAGATTCCATATTGTTCCTCCAACTTTTTAACCATAAATAGAATACCTATCCATAATCTATCATTTCAATTGATTTCTCAAGTAATTCCGCTCAGCCACCAAACTTTGGAATTTCCGTTCCAAATCTTCTGTTGGATTAGCACTGAGTTTACTGATTACTTCCGTTAGTTTTGTTTCAACTTGCAATAGCTCATCCTTAGTAAAATCACGTTATCAGGCTTTGATTTTCTTAGTCTGCTTGAACTTGATCGCAGAGAAGATAAATAAAATCCCACCAACCATCCAATATGGCTCCCAAAAAAGGAGTCTCCACTGTAAAGCAAAATGATCTATCTGAAGAGAGAGCAGTCCCAAGTCTAATAGTATTAGGGGGATAAAGTTTGCCAATCCATATAGCAGTAATAAGACACCCCCGATTAAAGATGTAAGGTATGAATACTCCCGGCCACTTACTCTGCCATAGGGCTTCCTTGAAGTGGGGGTTTCTAACGTATCGCCCTAAAAGGACTCTTAACGTTAGTGGAGCTGACACATTGGCGACCTTGTTACGCCCAGCCCCTCTATGCCATTAGTCTTGCCTTTGGCACTTCTTTTTTAGAAGACAGTGGGTTGCCACACATTCACCGGCCGGAGGGAAGCGGCTCGCTCTTTGAAAAACTGGAGAATCGCCTTTTTTAAAATATTGGCTGCTCCGTTGAGGTCTGCATTCACGTGTACACCCGTAGATGCTCGATACAAACCCCGCCTCACCCGTCTTCCTGAAAATACAGGTGGAGGCTTCCCTTCATCCCAAACAGGAATAGGATCATCATCTAAAAAACTGGCTTTCGACGTGTACGACTCTTCCGTTGTGATGACGTTAACCCCATACTGTTGAGCTTTGTAG
>NZ_JANHJQ010000003.1 GCF_024609785.1 Pseudalkalibacillus decolorationis
AGTCAAATCCACTTTCTAGGAAGATAGCTTTAGGACCTTTTCCTTCCAGGTTCTCCTTCACAGCCTTTACTTTGAATGCTGGTTGATAACCGATAGCGCGATCTGAAACATGGCTGACATTTGGATTATTCTCTAGTTGTCTACGTTGAAATTCGTTAAAGATTCGTTTACTCATACTTGATTCCCCGTTCTCTCCATTTGTTTTGATTATAACGGGTTTTCTGTGTAAGTTAACACAAAAAATCCCGAATAACGGACTTTTTTTATAAGTGTCCATTATTCGGGATACAGTTCATTTATCCCGGAGTGTGATTATTAAATCATGTGAGTTTCTTATAATGGGTATGAGGCTCTTATCTACTTTTCTATGTTCTGGACTGTAGGAAACCTATCAGCATCTAGGTAAACTTAATCACATTTAATAAAAAATAAAAACATACCGATCTAGAGAACCTTGGAGGATTTTAGTAGAATTAATCGAATAAGAAAATTATAGCAACTATTTCATCAATCGAAATTAATTGACGATTATTTGTATGATAAAACTATTTAAATAGGATGAGGTGGTAGGATGTATGTTTTTTTAAGCGCTGAAATCATCTTAGAGGACCCTTACTTTAAAAGTATTTATCATCGGACTCTTCTTGAATTGGCAAAAAGAAATAAGATAAAACTTTGTGTATCTGAAATAGATTTAGTTGAGACAAAGTCAATGTACAAAGGCCAACTTCATAACGTTTTAAATGTACTAAACCGGAACAAGGTGTTTCTACAACCTTTAATCAAAAAAGATCTTAACGAATTGTTTTTATTAGAAGGTATAGGATCCTATTGTACTCAATTGGACGATTTCTATAGCAATCTAGTGAAGAATAAATTTCTTACAATTATCCCCTACTATAGTAATATCACTCCTCAGTTAGTATTAAGTTCAGCGAAGAATATAGATTCAAATATTAATAAAAGTGAATATAAAAAATCAATCCTCTCATTGTCTTATGCTCAATTCTTAAAAGAAAAGAATATTCATAACCCAATTATTATAACTCCAAGCGAAAAAGACTATGAAACACTGTTAAACAACTTGAAAGCAAATCCAAATAGCTGCTCCTTTTATTCCTCTGTTAAACAATTATTTGAACAAAATGAATTAGTACAACTAAATAAGGAATCGTATGATGAATTAGAATTTTCGACAAAAGAAGAACAGAATCAATATTTAGCCAATCTAATTACGATCAATTTTGATGACACAATAAATGAAGAATGTCGAAATTATATTCTTAAGCACGACAAGAATAAAGAGGATTTAAATAGCGAATCCTCTAATGTACAAAATATTTGTGTATTAGGGGCAAATAGCATGGAAGTAAACGTTTATCTGGATACCGTTATAGTGACTGGCTATTTAAAAATAAGAGCATCGACTCAAAATAACCGCACCATTTATAAAAGTGTAGTACCGGATAATACGGCTCTTCGTCCAACTGTGGGTTCAAAAGAAATGTTTTTACAAATGGAAGTAATCGTTGCATTTTCAAGGAGCCTTGAAGCCGAAAGTATACAAATCAGTAATACTCAGACAATATAGTATCAAATCCTACAAGTGATTCTTAAACCTTATTTTTGATCAAGAATAAAAAATGTTAGATTACCTGTCGCTGATTCTTATCAAGAGGGGGATTTCATGGTGAAGATCGGAATTATTTCACCTTCAGTAGAGTTTACAAGAATTGCAGAAGAAGTTTCTAAACAGACTAATATTCCTGTATTTATCAAACAAGGGGCTTTAAAAAGAGGATTGGTTCAAGCAAAAAACTTAGTGGAACAACACGGAGTATCTGTAATTGTTGCTCGTGGTGCAACAGCTCAACTATTAGATGAAAAGTTATCAATCCCTGTCGTGAAAATTAAAGTAAATGGATTTGATTTATTGAAGACGTTTAAACAAGCACAACAATTGGGGAACAAAATTGTATTTATTGATTCCAAGGAAAACTACCATAATTATGATCTAAAATTATTAGAGGAACTGTTTTCGATTCAAATTATCCTCCGGCAATATCAGGACGAACGGGACATTACAAACCATATTAAAGATGTAGCAGAGAGTAAAATTGCAAGTGTAATCGTTGGTACAGCAGAATGTCTTGCAAATACAGCTCTTAAGAAAGGGATTAAATCCTACGTAGTTGATTCAGCCCGTGAAGCAATTCTAGACGCTTTAAACCAAGCTGTTGAAACATACTATTTATATGAAAAAGAAAAGTTACGCCAAACACACCTCGAAGCAATTATTTCGTATGCATTTGATGGCGTTATTGCCACAGGTTTCGAAGGAAGAGTATTTGTTTACAATGAAATTGCTGAAAAATTAATCGGGTTGAAATCAACTGAGATAATTGGAAGAAAGCTTGAGAAAATTCACCATCCATTTCTTCAAAAGTTATTTGGAGATGGAAAAACAGTAGAAAAGAAAATAGTTTCTTTAGGTAGCCAGAGATTTGTTGTAAATCGGATAAAGCTTGCTGAGAATAATGAAAGCTTTGTCATCACCTTTCAGGAGGTAAATAAATTAGTACAATTGGATGGACAGTTGCGGCGTCAGCTACATAATAAACGCTTTTTTGCCAAACACACATTTAATGACATTGTTCATGAAAGTGTAATTATGAAGAAAACAATCATGATCGCCAGAAAGTTTAGTCTTTCTGATAGTAGTATTTTTATCAATGGTGAGAGCGGTACAGGTAAAGAGTTATTTGCACAGAGTACACATAATGAAAGTTTACGAAAAGAAGGTCCATTTGTTGCGGTCAATTGTGCAGCACTCCCAAAAGATTTACTAGAAAGTGAACTGTTTGGTTATGAAGAGGGAGCTTTTACAGGTGCAAAAAAAGGTGGAAAACCTGGATTATTTGAAATGGCTCACCAAGGTACACTTTTTCTAGATGAAATTGGAGAATTGTCTCTAGACCTACAATCTCGAATGCTTCGCGTTCTCCAGGAGAAAGAAGTGATGAGAATTGGTGGAGAGAAGATTATCCCCGTAAATGTCAGGGTAGTTTCTGCTTCTAACAAGAATCTTAAGCGACTTGTAGCAGAAAAAGAATTTCGTGAAGATTTGTACTACCGTTTAAATATACTACAGATAAAATTACCGCCTCTTAGAGAAAGAAAAGAAGATTTACTACCTCTTATCAACCATATTCTCACAAAGAACAACACATCGATAGAATCACTAGAGAAGCGGTTATTATATGAATTACTTGCTTATAATTGGCCCGGAAACATACGTGAACTTGAGAATGTGCTGGAAAGAATTGTAGTGATGCAACATCTTTCACCAGATGATATTCGGGACGTCGTGTTCGATGATCCAGTTAACTATTACGAGAAGTCTCCTTCCTCAAAAATTGAAATAAATGTTGGATCCATGAAAGATATGGAAGGGGAAATAATTCAGAGTTTGTACGAAAAATACGGAGGGAACAAACAGGAAGTAGCTCAACTTTTAGGTGTTAGTCGTACCACCGTTTGGAAAAAGATAAAAGAATTAGAAGAAGATCTGATGGCTTAAAAGGCTGTTCATTATTTGAACAGTCTTTTTCATTTATTGAACGTCTGTATTAAACTGATAGTTTTGAATAATTAAAAAGCACTAATCTGACGGCTCTCAAAAGGTTGGCATGGGACTTGCATTATATAAAAGTGACCTATAAAAAATTAGGAGGTTTTATACGATGACAAGTGTTTACACAACAAACGACCATTTTTTAAGCCCGACACAACCAGAGGATACGGACTTCGAGAAAGTAATTTATCAGAAAAAAGCCGGGGTTGCTACTATCACGATCAACAGACCTGAAGTTTACAATTGCCTTAACTTCCAGACATTGCGAGAAATGACAAGAGCTTTTGAGCTTGCGTCCTGGGATGATGAAGTTGGAGTCGTTGTATTAACAGGAGCAGGAGATAAAGCATTTTGTACAGGTGCTGACATGAAAGAACAAAACAATGAGATTCTTGATCGGCCAAGGAATTATTGGAAGTGGATGGGAGCCTTTATTGAAGCCCATGAAAAGTTAAAGAACATAGGAAAACCGACAATCGCTAGACTAAATGGAATTACCGTTGGAGGCGGTAATGAATTTAATATTAACTGTGACCTTGCCATCATGGCAGACCATGGCTACATTAAACAGGTTGGAAATTCACACGGTAGTGTAGCGGCTGGCGGTGCAACTCAGTGGTTACCTTTGATTGTCGGAGATCGCAGAGCTAGAGAAATTCTCTGGTTAAATGAGGAGATAACACCAGATAAAGCAATGGAATGGGGTCTTGTAAATGAGGTCGTTCCATACGTGGAGCTTGATGATGCGGTTGATACTATGGCTAAGAAGTTACTTAACAAGTTACCAGAATGTGTACGATATACGAAAGAACAAACCAACTTCTGGAGAAATCTGTCTTTCAATTTAACTGTACAACATGCTCGTGATTGGCTATCTGTCCATACCGGATCATACGAAACTTATGAATCAATGAGGGCATTCAGTGAAAAGAGAAAACCAGACTATGAAAAAATTCGTGATCGTGCAGCAACGGGAGGTTCCTCCGAACATTTATGGGGTGCCCCAATGTTAGAGTGTGATCAATGTGGAACAAAAGATATCCCAGAATATTTCAATCACTGTGGAGTATGCGGTGCTCCAATTGGAAAGTGAATTTTTTTAGGTGAAGACCCAATAAGACATTGATTATGCGTTAGGAATGCAAATCTCTATCTTTTGGGTCTCCCTATTATAAAAAATGAAAGTGTGGGGGATATATGAAACTTTCTCGATCGGAAGCTGTTGCAAATTGGTATAGCAGGTATTTTCCTGACGCGTTAATTTTTGCACTAATCTTAACGTTGCTGGCAATGATTTTGGGGGTAGTTTTTACTGAAAGTTCGATTGTAAGCGTATTGGAGTATTGGTTTGAAGGTATTCCATGGATGTTCACATTTGCCTTTCAATTAATGTTTACGTATGCAGCGGCATTAGTATTAGTAGATACACCGGTTGTACAAAAATATATCCGCAAAATGGCGAATGTGGTTAAAACACCGATGGCAGCTTATATGTGGACCGGAATTCTAGGAGCAATTACGTCCTTTATCGGTTGGTATATTGGACCAGTTGTGACTTCAATCTTCGCTAGGGCGCTGGGACAACAGATCAAAGGTGTCGATTATCGGTTAATATCAGCAATCGCATATTCGTCATTTACCATTTCACTTACAGGAATCTCAGGGTCCATTCCATTATTTGTTGCAACAGAAGGCCAGTTTACTGACCTGATGGGTGGTTTAATTGGACTTGAACAGACTACATTCTCTCTACTAAATATGATCTCCTGTACCCTGATTGTTATCATTACCACACTTGTCTATTACTTCATCGCAAAAAATAAAAAAGAAATTGTTACTTACCATGATTTAGCAATTAGTCCTAGGGAAGAAATGGCTGCCAGTGCTGAACCATTAGCCAAAGACGAATGGGAGCAGCCAACAGAAAACAATTCATTTGCAGAGAAAATAAACACCTTCAGACCGATCATTTTAGTTATCGGATTAATTGGATTAGGGTATCTAATTGTTTATTTTGTCAGAAATGGTCTGGATGGGTTAAATCTTAACTCCGTTGCCTTTATTGCACTTGTTATGGGATTACTAGTGCAAAAGGATGCAATGAGTTATGCACAATCATTTTCAAAAAACCTTATTGCTACTGGGTCAATTGGATTACAGTTTCCACTTTATGGCGGAATTGCATCGATACTGGTTGGTTCAGGTTTAGCGACTATTTTTACAGAGGCTATCGTAAGTTTTTCCAATCAATATACTTTCCCAGTCCTTACATTTTTATTGTCTGGGGCGATCAATATGTTCGTACCATCGGCGGGTTCTCAGTTCACCGCGACTGCACCGTTCTTAATTCCAGCAGGAGAGGCACTAGGAGTGGAATTGCCTAGAACGATCATGGCAATCACTTACGGTGATATCTGGACAAACTTGGTTCAACCGTTCTGGGCATTGTTGTACTTTCCAATCCTAGCAGTAGGAACGAGGTTACAGGTTCGGGATTTTATGGGGTACTGTTTACCGATTCTTCTTGCTGTAGGATTAATTTGGGGTCTTGCTCTAGCATTTCTACCTATCTAGAAAAAGGAAGGGAGATAACGAATGGAGATACCTTATTACTATAAATCTCTAGACTGGGATTATCTGGTTTCTGAATATGAACCACCAAAAGAGTTTATGGAAGGTGCTTGGGTTTGGGACCGGGATCGCATTGAAATAACACAATTCAGGCGGTTAAAAGAGACTTTGGAACATGCAGCTAAGTTACCTTTTTATCAAAAATTATGGAAAGAAAATGACTTTGATCCTGCTGATGTAAAGTCATTAGATGATTTACACAAGATTCCTATGTATACAATCGAGGATATCCGAGAAAGTATTGACCGAAAACCACCATTTGGAGATTACCAACGATATTCGTTTGAGGATGGTTCCCACACCCCATTACGTTTTTATACTAGTGGTGGAACAACTGGTACGCCGAGACCAACCATTTATTCTCAATGGGATAGAGAGGTCGGGGCAATTCTGAGTGCAAGGACATTTTATTTACAAGGTATAAGGCCGGGAGATGCTGTCATAAATGCATGGGCCTATTCCACACACAATGCGGCTTGGATCATGGATCATGGATTGTGGCATTGGTTAGGGGTCACACCCATTACCACAAGCACAGGGAACGTAACACCAACTAATAAACAGGTTGAACTTGCAAAAACATTTGGGGCTACTTCTATTATCGCAACCTCTGATTACCTAATGCACATTGGGGATACAGCTGAAAAGATGGGATATGACCTCAAAAACGATTTTAATTTTAAATCACTTCTTGCATTCGGTGATACCAGACCTGTTGAAAAGAAGTTTGGGATACCTGTTTATGATTCTTACGCGTTTCACGAAGTTCAATATGTAGCAGCAGAATGTCCAGCCAAAGAAGGATTGCACATATTTGAAGACGCTTTCATTGTGGAGATCGTAGATTTTGAAACTGGTAAGCCAGTTCCACCAGGACAAAAAGGAAACATTGTGGTTACGGCCCTATACAAAACAGGAACGCAACAGGTACGTTACAACATACAAGACATTTCAGCAATGTACGAAATTGAACAATGCACATGTGGTAGTTGGCATCGTAAAATCAAGTACTTTCAAGGACGAAGTGATACGATGGTTAAATTACGAGGAGTAAACGTATGGCCAGAAGCTTGCGGTAAAGTTATTGCAGATTTGGCAGAAACCAACGGGGAATACTACTGCTATGTTGAACGTAAGAAGGTAAATGGATATCCAGACCGTGATGAAATGACGATATTAGTCGAACCTGCTTATGACCAAGTCGCTTCAAACCTTCAACAAAATATTGAACAACTGTTAAATAACAAACTAGGGGTTAAAATCAATGTAGAAATTGTTCCAGTTAATTCACTTGAGAAATACACTGGTCGAGGCCATCGAGCAAAGTTAAAAAGGTTTGAAGACCGGCGTCCTAAGGAGGTAACGGTGTGAGGTCCGTTATTTTAGAAGAGCATGGGTCAATTGAACAATTAAAGGTTTCGACCACGAGTCAAAATAATTTATTGAAGGAAGATGAAATTAGAGTCCGGGTTAAATACTGCGCTCTTAACCACTTGGATTTGTGGTTAAGAAGGGGTGGGACTGGTGATAAATTATCCTTACCCAGGGTCCCAGGGAGTGATATTGCCGGCCTGATTGTTGATAAAGGTTCAGCTGTTGGTCATCTAAATGTTGGAGAAGCGGTGTTGATTTACCCAGGATTAGGGTGTGGGTATTGTAAAGCCTGTTTAGGTGGTAGGGAGTCACAATGTCATGAATTTAAGGTGGTTGGTTATAACATCGATGGTGGCTATTCAGAGTTTATAACAGTGAATATGAAGCAAGTAGTTGAAATTCCAGAGGATAATTTAGAAAAGTGGGCAGCAGTCCCAATTTCTTATATTACGGCATGGAATGCGCTTGTAACCAAATCGAAACTGAATGCCAATGACACCTTAGTAATTTGGGGTGCTACTGGGGGGCTGGGATTTGCTGCTGCTTCTATTGCGCAAGGTATAGGGGCAAAGGTAATCGGTATTGTAGGTTCTGAGGAGAAAGCTGAATTTTTAAACCATTATGGTTTTTCTGGTGAAATTGTTGTTAGATCAGATTCGGTAGTTAAAGATATCCGCAATCTGACTGCAAATGAAGGTGTAGATGTTGTTTTAGATCACGTTGGTAAGCAAACCTGGTCGAAAAGTTTAAAAATGTTAAAGACAGGTGGCCGTTTAGCATTTTGTGGGGTTACAACGGGTCCAAAGACAGAAACAGATTTACGGTATATTTTTGGAAAACAACTCACGATCACTGGATCTTGGATGGGGAATCAATCTGACTTTATTGAAGTAGTTGAGTTTCTGAAGATGCGCCTCAATTTACTACCTTACATTTATCAGGTATTGAATTTGGAGGATGTGGGGGAAGCACACAGTCTTATGGAAAGAGGAGATCACGTCGGAAAGATACTTTTAAAGATATAAGTCAGGGGTGACCAAATGACACAAAATCTATTAGTTGTTGGATCTGGAATTATGGGAAGAGGAATTGCATTCGCTGCAGCTATCGGGGGTTATAACGTAACTTTACAAGACATTTTGGAAGAGAAACTAAAAGAAGCTAGAACAGAAATCTCCTGGTACTTTAATAAGGCTGTTGAGAAAGGAAAAATTGAAGAGTTCGAGGAGGATGCTGTTAAGTCTAGAATTTCATATTCTACAAATCTAGAAGTAGAAGCAAAAAAAGCAGATTTTGTAATAGAAGCTGTCCCTGAAAAATTGGAAATCAAGAAAACGGTATTTGAAGTGTTGGATCAGTATTGTCCTCCACATACAATTCTAGCAACGAATACTTCCACGATGAGCCCTACTGAAATTGGATCGTATACAAGGCGCTCGGATAAAGTTATTGCAATGCACTTCTTTAATCCAGTACCAAAAATGAAACTCGTTGAAATTATAAGAGGATTGGAAACAAGTGATGAAACGAGTGAATTGACCAGAATGATAGCTCTAAATATGAAAAAAGAAACCGTTCTTGTAAATGAATATCCGGGCTTTATTACGAGTAGAATTAGCAGTTTGGTAGGGAATGAAGCTTTTAACATGCTAATGGAGGGTGTAGGAACTCCTGAAGAAATTGATCAAGCGATTGAGCTAGGACTTAATTATCCGATGGGACCATTTAAATTAGGTGATTTAGTCGGATTAGACACAAGGTTAAGAAATCTTGAGTATTTGTACAATACGTTAGGGGAACGATTTCGGCCAAGCCCTTTACTAGTTAAGTATGTGAAGGCGGGGAGGCTAGGTAGGAAAACTGGAAAAGGCGTATATGACTACTCAGTTAAAAGTGAGGCTCAAAAAGATGAATCTAAAACACCTGTTAGTTGATATTCAAAATAATATTGGGACCATAACCATTAACCGGCCGAAGCAGCGTAATTCAATGGACGTAGATAGTTGGGAAGAATTAAAGAGCGGTGTTCGATTTTTGAATAATCACAAATTGGTAAGAGTAATTGTTATTACTGGTGCTGGAAGAAAATCCTTTGCAGCTGGAGCAGATATTGAATGGCTCAAGAACAGAAAACCACTTGATATTTATGGGTCTGCTGTGCAGGATGTTTTGTTGGAACTGTACAGATCATACAAACCTATTATTGCAGCTGTAAATGGGTATGCCCTAGGTGGAGGCTGTGAATTAATGACTGCTTGTGATTTTAGAATTGCAAGCAGTCATGCAAAAATGGGCCAACCAGAAATAAATCTTGGTATCCTTCCAGCCGGTGGAGGTACTCAACAACTGACTAAAATTGTTGGATTGCAGAATGCAAAAGAGCTTGTTCTAACTGGTAAAATTATTGATGCAGATGAAGCATATCGGATAGGTTTAGTGAATGAAGTTGTTGAGCACGAATTCCTAATGGATAAAGTTTATACGCTAGCCTCTAATTTGGCTAACAAACCTCCTGTTGCTCTGAAGTTAGCAAAGATTTCTCTAAACGAGAGTGCGACAGCTGATTTGTCCTCAGGGTTAGCATTAGAAAAAGCGCTACAAGCTGTATTGTTTGGTACAAAAGATAAAGAAGAAGGAACGGAAGCATTTTATGATAAGAGACAACCGAACTTTGTTGGAGAATAGAGAGCAAACCCCTAAATTATATATTGTAACTTAGAGCCTCCAAAACCCGTTTTGGAGGTTTTTATATAAGGGTTCAGTTTTAGTTTTTTTCTGTTTTTTTAGTTGGTTCTTAAAAAATAGAGCCCAAATAATAATGATAGGAACCATTCAGTTGTTTAAACTATTATTGTAAAAACAAAGAGGAACCATCCTCGGAGGGATCGTTATTAAAAATAAAGTCATTAATTTTATCTTGCCATAACATTTCTAGAACCATTCTATACTCAAGTACATAATCATTAAGAAATGTCTTTTGATTTTCGGAACTTAATCCTAAGAATCCTTTTGTATAGCTCATCATCCTAACAATTGCGTCAATTTGGTCATGTATAAGTCTTTCGGGATGCCCTTCTGGTAGAACAGCTTTATCATACAACTTCATTTTTATTTCGCTTTCTAAGTCTAGCTTACAAATTCTGTTTAATTTAGTAGCTGCATTATTCTTTATTCCTCTTTGGATGTACATTCTTGGGACTTCTTTGTTTATTTGATACCGTTCAACTTGCGACGGAGTTATCTGTAACTGATTGGCAACTTCTGGCTTAGTCTCTCCCTTGTCTATTAATAATTTGATTAAATCATACTTTAACAGCCAAGGTACCCGATCAAAGGTGTACAACTTTTTTAAAACCAAATAAATTTGTCCCTTTTCACTTGTGTATGGAGCAACCCAACAGGGGACCTTCTTATTTGAGTCAATAAAGTGTAATGTTTCATATTCTTGATACCCATCGATTAATTGATAAGACTTCTGTGTGGGATTTGATTCAACTGTTAAATAAGGAAAAAGTGTGCCTTTCGCCTTAATGAAATTTAATCTTTTATATAATGTCTCATACGATGGAAGATGTCTATAAAAAAGATGAATGTCTTGTAAGTTAATAAACTCAATTTTGTACATTTTCTGCACCTCCCTCATGATAAAAATATGAGGAAGGAAAATTGTCCTATTACTAAAGTTATGTGACAGTGACTTGCATTTAAGATGTTGGATGAACAAAAAGAAATATCAGGATCATCTTATTAAAGCAAAAGACAAGTGTATGTATTTGCGATGTTAACTTAGTTATCAACAAGAGCTTGTGTTACCGTGTTGTCTGTCGTAAAAAAAGCGGAACAAGATGAAGGACTGGTCATTCGGTTATTCAATCCATCAAGAGCAGAAGGAACGGATAGTGTGATATCCTTTAAGGCAGAGGTGGAAAAAAGCGAAGAGGTTAACTTGAATGAGGAAGCTATACGTGAACTCGAACCTAAAGACGGTACCTTTTCGATGACTCACCATCATTGTCAGCAAAAATCTTACAAAGTGCATCTAAAACAATAAAATTTTCAAAACAGCACCCCCTGGTCAAGAGTAGATCGGGTGGGTCTGTTTATTTTTAAGGAGGCCACATATGTCATGAAAATCGTCATTGCCCCCGATTCATTTAAAGAAAGCTTGTCTGCACCGGAAGTGGCGAGCGCTGTTGAGAAGGGATTCCGCCAAGTGCTTCCGGAGGCTGAATATGTGAAAGTCCCAATGTCTGATGGGGGAGAAGGGCTGGTCGAGGCGCTTGCCAATGCTACAGATGGACAAATCATAGAAAAGCAGGTGACCGGTCCGCTTGGTGACCCTGTGCAAGGCTTTTTCGGAATTTCAGGTGACGGGAAGACAGCTGTGATTGAAATGGCAGCTGCTTCTGGTTTACATCTCGTATCCCAAAACAAACAAAATCCGTTAATGACGACGTCACGGGGTACCGGGGAGCTGATACTTGAGGCGCTTGATCATGGGGTTGAACATATGATCATCGGCTTAGGTGGGAGTGCGACGAATGACGGCGGGGTAGGCATGCTTCAAGCACTCGGTGTCCAATTGTTAGATACTGATGGACGGAATATCGGTGACGGCGGAGGAGTACTGTCACAGTTAGCCAACATTGATATCTCTCAATTGGATAGGCGACTTGCTGAAGTGAAGCTGGATATCGCTTGTGACGTCAGCAACCCATTGTTAGGTCCACAAGGGGCATCAAGCGTGTTCGGTCCGCAAAAAGGAGCAACCCCAGAAATGGTGCAAACACTTGAGGGCAATCTGACCCATTTTTCCGATGTCATCGAACGTGATTTGGGTAAGCGTGTGGCGCACGTAGCAGGCGCCGGAGCTGCCGGAGGACTTGGGGCGGCATTCATCGCTTTTCTGCCATCAACTTTAAAAAAAGGGATCGAGATTGTTATGGAAGCTTGCCATTTAGAAGAACATGTAAAAGAGGCAGACCTTGTCATTACCGGAGAAGGGAAAATTGACAGTCAGACGGCATACGGCAAAGTTCCTGCTGGTGTTGCTGATATCGCCAAAAAGTATGAGGTACCTGTTATCGGGATAGCTGGTTCTCTATCTGAAGGGCATGAAGCGGTACACGAGCACGGTATAGACGCATTGTTCAGTTCAGTGCCGGGTGTCATAACGATTGAAGAAGCACTAGGAAATGCACCGGAAAATATTCAACGAACTTCGAAGAATATCGCTTCCGTGATTAAAATCTTTTTACAATGAAGATAGGATTATTTCCCCTTCTTTAAAATGAACATTATAATATCTAGCCCGAATAATGGACACGTATAACATGTCTATGGTTCGGGGCTTTTTGTTATTAGTCTCTAAGTCTGAATGGGTCCGAACTCTGGTTTCAGATCATTGATGATTTCGAGTGCTATTTAGTTGTAGTGTCATAATGATATGTTTAATTTGATAGTGTAAGGTAAAGACAGCTGACAATCCTCACTGAATTACAGTTGCTTTCATGATTTCTTGTATATTTTTACCTCCAGTTTGTATCGATAAACCTTTTTAATATCTTCCATTTTTGAAAACTCCTAATCGTTATCTTCCTAATTTTGTAGCTTCCATATAGACCTTACTTTTTATTACATAGGTATAATCCGTATTAAAACAAAAGAATAACCACGAAATTTGCAAGAGGACTATAGTCTGTATCCTCCCGAAATGTGTCGTGCAAGGCTGTAGATTGCTAGTCCAATAGATCGGTATTTTGTGTTTTTTGATGTTCTTTGAAAACTACTCATACCGGAGAGAATCCCTTACTTCCAGTGTTGTAATAGGTTCATTCTATGTTTTACAATATAATAAGATGTAACAAAGCTGAAGGTATTTGAGAGGAGCTTCTATATGCTTGCACCAGAAAAAGTAAAACCATTTCTTTTACATGAGGAAGGTCTTATTCGTCGTTGGGCCGTCGAGTATTTTTCAGAAGGGTTTATTGATGGGTTTGATAAACGTGAAATAATGCCGCTCGTCCTAGAGGGTTGTGAGATGTATCCAGAGCAAGAAATGGATAATAGGCTCGTTTTATCCCACGCAAAATCTTTACCTCAAACCACTGAAACTATCCAAACGATCCTAGCTAAAATGAAAACTAAGAAGGAAATTAACTTTTGGTATAAAGGTATTATTGAAAATGCAGATCCGACTCTACTAGCAACTTTCCTAGAAGAGATACAATTACGACTATCAAAGGAATCCTATGAAACGATTCTGAAAAGGATTGAATTTACGAAGCAGGATACAGATTTGCTTTGGGACGAATTATTAAGGTTTGGAGATGAAGCTCGAGGTAAGTATATCAACGATTTTAATTATAAATACGGAAAATATCTCGCATGGGAGCTTGCGAGAAGAAACGATCTTTCCTCCGATCAAATTCTGGACCAGTTTGAATCGTATAACCCTGATACATATAGGGGATATAGTAACATCTACCTTGCGTTTATCTTTGGTGAGCGTCGTATTGAGGAAGCTATTCCAGCCTTAATAGAATGGCTTGCCTATGAATTTGAAGCTGAAATTGCCGCAGAAGCGTTACCTAAGATTGGCAGCAAAAAAACAATCGGTCTTATTAAAGAGCAATTTATAAAAAGGAATGATTTCGGTTTTAACATGTTTGCAAGCAGTGTCCTAGCGAACCTCAAGTGCGAAGAGGCTGAACAAGCAATCATTGAACTACTTGATGATGAGGAATTGGATGACATAACCGCAATCACTGCTTTGGCGGATGGACTTTGTAAATTGATTTCTACAAAAGGAATTCCGAATGTAAAGCAATACATTGATGACGAGTACTATGATCCAGGGTATTTACCACTAAAGCAATCCTTATATGCCACATGTGTCATTTCAGGGTATGAATTATCGGAGCTTCCTCAATGGAAGCAGGACTTTCAAGAAAAGAGTCAATCTCGAAATGGAACAGATCATCCAATGTTCGATCATGCTGATCCTATGTTTTCTGAAACGGCTTTTCAACCTCAAAGTCCTATTGTGAATGAGAATAAAGTTGGAAGAAATGAACCATGTCCATGCGGAAGCGGGAAAAAATACAAAAAATGCTGTGGGAAATGAAAGGAAGTCATGCTTCATGAAAGTTAGTATTTTAGGTGGCGGGAATGAAATTGGGGCTTCTTGTTTGCATATCGAGCTTGCTGATACAACCATATTAATAGATGCCGGTATGCGGATGCACGGGGACAATGCCTTGCCAGCCTTTGGAATGTTAAGTGAGCTCAGTGACCCGGATGTCATTTTGGTTACACACGCACATGCTGACCATATTGGCGCATTGCCTATTGTTCACTCGCTTTTTCCGAATGTCCCCATTTATACAACACCCCCAACAATAGATTTAATGAAAATCATGATGAAGGATTCGTTTAAAATTTTGGAAGAACGTACACGCCTGACACAAACGCTTATGCCCTATACAGACGATCAAATAAATTCGTTGCTTGAGTCTCTCCTCGTTTTTCCAGCGAATGGTGTTCTCAAGATTGGCAGTGTCAAAATAACCGCTTTCCGTGCTGGTCATATCCTCGGAGCTGTCATGTTTTTAATCGAAGGAGAGGGCGAGTCTCTTTTTGTAACCGGAGACTTATCCTTTCGTTCAGGGCGGACAATACCGGGTGCCCAAGTTCCACAAGATATTGAGCCGGATGTTGTGATCATGGAGTCAACCTACGGAAATCGGATGCATACGGACCGAAACACGGAGGAGAAGCGACTTGCTGAAAATGTGGCAGAAATTATTAGCAATGGAGGGTTTGCTTTAATTCCAGCCTTCGCTCTTGGACGTGCTCAAGAGGTATTGCTGATTCTCCAGGATTATATGGAAAAAGGTCTTATCCCTGCGTTTCCGATTTATGTGGATGGACTTGTTACACCGATCAGTCGTATTTATAAGAGCTATCCTCATTATTTAAAAGGCCCTGTGTCACATCGTATCAAAGTGAATGGAGATGCCTTTTTGACAGAGGGTCGTTGTATTGCGGTAACACCGAAGGAACGAGAAAAGATCCTTGCTAGCAAACCAGGCTGTATCGTCGCCTCTTCAGGTATGTTAACGGGCGGTGCGAGTGCTTGGTATGCCGAAAAGCTTTTATCCGATGAAAAAAATGCGATCTTCATAACAGGTTATCAAGATGAAGAAAGCCCTGGGCGGCGGCTTCTTTCACTAGCAGACGGAACTGAAAAGACGCTTGAATTGAACGGGAGAGTCTATCCTGTTTCATGCCAAATTGGAAAATACGGATTGTCGGCACATGCAGATGCTGAGGAAATGAATCGGTTTATTGAATCGCTAAAGCCAACCTACACGTTGCTGGTTCATGGTGATGATGATGCCAGAAATGAGCTTGGTAACAAAATAGACCCAAGGTTTAACCCTATACTAACGGAAAATGGTGAGTCCTATCCGTTTAAGAAAAGAAAGTCTGGAAAGGGCATCGTTGGAAAAAGGTATCGAACCAGTCGTGAACATACACAGCTTCGGGATAAAATAGGAAGCTTGATCCTTTACCGAGAAACGGACGAACAGCCTCTTAAACTAGTCATTTGTACAGGAGTTCGTCCGAAAGCGAACACCTTGATGTGTCAAACACTGAAAGGGAAAACAGTACACTTGGCACCGAATCAAATCCATGAAACGGTTGGAAAATGGAACAAATCAATGGAAGAGCTGGAAGAGGCGGTACAGCGAGTATTTACATTCAGCCGACCTTATATTGAAAACATCAATTGGAGTTTGATACCGGACCGAATTGTCTCCCTCCAGGAAATATACAAGGCATTACAAATTACAACAGCAGAAGAACAACTAGCTATTGCTTTGGCGCTCCAAGCGATCCCTAATGAACATCGTCATCTAGATCCTGAACGAACAGTTGGATATAAATTAACGGATGAGCTTAAAAAAGCGCTCACGATACTCGATCTACCGATTCAGGCATTGAAAACCAACCCGACCTTTGCGATGGACAGTGTAAGAGAACAATTGAAAGACCATCCCCGGTTTATACGTTGCGGGGTGGAGCATCCTGGGACGGATCGTGAATCATTAACGATTTCGTTCGATTTTCCGGACGGTGTAACGAAGGACGAGCGTGAAAAAATTGCGGAAAACGTGCTTCAGCAAACGGGTTGGAAGGTAACATATTCGGATTCAGTCAGGCAAGACGCCATTCAACCACTACTGGCTTCATTACTTGGACGAGCAATGGAAGGACCATCTATTCATTTAAACGAAAAGCTTGTAGTAATGAAAGAAGCAAAACCGAATCAAGCAGAAGCTGCTATTTCCCAGTTTACGAGAATAACCGGTTTCCAATTACAGTTTTCAGATCAGTTATCACAAGCTGGATCTGCTCCTAAAACGGATTCAATTTACAAGTCGAAAGCAGATGGAAAGGTTATGGAAAATAATCAAGCGATAGAGGAAACAAAGAAATGGGCAAATGACCGAGGTATCAAAATATATAAAACGAGCTTTCGTCAATACAATGAACAAACGATCATGGAGATTCATTTCATTTCTCCAGAAGTGGCGAAAAGGCATGAGATCGATTTGGAGGAATTGTCATACAGGACGGGTTTGTCGGTGACTTTTGCCAAGCAGCCAAAACAAAATGAAATCATTCAAACTACGAAAGAAGTCATTCCGTCAGAATGGGGCATGACGAAAAACCCCTCGCTTCATATGGACAAAGCAATGGTTTCGATTAAACTATCGTCTACTCCGAACGATACGGAAGCAAAGAAAGTGGATTCATTAATTGAGAATTTGACAGGGTACTCACTTCAGATTAAATAGTCTTTAGTATATAAAAGGTGATGAGTGAAAAATGAATTCTTAAACGGTGGAGGACGGTATAAGACTGTAAAAGGACAATGAACATTCGTATTGATGTAGCATGGGTTTGATAACATTCCCGTGCTACTTTTTTCCGTTTAAAGAATAGTAAGAAAAGATATATATCACTGTTATCCCCCAATAGTAGGTGGTAGTAGTGTACTACTTTTTGTTGGGAACAGTTGTTGGGATTGTAGTTTGTTTGGCATCGGAATTTACACAAAAAATAAATATGCTTTTTGATATGGCTATAAAGCCCACCTAGCTGTTGGGGCAACGAGCAAATACATCTTACATTCCCTTTTTTCTTCCGGGAACCTGAATGACGGCAAGGCGGAGCCCCCCTTAATGAAGGGCATTGCGTTTGTCTCTTTCTTCCCTGCGTTATAACACCTTGGATGCCGGTTATGATTACGAACCGATCTATACACAGATTCATCGGATAGGGGGCATCAAGCTGTCATCGCCTATAATAAACGGAATGAGCCTGAACCGATTGGGTTTGATCAACGGCCATGCAGGAGATGAATAAGATGCAGGAAAGAAAAAATTCAACTTACACTCGCCGAGTCAGTCAAGTCGGTAATAGCTTATCTGTTGGTATCCCTAAAGAATTAGCTCTAAAATTCGATATCCTTAAAGGCGACGAAGTTATCGTTACTGAGGGCAGTGAAAGGGGCGAAATTGTCTTGAAAAAAATTAATCACACAGGTCAACCTAATATTCGTCCTGAAGTTATTGAAGCTATGAAGAGTGTCAAAAATCAATACGGAAAGGCTTATCAGAGAGATTGCAAAGGAATCGGAAAAAGACGGAAAAAAGATGAAAAGATAAAAAATAATGTGTTGACAAATTTCCGAAAATTATGATAAGTTCTATTGTAATCGATTACATTTTGAATTTTGGGTTTTTGAAAGAGGGAAAGAAGAATGATTAAGTTAAAAGAAGTGGCAGAACTAGCAAGTGTTTCAACAGCTACAGTATCTCGTGTTCTTTCCAACACAGGGAAAGTGACTAAAAAGACAAGACAGAAAGTGTTAGCAGCGATGGAGGAATTAAACTATCAACCTAACTTTTTGGGAAGACAGCTCCGCAGAATGGAAACCAAGACCATTCTGGTTGTGGTTCCGGATATTGCCAATACTTTTTTCTCGAAAGTATTAAGGGGGATTGAATCAGTAGCCATTAAAAACGGATATCAAGTTCTCATGGGAGATTCACAAAATAATGGTCAAAGTGAGTCTCAATATCTAAATCATTTACGCTATAAACAAGTAGATGGTGTCATTTTGCTTACGGCAAGAACGGATCCCCGTTTGATTGAGGACTTATCTGATGATTATCCAGTTGTGCTAGCCTGTGAATATTTGGAGGGATCGCGGATTCCTACGGTTTCCATTGATAACATAAGCAGTGCTCGAAAAATAACAGATCATTTGATTAAGCTAGGGCATCGAAGGATAGCACACATTTCAGGTCCCATGAATATCATTTTAGGCCGAGACCGATTAAAGGGTTATGAGCAAGCCATGACTCAAAATAGTTGTGAGATCGATCAAGTATTAGTCCAAGAGGGAGACTTTTCCTACGAGTCGGGCTATAAATCGATGGAGAAATATCTCGCTTTACAGAACCCTCCAACAGCGGTGTTCGCAGCAAATGATGAGATGGCAATAGGGGCGATCAAAGCCATAAAGAAACATCATCTTTCTGTACCTAATGATATTGCCATTGCAGGGTTTGATGATATTGATATGGCTTCTATACTAGAACCAGAACTCACAACGGTGGCTCAACCTACATTTGAGATTGGGAGTACAGCTATGGAATTACTTCTTTGTCTTATGAAAAAGGAGCAGCTCACAAAGAAACAATATGTTCTTGAAGATCAATTGATGGTTAGACATTCTTGTGGTGCTAATAAAATGTAATCGATTTTTTAAATCAATAAAGAGTAAACCTAGGAAAACAACAATCTACGGTAGTTATTGTAAGATAAAAAATTATTTAATAAAAAATGTAATCGATTACATTCGAGGAGGTATTTATAATGAGCTTAGAACTTGGATTGCAACTATTCTCAGTAAGAGACGAACTGGAAAAGGATTTTGTCGGTACATTACAAAAGGTCGCAGAAATCGGTTATAAAAGCGTAGAATTCTTCATTCACGATGCAAGTAAAGGAATGAAGATCGGTGGAATGGAAGCGAATGAGCTAAAGAAGGTACTTAACAATTTAGGGCTGAATGCTGTTTCCATGCATGTTGACCCCCTAACGGATGAGGACATTTTGGAAAAGGCCATTCAATATAATCTTGAAATCGGAAGCACCGGTATTGGTTGTTCCATCGCCTTCTTTAAAAACAAACAAGAAGTGATTGACTTCGCTAAAGCTCTTAATAAATGCGGCCAAAAGTGTAGAGAAAACGGATTGGCCTTCTATTATCATAATCACTTTCAAGAATTTCAAAAGTTTGACGGGCAATATGTATTAGATATTTTATTAGAGAGCACGGATGAAAGTTTAGTAAAATCTGAGTTTGATACGTACTGGGCTTTAAGAGGCGGAATCGACCCAGTAGATTACCTGAAAAAACTTGGCAGCCGTTGCGACCTGGTTCACCAAAAAGATTTACCTGCAACAGCCAAACCTGTGAACGCGTTTGAAGTGCTTGGGGAAGAAAAAGAAATTGGCTTTGACGAGTTTATTGGTTTCTCGAAACCAGAGTATTTCACCGAAGCTGGTGAAGGATCCATGGATATTAAATCCATTATTGAAACGATACGACAAATTGGGGCTGCAAAATACATTTTTGTAGAGCAAGATTTAACAACAAAAAATCAATTAGAGAGTGTTGAGTTAAGCTATAAAAACATGATTCAACTGTTAGATGCTCAGTAAATGACGAGAGGTGGTTTACATGTTGGCAAAAGATAAGGTGAAAATCGCCATCATTGGATGCGGAGGGATTGCCTTTCAAAAGCATTTACCCGCTCTATCAAAATTAACAAGTAAAGTCGAATTGGCCGTGTTTTGCGATACCGTTCAAGAGAGGGCAGAAAAGGCTTCGAAAGAATTTGGTGACGAGAATGCTCAAGTCTATACGGATTACAAAGAGTTATTAAAAGACGGTTCGATTGGTGTGGTCCATGTGTGTACACCCAATATCTCGCATTCTATGATTACGGTTAATGCGCTTGAAGCAGGTAAACATGTGATGTGTGAGAAGCCAATGGCCATTAGCTCTGAAGAAGCGAAAAAAATGCTGGATGCGGCCAAACGTACAGGCAAGAAACTATCCATCGGCTATCAAAATCGTTTCAGGAACGATTCCTTAACCTTACACCAAGCATGTGACGCAGGAGATTTAGGTGAGATCTATTTTGCGAAAGCCCATGCGATCCGCCGTCGAGGTGTCCCTACTTGGGGAGTGTTTATGGATAAAGAGAAACAAGGTGGAGGCCCCCTCATTGACATAGGGACACATGCTTTGGATCTTGCGTTATGGATGATGAACAACTACAAACCAGCGTTGGTTGTTGGGTCTACTTTTCAAAAGTTGAAGGATAAGCCAGAGGGCAACATCTTCGGACCTTGGAATCCAAAGGAGTATCAGGTGGAGGATTCTGCATTCGGATATATAAAAATGGAAAATGGTGCAACCATCATGCTCGAGTCTTCATGGGCGTTAAATATGATCCGTGGAAAAGAAGCCCAGGTCACATTATGCGGTACGGAAGCTGGAGCGGAAATGTTTGGCGAAGCCTGGGATAACAAGGGGTATATCACATTTAACACAACAAAATACAATCAAATGATGGAAGCAGAAACATCAGCAGGCCCGAGTGTGGCTTATTTTGAAGGACAAGAAGTTGATGCAGGCTACTTAGAGGCAAAACAGTGGATTGATGCCATTTTGGAAGACAAGGAGCCGTTGGTAAAACCTGAAGAGGCTTATGTAGTAACGCGTATTTTAGAAGCAATCTATCAATCTTCAGAAACAGGAAAAGCGATTGAACTAGGTCAAAGGAATCTGCTCTCTTATCCTATGTAAGAGAGCAGATCAGAAAACACTTCATTTTTTTCGTGAAAAAAATCAGATTATTGACAAAATTAAACCTGACTCCTGTAGCTTATTCGAGAAAAAACTTTTTACCCTTATAAAAATGGATAAGAAATAATTTATTGAAGGCTTGTTCCCTTTTTAATATAAGGGAATGAATGTAAAGGGGATGAGATAATTGGCTATATTGAAAGCGGATACAAGTGTTGAACTTCAATCAGATAAGTTAGGGACGAAGGAAAAGGTGAGTTATGGTTTAGGAGATTTAGCTTCTAATTTTGTTTGGGGGATGACATCAAGCTATCTACTCTTTTTTTACACAGACATTTTTGGGATCTCTGCTGCGGCAGTGGGGACACTTTTCTTGATTACGAGAATCTGGGATGCGATTAACGATCCAATGATGGGCATTATTGTTGATAAAACAAAAAGTAGGCACGGAAAAACAAGGCCCTATTTACTTTATTTAGCCATACCCTTCGGAATATTAAGTGTATTGACCTTCATTACACCGGATTTTTCGGATACAGGGAAATTAGTGTATGCCTATATCACCTATTTCTTGCTGGGGATGATCTATACAGCTATTAATCTTCCTTATGGAGCCTTAATGTCGACGATGACTAGAGATTCAAATGAAAAATCACAATTAGGCAGTTTCCGTATGATGGGGTTAGCGATCGGGATGATTATTGTTTCCGCTCTTACGATGCCATTAGTAGAATTCTTTGGAAACGGCAATCTACAGGTAGGATTTCCTATTACGATGGCCGTATATTCTATTGTTGGAGTGATGTTATTCTTTATCACCTTCAAGAATTGTAAAGAACGCTACTCGAATAATCTCGAGTCAGGAAACAATATGAAAATCAGCAAATCTTTTTCCAACATGCTTAAGAATCACCATTGGGTAGTGATTTCGATCAATTCCATTGTTCAGTTTTTAAGAATTGGGGTCCTATTCGGTGTCTTAATCTACTATGTAAATTATGTACTTGGACAACCTGCATTGGTTCCACTTTATTTAACATTAGCAAGTGTGGCGAATTTTGCAGGCGGGGCCATTGCTCCTTCGATTTTAAAACGTCTAGGCAATCGAAATGGCAGTATCATTTTACTCTCTTCGTCCGTTCCATTATTTGTTCTGTTAATCTTCTTGGAAGGTGGGTCAACTACCCTTTTTGCCACTGTGTTTTTTATCGCTTTAACATTAATCGGAGTAAACGGTGCAGCCAATTTTGCAATGTTAGCCGACACAATCGATTATCAAGAATGGAAATTTGGACAGAGAACAGAAGGTCTGCTTTATTCTGGATATAGCTTTGCGACCAAATTTGGAATTGCGATCGGTTCGTCATTGGTCGCCTATGCTTTAGGGTGGGCAGGATATAACCCTGATGCGATTACAGATACTGCTTTAAGTATGATCCGGTTTTTACTATTTGCCGGTCTCATTGCATTTACCATTATCCAAGTAATTACTCTAGCGTTCTATAAGCTCGATCAAAACCATGCTGAAATTATTCAGGAATTAGATGTGAGAAATAATAATTAGAATGCTAAATGGTTTAACAATTAAGGCAGGATGTAGTGAAGGAGTAGGAGCCAGAACTTTCTTTCCTACTCTTTATGGTTGAATGGGTGATATAGTGAAATCTAGCTTAGGCACAAAGTCGAAAAAATACTATCAATGAACAATGTTCGTTATCCATATGAAAGAGAGGGAGTACGATGAGAAAAGTGAAAGTAGGAATTATTGGTTGCGGTAATATCAGTTCGATTTATTTTGAGGCAGGGAAAAAATTTGAGGTTTTAGATATTGTGGCTTGTGCGGATTTGGATTTGGAAAGAGCAAAGGCAAGTGCCGAAGAATTCAATGTTCCGAAAGCATCTACGGTGGAAGAATTACTCTCCGATCCAGAAATTGAGCTTGTCATCAATTTGACGATCCCTAGTGCTCATGCAGAAATTCATCTAAAAGCGCTTGAGGCAGGAAAACACACTTACGGAGAAAAACCTCTAGCCACTGAACTAGAAGATGCTGAAAAAATTCTTTCTCTCGCAAATGAGAAAGGACTTTTAGTAGGATCCGCTCCAGATACATTTTTAGGAGGAGGAATTCAAACCTGCCGAAAGTTGATTGATGACGGCTGGATTGGTGAACCGATTGCCGCAACGGCGTTTATGATGTACCATGGTCCGGAAAGTTTCCATCCGAATCCTGATTTCTTATATCAAAAAGGTGCTGGACCAATGTTTGACATGGGACCGTATTATTTGACTGCATTAGTTAATTTAATTGGATCGATTCGTCGTGTGACTGGATCTGCAAAAATATCTTTCCAGGAAAGATCGATTACAAATGAATTGAATTACGGAAGAAAATTCCCTGTCGAAACCCCGACACACATATCGGGTATCATGGATTTTGAAAATGGAGCAGTCGGCACCATAATTACGAGTTTTGATGTCTGGGGCTCACGGACCCCACATATAGAAATTCATGGGACAATGGGTTCGATCATTGTTCCGGATCCCAATACATTTGGCGGGCCAGTTTATATAAAGCAGCATAATCAGACGGATTTTACCGAAATCCCTTTAACACACGGATTCACTGAGAATAGTAGAGGTCTTGGTGTTTTGGATATGGCCTACGCCATTCAAAACGGAAGATCGCATCGAGCAAGCGGACAAATGGCCTATCACGTGTTGGAGCTTATGCATGGCTTCCACATTGCATCAGAAGAAGGAAAGCATTATGAAGTAAAAAGTTCTTGTGACAAACCAGTACCATTTCCAATGAATCTTCCGAAAAATGCCTTAGATTTATAAGCCAAAAACTCATTAAAGTATCATAGTGAGGAGACTTAACAGGAGGCTTTAAGATGGACTACACCGGGATTCACCATGTTTCTTTAATCGTCACAGACTTAGAACGTTCGAAACATTTCTACGGAAAGATTATCGGATTTGAAGAAATCGAGAGGCCGAATTTTGATACACTTGGTGCATGGTATCAAATAAGAAACACTCAGTTACATTTGATTGTTTATAACGAAGGGAAGACATTGAGAGGAACGGTTGAATTGGACAGTTCTGATGGTCACTTCGCTGTTCGAGTGACAGATACCGAAGCGTTTATTAAGCGTATGGAAGCTCATAACGTTTCGATGCTAACGACCCCGAGTAATGCTGCGGGATGGTATCAAGTGTATGTCGGTGATCCGGATGGTAATTTGATTGAGTTTAATTATCATCCCGAAGAATGAAGTGATGATATCTACTAGAGAATAACTTCAATTTGTCGACTCATGAATGTTTACACTAGGACCTCATACTTCATAGTTAAAATAAATGCAGGCACGTACGTTAAGTTTTTTATGAGTATGGGTTCGAAGTAAACAAAAGCCCTTTTCCTAGTATGGAAGGAAAAAGGGCTTTTGACTATTTATTATCTACTAATCTCAATCTTACCAAATTGTTCAGAGTCCTCTAAACGTTTCATGGCATCCGCTGTTTCACTATGAGGGAAGATTTGATCAAGGACTAGTTTGATTCTATATTTGTTGACTAGCTCAAGCATTTCCTTGAATTCTTGATGACTGTCCATCGTGGTGCCTAGCAAATTGTATTGACCGTAGCTTGTTCCCCATTACATGAACATAACATTAACTACGATTAGTCAAAGCCAATGTTCTATTAGAAGACGGAAAGATGTTTGGAGAAGAGGGATTAAACTATCAGAGAATTTGCATCCCATCTCCTAGACCGATTATAAAGGAAGCATTTGATAGAATCGCAAGTATGAGTAACGAATCCTTAGCGAATTTCAACCATTTTTTAAAGGAGCCAAGTTAACATTACGAAATAATAGTGTGATAAATTAAACAGGAATAGCTGTAATAAAAACAAATAGAAGAGAGAAGGGACAAGATAATGTATGGAACTATTAAGGAACTGATGGATGGATACAAAAGTAAGCAGGTTTCCCCTATTGAGGTAACCAAGTGGTATCTAGATCGAATAAAAAGGTTGGATCCCAGAATTAATTCTTATATTACTGTTACGGAGGAGATTGCCTTACAACAAGCGATTCAAGCAGAAAAAAGATTGATGGAAGGGGAGGACAATAATTTTCTAGGTGTTCCATTAGCTTATAAAGATTCCATTGATACGAAAGGAATCCTAACAACAAGTGGATCGATTATTGACAAAGACCGATTTCCTGAAGAGGATGCAGTAATTGTCAAGGACCTTGAAAGGGAAGGCGGTATTCAATTAGGAAAAAACAACATGTATGAATATGCATTTGGAATTACCTCACAAAATCCTTTTTACGGTGATGTCATCAATCCATGGGACAGGAAAAGGACGGCAGGAGGTTCAAGCGGCGGTTCAGCTGCGGCTGTAGCGGCGAATCTTTGCCTAGGTTCCATTGGGACCGATACGGCAGGTTCGATTCGTGTTCCTTCTGCTTGTTGTGGGGTCGTGGGCTTAAAGCCCACTTATGGTCTGGTTCGTATGGAGGGTATGACACCTTTAGCATGGTCCCTCGATCATGCGGGTCCGATTGCACGTACTGTTGAAGATGTAGCCTTCATTATGCAAGCTCTCACCAAAAAATCGTACACTATGTCTTTTACAGATAATCTAAAAGGGCTTCGAATTGGAATACCCAACCACTTTTTCACTGAGCAAATGGAAAACGAAGTGCAAAGGATGTATGAAAAAGCGGCACAACAACTTGGTGAACTTGGTGCCGATCTAGTAGAAGTAGATGTATCATTTTTAGAAAACGTACTCGGTGTTGCAACTACAATTGGCACCTCTGAAGTCGGTTATGTTCACAAGGATCGTATACAATCATCCTTACAACTGTACAGCGAAGAAGCACAAAATACGTTCTCAAAAAGCCGGGCAATCACTGCACTTGAATATGTTACAGCTTTGAAAAAACGTGAAGAATTCACTCATAAGGTATCAGCCGTTTTTTCTAAGGTAGATGTGATGCTTACCCCAGTAACTCCGATCAAAACAACAGATGTTGAGATGAATCAGGTCACAATCAACGGTGTGAGGGAGTCCATTGGCGAAAGTATGATCCGCTACACGAGCCTTTTCAATATAACAGGACATCCTGCATTATCGATTCCAATGGGGCTTACACATGACGAGACTCCCATCGGGTTGCAGTTAATTGCCAATCACCATAGAGAAGATCTATTGTTCCGTGCAGCATACAGTTATGAACAATATGCCTTACCGGAGTTTTACAAAAAAAGAACCGCTAAGTGTGAAGGTGAAAGTAAATTGGGTTAATCCTAATAGTGTGAAAAATAAAATTATTCACACATTAAGTATTGACACAGGTAATTTGTATAGATTAAGATAATGACTAAGGAATACGTATTCGTTTTTATTTTCAAAGTATTACCAACGGTACTTCAATAGAAGTCATTTTTATTCGTTAAAATTGAATGCGCATTCATACATTTTTGAATGCGCATTCAAAATGGTTCAACGATTAAATTGAGGTACATTATTCAGGATATGAAAAACATATCCAACAAAAAGGGAGGAAAAAGATTCATGAAAAAATTCAAAATAGTCCGCATGGTCGCTATTTTGGGCTTGATGATGACACTTCTCATAACCGGATGTAGTAATTCTGATGCCGGAGGAGAAAGCACGGAAGGGAAAACCGTGAAAGTACTGCTTTCTGCGGGAGATGTTGGCCAGTTTAATGCCTGGAAGGCAAGAAGTAAAGAATTTACAGAACGGACAGGCATTAAAATTAAATTTATTGAAACACCGTATGAGAACCTCCTGGAAGAAATTACAGCCGATGGGATTGCGATGGGAGGGGCTTATGACTTAGTTGCACATCTTGATACAATGGGTTCTTCTATCAATCAGTTTTTAGAGCCGCTTGATCAGTATGTGGAGCGTGACAACTTTAATGTTGATCGTTGGCCAGAAGCGTCAGTCGATCGTTCTACATTTGATGGAAAACTTTATAGCTTACCCGTACGAGCACATGCCCAGATGCTGTTCTACCGTAAGGATATCTTCGAACAGCTCGGCCTTGAACCTCCGAAAACGTGGGCGGATCTTGAAGCCGCCAGTAAAAAAATTACCGATGAAACGGATTTGTACGGTATTGTCCCTTACTACGGGGCAGGGCACAATGGCCAGAATTTATTTATGTGGACGTCCTACCTTTGGAGTAACGGTGGAAAGATTTTTAACGAGGATTTAAATCCAGTATTTAACAGTCCTAAGGGCCTGGAAGCTACGCAGCGTTATATCGATCTTCTAGTCACAGATAAAGTAGCACCTCCTGGATCTGTAACATTCGGTGAACAGGATTCCAGAACCTACTTCAAGCAGGGGAAGGCAGCAATGTGGATTGGCTGGTGGTGGGTTTACTCTGAATTCAATGACAGTGAAGCTTCAGCACCAGAAGTGGTCGGAAATGTCGATTTCGCAACAGTTCCGGGATGGGAAGGAAAAGGATCCGTGCCAAGCATAACGACATTCCCTCTAGGTATGATGAAAGGATCCAAAAACAAAGAGGCAGCATGGGAAGTCCTGAAATGGCTTTCTGACCCAGAGTTGGAATTGGATATCGTCATGGATACGCTAAAAGGCGAAAGTCCTTCTAATCAAAAGTCAATCGTGATTACGCAAACGGAAAACCTAAGGAATAAAGAACTCAATAAGTTAACCGATGGTTTTTATAATGTAGCAGCTGATAATCTGGAAAATGCTAAAACATTACCAAAAATGAAGGAATGGCCGCGTGTTTCCGACATCATCAGTTCGGCAATTTCAAAGATTGCAACAGGTGAACCAGTCGAACCTACATTAAATGAAGCGGCTGAACAAGTAGAGAAGTTATTAGAGGAGTCAGGTTATTACGATTAAGGTTCAGATGATTTCTTCTCTTTACACGGCTGTGCCAAGGGTAATACGTATAGCTTTCTATCCAGGACAGTCCCGAACAGAAGCAATTGAAGCCAGAAAATAAACCAGTCTTTCATCACCTCGTTGGATCGGGATTGGTTCCAAATAGTAGGGGGAAGATAAAGTGAAAAAAAAGCTTTTCAAATATTGGTTGTTAGCACCAGCTTTCATTTTTATATGCGGTACAACCTTATATCCGTTAATGAGATCTTTTTGGATCAGTCTACATGACTGGGATTTAAAAGAATCTGCAGAGATGGGTCCTTTTATCGGGTTTGATAATTACATTCGTGCTTTTTCGGATTCACAGTTCTGGAACAGTGTATGGATAACCATCATTTTTACAGCAAGTACGGTCATCCTCACGTTAACGTTGAGCATCATTGTGGCATTGCTGCTTAGTAAGGATAAAAAATATCTGTCCTATCTACGAGTGGTGCTTATTATACCATTTGCCCTGAGCCCGGCTCTGGTCGGGTTCTCCTGGCGCTTTATGTTGAATCCTGACTATGGATTATTTGATAAAATCATCGGATTTCTGATTCCGCCGCTCGCAGATGTCGTTTGGCTCGGGAGCAGTACGACCGCTATGATCGCGCTTGTGTCAGTCGTCGTCTGGATCTGGCTTCCATTTATGAGCCTCATGTTTATCAGTGGCTTGATGGGGATGCCAAGAGAGGTATTCGAAGCGGCTCAAATGGACGGAGCAACACGCCTGCAAACGCTGTTTCATATTACCCTGCCGATGCTTAAGCCGATCATTCTGATCGCATCGATTTTAATGACGATGTTCACACTCAAGGCGTTTGATCCAATTGTCACCCTGACACAAGGCGGACCTGGTGATTCAACGGAAGTCTTAAACTTCTTCATTTACAAAACTGGTTTCCGATTTTTTGATATGGGCTACTCCTCTGCCCTGGGCTACATTCTAGCATTGATAACCATCGTGTTTGTCATCATTTATATGAGGAGATTAGTGAAGGGAGATGAATGGAACTGATGAGTAGAGGCGCAGCATTACCCCAAAAGAAAAAATTGATCTCAAAAAAGACCATGTCAATTCTGGAAGTCCTGTGCGTCATTCTGGTTGCCATCTTCTTATTTCTACCAATCTTCTGGATTGTCATAACCGCATTCAAACCAGAATCAGAAGTTTACACGACCAGTCTCTTTTTTCAGGCGACGCTGGATAACTTTAAAACGGTGTTCGGCTCAGCTTTCGATTTAGGTAAGTATTATACCAATAGCATCATTGTGGTGCTGTTTACGCTCATCATCACAATCCCGGTCAGTGTTCTGGCATCGTATAGCCTTTCTCGTTTTCAGATGCGGGGGAAACAGGTGTTTATGTTTGCGATTTTAGCAACCCAGTTTATTCCGCTCGTTGTGAACGTTATTCCTTTCTTCATCATGTTTCGAAACTGGGGAATCATTGATACAACACTTGCCTTGATCATTGTGAACCTCGGTCATACGATCCCTTATGCCATTTGGCTTACAAAAGGGTTCATCGATCGCATCCCGGTTGATATGGAAGAAGCGGCGACTATTGATGGAGCAAACCGACTACAAGTTCTCTGGCATATTTTATTGCCGCTTGCGAAACCGGGTATTATTACTGCGACCGTCTTTTGTTTCGTCATAACATGGAATGAGTTTATGTTTGCCCTTGTTTTAACACAACAAGACGCTGTAACTTTACCGGTTGCGTTGTCATTCTTTAATGGAGAAAAGGGTGTATTATGGAACCAAATGGCCGCAGCTGGCATCGTGTTCGTCTTACCGACTGTTGTCTTTATGCTGCTTGTAAGAAAGCAGTTCATCCTTGGTATGACATCCGGCGGAGTGAAATAATCTTTTTATCAAACGTTGAAAGGGATCAAGGTCAATGAGAATAACGGTGAATGATATTGCGAAGGCAGCCAAAGTCTCACAATCTACTGTTTCAAAAGTTTTGAATAATTATCCAAAGGTTAAAGAATCGACGCGATTGAAAGTGTTGAATGCAATCGAAGAACTTAACTTTACCCCTGATCCCATCGCTCGAAGTATGATAACAAAAAAAACGAAAACGCTTGGGTTAATTGTAGGGGATATTTCAAACCCTTACTTTGCTGAATCTGCAAAGGTGATCATCGAAAAAGCAAAGACCTTGGGGTACGATGTGATCATCAGTAATACCAATCACAATGATTTGGATCTTGACACAGCTATACAGACGCTTCTCAATAAAAGGGTGGATGGTCTATTGATTGCATCTGCAAGCTTGTATTGTACGAAAGTCAATGATCTGTTTGCAGCAAATTTTCCCGTCGTCCTATTCATCAATTTGGTTGAAGGAGACGATGTAAACTATGTCGTTTTGAACAATAGAAAAGGGGCCGAACTCGCGGTTGACCATTTGGTTGAATCCGGGCACCAAAAGATTGCATTCGTTTCAGGCTCCTTTAAATATTCTACTTTGAATCAAAGATTCAGTGGTTTTCAGGCTGCACTTCAAAAGCATCATCTGCCATTGTATCAAGAGAATGTATATAATGAAGAGTTTATAAATGAAGAATTTTTATACGAAAAAATCTATCGTTTTGTCGATCGGACACTTTCTGCAACAAACGCGCCAACCGCTTTTTTCACCACGTCCGATCAGATGGCCTTTGCGGTTTTAGATGCCGCTGCGAAAAAAAACATTCGAATTCCTGAAGATATCTCGGTTGTCGGATTTGATAACATGAACCTTTCTTCCAATGAGACGATCGCCTTGACAACAGTTTCACAGCAAAAGGAAAGAATGGCGACACTGGCATTGGAAAAGCTAGTGATGCTGATTGAAAAAGGAGATACTGTATCAAAACCGATACAGTTAACACTGGAACCGGAATTAATTATACGGAGAACAACAGGTAGAATGAAGGTAAGGTCTTATGAAGGGTCAACGCAATGAAAGAATCAATTCAATTTAAAAGCATAAAGGATGGTTATCATGGCAGAAAAACAGACGAGCATTCCCGAAACTCCTGTGAGAGAAAAGAAGGCTACAACGAAAATGGCTGCTTCACCAAACAATTTAATTTTTTACGCAGACGCAAATGATGTAAACATGATCGATTCGAAGGATGATTATGACTACATTCATATAGACGAAACTCATCAAAAGAAACAGCGGATGAATGGATTTAATGATGAATACAACAATATCGTGGATTATATTGTGAAGATCACACGCCAAATCTGGAAAGAAAAAGATATCGGGTTAATCTATGACACGTACAGTACGGGTATTACCGTTCATAAAGGCTTGATCAACAGCCATGGAGTTAATGAAGTTATCTCGGGCACTTTACAAACCCTTCATGCATTTCCGGATCGAAAAGGACTTGGCTGGAGTGTGATCTGGTCAGGTGACGATGAACAAGGTTTCTTCACCTCACACCGTGGTCGTTCTTCTGCTACAAACCTTGGTGACAGCCTTTATGGCCCTGCCACGGGGAAGAAAGTGATTTTCAGAACATCGGCCGATTGTATGATTTTAAATAATAAAATATATGAAGAATGGCTCGCGATGGATACGTATCATCTCGTCCAGCAACTGGGATTGGATCCGGTAGAAGTAGCCAAAAAAATTGCCAAAAGCACAAGTAAACTTGCCCCATCTATACAGTTCGGTTTCAATGAAACGGCTGAGACGGGGCTACCACCGAAAATCTTCACACCATCTTCCGATCAATTCGAGATCGGTGAGTTCATGCAGATGGTTTTCAACCGGGTTTGGGCACGACGGTCCTTTAATTTTGTGCGAGAGTTTTATGAAGATAATGCGGTCGTTCACTATGTTTGCAATAGAGACATTATCGGTATAAGTGAAATTCAAGGAATGTTTGTCAGCCTTTTTGCCTCTGTTCCAAATGGAAAAGTCATTATTGAACGGGTGACGTGTAACAAACGCGGGTCAGACAGCAATTGGGATGTCGCCGTCCGCTGGAGAATCCAGGGTATACATGAGGGTTCGGGGTATTTCGGTCCACCAAGTGGAAAAGCAATTGACATTGCTGGAATCAATCATTATAAAATTCGAAATGAAAAAATTGCAGAAGAATGGTTTTTATTTGATGGCATTGAAGTATTACGTCAAATTCATTTGCCGGATGAGGACGAGCCTGCAGAAGATAAGGGTTCAGATAATGATGATGGGAACTTTACCGGGGTTTCTTAAATCGGAGCGGACCTTAGTCAACCGTTCTTTTAATCAAATCTAGGAGGCAGAGAAATGGAATATATCAAGCTAGCAGAAGAATTGGAAAAGACTACTTCAGATGAAGTGGAACAAACAGTAAAAAGCATCATCTCAGACGTAAGGTCCGGTGGTGATGCAGCGGTAAAGGTATATGAAGAAAAGTTCGGCAACTCTGTCCGGCCGGTCCGGGTGAGTGAAGAAGAGATCGATCATTGCATGAAGACATTACCTGATAATGTAAAGGTCCTTATCGATCGGGTCGTTGACAGAGTATCCGATTTTGCACAGGCACAGCTTGATTGTCTTTCTCCGTTTGAAAAGGAATTCGGGGAAGGCATTCGTATGGGGCACCGGATCGTTCCGGTAGAAAAGATCGGCGCTTATGTACCCGGGGGACGATTCCCGCTGTTATCATCCGGTCCAATGGTTGTTGCTCCTGCAAAGGTAGCCGGGGCTAAACGGATTGTCGCATGCAGTCCGGCGAATTATGAAGGTGGGATCCATCCTGCTGTCCTGTACGGTCTGATCCGCTCAGGGGCAACGGATATTTTTGCAATTGGAGGTGCACAGGCTATTGCCGCTATGGCATATGGTACGGAATCCATCCCTGAAGTGGATGTCATTTCGGGACCAGGTAATCGTTTTGTAGCCGAAGCGAAGCGTCAGGTATTCGGAAAGGTCGGTATAGATCTGATAGCCGGACCAAGTGAAGTCCTGGTATTTGCTGATGATACCGCTTCTTCTCGTAAAATTGCAGCCGATCTGCTTGCCCAAGCGGAGCATGATCCTTATGCTAGGGCGATCCTTGTAACGACCTCCCGTACGATTGCAGAAAATACGATCAAGGAAATCAATGAACTTTTACCTAATTTCTCCCCATCCTCCCCAGCACATGAATCCTGGGCAAAACGAGGCGAAGTCATCTACGCGGAGTCGTTAGAGGAGGGATTGGAGATTTGTAATGACTATGCTATTGAACATCTTCATCTGCATATTAAAAACAGTCGAGACTTGATGGATCGTCTAACTAACTACGGTTCACTGTTTATCAATGAAGACAGTTCGGTCGTCTTTTCTGATAAAGTATCTGGAACGAATCATACTTTGCCGACACAAAAAGCGGCTAGATATTCCGGTGGACTATGGGTCGGCAGCTACTTAAAAGTGATTACTCATCAAGAGATTACAGGAGAAGGGGTACAGTTCCTTGCATCCCATGCAGAAGATCAATCTGAAATTGAAGGATTGGAAGGCCATAAATTATCCGCTACTGTACGATTGTCTTAACGAACGATTTGGTTCAGGTCTTAATTGAATCCGCATTCAAAATCATACCTTTTGAATGTGTTGTAGGGGCTGATTTAGAAAGTCATCCTAGAGAACAGAAAAGTTGCTGGTTTACCTAAAATTACGGAGGGGAGTTAGTATGTCTCAAAAGCAAAGTGATTTTACAAGGGTGTTATCACGAATTGATGTGTTCTTCTTAGCTATCGGGTCAATGCTTGGCTGGAGCTGGGTTGCCTTGTCAGGGACCTGGGTCACTTCCGCCGGTTCCATGGGTTCCATCGTCTCGTTCGTGATCGGTGGCTTCCTGATCATTTTTGTAGGACTGACCTATGCTGAACTGGCTTCCGCCATGCCGCAAGTCGGCGGGGAGCATGCTTATGTTTTACGTGCTATGGGGAGAAATGCGTCCTTTATCGTCTCATGGATGCTTGCCCTGGGCTATATTTCAGTCGTAGCATTTGAAGCTGTTGCTTTACCGACTGTCGTCGATTACATTGTTCCAAATTATGAAATCGGATATATGTGGACCATTGCAGGTTGGGATGTTTATTTTTCCTGGGCATTAATTGGTATAATCGGTTCTATTATTATTACAGCTGTTAATTATTTCGGGATCAAACAAGCTGCTTTTATTCAAATTGTACTATCCGCGGTTATTCTCCTTATGGGGGTTATGCTGATTTTTGGATCAATGATAAACGGAGATTCTTCTAATTTAAAGCCTCTCTTCGTTGATGGGGCAATTGGCGTTACAACAGTACTCGTGATGGTTCCATTTCTTTTCGTCGGTTTCGATGTCATTCCCCAGGTTGCTGAGGAAATTAACCTTCCTTTTCGTCAGATTGGTAAAATACTGATGATATCCGTAGTTTGTGTTGCTGTGTTCTATGCATTCATCTCTTTGGGTGTATCTCTGGCATTGGATCAAACTGAACTTGGCACTACAGAACTTGCTACTGCAGATGCAATGAAAGCACTTTTCGGTTCAGAATTTTTCGCTTATCTACTGATTCTTGGCGGTGTGGCAGGAATCATCACTAGTTGGAATGCCCTAATGATCGGTGCAAGTCGGGTTTTATATGCCATGGCAAAATCGGGGATGATTCCAGTATGGTTTGGGTATCTTCATCCCAAATATAAAACCCCCACCAACGCCGTTTTTGCAATCGGCGTACCGTCCGTATTAAGCCCGTTGCTTGGAAGGCCAGCTCTTGTGTGGCTGGTAAACGCTGGTGGGTTTGGGATTGTAATTTCATATTTCATGGTAGCGATTGCATTTATCGTCCTTCGGAAAAAAGAACCCGATATGGAAAGACCTTATCGTTCCGGAAAAAGCAGTGCTGTCGGATGGATTGCAGCGGTCTTTTGTTTGGGCTTCATCACCCTCTATCTTCCAGGGATGCCGGCTTCACTGTCATGGCCGACTGAATGGGTCCTTGTCGGTGCATGGGTAATTATTGGTCTTTACTATTTTGTTCAGATGAATCGGAGTAAATATGGCATGGATAACGAATCCTCGTCCATTGATATGTAATCTAAAAAGCAAAATAAATAGCGTTTGAAATTATCAGAAAAGTAATGTAGAATCATTATTGAATGCGGATTCAAAAGTAATGGTCCACAATTGAATATGACGTTCCGGAAATATATTGAAATTACAACTTTTTTGGAGATGCTAAGTATTTCATCAACTGTTTGTCTGAAGGTATGATGTCATATTATAGATGTTCATTGTAAATTAATAATAGTATTAATTGAGGTTTTCAGAAAGTTAAGGCACAATTAGGTTTGAATTCGGATTCATGAGAATGGTTTACACTTTTTAATTTTGCTTATGGGTTGTAATACAAATTCAAATTCTCACTAAGTTTAAATTGGACGAAAGGGTTTTTGCCTATGAAAGGCACAATTAGTGCATATGATGTTGCGAGTAAAGCAGGGGTTTCACAATCCACGGTATCCAGAGTCCTTAACAATTATCCACACATTAAAGAGTCAACAAAACAAAAAGTGCTTATGGCAATTAAGGAATTAGGATTTACCAGAGATGAGATCGCAAGAAGTCTTGCAAGTAAAAAAACAAGGACGATTGGTTTGATTGTTGGAGATATTACAAATCCATTTTTTGCAGAATCGGCAAAGGTGATTACCGGAAAAGCGCAAGAGATGGAATACGATGTAATCCTTTGTAACACAAACCATAAGGAAGAGAATCTTTATAAATACATTCAAACACTTATAGGAAAACGAGTAGATGGTATCATTATTACATCTGCTGATAAAGATAACCAGAAAATCAAAGAACTTTATGATCAGGGATTTCCTGTTGTTTTGTATAACAGCTTGATGAATCATGAAAAGGTAAATTATATTGCTGTTAATAACTACAAGGGTGCTAAACTTGCGGTTCGCCATCTATATCAATTAAACCATCGGCTTATCGGTTACATTGCAGGCCCTTCTAAATACTTAACAACACACCTCCGAAATTTAGGCTTTCAAGATGGTCTTAAAGAGTTAGGGATCGATGTGAATAAAGCATTCGTATATGATAAGGAATTCTCCTACGATGAAGTGTACCAGTTTACCAAAAGACTCCTGAAAAAACCAACTCGACCTACGGCTTTCTTTGCAACTTCTGATCAAATGGCACTGGCGGTGTTAGACGCAGCGGCCAGTGAAAATATAAACGTGCCTCAAGAACTCTCTGTAATAGGATTTGACGATATTGATATGGCTAAAAATCAGTTTATTGGATTAACAACAATAACGCAGCCGAAAGAAAAAATGGCGACGCTTGTGTTGGAAAAGCTTGTATCGCTAATTGAAGAAAATGATGAATTGGGTTCCCCAATACAAATTATATTGGAGCCCGAATTAATCCAACGAAGGACAACAGGCGTAAACAGTGTTCAAAATGGAGTTTAAAACAACGATTTTACAAGATTGGGGGGATGATCAATTTGACATATTTTAAAGAATTACAGAGACAAAAAGTTTTAGTTACAGGTGGCAGCAAAGGAATTGGCAAGGATATTGCTCTGGCTTTTGCAAAGCTAGGAGCAACGGTGATTATTACTGGTCGGAACGAATCCGCCTTATCCGCCGCTGTACATGAATTGAAACAACATCATCATGAGTGTTCGTCAATCGTCGCCGATATGCAAAATGTTTCAAAAATATACAAAATGGTCGATGATGCTGCAACCTTAATGGACGGTCTGGATGTTGTTGTCAATAACGCAGGTGTCAACATACCAAAGCCCGCATTGGAAGTTACGGAAGAAGATTGGGATTCGATTCTCGATACGAATCTTAAGGGAAGTTTCTTTTGTTCACAACGCGCCGGTAAATATATGATCCCGCAAAAAAGCGGGAGAATTATCAATATTGTTTCCCAAATGGCATTTGTCGGTTATATTAAACGTGCAGCTTATTGTTCTAGCAAGGGAGGAGCGGTCCAACTTACAAAGGCTCTGGCAGTAGAATGGGCCCCCTATAACATTAAAGTAAATTCTGTTGCTCCAACGTTCATAGAAACGGAATTGACAGCTACTATGTTTAAAGACAAAGATTTTCAACAAGATGTGCTTAGTCGAATTCCTCTGGGAAATCTAGCACAACCATCAGATGTGACAGGGGCGGTCCTTTTTTTAGCTTCTGATATGTCGAAATTTATCACCGGTGAAACGATTAAAGTCGATGGTGGGTGGACAGCAATTTAATTTACCTTAGATCTTTATATACCAGATTAAAACTTTATGCTTTTTTGAATGCGCATTCAAAAGATGTAAAAAAGTACTCATTATTAGTGATGAAAAAACTGATGTGATTAGGAGGAAAAGTAATGTCAACACAAACCTTATCAAAACAGCAACAGTCGACCAATATTCCATTTCAAGATTTCTTAATGCCCGGTAATTTTCGCTTTGGTGTCGACACATTCTATACCTTACTAGACGAAGTTAAAAAACTAAAGGTACAAAAAATTACTGTCATTAGTGATAAAGGTTTAGAACGTGTCGGCGTTGTTCAACGTGTACTGGATTTAATCGAACCGTTGTCACTCAAATGTACCACCTTTACAGAAATTTCAGGTGAACCGACATTCAATTTATTAAAAACATCCGTCGAGTATGTGAAAAAGGAAAATAGTGAGCTTGTGATTGGAATCGGTGGTGGGAGTGCTCTTGATGTTGCCAAAGCAACGGCAGCGCTTGCAGATAAGGACGATCTAGCACCATATTTGAGCGGTCAGTCGACGATTGAATCCCGAACTGTAAAATGCATTTTACTGCCTACGACGTCTGGAACAGGCTCAGAAGTGACAATGAACGCAATCTTCGGAGATGAAGAACAGGAGTTAAAGCGGGGGATTGTCAGCAGAAGCTTCTTGCCTGATCTCGCGATTGTTGACCCGGCACTTACGCTTTCGTGCCCGCCAAAAGTAACGGCTGCATCCGGGGTTGACGCTTTCACCCATGCGATTGAATCCTATATTGCAGTCCGGGCGACACCATTAACGAAAATTTATGCTGAACGAGCGATGAAACTCTTTTCTTCCAACATAACCAAATCCGTACACAACGGTAAAGATATTAATGGTCGTATTGGAATGAGCTGGGTCAGTACATTGGCAGGGGTGTCTTTGGCAAATGCAGGAGTAGGTGCAGTTCATGCATTAGCCTATCCACTCGGAGGAAAGTATCACATTGAACACGGTGTCTCCAATGCGATGCTTATGCCGTTTGTTTTTGAGGTGACAGGGAAAACGTGCACGGAAGAAATGGTCGACGTGGCATCCTACTTACACCTCGGTGATTTTAACAATCATCCTCACAAGGCGTTGGATGCTGTTGTTCAATACTTATATGAACTGCTAGAAACGCTCGATCTTCCAACATCATTATCAGAACTTGGAATTAAGAGAGAAGACTTGCCGCATCTTGCCCAACAAGCTTCAAAAATCGACCGGCTATTATCGAATACCCCGTATCGTTTAACAGAACAGAAGATTTTACAAATCTATGAAAAGGCTTACCAGGGTCCTAAAACTAGAAACATGGGGTGAGGAAGATGTTAAAAAATATCGAAAAAAAGAAATTGTTCATTTCGGGTAAATGGCACGAAGGAAGTGAATCTTACGAATTAAAATCCCCATACGATGATGAGGTTATCGCGACAGTACCACTAGCCAATTCCAGGGAAGTGGAAGAGGCGCTTGATAGTGCGGAAAAGGGAGCGCAAGTTATCAAAAATATGACATCCCTTGAACGGTCGCAAATACTAGAAAAGGCTTCTCGGGTTCTCGAAGAACGATCTGAAGAAGCGGCTTTAATTCTTGCAAAGGAATGTGCGAAACCACTAAAGGCGGCTCGTGCCGAAATTGCCAGAACGATAGAAACGTATAAGTTCGCAGCAGAAGAAGCGAAACGCATACATGGTGAAACAATTCCGATGGATGCAGCGAAAAATGGCAAAGGCCGCTTTGCTTACACGATCCGTGAGCCATTAGGAATTATTGCGGCGATCACACCATTTAACTTTCCATATAACCTTGTAGCTCATAAAGTCGGACCTGCGATTGCGGCAGGGAATTCAGTCGTTCTTAAACCGGCGAACCAGACGCCGTTAAGCGCATTACTAACAGCGGAAATTTTTGAGGAAGCAGGTTTACCTGCCGGTGTGTTAAACGTTGTTACCGGAAAAGGAAGCGTGATTGGTGACTTGCTTGTGAAAGACCCGCGTGTCAAAATGGTCACATTCACTGGAAGCCTTGAAGTCGGTCTTGGGATTAAGGAAAAAACCGGGCTGAAAAAAGTAACGCTTGAGTTAGGATCAAACTCTGCAGTCATCGTTGATAGTACAGATGATCTTGATTCCGTCGTTGCTCGTTGCGTAGAAGGGGCCTATGGTTTTGCTGGTCAAGTATGTATTTCTGTCCAACGGATTTACGTGAAGTATGAATTGTATGAACAATTTGTCAACAAGTTTATTGAAAAGACCAAACAGCTTGTCATTGGTGATCCAATGTCAGAAGATACGGATCTTTCAGCAATGATCCATCAAAGTGAGGCAGAAAGAGTGGAAGATTGGCTTCATAAGGCAGCAAAATCAGGGGCTGTGATTGCGTACGGCGGGAAACGTGATAAAGCCGTTTTACAACCTACGATTATTACGGAAGGATCGTCAAAACTATCGATTAGTTGTCAAGAAGCATTCGCACCAATTGTTAATATCACACCGTATGAAACTTTAAATGAAGCGATTGAGTTTGTGAATGATTCCAATTATGGGCTCCAAGCCGGTATTTATACGACCTCTGTTCAGAAAGCGTTTGACGCCGCGCAACGTATTGAAGTTGGAGGGGTAATGATTAACGACATTCCAACATACCGTGTCGACCAAATGCCGTATGGCGGAGTAAAAAACAGTGGAACAGGCCGTGAGGGAATAAAGTACTCAGTTGAAGAGATGACAGAGCTAAAGCTTGTCACATTCAAATTGTAAGAAAATGCATTATCGTTATGTTATATAAATTAAACTTTTAATCTTTTGAAACTTTATTTATCAAACCAACTAGAAAAAATGATTTTGAAAGGGAGATTCATAATGCAAACACAACAGCCAAAAGTAAAGAAAGTTGTATCTAATGAACAAATGGAGAAAAATTGGATTGTCCGTTTTGATGAACTTAAATCAAAAGCGATTCCGTTAATGTTTATCGACAGTATTGTTCCTGGACATCAACGCCTTAACTATGCACTAATTGGTGACACTGCAAGTGAGAATGATAAATATTCACCTGAAATTACGGAACCACACGGCTTTCAAATCGGTATGGTAAAAGCACCTCCAGGAAGTGGCCCTGCTTTTCATTCACATGATTACATTGAGGCATTCCTACCACTCACTGGAAAATGGCGTTTCTATTGGGGAAACAGTGAGGATGAAATTGAAGGTGAAACAATCATTGACACATGGGACATGATTTCATTACCACCGGGATTATGGCGCGGCTTTGAAAATGTAAGCGATGAGGATGCTTGGTGCTTTGCGGTACTTGAACAACATGAAGCCTTCGATGGAAAAGATCCATATTGGTCCCCGCAAGTGATGAAAAAGGCGGCGAAATTCGGTTTTCATGCTGATGAAACTGGAAAAATGATTAAGCCGGAAAATTTCGATGAACTTGAAAAACAAATGGCAGAAAAACTTCGCGCGGGCGAAAAATAAAGGATTCTTTAAATGGGGAAAGAGCCGTTGGTTTTATTACCGGGTACATTGTGTGACGACAGGCTTTGGGCTCATCAGATCCGGAATTTATCAGATATCGCTGATGTCAAAGTTGGAGACCTTACAAAAGACGACTCCGTAGAGGGGATGGCAAGGTCGGTGTTAGACAATGCACCTGATCGTTTCGCACTTGCTGGATTGTCGCTTGGCGGTATTGTTGCGATGGAAGTCATTCGACAGGCGCCTGAACGTGTTTGGAAGCTCGCTTTACTTGATTCCAATCCGTATGCACCAAAGCCAGAACAACTGAAAACGTGGGATAATTTTGTTTCAATGGTTGAAAAAGGTCGTTTCAGTGAAATTACAGAAAATCATCTTTTACCGAATTTAATACATTCAGAACGATTGGGTCACAACGAATTAACGTCAATGATTATTAATATGTCCGAACATATTGGACCAGAAGCGTATATACGTCAATTAATGGCAGTAAAAACTCGCACAAACGCATGCGAACGATTAAAAGACATTCAGTGTCCAACCCTCCTTTTAGTAGGTCAGGAAGATAGGGTGTGCCCCGTTGAACTGCACGAACAAATGGCGGATCTTATCCCGAATTCTAAGTTAGTCGTTGTTGAGCATTGTGGTCATTTAAGTAGTTTGGAACAACCTGAGCATGTCACATGCGCTTTACAGGGCTGGTTGCTGGCTCATCAATAAACGAAAAAACTTTAGACATAATCAATATAAATTCAAGTCAACCTCTAGTCAGTAAGGTGAAAACAACTGGTTAGAGGTTGGTTATTATCGATGACAAGGAGCGATGATCATTGAAGAACGCTGTTAAAGAAAAGCTGAAAAACGGTGAAAAGGTGCTCGGAAGTTTTATAGGGATTTATTCCCCCAATTTAATTGAACTGATCGGTTATTCTGGTTTTGATTTTGTTGTCATTGATGATGAACATGGGGCTTTCAGTCATTCTGAATTGGAAAACATAATTCGCACAGCGGAATCCGTCGATGTCGTTCCGATTGTCCGTGTTTCCTATGACCGATCAAGCATCCAAAAAGCATTGGACAGAGGAGCAAAGGGGATCCAAGTTCCAATGGTGAATACAAAACAGGATGCTGAAAGAGCTGTCCAAAAAGCGAAATTCCCGCCAAGGGGGACGAGAGGAGCAGCTTACTCTCACCGAGCAGCGCGATTTGGCAAAGATAGTGGGAAAGCATTTCTAGATGCTTCCGATGAAAATATATTAGTAATTCCACACATTGAAACCCTGGAAGCTGCGGAGAACTTTAAGGAAATAATGAGTGTAGATGGAATAGATTTGGCCTTCATCGGCACCACTGATTTGTCGGTCAACATGGGCTATAAATCGGAAGGCCCAAAACATCCAAATGTTCAAAAGGTTGTCAACGATCTATACCGAAAAGCTGCAGAGGAAAGGTTGAAAATTGGGACAGTGGCTGCTAGTGCATCAGGAGCACAGCATGCATTTAAAAAGGGTGCTGACTATGTAGGGATTGTTGCAATCTCGACTATATTAAGGTCTTTTGAACAAGTAGTCAAGGCGAGTAAAATTAAAAGTATGGAACAAGTTTAGCCTGAAGATTTTTTTGTGTTTATTGAAATCCGTCATACGAGTTAATAATGCCCAACAAAGAATATTAGTAGAAAAAGCGGTGAAACGATTCGGTTCCGGAAGTCTTGAAGGGAAACAATCGCTATCTTAGGATCAGCGTTCAAGCTGATGAAATGCGAGAAGCAGCATCAATCACAATTGTAAAGAAAATTGGATTAGGTGTATTGTTAAGGCTAATTAGGATTTGGATCAATTGAAAGCTTCATTTAAGGATCATTAATGTACTTCTAAAGTGGGGCTGGTCAGAAATATTTTCAGCCTCTTTATAGATTCTTCCATTAGAAGTCTTTATGATGAATCCGTCCCGATCGGAGAGAATATTAGATTCCGAATTAACACCCGTTGTATTTATACTGTGAGTTGGTTTTGAATGAGCTATTTTTTTGTTCGGTTCTTCAGATAAGAAATGAAGTCCGAATAATGATGCTCCAATCACCACAACAGTTGTTAAAAACATCGGGGTTATTCTGAGAGTCGTTCTCTCCTTCCCTCTATGTAACAATCTCCATATTATATACATAACAAATAGTATCGTCAGCCCAACAGCCACTCCTGAAATATTCGCCAAAGCATCATACAATTCAGTATATCTCCCCGGAACAAACCATTGACGGTACTCCTCAATGATTCCAATTAAAGTCAATGAAAACCCAACAGCAGCTAATCGGTAGAATGTATTTCTAAAGTGGGGGAGGCATAGGATCCCAAGCCCAAATATAAAAGAGACTATTGTAAAAAGTGAAAAGTGCTGTAGCTTGTCCACTTCGATCAAATCCACATTAAACCAATGCATTCATAACCACCTCTAAACCTCATTGTAGGCAGCTAGGGAGAGGAATAAACTCTATTATGCAATATGACATTGTATGATATTGAATTGATTCTAAATTTATCTGAAGAAAAACAGAGGAATTTACAATAGGACTATAGTTTTCACGAACCCGACATGTGTAGAAATAGGGTTGTGTATTTCTAGACAAATATATGATGTTATGAGTTTTTTTGATGGTTATAGTAAATACTCCACTAATATTGCTCCAAGTAGATGGTTACTTGCTTCAAAAAGGACGGAACATATATAGAAGGATAATATCGAGATAGGGGCGAAAACATAGAAGTGAGTCATACCATCGAATAAGGCGGATAGGGTTTTCAGAGGTTGTAGAAATCCTAGATTCAAAGTTATAAAGAACTGTAATTTAAAGCATTTATATGGAAAAATACTTTAAGCTGAAAGCATATATACTTATGCTATAAATTTAGCTTTCGGAAGGAGTCATATTATGTATAGTTTTAGGAAATATTTTCTATATTCATGTATTTTTGGAGATTCACTTTTACAGAATGTTTTTCCAGATAGAAAAAAACCTATTGATCAAATATTATGTATTTTAATTCAAGCAATTTTCGTGTTTGTATTTTGCATTCCATTAGCATTTCCTATGTTAGCATTCATTTTAATACTATCTCCTTATCCAAACATTCCATTGTTGGAAGTGTATAAGTATATATATTTTCTTTTGGTATTAATTTTTATGGTACCTATTCTCTTGAACCAATCAAATAGAGAATACAGTATCCCTAAAGTATTAATCGAAGTGCATTTTATTTTTGTATCACTTACAAGAAGAATAGAAATTAAAATCTTTAGCACTTTGATTACATTTGTGTTACTAATTACCATTGTTAATTTAATGGTAATGAATGGAGTTAAAATACTTTCTTATTACCCACAGCTACAAGGTAACCACATATTATTTGGCGGAGTGGTATTTATTTTAATTCTAATGATGCTTTTTCTTGAGGCTACTAATGATGAATTAAAGCGTACTTTTAGACAGTTTGTCTTTTGGCTAATTATTTTCTTTTTATTTTTAGGCTTTTCATTCACGCAAATAAATTTATACATTTTACCACAACTAGATAATGAAAACTTTATTAACGCTATTATTATACTCATAGGGATCATGTTTAATTTTGCACAAGTATTGAGTAGTGGAAGAACTGCATATAATTTAGCACTAAAACAAGTTAAAGAAGAAGGCCTAATTGAAAGTGCTTACAACGAGGCATTTACGTATTCGGAATTCATAAGGATTGTGGGTGATTATAAGAGTACACAAAAGCAACTATTCAACGAAATAAAAGATGAGATAAAGAGGATAGGGCTACAAAAATTTATAATAAAAATGTTACCTTTTTTTAGTTTGATTATATTTATTCTTTTTGTTTATACTATACTTCTATTAAACTCGAAAAGTATTGAAACATTTTTACAAATCCTATTAGATTTCTTAATTAATAGTTGGGTATCTTTGTTGGGTGGAAATAAAGAACTCGCCATGTATCTGTTTTTCTTACTATTATTGTTCTATTTCTTCTTTAAACAACTGAGTGTTCTACTGAAAATAATTAAGGAGAAACATTTCATACCAATTTTTACACAAATAGAAATAATGTTAATGACGTTGATAGCAATTTTTGTTTTCATAGATATTATCTTAATAGATGTAATACTTTTTAACTTTGTAGTTATGCCGCTATTTATCATTACAATTATTTTGGGCGTATCACTTTCTATCATTAAAAAATTTACAAGATACAAAAGTCAATTTTCTAAGGTAAAGGAACACAATAATAATATAGAAAAGAATTAGGCTTAGAAAATGGAGTACATTACTCGAAGCCAACTCATATATATAGCGAACGAAAGGACCGGAGGCAAATTTCCGGTCCTTTTAAGGCAGAAAGTTTAATTATTTTTAAGTAGTTCAGAAAGGAGCTTGTTCGTTTTTTGTTGCTCCTCCAGTGAGAGCTTTAACAATGTTTTTATGTTTTGCAGCTCATCATCAATGTTTCGGTTGTTTTCTCATGGCGGGTTCGATCTTTTAAGAAGCTAGGGTCTTCACTTATTTTTTCCGATTTGAATGTTAGGTTCATCGTTAGCCCGGTAATCTTACTGAAAGCCTCAGAAATAAGGGAACGATAACGAGCTTCTAACCAATCTCTTGAAAAATCGTTTCCCGTAACTATCGTCAACGTATCGCCGTCGATTTCCCCTTTTGTCGACTTGAACCAAGTGTCAAAAGAAGGCCTTGATAGCTTCTCCTCAATAAAAGAAAGAACTTCATCCCAATGTAATTCGTTTAACACATCCTCCTTAGCTGAAGGACCGACCTATTGTGGTTTTCCAGTTTTGATCTCTCCCAAGTGAGGTGAAGGTGTTGTATTTCCATTGTTTTTAAGATTTTCTAGAGAGAACGAAAACATGACCGTACTTCTGAAAAATTTGCTTCAGGAGTTACTTGAATTAGAAAAATCCTTATTTTGCTTTGGAATGTTTCAATGAATCCATTTCATTGGTTATTTTACTTTTATTCTTTGCACTATTGCCGAAAAAATGATTCAAAACAATGATTAGGGCAGTCAATAACAGTGTTGAATAAAGTTGGCTGCTTGTAGACTCGATAAACGCCATAGAAATTAAAATGATACAAATACTAATGATCGTCGCGTACGTCAAATATGGAAACAACCACATCTTCACTTTCAGAGTTTCAGGATTCTCCTTTTCCAATTTTTTTCTCATCCTCAACTGGGAAATGGAGATGACTAAGTAAACGAGTAAAATGATAGCTCCTGATGAATTGACTAGAAACAGAAAGACCACCTCTGGAGAAACATAGCTCATCACAACTGCCACATAAGAAAAAATGGTGGATGCAAAAACGCCTCTTGCTGGAACGCCTTTTCGATTTAACTTGGTAAAATATTTTGGGGCGTCCCCTTTTTTTGCAAGAGAAAAGATCATTCGGGATGTTGTATATAATCCAGCGTTCAAGCAGGATAATACCGCTGTTAGTACGATAAAGTTCATGAATTGAGCAGCAAAAGGGATACCAAGGTTTTCTAAAACAGCGACAAATGGACTCTGCAATACATTAGCAGAATTCCAAGGTAGTAAGGTGACGACGACGGCTATGGAGCCGACGTAAAAGATCACGACACGCCAAATCGTACTATTGATGGCTTTAGAAACAGATTTAATAGGGTCCTTTGATTCGGCTGCTGCAATCGTGGCTACCTCTGTACCTGCAAAAGAGAAAAATACTGTTATGACCCCGACAAATATGGAGCTTACACCATTTGGGAAAAATCCTCCGTTTTGTAAAAGGTTAGACGTTCCAACTGCCGATCCCCCGACAAATCCGAATATATAAGAAATCCCTAAAAGTAAAAATGCAACAATACTTGCTACTTTAATCATGGCAAACCAATATTCAAACTCACCAAAAGATTTAACAGAATAGATATTCGTTAAAGTCAAGGCAACAGTCAGAGCTAAGGTAAGCAACCATAAAGGAATACCTGGATACCATATATTGATGATAGCTGCACCGGCAATCGCTTCAATAGCTATAACGACTACCCATTGAAACCAATAAAGCCAACCAACTGTTACCCCCGCCCATGGTCCAATGGCATCTCGGGCATATTCAGAAAATGAACCGCTTGTAGGATTAGCAGTGGCCATTTCTCCAAGGATTTTCATAATCAAGAACACTAAAACACCAGAAATCACATAAGAAACCAAGATGCCTGGCCCAACCTTGTGTATGGCAGCGCCACTACCTACAAAAAGACCTGCACCGATCACTCCTCCAATTGCAATCATAGACATTTGACGCGCACTGAGCGATTGTTCTAATTCATTCGTTTTAACTTTCATGTAAGCCCTCCCTAACATAATAATTTGATAACCATTTGTGATTAATTTCTAAACAAAAACAATAGCAACTAATTACATATTACATAATCTTCAGATTTTTTGAAATAAAAAATTCAAAATCAATTACAAAAAGAAATTTCCATTTCTTTATTCATTCAAATAAAATAGTATTAAATCAGATCCAAACTTCAAAATAGTATGACAATAGTCATTTTTTTTAAAAGGATGTGCTTTTGATGCTGAAGGTTGCTGCAATCCAGTTACAAGCATTCCCTGGTCAAAGGGATAAAAATATTAGAAATTGTATAGAAATGGTGGAAAAAGCTGCTGAACAAGGAGCTGAACTAATTGTATTACCTGAACTTTGGGTGAGTGGTTATTATTTGACGAAGGATGAATTCCAGTCATTGCAAGAGGTGCCGACTGGAGAGACTGTTTCATTATTTCAAAAGCTTGCAAAAAAGTTAGGTGTCATGCTGATCGTACCTTATGTAGAGGGAGAAAATGAACACCTTTACATTTCATTAGCTGTGATTGAGACAACTGGTGAGGTTCTTGCGAATTATCGAAAATCATTTTTGTGGGGGAGGGAGAAAGAAATCTTTACCCCTGGTGAAAGGGTTTATAACGCAATTGATACTTCTAAAGGAAAAATAGGTGTTCTCATTTGTGCAGATATTGAATTTCCTGAGCCAAGCCGGATCCTTGCTCTTCAGGGTGTAGAACTTATTATTGTGCCATCTGTATGGAGTTACGGTGCTGAAACAAGATGGGATATCCAGCTTCCTGCACGCGCACTCGATAATTCTGTTTATATTCTTGGGGTGAATACAGTAAACGAAGGAAGCTGCGGAAAGAGTAAGCTTGTTGCTCCGAACGGTGAGGTCCTATGTGAAGCATCAAGATCAGAGCAAAGTATTCTGATTCATGACGTGGATTTTTCAATTATTCCGGATGTGCGCAAAGAAGTTCCTTATTTGAAAGATTTAGACAAGAAATTGTTGCCGAATGCCGCGTTTTTCGAAACGACAAAGTAATGAATGATGCCGTCATTAAAGCTACTGCGTGTATTTCAGAATATTCTAATTAAAACTAAGTGAAATTCGCTGAAATCCCCGCGGATATACCGAGAGTTCTTTTGTAAATAATAAGATTGTTAAACAATAATTTGAGGAGGACTTGTATGCAACAGGATCAACAAGCTAAAGAGAATTGGGGTTCTATTATGAAACCAGAATTTTCCGGAACTGATGCACAAAAAGTAAAACAAGAAATTCAAAAAGATGTAAGCGAAGGACAAGGAGCAATGACTTCCCGAGAAGCAGGAGCAATGCGTGATTAAAAAACCACCCTGAGTGGTTTTTTTTCTGCTTCAAGATTAAATACTTTACATCTCTTATTTGGATTTGATCGAGATGCTGCAAATTTAATGATTAAGCATGGTTGGTTTGAAAGACCACGTCAAGCGATTGACCGTAAATATCTAGCTAATTGCCGGTGGCTTTATTATCGGAATCATAAGCTTTGCTGGAGCAGGTATCGCGGTTGCCATGATCAAGGCTTCCACAAATAGGATTCTACGTACATTGTTCCTCTTCTTTTCCATCATGATGAGTGTGACACTTGTCATAATAATCCCTGATGTTCGAATTGTACAGAACTTCGCTTATATGTTCACTTTATATTTCGGCTTAAATGACTGGCCCGTTGTAAATCAAGTATTGTGCATCATTGGTGGTTTCATTTGGGGTGCTTCGGCCATGACGTTTTATCGACGTAAACGTGCAGATTTAGTACCTGGTTTGCATCATCCGAATATGTCGTTCAACAAGTCGGCTCTAGACATGGGTGCGCGGATTGTAGCAGAGGCATTTAAGAGAGCATAAATGTTGGTGTTAAAAATAAAATAAAAAATCAAATTGACGAATAGGGAGAGAACGTTTATTATTACCCTAATAGCGACTATTATACGACAATTTAAAATTATCAAAAAATTGTAAATGGGTTTGGAGGGGAAGTATGAAAAAAGAGATACCGTTTTGGGTGGCAATCATCCCACTCGTAGTAATGATTGTTGTAATGGCGATAACAATTGTTGTTCTTGAACAGGGGCCGCATATTCCGTTAATTGTCGGAACGACTGTTGCTGCACTTGTTGCATGGCGCTGCGGATTCAAGTGGAAAGATCTTGAAGAGGCTATGTATAAGGGAATCCGCCTTGCATTACCAGCTGTTAGCATCATTATTCTTGTCGGCTTAACAATTGGCGCTTGGATTGGTGGCGGAGTTGTAGCGACAATGGTTTATTACGGATTAAAAATCTTGACACCTTCAATGTTTTTAGTCTCCATTGCAATTATTTGTGCAGTTGTTTCGTTAGCAATCGGAAGCTCGTGGTCAACGATGGGAACGATTGGTGTTGCAGGTATGGGTATTGGACTAAGCATGGGTATTCCCGCACCGATGATTGCCGGTGCTATTATTTCAGGTTCTTATTTTGGGGATAAAATGTCACCGCTTTCAGACACGACAAACTTAGCGGCAGGGTTAACGAGTACCGATTTGTTTGTCCATATTCGTCATATGCTCTATACAACGATTCCGGGCTTAGTCATTGCGTTAGCAGTGTATGCCTATTTAGGAAAGGATTTTGGTAAGAGCGGAGTTGACACGGCCGATATTCAACAAACGATGGGCGTATTACAAGATAACTTTGTGATTTCACCTTTTCTATTAATCATTCCGTTACTTGTCATTGTGTTCGTTGCCAAAAAGGTACCCGCAATTCCAGCACTTATTGTAGGGATATTTCTTGGATTTTTATCACAAGTTCTTATCCAAGGTGGTTCTGTCTCTGACGCGGTTGCTACTTTGCAAAGTGGATTTGTAATCGATACGGGGAATGATATGGTTGATAATTTGTTTAACCGTGGCGGCTTAGATTCCATGATGTATACAGTTTCCATGACGATTGTAGCGATGACGTTCGGTGGTATTTTGGAACACACAGGAATGCTTCAGTCAATTGTGAAGCAAATTTTAAAGCTTGCTAAAACAGCAAGAGGGGTCGTTGCATCAACTGTCCTTTCTTGTTTTGCGACAAATGCAACTTGTTCTGAGCAATACATTTCCATCGTCATTCCTTCTCGTATGTATGCAAAAGCATATAATGACAAAGGTCTTCATTCGAAAAACTTGTCACGCGCACTTGAAGACGGAGGGACGTTAACATCAGTCTTTATCCCATGGAATACGTGCGGTGTGTTTATATTGGGAACACTTGGAGTACATGCGTTTGATTATGCCCCATATGCTGTGCTTAATTTCATAGTACCAATTATATCAATTATATATGCACTTACTGGATTAACCATTGTAAAGTTGACAGAATCAGAAATATTTGCGTTGAAGAAAGAAGAGGAAGACCATACATTAAATATATAAGCCAGCGCCGTTTTCCTTGTTTTCCTTATCGGTAGATGGGTATATTAAGTTCATAAATAGCGCGAGGGCGGCCTTGTTGGTATGTCATTTCTTCACCGACGATTTTGACAGATCCATGGTCGACGAGTTTTTTTAAGATACGCTCTGTCGAACGACGCGTAACTTGCAAGTAATTTGACAGATCTGCAGCTGTAAATTGAAGGGACTGACGTGACTTGCTAAATTGTATGATTTTAGACAAGTTAGCAGGGCTAAGCTTTGTTTCTTTCGCTATTTGTAGAAGTTCTGGATGATCATTCCTAAGACGTTGTGTTTTGTTTTCTTTTGGATATGGACCGAGCAGTTCTTTTTCTTCCGTCAGGATGTATCCACAACTTTCGTTTTCATGCTTTGTTGCGAAACTTCGTGCGATTTTTGCGTTTTGTTCGGCTTCTGCCGTCGTGGCTCCGTATCCAAAACCAACTGTTACAGGTTCTTGCCAATTTAATAGTAATTCATGAAAGGCACCGTTCTTCATAAGTGATTCAATATCGCCACGTGTGCTATAAAGTTTGAATGACGAGTCATCTATTTGTTGAACAGAAGCATGGATGTAATTAGCGAAAACGTCCAGATAATTGTTCTGAACTCCATGTGGCACCGGTAACGAAATATAGCTGACAGCCACTGTGGCAGAATGATTTTTAGCTGACTCAGCTTGTGCCTTTGCATCTTGCAATCCGCGAATCAACGCTTTTGTTGGATCAAGCATACGTTGCGAGGGTACGCCTAGCTGTTGAAGTTCGTCGTATACTGCATGGACGCTCGTTAATGCAAAGTCAGTTTCTCCTGATTTAAAGCGTGAGTGGTGAAAGTCGATGATCTCTGTTGCGTCAAATTTGTTAGGTAACATGTCTGCATAATCCATCACATGCCGAGGAGCACGATCGATGCCTATGTCTGTTAATACATTTTCGACAAAAGAAGAATCGATTAAATCAATTGAAATTCGCTCAATTGCTATGTTCTGATGATAGTTAATGGACAGTAAAGAAGACGAAATAGCCATTTCATCCTGCTCTAAGAAAAGAACTGGAATTGGTAATTGTTCTTGCATCTCTTTAGAAAAGTAGAATGGTAATACACCAGAGTAAAAGACGGCGTCACATGGTTTAAGAAGTCTAATAAGCTCCGCAGCTTCTTGTGGTTGTTGATATACATAGGGTTCGATTTCGATATCCTCAATTCGAGGTGCAATAGAGAAAATGTTATTGATAAAATCTGCTGAACCAATGACCGCTATTTTCGTCGTCATCGTAACAACTCCTAAGTATTTAAAAGTTTATTTGTTTTACGTCTATTTAACGTCAACTATAACAAAAACCATTGTAAACTGAAAGGAAGTAATTTCATGAAAATTACAGCGATTCACCTTTATGCCATTCACTTGCCTCTTCGTGTTCCATTCGTTGTGAGTTATCACTCCTATAATCATATGCCATCTGTTATTGTGAAACTCGAAACCGACGAGGGTATTGTCGGTTATGGGGAAGGTGTAGCAGACGAGCATGTGACTGGTGAAACGTGGGAAAGCACGTATCACATTTTGAAAAATACATTAGCTCCTGTAATATTGGGTAGTAATCCAAAGAATATTGAGAACTTACACGATATCATGAATGGAGCGATTTACGGTGCACCGACTGCAAAAGCCGCAATCGATATTGCCTGTTTCGATCTCATAGGGAAAAAGCTTGGACAACCAGCCTACCAATTGATCGGCGGGCGTTATCATGATAAGTTCCCAATTACCCATGTGCTAAGTATTAAAGAGCCTGAACATATAGCTGAAGAGGCAGCTTCCATGGTTGATAAAGGGTATGATTCGTTTAAAATGAAAGTCGGAACCGATGTGCAAAAAGATGTAGAAAGAATTCAGGCTGTACGTGAACGAGTAGGAAATGATGTCTCCATTCGTGTGGATGCCAACCAAGGTTGGAAAAACAGTGCAACGACATTAATTGCACTAAGATCATTGCGTGATCTGAACCTTGACTGGATTGAACAGCCTGTCCTGGCCGATGATATCGATGGAATGGTTTTCATTAAATCGAAGACAGATGTTCCACTTATGATTGACGAAGGACTTAAAGGATCTCGTGAAATGCGAGAAATTATCCAGAAACGTGCAGCAGATAAAGTGAATATTAAATTGATGAAATGCGGTGGCATCTACCCAGCAGCAAAATTAGCCCATCAGGCAGAAATGGCCGGAATCGAGTGTCAAGTTGGCTCAATGGTCGAATCTTCTATCGCTTCCTCTGCTGGATTTCATGTCGCCTTTTCGAAAAAAATCATCACAAGTGTAGAACTAACAGGCCCATTGAAGTTTACAAAAGATGTTGGCAATCTTCACTATGATGTACCTTTTATACGACTGACTGAACAGCCTGGATTAGGTATAGATGTCAATGAAGATATACTACATGAATTGACTGTTTTTCAAGATGTTATTGACTGAAGGAGGAAAATCTATGAAACTTCTTTTTGAAGGAACGTTGAATAATAACGAGCAATTCAAGGTTCTACCGTTATCCTTGGATAATTTAAACCAAATATTAGCCTTACAGGAAATTGTCATTGAATCATTGGAAAACAAAGACACGCTGCAACCCCTTACCAAAGAGGAATTTCAATATATTTTGGAAGGAAATGGCCTGATAATCGGAGCATTCGTGGAGGAACAGCTCATAGCTTTTCGTGCGCTCTTGGTACCTCCAATCGATGAAGAACATTTAGGTTGGGACTTAGGGTTAGCAGAAGAAGATTTAGCAAGTGTCATCTATCAGGAAATATCGAATGTTCATCCTGTGTACCGAGGGAATCGCCTGCAGCAAACATTAGCGATCCTCGTCATGCAAGAATTAGGACAGGATTACAAGGATTATTCCTATATTTGTTGCACAGTCGCGCCATTCAATATTCCAAGTTTAAAAGATAAATTCAACCAAGGAATGGAAATTACTGCGTTGAAGGAAAAATATGGCGGCCGAGTACGCTATGTCTTTGTAAAGGAAATAGCGGAAGAAAGGGATAGAGATTGGACAGAAGTCGCCACGGCTCGAATGGACAACATGGCCGCTCAGCAAGCTCTTCTTACTGAAGGTTGGCGAGGATTCCAAATGGAAAATCGCGATGGCGAGTATTGGGTTGATTTTGGTAAAAAAGCGAAGTGATGAAGGTAGTTAATATGAACATTCAAAAAGCCTAGTTTCCTAAGAGAAATTAGGCTTTTTTGTGTTCAAACAAACGTTTGATCCAAAAATTAAGCTTCGAATCAACTTTCAAGCAGTTCTTGTGGTGGATGGGATTTAATTGACGACAGGCATTTTTTATATTCTTAAGAAGATAACCTGAGTCTAATGCGACAGCTTCTACTTCAAAACCAAACCTTGTGATTTGACGATCTAAACGTGATAGATAAGGAACGGAGTCATGAACATCCGGAAAAACATTGCGAAAATTGTCGATTAAATATTCTGAATAATTTGTTGACTTAATTTTATAAGCATGATACTTTATATTTATTAATATAACAATATATAACGTATTATAATGTTGTGTATTGTTCGTGAGGAGGGTGGGTTTTAGACTTATCACTAAAATAACTTGAGGAGGCCATATTATTAATGGGTACTGAACTGGTAGTAGATGTAAAAAATCAAATCAAACATGCACTAGAAGAAGTTAGGGAAAAAAAAATTGAGAACATTTTTTTCGTAGCTTGTGGAGGTTCTTCCGCTTTAATGTATCCGAGCAAGTATGTAATTGATCGGGAAGCTAAAAAGATTGATGCTCATCTTTATAGTTCTAATGAATTTATTCATCGTAATCATTCCAAACTTGGTGACAAATCTCTTGTCATTTTATGTTCCCACTCTGGAAATACTCCTGAAACAGTGGAATCTGCAAAGTTTGCTAGATCAAAGGGTGCTTTAACGGTTTCCTTAACGAACGAAACTGGTTCTCCTTTAGCCCAGGCTTCAGAAGTTGTCCTTAAATATGAGTGGGGCGAAGAGGCAGATGCTTTTACTACTAACTATTCTGTACTCTACCAATTAGTTTTTGGAGTACTTAAAACGGTAGAAAATAATGAGAAATTTGACTTGATTGAAGAGAGCTTAGAGAACTTACAACCTGTTTATGAAAAAGCTGCTTCACAATCAAATGAAGGTGCTGTAGAATTTGGTCAATACTTTAAAGACGAAAAGATCATTTATACGATGGCTAGTGGAGCAAACTATGGTATAGCATACTCTTATGCGATTTGTATTCTAATGGAAATGCAATGGGTCCATTCTCATGCGATTCATGCTGGAGAGTATTTTCATGGCCCATTTGAAATCATCGATGAAGAAACACCATTTATTATTCTACTTGGATTGGACGAAACAAGACATTTAGAAGAACGAGCTTTAAAGTTCTCTAAGAAATATGGCAAAAAACTAGTAGTATTAGATGCGAAAGATTTTGACTTTTCAGGAATTAGAGAAGAGGTAAAAGGCTATATTGCTCCATTAGTGCTAAATTTTGTTTTAAGAAAGTATGCTGACAATTTAGCAGAGCAGCGTAACCATCCATTATCTACTAGAAGATATATGTGGAAAGTAGAGTATTAAAATAAAAAAGGTGGAAAAGCGACGTCATCGCTCGCTTTTCCACTATCCTTATTTTTATAGTTTGATAGCTTTTATTTCTGAAGGGGGAAGGTTTATGAAAAAGTTATTCATTCTAAGTATCGTGTCCATTTTATTTCTTTCAATTATGGCAGGGTGTACCTCTACTGATACATCTTCTGATAGTAATAGTGATACCGTTGAACTTCGATTTTTTCACCGCTGGCCTACCGAGCCTAAAAAGCAGTACTTTGAAAACGCTGTCAAAGAATTCGAGGAATTACATCCCAATATTAAAATTAAAACTGAAGCTGTGTTAAACGACTCGTATAAAGAGAAGATTAGAATCGTGTTAGGTTCTAATAATCCACCAGATATTTACTTCTCTTGGAGTGGCGAGTTTGCATTGAACTTTGCTCGTGCTGGACAAGCATTAGATTTAACAGAATACGTTAATGAGGATAAAGAATGGTCGAGCCAAATAATCGAGTCTCAATATAAACCCTTTACGCTTGACGGGAAGATTTATGGTATTCCTTGGTCTACTGATGGAAAAGCCTTCTTTTATAATAAACAGATTTTTAATGATTTAAATTTGGAAGTTCCAACAACTTGGAGTGAACTGATCGCGGTATCAGAAAAGATAAAAGAAGCTGGAATTATTCCTATCTCTTTCGGTAGTAAAGCACCATGGACCATTTCCCATTATATTGGTTCTTTAAATGAACTGATTGTTCCAGAAGAGGTAATTGCTAAAGACTATAATCTTAACAATCCAGATGGTGAATTTTCTCATCCAGGCTATGTTACGGCATTGGAAAAATTCATCGAGCTTCAACCTTATTTTAATAAAGGCGTAAATTCTGTTGATCACCAATTTGCTCGGGAATTATTTAATGGTGGAAAAGCCGCTATTGGATACTTCCAATTAGCCGAAATCGGATTGATTGAGCCAAGTCTTAAAGAAAATCTAGGTGTATTTAATACTCCTAGTATTGAGGGTGGGGAAGGTAATCCTAATTCCATTACAGCAGCTCCTGAAGGGATCATGATTTCTTCAAAAACAAAACATCCTAAAGAAGCAATGGCATTCATCAAGTTTTTAACTTCTAAAGAAAAGGGAACCGAGCAGCTTACAGAAGTAAGTGAGTATAGCGCAGTAAAAGGAACAACTACTTCTGAAAATGCTTCAGCACTTCAACAAGAAGCGATTGATTTAATTATTAATGCAGATAAAACGTATCTATGGTTTGATACAGCTGTTGATATAACGATTGTAGATGCTTACTTGACTGGTACACAGCTGATGTTAGACGGAAAGAAAACTGCAGAAGAGGTCATGGCTGATGTGCAAGAAGCAGCAAAAAAATTAAAAGAAAAATAAAGATTATTAAAAAAAAGGTGGTTTGAATGTCGACCACCTTTTTTAAAAAGAAGGGGTGATAAACATTGTCTATTAGAAAAATCGTGCCCTATTTATATATTGCACCTTGTATATTAATCATGGGACTTTTTGTGTATTATCCCATTGTAGAAAATTTTAGATTTAGTTTCTATGAATTCTCAGCCTTTTCTCCAGATAAAGTATTCGTTGGATTTGAAAATTTCCTTAATCTATTTCAAGATGAGGTTTTTTATATAGCTCTAAAAAATAATATTTGGTATGCGGTCATATCAATTATCTTTCAAGTATTTGGAGGGCTGATTTTAGCAGCTATACTCGAAGATCCAGTTACTAGATTTGTTAGTGGTTTTTTTAGAACCATATTTTTCCTACCTGTAGTTATATCTATAACTGTCATTGCTTTATTATTTAGCTTTGTCTATAACCCTAACATTGGGATTTTAAACAACTTTTTAAGTTTATTAGGCCTAGAAGAATGGGCAAGAGCTTGGTTAGGAGAATCCGAAACAGCTATCTTTGCGGTCATTGCTGTTTCCCAGTGGCAAAGTATTGGTTACATCATGATGCTATTTATCGTATCTATACAGGCAATACCTAGAGAACTATATGAAGCAGCAGAAATAGATGGTGCCGGTAAGGTTCGAAAGTTTATTTACGTAACGGTTCCACAAGTGAGAGAGATGTTTTTTGTTGCCACCTTACTCACCCTAACAGGAGCTTTCACTGTATTTAATGAACCATACATCTTAACAGGTGGAGGTCCTGGAAATGCCAGTGAAGTACTTGGAACACTTCTGTATAATTCAGCTTTTTTTAAAGATCAGATGGGCTATGCATCTGCCATCGCAACTATCATTTTAATTCTTACGTTATTAGTTTCATTAGTCCAAATGAAATTATTTAGAACAGGAAAGGATGGTTAATATGGAAACGGACAAAGCAACGGTCAAGTATGAATATAATCCTGGTACGAGAAAGCTATTCAAGCAAAAGGCCATCCTTGGATCTGTTCCTTTATACACCATATTACTCTTTTATTTCATCATTATTGCTTATCCTTTGTTTTGGATGATCATCAATTCATTTAAAACAACAGAAGAGATTTTCTCTAATAGCTGGGCTTTACCACAAAGTTGGCTGGTGTCCAATTATGTACATGCTTGGAATACAGGTATATCGGGTTATTTCTTTAACAGTGCACTAGTAACGGTGAGCACTTGTTTAGGAACTGTTTTCCTTAGCGCACTTGGTGCATATGGATTAACGAGATTTAATTTTAAAGGTAAAAATCTTTTACTAATCTTTTGTATGGGCGGAATGATGCTATCTCCTCAAGTAAGTTTAGTACCTTTGTACAAACTTATACAAGTCTTAGGAATACATGATACTTATTTAGCGTTAATTCTTCCATACATTGCTTATCGTATACCAATAACAATCTTACTAATCCGTGCTGCTTTTCTTGAAGTACCAAAAGAATTGGAAGAATCGGCTTTTCTGGATGGTTGCAATACTTGGTCCGTATTTACGAAAATATTCATTCCACTTAACTTACCTATTCTGTTAACAGGTGTTGTTTTAACGGCATACTTTACTTGGAATGAATTTATGTTCGCGTTAATATTTATTGATTCAGAAGCGTTAAAAACCATTCCAGCAGGTTTAATGCAATTTAGGGACGCCCTACAAACAAACTGGGGGGTTTTGTTAGCAGGTTTAATGATTTCGGCAACCCCGATTATCATATTGTTTTTATTCATGCAAAAATATTTCATCCGTGGACTTGCTTCAGGAAGTGTAAAAGGATAACAAAGGGGTTGAACTTGAATGAAATTAATAGCAATTGGCGATAACGTTGTAGATATATATATTGAACGAAACGAAATGTTCCCTGGAGGAAATGCATTGAATGTAGCTGTTTTATCTAGACAATATGGAGCTACAGAAACTGCATTTATAGGAATTGTTGGAGATGACATTGAAGGAGATCATATTGTAGAATCGTTGAAAAATAATCAGGTGGATGTAAGTAAACTACGTAAAGCGTATGGCGAAAGTGGAAAAGCTTATGTAGACCTTGATGAAGAAGGGGACCGAATTTTTGTTAACTCCAATAAAGGAGGAGTTCAGTCCAAAATGAAGCTGAGATTGACCCAGGAGGATTATAATTATATTAAAAAGTATGATGTATTACACACGAGTATATATAGTAGTCTTGAAGAACAGTTGCCGCACTTGCAGAAACTTTTACCAATTTCTTATGATTTCTCTACTCACTTTACAGATAATACGTTGAAAAAGGTGTGTCCATACCTCACCTTTGCATTTGTTTCAGGCAGCGATTTATCTGCTCAAGAAATTGAAGATTTAATTCTGACCATTCATAAATTGGGTACTCCAAACGTCCTCGTGACAAGGGGATCTAAAGGAGTGATCATGTCTGATCAAATGAAAAGATATCAGCAAGGGATTAAAGAAGTCGATGTAATTGATACATTGGGGGCAGGAGATTCATTTATTGCCGGATTTCTTACCAATTATTTAATTAATTGTACTATTGAACAGTCTTTACAAACGGCTGCATTGAAAGCAGCACAAACGTGTGAAGTGATCGGTGCATTTGGAAATGGAAAACAATTAATTGTGTAAAAAGAATGGAACTAGCCATAACTATCGTGGCTGAGTTCCATTCCTTTTTTAAGAGGTAAGAAAGTATAAAATTTTGATGCAAAGAGGCAATGTCTAGCTCCAGCGCCCAGCCACTCGGATCACTTCAGTCCCCTTCCGGCGGCAACACACTGATTTACATCATGTGTATTCCCACACAGGACCAAACAGAGTTTGGTTCGAGCCTCCTCAGTGGCCTTCCAGTGACCTTCCTGGCTACCCAGGGCGCTTCCGCTTTTCTTACACGTTAAGAAAGTATAAAAATACTTTCTATAGTATNACAGGACCAAACAGAGTTTGGTTCGAGCCTCCTCAGTGGCCTTCCAGTGACCTTCCTGGCTACCCAGGGCGCTTCCGCTTTTCTTACACGTTAAGAAAGTATAAAAATACTTTCTATAGTATAAGCGCAACTACGGCGATCACCTGCGCTAAGGCTTGGCGCTAGCCAAGTTTTCTTTACACGTTAAGAAAGTATAAAAATACTTTCTATAGTATAAGCGCAACTACGGCGATCACCTGCGCTAAGGCTTGGTGCTAGCCAAGTTTTCTTTAAGTTGAGATCGTAAAAGCAATATGTGTTGTTGGAACCTTAAAAGTAGAAATGTGAATAGGAATCCCTTGTTCATCAAATACCGTTTTATCAATATTAAAAAGCATATCCCCAATCTCACAATCTAAATACTCAGCTTCCATACCTGTAGCCGGTATAGCTGTAAGAATTTTTGTGGAAGAGCTAGATGGTATATTTACATGATAGATATTTTTAAGAACATCATAAGTAGATTCGTAATCAAAAATACATTCCATCAATTTTGGAAAGCGATCAAGTGAGTAATGAGCGATATCAATGGTAAATGGTTGGTCATCAAAAAACATTAAACGGGAGAGCTTCAAAACTGGTGAATCAATTTCTATTTGAAGTGCATCCGCTACCTTTTTTGAAGCTTTTATTTCTTCACACGCTAAAACCTTTTTGGAGGAATTTATCCCTTGTTGTTTGCTAAAATCAGAAAATCCTTCAACAGCAATCAATTCTCTTGCTACTTTTTTTCTTGAAACAAAGGTGCCTTTCCCTTGCTTACGCTCTAAAATCCCCTCTTCCACTAATTCTTGAATAGCTCTTCTAACAGTAATTCGGCTTACACCATAAATATCACAAAGTTCTATTTCATTTGGAATTTTTTCGCCGGTTTGATAAACATTTTTTTCAATCTCGTCCTTTATATTTTTCAATAATTGTTCATATAAAGGAAGTGAACTTGAATTATTAAGTTTCAAAAGGTTATACCTCCTTGAAGTAAATCGTTATATAATATTATATAACAAATCATCATAAAAAGTATAATGATTTAACTCTAAAAAAGTACTTTTTCTCCGTACGTAAAAAAGAGGTAAGCATTCGACAATTGCAGGGGGGGTGGTACTCCCTCGATCTTCTCCAAGTACGATCAAGCGTGGGTAGCAGGAACATCTTGATCGTGTAAATGATACCTCTCAGTGGTTAGCCGGGAAAATTAATTCAGGGGGTAGTCCACATGCCCCAACATCAAAGAAATTTTTATTAAATTGGGAAGATGTATTGACAAGACTGAACATTTAGATTAATCTAATAATATAAATTCGAAATTACATCATGGTAACGATACTAACATTGTTGTCTCCACTTTATAAATGCTTTTCTATTTGACGCAACTTTGTTTACTACTTTTGTGTACATATTTTCTGGCTCAACAAATTGGTATATACCAAACTTGATATAAATAAATATTCCTTTAAGATATCTATTATCGAGGCAATTCACTAAAAGAGTTTACCATATAGGAGTAGTTGTAAATGAATGAAATCTTCAGTGAGAAAGAACTAAACCCTTTTTATAAACAATTAAAAGATAAAATCCTTGATGACATTGAGAATGGAAAATTGAGGCACGGGGATAAGCTGCCATCCGAAAGAGAGTTAGCAGAACAATATGGAATCAGCCGTATGACGGCGAGACATACGTTATCGATATTAGAGAGGGAAGGGATTGTGAACCGGCGAGTAGGAGCTGGAACCTTTATCTCTAACCATAAAATTGAAATGGATTTTATCACATTTGACAGTTTCACCAACACCATGTTGGGTAGGGGATTAATCCCAAGTACTAGAGTGCTGTCGGTTAGGAAAATTCTAGCTAAGCCTAATTTAGCCAATAAATTGAAAGTCCCTTCAGGAGAAGAGATGATCGCGATTAAAAGATTGAGGATGGCAAACGAAAAGCCAATAGCAATCGAAGAATCATTTATCCCGGTTAAATTTTGCCCTAATATTGAAAACTTAATAACTGACTCCATTTCTTTATACCAAATCTTAGAAGAGGAATATGGTATCGTCCTTGTAAAAGCAAAACAATATATGCATGTAATGTTTTCGGAAGAAAGTGATAGCAAGCTATTAGGAATTCGCTCAGACAGTGCCTGTATTTTTCAGGAAGCGGTGGCCTTTGATCGTGAGGAACGGGAACTTGAATTTTCGACGTCCATTACTCGAAGTGACATTGTAAAATTTTATACTGAACTGAATCTGAAATAAGTAAGATTTAGCTCAGCTATAAGAAAAATGGTATATACCATTTATATATGAAATTTTTTTGGAGGAATGAAAATGAGAGTCATAGGCGTAGGTGACAATGTGGTCGATAAATATCTATACAAGAAAATGATGTATCCGGGTGGAAATGCTCTAAATTTTAGTGTCTATGCTAAGCAGTTAGGTATGGATACAGCATATTTAGGTGTCTTCGGGAATAATCAGGCAGCGAATCATATTATCGAGACATTGCAGAGTTTAGAAGTGGATATTACCCATTGCCGAAAACTCGTTGGCGAAAATGGATATGCTTCGGTTGACTTAATTGATGGGGAGCGGGTGTTTATCGGCGGGAATGAGGGCGGAGTACAAAAAGACCATCCGATTATTCTTTCGAAGCAGGACTTGAACTATATTAAAACGTTTGGAATTGCCCATAGCAGCATTTACAGCGGGATGGAATTAGAACTTCAGAAATTGAAAGATATAGGAATACTCGTTTCGTTTGATTTTTCTAATGAGTATAATGATGAAATTTTAGAAAATGTTTGCAAAAATGTTGACTTCAGCCTGTTATCCTGTAGTCAACTACAGGAAGGGGAGGTTGAAAAACTATTAAAACGAGTTCATTCCTATGGAAGCGAACTGGCAATCGGCACAATGGGTTCACGTGGTTCAATGGTTTATGATGGTCAAGAATTTTACCGCCAAGAGCCATACTTTGTGCAGCCAGTTGATACTTTGGGTGCAGGAGATTCCTTTTTCACAGGGTTTATCTTGGATTATCTTCTCGCGAAACAAGAGAATACAAACATTCCAAAAGCTGTTCTCTTAAAGAGGAGCTTAGGGAAAGGAGCAAAATTCGCGGCGAAAACATGCCTCGTCGAGGGTGCTTTTGGATGTGGAATTTCATTCTAATTGTCTTGTTGGGTGGGTGACTTCTATATATACCATTTTAAAATAATTAAAACATAGGAGGTGGATGGTTTGTAGATTCGTAGTAATCTTTTTGTTTTAAAAAAAATGAGGAGGGTCAATGAATGAGATTGAAAACAAAGGTTTTGGTGGTGGTTACTCTGATCTTCGGACTCCTAATCACGGGTTGCACTTCTGCAACCGGTGGAGAAAATTCCTCTGATAAAATTGAACTAAAGTTTTTGCATAAGTGGCCTCAACCACAATACGCACCTTATTTTGAAGACGTAGTAAAAGAGTTTGAGAAGCAAAATCCCAATATCAAGATTAACATGGAAGCGATTGCCGATGAACCGATGAAAGACAAACTTCGTGTTGTTCTCGGAGGTAACGATGTTCCTGATATCATGTTCTCTTGGTCAGGAGAATTTGCTAAGAAATTTGTTCGCGCTGGAGCAGCACTCGATCTTACTTCTTATTTAAATGAAGATACAGCCTGGAAGAATAGCTTTATTCCAGCATCCCTGCAGCCATTCTCTTCAGATGGGAAAAACTACGGTATTCCTTTACGTTTTAATGGAAAGTTTTTTGTCTACAATAAGGATATTTTTGACAAATATCAGTTAAAAGAACCTAAGAATTTTGATGAGTTTTTACAAGTATTGGAGACATTAAAACAAGGTGGAGAAACACCAATTATTCTAGGAAATCAAGGTCCATGGGCGGCGATCCATTATCTAACTGGTTTAAACCAGAAAATGGTGCCAAATGATGTGAGATTGAAAGATTATAATCCTCGTACAGGAGAATTCACGGACCCTGGTTACATTAAAGCGATGGAAATGTTAAGAGATTTGAATAAAGAAGGCTATTTTATGGAAAATGTTAATGCGAGTTCACATGACATGGCATTGCAATTGTTCTTTGCGGGTAAGGGAGCAATCTTCTATGTGGAATTAGAAGAGTTCCCAGATATTGAGAAGAACTTGAAGGGGAATTGGGACTTCTTTGCAATGCCTCCAATTAAAGAAGGAAAAGGGAATCAGAATTTCATCACTGGTGCACCGGATGGATTTATCGTCTCATCGAAAACCGAACATCCGAAGGAAGCGATTGCTTTCTTAAAGTTCTTAACAAGTAAAGAAAATGCCGTGAAGCTAGCGGAACAGCTTGGATGGCCGAGTCCTATTGATGGAGCAACAAATCCTGACACTGCTTTGAAGCAGGTTGTAGAAGGTGTAGACATGATGAAGGAAGCCGAGGGAATGGTGGAATGGCTTGATACGGACGTCCATGCAAAAGTAGCGGGTGTTTATTTAACCAATATCCAATTGCTTCTTGACGGAACGAAATCTCCAGAAGAGATCATGAAAGAAGTTCAAGATGTAGCGAAACAAGTGCAAATGGACTAAGATTTTCGGGTAGGCAGTATTAGCTGCTTACCCCTACCTAGGAGGGAGAAGGATGACAAAGACGAATCAAAATGCCCGTACCGCGATTTTATTTATTTTGCCAGCACTCCTTCTAATTCTTTCCTTTGTTTTTCTGCCGATTGTTTTAAATTTGTTTTACAGCTTGTATAGGTGGAATGCGTTTGAGGCGGGAAGAGTTTTTGTCGGCTTGGAATATTATATTAGGCTTTTTAAAGATCCGATCTTTTATACTGCATTAAAAAACAATTTTCTATTTGCTGTTATATCCCTTATGTTCCAGGTGGGCGGTGGGTTAATCATTGCCGCTATTTTAGAGGATAAATTAATTAGAAAGTTTCAACCATTCTTTCGTACTGTTATTTTTATGCCCTCTGTTGTTTCCATTGTCGTTGTTGGTTTGTTATGGCAGCTAATATATAACCCTGAGATCGGACTTGTCAATGGTGCATTACATGCGATCGGACAATCGGATTGGGCACATTCATGGCTAGGTGACAGTAAAACGGCAATTTATGCGGTTGTGGCAGTCTCCCAGTGGCAATACACTGGGTACATGACGATGCTATTCTTGATTGCGATGCAGAAAATTCCCGCCGAATATTATGAAGCAGCGATGATGGATGGGGCGTCAAGGATTAAAACATTTTTTAGTATCACGGTACCTCAAATAAAAGAAATGATTTTGGTCGGAACTGTGGTTACGGTTATTGGTGCTTTTAAGGTGTTTGATGAAGTGTATATTATGACCTTTGGCGGACCAGGTCGGTCCACGGAAGTTTTAGGGACTATGCTTTATCGAGCCGCCTTCCGGAATGATGAAATGGGCTATGCATCCACGATCGGAACAATGATATTTTTGATTACATTAACCCTATCTTTAATCCAATTGAAACTGGGGAAATCCGGGCAGGAGGTGTAACGAACGCAGATGACAATCAAAGATAGAATGATCCGTTTGGTCATACTCGTGTGGTTTGCACTATTTTCACTTACTATCATTTATCCGATGATCTGGCTGGGGTTAAGTGGGCTTAAGTCGAATAGTGATTTCTTTTTGAATACATGGTCGCTACCTAAAGAATGGCTTTGGGGAAACTACAAGGCGGCTTGGGACGCTGGGATTGGACAATTCTTCCTGAATAGCGTTCTCGTATCCACTGTATCGGTTGTGACTGTCATGTTGCTCGGGTCCATGGCTGCATTTGGTCTAAGCCGGTTTCGCTTTAAAGGGATGAACGTCCTCTTGATTATTATTTTGTGTGGGCTGATGCTAGCTCCACAGGTAGGCTTGATTTCTTTATATAAAATGCTACAGGTGATTGGGCTTTACAATACTTATTGGGCATTAATCTTGCCATACGTTTCTTTTCAATTACCATTTTCCATTTTCTTAATGCGATCTTATTTTCTTTCCATACCAAGGGAGCTAGAAGAGTCCGCTATCATTGATGGGTGTAATAATTGGAAAGTCTATTGGCATATTATAGTACCGATGGGTAAACCAATCATTGCTTCTTGCGCTTTATTAACGGGCATGAATGTGTGGAACGAATTTATGTTTGCCTTAGTATTCGTGGAAGATTCAAGCCTTCGAACCATTCCTGTAGGGTTGATGAATTTAAGAAGTCAGTTAAACACAAACTTCGGTATTCAATTGGCTGGTTTAGCTATTTCTGCTCTACCAATGATTATCGTGTATATCATCTTCCAAAGACAATTTGTTCGCGGTTTAACTGCTGGAAGTGTAAAAGGATAAATTGAAAATGATTAGCCGTCCATTGCTTGTGGGATATGCTCATTGATGGTGGATAGGAATTGTAGCTATTTTTGCTTCCTATTCAGGTAAGGCATTTTTACAGGAATAATGTAAATGGTATATACCAAAATAGGATATACCATCTTCTTACCATTAATTCTGTTGGTGTAAAAACAAACAATGATAAAAGGAGGGATTTGATGGGCGAAATCAAACGGTCGCAAATAACGGGTATGAACTTTCACTATTTACATTATCCTTTAGACTATTTTCTTGATGCCATGGTGCACTATCAGTTTGAGCATATTGAATTGTGGGGAGCTGCACCACACCTGTATGTTGAGGATTTGTCACTATCCGATATTCGTGGTATTAGGGCCGAAATTAACCGTCGAGAGTTAAAGGTGGTTTGCTTTACCCCAGAACAATGTATGTATCCAATCAACCTGGCAGCTAGAGAAAAAGAAATACGTGAGAGAAGTGTTCATTATTTTAAAAAGTCAATCGATGCTGCTGTAGAGTTAAGAGCACCAATGGTATTGGTAACAGCCGGTTGGGGCTACCGCAATGAAACTAGGGAGGAAGCCTGGAACCGAACCAATGATTCATTGCAGCAACTGACTGATTATGCTGAAAAGGAGGGAATCGTTTTGGCACTTGAACCATTGCAAAAAATCGAGTCAAACTTGATTTGCACGCTTCCCGATCTGGTTGAAATGCTGGATTCGGTTCGTTCTCCTTTTCTAAAAGGGATGGTGGATACGATTCCGCTGGCAGTGGAAGGCGAGGAATTGGTAGGCTACTTTGAACAATTAAGGGATAATTTTGTTCATATCCACTTTATCGATGGGAACCCTAGCGGACATTTAGCCTGGGGTGATGGGAATCTACCTTTAGAAAAATATCTCAATACCCTAGCGGACTACAACTATAATGGCGCCCTAACACTTGAGTTTACGTCTTCACAATACTTACTGAATCCAAACAAGGCAATTGAGACATCGTTGAAAAGGCTTGCTCCATTTTTACAGTGAAGGATTAAGACTAGGGACCCAGGATTGAAGGGCAATCTCGGTGAAATTAAATAAATAAAGATGGAATGAAGTGATGCTAGTACAAGTGAAGAAGGTTTTAGATGTATTTAAGAATCGAGAACTTGATCGGGTCTATTTCGTGGCTTGTGGCGGTTCGTCTTCGCTCATGTACACAAGAAATATTTGTAAGGTACCTTATTAAGAGTTTGGTAGTTTAGTTATAAAGATATTTTTTGCTTTCACACACAAAGTGTTTAAAGTGTTTGCAGGAGAAATAAAAATAATATTTCGGAGGTATAGGCATGTTAAAACTTGAATCACAATCTTTTTTAGAACTAGTAGGCAAAGACGCTATCGCGAAGAGAGAAGAAATTGAAAAAGTGGTCGATGAAATTTCAAATAAGGGATTCAAAAACATTTTTCTTATTGGATCTGGTGGAACAATTGCGATGATGTATCCGTATGAGTATATTCTTAAATCTAATTCATCGCTTGAAGTTCATGCTGAGATCGCAGCAGAATTAGTGGTCATGAACCATCGACACCTCAATAAGGATTCTATCTGTATCTTTGCGTCTGTCACGGGTACAACAAAAGAAACGGTGGCCGCAGCTCAATTCTGTAAAGAAAAGGGTGGTACAACCATTGGATTAGTAGCTATTTCTGGTACGCCATTGGCAGAAGAAGTAGATTATTGCATTTCAACAGGAACGGATAAACATTCGTTTGATACATTCTTTATCCATCTATACATGCTTGCTTTTCGTTTTATTTATAACAATGACGAATTCCCACAATACAACCAGTTTACCAATGAAGTTGCTTTACTTCCGCAAGGGATTGTCAATGCGATGGAAGCATTCGATCAAATAGCAGAACAATTTGCCATTAAACACAAGGATACTGACTATCACATGTTAGTAGGTTCCGGTAACCTCTGGGGAAACACTTACTCCTACGCCATGTGTATTCTAGAGGAAATGCAGTGGATTAAGGCAAAATCCATTCATGCTGCAGAGTTCTTCCACGGAACGCTTGAACTTGTAGAAGAAGAAACGAGTGTCGTCCTCTTGAAAGGAGAAGACGAAACCCGACCATTGGTGGATCGAGTGGAAAGATTTGCTGAAAAAATAACGAAGGAACTTACTGTCATTGATACAAAAGAATTTGCATTAGACGGAATTAGCGACGAGTTCAGGAAACACTTTGCTGTAAGCGTAAACTGGGCTGTCCTAGGCCGAATCAGCGTTTACCTTGAACGGGAAAGAAATCATCCGTTGGAGTTGAGAAGATACTACAGAAAAGTAGAATATTAAGTCAATAAGGGGCTGTCCCTAGAAGTCGGTTTTCACCGACTTATGGGACAGCCCCTTTGATTAAACTTTTTTATAAACGATCAGACTTTATTGACTGGAAGTTCTCAGACTATAACTTCTTCCTCTTTCAGTGTCGCTATAGGGTGCAAGAAATAATGGTCGAAAGGGATTAACTCTTTGCCTTCTTGTACTTTGTTCACCCAGTCCGGATTGACCAATGCACTCGTTCCGATTGCGATTAGGTCAGCATCTCCCGACTCAATGAGGAGTTTTGCTGCCTCCGGTTCTCCTAATTTGCCATTGGCGATGACGGGAAGGCCACTGTATCGCTTAGCTAGCTTGGCAAGCGTCGGTCCGTCCTCCACGAAAGCCGGGACAAACGCTTTATATTCGGTCGTATGGATGTAACTTGGGGATGCAGCCGCTAATTGTTCAAAAATAATCTTCGCATCCGTCTCTCCGTTTGCCCATTTGTGTTGAAAATCGTTTACTTTCCCTTGTGAGATGCGAACACCTACCATATAATCTGGGCCGACGACAGCACGAATGGCTTCTAGCACTTCCACGACGATGCGGATTCGTCTCTCCGTTGAACCGCCATATTCATCTGTTCGATGGTTCGTATAATCGGTGATGAATTGATCGAGCAGGTAGCCATTCGCTGCATGGACTTCCACCCCATCGAAGCCAATCTGCTTAGCACGGAGAGCAGATTGTGCGAAGCTGTCGATTGCTTTGCGGATTTCCTCTTGGGTCATCTCTTTCGGAACGGCGAACTCTCCACTCCCTCCATGATCTTCGAGCTTCTTACCCACCGGTTTTACTGCTGACGGAGCGATTGGCGTAAATCTGTCATGCTGAACAAGTGCACCCGCATGCATTAACTGTGCGACAATTTTTCCTCCTTCTCGTTGAACCGCCTGAACGACAGGTCTCCACGACTCAGCTTGTGCATCATTGGCTATGCCGGGTTGGTTCTCATAACTTTGACTGTTCACTGTATCGGGATAGATGCCTTCCGTGATAATGAGACCGAAACCACCTTTCGCAAAACGGGTATAATAACGGACCATACGTTCATTTGCGAGCCCGGACGGTTCTGCACTTGTTCGGGTCATTGGCGATAATACCACCCGATTCGGCAATTTCAGGGACTCTAATTGGAATGTAGAAAAAAGATTGGAATATTTACTCATATTGAATTCCTCCTATAGTTTACCGTGGCAGCGCAATTTTTTGCCACCGACGCGATTTGTTTTATTAATATTATTGTATTCCATTAACTCCATATAATAAAATGATTAATATTGATATACCCATCAAAATTATTGATGTGTAATTGGAGGGTTTCCTATGGAGTTAACCGATTTAAAAGTGTTTATGGCGATCATAGAGGAGGGCAGCATAACCCGTGCGGCAGAGAAACTGGGCTACGTTCAGTCGAACATTACAATGCGGGTTCGCAAGATGGAGTCGGAGCTTGGCACCCAGCTTTTTCAGAGAAATCCGAAAGGCGTAATTCCAACTGAGAAGGGGCTCGTCTTCAGCACTTATGCCTCGAATATTTTGCTTAAGATGGAGGAGGCCATGAGGGCTGTAAAAGAACCAGATTACCCATGTGGGCCGCTTGTGATCGGTGTTGTGGAGACGGTCGCTTCCTCTGGACCATTTATTCGCGCGTTATCCAAGTTTCAAAGCAAATACCCCGAAGTTGCGTTATCACTGATCACTGGGACGTCGCCGCTTAATTACGAGAAAGTGTTGAACGGCCAGTTGGATGGCGCTTTCTTTACTGGCGAATTTGACTTATCCCAGTTTCAAGTCGCCTATGAGATTCGAGAAGAAGTCGTCCTTCTGACTGCCGCTGATGGAAATGAACCTTCAATTTTTCCGGATGTTGAGAATGCAGCATGGGTTGTATTTTCGAAGGGCTGCCCTTTACGTGCAACTATCGAAGATTGGCTTCACGACGTCGGTGCAACCCCCACGAACATCGTTGAGATCAGCACGCTGGAGACGATGCTGAACTGCGTACGAGCAGGAATCGGGTACTCGCTTCTAACCAAATCGGCCGTTGCTTTGAGCGATGATCGCGTAAGGGCTCATCCGGTTCCGGAACAGTACCGATTCGCAACAACGCGACTGGTTTTCCGAAAAGAACAGTTTCATAGCAAAACGTTCTCTGCATTTGCAGACTGTGTCAGAGAGACGGGAATTTGATTGAAATTATCTAATATGCATTTTTAGTTAACATAAAAATTTATTATATGAGGTTAGCAAAAGTTTAATAGTACGAGGAACCACCTAACCAACGTTGTATTTCAGTCTTCTCATAATACTCTCATTATTTTCTAATCCCCTTCTCTCTATTTACTCATTTTCAATTGGTAGATTCAAAGTAAGAAATATTTACCAAGGAGGGGTTACAGTTGAGAGTTGTAATGATACCGTCTGGGTTTAAAGAATGTTTAGATGCGGAGGAAGTAGCTGCAGCAATGGAAAAGGGAGCTCGACACTTTGTTCGGTCCATGGACATTGAGGTGATACCTATGATTGATGGCGGGGAAGGATTTGCAAAGGCCATTATTAAGATAAAGGGAGGGGAATTGATTTATAAAGAAGTGACCGGTCCGATAGGGGAGAGAATTTTAACTTACTTTGGCGTTTTTGTTGAGAATGGTAAACGAATAGCCGTGATCGAAATGGCAGCAGTTGCTGGCTTAAAGCTTGTACCATTTCATCGAAGAAATCCATTAAAGACGACTTCCTACGGTGTCGGAGAATTGATTCTATCTGCACTCGACATAGGTGTTGACAGTATCCTAATCGGTTGTGGTGATTCCGGTACATCCGATGGTGGTGCAGGTATGGCCCAAGCATTAGGGGTTCAATTTTTGGATAAAGAACACCAAGCTTTGACCATTAACGGGGGAGGGGATCTGTTAGAAGTTGACTTTATTGATACGACAAACCTTGATCAACGATTGCGTAACATTAACATAGATGTTGCATGCAACTGGCAAAATGTTTTGTGTGGGGAAAAGGGAGTTGCACGTGTCTTTGGTCCTCAAAAAGGAGCGACAAAAGAACAAGTCGAACAATTATCATTAGCGTTAGAGTATTATGCACTGTTAATTCAGGAGGTAATGAAGATAGATGTTCGATCTTTACCAGGCAGTGGAGCATCTGGCGGATTAGGTGCGGGCCTGGTCGCATTTGCAGGGGCAGCTTTATATCCCCGATTTGATATTATTAGGAACTTTATTAATATTGAACAAGCGATTGCAACTGCGGATGTCGTGATCACAGCAGAGGGAAGCTTAGATTTCCAAACCCTAAACGGAAAAATTCCGTCAGAGGTTGCCCGAATTGCTAAAAAACACAATGTGCCAGTCATTATCATAACAGGAACGATCGGTAATGGAGCAAATTTAAATTATAATGTCGGGATTGACGCTTTTTTAAGTATTACTCAAAAGCCAATATCGTTAAAAGAAGCGATGAGAAAAGCACCCCAATGGATTGAAGAATGTACAGAGTCCGTATTAAGGCAGATTACCATCGGATTACACATTGCTGAAAAAAAGGGTACATTAATTGATATACAGGGTGGACGGACACCAGAAACAATAAATGGATACATACGTTGATGAATCAACTATCAAAAAAAACATTCGTTATGATAGCTGTCCACATTCTATTCGTATTGTTCGTTTTGGTCATTGATGATCTAGACTATCAAGCAAAGGTTTCTTTCATAGCTTTCTTATCAGCAATGACGTTTTGGACTACTACGAAAATACCCGCTGGCTTTGTGGCAGTTATGGTCATTGTGTTTATTATCTTTATGAGGGCAGCGGATGCTGAATTGTTATATCAATCTCTGGCTGAGGAAGTTGTGTGGTTGATGATTGGTGCTTTTATTATGGGGGAAGCTGTTAAACAGTCAGGGCTCGCAGAACGATTCATACGTTTCTTATTGAATCAATCCAATCAAAAAAGCACTATGATTTTCTCAATAACAAAGGCTCTATTCGTATCAGCATTTTTCATCCCATCTACATCAGGACGGGCTGCCATATCAATGCCAATCATTAAACAATTAAGCAAAAGCCTTCATTCTAGTAAAGAACGACGTGCATTGGCAATTATCGTACCGGTCATTATATTAATGAGCACATCAGCCACATTAATAGGTGCTGGGTCTCATTTAATAGGGATTGGTTTACTCGAAACTGCTACTGATCAATCTATTTCTTATACTCAATGGTTGATATGGGGTGTGCCTTTTACCATCTTTATCACCCTATCCACACTTATGATTACAAAATGGATGTTGTGGCCGAAAAATACAAGGAAGGAGATAGAGAGCATACGGTCGGAAGGTAGGAACTTAGGAAAACAATCGATGGATATGAAGGAAAAAAAGGTGTTGGTCCTAATTTCCTTGTTAATGTTTGCATGGATGACCCAAGGGATTCACGGTTATGAAATAGGATTTATCACAATGGCGGGGGCGTTGGTATTTATGTTTCCGAAATTTGGGGTTCTTAGTTGGAAGCAAGGAATGCAATCAGTTTCCTGGCATTTAGTCCTATTTGTCGCTGCAGCTACAGCCCTTGGGAAAGTTACTGTTGATACAGGGGTAGTAGGTTGGGTTGAAAAAGAAATACTTAGTTTCCTGCATTTGTTCGTAAATGCACCAGAATGGATTATTGTATTTATGATCTTACTGATTTCGGTTACGAGTCATTTATATATTCATTCTCATACAACTCGTGCTGTTATTTTTATTCCAAGTTTAATCGTATTTAGTCAATCAATAGGGATTAATCCTTCAACGGTTGTCTTTTTAAGTTTAATTGGTATGAATTATTGTGTTACATTTCCTGTTAGTTCAAAGGCATTGCTTATTTTTTATGAAGAAGACGAACTCTCATTTGATGCCAAACAGCTAGTTAAACTTAGCACCATTCTTATGCCACTTTATATACTCATGATGATACTATTCTATTTTACTTATTGGCAATGGACAGGAATGCACATATAATTTTTGCATTAAAGTTCGTGTTCAAAAAGGAGGATAAAAAGAGCCGAATTTTATGAAGTTCAACTAAATTCGTCACGTCCTGTGACAACGTTGAACTGACTCACATCGTGTGAGCCCGAGGCGCGAAAAGTCTCGAGGACCGGAACGTATGCTATTAATACGTGAGGACCGAAACGACCGAGCACAAGAATATTCTACGGAAGCGATGCCTCGCACGCAGGAAAAGCGTACTCCTTTTCCAAGGAACGAAGAAATTTGACAGCTATTTTTACCGGACTTTTTGAACAACCTCTTAAAATGAGCAAACGAATAGATAGGAGTACTTAATGTAGTTTACGAGGCTCCTATCTACTTTTCTAGTTCTAAATTGTAGGAATCTTATCAGTATCTACGTAGCCTTAATCACTTTTGTAATTATTGTAAAAATAAAGAGAAACCATCCTCAGGGGGATCGTTATTAAAAGTAAAGTCATTAATTTTATCTTGCCATACCATTTCTAAAACCATTCTATGCTCAAGTACATAATCATTAAGAAATGTCTTTTGATTTTCGGAACTTAATCCTAAGAATCCTTTTGTAACGGTGTGACTCAGGGTTTTTACAAAATGACTAAACCAATATATGAACAATATGCATCAAGAAAAGACATGAAAAACAAGAGGTTCTCATTTCAAGAATCGAGAACCTCTTGTTTTGTTTTACACGTTAAGAAAGTATAAAAATACTTTCTATAGTATAAGGGCAACTAAGGCTCACCCTGCGCCAAAGGCTTGGCATTGCCAAGTTTTCTTTAAATTCTAATACACTTTCTTCGTAAATGCCCCTTTTAAGGTAAACTTTCTCTCACTCGCAGGAATTTCAACCTAGTAGTATATCACTAAACCCCTGTGCTATTTTCACAAATACGGTTTGGCCAAGGGACGGTTAATCCCGGTCTCTGCCAAATTCATAGTAGGATCTTTCCACATTATTATTTTGAGCGTTTATTGCTTTACCTTTCGCTTTTCCTTTGCCTTTCTTTTTAACCTCAGATCCTACCGAAGCAAAGATACTATTTGCTAGGAGTCGATAGCTGTATTGAGTATGTGCTCTAAATGCAAGGTCATTAGCGAAAAGGGTAATGGTGGTGTCTTCAAGGTCTTTTGTGAAGGCAAGTGTTTGACCCCTTGCTTTCTCGTGTCCAGGCCACCATCCAGCAACATAGAAATCATCAGCTTCACTAAAGGATGCTAATACCTCTGCATCCTCAGGTACTGAAGTAATCCATGCACCTGATGTTGTATAAAGAAGTTCATTCGACTCATAACCAGAAGTCAGTATATGATCATTGACCTTTGCTTTAAAAAGACCTTCATGACCATTTCTTGTGTAATCTATATCAAACCCGGTGAGCACCCCGCTTTTTTCTACAGCATTCAGTGTGTTTACTCCAATACCAACAAAGGATTTTCCGGATAAGCTATTCGGGTCAAAGCTTCTTCCATTACTGATAATTACATCTGCATCAGCTTGATCGACCAATTCAAAACCTAGCTCTCTTAAGGTGAATGTTAATTGAGGTGACCCCGTTACCGCAACTCTTGGCATCTTTAATTGTTCCGTTTTCAAATGCTTGGAAGTACCTAAAGGCTTTGACTCGAAATAATAATTCTTTCCATAAATCTTTAGGTCCTTTGTACGGACAATATAGTCTCCTTTATTGACTCTGGCTTTTGTTTCAAGCGCTTTTTCGACAGTTCTTCCATTTTTAAGAAGTTCATTCACTAGTTTAATCGTGTCATTATTGGTATTTTTCAACACTTGCATTGGTGGCTTTCCAACAGCTTTACCCGTTGGCAAGGTTACGTTTTCTAATTCAACAGTGTTCGTTGCAAAAGCACCTGGTACACGAATTTCATGAACATCGAATCCCCGTAAGTCCGGGAAATTGACGACTACTGGGTCATACATTGCTCCCCAGTCAGACACATTTTCACCTTTATATAGCACAGCATTTGCCAGCCCGCGTTTTGCTTGATTCATAGGTACGACAAATGTTCCTTTAGGATACTTTGTCCCATTTACATTCATGTTTTTTGTTGTTTGTACAACTTCCACACCATTACGAAGTAAATATTCTACCATCTTGTGTGCTTGAAGATTATTTTTTTGCTCCTTATCATCTGTCGGAATCACATAGTAATCCGGGAAGAAGTTCTCATTTTCTCCTCTATTACGTCCAATCGATTCCCCTTCAGCATTAACAAAGTATTCGTCTACTGCTCGGTTATCTTCTCCGTTCACGCCGCGCTTAAATAACATAAGCTGGTTTTTATATAATCGATCCTTGTTTTCTGTAACAAACAATGTTGACCCTAGACCTGCACCTACCATGGCATTAAAAGAATTTTGACTTAGCGTAGGAACTTCAATCGTATGACCTAATGATCCATGAAGCATCGCATACATGGCAGTATAAGCTGGAGTCATATCATCCCAACCATCACTCCACTCAAGTGCCGGAATAAAATAAGAACTTAAATCAGAGTTGCTGATCCCTGCTTTTCCCATTGCATGAGCCTGTTCAATCATCGTATTGTAAAGCAGATCATACTCAAAGTTAGGGTTATGTGGCGGCGTTGTTGGCTCAATTAAAAATCCATTAACGTAGCCATGCATATCGATAAAAGATAGCGGCGTCCATTTTGCAATGGCTTGTGTCACTTTTTGTGTTTCAACTTGTGTTTGGTAATGGTTGTCACGATTTAAGTCAAAGCCGTTTGCATTCGCTCTAGTATTTGCGACTCTTCCATCAGGATTGTTTGTAAACATGTATAGGAAGATGACATCATCGAGGACTTCATCAACATTTAACGTTACACTTCTTTCTTCCTCATTTTTAACAGTATTAAATGTTATTTCGTCCTTAAGCGCAAACTTCTTTAGTAATTCAACCGAAGCATCCACACCTTCAACTTCATCAGGATGAATATTGTTTAACCAAATCGGAACTTGATAATTGCCCATTGTCCCATTTTCGAGTTTTTCGATTAAACTTTGAGGATTTTCTAATGCGGTAGGTAATGTTTCATTTAAATATTTATCAACGGCATTTTTATCTTTTGCTAGGATTACGAAGTGAAGATCACGTCCCTGTACTGTCTTACCAAGACTTTTGTACTCAAGGTAGCGATCATTTGTTTTTTCAGCCTTTTCAAATATTTGATCAATCGTTGGTTTGATTTGATCGTAAAATAAGAATTCGTCATATACATTAAGCTTGACAGTCGTTGCAGCCTTTGATCGACTTTCCGGATGGAACAATTCTAATTCATAATCGCCGATAAATTGTTGATATTGCGTCCGAATCGTTCTGTTTGATAGATTACTAGTGTCAAAAAGAAGTCCGAACTCCAAAGTTGCCTTGATAGTAGTTGTCCCTTCAACGTAGTGCGGTTCTTCGACAACCGTAATAAAGGGGTCTCCAGAAAAACTTTCTTCACTACTATTCCATTTTTTCCAATCAGATAGGTTCTTTCCACCAAATGTCCATTCTAATTGATCTAAATCTATTTCCTCACCAAAATCAGCTATTACCTCAACTTTACGAGCTTCCGTCAGTGAAAAAAGAGATCTGCTTGCCTCAAGTTCCACTACATCATACTGTTCTGCAGCTTCATTTGCGAAAACAGGGAATGCAGTTTGTGTAAAGATGGATAGTACCATTATGAACACCAGCCAACCTGCAACGTGTTTCTTCATAAAATCTTCCTTTCTATGTATATAGTAACTACCAAATTAATATAGCAGAATATTCGAATAATTAACAGTGGAATATTTCGAAAGTCGAAAGTTTCTATCGACAAATTGTGAGTTTTGTTTATACATGGCATTAAAAGGTTCATAAAATTAACAAAACCCGTACACTTCCTTAATTTGAAGTTTATAGACTTTATTTATGATGAACCTGAATAGATAGGAGGAGAGTAGGAATGGAAATTCAAGAGAATGGACGGAAACTCAACATGCAAAAGGTATGGATGGTTTTGATTGTTGCCTTAATGATCGTTTCCATGACCGGTTTCGGAAGCAATGTGAATGCGGAGGAAGATGATGAGAAACATGGACGACCGGTAAACGTAAAGGTAATGTCATTTAACATCCATCATGCTGAAGGAATTGATGGTGTTTTGGATTTAGAGCGAATTGCACGAATCATTGAGGATTCTGATACGGATATTGTTGGCTTGCAAGAGGTGGACAATCATTGGTCAGAACGGAGCGATTTTAAAGACCAGGCGAAAGAGCTGGCAAAGCGTCTCGGAATGTTCTATACATATGCACCTAACCTTGACCGCGAACCTTTAGAAGTGGGAGGGCACCGTCGTCAGTATGGAACTGCTGTTTTAAGCAAATATCCGATCATCGAGTCTGAAAATCATCTACTAACGAAGATCGGGAACACAGAGCAACGTGGTCTTTTGGAAACAACAATCAATGTAAAAGGGAATCACTTGCATTTCTATAACACGCACTTGGCGTTAACTTCTGCAGAGCGTGAAATTCAATTGAAAGAAATAATCGAAATCGCTGGTGAAAAAAAGGGACCAAAAGTGATCATGGGAGACTTGAACGCGACTCCAACAAGCAATGAAATGAAGCTGATGTACGCTAATTATGTAGATGCTTTTGCAAAAACGCCAGAAGCATACACGTATCCGGCAGAAGACCCATCTAAGCGAATCGATTACATTTTTACGTCCGATAATATTGAAACGGGAGAAACAGAAGTGATTTCAACCAACGCTTCTGATCACCTTCCATTGACCGCAGAAATCGTTTTGGAGCGAGAAAAACCATACAATAATGGAGACGATAAATAATCAGGAAAAACTTGACCGCTAGTTATTAAGAGACTAGCGGTTTTTTTGTTTACAAAATCATTGTGCTTTGATTTAGTAGTACGATAACATAAGAAGGGATTCGTATTCACTTGCAGAATGTATAGTTAATTTAATCTAAAAGTTATCCCATTATTTTTTACATTTGCGTCCCGTAGAAAAGGGGTAATGAACTAAAATTGAATTGTGGGATACATAGCTATTTTGGAATGGAGTGATCGATAAGGTGCTTTACATATGGAATATCGAAAATATTATTCAAAATACATTACAGGAGCTCAATTTAGAAATCAATTATGATTTTGACAATAGTCTTTCTGTGCCTATGAGTTATAACGTATCAACAAATACGATCAAATTTAACTACCTTCAAGTTAACGGTTATAAAAGTAAAATCAATATTAAAGTGACAGAAGAAAACTTTGTTAAACTTATTGTTTATCGTATGATTGGTTATTATTTAGATTATAAGAAAAACAAATATGATTTAAGAATTCTGATGTTTGGTGACGATGAAGAAAAAGAAGACCTTACTTCTAAAATAGAGGCGAACGCTTGGGAATTTGGGAGAACGGTGGTACCTGAACAACTATTAGAGTCATATGATAGTTTCCGTGATTTAGATAAGCTACTATTAAAGCACTGATAAATAAAAAATCACCTGTTTGAGCTAAGTTGATTAAACATGAAAAGGGGTAGTCAATATGAAATATAACTTTGATGAAATTATAAATCGGAGAGGTACATATTCACTTAAATGGGATGGCGGAGATCTTATAAAACAGGTGGGTCTTACTGAAAGATACGACGAAGAAACGATACCTTTATTTACAGCGGACATGGATTTGCCCGTACCGCAGCCATTATTAGATGCATTGCATAAAACGGTTGATCATAAAATATTTGGTTATTCTGTATTACCCGATGAGTACTTTGAAGCGATTCAACATTGGTTTAAAAAGAGACATGATTGGGATATCAAGGGTGAAGAAATCATCTACAGCCCAGGTACTGTTCATGCGTTGAATATTGCAGTGAAAGCATTTACAGGTCCAGGGGACGGTATCATTATTCAACGTCCAGTTTATCCACCATTTACACCAGCGATAGAAGGTAATGGAAGAGAAGTAATGAATAATGCGCTTAAATGTGATGACGATGGGTATTATTCGATAGATTTTGAGGATTTTGAAGCTAAAGCAAAAGAAGAAAATACGAAACTGTTCATCTTATGTAATCCTCATAATCCAACAGGAAGAGTCTTTAATATAGATGAGCTTAAAAAATTATCCGATATTTGTGCAAAAAATGATGTGCTCATCATTGCAGATGAAATTCACGGAGATTTAATTAGACGTGATCAAACCTTTATTCCAATCGGAAAAGCTGCGAAAAATGAGGATCATATTATCACGTTTACAGCAATCAACAAAACATTTAATGTAGCAGGGCTTCATTGTACGAATGTAATCATTCCAAATCCAGAGCTGAGAGAAATATTCAGGGGCGTATTGGGAATGCAATTACCATCACCATTTACTATATCTGCACTCATAGCTGTATATAATGAAGGGGAAGAATGGTTAGAACAATTGAAAGAATATATAGATGGCACAATGGAATTTGTGAAAAATTTCTTAGCAGAAAGCATGCCTAAAGTCAAAGTGAGGATTCCTGAAGGCACTTATATTATGTGGATGGACTTTAGTGGTTATGGCATATCTCCAGAAGAAGTTCATGATCGTATTTATAACAAAGCCAATGTTCTATTGGAAGATGGAAATATGTTTGGAGAAGAGGGATTAAACTATCAGAGAATTTGTATCCCATCTCCTAGGCCAATTATAAAAGAAGCATTTGAAAGAATCGCAAGAGAATTCGAAGACATCAATCAAACATAAACCTGTTAATGGAAAAGCCCAATTTCTCAATTTTTATGCGGAGGAATTGGGCTTTTTGTATAGATTATTGTGAGCCAGCCGTGCATTATTACTACCCGTGGTCGATATATTCGGTCTTTTAGAGGAGGATGGTCTGTTTTTACAGAATAAGGTATTCGTATGGAGTCAATGATGCCCCAGGATAAGGGAACCATACGCCGTCTATGATGCCCTCGAAAGGCGTTTTTTACCCGGTGGTCACATTGAATTTGGGGAAAGTTCAAAAGATGGCTTGATAAGAGAAATTAAAGAAGAATTAGGTATTAAGTGTACAGTAGGTGGTTTCCTTAGATTAGTAAAACATAAATGGGAGAAACAAGGTATATTACATTGCGAAATAAACCAAGTATTTAAGGTTAAAGCGATGAATTAAATACAAATTATATCCCAAAATCAAGCGAATCTCATCTAAAGTTTTTCTGGTGTAGTGCAAATGAATTGGATACCGAAAATTTGCAACCTTATTCATTCAACTAAAGAGCCATTTTATTAAAAAGGGAAGGGATTTTTAAGAATTTGGTAGAACTTAGAATAAGGTTATTCATAGTGGAAATACTCTGGACTATTGCCGTACCTGAAATTAAAGGCTGTATTTCAATAATCTAGCCCAGACTGGATAAAAGGCATGCTTGAGCCGTATGTTGGAAACTGACACGTTCGGTTCTTAGGGGGGACAGTGACTAAGAGGTCGCCCTTCTACCCGACAAAATGGGGCAATAACCTATTCGTATGAAGAAGGCTTATGGGGGAAAACCAACAACTGAACGACAAAAATAAACCTTTTGAAATTACCATGTGAGTCCTAATTCATCATAATAAACATCTGCTTCAATAAAACAATTCCTCATTAAGCCTACCAATATTTCAATCTACTTTGCCCAGGTTACACTAGTACTGGGCCAAATACGAAAATCTCATTTATTTTGGCTTCCACGACAAAACTATGTAACTTATTTTATGTAATACTTCTATTTGCTAAGTCGTATTTATTAGCATAAATGCATCATATGAACCGAGGAGTGGTTATATGAAAGGTTTCTCTTTTATGGAAAAAGCGATTGAAGTGGCTTTAGAAAATGTCATGTCCAACCACGGTGGACCATTTGGAGCCGTTGTTGTTAAAGACGGTAAAATAATTGGTACCGGCCGAAATGGGGTAACAGCATCAAATGATCCAACTGCACACGCTGAGGTGCAGGCCATAAGGGCAGCTTGCCAATATTTAAACGACTACCAGCTTATCGATTGTGAGATCTATACGAGTTGTGAACCTTGTCCGATGTGTATCGGAGCAATCTATTGGGCGAGGCCAAAAGCTGTTTATTATGCATGTACGAAGGAAGATGCGGCGAAAATAGGTTTCGACGATCAGTTTATTTATGAACAGCTTTCCCTTCCAATTGACCAGCGTAATATTACTATGAAACAAATTTCTCCAAATCAATTTGATTTACCGTTTAAAACATGGGAAAAATCAAAAGATAAAAAACATTACTAATCTTTGGAGCCATTGCCATTGTTGATGGGTATTTCAGATTTGATAAAATCTATCTTTGTGTAAATTGGAGGAGTTTTATGATGAGGAAAATTCTTTTTACTGTTAATGATGCTCCCTGCTCTATTACTTGCCATCCTGCTAAAACACTGTTGGATGTTCTAAGAGAAGATTTGGATTTGACAGCAAGTAAAGAGTGCTGCGGTAAAGGAGAATGCGGCTCATGTTCGGTCCTTGTTAATAATGAGGTGGTTTGTTCGTGTCTGATTCTCGTTGGGCAGGTGGAAAATCAAAATGTAATTACTTGTGAAGGGGTCGGATTAACTCCTCATCTGGATCATATACAGGAGTCCTTTATTGAAGAAGGCGCAACACAATGTGGCTACTGTACTCCAGGTATCATCGTATCCGCAAAGGCTTTTCTCAATGACGTAGATTATGTTCCTTCTGTTGATGAAATTAAGACTGCCCTTGGCGGGAATCTTTGCCGATGTACCGGATATTCGAAAATCATTCAGGCTATAAAAACAGCAGCGGAGAAGAATCTTAAAGAGCTAGGAACAGTATAGAGTTAATGGGTGTGACCGCCATTCTTCTTGCAGCCGGACAGTCAAGCCGTATGGGCAAATTAAAAGGTCTCCTTCCTTGGAAGGGGGTAACATTATTTGAGCACCAGCTAATGACACTAGAAAAGTCTTCCGTGGAAGAAATCATTGTCGTAGTCGCAGAACAATTTATGAAACTAGCAAAATATTTTCTAGTAAGGATGGAATTCAATAAAAATTATCCATTCGGGAAATGCTCTTCAATCTTATCTGGACTTCAAGCTATGAAAAATCCCAAAAATAATATTTTAATAGCAGCATTAGATCAGCCTTTAGACACTGATACCATTAATAGTCTTTCTGAAACACTAGCAGGTAGTGGTCACCCCATTGCAGTGCCTGTTTTCCTCGGAAAAAGAGGCCATCCCATTCTTTTTTCGGGGTCATTACACAATGATCTGCTCACCATCAATGAAGAAACTATGGGTCTTAGGAGCATTTTTCAAAAATATAAAGATACTGTTATGGAGGTACCTGTAAACAATCCAGCAATTCTACTAAATCTTAACACCCCGGATGATTATCAAATGGCTTTAAAGTGCGTGTTCAAAAAGGAGGATTAAAAGAGCCGAGATTTCTGAAGTTCAACTAAAAACGTCACGTCCTGTGACAACGTCGAACTGACTCACATCCTGTGAGCCTCCGGATTTTTTGAACAACCTCTTAAAACAACAATAAAGGAGGACCGTTCACCATGCTAATCTCTGAAATTGGACCTCGTCTCCCCTGTCTCTTTACAAGAATGCTTAAAGCTGATATCCGATGAAAGCATTGACCATAGATTGATAGCGGGCGGAACTGATGCAGCAGTGAGGATGAAGGAAGGAAAATGGCGTCCAGAAGTTTGGATAAACATCAAAGGTATACATGAATTGCGTTACATTTCAGAAAAGGACGGTGCCATCCACATTGGACCATTAACAACACACACTGATATCATTCGCCACACCCTGCTTCAAAAGAAAGCCGATGTATTAGTGGAGGCTGCCCGTGAAGTAGGTGCAATTCAAATGCAAAATATGGGAACAATCGGGGGAAATATCGGGACTGCTTCACCTGCCGGGGACACCATCCCAGCACTTTATGTACTCGGTGCAGTATTTGAACTGCGCTCCATTACTTCTGTACGTCTGGTACCAATCGAAGAATTCTTTATAGGACCAGGTAAAACCATTTTAAAGAAAAAAGAAATGATTACAAACATTATAATCCCACCTCAAAAAGCAAATGAAATCGGTATTTTTCAAAAGCTCGGTCCAAGAAAAGCACAATCTATTTCGATCGTGAATGTAGCTATTTCGCTTTTAATGGGTAAGGATCGCAAATGCCTGGGCGGAAAAATTGCCTTTGGGGCCGTAGCACCCACCATTATCAGGGCAAAAAAATGTGAGGCATTATTGACACAGCAGCCTTTGACAGATGAAATAATTCAAAATATCGGAAAAATCGCCTGGAAAGAGGTGATGCCGATAACGGATGGAAGAGCAACTGCCGCATACCGGAGAGATATGGCAAGCTCGCTGCTCGAACGCGGATTATATCGACTTTTAAGGAGGTGGGAAAACGATGGAGAAAAATAATACAGAAGCCTTGAATTGGGTAGGAAAAAGGGTCAAACGAATTGATGGACCCGAAAAGGTGACAGGTGAATTAAAATACATGACCGATTACCAGTTCGACAATATGCTGTGGGGAAAAGTTCTTCGCGCAAAATACCCTCATGCCAAGATAAAATCAATAAATACAAAAAAGGCTGAACAACTGTCCGGTGTTGTAACGGTTCTTACCCATCAAGACATCCCTGGATTTAACGGCTTCGGTATCGTTATTCCCGATCAGCCGGTACTATGCTCTAAAGTCGTCCGGTGTACGGCTGATGCGATTGCTTTGGTTGCGGCAGAAACCCTGGAAATTGCAGAACAGGCCCTTGAATTAATCGAGGTGGACTATGAACTGCTCGAAGTGATTTCAGATGCTGAAAAGGCTATGTTACCAACAGCTCTAAACCTCCACCCTGACGGAAATATCCACAGCCACGTAAAAATCAAAAATGGTGAGGTTGATCAAGCCTTTCAGGAAGCAGATATTATCGTTGAAAACACCTATTACTCCCCCCGCCAAATGCATGCTTTTATTGAAACAGAGGGCGGCTGGGGTGTAATGGATGAGGAAGGCTTCATCACCATTCGCTGTCCTGGCCAATATGCCTATCGCGACAGAATGCAAATCGCACGTGCGCTCGCTTACAATCCTGAGCGGATTCGAGTCATTTCCAGTCCAATCGGAGGAGCCTTTGGCGGAAAGGATGAAATAACAGTCCAGATATACCTCGCTCTTCTAGCTATGCATACGAATGGCCGTCCTGTAAAAATTCATTACAGCCGTGAAGAATCGGTCATTGCAGGGATAAAACGGCATCCTTTCAAGGTTTATATGAAAACAGCTGCGAAAAAAGACGGCACTTTATTAGCGAACGAAGTTAGGGCTGTTGCTGATACAGGAGCTTATGCATCGCTTGGCGGAGAGGTTATTGCACTTGCAATTGAACATTCATGTGGTCCTTATAAAATACCGAATGTAAACCTGGAAGGGTTTTGTGTATATACGAATAATGGGATAGCAGGAGCTTTTAGAGGATTTGGAGTCAATCAAGTCTGTATGGGCATTGAAACTCATTTAGATATGATTACGGAGATGCTCTGTATAGACCCTGTCGAAATTCGCAAGAAAAACGTCTATCACCAAGGAGAAATTTCAAGCTTAGGGCATATCGTAAAAACGAGCGTAGGTACTTATAAAACCCTTGAAACCGCAGAAAATTGTGATCTATGGAAAAACAGGGAAAAATACAAAGCTGATGTCAGTGAACCTTGGAAAAAAAGAGGAGTATCCCTCGCTACCTCCTTTCATGGAATTGGCATGGGAGTAGGATTGCCTGATTATGGCGCAGCATCCATTGAACTTTTGCCTGACGGAAAATTCCTTGTTGCAGTTGGCTGTGAAGAAATCGGCGGAGGAAATGGCACAGTCTATGCACAAGTAGCCGCTGAAATCCTTAAATGTGATATAAGCCAAATCAAAGTGGTTCAAGGCGACACATCCAAGACGATTGACGGAGGTACTGTGACCGCATCCCGTTCTACCTATACAGGAGGCAGAGCTGTTGCTGCTGCAGCACCAAATATGCTTAAACTACTTACGGAAACTGCCGCAGAAATGCTTGAGGTTCCTGCATCAAAAGTAGAAGTTAATCCTAATCGTATAGCAGCAAACGGATCATGTCTAACATATCAGTCTATATTTGATTACCTCTATCAAAAAAGGAAACAAACTCGAGTTGAAGGTCACTTCTTCCTTCCAAAAGAAAAGAAAGAAATTGAAGGTTCAGGCGGAGCACCACATCATATATACGGCTATCTGACACATGTTGTGATGGTAGAGGTTGATACATTAACAGGTGAAACAGACGTTCTTCGAGTTGTATCTATTCCTGATGCCGGCAAGGTGATAAATCCGCAGGGACTAGAGGGCCAGGCAGAAGGCGGAGCTGTTATGGGTATTGGGTACACATTGTTCGAAGATGTATTAATTGAAGAAGGCTATCATAAAACACGAAATTTCACAGACTATATCATCCCTACCATTCGAGAAACTCCACTAATTGAAACATTTCCAGTCGAGGAAGCTGAACATTCAGGGCCATTTGGTGCGAAGGGTATTGGAGAAGTTGTAATGATCCCGATTATTCCAGCTATCATGTCTGCTATTTATGATGCAACAGGCGCAAGGATCAAGCATCTTCCTGCAACACCAGAAAGAGTTTTTAATGCATTAAAAGCCTTAAAAAATGAAAATATCCAATCTGCAAGGTGACCCGAAATGATGAATGAGAGTATGTATGAAAAACTCACTGAAGCGCTTAATGAGCGAAAAGATACATTCTTATTAACGATTACCAGCCATCCTGAAAAGCAATTAATTGGCGCTAAAGCACTATTATGGCCTGATGGAGATTTTTATACTGAAGACCCTATTTCGTTAGATTTGAACAAAAGTTTGATAGAAAAGTGCGAAAAGCTAATGAAAAAAAAGCGGTCCGGCACGATACATTTGCAGTGGAACGAGGTCTCAATAGAGTGTTTTGCAGAATATTTCCCTGCTCCCATTCACTTAATTATTGCCGGTGCAGGCCATGTTTGTGAACCGGTTGCAGAAATGGGAAGAATGCTTGGCTTTTTTGTCACTGTACTGGATGACCGGGAAGAATTTGCCAGCAGGGATCGTTTCCCTCTTGCAGATCAGGTTATTTGCAGGTCCTATCTCCACTATTTTCAAACTGTCAAATTATCTGATAAAACCTATATTCTCCTGCTGACAAGAGGACATAAATTTGATGTTTTGAGTTTAAGAGAGCTATTAAAACGCAATGAAAAACCAGCTTATATTGGGATGATCGGCAGCAGAAGGCGAATATCCGGCGTTTTTGAAGAACTGAAACAGGACTTCCCTGATGATTGTTTTGACCAGCTTTATACCCCTGTTGGACTTGATATAGGGGCACAGACCCCATCTGAAATTGCAGTGAGCATAATGGCGGAAATTTTAAAAGTGAAAAATCAAAAATCCGGTCACTCCTTAAGTGAAAAAGTAAAAAAATACGCCAAGCTTGGGTTTCAAGAGGGGGGTCAAAATGGAGCAGCTGCAACTCATAAAACGCGCAATTGAAATTAGGAAAGGGGATGAAAAAGCAGCATTAGCCTCCATTATTCGCACAAAAGGTTCTACCCCCCGCAAAGCAGGCGGCAGAATGATTATCTTTGATTGCGGAAAAATTGAAGGAACGATCGGCGGTGGCTGCGGTGAAGCAGCGGTGATTGAAAAAGCTATTGAGGTACTTCAATCAAACCTTCCTGCTCAGCATCGTGTGGACCTTACAAGCGGGCTGCTTTATGAAGACGGAGGCATAATGGATATATTTATCGAACCGCTGTGAACCATTCACGTAAAAGAAAAGCGGAAGCGCCCTGCTTAGCCACGAAGGTCACTTCAGAACGACGAGGAGGCTGTCGCCGCCGCAGGAGGGCTGAAGTGATCCAAGTGGTTGGTCGCTGTAGCTGGACATTACATCGATGCGGCAAATATTTTATACATTCTTTACTTCTAAAAAAGGAGGAGTCCTTGTTGAAGCAAACAATTGAACAGCTGAAAAAGAGAATTGATGTGGCAGCTAAAAGAACTCCTGCCGATCTTGTTATAAAAAACGGGAAAATCATTAATGTTTTTACTCATGAAACTTTGGAAGGGGATTTAGCCATTGCAGATGGCTATTTTGCCGGGATTGGCAGATATGAAGGATATGAAACAATAGATGTCTCAGGAAAATACATTGCCCCTGGATTAATTGATGGGCATGTTCATATTGAGTCTGCAATGATAACACCAGCAGAATTTGCTAATGTTGTTCTCCCAAATGGGGTAACGTCTGTCATTGCAGATCCTCATGAAATTGCAAATGTCAGTGGAGCCCTGGGTATAGAATATATGATCAAATCCTCTGAAGGAATTCCGCTAGATGTTTTCTTTATGCTTCCCTCCTGTGTTCCTGCCACACCTTTTGAAAACGCGGGAGCTGTATTAAATGATGAACAATTGGAATCGTTTTATGCGCATCCAAGAGTCCTAGGGCTTGGAGAGGTAATGGATTACCCGGCTGTTTTCCATAATGAAGAAAAAATGCTTAACAAGCTTGTGTCTGCCTCTTTAAAAGGAAAGAGGATAGATGGGCATGCCGCGGGAATCGATTCAGACGGTATTAACATTTATATGGCTGCAGGCATCCGAACTGATCATGAATGTGTAACTTCTGAAGAAGCATTAGACCGGCTGCGTAAAGGAATGTACGTCATGCTGCGGGAAGGTTCGGCCGCAAGAGATTTAACAACCCTTTTAAAAGCTGTTAATGAGAAAAATGCCCGCCGCTGTCTGTTTGTAACCGACGATAAACATCTAGATGACATCATCAGTGAAGGCAGCATCGATCATAATGTACGGGTGGCCATTAGAGAAGGTTTAGACCCTCTTCTCGCTATACAAATGGCAACTTTGAATGCAGCAGAATGCTTCGGCCTTAAACATAAGGGGGCCATTGCTCCGGGATATGAAGCCGATTTTTTAATTATTGATGATCCTAAAAATATTCAAGTTGATTTGGTATTTAAAAGTGGGAAGCTCGTGGCCAAAAACGGAGAAATGGCTGCAAGGACAAAGTCAACAACGTCTCCTTCTCCTTCCATTATTGACAGCATGAGGCTTAATCTGATTACAAGCGAGCACTTACAAATTAAGCTTACCGATGACAGCTTGGCCAACATAATTGGCATTATTCCAAACAGCATTGTGACAAAACATCTGATTGAAAAAGTAGATTGTATGAATGGCCTTTTCCAAAGCAGCACAGAAAAAGACTTTTTGAAATTAGCAGTAATAGAAAGACATAGAAACACAGGTAATATTGGTGTAGGAATCATAAATGGATTGGGGATAAAAAACGGGGCAATAGCTTCAACAGTCGCTCATGATTCCCATAATGTCGTGGCAGCAGGAACAACAGATGATGACATTATAAAAGCCGTAACAGTAACCGCACAAATGAATGGTGGATTGGCAGTCGTTCAAAACGGGCAAATATTGGCTTCTCTCCCACTGCCAATAGCAGGCCTAATGTCTGAAGCGCAATCATCAATCGTAAATGAGAGGTTAATGGAATTAAATAAGGCGTTAAGGAAAATCGGCTGTACGATGGAATTCAATCCGTTTTTAACCTTATCTTTTTTGGCTCTTCCCGTTATCCCAGAACTAAGGCTAACAGATACAGGATTGTTTGACGTAAAAACATTCAAACATATTGACGTGAATTACAAACAGGAAATTTTTTAGTAACAATTTTGGGTGTGAGCGGATGAGTTCAATGAGAATGGCTACTTCATCGGACCAACAATTTTTCATAATGTGACTCCTTTTATGAAAATTCGGAAGGATGAGATCTTTGCACCGATCCTTTCTGTCGTACGTGTGAATAGTATTAAAAAAGCGATCGAATTGACGAACCATTCTGATTTCGGAAACGGAGCGTGCCTATTCACACAGGATGGCAGCAATCTCCGTTACTTCAAGGAGAACATCGAGGTCGGCATGCTTGGAGTCAATATCGGCTTACAAGCACCGATGGCGTTCTTCCCGTTCTCTGGATGGAAGAGGAAAATTACTCTTATCCATAAGAGCCTATAACTACCCTAATAAGCTTCTAATATAAGGAATATAAATGCTTGAAGGACAAAACTGAGTTGGGGAACATGAAAATTGTCTTTCATTTGAGCAATGAAGGAAAATATTGGGTCGGGCATCAAGAGAAATGTCCAACATCAGGCCAATGAAGGACAAAACTGAGTTGGGGAACATGAAAATTGTCCTTCATTTGAGCAATGAAGGACAATATTGGGTCGGGCAACAAGAGAAATGTCCAACATCAGGCCAATGAAGGACAAAACTGGGTTGGGGAAGATGAAAATTGTCCTTCATTTAAGCTATGAAGGACAAAACAGGTTGGGCAACAAGGAAAATGTCCTTCATCTGGGTTATGAAGGACAAATCCTTATATGACTTGAGTGGTGAAAAAACATGCGAATGAACAAGTGATTTGACCTGTTATTTCCTGTTTAGCACTCCGCAAGTAAACCCGTTAAATAAGCTTCACCCTGTTTATTATCTCACACAATAAAAATCCAATAGGACCTAAAAATAGCACATGAAAAAAGGAACTACTAGTTCTTATTAGAACCAATAGCTCCTTTGAAATATTTGAATCAAATGAAAGCACTTTAGTAATTAGGACCCCAGCCAATCATAACACCGATTGTTAGAATAATAATGGATATAGCGTACCAAATGCCGATAAGTGGTAACATAAATTTAACCCATTTCGTCCAGGGAACGCCTCCTATTGCCAAACATGCCAATAATACGCCTGAAGCCGGTGTAATACTGTTCATAAATCCGTCTGACAATTGGTATGCCGTAACTGCAACCTGTCTTGGGATTTCCATAAGGTCTGATAACGGTGTAAGAATTGGCATCATAACAACCGCGTTTCCACTACCAGAAGATACAAGTAAAGCAAATAGAGAATTACCGAAAAACATTGCAATTGCTCCAAATACGGAGGAAAAAGGTTCCATTGCAATTGCAAGCCAATGCACAATTGTGTCTAAAATTTTTCCATTTTGCATCACTAGAACGATTGCACGTGCGAATCCGATAATGAGTGCGCCGTATACAAGTTTTCTAGCACCGCCCATAAATTCTTTTACAACATCATCAGGTGACATTTTAGCAATAATACCAGTTCCTGCTGATATAATTAAAAAGATGGCGGCCATATGATTCAGGGACCATCCTAACTTCAACGCACCGAGAATGTAAATTACGATAGCAACAACTACAAAGCTCAAAATAAGTTTATGTTTTCCAGTGAATTCAAGTCGTACATTTTCCTTAACCTCGACATCCGTTTCAGGAAATCTTGTCGCCCCCATCAGACTCTTCGTGGGATCACTTTTAACCCTTTTGATATAAAGACAAATATAGGCCAGTGTGACTGCCAGTATAACCACATAAATAATAATACGGAAAACAATTCCTGAGTATAAAGGTAAATCAGCAACCTCTTGTGCCAACAGGACAGTGAAGGGACTCATAAAGGATGTATTAAATCCAACGTATGCCGTCAGCTTAATCATTGCAACACCAGCAATAGCATCAATATCCAATGCCCTTGCTAGAATGATTCCAATTGGGATAAAGGCGATAACAGCATTGGCTATTGCCCCCGTTAACCCTCCAATAGAAAGTAATACCCCTACAAAGATAATAAGTAAGTACTCTCTATTTTTCGTTTTATTTACTGCTCTCATAATGGATGCATTGATAGCTCCTGTTTTTTCGATTACCGCAAAGGTACCACCAATGATTAAAACCAGAAAAATCATCCCAGCAGTTTCAACCAAACCATCTGGAATAGATAAAAAGAAGTCCATTATACCAGTGGGGTTTGATTCTACCGCATGATAACTATTTGGTACAACAGTTGTCATGTCTCCATTCTTTTCTCGATCAAATGACCCAGCTGGCAATATATACGTAGCAATTGCAACTAACAGCATGATTCCAAGCATTATAATATACGCGTCAGGCATATTAAATCGCTTTTTATTTTTTAGTGAAGAAGCTTTATTTTTTGACATATAAAAAGTTACCCCTCTTTCTTTGAATTTTTTGAAAATTTCTTTTAGAAGTCCTCCTCCCTCCTTAAAGGTAATTCCCGATCTCCTAATCGTCGTAATTTTTTGGATTATAGGAAAATTGAGAAAAGTATGATGTTGTGGTAAATTATAATAAAGTATTTCCTTTATTTCAATACTTTTTTGAATCTTATCCTTTTATTTTAGGAGGCTTTAATGTCAACATTCTTTGAAAGAATAGATCAAAATTACGAAACTCTTTCCAAAGGGTTAAAAAAAGTGGCTGAGTATTTGTTAAAGGAACCTACAGCATTTGCAGCTAACTCAGCGGAAAAGGTTGGTAAAGCAATCGATGTAAGTGAAACAATGGTGATTAGATTATGCCGTACATTAGGATACAGTGGTTATAGTGAACTCCAACAAGAGGTTCGGGAACATGTTTTTGAACAAAAAAGGATCTTTCAAAATTATGGATCAACAAACTCGAATGAAAAGGAACTTCCTTTTCATGAACAAGTGATGAAATACGACCAAATTAATATTGAGATTTCAGCTAAAAATGTATCAGAAGACACATATAGACAAGCAATTAATTACTTGTCCTACGCTGATCGAGTAATCGTTTCTGGTTTGCGTTATACGTTTTCTATGGCACATTGGCTCACATATGCGCTTAACTCGATTGGAATAAACGCTCACCTGTTTCGTCCTGATTTAGATGCCCATCTTGAAACAGGTTCAGAAAAACATATCCTGATCGCCTTTTCTTTTCATGCCTATTCCATCGAAACATTGTTGCTTGCAGAAGAGGCCAAGGAACGAGGATGGATCGTTATTGGTATTACTGATTCCAGTATTGCCCCCATCTCCGAATATGCAGATTTGTTGTTTACAGTGCATTTTGCTGATAGGTCCCATTCAGAGACTGCACCAATTGTTTTTTCCATGCTGAATGCACTCGTTTCTGGTGTTTCCTTGCAAGAACCAGAACGTACAAAACAAAATAAAGAAATCACCGAAAAAGATCGTTTAAAGAATATATTCAAACTGTAACGCTTTTTTGCACTGTTCTCGTGCTCAGCAGTTAGAGGAGGGCCGTCATGAGGGCGGCAAAAGGTTTTGTGGAAATTGAAAAAACCAACCGTACTTAGCGGTGATTAGAATTTTGGAAAATACCCTATTACTATGGCTTAGTAGGGTATTTTACTTTTTCTCATGCGAACCGTATCATTAGTAATGGAAAATTGCAGAATAAAACATGACATTAGGCCGCGGACGAAAGTAGGTGAAACCATGAATGCTAGGCAAAAGGAAATCCTCCGAATTCTATTTACTCATTCTGATGAATATAGGTTAGTGAAAAAGTTTGCGGAGAGTTTGGATTGTTCGGAAAAGACGGTTCGAAATGATTTGAAACGGATTCAACAGTACTTGGAGGAACATTCAACCGCCGTACTCGTGCGTAAACCAGGCCTTGGTGTTCATTTAGAAATTGACGATAGTGAAAAGACAAGATTGTTCAAGAAAATACATTTCGACCGTTTTCCAGTTAAAGAACAAGGTGATGAAGAAAGAATCATTCAGATTGCCTACTACCTTTTGATGAATACAAAACCAGTTACTGTTCAGGACCTTCTGAGCAGATATTTTGTAAGTAAAACGATGATCAAAAAAGACCTTGATAAAATAGAGGCATGGATGGGTAGGCAAGATCTAGTTTTAGTTAGTAAACAAAAAGTAGGTTTGACTGTGGAGGGTACGGAGAAAAACCGTAGACTAGCACTAGCTCGATTATCTGAGTTGATCAGCAATATAGAACTTACGCATCAATTTATAAAAAAGCAGTTCTCCACACATGAAGTGACGATTGTTCAAAATGAATTAGCAGAGCTTCAAAAGAAACAATCGTTGTATTTTACTGATGAGACGTTTGACCGGTTATTGTTACATACGCTCCTTATGATCAAAAGGGCAAAGCTGAAACAAACGATATCCATTTCTGAAGAGGAGATCTCTTTCTTGAAGGATAAAAAGGAATATATATGGGTCATTGAATTTCTCAAGAAACTGGAATCATTTTTTTCTGTTCGTTTTCCAGAAGAAGAGAGGGTCTATTTAGGATTGCATTTTCTTGGGGGGAAGATTCGTTATCTACATGAAAATGGAAAAGATAAGACAGATGAACTGACGGAGCATAATCCCGTTCTTTCAATGGTGCTATATCAATTGATCGATGACATGTCTGAGTTGAATATGATTGACTTCAATGAGGACACGGAGTTGATCAACGGACTGACGGTTCACCTATATACAACGTTGAATCGCTTGAAACATAACCTTCCCGTAACCAATCCAATGCTCCATGACATTAAGAAAATGTACCCTTACATGTTTGATACGATCATTCATGTGTTAGAAGAGATCAATCAAATGACATCCTTGGAAATTCCAGAAGAAGAAGCGGCCTATTTGACTTTGCATTTTCAAGCGTCGATCGAAAGACTGAAAGATGATGATCGGAACATGAAAGATGCGGTGATCGTTTGTCATATGGGAATCGGAATGTCTCAGCTATTACAGACGAAAATAGATCGGAAATTCCATTCAGTGAATGTGATCGCATGTATCGCAAGGTCTGAACTAAAGCACTTTTTGGAAAAACACCCTGTTGACCTTGTGATCAGTACTGTTTCACTTCCAGAATTGGATGTTCCACATGTTGTCATCTCACCTCTATTAGAAGCATCTGATGAAGAGCGGCTAGAGCAGTTGGTGAAACGTCTTGACAATCCGATTTATGATGATTCAAAGGAATCTGTTCTTTTACATTACGTCAATCCATTTTTAGTATTTTTACAAATGGAAGAAACAGATCGGTATGAGATCATCAATAAATTATCGGACTCTCTTTATGAGAAAGGTTATGTAGAGAAGGAATATACCCCCAATTCGATTATCAGGGAGCGGATGTCAGCGACAACAATCGGTTCAGGCATTGCGATTCCGCACGGTCATCCAAGTTTTATCAGACAATCAGCCATTGCAATCGCTACTTTAAAAGAACCGATCAAATGGGGTACTGAACATGTATCGCTTATCTTTATGCTGGCAGTCAAGAATGATGGACATGAGGATATCAAACGGTTATTTGTTGAAATCTCCCAAATCAGTGAGCAGCCTGAATTGATACAAAAGCTGATTAAAGAAACAGATATCATGAATTTCTTATCCCATTTGAACCATTGAGGAAGCAAGGTGATCGAGCCTTGCTTTTTATTTTACGGATAAAAAGGTATTAAATTTGGATGCATAGATGCAATGTCTAGCTCCAGCGCACGGTGCGCAGATCGTCGCTTCGAATCTTCCACAAACAAAAAAAAGCGTGTTGTGAATTTATAAGTTGACCTGGAGGTGTTGTCTTTTTGACATTTGTAGTGGGCATTTTGATGACGTATTGGACAATTACGAGGAATAAATCGAAGGAACGTCCACTTAACGATGTAAAGTTCATCCGTTGCAACCCAATTAAGTGGGAAAGTCAAATAACGTTTGAGTTGAGATGCCTTTTTGGGGATTTAATATGCTTTAACCTCCATCCAAAACATTAATTAAACTATGGAATCCGTTATATCGGCCACGGATTGAATTATTTCGGCCACGCGTCTGATATTTCGGTCACAGATTGAATTATATCGGTCACGGAATCCGATATATCGGCCACGAAAAGTAAAATAGTCCCATTTTGCGCTTGATTCCTTGATGAAAAAATTTTAAACTCCTAATGTACAAGAAAATGAACGGATTCCCCACACGATGGCCGATCCGTTTCTTTCTTAGGTGGTTATAGGTGAGAAAGTATGAAACTTTGTTGTATAGATTAAGGGCTTTGAGCTTTTCTTTTACATGTATAAAAAGTATAAATACTTTCTATAGTATAAGTTCAACTACGGCTCTGACTTCGCCTAAAGGCTTGGCAATCACCGAGTTTTCTTTTAAAAAACAAATTTACCGGAAGTTGCGGAAGTAAAAAGAACTTTTACAACTTTCGTTTCACTGTATAGTAGATGTAAGCGGTTGCGAATAGATTCAGGAGGTTGTGAAAAATGAAATTATTAGCGATTACATCGTGCCCCAATGGGATAGCACATACGTATATGGCTTCAGAAAATCTTCAAAAAGCAGCAAACGAATTAGGAATTGAAATGAAGGTTGAAACCCAAGGTTCGATCGGGGTTGAAAATGAGTTTACCGAAATCGAGATACAAGAAGCAGATGGAATCATTATCGCAGCTGATAAAGCGGTCAACAAAGATCGATTTATCGGGAAAAAGGTTCTGATTGTCGGGGTCCAAGACGGGATCCGCAAGCCTGAGCAGTTGATCAAAAAGGTCATAAGTGGAGATGTCCCAGTCTATCAACCAAGATCCAATTCGGAATTGCCGACAAAATCGAAGAAAAAGGAAAATCCGATATACCGCCACTTGATGAATGGGGTTTCTTACATGGTTCCTTTCATTGTTGTCGGTGGGTTGTTGATTGCGATCGCCTTGACGCTTGGTGGAGAGAAAACGCCAGGAGGTCTCGTGATACCAGAAGATTCATTCTGGAAACACATCGAAGCGATCGGTGGCGCATCCTTCACCTTCATGGTACCGATTTTAGCAGGATTCATTGCCTATAGTATTGCGGATCGGCCAGGTATAGCTCCTGGTGTGATTGGAGGCTATATAGCAGCGAATGGAAGCTTTTATGGAAGTGAAGCTGGTGCCGGCTTCATCGGCGGGATCATCGCCGGTTTCTTAGCTGGTTATGTTGCATTAGCTATTAAAAGGATCAAAGTTCCAAAAGCAGTTCAACCGATCATGCCGATCATCATTATTCCGGTCATTGCATCATTAATTGTCGGACTAGCGTTTGTGTTTCTGATTGGAGCTCCTGTTGCACAAGTATTCGAAGTATTGACAGCATGGTTAGCAGGAATGCAAGGGACAAGCTCTATCTTATTAGCACTGATTCTCGGTGCGATGATTTCCTTTGATATGGGTGGTCCGGTCAATAAAGTCGCCTTTCTATTCGGTTCGGCAATGATCGGGGAAGGAAACTATGAAATCATGGGTCCGATCGCAGCGGCCATTTGTATTCCACCGATCGGAATGGGGCTTGCTACGTTTATTAATAAAAAGAAATACCAAGAAACGGAAAGGGAAGCTGGAAAAGCAACATTTACGATGGGATTATTCGGTATAACAGAAGGTGCGATCCCTTTTGCAGCCCAAGACCCATTGCGTGTCATTCCAAGCATCATGGTCGGTTCGATGACAGGATCAGTGATTGCGATGATTGGCCATGTCGGGGACCGGGTCGCACACGGCGGACCAATTGTTGCCGTACTCGGTGCAATAGATAATGTGTTCATGTTCTTTGTTGCGGTGATTGCCGGGGCCATTGTAACTGCTCTAATGGTCAACGTTTTGAAAAAAGATGTTGAACCAGAGAGCACACCTATTGAAGAAAACGCCCAAGAAGAACAAGAACCTTTAGAAACCATTCCAGAGCAAAACGTAGTGAAAACTGAGGAAATCAATAAATTGACGGATATTACAACTTTAGATCTTGTTGATATTGATTTAGTAGGTGCAACCCGTGATGAAGTCATTGATGAAATGATTCAAAAGCTGGATAAAGCCGGTTACCTATCGTCCATAACGGATTTTAAAGAAGTGATTTTAAATCGTGAAAAGGAAAGCACAACAGGGATCGGAATGAACATTGCCATTCCACATGGTAAATCGGATGCTGTCAAGAAACCTAGTGTCGTGTTTGGACTTAAGCGGAATGGCGTAGATTGGAATAGTCTCGATGGAACAGATGCCAAATTGATTTTCATGATTGCTGTTCCGAAACAAAGTGAAGGAAACGAACATTTGAAAATCCTTCAACTGCTTTCTCGCAAATTGATGGATGAATCCTTCAGAGGACAATTGTTGAATGTACAAACAAGGGAAGAAGCTTATCAGCTGCTAGAGAAAATTCAATAATGTCAAATAAAAATTGAGGACCTTTTCGTATCGAAATAGGTCCTCAATTTTTACCCTACCCTTATTAAATGGTAAAGTAATTGTGTAAATGCGAATAAACGAGGTGTTAGTTTGTATAATGAACCTATCTTTTTGAAACCAGTATTTAAAGACCGGATTTGGGGCGGGACAAAGCTAAGAGAAGCCTTTGGTTACGAAATTCCAACTGAAACGACAGGTGAATGTTGGGGGATTTCCGCTCATCCGAACGGACCGAGTGAAGTATTGAATGGCCCATTGGAAGGTAAAACGCTTAATCAGGTGTGGGATAAGCATCCAGAATTATTTGGAAATCAAGAAGGAGATGAGTTTCCCTTACTTGTTAAGATTTTAGATGCAAAAACTGATTTATCCGTTCAAGTCCATCCGGATGATACGTATGCTCAAAAAGTAGAGAGTGAGCCGTACGGAAAGACAGAATGCTGGTACATCATCGACTGTGAACCAGGAGCGGAACTCGTTTATGGGCACCATGCCAAGTCGAAAGCGGAGTTTGGAAAAATGGTAGAAGAAAATCGTTGGGATGATCTACTTAGAACTGTAACGATCAAACCCGGGGATTTTGTCTATGTACCGAATGGAACGATTCATGCGATTGGTGCAGGAACTATGATCCTTGAGACACAGCAAAGCTCTGATGTAACGTACCGTGTTTATGATTACGATCGCCGTGATGCAGCCGGGAATACACGGGAGCTTCATATTGAAAAATCTATTGATGTCGCTATGATTCCACATGAAGATGCGGCATTTGATCCTGTAGAAAACTCGTTTGATGGATTAAATGAGCAAAAGCTGATCCAAGAGGATTATTTTACGGTTTATCGGTGGGAATTGAATGGAACAGTAGACCAATATGATAATCCGGCGTATTTGCTTGTAAGTGTGCTTTCAGGCAATGGTGAGGTCAGGACGGATGGGGAAGCATCTACCTTTAACAAGGGTGATCATTTCATCATACCATCCACCGTAAAACGTTTTTCCTTAAAGGGTGACGCAGAATGTATTGTGTCGCATCCGACTATATAATTCCATGATCCATCCTGTTTGCCAAAACTGATACCGGTTTTGGCTTTTTTTACACGTTAAGAAAGTATAAAAATACTTTCTATAGTATAAGTTCAACTACGGCTCTGACTTCGCCTAAAGGCTCGGCAATCGCCGAGTTTTCTTTAGTTTTGGAAACTTGATTTACGTAACATTCTAAAGTGAGGGGTGTGTCGAAAAAAGAAAGCGGACTATAGTCTTTCTCTACCCGAATGGTGTCATTTATGCAATGTAAATTCCGCGAACATTTCCACGGAAATTGCGATTCATGGAGATTCATGACAACTAAACATCTTAAATACGACGTTGTTTTTATATTTCAGTTGATGAGTCTGATTCATCTAGAACACTGACAAGGCTTTTATTAGATGGGTCCCCTAGAATTTTTTTTGAATAAAGCCACGTGTATAGAATCGTCACCTCGACAATGAACAAAAGCTTAGATCCCTTTCATAACATCCTAGGCGTCCCTTTAAGTGCCCACACAATTTTGACACCTTATAGGGTTAGAGAAGTATTTTGATAAATATAATAAATTGAACGTGATAAAAAGGGGAGAAAACAATGGGATATAAATCATGGATGTGGATTGGGACCATTTTATTACTTTTAGGTATTTATGTGTTTATGATTAATGATGGCCCTGATAAAGAAGTGAGCACGATTGTTGATGATGATGATTACAGTTCTGCTGAGGAAAAAAGGGCATTAGCAGAGCAAGAGGTTACCGATACCTTCACTGATGAAACTAGCGAACCTGTTACTGTTGAAATGGATACCGACGATGATGTAAATACAAACGTTATGTACATGAATGGTGATCAGTGGAACAGCTTAACTGACAATCAAAAGTTTCATGGTATATCTAATCTTATGTACGAACTTTCAGAAAGCCAGGGATGGACGTTTGAATTTACAGAATCAGAGTATATAGAGGTCATCAACAGTCACTTTTCTAACCCCGACTACTCAGAACATGAAGTAGGTGCTATTTTTATTACTATTAAAACCCTAGAGGATTCACAGTAAAGCATCTTAACGTTTACTTTTTGTTTTATCTAAAATTTCCCCCAGTTAAAAATAAGCTACTTTTCTATGTTCTGGATTGTATTGTATTTTTTAAAATTAAAAGGACGATAGTAAGTAAAGAGGCCTTGACAAGTTAATGCTTGATTAAAGGCCTCTTAAATATTTTTATATTGACTCAATCCCTACTCATCATCCCGCAAATAATACAATCCAAACTCCAAATCCGCTTTCAAATGTTCCACAATAAGCTTTTCAGCCCGTTCAGTATCTCTTTCTTTTATAGCCGTAACAATCTCTTTATGCTCATCGATCAAACCTGGGCGTTTATAACTTAGTACTGTTTTTCGGAATAAATAGATGATCGACTGCATTTGATTGAAGTATTCAATCATCATTTTATTTTTTGTCCCATTTACAATTTTCTCATGGAATGACTTGTTGACATCCATTTTTGCTTCAAGTTCTCCAGAATATCCAATTTCCACATAGTTTTCTAATTCTTCAATGTCTGACGGTGAAAAAAATTGTGTGGCTTTAGCGACAGCAAACTTCTCGATCAAGATTCTCATTTCAAAAATATCTTGGTAATCTCTTTCTGTCGGATTCGCGATTCGATTATTATCGATTAACTTCTCTTGTTCTAATCTTCTAATTGCCTCTCTTACCGGTGTACGACTAATTCCTAATGTATTGGCTAAATTAGTCTCGGTAATCTTTTCACCTTTCTTTAAATCACCGTTAAAAATCATATCTCGTAAGGTTTCATATGTTTTTTCATTTTTACTATTCTCCATTGGTACACCCCATTTGTTATTCCGTTTATTATTATACAATATTTCACTCATAACAAAACCTATCTCAAAAATGTATACAAATTATACTTATTTGTATACAAAATATTCATAATAGTATACAATGCCAATATAATCGAAGTTGAAAACGTTTACTCGGAGGTAATTTACATGAAAGTCGGATTTATTGGATTAGGAATTATGGGGAAACCGATGGCGAGTCATTTGATCAAAGATGGCTTTGAAACGAATTTACTAGATTTAAACCTAGATGCTGTTAATGAATTAGCTGAATTAGGCGGTCATCCATGTAACTCAAATAAGGAAATTGCGGAAAAATCGGATGTCATCATTACCATGCTCCCGTCCGCAAAACATGTTTCGCGGGTCTTATTTGATGATGACGGGATTGCAAAAAATGGTCGACCGAATACGATCATCATCGATATGAGTTCCGTATCACCAGAGGATGCTAAATCTTTTTCTAAACAACTGAAAGAATATGAAATGTTTATTTTAGATGCACCTGTCAGTGGTGGGGAACCAATGGCAATTGAAGGAAAGCTATCCATTATGGTAGGTGGCGATGAAAAACACTTTAATCATGTATTACCATTATTTGAATCCATGGGGGAAAATGTCATTCATGTTGGAGAAAATGGTGCTGGTTCAACCGTTAAATTAGCCAACCAAATCATCGTTAACGTTAACATTGCTGCATTATCTGAAGCGGTTGTACTCGCAAGTAAATCAGGGATCGATTTAAATAAAATGTTCGATGCGATTCGTGGGGGATTAGCTGGTAGTGCCGTTATGGAAGCTAAAATGCCGAAAATCATTTCTCGAGATTTTGAACCAGGTGGTCGAATTGACATCAACTTCAAAGATTTGAATAATGTACTATCTTCAGCAAATGTGGTAGGTGTACCTTTACCGATTACAAGTCAGGTGAAAGAAATTTTCAATTCGGAAATTGTTAACGACAATGCTGGTAAAGATCATTCCTATATTATTGACTACTTCGAGAAACTAGCAAACTTTCAAACACCGAGAGGAGGAAAAAAATAAAATGAATCCGGCAATTCTGAACAACTATCCAGAATACGATCTTTCTGGACTAAAATGCATATACGATGATGCGATGAAGCAGTTCAATCATAAAATCATTGTACTTGACGATGACCCGACAGGTATACAGAAAGTGCATGATATTCATGTATATACGAATTGGGACGAAGCTTCCATTATCGATGGATTTAAATCGGATGAGCAAATGTTTTTTATCCTTACAAATTCAAGGGCTTTTTCTAAACAGAAAACGAAACAAGTCCATGAAACGATTACAAAACGAATTGAAAAGGCTTCCAAGCAATTCAATCAGCCTTTTATCATCATTAGCCGTAGTGATTCAACACTTAGAGGGCACTTTCCTCTTGAAACACAAACCATCAATGAAACATTGGAATCAACATCGGACGGAGAAATCATCATTCCATTTTTTAAAGAGGGTGGAAGGTACACGATCGACAATATTCATTATGTCGAAATGAATGATGAATTAGTGCCAGCAGATGAAACGGAATTTGCTAAAGATCGGACGTTTGGATTTCAAACGAGTCACTTAGGTGAATATGTAGAAGAAAAGTCAAATGGAACGTTCAAAAAAGAAGATGTAACCTACATCGATCTAAATGATTTACGTTCACTCAACATTGAAAAAATAACGAACCAACTAATGAATGTAAACAAGTTTAATAAAGTTGTCGTAAATGCGATTTCAGATGATGACTTGAAAGTTTTTGCTATTTCACTTATTAAAGCACTTACAACCGGGAAACGATTTTTATTTAGAACAGCAGCTTCATTTACAAAAGTGATTGGCCACGTCTCCGATCAAGCTCTTTTATCAAAGGACGATATGATTAAGACGAACAGTACATCTGGTGGTTTAATCATCGTCGGTTCTCATGTAAACAAAACCACACAACAGTTGAATGAGTTATTGAAATTGGAAGCAGTAAAACCGATCGAGTTCAATAGTGATCTCGTTTTAGATGAACGTAAATTTGAAAAAGAAATCAATGAACGAATTGTCGAAGTTGATTCAACGATTAATCAAGGTCAAACCTGTGTGATTTTTACAAAGAGAAAGCGGTTGGATTTAGGTGAGGGAATGGCTGAAAAAGAATTAGAGCTATCCGTAAAAATTTCAGATGGGCTGACTAAAATCATTCAATCCCTAACCTGTAAGCCTAAATATATTATCGCTAAAGGTGGTATTACATCAAGCGAAATTGGTACAACTGCACTAGATGTAACAAAAGCACTTGTACTAGGACAAGCATTACCAGGCATCCCAGTATGGAAAACAGATCGCAGCAGCAAATACTCAAATATGCCATATGTCATCTTCCCAGGTAATGTTGGGAAAGTTACGGATTTATATACGATAGCGAAAAACTTAGAATAATTAAATCATAGGGGGAGAGTTTCATGGTAACAGGCAATTTATTAATCGGGATTTTTATTGCTTCATTGCTTTTATTATTCTTTTTGATATTAAAAGCAAAGCTTGAACCATTTGTAGCGTTAATTGGGATAGCGTTTTTAACAGCATTAGTAGTAGGATTTCCAATTGATGAAGTTTCTCAAATTGTTGCAAGTGGATTTGGTGACACGCTTATCAGTGTTGGTATTTTAATAGGTTTAGGAGTCATATTCGGCCAATTTCTTGCAGCATCAGGTGCTGTTGAAAAAATTGCTCAAGCGATTCTTAACGTGTTTGGTGTGAAAAAGTCTCCAGCAGGGATTGCATTGACAGGTACAGCGGTTTCTATCCCAGTATTTTTCGATGCGGCATTCGTTATTTTAAGTGGATTAATTAAAAGTTTATCTAAAAAAACAGGAATACCTGCAGTTACATTTGTAACCGCTTTAGCCGTTGGTTTGATCGTCTCCCACAGTACGATCATCCCAACTCCAGGACCGATGATCGTTGCCGAAAATACAGGGTCTGATTTGGGATTATTCATCATATACGGCCTTATCATCGCAATCCCAGCAACACTTGTCGGTGGTTACTTATATGGAATGTTTATTGGAAAACGAATCAAAGTCGACAAGGATGTAGAAGTGGAAGCAGTTGAAACACAAACGTATAAAAAAGAAATCTCGACAGGCCTTTCCTTCTTCATGTTAGGGTTACCTATCTTACTTATCGTGGGGAATACCGTTACCCAAATGGTTGCACCTGGCTCATTGCTAGCCACGATCTTTACGTTCATTGGTGACAAAAATGTCGCTTTATTCATCAGTGTTATCGTTGCCATTATTGTTTTAAAACCATATATTTCAGAGAATTACGGCACATTATATAGTGAAGCAGTCAACTCAGCAGGAGTTATCCTACTGATCACGGGTGCAGGTGGTGCTTTTGGGGAAGTTATCAATCAAAGCGGAATCGGTGATCACTTGATTACCGTGATGCAAGGCTGGAATATCCATATCTTCTTACTTGCATTCATTTTCACACAAATTTTAAGAGCATCACTCGGATCAGCAACCGTGGCTCTTGTAACAACATCCAGTATCTTAGGGCCACAAGTCGCAGCACTCGGTATCTCGCCTGTTCTACTTGGTCTTGCCATTTGTGCCGGTGCAATTGGATTGTCCTTACCTAACGACTCAGGATTCTGGGTGGTTAACAAATTCGGTAATCTCACAATCCCTCAAACTATGAAAACATGGACACTTGGAGGATTCGTCGCTGGATTGACAGCTCTTGCAGTTGTGTATGTGTTGTTCTTGTTGTCACCAGTACTGCCGGGAATATAAGAAAAGTGGAAGCGCCCGCTAAATACTGAAAATGAAAATAATAAAACGCCATGTCATTCAAAAGCCATGGCGCTCACATTTAGAAAGTGGCATGGGTCTTACGGTCGACAACCGAACTTTGTTGGGGAACAGAGATCAATTCGCAAACTTATATATTTCAAATGAAAACCTCCAAAACTACTTCATTGGTTTTGGAGGTTTTCATATAAGAGCTTAATCTTGGTTTTGTACTTTTCATTGATAGATGACAGGGGTTTATTATTGTGGTTCAGTTGGGAGGTCCACGCTGGTATACCTTCACTATCTTCATCGGTACTTGCATTGGATTTTACGATCTGCTCGGAAATCAAATTTGTTTCCGAACGTTCCGAATTAAAACGCTCTCCATCTATATTAATAATTGAAAAAGGTTTTGCTATTTCTTTAGTTGGTTCTTCAGTTAAAAAACGAAGTCCAAATAATAATGGACCAAGAACCATAACGATTGTTAAGAATAAAGGGGCTATAGTGTCCATTTAATATTTGTTAATATAGATGCTTGAGCATAGAACCATATAGCTATTTTAAATGACATTATTTGATCAATAGATCCTAACAATTGCGTCAACGTTCCCAATTATATGTATTTTGTTGAGACTTAATAAATACTTTTTAGCTTTTAGCCTATATAATTGGTATAATTAAGGAAAAGAAAGCGGTGACACTAATGCCAATAAAGGAATATAAAGTAACAGCTGATGACTTCAATGCGAATGATAAAGTAAGTCGTATATTGGAGAGATTTAGAGGTGAAATAACCATCATTGGTGATGAAGCTGAAAATGGAGGTGTTGAAGATATGAAAAATAAGGATCATAAAAAAGAAATTCAGGAGAGTTTAGATATCATTGATCGTATTAGAAATAGAGGGAAAAAAATGAATAAAGAAGCCATTGCTGAATTATATAAAATTGGAGATAAAACTGATGAGGACTGGGGGAATAACGATATTGAATAAAGTTATTTATGATACCAATTTTTATAATGATCTTTCCATTCAATATCCTGAAGTGGTAGAAGCATTTATTAGTAATGCAAAACAAAATGCAACTGTTATTATGCCGTCTATACTAGAACATGAACTTTTATCTTATTCCAGGTATGAAGAAAAAGAAGTTACAAAGGCACAAATAGACGATTATATTAGTCTTGCTAAAAACAACATTATTCCTCTAACAAGGGAAATTGCACAAGAAGCAGCTAGGATAAGAAGATATCTTAGAATAAACCACCAAAAAAGACTTAAAGCACCTGATTCAATTATAGCTGCTACTGCAATAGTAGAAAATGCTACTCTTTTTAGTAATAATGATTTAGATTTTAAACTTATACAGAATGAACTTCAACTTTCCTATGAAAATCCGGTCTTAGATCAACTTGACTTACAGAAATTCCGGGAAAAACTTAAAGAAGGAAAGTAATCTCTGCAGAACGATTGAAAATTAACTTATCTAATAGCCACAAAATCCTCCTCTTATTACATTCCGCATACAATTCATTTCTAATCATTTTAAAGTCCAGTAAAAATACCTGTCGAATTACTTCATTCCTTTGAAAAGGAGTACACTTAAGGATAATAGGAACATTTATTTATGACGTTGTGAACAGTTCAAATGAAAAAATTGGTTCTCACTAGAGTTTCCAAAACAATAGAAAAAGGCGATTAAGTACTCACCTTTATTGTTGTTGATGACAAGGGCAACCCAATAAAATCGCTGTACCATTTTGCCGCTTCAATCATTCCCTCTTCCGAATCACCAGGTTGTATGAAGGGATTGAGTGTTATGTCGATAGAGTTTTTCTTAATCGTCCGTTCCCAGGTACCGACGATTTGGCCACCGACGACAATTGTTGGTAGAAACACACCGTTTTTACCTGGGACCACTTTTGGTGCATGTTCTACGTCCAGCACGGCACCTCGGTCTTTGTAGCCGAGCAGATATTCATCAAAACCTGGAAGTAGATGGACACTAGATTTATCATCCGCTTTATGACTCTGGGCATTAGTTGCCATCCAGTGTTCTTTACCATTTATCTTTTCTGAAATTAGTTCTGGTTTTACTACCTCAAGTCCTAGTCTAGCATCGGTGACCGTTAATCCTGCCCACCAAGCGAAATCGTGAATGGTTGCTGGCCCATGGCTTGCAAAATAACGCCTGGAGAGCTCGGCAAGTGATTCCTCCCGGGATAACTCTTTAGAATTGGGTGCCCATTCATCCAGCAGGACAAAAGTTTGCTGTTTGTCTTGCATCGGACCTTGGCAAATCAAGCCAGTCTGAGATGTGTACCACAAGATATGATAACCGCGTTGATTCTTGGTACTAATATCTGCGTCCTCCAGTAATTTCATCATGTTTGGACGAGATAATCGGTTTCCACCTTTCAGCGCGTTATAAAAAAGCTCCTTACAACGTTCCATGATTTTATCGTCAAGTTCAAGTTGCTCCATCCTTCGCTTATCCTTAGCTAGCATGCGTTGAACTGAAAGCTTCAGCATCCATTTAGCATCTTCTGGCGGCACAAAATGAATTGTACCTCGCATCGGCCAAGTCCTGATGATCTTTCTGTCAGCTATGGCTTGCTCGATATTCGTAATTGTCCCGGATTGCATGCGAAGGCCAATCCCCCACAATGACTGCGAATAATTTTGTGCCTGAATAGCACCCATCCATTTAACCACCTCTTCAGGCTTCTCGAACTTCTCACCGTCAATACGGTGATTGAACAATCGTTGAGAGACAAAATCCGTATTATTCACTTGCCATCAGCCCCCATATAAAGTCCTTCTTGCAAAAAAATAATTCCCCATACTTGTGGATCAACTATTACGAATGTCTTGTATTTTTTAAAACTACTATTTACGTTCCTTATGATAAAAATCAATTCATTTGTAGAGGATAGTATATAGAGGTTGTTCAAAAAGTATCCAACTGATAAACGACGAATTTCTACGTTACTCGGTTTTTCCGGACTTGCACATGGACGTGCTGACTTCGACGTTTTCACAGGACGTGAAGTACTTAGTCGAAGTTCCATATGTACCTGCGTCTACAAGTTTATTCTTCGAAGCAGGCTTTCTCGGTGCAACTCGCAGCGTTCATGTAAGCATCGCTCGTCGTTCCGGTCCTCAAAACTGTCGTGCCTTGGGCTCACACGATGTGAGTCAGTTCGACGTTGTTACAGGATGTAACGTATTTAGTCGGACCTCCAATAAGAAAGTCTGATTCGTCTACTTTTTGAACACGCACATATAGTCTATAAAAATTCGATATAAGTTCTTTATTTCCTTTTCACAAAAAAGTTCGATCCTTTAAAACTAAATCTCAAGTGGTGGGGGGTTCTCAAAAAGCGTATGAGTGTCAATCAAAGTAATGGACTATATATAAAGCCTGTTTGGATAACCCCTTTTCATTGGCAGGCTCTTTATATTTTGAGTTAAAGATTTTTTGGTATCGGTGTACCTGTTAATCTATAGTTTTATATAAGTTATTAGGTTATAGTAAACTTAAGAGAATTATGAATATTTTAACTGTTTTCACATTATTAAAAGGGGACTAACTATGAAAGAACAGGACTGTTTATTATTAGTTACAATTTATGAGGAACAAAACATTACCAAAGCTGCTGACCGTTTATTTATCTCTCAACCAGCACTTACTTATCGATTACAACAAATTGAACAAGAGTATGGAATAAAAATACTTAATCGGGAAGGTAACAAAATTCGCTTTACTCTAGAAGGGGAATATTTGGTTGATTTTTCAAGGAAAATGCTTCTTGAATTAAGTAAAATGAAGGACTTTCTCAAAACGATCAAAAATGATACACAGGGTAGGCTCAGAATTGGAGTTTCTAGTAACTTTGCCTTGTATAAACTTCCCCCACTTATAAAGACTTTCATCGAATTAAATCCAAAGGTACAAGTTAAAGTTAGTACTGGTTGGAGCCATGAAATTGTACAATTGTTAAAGAAGAACGAGATTCAAATTGGAATTGTGACTGGCAACTACAATTGGTTTGAAGAAAAAATACTCCTTAATCAGGATCCTATATCGATTATTTCTAAGAAACCAATCGATTTACAAGAACTTCCCTACTTACCAATGATCTTGTATAAGCCTAATAACTTAATTCGAAAAACTCAGAAGCCAACAAACCCTCTATCTGAATTAGTTGAAAATTGGTGGCAAGAAAACTTTAAGGCACCACCAATGGTTAGTATGGAGGTTGATAAAGTTGAAACTTGCAAAGAGATGGTTCAAAACAATTTAGGATATTCGATAATTCCAAAATCATGTTTAACAAATAACGATACATTCTACACACGTGACTTAAATAACGATACTGGGCAACTAATTTATCGTAAAACTTGGTTGATTTTTCGAGAATCATCACTTGAATTAATTACTGTAAATGACTTTGTTGAACATATGAAAAGAGCCATGTGCTAATGGCTCTACCTATAAATCAAATATAGAATAGTGGCAAGATACGAAATGCCCTGGTTCCCTCTCAGTAAAGGACGGAATCTCTTCTTTACATTTATCTGTAGCAAAAGGACATCTATTATGAAACTTACACCCACTCGGTGGATTAACTGGACTTGGAATATCTCCTTCTATAAGATTATTCTGTTTATTTCCCCTAAGCGTTGGATCGAGGATAGGTATAGAAGACAGCAGACCTCTTGTATAAGGATGCATGGGGTTCCTAAATAATTGATCTTTTGTCGTTAGTTCAACTATACTACCTAAGTACATTACTGCAATGCGATTACTAATGTGTTTAACAGCTGGTAAACCATGGGCAATAAAGATATAAGTTAATTGATATTTTCTTTGAAGGTTGGATAATAAATTCAAGATTTGAGATTGAATTGATACATCCAAAGCGGAAATCGGCTCATCACAAACGATTAGCTTTGGTTTTAATGCAAGAGCGCGGGCAATACCAATCCTTTGTCGTTGACCCCCACTAAATTCATGCGGAAAACGATCGGAATATGATACATCTAGTCCTACATCCTCCATTAAATTTAACACCCTTTGTTCTAACTCCTTTCCTTTTACAATTTTATGGGTTATAAGCGGCTCTGCTATGATATCAAATACTCGCATCCTAGGGTTGAGAGACGAAAATGGATCTTGAAAAATCATTTGAAATTCGGATCGTTTTTTCTTTAAATGCTTAGCGTTTAATGTTGTTAAATCAGTTCCTTCTAACAAAATTTTACCTTCAGTTGGTTTCAATAACCCCATGATTAAATTACCTAAAGTTGATTTACCGCATCCGGATTCACCAACAATCCCTAATGTTTCACCCTTATTCACTTTTAGACTGATGCCGTCTACCGCCTTTAAGTATTCCTTTTTCCTACTAAAGATACGGTCGCTAACATCAAAGTATTTTTTTACATCTTCTAAATAAAGCAGTTGGGTATTATCATCTTCAATGTTGCTTTTAAGCGTTTTCTGCATGTAATAAACCCTCCTTCTCATCTTCAAAAAGCCAACATCGAACCCGATTATTTGTTTGTTCTAAATTTTTTAATTGAGGCATTTCCTTTCGACAAATATCTTTTGCTACCGGACATCTTGGGTGGAAGTAACATCCTGTAGGCTTATTTGATGGAGAAGGAACATTTCCTTGAATCGTGTCTAGATTACCTTTATATTCATCTAATTGGAGGGTACTAGCTAATAACCCTCTTGTATACGGATGCTTCGGGTTTGCGAATAAAGTAAATACATCTGCTTCTTCTACAACTTGACCAGAATACATAACAATGACCCGGTCCGCTATTTCAGCAACGACACCTAAATCGTGCGTGATTAATAGAATTGATGTTTGATAGTCTTCAGTTAACTTTTTCATTAATTTTAAGATTTGAGCTTGTATGGTGACATCTAACGCGGTCGTAGGTTCGTCTGCTATTAATAACTTCGGGTTACAAGATAATGCCATGGCAATCATTACTCTTTGTCTCATTCCCCCACTTAATTCGTGTGGATAGGATCGGTATATTTGTTCTCCTCTAGGAATACCAACTTTTTGTAACATCGCAATACTTTGCTTTTTCGCCTTAATTCTCGACATTTTTTGATGGAGAATTAAAATTTCATCAAGTTGATTTCCGATTTTTATAACGGGGTTAAGGGAAGTTAGCGGTTCCTGAAAAATCATTGAAATCTCATTTCCACGTACCGTCCTCATTTCCTTTTCTGTAACTTTTGTTAAGTCTTTACCTTCAAATTGAACCTCTCCATTTACGATCTTTCCGGGAGAATCAACTAATCTCATAATCGAATAGGATGTGACACTTTTACCGCATCCCGATTCACCAACGATTGCAGTCGTTTGTCCTTTATCGATTGAAAAAGAAACTCCATCTACAGACGGAATTGTACCATTATCAGTAAAGAAATATGTTTTCAATTGATTTACTTCTAGTAGTTTATTCATTGAATGCCCTCCGTCAATTAAAATTACATTCCACGAGACCTAGGATCCAATACATCTCGTAACCACTCTCCTAAAAAAATAATACCGAGAACGGTTAACGTAATTGCGATACCTGGGAAGGTTGATAGCCACCAGCTAGTAGCAATATACTCTCTTCCTTCGCTTAACATAATTCCCCATGAAATGGTAGGGGGTTGGATACCTAAACCTAGGAAACTTAAAGATGACTCAGTGATAATCGAAGCAGCAACACTTAAGGTTGAAATAACAATCACAGAGGAGATCACGTTCGGAAAGATGTGTCGCGTAATAATCTTTAAATTTGATACACCTATTGTTCTTGCGGCTTTCACATATTCCCGTTCCCTTATACTTAAGGTCTCCCCACGGACTAACCTTGCATACATTACCCAACTCGTAACACCTATTACAAAAATTAAAGTAAATAAACCAGGGTTTAAAACTGTTAGAAATACTAAGCAAAATAATATCGTTGGAACTGATAAAAACGAATCTACTAATCTCATCACAACAGTATCAATGAAACCACCATAGTAACCTGCTATCAGGCCAAACACGACTCCAATGAATCCTGCAACGACTACTGAAAGTATTCCTACAATAATAGATATTCGAGAACCATAGATAAGACGGCTTAAAATATCACGCCCAAGATTATCTGTTCCAAGGATATGATTACTTGTACCCCCATCGATCCATACTGGAGGTATCAACATCTGAGCAGCATTGATTTTATATGGATCATATGGTGCTAAAAGTGGTGCAAGCATTGCTATAAAACATATACTCAAAACAAGAACAAAGCCTACAATTCCAGTTTTACTTTTGATCAACTTCTTGATATATGTCCTATATTTATTGTTTTTCATTGATTTTTTTACTTTTTTATCTACATGATAAGGAGATAGTTCTGCATTATTAGCCTCCATCTACTCCTCCCCCTTTAATTAAATTTAATTCTTGGGTCTAAAATCCGATAAAGTACATCTGTAAGTAAATTAATTAATATGATCATCAGTGCAGTCACAAAAACTGCCGCTTGAATAATAGGTAAATCCTTTTCATAGACTGCCTGAATTATCAATTGTCCTAGACCAGGCCACGCAAAAATCATTTCTGTTATTAATGAACCACCAACCAAGGCGGCTGCCTGAAGAAAAGTTATGGTTATTACCGGTACTAATGAATTTCTAAATGCATGTTTGAAAATAACTATAAAACTAGTTAGACCTTTACTACGAGCCGTCCTAATGAAGTCTTGGCTCATGATCTCTAGCATGTTTGACCGAACAAGTCTCGTGATTTCAGCAGACATTGCAGTGCCTAAAGTAATCGAAGGTAATACAAGATGCCACCAAGTTCCAGTACCTGAGACTGGCAGGATATGAAGGTTGACTGCAAAAATTAGGATTAACATAATCCCTAACCAAAAGTTCGGAATCGCTTTTCCTAAAACGGAAAACCCAGTCGCAAACAAGTCGATGAATGTATTTGGTTTAATTGCGGACCAAATTCCAAGTGGAATTGCAATAATAATCGCAACAATCATCGAAGCAGTCGCTAATTCAAGAGTTGCGGGAAGTCTTTCCAAAACAAGTGACAATGCAGGCTCCCCATATTGATAAGAATCACCAAAATCACCACGTAACAGATCCATAATGTAATTTCCGAACTGAATATAAAATGGTTGATCAAACCCAAGGGCGTGTCGTAGTTGTTGGATCTCCTGTGGTGTTGCATCAGCAGGTAACATCATTAGGACAGGATCACCTGCAATATAAACAAGGCCAAAGATCATAAGTGTAATAATAAAAATAACTGGTGGAACTTGTAGTAATCGACGTATAAAATATTTCCACACCTTTACCCTCTCCAATTGAAAGAATTAATTATCATTACCAAAAAGATAAATTAAATGAAAAGAAGAGAAGAGAGAGGAGAAATAAATCTCCTCTTAACTCACTTCTTCTCAATGTCCGGGACATAAATGAGTTCATCAATCCTTGGTTGAAACTTAACATTTTCACTAAGCCCATAAAATTGATCGAGTTGGAACAAAGGTAAAATCGGTTTCTCTTTGTTTGCTATTTCCTGAACACGTGTGTACATTTCGATACGTTCCTTCTCATTTGTGGATGTCGCAGCTTTATTCAATAACCGATCAATTTCTTTATTACTATAGCCATTAATAGTTTTAGCCCGTTCTGAACTGTAGTAATCTAGGGATTGTCCAGCGTCAAAGAATGAAGCGCCTAGAGCAATTAAATAACCATCTTTAAACTTTCCTTGTTCCCTTAGTTCTACAAATGGTCCCCATTTTAAGATGTTCATATCAGTCTTAATTCCGACTTTTTCTAACATTCCAGCGATTAATTGTAGTAATTCACGATCCTGTAAATACCTTCCTGATGGACCCGCAAGTTGTATCGATAACCCATCTTTAAATCCAGCTTCAGTCAATAATTTCTTTGCCTTTTCAACGTCATAGTTATATTTACCGTATAACTCTTCATTTGCTCCTAAATTACCAGGGTTCACACGAGTAAGTGATGGTGTTCCTCCACCGCTCAATAAGTTTTCGACAAGAGCCTTATCGTTAATTGCATAATCAATAGCCTCACGAACCTTTAGATCAGCAGTCGGCCAACCTTCTTGTGTTCTTAAAAAAAGCAAATACGTACGATTAGATGGTCCATTCACAACTTCACTATTCTTAGAATCTTTTATACGATCCCAGTCACTTGGGGGGATATTGGCTGCAATATCTACATTGCCTGCGAGAAGCTCGGCCACACGTGTAGAATCCTCAGGTATGGCTTTAAAAACTACTTTACCCCAATCAGTTACTTTCTTTCCAAAATATTCATCGTACGGTTCCAAAACGACGCGGTTATCCTTTTTCCATTCAACAAACTTTAGCGGACCAGAACCAATTGGATTTTTCTTGAAGTGGTCCCATCCATTCTCCTTAATATAATCCTTAGGCAAGATTCCAGAAGCTTGTCTTGAAATTCTGCTCAATAGCATTGGATCTGGTTCACTAGTAATAATCTGAAGCTTTAAGTCATCTAAGACTTTAACTTCTTTTATATTACTGTAATCACTATGGCTTCTCAGGCTTTTATCTTTTGCAACTCTTTCAAATGTAAACTTAACATCTTCGGCTGTTAATTCTTCCCCATTATGAAATTTCACTCCTTGTTCAAGTTCAAATTCATAAGTTGTATCATTGGTTTTCTTCCAGCTTTTTGCTAAGTGAGGTTTAATTTCGCCATCCTGATTCCTCATTAATAAATAATCGAACACATTAGCATGAACCACTTCTGTAGATGTCGTCGTATGATTATGAATATCCCATGTCATAAGGTCTGGTCCTAAGGAAATCGTTAATGTTTTGTCATCCTTTGATGATGTTTGTGATTTTGTGGTTGCGGTACAACCAGCTAAAATAAGTACAAAGGACAAGAGTACAAAAAAAAGAGAAGTAAATTTGAATTTCATAAAAATCCCTCCAATTTAAATATGGCCACTAATTTGCTGTTGAAAGTTTCTCATTCGTTGATATTTGTGAGCGTTTTACTGAATCAAATTCACTTTTAACTTTATATAACAAGTCGGGTGAATTAATTAAATCGAAACAAGAACCTGATAAGGTTTTAGCAGCAGATATAATGGCATCATAGCCTTCCTCACTTTTAGACGCTTTTACCCATTCCATCGTATGGTTCGATGTTCCATATGGGACAAATGCCATTCTAATACAAGAACCAGGTACACGATGTGTAACAATGCTAAAATCAGTAGAACCAGTTTTTTCTCGAGGAGGGGTTATATTTTTTGCACCAGATAAATAAGCATTGTCCAATAAAATTTCGTTAAGACTTTGTACGTTCAATTTATTTTCGAGAGACTTATGCTTATGAATCTTTAGTTCGGTTCCCGTTGCAATTGCTGCACCCTTTACAACATTTAATGCACGTTCAACAACTTGATTTAAATAGTTGCGATCAGCAGCTCGGATTGAGAACTTTGCAGCAGCTCTCTTCGGAACAATATTAGGTGCTTTTCCACCATCTGAAATAATTCCATGAATTCGTACATCAGAGCGAACATGCTCCCTTAAATATTCCATTCCGTTAAAGGTCATTAGTACTCCGTCCAATGCACTTATCCCTTGCTCAGGTGCAACCGCTGCATGTGATTCCTTCCCGTAAAACTCAAATTCAAATGAATCTGCTGCTAATGATTTTCCATCAACAGTTGTTCTGTCTCCTCCATGCATCATTAAAGCCACATCAAGATGATCAAAATAACCCTGCTTAGTCATTGGGATTTTACCGCTTGTTGATTCTTCTGCAGGGGTACCTATTACTTGAATTGTGGCAGGTAGATCTCTTAATTGTTTTGACAATGCAACTGCAGCGCCAATAACAGCTGCAGATTGTAGATTATGTCCACAGCCATGCCCTAGGTCTTTTAATGCATCATATTCACATAATAATCCAATTGTAGGACCGCCCGATCCGTTTTTATAGGTAGCAATAAATGCAGTGTCTAATCCAGCAATCTCTTTCTCAATTTCAAAATTGTACTCTCTTAGCGTACTTGTTATTTTTTCTACTGCTTTGTATTCTTGGTTACCTAATTCAGGATTATCGTATATATAATCACTGACATTGCACAAAACTTCTCGTAAGCTGTCTACAATCGAAAATAACTTTTTCTTTTTATCCATCAACATGAACACTCCAATACATTCTAGTACCAAGATGGTAACGTTTTCATTTAAGTAATAATTATCCGGATAACTGTTCTACTACTTAAATCGTAAAGTACAACTGTTAATTAGTAAAATTGAAAAAATTTAGACAACTCATAAAATATTTTTATGACCATAGTAATAATCTCGCGATAACGCTACGAATATATACTAATAGTTTATCAGTTTTGAATTTATCAAACGTTTGAATAAGGTATACATATAGTGGGGCTCGGAATAAACTAGAAGATTTTCTTACTAGCATTCATTTTTACACAAATTTTAAGAGCATCACTAGGTTCTCGCGGAACTCGGTATCTCGCCTGTTTTACTAAGTCTTGCAATATGTGCTGGTGCAATTGGATTGTCCTTACCGAACGACTCTGGATTCTGGGTGCTTAACAGACTTGGTAATCTTACAATCCCTCAAACCATGAAAACATGGACACTTGGAGGATTCGTGACTGGATTGACGGCGCTTGCAGTTGTATATGTCTGTTCTTGTTGTCACCAGTACTGCCAGGAATATAAGAAAAGTGGAAGCGCCCGATGTATTAAAGTAACACTTAAAATGAACATAATAAAACGCTATGTCTTTCAAAAACCCTGGCGTTCACATAACAGGGGTTTATTATTGTGGTTCGGTTTGGGAAGTCCACGCTGGTACATCTACACTAAGGGGTATCGCTGACTTTTAACACTTTTGTGGGCTAAGTCTGAATGTCTTTACCGAACACAGGTACAAGGTTAAAACATAACTTTAAAGAACTCTTTTGCCAATAACGCTTAACGTACGCGATAACGGGGTTTTTTCTATGCGATTTTGCTTAGCTTAGGGCTTCTTCATCCTGGTATCCTGGAACAAATTTCTATGCATAAAGTGGTAGATTATGCAAATTTTCATAGAAAACGCATCTTGTAAGCAAAGGATATGTGTTCGTAGAAGGGTGAAATCATTGGCATGAAAATTGCAATAGTTTTGTTCGAAGAAATGATTTCAAAAAAGGGGGTCTTGTGAGACTTGGATCTGGAAGATTCGTGTACTTCTGCCGTTTTCCAAAATAGTACCGATTTTGAAATGAAAGTACTAAATTAGAGGAGTGAATGTATGAATTGCATCAATCCCAAGATGACGTTTTTGACAGCCATTATTTTGTCGGTATTGCTACTACTATCGGGTTGTACCGAACAAACTGAAGTGACTGATGACAAAGCTAAGGAAGAGTCTGACGAAAAGGCCACGCTTATTCTTAAAAACGGAAGTGTATATACCATGGAAGATGATCAGCCCTCCGCTGAAGCGGTGGCCGTCAAGGATAGTGAAATCATCTTTGTTGGTAATAACACCGATGTGGAAAAATATGTAGGCGACGAGACTCAGGTAATTGATCTGGAAGGGAAGATGGTTTCCCCTGGCTTTATGGATGGACACACCCATCCTCCGGGCCAATGGACGACTAAGCTTTTTCAAGTAGACCTTACAAATCTTAAAAGTCATGAAGAATACATTCAGGCTGTCGCTGACTTTAGGAAGGATAATCCTGATGCGAAAATAATCACTGGCCGTGGTTGGAAAAATGGACCGTATGAACAAACGGATGGTACAAACCCCGGTCCAAAGAAAGAGGATCTGGATGCCGTGGTTTCCGACATTCCAGTAATTCTTAACTCCATTGATGGCCACTCCGTATGGGTAAACTCCAAAGCACTTGAAATGGCCGGGATAAACGAAAATACAGAGGTTCCAAAAGGCGGCATGATCGAACAAAACCCGGACGGCTCCCCCCGCGGTGTTTTACGTGAAGGTGCAACTGACCTGCTCGCCGATGTACAAGCTTTGTTTAACCTAACTAAGGAGCAATATAAACAGGCTTTCTTAAAATATCAAGAAGAAGCAAACAGCTTTGGTATAACGGGTATTCTGAACATGTCTGGCAGTACTGAGAACATGGAAATACTGCATGAGTTGGAAGAGGACGGGCAATTAACCATGCGGGTTGCGAATGCCATTAAATTCGACCCAGGTACAGAGCCAGATGAAGCGGTTAAAACGATACTTGATGCTCATAAAAAGTACAATTCGGATTGGCTTCAAATTAATACTGCCAAACTATTTGCAGATGGTGTAACGGAAGGCAAAACCGCCCTTTTCCTTGAACCTTATACTGAGAACGCAGGAATGGGTGGGCACCATCATGGTGAAGCGAGTTGGAAAGTTGAAGCTTTCAATAAAATGGTTTCCTCGCTAGACAAAGAGGGCATACAGTTGCATATTCATGCAATCGGTGATGGAGCTGTTAACACGGGTCTCAATGCCTTTGAGGATGCCCGAAAAGCTAATGGAGAACGTGATTCTCGTCATACCATTACACACATCTCCGCTATCCAAGATAAAGATATCACACGTATGGCCGAAATGGATGTCATTGCAAGTATGCAGCCCTTCTGGTTTTACAAGGATCAGTATTATAAATTGGAGAAAGCAATGGTCGGTAAGGACCGTGCACTGGAAATGTATCCGGCCCGGAAGATGTGGGATGCGGGTGTAACGATTGCTAGTAGCAGCGACTATCCTCCAACCCCTGACTACCGCCCACTTAACGGTATAGAGATTGGAGTCACTCGAAATAGTCCTTATCCGGAAGAACAGGACACCAATATGGTTCGCAATGCAGCTTATGCGCTAACAGTTGAGGAAATGCTTCAGTCGTTCACAAAGAATGTTGCTTACCAATTGTTCCGCGAAGATGATTTGGGATCCATTAAGGTTGGCAAGAAAGCTGACATCGTCGTTCTTGGTCAAGACATCACCAAATCCGATCCTAAAGACATCTCTGAAACTAAGGTGGCCTACACTATTGTTGATGGGAAGATTGTTTATGAAGGGGAATAACATCAAACATTAATGTTCTGGTTATATTGATATATTAGACCGCTAACAATTTTTGTTAGCGGTCAAAAAACGTTGAAAAATTTAGAAAATTTAAATGGTTTTGTTGAAATACAAAAGTGTTTACGTTTATAATAGTAAAAACATCAAATATTATAATATTATATTATTTATTAAGAAAAAGAGAAAGATCCTTTTAAAAGTGCGTATAAACTAAGTTTCTTTCCAGAACGGTGATACATAAAAGTTCTGTTTATTATTTTCTAGGAAGCGTTAATTTTTGTCCTAAAGATTATAATATTATAATTTTTTTCCACTTTATTGTAGTGGAGTAGCTTGCCATTATCCGTTAAATTGAATTATACAATTTAGTGTTACGTATCATGATAAAAATCACATTTTATTAAACAGCTAGTTTTTTCTCACCAAGAGATGAATATGGAAAGGAAAGTGAACACAAATGAAGGTAATTATTGTAGGTTCAGGGATTGTTGGATCAAGTGCTGCATACCATTTAGCAAGAAAAGGTGCTGAAGTTATTATTGTTGACAAGTTTCATCAAGGTCAAGCTACTGCTGCTGGAGCAGGAATTGTATGCCCATGGATTTCAAAGGTGGAGAATCCGGATTGGTATGCATTGGCAAATAGAGGTGCCGGCTATTATCCAACACTGATTACTGATCTAAAAGAAGATGGTGAAAGTGGTGTAGGTTATAGTCTTGTAGGTGCAATAGCAGTGAGTAATGATCCTAATGAATTAAATGATATTGAACAAAAGGTAAGAAGAAATAAAGAAGATAGGAAAGAAGTTGGAGAAATAAGTCGGTTAACTTCTAAGGAAGCACAAACCCTTTTTCCTCCATTACGGGATGATTTAGAAGCTGTACATGTGACAGGAGGAGCCAGAGTGGATGGCAGACTTCTAACAAATGCTTTATTAAGAGCTGCTGAAAAGCATGGAGCGATTCTCCATACAGGTGAAGCTAGTATTATCGTCACTAACAATAAAGTAACTGGTATCCAATTGAATGGTGATGTTATTTCCGCAGATTCGATCATTGTTACGGCAGGTGCATGGTCAAAACAATTACTTTCCCCATTAGGAATCGACCTTCAAGTAGAGCCGCAGCGTGGACAAATTGCCCATCTTAAACTACAAGATGATCAAGATACTTCCAAATGGCCTGTCGTTCTTCCACAAAGTAGTCATTATCTTGTGAGTTTTGATGATTCACGTGTCGTAGTTGGAGCAACGAGAGAAACAGGTTCAGGATTCGACTACCGAGTAACTGCAGCTGGTATAAAGGAAATAATGGAAGAGGCTCTATTAGTGGCGCCGGGATTATCTGACAGTACATTACATGATGTGAGAATTGGTTTTAGACCTGCAGGACCAGATATTTTACCATTGTTAGGGACAATTTCTTCGTTGGATGGATTGGTGATTGCCACTGGACTTGGAGCATCCGGATTGACACTCGGGCCATATGTAGGATTACTGGCAGGTGATCTTGCATTAGGTGAAGAAATTGAACTCGACCTTACTCCTTATAACCCTCTTAGAGATACACTTGTAAGATAAACGATTTAAATATAATTATTTTGTTAGTAATCTGTTATCAAAAGGAGATTTGAAATGAAATTCGGAAAATTTATCAGTGGTACAAAGAAATTCCAAGGAGTTGTAGTTGATCAACTTATTAAAGAGATTGAGGGTGATATATTTGGTGAGTGGGAGTATACCGGACAATCTTTTTCCCTAAAGGAAGTAAAGTGTCTTTCTCCTTTAGAGCCAAATAATATTATCGGAATCGGTGCAAATTATGTCTCGGAAATTGAGGACCTTCCTTCTGTACCACCAAAAATGCCAGTCTTTTTCTTTAAACCGACCTCATCAGTCATCGGACATGAGGAAAGCATTGTTATTCCTCATGGGATTGAGAAAATAAAGTTCGAATCAGAATTAGCGGTTGTTATTGGGAAAGAAACAAAAAATGTGTCAGAGGAGTCTGCTCTCGATTATATCTTCGGTTATACAATTGGTAATGACGTAACCGCCCCTCAATTTTTCCATGAGGACGGTCACTGGACAATCGGAAAGTCTTTTGACACATTCACCCCACTCGGTCCTTTTATTGAAACGGATCTTGTTCCCTCTAAAGTAAAAATAGAGGCAAGGCTTAATGATGTTGAAAAGCAAAATAGTTCAACAGAACTTATGATCGTTTCCATTCAGAAAATGATTTCTTTTCTTTCAAAAGTTATGACACTTAAACCAGGAGACGTCATTTTGACCGGAAGCCCAATTGGAGCAGAGATGGTTGGTGAAGGAGACTTCATTGAATGTGAAATTAAAGAAATCGGGATTTTGACAAATCGATTTGTAACAACAAAAGAAGCGGTTGAAGTCAACTGAAAATTTTATTGATACTAGTAAAAAGTAAAATTAATTGCTTCTTACTCTAGATAATTATTTAAGGAGGAATGTTTCATGAAAGATTACATAAAAGTAGGTAATCTTCAAATAGCTCCAGTTTTATATGAATTTATTAATAATGAAGCGATCCCAGGAAGCGGGTTGTCGAGCAAAAAATTCTGGAATGATCTAGGAATAATCGTCCAAGGGCTTTCTCCAAAGAACAAAGAATTGTTAGGCAAAAGGGTTAAGTTTCAAAAAAAGATAAATGAATGGCATAAAGAGAATAAAGAGAATTTTGAACTTGAAAATTATAAATCATTTTTAAAGGACATCAACTATTTAGAAACGGAAGTAGAAGAGTTTAAGATTACTACAGAAAACGTAGATGATGAAATAGCAGTCCAGGCGGGTCCACAGTTAGTAGTGCCTGTTAATAATGCAAGGTATGCAATTAACGCTGCAAACGCACGCTGGGGAAGTTTATATGATGCACTTTACGGAACAGATGTAATTAGTGAAGAAGGCGGCGCAGAACAGAAAGGATTCTACAATCCGATTCGTGGCGAGAAAGTTATTACCTATGCCAAAGAGTTTCTAGATCAAGCCATACCATTAGCACAAGCAAAACATGAAGAAATAGAGGCATATACTCTTGTCGATGGGAAATTGTCTGTTGCTTTAAGTAGCGGTGAGACGACCGGGTTAAAAGATGATTCGCAGTTAGTCGGTTACCAAGGAAACCAAAAACAACCCAAGGCAGTTTTGTTAAAAAATAATGGGATCCATTTAGAAATTCAACTTGATCGTAACCATCTGATAGGACAATCAGATAAGGCTGGAATAAAAGACATTCTCATAGAATCGGCTTTGACTGCAATTATGGACTTTGAGGACTCCGTTGCAGCGGTTGATACCGAAGACAAGGTGCTTGTATATCGAAACTTTTTAGGCCTGATAAGAGGCGATTTATCAACTTCATTTACAAAAGGTAATACAACAGTTATAAGGACTCTTAATCCCGATCGAACGTATACTTCTCCTAATGGTGAGACATTCTCCTTGCCTGGACGATCCCTCATGTTTGCTCGAAACGTTGGACATTTAATGACAAGTAATACACTGCTAGATCAGGAGGATAAGGAGGTTCCAGAAGGTATATTAGATACAGTTATAACTGGACTTCTTGCTAAACATGATGTAATAGGAAATGGCCGATATAAAAATTCCCATAAAGGTTCAGCCTACATCGTTAAGCCAAAGATGCATGGATCAGAAGAAGTGGCTTTTGCCAATGAGCTATTTAATCGAACAGAAGACATACTTGGTCTGGAACGAAATACGCTTAAGATTGGTGTAATGGATGAAGAACGCAGAACCACTTTAAACTTAAAAGCTTGTATTAATGAAGTAAAAGAGAGAATTGTCTTTATAAATACTGGGTTTTTAGACAGAACTGGGGACGAGATCCATACGTCTATGGAAGCAGGTCCTATGATTCGTAAAAATGAGATGAAGGCTTCTAATTGGTTGCAGGCCTATGAAAAGTCAAATGTAAATATAGGATTGGATAGTGGCTTACAGGGGCGGGCTCAGATAGGTAAAGGAATGTGGGCAATGCCGGACTTGATGGCCGACATGGTGAATCAAAAAGTCAGCCAACTTTTAGCAGGAGCGAACACGGCTTGGGTGCCTTCACCTACTGCTGCTACCTTGCATGCTTTACATTATCATAAGGTTGATATAACGAAGGTTCAAAAAGGGCTAACGGAAATTTCTAATGACTACTCCGATGAAATCCTGCAAATACCGGTAATAGTTAATCCGAATTGGAGTCCCGAAAAAGTCCAGGAAGAGCTAGATAACAATTCACAGGGTATTCTTGGATATGTCGTTCGTTGGGTCGAACAAGGAATTGGTTGTTCTAAAGTACCGGATATTAACAACGTAAACCTTATGGAGGACCGTGCTACATTGCGTATTTCTAGTCAACACATGGCTAACTGGCTTCGTCACGGAATATGTACAAATGAACAAGTAATGGAGACTTTGAAACGCATGGCGGTAGTAGTGGATGATCAAAATGCTGGAGATCCTGAGTATCGACCAATGGGGGATAACTTTGACAATTCCCTTGCATTCCAAGCTGCGTGTGAATTAGTTTTCGAGGGTATCGACCAACCAAGTGGCTATACAGAACCGATTTTACACCGCCGTCGACTTGAAGCGAAGTCTAAGGTGCTTTCTCCGTAATACTATCAATCAATTAGTTAAAGATTCTGAAAAAAATTGACTTTAGCCAGAAAGTTCTATATATTCATCAGTGAAAAGTTATAACATTATACTAATGAATTAGAGGAGAAGCTTATGGACTTAGATAAGGAATTACCAATACCTTTATATCATCAAATAAAATTTTATTTAGAAGAAAAGATTAACTCTGGTCAATGGGAACCAGGCTATCAGTTGCCAACTGAAAAAGAACTCTCCCTGCAATTTAAAGTAAGTAATATCACGATCAAAAGAGCTATTCATGATCTTGTTAACAAAGGACTTCTTTATCGACAAAGAGGAAAAGGGACCTTTGTTTCTAAAAAAGAAGATAAAGACATTTATGGATTAGTCACTTTTCGAAACGAATCGGAAGACAACGCAAATCATCCTCATAAAACGTTAAGCTTTAAGAAGGAACTAGCGGGACCCACTTTGGCAAAAAAAATGAATCTTGATCAATATGATAAGGTGTATACAATTCATCGTTTAAAAATAGAAGGTGATTTACCAATTGGCATTGAATATTCTCATATTCCTGAGGCTCTTTGCCCCGATCTTACTGAAACAATGATTGAAGATGAATTGTTATACAACATTTTTCAAAATAACTATCAGTTGAAGTTTGAAAGAGCAAAAATTTACTTTTCTACGACATTAGCAAATGATTTCGAATCGGATCTTATGCAGATTGATAAAGGATCGCAGCTATTCATTTTGGAAAGATATACTTACACCGATGAACGAGACGTGCTTGAATATTCAAAATTTATTGTGAGGCAAGACAAGGCAAACTACTTCATAGAAGTCCAGTTGTAATTTCTATCTCCTTCTAATGAACAACATTGTTGGTCTATATTGTATTAAGACATAACTTCGAGATAATGGTGGAGTTGCGTTATCTCAAGTTGTGGAATATCGACCACAACCGTATTGTAGAGATGGGGATAAATAGTCGAACCATGATTGTAAATAATGCTTAGTAATATGTTTAAATTATATTGACAAATAATTCTGAATAATGGTAGTATTACATACAATATAATAATATAACTTTAATGTACGAAAGTAAAAATTCAACAGTATTTATGAATGATGTAAAAGTTGCATAGTTTATAGTTCTTTTAAATAAGTGTTTTTAATTAAATTATAATATTATAACTTTTGTGCTTTATTGTAAGAAAGAATATATGATATTCAATTTATAGGAAGGAGGAATTCTTAAGGAAGTTGTTTAGCTCGACCATGATCAGCTTCATAAATCTAAAATGTAGGGGGAATTAGTGGTGAAAGTTAGGGTAGGTATGATTTCTTTTATTGCATTATTTATATTTTTGACGGGATGTAGTGGCAGTGAGGAGACAGGTGGTAAAGCCTCCAATAATGGAAAGACATTAGTAATTGCAGCATATGGTGGCAGTTACGAACAAGGTTTGAAAGAATCGATTATCCCTGAATTCGAAAAAGAACATGGTGTAAACGTGAAGTACATTACTGGTAGTTCAGTCGATACACTGTCAAAATTACAGGCTCAAAAGGATAATCCCCAAATTGACGTTGCCTTTTTAGATGATGGCCCTCAAGCTCAGGCTAATTCATTCGGACTATTGGCCCCTCTAGATGAAAAAATTGTAACCAACTTGAAAAACGTTTATGACATTGCTAAATACGAAGAAAATGTTGGGGTTGGATTAGGAATCATTTCAACTGGACTCGCTTACAATGCTGAAACGTTTGAAGAAAATGGATGGGATCCGCCAACATCTTGGAACGATCTGGCAGACCCTAAGTTCGAAGGAAAACTAGTTTTGCCCTCTATTACAAATACTTATGGTGTCCACTTACTCGTAATGGCTGCTAGAGCGAATGGTGGAGATGAATCTAATATTGAGCCTGGCTTCGATAAGATGAAAGAAATCGCAAAAAATGCGGTTACTTTCGATAAAACAGCTGACGTTTCTAACTACTTTTTACAAGGACAAACTGTAGCATCAGCTTGGGGAAGCAGCCGAGTGTATACCTTGCAAGACTCTGGATTTCCAATCAAATATGTTTATCCTGAGGAAGGTGCAGTCGCGTTAATATCTACTGCAAACCTGGTTAAGGACGCCCCAAACTCTGAATTAGGACAAAAGTTTATCAATTTTCTATTGACTGAAAAAGTTCAGAAAACTCTCTCGGAAAGGATATTTAATGGTCCGGTTAATAAAAACGTAGAGTTGGATAGTGAACTAGCCAAAAAGGTTGTATATGGTCAAGAAAATGTGGACCGACTTATAAAAGTAGACTGGTCAGTGATAAATGAAAAGCGTTCAGAATGGACAGAGCGGTTTAGTAAAGAAATTGTAAGTCAGTAATTAGGGGGTGGGAAAATGGCATATTTACAGCTAAAAGGTGTTGTGAAAAAGTTCAACCAAGTTGATGTTGTAAAACGACTTTCTTTGGACATTAAAAAAGGAGAGCTTATCTCATTTTTAGGTCCTTCCGGTTGTGGGAAAACAACCACATTGAATATGATTGCCGGATTCTTGGATGTAGATGGGGGCGCAATTGAGGTGGAAGGGAAACCTGTTCACCTCCTCCCACCTCATAAACGAAATATGGGCATGGTATTCCAGAATTATGCGCTATTCCCCCACATGACTGTATTTGAAAATGCAAGCTATGGATTAAAGTTAAGGAAGGTCACAAAGTCAGAAATCCACCAAAGAGTACAAGAGGCTTTAGAAATGGTAAACCTTGAAGGGTATGAAAAAAGGTACCCTAAAGAACTATCTGGGGGTCAGCAACAGAGAGTAGCACTGGCGAGGGCCCTTGTTATCCGGCCCCTCGTCCTGTTATTAGATGAACCATTGAGTAACTTGGATGCCAAACTACGTCAAAAAATGAGAGAAGAGATTGTTGAAATTCAAAAGAGGGTTGGGATAACTACCATATTTGTTACACATGACCAAGAGGAGGCACTGGCAATTTCTGACCGGATTGCTGTCATGAATAAAGGGAAAATTGAACAAATCGACACACCGGAAAACATTTACAACAACCCTCAAAGTGCTTTTGTTTCCCAATTTATTGGTGAAGTAAATCAATTAGAAGGAACCGTTCTTGAAACAAACGGTCATGCATCAAATATTAGGGTACTAGGTTCTTCGTTCTCTCTTCCTGAAGTGAATATAGGGAAGGGATCTAATATTACATTGTTTATTCGACCTGAGAGAATCCGAATATCAAAAACTATAAGGGAAGACCAGATTTGTTATGAATCCACGCTAGAGAGAAAAATGTTTTTAGGATCAAAAACGCGTTATATTTTAAAGGTTGAAAACGCTCGTCTCATTGCAGATATAGGAAATAGCGAACTTGACCCAGCAACCTTAAAGGAAGGAAGCACAGTTTACGCGACTTGGTACTCTAATGATCTATTTACTTCAAGTAAGGAGGTCGTCAGTTGAGTTCTAAAATAATGACTCAAAAAAATGTACCCCTTACAACAAGTGACACTGGGAAAATAAGAAAAAAAAGAAGAGATATTCTTTTATTACTTCTACCAACATTAGTTATCTTTATTTTCTTTTTCTTAATTCCTTTACTATTTCTATTTATTAATAGTTTTAAAACATTTGATCCGATTCTTGGAATTGGAGAATCTTGGACACTTGAACATTATAAAAAGTTTCTTTCAGATACCTTTTATTTAAATGTCCTTTGGAGAACGATCAAAATTGGTTTAATTACAACATTTATCTCTATTTTGATTTCATACCCAGTAGCCTATTATATCTCTCATTCGTCAGGGAGAAAAAGAAACTACTTAACATTATTGATTCTCTCACCTTTATTAATTAGCATGGTTATCCGGTGTTATGGATGGGTCATTCTATTGTCTAAGAATGGTTTAATAAATGATACACTTCTCCGTTTAGGGATTGTTGATAAACCACTTACCATACTTTATACAGAATTCAGTGTCATTCTTGGAATGATACATGTCTTGTTTCCATATATGGTTTTGAGTATTGTTGGTTCCTTAGAACGAATTGACTCCTCTATCATCAACGCATCTAGAAATCTAGGAGCCAATCCATTTAAAACCTTCTTTGCAATTACGTTGCCACTTAGTTTACCAGGAATTTTCGCAGGTTCTGTCATGGTGTTTAGTTTAACTGCAAGTTCATTTGTAACACCAGCTATTTTGGGAGGACCACAGGTGAAAGTAATGTCTTATCTTACTTATGAGCAAGTGGCCGTTATTTTAAACTGGCCGTTGGGTGCTGCCATTGGTTTTATACTTGTCCTGATATCTACTATTACCATTGTAGTATACAGTAAGTTATTAACAGCATCTAAAAAAGGGGTGGCAATTCAATGAGCAAGAAATGGCCAAAAGCCCTATTGAATTTGTATGTTTGGCTTGTTTTTATTTTCTTGATGGCTCCAGTTATTGTTATTTTACTTTCCTCTTTAACAAAGACGGAATATATCGTTTTTCCTCCAAAAGGAATAACGTTCCGCTGGTACAGTGAATTATTGAATCATCCAGAATTTATTCAATCATTTTGGTTAAGTGTGTCTGTCGCTCTTGGAACAGCCATACTCTCCACATTAATCGGCACGTTAGCATCGATTGCGGTTGTCCGATATGAATTTAAAGGAAAAGAAGCTGTCATTCAATTAACAGGTTCTCCACTGCTTATCCCTTCCGTTGTACTTGGGGTTGCATTATTGCAGTTTTATTCTTGGATTGGGTTGTCTACCAGTCCTCTTGCATTGGTTATAGGACATATCATTATTACAATTCCGTTTGTAATGAGACTAGTGGTGGCAAGTCTGGTTGGATTTAACCGATCCATCGAATATGCTGCAATGAATTTAGGCGCTACACCGATAAAAGCCTTTTTCCACATTACCCTGCCAGTCATCAGATCAGGCGTGCTCGCTGGAGGAATTTTTGCGTTTATCACTTCATTCGATGATTTAACAGTTGCCTTGTTTATTGTTAGTACAGATGTGGTGACATTGCCTGTACGTATTTTCACCTATATGCAATATCAATATGATCCGATTATAACTTCCGTATCCAGTGTCATGATTGTATTAACCGTAGTATTGATGCTCGTTATTGAAAAAGTTCTTGGCGTTGGAAAGTTATTTGCAGTTAATAAGAAATAGGAGGAGAAGTAGGGATGGAGATAACCAATCATCCGACTTTAGGCAAACAAATAGATGAAGAGGTAACTTTCACGTTTGAAGGGATGCCATTAACTGTACAAAAAGGCAAAACCGTGGCAGCAGCTTTAATGACTCATCGTGTTCGAAAGCTTGGTGTTAGTCGTAAATTAATTCAACCCCGTGGTTTATTTTGCGCGAATGGACGGTGTTGCAGTTGTTTTATGACGATAGATGGTAAGGAACACGTACGGTCTTGCATGACTTTAGTTCAGAATGGGATGAATGTGCTACAAAATAACAGTGATCCGAACGTAAGGAAATGATAAATATGGAGACAGACGTTTTAATTATAGGTGGTGGGCCAGCGGGGTTATCTGCAGCCTATGAGACCGCTTCAAGAGGTTTAAATGTCACTATAATAGAAGAGACATGGTATTTAGGAGGACAGCTCGTCCAACAAACCCAATCATTTGAGGATATGCCTAATCACTATCGCCAATTATGCGGATTTGAAATAGCTGAAAATCTGATTAAAAAAGTAGAACCTTTTGGAATACACGTATTAACGGATCATACACTTATTGGTTTATATGAAAATGGAGAAATGGGAATTAGTAATGACCGAGATGTATTTCCAGTTAAAGCATCAAAGATCATTATGGCGACTGGTGCAGCTGAAATAGCCGTTCCTTTCCCAAAATGGACTTTACCTGGAATTATGACTGCGGGGGCTGCGCAGATTTTGATTAATAGGGATAGAGTGTTACCAGGGACAAAGACGATATTGATTGGTTCTAGTAGTTTTGCCTTTGAACTCGCGAAGCAATTACATGAAGTAGGCATCGAAGTAAAGGGAATCGTTGAACAACAATCAGATATTGTTCTACAAAACAATTGTTTAATAGATGAAATTGAAAAGTTGAACATCCCCATTTTAAAGAATACTAAAGTGATTGAGGCAGAAGGAAAAGGCCAGGTAGAAACATTGGTTATAGAATCTAATCAAGGTCCACAACGGATTGATGTTGATTTTGTCTGCCTTGATGGGGGAAGAAATCCAATTTTAGAGGCATTTTTAATTGCTAACTGTTCCCTTTCTTATAGGAAAATATTAGGGGGGTGGGTGCCTGATTATGATTTGAACTTTGAAACGAGTAGCGAAGGAGTTTATGTGGCCGGAAATAGTACAGGAATAACATCCAAGGCAGCTATCTTTTTAACGGGTTCACTATCTGGTATCAGTGTTTGTGAATCTTTAGGAAAAATTAATTCTACTGAAGCTTCTCAAATGAAAAATCTCTTTTGGGAAGAACTTTATCAAGTTGAACAACAGGTTAACCTGGAAGGATGGAATTCTAGATTGAAACACATCGAGGGGTATATGGGGCCCAACTCACACCAATCATTATCCGGGATAGGGAGGAAGATAAATGGATAACACAACTATCATTTGTCGTTGTGAGGAAATTAATCAAGAAGAGATTGAAGAAGCCATTCAGATCGGAGCGGAAACATTTGATGATATTAAAAGATTGACTCGATGCGGTATGGGTCCCTGTCAATCTAAGATTTGCATGAATTTAGTAAGTAGTATTATAAGCGAAAAAACATCTCATCCTCTTTCCCAAGTTCCTGTTCCTCGTTTGCGTATTCCTTTAAGGCCAATTCAAATTAGCACACTTGCAACTGGGAGCTCAAATTTTAGTTCAGTTAAGTCTGTTATGGATGAAGTTGAACTTGATGAAAGACGGTGACAAAAGTGAATACTTCTTACGAGACGATTATTGTTGGTGGAGGTGTTATTGGAAACAGTATCGCTTTCCATCTTTCGGAACGAGATCAAGAAGGGATTTTAGTAATTGATAAAAACTTTCCCTTATCAGGAACTTCAGGTTCTACACAGGCTTGGGTTTGGGTACACAATAAAACACCAGCATCTTATGCAGAATTTAGTATGTACAGTGCTGAATTGTATCCTTATTTATCTCGGAAGATAGGGGACGTAGAATATAAAAGAACGGGTGGACTTTCGCCATTTTTTACCGAAAAAGATTTGGAGAAAGCACATAAACTTGCACAAAAGTATTCTGAATTAGGAATAAAAATAAAAGTGCTTAATAAAGAAGAAGTATTAGCAAAGGAACCGTCCTTAAGTCCTGATGTAGTAGGAGCTACGTTTAGTAAAGTTGATGGTAATATCAATCCGTTTCGTCTGGTCGATCTGTTAATAAGAGCTTCTAAAAAGCAGGGAGTCGCTTATTCTTATTACAACCGTGTCTTGGATATTGAGCGAACAGAAAATGCATTTATCGTTCATACGCAAAAGGAAACCTATCTTTGTAAAAAATTAATCTTAGCTGGAGGAGCATGGTCGAAAGAACTTGGCTCCTACTTAGGAATACATGTCCCTGTTAAACAAGTAAGAGGGCAAATTATGGTGACAGAACCGCTTGCGCCATTACTTAATTATACGATAAGTGGTATGCGTCAAGCTATTAACGGAGAAGTATTAATTGGTTATTCAATGGAAGAGGTTGGGTTTGATCGAAGAGGAACGTTAGATGTTATTCAAGAAACGGCAAACATGGCTATAAGGTATGTTCCGAGTCTTGCAAATGCAAATGTTGTACGGTGTTTTTCAGGTATAAGAGCAATGCCAAAGGACGGATATCCCATTATAGGTCATGTTCCTGGAGTTCAAAATTTATATGTTGCTGCTATGCACAGCGGCATCACTTTAGCCCCGCTTATTGGTACTCTAATGACGGAATTAATTTTAGATGGTGAGACATCGATTCCAATTGATGATTACTCCATAACAAGATTTCAAGAGCCAGTAGGACAGCTATAAATAGTGTTTTGTTATCAGGAATCTTAGGGAACAAAAATGTCACTTAGCACAACTTGGTGCGGGTGACATTTTTTACACGTATAGAAAGTATAAAAATACTTTCTATAGTATAAGCGCAACTACGGCGATCACCTGCGCTAAGGCTTGGTGCTAGCCAAGTTTTCTTTAAAATAAAAAGAATGATAGTAAAGAGGCCATGACAAGTTAATGCTTGATTAAGGCTCTTAACCCCTACTCATCATCCCGCAAATAATACAATCCAAACTCCAAATCCGCTTTCAAATGTTCCACAATAAGCTTCTCAGCTCGTTCAGTATCTCTTTCTTTTATAGTCGTAACAATCTCTTTATGCTCATCGATCAAACCTGGACTTTTAAAATATATGAAATTTATAAGCGCTAGAAAGCTAGTAAATGAGAAGTCTAAGGTAGTATAATTTAAACAACAATATTTCTCATTTAGTATTCTAGTGCTTTGTATGTAGATACTACAATGGGGACATAGGAGGAAAACAATGACTAATATAACTGCAGAAAAAATTAAGAAGAGTGCATTAACTCTTTTTGTTGAATACGGGTATGAGGGAGCTTCTCTTACTGACATTGGGGAAGAAGTGGGAATAAAAAAGCAGTCGATATACGGACATTTTAAAAGTAAAGATGACCTGTTTTTACAAGTCATGAACCAAGTGATCCAGGAAGAAATTTTAGAGTTGAGTGATTACTTTTACCAACAAAAAAATGAGTCACTTTATAACCTATTGTATAATTTTATACTTCATTTAAAAGAAAGATATATATCTAATGGAGAAAGGAATATGAAATTTTTGCTTAAAATGATGTTTACACCGCCAAACCATTTACAAGAAACTGTTATTTCAAGAGTTTTTACTTATTATAAAAAGTTACGTGAATATGTAGAGGAAGTGTTTGTTTCCCATGAAGAAATTTTAATTATAGATGCAGAGAAGGGAACTATTTCTTTTTTGAATTTTATAGATGGACTGCTTGTAGAACTAGTTTATACCAATATTGAAAGCTTCGAAGAAAGATTTAATGCATCCTGGGAGGTTTATTGGCGGGGAATAAAAAAATAGAAAAGTCTCCATAAAGTAGTTTAGACATATTTAAGTAACAGAGTAATAAAGTAATAATTATTTATTCAACATAGGTACGGAAATAAAAAGGTATAAATATTTCATTGAAAGTATTCGGAAAATTGTGTACAATTAAAACTGACGAACGTTCGTCAGGTAAACGAGGTACAAAATTATTAAAAAAGGAGAAATGAAAAATGAAAGAACAATTCGTGGAGAAAACAAACCACCCTGATTATTTGAAGAAACTAGATAAGGCACATTATTTTCATCCAACAACCCCATTAAAATTGCATCAGCAAAATGGCCCTGGGTTAATTATTAAAAAAGGTAAAGGTATTAATGTAACGGATGTGTATGATGATGTTTATATTGATGGAGTCTCTTCCCTATGGAATGTAAATATAGGATATGGGCGCCAGGAAATGGCTGAGGCAGCTAAGCAACAAATCATGAGACTATCTTACGGTTCTTCATTTTACAATAACTCTAACGATAAGGTTATACAGCTCTCGGAGAAACTTGCAGAGCTAACACCCGGTGACCTCGATGTAAGCTTTTTTACTTCTGGTGGATCAGAATCCAATGAAACTGCATTCAAAATTGTACGTCATTACTGGAAACTAAAAGGTAAACCGGAACGGACAAAAATCATTGCCCTTGATTTAAGCTATCACGGGGTAACTATGGGGGCAACGAGCGCAACAGGTGTACGCGAATTTGATAATATGATTACTTCTTCAGCTCCAGGATTTTTGCACGCAAAACCCTTTCTCACAGCTTGCGAAAAAGGAGACAAGTCCCAGCCTGATTATGAAAGCAGTATCAGAGGCATTGTCGAAAAAGAAGATCCAGAAACAGTAGCAGCAGTCATTCTAGAACCCATTCAAGGTGTAGGGGGAGTAAACATACCACCTGAAGGATATCTAAAGGCTGTACGTGAATTGTGTGACGAATACGGAATTTATATGGTTGCAGACGAAGTAATCTGTGGTTTTGGTAGAACAGGAAAAATGTTTGGGGTAGATAATTGGGAAGTCGTTCCTGACTTAATGTCAGTAGCAAAAGGAATAACAAGTGGATATATGCAGTTGGGTGCAGTCCTTCTTAAAACAGAACTTAGGGATGAACTAGCAGAAATGTCAGATGACGTATTTTTCCATGGATTTACCTACAGTGGACACCCGACCGCCTGCGCTGTTGCATTAAAAAATCTAGAGATTATAGAAAATGAGCAGCTTGTCAATAATTCCAAGAACATGGGGGATGAATTGTTCAAGGGCTTAAAGTATCTCGAAGAACAACATCAGGTAACAGCAAAATCCAGAACATCAGGTTTACTAGGGGCAATTGAACTGTTTGCAGATCGTGACAACGGTAAAGCATTTGATCCATCCTTGCATGCTGCACAGCAAGTTGTAGAAGAATGTTTAAGCCGAAATCTTCTTTTAAGACCTCTTTCTTTTGGAGGAATGAACGCTGTTGCCCTTGCCCCTCCTTTAATAGTTAATAAGGGGGATATCGAAACAATAGTTGAAAGACTTTCTGATGCTATTAAAGCATTTGAAAACAAAGCGTTATAGAATAGAAGAATTTCCTAATATTATGGAATAAATAAAACCCGTTCTATTTATTGGAAGCGTTGTTACGGAAATTGTAAGGAGGGGTTATATGAAATTAAAAACTGGGTTTCTTTATGATGAAAGTTATTTTTGGCATGATACGGGAAATGGAGCCTTATTTCTTCCACCTGGTGGATGGATAGAGGCAGATGAACATGGTGAAAGTCCAAAAAGCAAACGACGTGTGAAAAATCTATTAGAACGAAGTGGATTTATTAACGAGTTAACGGTAATCACTCCACGGCCAGCTACCAGAGAAGAGATTGAGTTAAATCATATTCCTTCTTATGTGGATAAGGTGAAACAATTAAGTGATACGACAGGTGGAGATGCAGGAGAATTAGCACTTGTGGGCAGGGGCTCCTATGAAATAGCTCTACTATCTGCTGGAGGGGCAATTACAAGTGTTGATGCGGTAATGAAAGGAAAGGTTCAAAATGCCTATGCTCTAACAAGACCCCCAGGACACCATGCGGAAAGAGAACAAGGAATGGGTTTTTGCTTGTTTAATAATGTAGCAGTTGCCGCCCGTTATGCGCGAGAGGAATATGGATTAAAACGTATTATGATTTTAGATTGGGATGTTCATCACGGTAACGGGACTGAAAATGCTTTTTATGATGATCCTAACGTACTGTTTTTTTCCCTTCATCAAGAATTTAATTTCCCACCTGATAGAGGATCTGCTGAAGATATAGGTGCAGGTGAAGGAAAGGGATACAACGTAAACATACCGTTACCAGCAGGGACTGGAAATGCCGGATATTTATATGCGTTAGAGAAAGCAGTTGTTCCTAAAGCGGATGAATTTAAACCAGAGCTCGTTATCGTATCTGCTGGTCAAGATGCAAGTGTTTTTGATCCCCTTGGTCAGATGATAGTTACTGCGGAAGGGTTTGGTGAATTAACTTCTATTGTGAAGGGGATAGCTGAACGTCACTGTGAAGGTCGTTTAGTAGTTTGTCATGAAGGTGGTTATAGTCCTGCTTATGTTCCGTTTTGTACTTTAAAAATAATGGAGTCGTTGAGTGGGTTACAAAGCAAGGTCACAGAGGATCCATACTATGAAGCAATCAAGGGACTGCCTTCAAATGTTTTGGCCAACCATCAAAAAGAAGCAGTTGAACAAGCTGTAAAAGTACATTCCCAAGGTCTATATAATTACAAAAATAACCCAAAGGAGCACAGCTATGAGTAAATCATATCAATTATTTATTGATGGAAAATGGGAAGATTCTTTATCTGGAAAAACATTTGAGTCGATTAATCCTGCGACTGGAGAAGTAAATGGCATTGTCGCTGAAGGAGGGAAAGAAGATGTTGATTTGGCAGTCAAGGCAGGAAGGAAAGCTTTTGAATCTGGCCCTTGGGCTAACATGGCACCCAGTGATAGAGGACGTTTATTAAATAAAGTTGCTCAGGAATTATGGAGTAAAGCAGACTACTTAGCTGAAGTTGAATCCAAGGACAATGGGCTTCCTATTAATGAAACGAAATTTATTGCAATACCGACTATGATTGATGTTCTAGAGTTCTATGCTGGTCTTGCGAATAAAGTTCAGGGAGAAACATTAGCTTCTCCTGCCGGGAGATTCAACTATACACTAAAAGAACCATTAGGGGTGATAGGAGCAATCGTACCATGGAATTTTCCTCTGATGTTAACAATGTGGAAGCTAGCTCCCGCTTTAGCAGCAGGAAACACAATAGTTATTAAACCTGCAGAACAAACACCTATTAGTATTTTAGAAATGGTTAAAATCTTTCAAGAAGTAGGCATCCCAGATGGTGTTATCAATGTTGTACCAGGTTATGGGAATGATGCCGGAGATGCACTTTCTTCTCATCCTGGGGTTGATAAGATAGCATTTACGGGTTCTACCTCCACGGGGAAGTTAATTATGCAGGCAGCAAGCAAAGGTTTAAAGCCTGTTAGCTTAGAACTTGGAGGGAAATCACCCAATATCATATTTGATGATGCGAATATTGAAAACGCTGTCAATGGTTCGATGTTTGGCATCTATTTTGGACAGGGACAAGTCTGTGCCTCGGGTTCTAGATTGTTTGTACAGGACAGTATATATGACCAATTCATGGATGCATTTATTAAGAAAGCAAAAACCATTAAGGTTGGAAACCCGTTGGACCAAACAACACAAATGGGTCCACAAGTTTCATTACAGCAGTTAGAACGCGTTGAGCACTATGTTGCAGCAGGATTAGAAGAAGGGGCTAATCTAGTGATTGGAGGCGAGAGAAATACAACAGAAAACAACGGATATTTCTTTACACCTACCATCTTTGAAAATGTGACCAATGAGATGACAATTGCTCAAGAAGAGATTTTTGGTCCTGTTCTATCGGTTATTCGTTTTAAAGATGAAGAAGATGTTTTGAAAAAAGCCAACGATACCGTATACGGTTTAACATCAGGAGTCTGGACAGAGAATTTAAAAAGAGCACACCGAATGGCAAAAGGCCTAAAAGCAGGAACCGTGTACGTTAATACTTTTAGTATGCTTGATAGTACTGCCCCTTTTGGTGGTACGAAACAGAGTGGGTTCGGAAGGGAATTAGGCATGCAAGCAATGGATATGTATACAGAAACAAAAAATGTATGGGTAGATTTAAATGACGAACATTTCAATTGGTATGGAGTTTAAAACCTTTATTCTTTTTATTAGAAAGAAGAGGGACTTTTCACTAAAACCAATAATAGAGCGTGGGGTCAAGCAATTTTGGCTTGACGCTCGCTCCATCATCAGTGGTTTTCAGGTGGAAATCTTATGATGAAAGAGGAGAAGGGGCTCTTCATTGCTTCAATTTGTGTAATGAAAGAAAAGTAACTATAGAAAAATTATAAAGATATATACATGAGGAGGATTAATGAAATATGAATGCTAAAGAAAAAGATTTCATTAGTGTTGGTGAGCTTTCTGTTGGATTTAGTGAAAATATGATGGAACCGATAGATAAGTTAGTGGGTAAAGAATTTTCGCTTTACTATGAGGATAACAAGAAATGTAAAATATCTTTCATGGATATCGAAGCGCTTAAGTGGTTGATTGAGAATGGGGGAGTTGAAGAAAAATTCACTTGTACTTATACAGCAGTCATGCCAAGAGAGGATATTTATTTTATCGATTTCATCGTTTCATATGGTGATACTAAATCAATTTCTATTGTCCTTGACCTTCGACAAAAAATTGCTACCGTCATTACAAGCGTTCTTCCAACTGAAGAGGAAACGTCAACACCAATGCTTCAACGTGCTGAACGAGGAATGCCACTCACAGCAGTTAATGCATCATTTGAACATGTGTCCATTGACAATCCGATGACCAATCTTACTCCACAGCACGAGAAGACAAAAGATTTAATTGGAAAGACAATTGAATTTGTTTATAGTGCTAAAGATGTCTATGAGCACAATTATTTAAATGAGAATCATTACACCTGGCATTGTACGGCTGGAAATGAAGAAGGTTTGTGTGACAGTGATCGATGCTACTATTATAAACTTGACAATAACCTTTATTTATTTGTCTGGTTAGAAAAGGTTATTCCTACGGCAGGTATTGTGATTGAAGACCTTGATGCCATGCGTTCGTATGGAAAAATCTATGGTTATGAAGGGTATTCGATTGGTCGTGTGTCAAACTTTCCGGTTGGATCTTACGCCAAAATACTTAATAGTAAGGAACAAAGCATGGAACCATAAACGTTTTCTCCCACGCTAAAGTATGATTTTATAATTCCACGCAAAAATTTTAATCCGTTAATGTCTTTGAAAAGGTATAAAAGAACGTGTTTATGTCTCTTTGAAGCTGAATTTTATCGTAGAATACCACATCCACGCTAATTCACACTCGTTTTTGTAAGAAAATGGATTAGCGTGGGTTGAATGATAATAAGTTGCCTGTACCCCTACACGGAAGAAAAGACATAAAATTCATATGTTAGGTGGTTTTATAAAATAATGGGTAATCAATTAAAAAGAACGGTTGGGTTATGGCCTGCAATTGCAACGGTTGTAGGTATTGTTGTCGCCTCCTCTGCAATGGTTTCTTTAGGCCAAGGCTTTGGAATTGCCGGACCCGGTTTTATTATAGCCATGGTTGTTGCAATGGTATTGAATTTATTTGTGGCCTTTTCATTTGCAGAACTCTCATCAATCATTCCACGTGCAGGTGGTATTAACCATTATACACTTCCTACTATGGGCCCTTTCATAGGGATGGTTTCTGTTATTAGTGGCTATGTGTTGGTGAATATGTTTGCCGGGAGTGCAGAAGCTCATATTGCTGGTACAGTTATTCATGACATCTTTGCCCCTTCTGTCCCTCCACTCTTCATTTCGATTTCCCTAATCGTTATATTATGTTTAATTAATATACGCGGGATAGAATTTTATAGCTGGGCACAAATGATTTTAACAGGGGTTATGATTCTTTCATTGGTTGTTATTGGAATTATTGGACTGACAGGTACAGGCAGCGGTGAACCGATCAAAACATCACTGGAATTTAATTCAATGGGGTGGGGAGTACTTGGATTATCAGCATTAGCGTTTTGGTTGTTTGTTGGAATAGAATTTGTTTGCCCAATGGCGGAAGAAATAAAGAAACCAAAGTTATACATTCCTTTGTCCATGATCATGGGACTTTTAATTATTTTAGTGGCTGATTTTATTTTTGGAAACGCTGCCATTCAATATGTATCTTTAGACATTTTAGCGGGATCAGGAGCTCCACATGTTGAGGCATCTACGGCCATTTTAGGAAGAACAGGTCAAATTTGGATTGGGATTGTTACCGTCTTTGCGACAGGAAGTACAATCAACACTCTTATTTGTGCAATTCCACGAATGCTTTATTCTATGGCAAAAAGAGGTCAAATGCCAAAAATATTTGGTAAGTTAAATAAATGGGGAAGCCCATGGGTCGGTATTGTATTCATGTCCAGCCTATTTCTCATTTTCCTCATTGTCGGCGTTACAGGGTCTAGCTCCATCACTACCTTTATATTAGCCGGAGCCTTTTGTTGGATGATTACCTATATCATTGCTCATTTAAATGTAATCATCATGCGTTTTAAGTATCCAAATGTGAAAAGAACGTTTAAGTCACCCTTCGGAATCACCTTTCAAATTATTGGGATCATAGGAATTGTATATATGATGCTCAACATATTCCCAGATCCCGTTGTAAAAGCTCAAATCTATCAATATGCGTTCGTTTTTTTAGTAATTACGATTACTTATTCAGCTTTTTGGGTGAAATTTGCAATGAAACAGAAACTCTTTAAAATTACGCCTTTAGAAGAGCTTTTAAAAGAAAAGACTGAATATTCGGAGGAATATGTAGCTTCGTCTATAGATGAGGAGGATTATGATGAATCGAAATAATAATGAACGACCCGTTGTACTCGTTACGGGGGGCGGATCAGGTATTGGCGCTGCTGCCGCTCGAAAATTGTCGGAAACTCATCACGTTTTCATATGTGGCAGGAGACTTAATCGTATAGAAGATGTTGCCGCTGAAATAAACGGTACTGCTATTCAAGCGGATGTTGGAAATGAAAATGAGGTTGACAATCTAATTAACAAAATAATGGCAGATTTCGGGAGACTAGATGCACTGGTATTAAATGCAGGTATACATCATGAGGGAAAAGTGACTGAAACTAGTATTGAAGACTGGGAGAAAGTCTTACGTATTAATCTTACTTCAGGATTTCTAGTTGCAAAAGCTGCATTACCTTATTTATCACTAAATAGAGGATCAATTGTAACAATTTCATCTGTTGGAGGACTGAGAACGGCACCTTCAGTGCCGGCTTACTGTACCTCAAAGGCTGGTATCATTGCACTTACTCAGTCGATCGCTCTAGATTATGCGGAGAAGAATGTCAGAGCAAATGTAGTATGTCCTGGCTGGGTGAAAACGGAAATGGCTAATGAAGAAATGGGAAACTTAGCTAAAGAATCCGGTGAAACAGTAGAACAAGCTTATGAGCGGGTAACTAACTTAATTCCAGCTCGTCGTCCATCTAACCCGGAGGAGGTAGCAAATACTGTTGCATGGTTAATTTCATCTGACGCTTCTTCCATCACAGGAGCTGTAGTTCCAGTTGATGGTGGATCGTTAATTGTTGATATAGGTATGGCTGCCTTTATGTGATGGGGTGCGTGTCAGCCTTTGCCGGATGGATATTATGACTAACGGTAACGGTAAATTTTACTAGGGGGAAACATAATTGTGGATAATACCCATTCACGTTTTTATGAATATTGGTTAGTGGCTCTTATGTTTTTGGCGTGGGGATTCGTTTTTTTAGACCGAACAGCACTATCTTATATAGTTCCTTCTCTAGTCGAGGACCTAAATTTAACTAATGGAGAAATTGGCCAAATTAATATGTGGCAAACCATTGGTTATGCAATAGCTGGACCATTAATTGGAATCCTATCCGATAGAACTGGAAAAAGAAAGTCATTTTTGGTTGGAGCCATCATTGCAACTTCTGTTTTCTCAGCCTTATCAGCACTAGCGAATTCTTACGCTTCTTTAGTAATAGTACGATTCCTGGTAGGGATAAGTGAAGGACCTATATTACCGTTGGCGATGACCATGGTAGCTATAGCATCAGCTAAAGGACGTTTTGGAAGAAATGCTGGAATTGTTAATTCAGGGGTTGCGGTTATCTCAAGTACCCTTGGTCCAATTTTAGTGACGCAACTTGTTTCAATTACCAATTGGCATTGGGCGTTCATAATAGTAAGTGTTCCAAGTTTTATTTTAGCATTTTTAATCTGGAAATTTACGACCGAAGTACAACCTTCAAAAGTGGACAGAAAGGAAAAACAAGAAAAAACTAGGGTTAATTATCTTCAGATTCTAAAGTATAGAAACGTTGTTGTAAGTCTCTTCATTTCTGTTTGTTGTATGGCTGGTTTATGGATATTATATTCATTTGCTCCACTATATTTAACTTCAGTAGGGAAGTTTTCACTTGGGAAAATGGGATTGATCATGTCATCAATGGGAATTGTGGCCATTTTAACGACTATTGGTGTTCCACTTTTTTCTGATTATTTTGGCAGGAAAACAGCATTGATTTTGTTTTCCTTTTTAGCTGTTTTAGCTCCTGTTGGTTTATATTTATTCCCAAGCGGATGGGGTGGCAGCGGAGCGTTAATTATATTTGGGGGGATTTTAGGTTCCATTGCCCCTATTTATATGAATATTATTCCGGAGGAAACGATGCCTGTTCATTTAACGGCAACTACTAGTGCTTTTATTATTGGAGTAGGCGAAGTGATAGGTTCATTCATATTAGGGGGAGCAGGTACACTTGCAGATTCCTTTGGGTTGTCTTTTGTGATGATAGTAGCAGCGGCAGCAGCATTAATCATGGCAATATTAGGATTTGGTTTGATTGAGACAAACCCGCGTAAAAAACTAAAAAAATCATCAAAAGAAATAGTAGAAAGAGAAGTAGTCGAATCAAAGTAATTAACAGTTTTTTAATTCAAATAACGGCGAATATATCAAACTATTGGGATGTTTAAAAACCTTTTAACTCTTGAATCGCTACAGGATAGGCTGGGTACTTGTCTACTGTTTCACACGAAATTGAGTAAATATGAGAAGCAGCCAACGCTTTCTTAAAAAAGCGCTTGGCTGCTTGTTTATCTCTTGTTCGGGAACATTTCTTGTAATCGAGTGACCATTACTATCCTAATAGTCCTTTTTTTCACGTTAAGAAAGTATAAAAATACTTTCTATAGTATAAGTGCAACTAAGGCGATCGCCAGCGCTAAAGCTTGGTGCTAGCCAAGTTTTCTTTACGTAATTACTGTGCAGATGCTTCGTATTCTTGATTATCCACCGATTGTTCCTCGTGCTTGATCGACAGGGCTCCGAGGATTGACACTAGTGCTGATGCAATCAGGAACCAGAAAGCTGCGCTGTACGTACCGGTTGCGCTGATTAATAAACCCATAACCAATGGAGCTATGAAACCCGCAGCCTGCGCTCCCATATTGACCATTCCCATTGCCGAACCAATTGCTTTTTTGGACAACATTTTATGCGGTAGAGAGAAGGCGACTGTAAAGGCAGTTGTTTTAAAGATAATGCATAAATTCCAGTAAATCATAGCGGGTATAAGCGATGTCGTTGTAAACATCAAATATAAGAATATGGTGGAGATAATCATTCCGATAGCGGCGAAATACTTTTCACGATTCACAAAAAATTTTTCCAATATCGGACCGCTTACAACGACAGCGAGACCGCCTAAAATGCCTGGTAGGGAAGCTGCAAATCCTATTGCAAGTATGTCCATTCCCCGTACATCTGACAAATAGGTAGGCATCCATGTGGCAAGACCCCAGTTGACAATGCCTGCACCAAACCACATAATGACAATTTTCCACAGCGCCGCGTTCCTTAACAATTCCTTTAATGGTACTTTATTTGTCATTTTCATTTCATCCGATGTGCCCGACTGATTCGGGGGACGAAATTTAAACCAAAATACGAGGGCCATTAAAATGCCAACGGCTCCAATAATAACGAACATCATTCTCCATCCAAACCAAATCAACATCGGGGCAGCCACTAATGGGGCAAGGGCAATACCAAAATAATTGGATGACATCATCGTCGCTGATGCTTTTGACCTTTCGTTCCTCGGGAAGAAGTCGGAAATCCCTTTTTGACTTGCTGAAGGATAACCACCTTGCCCGATTCCGAAAAGAAAACGGATCACAATCAAAGAAACCAACCCCCAGGCCAAACCTGTCATTACAGTAAAAGCCGACCAAACGATAATAGACAAGAGCACAATTTTTCTTGACCCGAACTTATCACTTAACCAGCCGCCTGGAATTTGCATGATTGCATAGGCGAGAAAAAAACTGCTGAGAACAACACCCACTGTCGCCGGATCCAGATTGAAATCTTCCTTGATAGACACGATAGCGACACTCATAACCATTCGATCCAAATAATCCAACAGCCAGCCTACGAATAATAGTCCAAGAATAAAATGTTTATTGGGAGCTTTTGCGGTAAAAGCCGACATATTTTTCCTCCTTCTATACCTTGATATATCATTTGGCTCAATAAGAATTTCTTCCTACCTGTTTAAGGTTTTTCTTGATCAGTTGAATACCGATCCTTTATTTCAATAAAATTCAAATCCTTCTCCCCGTTGTGAAGGATGATCCCCTTAACAACTTTCAAAACACCTACTGCATCGTTTAAATTCAACAGTTCCACAGGGGAATGCGAATACCTCCGGGGTGTGGCTACAATTCCAAGTGGTACGCCACCATTCGTTAATGCTAATTTAGCCGCATCAGTTGTATAGGCATCTCCATTTAGTGTAAGGTACTGTATCGGTACATTCGCTTCTTCCGATTGTTCCACTATGATTTCTCTTACCTTCGGATGAATGTACGTAAAAGCCATTGCGGCGACGCCGTCGGAAACAGGACAAGCGGGTCCTTTTCCAATGTAAACAGGGAGTGACTTTTCCGTGTCAATGTCCGGTACATCACCCGCTGGAATCGTGTCGAGAACGATGGCGTAATCTGGTTTGATCGTATCACCTACCATCACAGCGCCTTGAAGCCCGACTTCTTCCCGAACCGTGACAACACCAAATAAGGTACCGGCAAAGTCATTACCTTTCAATTCATGGAACAATTCGATTAAAATCGCGCAATTCACCCTGTTATCGATCGATTTCGTACAGATGAGGTCTTTATCATGCATTTCCATAAAATCACTTTGAAAAACAATGGGGTCTCCAACTTTAATACCCATGTTTTCCACCTGATGTTTTGATGCAGCGCCTACATCGACATAACATTCACGAACGGTTTTAACCCGCTTACTTTCTTCCGCTGTTTGCATGTGACCTGATTTCACACCAATGATACCTGGGATTTTATTTGTTGTAATCCATACTTTTCTTCCTTGTAATAGTGAGTCAGGAACTCCGCCAACCTTATCAAACACAATAAAACCATTCTCCAAGATGTTTTTGATACAAAAACCAACTTCGTCAGAGTGTGCAGATACCATTAAGTTAGGGCCAGGTGCTGTACCATTTTTAACTGCGATGACGTTACCGTTATTGTCCACTTTCACCTCATCGGCAATCAAAGACAGATGTTCATACAAATATTTGACGACTTCCTGTTCTGAACCGGAAACCCCAACCAATCCCGTTAAATCTCTAAGGCGATTTTTTATTCTTTCTTTCATGATTATGTTCCCCCCTTTTTGTATTTAGACATTTGTTTCTATTTTTACGTGGTCAGGTTTGACTCCACCGTCGGAAAGATAATTGAAAACAGCCGAAATGAACAGCTTTCCGATTAGGAGCATTGAGCGCTCATCGACGTCAAATTTCGGATGATGGTGTGGATAGGTTGCATTAATTTCATGGTTTTGACCGCCAACAACGAAAAATGTACCCGGTACTTCCTTAACGTAATAGGCGAAATCTTCTCCACCCATTACCTGTGGAACATGTATGACTTTTTCTTCATCTACAAGACACTTTGCCAGATCTTCCACCCTTTTTGCTTCTACCGGATGATTCCACAATGGAGGATATCCCTTGGTGTATGTATAATGTGAAGTCGCCCCGGCCCCCTCACATGTTGATTTTGTGATTTGTCCAATCGCCTTCTCGATTTGGTCTCTGATATCGTCATCAAACGTGCGTACCGTGCCGGTGATTTTTGCAGTATCTGGGATAACATTGAAAACTTGTCCCCCGTTAATTGAACCCACCGTAACAACTGCTGGTTTTATCGGGTCAATACGTCTTGATACGATTTGTTGCAGGTTTGTAACCAGTTGACTCCCAAGTACAACCGGATCTACCCCAACATGAGGCATTGCAGCATGTCCGCCTTTTCCAAAAATCTCAATTTCAAATGCATCGTACGCAGCCATGGCATGCCCTTCTCTGATACCTATTTGTCCTAGTGGCAAATTTGACATGACATGCGCCCCGTAAACCACGTCTACACCGTCAAGACAACCGTCTTCTATCATGAATTTGGCTCCGCCCGGAAGTTGTTCTTCTGCAAACTGATGAATAAAAATGACGGTACCTTCAATCTGATCCTTTACCTCACTAAGTACTTTTGCAACCCCGAGCAAAGCAGCGGTATGAAGGTCATGCCCACAGGCGTGCATGACACCGGGTACACGGGATTTGTATTCAACTTCCTTTTCATCCTGGATAGGGAGGGCATCGAAATCAGCTCGTAAAGCTACTGTCTTACCTGGTTTTTTACCTTTTAACACACCCACAACCCCTCTGCCGCCGACCCCGGTTCTTACTTCAAACCCAAGATCTATTAAAAAGTCAGCGACTTTTTTTGGTGTGTTTTCCTCTTGAAATGATAATTCAGGATACATATGGAGATCCCTACGAAATTTTACTAACTCCGGCTGTAATGTTTCGAGTTTCGCAAATAGTTTTGCAAACATTCGTATCACTTCCTTTTAGTACTTTTTGTTATTTCTATAATAGGCTTTAAAAATAAGTTTGCTTAGAATCATGCGCTGTTCCCCCATTGATGTCGCCGACATGGTTTTATTACCCCCTTTGTTCACCACTCCAAACAGAACATCCGGTACAGTAGTCGGACCAATATCTCCAAAAAAACAAAGAAACCCTAGCAATATTCAATTAGACTGTACTGTTTGAATTGTAAAAGTGAAACACCGAGTATATGTCCCCCCTTTTTAAAAAAGCGCTTACAATTTGGCGATAATCAACTGTCGACTGTTTCTTATTCCTCATCATAGATAAAAAAACTTAGAAATGCAAACACTTTTTCAAATTTTCTAAATTCTTGAATAATGAATTGATTTGTTGTACAATTTAACCGACAGTCGACAATGGGAACGTTAGGAGGTCTTACTGTGAGTCCCCAAAATCTAAATCATAACGCATTATCTAATCATATTGCTGAACACATTACCGAACAAATTCTCACAGGAGAATTGCAGCCTGGGGACAAAATTGTTGAGAATACGTATGCTACCGAGTATGGAACGAGTCGTGCTCCGGTTCGTGAAGCCATATATCTCCTCACAATTGAGGGATTGGTTGAGCGAATTCCTAGAAGGGGAGCCGTTGTAAAAGAGCATACAGAAAACGAAATTTATGATTTACTCGAAATAAGAATCATGCTTGAATCCCTTGCCATGAAACGGATTAAGGAGAACGGGATCGACGAAGAGGTTCTGAAAAAAATGGGAACGTTATATCAGGAGATGAGTGGGGAGAAAGATATAAAGCGTTACACCCAGCTTAATCATACCTTTCATCTGTGTTTTATTGAAATGAGCAAAAGTGAAACGATTAAGAAAATGTACAACCGTTTAGAATTACCATTACTGAGGGTACAGAATATTTCTTTTGCAACTGAAGGAAATATAGTGAAGTCAGTTAGAGAACATTTTGCCCTTGTGAATCTTCTTAAGGAAGGCAAAATAGAGAAAGCGACAACCGTCTTGCAGCAACATAACCAGGATGTAATCACAAGCATTCAAAAGCGACTTTTTGAGCAACAAAGCCAGGATCCCCAATATGATGTGTATTAGAAGGAAGGGTAGAGTTACCTTCTTTCTTTAAAAATATATTTAGTCGACTGACGACCAAATTGGTTCGTGTACAGAAAGGACGATAAGATGACTACTGCATTTCTTTTCCCTGGTCAAGGGTCACAACATCCTTATATGCTACGCGATTTGCCTGCTCACCCTGTCATCACTAGAACATTAGCAGAGGCTAGTGAGGAATTAAATGAAAGCGTTGCCTTTTGGGATGCAGAATCGGAGTTGGAGTCGACTGTAGCCGTTCAGGTATGTCTACTTGTCTCTGGAGTGGCATCGGCACGTCTGTTGAAAGAAGAAAAGGCTTTTCCTGATTTTGTTGCTGGCCATTCTGTTGGAGCTTTCGGAGCTGCCGTTGTTGCCGGTGCTTTAGATTTCAAAGATGCGGTTCGATTAGTCAGGATGCGCGGCGAGTGGATGGAAAAGGCATTTCCAAAAGGGTATGGAATGGGAGTTGTATTAGGACTCAGTGAAGTACAGCTGAAAAGGTTAATAGATGTCCACGTAACTAAAGCGAACCCTGTTTATCTTGCTAATATAAATTGTCCACGCCAAATGACAATAGCTGGAGCCATTCCAGATTTGAGAAGGTTTATGGAGTTAGCTCTTGCAAACGGTGCCCAAAGGACGGAACTCTTGGATGTGAGTGTACCGTCACATTGTCCACTACTACATGAAGTCTCTTTATACCTAGAAACGGAGCTTCAACGTATTTCCTTTAGAGACCCCGATATCCCCTATGCAAGCAACCGTACTGCTAGAGTTTTAAAAACAGGTGAGGCTATTAAAAAAGACTTGGCATGGAATGTATCCCATTCCGTTCGATGGCACGAAGCAATATGCTTGTTATACGAGTTGGGAACTCGATTATTCGTTGAAATGCTGCCTGGAAATGTGCTTATGGGACTTGTGAAAAATGCTTTTCCAACGGCACGAGCACTTTCAATATCAGACAATGGTATGAAAACAGCTGCCATTCTTGTTCATCGTACACGAAATAACTAAATGGAAGGGAACGAATGGGCATGACGGATATTACGCAAACAGATCAAACCAATAGAAGTTGGACAACAAGACGGGATGCCAAAAATAGACGGATGAATAGAGTCATGAACATTACAGGCGGAAGGGTAATACCAACGGATCGAATCATTGAAGTCTTAGAGGAAGTTCTTGTTCCAGGTGACCGAGTAGTATTAGAGGGGAATAACCAAAAACAGGCGTCATTCCTTTCTAGTGCACTTGCTCAAGTGAACTCTGCTAAGGTCCATGATCTGCATATGATATTATCTAGTATTTCAAGGCCGGAGCACTTGGATATCTTTGAGGCTGGTATTGCAGAGAAAGTGGATTTTGCTTACGCCGGCCCTCAAAGTCTTCGGATGGCCCAGATGATTGAAGATAAAGAACTAACCATGGGAGAAATCCACACATATATCGAATTGTATGGACGTTTATTTATTGACCTAATTCCTTCAGTAGCACTAGTTGCCGCTGATAAGGCTGATAGGAAAGGGAACCTATTTACGGGTGCAAATACAGAAGAAACACCTACGCTTGTAGAAGCTGCTGCATTTCGAGATGGTATTGTCATAGCTCAGGTAAATGAAATTACAGATGATTTGCCTCGAGTGGATATCCCTGGCTCGTGGATTGACTTAGTTGTTGAAGCGGATGTCCCGTATCAATTGGAACCACTTTTTACAAGAGATCCAAGGCATATTACGGATATACATATTTTATTAGCTATGATGACGATCCGTGGTATTTATGAAAAACATCAAGTACAGTCTCTCAACCATGGAATTGGTTATAATACGGCAGCCATTGAGTTGTTACTCCCTACCTACGGGGAATCATTAGGATTGAAGGGTAAAATCTGCAAACATTGGGCGCTAAATCCTCACCCTACCATGATACCAGCCATCGAATCAGGTTGGGTAGAAAGTATTCATTGCTTTGGGGGAGAAGTGGGAATGGAGGATTATATTTCGAAGCGCCCTGATGTGTTTTTTACTGGCCAAGATGGAAGTCTTCGTTCAAATCGAACTCTTTCTCAGTTGGCAGGTCAATATGCCGTTGATTTGTTTGTTGGTTCTAGTCTGCAAATAGATTCTTATGGAAACTCTTCGACAGTTACTAAGGGAAGGCTTGCTGGGTTTGGAGGAGCTCCGAATATGGGTCACGATCCTGGGGGAAGAAGGCACTCCACTCCAGCATGGTTAAATATGATAAATTCTGATGAGCCACTTGTACGAGGAAAGAAACTAGTGGTTCAAGTAGTAGAAACACACCTAACAGGTAATACACCTGTTTTCGTAGAATCCTTAGATGCGATTGATGTGAAAAAAGATGCCGATCTAGCTATAGCTCCAGTTATGATTTATGGGGATGACGTTACTCATATTGTAACAGAGGAAGGCATCGCTTATTTATATAAAGCTAAGAGCTTAGAAGAACGACGAGAAGCTATAGCTGCTGTTGCTGGAGTGACTCCCGTAGGTATTAAGCATTCTCCAAGGAATATTGATCGTCTTCGGCAAGAAGGTATTGTGGCGTGGCCTGAAGATCTAGGTATCCGTCGAACAGAGGCCAATCGCTCGTTGCTTGCCGCGAAAAACGTTGAAGAGCTAGTGGAGTGGTCAGGAAGACTCTACCAACCTCCAGAAAAATTTCGAAGCTGGTAAAAGGAGTGTGAATCCATGACTTGGAGTAATTCAAAAGAATGTCGTGAACAACTTAGTGACTGGGCTGTTCAGGCCCTCATTGAAGAGGCTGAACTCGCACCTAAGCCAGGACTTGTCGATTCAGAGGACAAAGGCTCACACTCGGATATGACGTTTGATTTAATGATTCGTTCGGCTAAGTCTTTACGAGAAACCTTTGGATCGATTGCTAAGCTTTCCTACTTGGAGGATCCTACTCAACGGCTTCGTGAAGAAATAGCTGCCATCGGGCGTAATGGCGAAAGAAAAATGATGCATGTCACTGATGGTATCAACACGCATAAAGGAGCGATCTGGGTGCTTGGTCTTCTGACATCTAGTGCAGCAGTGAACCAACCGGGTACGGACATCAAGCGTATTGTTCATACGGCTTCTAAGCTTGCTTGCTTTCCAGATCGTTATAATCCCAACATTCCAACCCATGGTTCTAACGTTTATGCAAAATTTGGAGTAAAAGGAGCTAGGGGAGAGGCTCAATCAGGTTTCCCTCATCTCATAAATGTTGCATTACCTAAGCTTGTGGAATCAAGGGAAAGAAGCCTTCCTGAATCCCTGGCAAGGTTAGAAGCTCTTGTGGTATTGATTGCCTACTTAGACGATACATGTATTCTTTATCGAGGCGGATTATTCGCTTTAAAGATGGCTAAGGAAAAGGCGAAAGCTGTATTGCAAAGTGGAGGGGTGTCCACCTCAAAAGGATGGATGAAATTAAAAGAACTTAATCAAACGTTGATACAACTTAATGTTTCTCCTGGGGGAAGTGCAGATTTGTTAGCTGCGACTTTATTTCTCGATCAGTTACGAAACGTTCGTTTTGTCGATAAAAAAGCCATATCTACTATTTAAAGGAGGGCGTCCATTGGAAACAATGTTTTTTGAATATCCAGCCACAAAAGAATTAGCAAACAAAGCGCATGTAGGTGTAGTTGGGTCTGGAGATTTAGAAGTACTGGTTATTCCTTCCGATGAACCTCGAACCAAAGTGGAAGTAAGAACAGGCATGACAGGATTCGATGAGACCTGGGGAAAGGTCCTCGGGCGTTTTTTTAATCAATACGCAGTACAGGCTAACATACAAGTGAACGATTTCGGAGCAACTCCTGGGGTTGTCTCCTTACGATTAGCTCAAGCTTTGGAGGTGAGTGGAAAATATGAACGTGCTTAAGGTAAGCTTTGTTGAATTGAATGCACGGGAACGCATAAAATCTTTATTAGATGAAGGGACGTACCGTGAATTACTTGACCCTTTTGACGGTTTCGAATCCCCCCACTTAGAACGCCAGAATATCGTCCCGCAAAGTGATGATGGTGTAGTGATAGCCAAGGGTGAAATAAACCAACAACCAGCCGTTATCATTTCAATAGAAGGAAATTTTCAAGGCGGAGGCATTGGAGAGGTTTCGGGAGCAAAAATAGCAGGTGCTCTTGAGTTGGCTCTCCGGGACAACAAAGAGGGTATCCCTACCCGTCCAATCCTATTGTATGATACAGGAGGCGTTAGACTTCAAGAAGCTAACTATGGCTTGTTGGCTATAGCTGAAATCGGCGCTGCGATGGTAGCCTTACGAGAATATACTTCTGTCATTGGGGTGATTCCAGGTAAAATCGGCTGTTTTGGAGGGATGTCATTAACAGCAGGATTATGCAGTTCACTTGTAATGACTAAGGAGGGAAGGCTCACATTAAATGGACCGGAAGTGATTGAACAAGAAGCCGGAATAGAAGAATTTGATTCTCAGGATCGGCAATTGATATGGAATACAATTGGGGGAGAACAGCGCTATTCATTGGGATTTGTCGATAAACTCGCCGATGATGATGTTGAGTCGATCAAAAAAATCATCGTTAATCAGCTAGACCATAAAGACACTCATCGTTTTCGAAGTGAGCAAGTTGATCTTTATCGCTCTCGCATTCAAAAAATAGATCCTTCCCAGCTGTTGTCTCCATTAGATGTGCGAAGGGTGTGGAACGAAACGGTAGCGGAAAAACGAGCTGGAGATGAATCTGATCGATCTGAGGAGAACCCTGATGAAAGCAGGGGGAGAACTTGGTTTACAGGTTTGACCGATACAGCGAAAAGTGATGATGTACCTTCTGTCTTGTGTACGGACAAAACAGTTGGGGACGAACGCATCCGCTATATTGCCGTTGTACCAGATTCGAATAACCGCTTCCCCCGTGCTCGTAAGGGAGAGGTAGGATTGGAAGAGGGATGGGCCATTGCCCACTATGTAAGAGAAGTGATTGAGCAGGATGAAGATGGAAACCGTCGGGCCATTGTTGCGATTGTTGATGTTCCTAGCCAGGCTTATGGATACAATGAAGAGTTACTAGGGTTGCATCAAGCGGGTGCCGCAGCAGTTGATGCTTATGCTAAAGCTAGGCAAGCTGGACACCCTGTTATCACCCTAATTGTAGGTAATGCAATTTCCGGCGCATTTTTAACTCATGGTCTCCAGTCTAATCATATACTTGCCTTAAATGACGAGGGCGTGAACATCCATGTCATGTCGAAGCAATCTGCAGCCCGTATTACACGTCGTACCATTGAAGAGCTTGAGAAAGCTACTAAAAAAATACCTGCTATGGCTTATGATGTTGTATCTTTTGCTACCCTTGGTGCCCTTCATGAACTGATTGATGGGGTGGAGGCAAGTCATCCAAAATGTGAAGATATTGAGAAAATAGAAGGTAGAATCATAGCAGCAATAGCCAGTGCCCGATCAGGGCCATTAGATTTAAGTAACCGTCTGCAATCTCTACAAGCAATAGATAACCGATTAGCATCAATTAAAGTCAGAGAGAGGTTAAAAGAGTTATGGTAATCAAACCTCATGATCTATTGAGAATTAGAAATACAACAGAGCTTAAAATATGCCCCGCTGTTCCTTATTGGGTTACCAAGTCTTTGAAGTCTATCCCTTTTGTCGTTGTCCGCCGCGCACCAATTATAGAAGGAAAGATCCCTATAGGGGTGCGTGGTAAACAACGTAATCAACGATTTGGAGCCTATATAGCACAGGAAGATGTAATAGAACATATTTCCCCAAATCAAATCGTTTTTAAAAGAAAATGGATGAGGAAGGTACGAAATGATCCAATGCCTGCTCTTCAGGCATTGGATCGTGTGAATGGTATACTTAAATCCTTTAAACTTTTGTGGGGGCCTACAGGGAGCGTAGGGTTTGAGATAGCTAGTGACAGTAATATAGTTACAAAGAGTAGTGATTTAGATATAATCGTTTATTCTGAAGATGTTTTGCCCATAGAAAAGGCCAAGAATCTGATGTTTAAACTCAGCCAACTTTCTGTAGTGGTAGATGTGCAAATTGAAACACCAAATGGAGCCATATCTTTAATGGAGTATGCACGAAATGAGTTTCCTATTTTATTAAGGACCAAAGAGGGGCCAAAGTTGGTTAACGACCCAAGTCTTTTGTGACCAAATTAAGCCTTAATTAAATAGGAACAGGGCATTCTTTCATTCAATACGCTTTAGGACGCGCACTTGATGCTTTGTATAAAGCAAAACCCTGGAAAGTGTACTCGACGTTGTCCCTATCAACCTGCCGGAAACTGGGATTACCGATCGGCAACCTTCATAATGATACCACCTCTTATTCCGTTTATGGTGAGTAAGAAACACAAGAGGAGACAACCGAAAAAACAACGGAAGATCTTCGCATTACCTATGGATATAGTAAGCAACATCGTCCCGATTTAAAACAGATTGTGCTTGGCATGGGTGTCACACCGGAACGTATCCCGATCTTAACTAGTATCGAAAACGGAAATACCGATGACAAGAGTTGGAATCTAACCTTCATTCAAAAGCTCCGATATAGAGGAGCTTGATGAGTATCCGTATCGTTTCGTTGTGGTCTATTCCGACAAATTAAACGAACAAAAGGAGAAAACCTTTCAACGTCACTTGAAAAAAGAACGGACAACACTCGAAAAAGCGATCAAAAGATTCGAGGACACTGTCTACCATTGTAGAGCCGATGCGGAAGAAGCGTTGGAAGGGTTTCAAAAAAACAACAACAGCCGTTATTTTGACTATTCATTCGTTCTAGAACCTGAAGAACACATCGAAAAAAGAACCAAAAGAGGGCGGCCAAAAAAGGAAGAAACACCGAATGTCATCACGGTGTACCGTCCCCAACTCCAATACTGGAAGGAAAGCGAGGAGGTCCTGGAAGAAAAGAAACGAAAGATGAGCACGTTTGTTTTGATCACCGATAAACGGAATCACAGAGAGATTTCTGATTTAGAAATTCTTCAAACGTACAAAGGGCAAGAAGCTGCCAAGACGCGTTTTCGTTTATTAAAGAGTCCCCAAATGATTGATGGTTTCTTTGTGAAAAAACCGAGTCGGGTTGAAGCGTTAGGGATCGTCTTTGTGATGGCACTTTTGATATATGGCATTCTGGAACATCGGGTAAGAGAAAACATGAAGCAAGAAGAAAAACCACTGGTGTTAGCAGGGAATCGTAAACTGTTTCGGCCAACAGGACAAGTATTGTTAAAACAACTTCAAGAAATCAACGTCATTTACATCCGTCAAAACGGTCAGATTCTTCGCTTTCTTCCGGATAACATTGGTGAACAAACCGGCTATGATCTTACCATCTATGTGTCGAAACAAGTAGAAAAAATCGTGAACTAACCCGATCATCCAAGATAAGTATGGAGGGATGCTGTCGAATAAAAGGGAATGATTCAGAACAAGATCGAAAAAAGAAAAAAACGAACCACACCTAAAACCGCACCTAAAAATTAAGCAGAAGTTCGCCTCTCAGGTGCGGAATGTGGGATATAAAAAAAGGAAATGCTGAATATGAGAAGTATTGGAGTAAAATAGGCAGTCTACCACTTTTAAGTCGGTTGACTGCCATTTCTATTAATCTCACATTCCAACGATATAAAAAGCCTAGTTAGCTTTTTAAATTTATTAAATTAACTCTTTATACAGGCTCTAATTGGGAAAAAATATGGTCAACGAACAGAGAAACAAGATAATTATTAGACTGTTCTTTATGCCATATTACGTCTAGATTCAAAGATAAATAAGTTGAATTGAATGGAACCGCAACTAACAGACCTTCCTCAACTTCCTCTCTTATAGAAAAACGTGGGATGTATGCTATTCCTTGTTTTTCAATCACCATTCTTTTAGTAATTTCAATACTGTCTGTTTCCAAGATGATGTTAGGTTTTATAGTATGTAAGAACGTATTAACCCTTTCCTTTAATGAATTATCACTATATAAAAGTATTAATTTTTCATTTATTAAATCCTCTACATTTACATTATTTCGTAAAGCGAGAGGATGTTCTGGATAAACCACCAATGTAAAATGGTCCATAATTACTGGCTTTGAAAAGAGGTATTTATGATCCAGAGAACGTGTAATTCCAATATGAGCGATATAGTTTAATACTAAATCGCCAATTTCACTTGTATGTCCTGTTTTTATTTTCAACTTGATATCAGGATATTTTTTTTGAAATGTTATAACGTGAGGGACGAACGTAGAAACAGCATGAATGGTCATACCTATTGTTAATTCTCCTTTAATTTTGTTTCGAAGTTGTTGTATGGCAACTTTACTATTATTCCATTCACTTAAAATTTTAATAGCAGATGGAAGAAAAGTTTTTCCTGCCTCTGATAAGATCATTTTTTTTCCCGAACGTATAAATAAAGGCTCACCCATCTCTTTCTCTAATGAATGAATTCTGCTAGACACAGAGGGTTGAGTTAAAAAAAGAACTTCTGCAGCCTTACTCACATTTTCCATTTTAGAAACACATATAAAAGCTTCAATCCACTGTTTATTGATGGGAACGGCCCCCTGTTTTACTCAATTTGAACTACTGTTTACCCATTACTTTAGCACACCTTTTTTTAAAAACATAAATAACTTTTGTCCAATAGATTATTCTACAAAATTTACTATAGATGTTTTCTATAGCACATACAAAAAAAACCTGTTTCAAATATTCTGAATTTAACACTATACTATCCATAACAAAGTCCTTAGGAGGTTGGTTATGTCGAGCCAAAAGATAATAGATTGTGACAAAAATTCTCTTTCCAAATCAGATGAAAATTCAAAATGGTATGGTTTTATTGAAATGGATCCTCTTAAACCGATTATAGCCGGAAGTTATAATACATGGAAGTTTACTTATACAGTTGGCAGGTATGGTTTAGATAACGGTGGAAGGATCCGATTATTGTTTAAATTACCATCTGACATGGGTAGACCTCAGGTTAGTGACTCTAAGGGAGACCATTATGTTACAGCTACAACTTCAAATCCGAATGTAGCAACCTCAATTACTTATATGCCCATGGGTGGTAAGCGGCCCTGGATGAAGATACTAGAGATTGTGATTAAGGGTGATACATTAGATGAAGGAGATAAAATTTATATTACCCTTGGGGATAAATCTGGTGGTAGTAAAGGTCAACAGGCCCAAACGTTTATTGAATCTGATTTTAAACTATTAACTGAAGTAGAGTGTTTTCAAACGGGTACCTGGGTGGAACTTGAGAGTTCCCCTATTACATCAATTATAGCTGCTGAGCCGTATCGAATTGTTGCCTTAACCCCCTCCAAAGGTGTAGTCAATGAAAAAGTTGATTTATTAGTTAAATGTGAGGATCATTTTGGAAACCCATCTGCAAGTTATTACGGGAATGTAACGATATCAATTGAACAAATAAATGAAAAAGAGTTGACTCAATGTAGTAGTTCTACTTTGGAAGGAAAAGAAACCTATTGTTTCACCAAAGAAGACAAGGGTTGCCACCGATTCGAGGGATTTTCTTTTAAAGAAACTGGAATGTATCGTTTTAAAATTGAGGGGGAAAATTTACCCCATCCAACAGCTGTATCAAATATCATCAATATTAATGATAAGCCGAAGGACCTAAAGCATTACTGGGGAGATTTACATGCTCAATACAATAATTCTACAGGAACAGGTAGTGTTGAAGAAGCATTCCATTATGCCCGTGATGCAGCTGGAATCGATTTTACAGGCCATCAACCGAATGACTTTCTTCTGTACGAATCTGGGTGGGAAGAGGCAAAAGGGGCAGTGAAAAAATACCATAAACCTGGTAAATTCATACCGTTTTTAGGATATGAATGGTCGGGCAATACACCTGGCGGAGGAGATAGAAATGTACATTTTCTTGGAGATGACGGCCCTTTACATCGAACGAGTCATTGGCATGTAACCGATAAATCTGATGTTGAGATGGATCGTTACCCTCTTGATAATTTATATCAGTCCTTCGAAGGAAAAAATGATGTATTTCTGGTTCCACATGTTGGTGGGAGAAGATGTGATATAAGTCGTTATTTCAATCATGATTTGGAACCAGTTATAGAAATATGTTCTGTCCATGGTAGATTTGAATGGCTATTACATGAGGCTTTAGAAAATGGTTATACAGTTGGTGTAATTGGTGGAAGTGACGATCATACTGGTCGTCCTGGTGCAGCTTATCCTACATCAAACGATTTTGGAACAAGAGGTGGATTAGCCGGTATATATGCAAAAGAACTCACTCGAGAAGGGATTTATAAAGCATTAAAGTCCAGACATTGCTACGCAACAACGGGAGAAAGAATCTGGCTTAGTGTTGAAACTTTGAATGGAAAAATGATGGGTGATATATGGACGGATAACGACTCACCGGTTATAAACATCCAAGCGGCTGGCACAAAACCAATTGAAAAACTTGAAATAATACGTAATCAAGATGTTGTTTATTCTCATCCAATTTTTCAACAAGAAGACTTTATCCCAGAACGTATTCGTGTAGAGTGGGGAGGCGCTTCAATCAAAGGTCGAGGTAGAGAAACGGATTGGAATGGATTACTCTCGATAGAGAATGGTCAAATTAAAGATGCCCAGACTTTTGCTTTTGATCATTCAAAACAAGGAATTCGATCTCAAAATCAACATGCATTAACATGGGAATCCACGACTTCGGGGGATCATGACGGACTAATACTTGACTTAGATACATGTGGGAATACCATAATAAATTTTGAAACAAAATTTGGGAAGGATCGAATAGAAATTCGTGATTTATTGCAAGGCCCCATACGAAAGGAATGTGGTGGGGTAGATCAGTATTACTTGTTTTCTTTACAACCAAAAAAATCGGGTCCAATGACTATGGATATCAATTGGAAAGATCCTCATCCTTTAGAGGGGCGAAATGCTTATTGGATACGTCTTGTTCAAGAAGACGGTGAGATGGCTTGGAGTAGTCCACTTTATTTCAATAAAAAGTAATACTATTTTGCTCGACAACATACTCCTCCGGGAATTGTAACTGGAATTTCTGGAGGAGTTGCCTATTTAATGATGGTTTATGAAAAAAGGGGCTGGTAGAAATGTTTATTCGAATCCAGGATTTACGCTCTAATAAAAAGTTTTTGGTTTTTCTTCTGTTTATAGGATGGACATTGAGTTATCATGATCGATACATCATAAACTTCGCTGTACCCTTTATTGAAGAAGAATTCAAATTCGATGCGGCAACCCAGGGTATGATATTAAGTAGTTTTTTTGCGGGTTATGCTTTGATGCAGATCCCCGCGGGTTGGCTAGCAGATAAGTATGGCATAAGAAATACTTTACTCGTTTCAATTTTCATGTTTTCACTTTTTACAGCCTTTACCGGAATGGCTTGGTCCGTGGCTTCTCTAATAGCTATTCGATTTATTTTTGGTATGGGTGAAAGTGGATTGGCTATAGGTGGGGTAAAAGCTAATGCGATCTATTTTGCAAAGAAAAAAAGAGCAAGGGTTATGTCAATATTAATAACCGCGCAAGCCTTAAGTCTAGCACTTGCTCCAATAATTGCTGCCCCACTGATTCTTTGGATAGGGTGGCGAAGTATGTTTATATTATTAGGTTTTCTAGGGTTCTTGATGATAATAATATATTGGCTGTTTATACCTTCGTCCGATGAGAAAACGAAAAGTGAAAAAGATAATCCAAAAGTTCCGCTTAAAGAATTACTACTGAATCCAATTCTTTTAAAAATTTTTGTTTTGAATTTCTGTATTAATATCTTGTTATGGGGATTTTTAAGTTGGCTGCCTTCCTATATGCTTAATGTCCAAAATCTAGATGTTTTAGATGCGGGTATTCTATCATCGCTACCTGGCTTTGCAGGTGTAGTAGGAGTACTTTTATCTGGATGGCTGGCAGATAAGTTTTTTAATAACAGAGAGAAATTACTTGTGATTTTAGGTATTTTAGTAGCAATTATAAGTTTATTTTTGATGATTTTTACCCAATCATTAGTTTTAATAGTAATTAGTCAAATTACACTTATACTTTCTATTAAATTCGCATGGTTAGCTATGTGGGCGATGCCCCTTAAAATGCTTGATTCCAATGTAATGGGGTCAGCAAGCGGAATGATAAACTTGGGGAGTCAGTTAGCTGGTATTGTTTCACCAATAACAATGGGCTTTTTAATCTCTGGATTTAATGGATCTTATAATGCGGCGTTTGTATTTCTAATTGTCGTTGCTATCATTTCTGGTGTTATTAGTACAACAGTTAATTCTGGTAAAAGTTTAAAACCGAAAAACACCGTTGAGTCATTATAGGATGCAAAACCTAATGAACCGATACAATGAGTATTTCAAATGGAGACCTTTAACATATAAAAATCTGTTATACCCCATGATTTTATTGTAATTTACTGTATCGCTTCCAACTGATATGTTGAATATAAACCCCAGACAACATGGATCAATGGAAGGTGGTGAGTAAGAATAGAAATAGTGACGGGTTTGTTTCTTTTATTGATTGGTTTTTTATCCGGAGGCTACGGAGTAATTGTAGGAGCTGGTGGCGGTTTTGTGTTTGTCCCCGCACTTCTTATATTTTTGAATTTGTCTCCGCAAATGGCGGCAGGCACAGGGCTCGCCGTTGTCTTAATAAACGCATTATCGGGGGTTTTCGGATATGTTCGGCAAAACCGAATTGATTATAAGGTGGGAATCACGCTGTCGATCGGAGCGGTTCCCGGCACATTTATCGGTGTCTGGTTAGTTCAGTTCAGTAATTCTCAGTCATTTTACTGGATATTTGCCCTGATGCTCTTTACTTTAGGAGTCTTCCTGCTGTTAAAAAATCCATCGGCAAACGATAACAATTCAGAAAAAGCCGAGACTGCTGCAACTATGGATAATGAAACTTTCGAAAAGAAGAAGGTTTCTCCCAAATTAAATACCGTCTGCTTGCTGTTAATCGGGGTGTTGTTGGGGGTTGTTTCCAATTATTTTGGTATCGGTGGAGGATGGTTACTAGTGCCGGTTCTGATTTACATTTTTCGTGTGATGCCTCATTATGCAACAGCTACGTCGATTTTTTCACTCTGTCTTTATTCCACTGTTGGAGTTGTGACGCATATTTATTATGGAAACATTAACTGGATGGTTGTACTATGGGGCGGACTAGGTGTGATATTCGGTGCTCAACTCGGTGTTTATTTATCGAACAAGATTTCGGGAAAATTAATTATACAAATGCTTTCTATTCTTTTAATTGGGGTTGGAATTAAGCTGTTTTTTAGTTATTAAAAAACTGAGCATATGACTAGTAGGGAGTAGAAAATAAAAAAGGCTGTTATATAAATCGAATCATATATTATTTCATATTAAATTTATTGTTGTTATCATATACGAATATTCTACAAATGCTCTTGTAATCTATACGATTAAATATATAATTAAAAATATGGAAAATCAAAAAGATAAGATGTCTAAAACGGAATATGCTCGCGAATTTATTCGTTCCCGAATAGTGGATGGAACGTATGGTCCAGGTTATCGAATTGTAATCGACCAAATAGCCAAACAACTAAAATTAAGTATCATCCCTGTTAGAGAGGCCATTCGACAGCTTGAAGCTGATGGGTTAATTCAATATAAGCGGTACAGTGGAGCGATTGTTAGCAAAATTAATGAAAAAGAATATCTGGAAACGCTATCTGTGTTAGCTGTACTTGAAGGATATGCAACAGCTTTAAGTTCAAGATTAATCACGGTTGAAGCTATTAATAAATTGGAATATTTTAATACCGGTATGAACGAAGCGCTATTTAACTTTGAATTTGAGCAGTTTGGGGAATTAAATAACAAGTTTCATACGTTGATTTATGAGAACTGCGGAAATTCCTATTTAAAGAAAGAGATTAAACAAATCTGGCAACGAATGGACAGGGTTCGTAAATCAGGGTTTACATTTGTACCACAACGTATTAGGGAATCTGTTAAGGAACATGATCTTATCATCAAAATGATGAAAAACCATGAGGACTTTTCGAAAATCGAAGAATATGCGAGGCAGCATAAACTGAATATGGTAAGTGCATTTCAAAGCCGAAAAACAAAAATAGAATAGGGTGAAGTTAATCGACTGGAAGAAAACCCGCTAAAAAATAAGGGAGTGAATTTTACCTTTTATAGAGGCATAACGAATGAAGTTATGCCTCTAATTATAAACCGAAAATCGATCAAAAATGTACAATATCGAATATGATATTGTACATTTTTTATTACACGTTAAGAAAGTATAAAAATACTTTCTATAGTATAAGCGCAGCTAAGGCTTAGCCGGCGCCAAAGGCTTGGCTGAGCCAAGTTTTCTTTATTAGTAAAGAAAGTATAAAAGTTTTCGGCATGGATGTAATGTCTAGTCCAGCACCCAGCCACTTGGATCACTTCAGACCTCCTGCGGCGGCAACAGCCTCCTCATCGGTCTTCCAGTGACCTTCGTGGCTAAGCAGGGTGCTTGCGCTTTTCTAATTATTTACGTTAATTTTATATTTTTGTCGTAGTCTCTTGCAGGATGTTTAATTCCTCCTTGATTTAATTACTTGATAATCTCAGGACTTCGCTAAATCTTTCTTGATTCTACATATATCCTTTTGCGTCACGTACCAGTTTCTCATTTTATAATTTTTGGCTAACTCTTAGAATGATTACGTCAAGCAATAAAAGGAGCCTTCAACACTTATATTCCAAATGGTTATAAGACTGTTATTTTTTAATTTTATTATATGTATTACTTGATTAAATTTAAATAATAAAAAAAAGTTTTGACCAAAATGGGTTTTATGTGTATACTCTAGGTGGATATTGTTTTTTGAATATTTAAAAATATAAACACAATCATATATGACTTGGTATATGATTACTGAATGTTAATTCAAAAAAAGATCACTGATTTTTAGTGGGTTTTCCTGTTTGTACACTTTAAAAAGAAATTGAAAGCGTTTTCCAAAAAGGTGAGGAGGTTACTAATGAAATTAAAAACGGGATTTGTGTGTGATGAAAGCTATTTTTGGCACAACACTGGAAATGGAGCTTTGATGATGCCTATTGGGGGTTTTATAGAGGCTGACACTCATTCTGAAAGCCCGGAAACGAAAAGGCGGGTAAAAAATCTTTTAGAGCGTTGTGGAATGATAAGAAAGCTACAATCTATACACCCGAGGTCGGCAACCAGTGATGAAATTGAATTAAATCACACCTCGAAATATGTTAATCGGGTTAAAGAATTAAGTGATACTTCAGGCGGCGATGCAGGGGAGCTAGCCATTGTTGGAAAGGGTTCCTATGAAATTGCAATGTTGTCCGCTGGAGGTGCAATAACGGCAGTTGATGCCGTAATGGGTGGAGAGGTTGAAAATGCTTACGCCTTGACGAGGCCACCTGGACATCATGCTGAAAAAGAGCTTGGCTTGGGTTTTTGCTTATTTAATAATGTTGCGATTGCCGCAAAATATGCACGAGAAAAATATGGGTTGAAACGAATTATGATAATCGACTGGGACGTTCATCACGGCAATGGAACTGAAAGCGCATTTTACTCAGATCCGGAAGTGCTTTTTATTTCACTTCATCAAGAATTTACGTTTCCTGCCGGTAGAGGGGCCTTAGAAGATATCGGTGAAGGAGATGGACGAGGGTATAATGTGAACATTCCTTTACCTGCTGGGACCGGAAATGCAGGCTATTTCAATGCACTAGACAAGATTGTAGTACCGATTGCCGAACAATTTAAACCTGAACTTATACTCATCTCAGCCGGACAAGATCCTGGTAAATTTGATCCTTTAGGTCGAATGTTAGTGAGCGCAGACGGTTTCGGTGAAATGGCTTCGGTAGTCAAAAAAATTGCTGAACGACATTGTAACGGAAAGTTGATTGCAATTCATGAAGGCGGTTATAGCGCTGCATATGTACCATTTTGTACGTTAAGAATTATTGAATCTTTAAGCGGGGTAAATAGTGAGGTTGAAGACCCATTTAAAACCGGTGTGTCAGAACCACCGATGTATTCGAATCAAAAAGAAGCTGTGGAGAAGGTGGTGAAAACTCATTCTCAATTTTGGGAATTAGCGGGTAGTTACCATACATACCTTTAAAAAGTTAAAACGTCCAAGGAGAAATGAAATAAAAGATAAGGAAGGGATATAAATGACAATGGTCCAAACGATTGAAAAGCATCAGTTGTACATCAACGGGGAATGGGTAGATCCAGTCTCTGGAGAATACTATGAGGTGATTAGTCCAGTGACCGGTAAGGTAGTGGCAAAAGCTGCGTACGGAAACGGATCCGATGCGAAAAGAGCGATTGAAGCAAGCTATGCCGCGTTCTCGGAATGGTCTGCAATGACAGCGAGGGACAGAGCAGTCATTTTAATGAAAATTTATCAACTCATGCAAGATCGTTTAGAAGAGTTAGCACAGAAGATTTCAGCTGAAATGGGAAAACCGATCCGTGAGGCACGCATGGAAGCGAGACAAGCAGCGGAATATGTGCTTTGGAATGCTGAAGAAGCAAAAAGGGCGTATGGAGAAACGATCCCTACTTCCATTAAAAATAAACGATTAAAAACCATTCGACAACCGATCGGGCCTGTCGCTGCAATTAGCACATGGAACTTTCCGCTCGCAATGGTGACTAGAAAAGTAGCTCCTGCTCTTGCGGCTGGTTGTACGGTTGTTCTGAAGTCCGCAAGTCAAACGCCAGGAAGTGCTGTACAGTTTTTAAAGATTGCTGAACAAGCTGGTCTACCAAAGGGAGTTATTAATCTAGTATCTGGAAGTGCTTCAAAAATTGGAGATGCCTTACTAACGGACAAACGCATCCGCAAAGTAACGTTTACAGGATCAACAGAGGTTGGGAAGCAACTATTAAGAAAAGCCGCAGATCAAGTAAAGAGAGTTTCAATGGAATTAGGTGGTCATGCACCATTAATTGTTTTTGAAGATGCCGATCTTGAGAAAGCTGTGACAGGTGTTATTGCGAACAAATTTCGGAACACAGGGCAAACGTGCATTTGTGCAAATAGGGTGTATGTTCAGGAATCGATAAAAGAGAAGTTTTTAGCCCTTTTTAAGGAGAAGGTAGAAGCAATCAAAATCGGAAATGGATTGGAAGAACATGTAGAGCTAGGTCCGGTAGTGAATGAGGGTAGTCTTCAAAAAATAAAAGAACATGTTGAAGATGCGGTTCATAAAGGTGCGACTCTAGTAACTGGCGGAAAGAAATGTGTTGTAAAAGGATTTGAATGTGGTTATTTCTATGAACCAACTATTTTGGCAGATGTGAAGGAAAGCATGCTTATATCATATGAAGAAACGTTTGGTCCGGTTGCCCCTGTATTCAGTTTTCAGACGGAAGAAGAAGTGATTCAAAAAGCGAATGATACAGATTACGGATTAGCGTCTTACTTCTTCACGCAAGATTTATCTCGGGCAACTCGTGTTTCTGAAGCGTTGGAATACGGGATGGTTGGAATCAATGATGATGCATTGGCAGCCGTTCAAGGTCCGTTTGGCGGTGTAAAAGAGAGTGGAATCGGACGGGAAGGCGGTCCCGATAGTTTAGCAGATTTCCTTGAGACGAAATTTATTTCGACCGTTATTTAACACGTAAGAAAGTATAAAAATACTTTCTATAGTATAAGCGTAACTAAAGCTCAGCCGGCGCCAAAGGCTTGGCTTTGCCAAGTTTTCTTTACACGTTAAGAAAGTATAAAGTTTAGCTGCATTGATGCAATGTCTAGCTCCAGCGCCCAACCCCTTGGTTCACTTCAGTCCTCCTGCGGCGGCAACAGCCTCCTCGTTGGCCTTCCAGTGACCTTCGGGGCTGAACAGGGCGCTTGCGCTTTTCTTATTGTATTCCAATTTCAGTACAACAAACAGATGACTAATAACCTTTACTACAGGAGTGATTCTTATGGAAAAGTTACATCTTATCAATGAGAAAAGTGTAGCTGAGATGTTAGACCGTGAAGAGGCCGCGTTTATCCGAGCGAATCCAGAGTCACGTGCGCTATATGAGAGAGCTCAACACTCTCTCGTTCGTGGTGCTCCAATGCACTGGATGGATAACTGGCCTTCTCCGTATCCGATTTACTTTGATAAGGCCAAGGGTGCCCGGTTGAAAGACGTGGATGGGCATGAATACGTTGATTTTTGTCTTGGAGATACCGGTGCGATGTTCGGGCATGGTAACGAGGATGTTGCTGAAGATATTCGGGAGCAAGTCGGTAACGGCAGTACGGTGATGTTACCGAACGAGGACGCAATTTGGGTCGCGGAGAATTTACAGCAACGTTTTGGGTTGCCCTACTGGCAGCTTGCTACTTCGGCAACTGATGCAAACCGGTTTGCTATCCGGCTCAGTCGGATCATGACTGGACGGGAAAAGGTTCTTGTGTTTAATGGTAAATACCACGGTTCCCTTGATGAGACACAAGTATCTCTTGATAAAGGCAGGATGATCCCACAACCTCGTATTTCTCAAAACGCTGTTGATTTCGAACGGACGACCAAGATAATTGAGTTCAATGACGTGGAGGAATTAGAACGGGCGTTGGCACCAGGTGATGTTGCGTGCGTGCTCACTGAGCCGATCATGACGAACGTAGGGATGGTTCCAGCAAAACCTGGCTTCCATGAAGCATTGCGGGATATAACCCGTCGTACGGGGACCCTCTTAATTATGGACGAGACACACACGATCTCAACTAGCCCTCGTGGGTACACTGGAACTTATGGACTTGAACCTGACCTTTTTGTTCTTGGTAAGGCTATAGCAGGAGGGATCCCAGCGGCTGTCTACGGAATGACCGCCGAGGTGGCCGAAGTGATGCGCAGGTACACACAGAAAGACGGCTACAGTATCAGTCATTGCGGATTTGGTGGAACACTTGCCGGAAACGTTCTCACACTACGAGCCATTCGCGCCACATTGGAGAAGGTGATGACCGATGAAAACTATGAACATATGTGTTCGATAGCCAAGGAGTTCGTGCAGGGAGTTGCTGCCGTGATCCAAGACTATCAAATTCCATGGCACGTCACACGGATTGGTGCTCGAGTTGAATACATGTTCAGCAAGACGGCGCCGGCAACCGGGGGTGAGGCGAAAACCGTTCGCATGCCTGAATTGGAGGCTGCTATCCACCTCTTTCTTCTTAACAGGGGGGTACTGCTGACGCCATTTCACAGCATGGCATTGATGTCCCCATATACGAGCGTGGACGATGTCAATCGGCATACCGAGGCTTTCCGAGAGTGTATTGAAAAGTTAGCCTAACTAAGCGAATTCAGATGGATGACGGGTTTTCCTAAATGAGTTTCCAATACGAAAAGATAAACCATTAAATTTGAAGGAGGAGATATTTTGAATGTAGTACTTATCACTGGATGCAGCAGCGGGTTCGGGCTTGTTAGTGCACTCGCCTTCGCAAGGCGAGGCGATCGAGTATATGCGTCAATGCGAAATCTCTCTAAAGCTGGAGATCTGAAGGCCGTGATTGAGGCCGAACGACTTCCGATCACGCCACTACAGCTTGATGTTACGGATGATGAGTCTGTCAAACAGGCCGTCTTACATGTGCTCAAATCTGAAGGGCGGATCGATGTACTCGTGAACAACGCCGGAATGGGATGCCTCGGTCCAGTCGAGTTTCTAAGCGACGATATGTTACGTAGTGTTTTCGAGACCAATTTTTTCGGTGTCGTGCGTATGCTTAGGGCAGTATTGCCTACCATGAGAGAACAGAATTCCGGTGTTGTTGTCAATGTTTCGTCTATCGACGGGCGAATTCCTGGGAGGCCGATTAATTGGGCTTACTCATCAACAAAACATTCTCTCGGCGTTTTAAGTGATGCTTTAGCTCTTGAAGTGGAGTCATTCGGGATCAAGGTTAGGCTAATAGAGCCAGGTTTTTTTGCAACGAAGATCAGCGATAACAGGGTTGTATGGGAAAGTAGGGTTTCAGAAGATCGAAGGGAGATGGAGTGTATCGACTCTCCATATCGAACGCTGGAAGAGGCAGTAAAGTCGTCGGCAACCAAAAATATGGCTAAAGCGGCTGATCCACAGATTGTTGCAGATGCCATTGTAGAGGCAGCGAACGAAAAGAGCCCGTTTCCAGTACATTACCCAGTAGGGGATGACGCTGTGGCAGCCCTCAAGGAAATCGACTTATACGATGAAGAAGAACAGGCTACCGCTTGGAAGCGGATGGTGGGGCTTTAGATGTGTAGGGGCGGGCCTACCTCCTTTTCTCTAAGTTCCTGGTCTAAACGATTGTAACGGTATTATCCTTTTGGAGTGTGATTTTTAAAAGAGACCATAATCATGGGTTTGACAAGGAGGCAGTTAATGAGTAAGAACAATTCTGAAGTCGTTGACCAGGTCCATCATACTGATTCCAATGTAGGTTCAAAAGGTGACAAGCAAGAATTAAAAAGGGTGTTAAAAACAAGGGATTTGGTCATATTTGGAATCATTTTTATCTCTCCGAACTCGGCACAGTCTCTATTTGGCGGTTTGACCTATACTTCCCAAGGTCACGGGGTATTAGCTGTTGTTGTGGGGCTGCTTGCGATGATTTTTACCGCGTTTAGTTATGGAAAAATGGCAAGTGTAATCCCAAAAGCGGGTTCGACTTATAGTTATGCTACACATTCGCTAAATCCGAGCCTTGGATTTATGGCAGGGTGGGCAATTCTTTTAGACTATTTGATTTTTCCGATGCTCGTGTATAAATTAAGTTCAACTTTTGCAATGGAACTGCTTCCGTTTTTTCCATTATGGCTCATGTTATTCTTGTTTATTATTCCGATGACATTTTTTAATTATTTTGGAATGAAATTGACTTCTCATCTTAATCTTGTCATGTTGATAATTAAATTATTAAGTGTGCTCCTGTTCGTAGGGTTCGCCATCTATGCACTTGTAAACGGTGTAGGAACTGGAAAAATCATTAGTTTAGATGGTATTTATAATTCTGAAACATTTTCCGTAAACGCTCTCGTTGCTGGTTCTTCCATCGCTGTTCTATCTTACATTGGTTTTGATGCGATCACCGCTTTAACTGAAGATACCAATGTATCGGGTAAAACGGTTGGACGGGCAACGATTATCACTTGTCTGATCAGCGCTTTTCTAATTGGTATTCAGGTCTATTTTGCGACATTGATTAAGCCGGATTTTAACGGGTTTCAAAACATCGATACTGCATTTTACGAGGTTGCTATCGCGGCCGGAGGAAGTGGTTTAGCTGCTGCTACTACTTTAATGCTTATTGTCACAGGTGCTGCAACCGCATTGGCGGGGCAAGCATCTGGTTCACGGGTTCTGTTTGGAATGGGACGCGATAAAGTATTACCCGTTTTTCTAAGTTATTTACATCCGAAACATAAGACACCTGTGTACAGTATTTTTATATTAGCTATAACGGGTTATATTGGAGCCCTTCTTATTCCTGTAAGCGCATTCTTTTTAATCGTAGTTTTTGGAGCGTTAATTGGCTTCATTTTAGTGAACATATCTGTAATTGTTGAATTCTTCATCAAACGTAAAGAGAGAAAAGGAATCTATTTCTTTTCAAATCTTTTATCACCGCTAACCGGAACAGCAGTATGTGTTTATATTTTATTCGGGATGCCATTCATTGGGAAAATTGTCGGTGTTTCTTGGTTGCTGATCGGTTTTCTATATTTAATCCTTAAAACAAGAGTATTTAAGAAACAAGTTACATTGTCAGACATAAACGAAAACATGTAATCTGCCAAAAATAAACGCTTAAACCAATACGGTCCATTATTAGGAGTGTTTAATATGAAAACAGATACAAATCTAAGTATGGATGACAATCGATTGTCGAAAGACGGATGGAAAGTGATGATACTCTTGTTTATCCTGCAGGTTATCAATTTTGGGGATAAAGCTGTCATCGGATTTGCATCGGTTCCAATTATAAAAGAGTTTGGTCTAACCTCGGTTCAGTGGGGACTGATAGGCAGCGCGTTTTTTTGGTTATTTTCTGTTTCTTCCATCATTGGAGGGGCTTTATCGGACTATACCGGAACGAAGCGTGTTCTATCAGTTATGGGGGCGGTATGGTCGGTGATTCAATTCGCAACGTTGTTCGCCTTCAGCTTCCCGTATTTGCTGATTACGAGAGTCATTTTGGGAGCGGGGGAAGGTCCTGCACTTGCAGTGGCGTTCTCCCAAGCGAATAAATGGCTGCCAAGACACAGAGTCGGAATTGGTCTGGCTATGCTGGTTGTTGCTGGCTCCCTAGGCCCGGCTATTTTTGCTCCACTGTTTACGCACCTTATCTCGTCCTACGGTTGGCGCTCCGCATTTCTGGCAATGGGGATCATTGGAGTTACTTGGTTGGTCCTATGGATGTGGTTGGCAAAAGAGAGGCCGGAATCGGTAGATATGAGCGACTTAAAACCGAATGCAAAGAAGGAAAGTCACTCCGCTTCGTGGTCGGAAGTTTTCCCAACCTTTCGTTCTAAAAACTTTATCCTAATCACCTTGTGTGGGTTTGCTGCCTATTGCGGAGTCGCTCTGAATTTGTTCTGGGTGCCGAACTACCTAGTAAATGTTCACGGAGTGAATGCCGGTTTTGTCGCGATGATATGGATCGTTGCCGCACTCGGACAAGTAGGATTCGGAGCACTCTCTGACCGTATTTACCAGAAAACACAAAGTATTCGAAAATCCCGCGTTCATTTGTTAGGACCGCTGATGATTCTGGTTGGTATTTGCTATTATTTAGCCGCTGTAATTGATTCAGGGTGGTTAGCTCTTATCTTCCTTTCCCTGGCAGCCTTGTACGCGGTTTGGTTCAGTGTTGGTCCTAACATCGCGATGGAGCTCGTACCACCAGAGCATCATGGGAAAGTCACAGGAACGTTAATGGCGTTAGTTACGCTTGGAGGCATAATCGCACCCTATGCCACCGGATGGATCGTTGAAAACTCCGCGAATCAAGCAGAAGGATTCAGTCATATGTTTCAATTGGTCGCTTTGATGTTTCTCATTTTCGGCGGGTTGTTGTGGATCGGTGTCCGTCCCAAAGAACGCACCATTGAATCTGATTCATTACAATCGGTATATTATGCGGAGCGATCGAACAAAGCAGATTCTCATCTCTAAAACAGAGGGAGATTTTTAATCAGGATAATCACCATAGGAGGTAATTACAATGAGATTCAAGGACAAGGTCGTATTGGTTACAGGCGCCGCCCGAGGAATTGGCCAAGAAATAGCGACAAAGTTCGCTGTTGAAGGTGCTTCGGTAGCACTCAATGACATCAACTCAAGCTTACTTAAGGACACTATCATCCATTCTGGCGAAATAGGAAACCGATTGCTAGCGGTTCCCGCAGATGTATCAAATGAGGCAGCAGTGGCTGAGATGATTCGGATTGTTGAAGAAGAGATTGGTCCGGTTGATATTCCTAGTAAATAATGCAGGCATCTCACCGAGGAAGGATGGGAACAAAGTTACAGTTGAAGATATGACTTTGGAAGAGTGGGAGCGAGTGATGGCTGTCAATCTACGAAGCCAATTCCTGACTAGCCGAGCGGTGATTCCAAAAATGAAAGCCCGTCGCTGGGGAAGAATTATCAACATCTCCTCACAGGCTGCTAGGAAGCGACCGGGTAATATAATTGGTGCGGAATACGTTGCTTCAAAGGCTGGTATCTTAGGTTTAACACGATGCCTTGCTGTAGAGCTGGCATCTTTTGATATTACCGTTAACGCCGTCTGTCCCGGGCTGACCGAGTCGGATATGCTGGGGGATGTTAATGATGGGCTTACATCTCAGCATATGGAGCAAGTGCCAATCGGCCGATTAGGTAGCCCAAATGATATCGCTAATGCGCTCCTATTTCTTGCTGATTCTTCCTCTGGTTACATTACAGGTACGGCATTAGATGTTAACGGCGGCGATCACATGGCCTAAACTACGGGCTCAAAAAAGTAGGGTTTCAACAGGTTCCCGCAATTAGTTATTAAATACTAGAAAAGTAAATTAACCAAATAGTGTAGGGAAGGTGTTTTAAGAATGACAAAAAGTTTTTTAAAAGAAGAAATAGGCATTAATCAATTGAAAGAACTTGATAAAAAGCATTACTTGCATCCTACAACGTCTATTAAACAGCACCAACAAAACGGTCCTTCTTTTATTTTCAAAGAAGGAAAGGGGATTTATTTAACAGACGTTCATGGTGATCGATATATTGACGGATTATCGTCATTATGGAATGTAAACATTGGTCACGGACGGGAAGATATGGCAGAAGTAGCAAAACAGCAAATGGCAAGGTTGTCGTTCAGTTCATCTTTTCAAAATTTTTCTCACGAAACGGTTATTCGGTTATCGGAAAAAGTCGCTTCCATAACACCTGGAGATTTAAATGTAAGCTTTTTTACATCAGGTGGATCAGAATCAAACGATACGGCTTTTAAATTAGTGCGCCATTACTGGAAGCTAAAGGGGGAGGAAAAACGAACAAAAATCGTTGGCTTGGAACGTGCATATCACGGAATTACGATGGGAGCTACGAGCGCAACAGGGATTATGCCATTCCAAAACTTCGCTACAGCAAAAGCGCCGGATTTTCTTCATGCAAAACCTTTTAAAATGAATTGCGAGCTTGGAGATAAATCGGATCCTGATTATGAAAGCAGCATAAGAGGAATCGTTGAGAAAGAAGGGCCGGAAACGGTTGCTGCTATTATTGTCGAACCAGTACAGGGTGCCGGGGGGATTAATATTCCGCCAGATGGGTATTTACAGGCAATTCGAACCCTTTGTGACGAATATGGTATTCTCATGATTACAGATGAAGTCATCTGTGGATTTGGACGTACCGGAAAAATGTTTGGGGTTGATCACTGGGATGTTATACCTGATCTTATGACTGTTGCAAAAGGGATAACGAGTGCTTATATTCAGCTCGGAGCAGTTATTATAACGGAACGTTTAAGAGATGAACTAGCAGAATTGTCAGATGATGTTCTGTTTCATGGATTTACGTATAGCGGCCATCCAGTTGCATGTGCCGTCGCAATAAAAAATATTGAAATTATTGAAAATGAAAAGCTTGTTGAAAACGCAAATCGGATGGAAACAGAGCTCTTGAATGGACTTCAATACCTAGAGGAACAACATTCCATTGTAACGAAAAAGAGATCTGCAGGGTTATTAGGAGCTTTTGAATTATATGCAGACCCGGAAAATGAAAAGCCTTTCGATCCGTCGATCCAAGCGGCACAAAAGCTTGTTCAAGAATGTTTAAATAGAAAATTGATCATACGACCAGTTGTTTTCGGCGGATCTAATATTATTGCAATTGCACCTCCGCTCATTATTCAAAAAGAGGAAATCGATCAGATGATCAATATTTTTTCTGACGCCATTACAGCTGTTGAAAAAGTCATTTAATAATTGTTCCATTAGAGCGTCCTTCTTGCTTGTTCAAAATAAAAACCTGTAATTGTGAATCATTGATTGTGAACATTCCAATATTAATCTATGAGAAACCGCCAAATTATTGGTGGTTTTTAGTATTCAAAAACATGTTAAAACGGTTTTGACCAAAATGGTTAAAATGAGTATGATGAATGTACAAATGATAAGAATAATTGAGGGATAAACGTGATTAAACAATTTATTGAAACATTATCACAGAAAAATAAGAGCTTAAAACACTTATACAGCTTGATCCGTGAGCATGGACCTGTATCTAAAAGTGAGTTAATTGAACGGACTGGATTGAAACAGACGACATGTACGAGACTTATTGATGAACTTATAGAGAAGCAGTTGATTGTTGAAAGTGGTCTTGGTGAATCGAGTGGAGGGCGTAAACCGCTTATATATCAGATTAATCCAGATTATTACTATTTATTTGGTGTCGATATTTCTCGTACGCATACTAAGGTTCTCCTAATGGATCTTAATCTTGATATCAAGGAAGAAGCTTTGTTTTCTATGAACGAAGAAAGTACTCCAGAAGTAACGATAAATTTCATCGAAAATGAAATAATAAATATGTTGCATACACATCAACTTAATACATCGCGAATATTAGGTATTGGCATAGGCGCAATTGGTCCACTGGATCGTGAAAATGGAAAAATTTTAAACCCGATTGATTTTCCTACTAAAGGGTGGAATAACGTTCCAATAGGTAAGATTTTAAGTGAAAAGTTTGATACGAAGGTATTGCTGGATAGTGGAGTAAATACTGCGGTTGTTGCAGAGTACAAAAAAGGATTAGATAAAGAGGTTCACAATATTATATATTGTCTTTCAGGTATCGGAATTCGTGTAGGTATTCTGAACGATGGTCACCTTGTTCATGGGCCGGCAGATAACTTGGGGTTATTTGGACAAGGTCATATGGTTGTTAATATTCATGGCCGTAAATGCGTATGTGGAAGTTATGGGTGTATGCATGCCTATTCTACGATCCCAGCGATAAAAGAAGAAGTGATTCATAGTTTGAAACGTGGTCATGACTCTGTACTACAGGAAAAACTAAATGATGTTGGGCAGGTAACATTTAGTGATATTTGCTGGGCAGTACAGGAAAATGATGCTTTATGTAGCCATATTGTTAAAGATGCCGCTTATTATACCGGAGTTGGACTCTCTAATATCATTAACATTCTTCAACCACAGCTGGTCATACTGAACGGTCCTATACATACACAAATGGATTTATTTTACGAAGTAACAAAAGACATTGCATTAAAAAGGACCACTACCATCTATCCTGGCTATGACGTTCAGTTCAGTCGGGGGGAGCTTGGAGAAAACGCAGCTGCAATTGGTGCAGGTAGCATGGTCTTCGACTATTATTTGTAGTATGGTGGAGATGGACATTACCATTAATCGCAACACCATTTAGGATAAATGCCAGGCAAACTATATAAAAGACTGCTGAACCTGTCAGCAGTCTTAAACGTTTTTTTATGAGTAAAGAAAGTATAAAAGTTTGTGGCATGGATGTAATGTCCAGCTTCAGCGCCCAACCACTTGGATCACTTCAGGCCTCCTGTGGCGGCAACACACTGAAGTACTCCATGTAAATTCCCACGCAGGGCCGAACTTGTTTGGGCCGAGCCTCCTCGTCGGTCTTCCAGTGACCTTCGTGGCTAAGCAGGGGGCTTGCGCTTTTCTTAGTTGAAACTATTTTTCATATACAACTTCTCCACCTAATACTGTAGTAAGCACTTGAATATCTTTCAATTGTTCTTCCGGACATTTCATAAGATTTCTGTCAATCACTATGAAGTCAGCTAATTTTCCAGCTTCCAAGGAACCTTTTATCTCCTCTTCAAAGCTTCCTTCGGCTGCCCAGATTGTAAAAGCTTTAACGGCTTCCTCTCTTGTCATCTTCTCCTCTGGATACCAACCTCCAGAAGGGCTTCCTTCCCGGTCCATGCGTGTGATGGCTGCATATATTCCATGGAAGGGGTTAACCAACTCTACCGGAGCATCTGAACCTCCAATAATATGTGACCCAGCATCAATGACTTTTCGCCAAGCATAGGAGTATTTGATTCTTTCTGGTCCAACTCGATCCTCAGCCATGTTTTTGTCAGAAGTCGCATGTGTAGGCTGCATAGAAGGTATGATTCCAAGTTCGGCTATACGTTTGATTTCGTTAGCGTTAGCTATCTGGAAATGTTCAATTCTCCAGCGGTGATCTGCTAATGGATCTTCCTTCAATACCCTATCATATGTGTTAATAACTTGGAGAATAGCACCATCACCTATCGCATGGGTAGCCACCTGCCAACCATATTCACGAGCTTCTTTAACCAGTCTATATAACTCCTCATCTGTGAATCTGTAGTTTCCTTTGTGGCCTGGACGGTCACTATAGTCCTCCAATAGAGCGGCACTGCGGGAACCTAATGAACCATCACCAACTAATTTTACTGATCGAACTGTTAAACGGTTTCCAAATAAACCTATATCCGGTCCCTTTTTATAATAATAAGCAAGACTTTCACCTGTAGCCCCGCCCTTACCATTAGCTACCATAACATTTAACCTAACTTTTAAATCATTTTTCTTATATAGGTTCTTCATGGCATTTATATCACTTAAATGAGAACCTGCATCTGTTGCACTAGTAATACCGTTAGAAAGTAGTTCTTCCTGAGCTTTTAACAGTCCTTCCTCGATACGCTCTGTACTATAAGGAGGAATCTTCGATGTAACTGGTATACGGGCAGTATCAACTAGGACGCCGGTTGGTTCGCCATTGTCATCACGTATTATCTCGCCACCCTGAGGATCAGGAGTTTCTTTGGTAATACCGCCAATTTCTAATGCTATGGAGTTAACCCAAACCGAGTGTCCATCCACTCGATCAAGTACTACCGGATTGTTGGGCGCAACTGCGTCAAGCTCCTGTTTAGTTGGGAATTTTTTATCCGGCCAAAGTTCATGGTTCCAACCATATCCTAAAATCCACTCCCCTGGCTCAAGTTGACTGGCTTTTTCCTCTACCAGCTTTAATATCTCCTCCTTAGGTTTATTGAAACCATTTACTTGGAGTGTGTTTATACCAATTGAAGGAAAATGAATGTGTCCATCATTTAATCCAGGAATTACTGTTTTTCCTTCTAAATCAACAACCTTCGTGTGTGGACCTATGTATTTCTTAGCTATCCCTTTATTACCGACATAGATTAGTTTCTGACCTTTGATTGCCATTGCTTTTGCTGTAGAAAATTTACTATCTACTGTATAGATATTTCCATTTAAATAAACAGTATCGGCCTTTTCTTTAACTTTAGAAGCAAAGGTAGTACCTGATAATATGCTTAAAAGTAAAACCAAGGTAATTATAAGACTAAGTGTTCTTTTCAATTTTTTAACCTCCTACATTTAATAAATGAAGCCTAAAGAAATATTTAGCTTCCCTTCAAAAATTGAAACCTTATTCTTACGGTTTGTAATATCATATCTTGAAATATTTACTAGCGTCAATAAAAAGATACTAAAAATTCTAAATATTTTATATACTTCCTAATATCAATAAAATGGTTTCAAATTATATTGAGGTCTCTGAAATGGTTCTATAGCATTTACTTTTATACGTAAAGAAAGTAAGAACAGGTTGTACAAACCCTTCCATTTAGCGAAAAGGAACCTTATTAACATCAAGGTACCCTCGGTAAACAAAGAACAGCTTAACCAGTTACTTTAATCATATATTGTCTCTATAAAAGGAATCTACCACAGTATTCAATACTGTGGTAGATTCCTTTTATTTAAAGCATTAACTCTTTTAATCTATTCTAAAAACAATTGGAGGATCCTATCTATCGGTTTGTCAAAAACCTAGAATATTAAGTGCACACTTATTTAATTCTTTTTACCACCTTTATTTTTCGTGAATCGTAAGTAATGAACCGATTCAGCATGGGTTTTGACGTCCTGTTTTGTAAACAGAATAGGTTTAAACTTCCAGTTAGCGTACATCTTGATTTGATCATCGTAATGTTGATGAACGGTTCCGTCTTTACTGACAAAACCAATTTGTCCTGGAGGGGTGATGTTAAAGCCTTCAGGTCCTTTTTTCGTTAATTCCACGTAGTGATTCTCGCTTCCTCTATTCATCACTGGAATTGGGATATCTGAGCCCAAGCCATGTGGTACACCGATGAGCGACTGTGCCCCGAAGGTCGTTGTTCGGCCCTTAGTTAACCAGAGATCCATACTGTCGTCATATTCTTTTTCTAAATCGTTGAGTGCTTGATTCAAACTTTTTATTATGATTTGTTCGCGGCTTTTCCCGTCCAACCAACCATATCCCACAGGGTTTTGTGCATTGTCGCCGCGGAATACTCTTAAACACAAACTGCAGCCATATCTGTGATCAATGTTTTCCTTAAGGTTTCCGTAGCTCTTTCCAAGGTCGGATTTAAATAGATTGTCGGGGACATTGGACCACCAGGCTTCAAAAAGGGTAACGGCAGGGCTGTCATAATACCCGTCTTCATTCAAATCTTCATTGAGATTATTCCAGTCCTTTAGATAATGGTAGATTTCTTTGTACCTAGGGTCTTTTTCAATATTTTCCTCCAAGACATCTAGTAAATAGGGTTTAAACCACTTTGTTCTCAAATTAACAAGGCTGGCATGATAATTAATGTCATTAATTTCTTCCAGTGTTAATTTGCCGGCATTTTTGGCTTGATCCATGTACTGTTGAACTCTGTGGTCGGCTCCCCAATTAAAACTTAATTCCCCATTGTGCCAGTTAGGGTCAGGCTTATTATTCCAATTGGCAACAAAACCGATTTCAGGGTTAATAATAGAAGGATTATTCTTTGTATTTTTAAAACCATCCCATTCATACTGTCCTGTCCCTGGTGTGGGTAACCTAAAATCGAGTTGCGGATCCCGTTTTGGATACTGTCCGACGTGGAAATAAGCAATGTCTCCTTGTTTATCAGCATAAAACCAATTTAAAGACATCGTAAATTCCCTAGCTGCTTTTGCAAACTGGTTAAGATTGTTCGCCCAGTTTGATTTTACATAGGCTGACCAACTCTGCCCCTCGGTCCCACGAAAAGCCCACGATTTACTGTAAGCCGTCTGATTTTCTTCATCTAGGTAAATGACTGGGCCGTGGACTGTTTTATAAAAAGTTTTCTTGACCCTTTTGGTGTCTCCATTGTCTGTCTGAACGTTAAACGTTTCCACCCGCTTAGTCATGTCGACCCATTTGCCTTTAAATTTATATTGATGTGGGTTATTTGGATTCAATTTCTCTTTGAAAATATCGACTTGATTACCGTAACCAGCTGTCGAGGTAAAAGCGAATTTGTTAGTTGTTCCAAACATAATGAATGGATAGCCGATGAATGATGAACCTTCAATGTCAATTCCCGGGGCATGCAGACCGACTTCATACATAAATCCCGGCGCTGTTAATCCGACTTGAGGGCCGCCAAATACCATAGCATTTCCGGATTCAGACTTTTCATCACTTACGATCATAGCGTTACTCCCAACTTTAAGCGGCAATCCTAGTTCATGGGAGGCCGTTACGAAATCCTTCCGTCTTTCTGAGATTTCTTGGGCAGCTTCGGTCACGCCTTTGGAAAGTTGTTTGACCTTTGCTTTACCAGCTTGTTGGTTTTGTTCTGAATTCTCCTTCATGATACTAGTGGGAGAAGCGGGATTATTTATCGGGAAGATATCGTCAAACATTTTTTTGGCTTTTTCGGGACCATGCTGCAGTTCTAACTCCGCCAAAATCGAGGCATTATTCAACTCCTGTTCCTGGTCCATAAAGACGGTCATAGAAGCCATGTATAATCTTAATACATCGACATCTGTCCATGGTTTAGGTGTGACATCATATTTTTGGAATTCCTTTGATAATAAATGATCGGGATTCTTTAGAGCTTCCTTGACATACTTGGTTATACCGTCGGCAAAATTGCTAATGACCTTTTGTGAAAATGGATCCATTTGAGAAATCATTTCTTTAATTTCTCTGTCACTGTAACCGTCTCTACGCATTCGCATGTCGTGCTCTAAATACTTATTGCCAAAAATCGCAGCTGTTTGTCCTTCATTACCCCGACGAAACATGACAAGTTGAAACAGTCGGTCTTTTGCCATTACATAACCATAAGCACGGTACAAATCTTCTGTTGATTTTGCGTATATATGAGGTACACCGTAATCATCTCTTACAATTTTTACAGTACCGTTCCTAATCGGCACCTTTTTATCTTTCGTTTGTTGTTTTGCAATGACTTGAGTAGACGAAAAAACCAAAGTGAACATTAACAAAAATAAAATTATTTTTTTCTTTTGCAACCAAATTCCTCCCATTCTTATATTGACTTTTTGGTAATATTACCATCCGCGTTTTCTAAATAGTCCAAAAAGTATGTATTTTAAGAGTTTATCACGAGTTAAAATTTTTAAAAAATACTTATTTTATTGGTTTTGTATATAAAAAAAGTATGCTTAATGGAAGGGGGTAACTTATGGACTTGAATTAACTACGCCTTTTGCAACATAAACTAGATATATATATCTGGAGAAACATCAGAAGGGGGAGCAGAGGTGCCTATCTAACCCACATGGATACGTGGGTCGAAGGAATGTATGACGTCAACAGAGTGGAAGAGTCAAAGTAAAGGGATCGACAGGAAAAGGAGATATCGAAAAATGATTCTTTTCAAGAGGAAAAGGGACAATCGCAAAGTAAAAAAAGAGTATTAGCTATTCCCGTCATGATTCCGAAAAGTATCGATAAAACGAACAGCACTTTTCGATAAAAAACGATCCTTCAACCAGATGACACCGGCTTCAGATTGAATTGAAGAATCTTCAATATCCATTATTTTTAGGTCTGTTGCGGGAAGCGCTGACAATGTCGACTTTGGAAGGATAGTGGCGCAAATACCTGAAGAGACAAGCCATAACAGCATAGCAGCATCTGGGCAATCCCCAACTAACTGTGGTTCAAACCCATGTCGATTGCACTCTTCCACAATGATTTCGTAAATGCCTCGTCCATTTAATCTACGCATTAGTAACAATGGAATCTCAGCAATCTCTGCCATTTGAATGGTCGTTTTTGACGGGTCCATATCCCATTCTTTTGGCATCACTAAAGTAAAGGGCTCAGCAGGGAGAGGGATCATCGAGAAGTGAGTCTTTTCAAGAGGTAAGTGGACAATCGCAAGTTCTACATCTCTATTTTCTACGTATTGCACTAATCGATAGGAGTCGCCTTCTCTTAATTGAAAGGTAACCAACGGATACTGTTGCCGAAAGAAACGAACTCTTTCAGGTAAATAGGAAAAGCATGATATGACTGATCCAACTGATAACACACCCCTAATCCCTTCACCCATTTCTTTTACTTCCGTCTTTGTTTCGTTGAGTTGATTGAGAATATTTTCTGCCCTTTTATATAGAATTTTTCCAGCCTCAGTCAACTCCATTTTTCGGCCATTTCGCTCGACCAATTTGACGTCAAGCTCTTGTTCCAGAAGTTTAAGTTGCTGGCTTAATGGAGGCTGAGCCATGTTCAATTTTTTTGCTGCTCGTGTAATTTGTCCCTCCTCAGCAATGGTCAGAAAATAACGCAGTTGTCTCACATCCATATTTGTAACTCCTTTTACCAAAGTATATTTTTTTCATATAGTTAACCAATTAAACGGATATTTTTCATATATTATAACACGTGCTATCATATAAATGTAATCACAATTCAGATTAATGTTAATTTTTAGAATAGTAAAAAGGAGCGGAAAAAATGAGTAGAGTAGAAGAAGCAAAGCAACGGCTACGCGGTTCAATCGCGCCAATTATCACACCATTTAATGAAGACGGTTCCATTGACTTTGAAACATTAGAAAATTTGATTAACTGGCATATCGAAAGTGGAAGTCATGGTATTTCAGTTACGGGTACAACCGGTGAGCCGAGCTCTTTAACGGTTGAAGAGCGTGTTCAAGTGATGGAAGCTGCGGCAAAAGCGGTCAATAAACGGGTTCCATTTGTTCCAGGAACTGGTTCAACGAATCACCAAGAAACGCTTTATTTAACGAAAAAAGCACAAGAAATAGGCGCTGATGCAGCACTTGTCATTGTCCCTTATTACAACAAGCCCTCTCAGCATGCGCTTTACAAACATTTTAAAGCGGTTGCAGATTCGGTTGAACTCCCGATCATCGTTTATAACATTCCTGGAAGGACGGCAACGAACCTTCAAGTTGAAACACTTGCAAAATTAAGCAAGGATTGCTCAAACATCATCGGAGTGAAGGAATCGAACAAAGATTTCGAACATATTAACCGTGTGTTGTTAAACTGCGGAAGAGATTTCCTTCTTTATTCAGGCATTGAATTATTATGCTATCCAATGCTGGCGATTGGCGGAGCCGGACATATTAGTGCAACAGCAAATGTTGCTCCTCAGAAAGTGGCTGAAATTTATGACGCTTGGAACGAAGGTAATATGAAACGTGCCCAAGACCTTCACTATGACTTGATGCCGCTTAACGATGTACTCTTTAAAGACACAAATCCGGCACCGTTAAAAGCAGCATTAGGGATGATGGGCAAAATTAAGCCAGTTATGCGTTTGCCGATGGATTTGCCAGCTCAAGAACTACAGGATGAGATTCGTGAAGTCCTGAAGCAATATGTTGATCTGCCTGAAGAAGTGGCTTCGAAATAATAAAAAGGAAGTGAAAACATATGCCACATATAATATCTGATGAAAAAAATCAAGCAATGCACAAAAAAGTGGAAGACATCAAGTTATATATAAACGGAGAATTTATTGATGCCCATGCGTGTGCAACATTTGAAAACATTAATCCTTTTACAAATGAAGTGACGAATAAGATTGCCGAAGGACGCAGTGAAGATGTGAATAAAGCAGTAAAGGCTTCTAAAGAGGCGTTCCATAGTGAGTGGGGAACGATGAAAGTAGCCGAACGGATGGAATATATTAACCGTATTGCAGATTTGATTGATGAGGAAGTAGAAGAAATTGCAATTTTAGAATCTTTGGACACAGGTCTTCCGATTAGCCAGACGAGAAAGATGGCTGCTCGTGCGGCTGAGAACTTCCGTTTCTATGCAAGAATGGTGCAGTCGAAACTGCATGGTGAATCTTATCCGGTTGATGACGAATTCATTAACTATACGGTTTATAAACCAATGGGTGTTGTCGGGTTGATTACACCATGGAATGCACCATTTATGCTTGAAACGTGGAAGGTAGCTCCAGCGTTAGCAACCGGTAACACTGTTGTTCTGAAACCTGCTGAGCTATCACCATTAACAGCTAACAAACTGGCAGAAGTTATTGATAAGGCTGGATTACCGAATGGGGTGTTCAATGTTGTTCATGGGTTTGGTGAAACAGCTGGTGGTTCACTTGTTTCACACCCTGATGTGGAAGCGATTTCATTTACAGGTGAAACGACGACAGGTTCAACGATCATTAAAAATTCTGCGGAGACGTTAAAGAAAACATCGATGGAACTCGGAGGAAAGTCGCCTCTCATTGTATTTGATGATGCAGATATGGATCGTGCACTTGATGCAGCGGTTTGGGGAATCTTCTCCTTTAATGGAGAACGTTGTACGGCGAACTCTCGTGTATTCCTTCATAAAACTATTAAAGATCAATTTGTCGAGGTCCTAAAAGAACGAGTAACCAATATTAAAATTGGTGATCCGATGGACCCTTCGACACAACTTGGACCGCTTATTGATAAAGAACATTTCAATAAAGTTACAAATTATATCGAAATTGCAAAACAAGAAGGCTGTGAAGTTGTGCAGGGGAAAGTCCCTGAAGAAGTAAAAGCAGGTAACTTTGTACCGCCGACATTATTGTTAGATGCAAAGAATGATATGAAAGTTTGTCAAGAAGAAATCTTCGGGCCTGTAATGGCTGTTATTGAATTTGAAACAGAAGAAGAAGTCATCGCGGGAGCAAATGATGTGAAATATGGTCTTGCTGGTTATGTATGGACGAATGATATTAAGAGAGGACACAGGGTCGCACAGGCTGTAGAAGCAGGCATGCTTTGGGTCAATGCTCAAAATGTTCGTGATCTCCGCATTCCGTTTGGCGGTACAAAAGCAAGTGGGATTGGAAGAGAAGGCGGACATTATGCGATGTTTGAATTTTATACAGAACCTAAAGTAATTCATGTCGCCATAAGCGATCACCATATCCCACAATTTGGCAAGTAGAAGAGGATGTTCAAAAAGTATCCAAGAGCCCATGCACCTGCGTCTACAAGTTCATGCTTCGAAGTATGCTTTCTCGGTGCAACTCGTAGCTTTTATGCATGTACCGCTCGTCGCTCGGGTCCTCAAAACTGTCGTGCCTTGGGCTAACAGGATGTTAGTCAGTTCGACGTTGTTACAGGACGTAACGTATTTAGTCGAACTTCCTTTATAAAGCTCTGATTCGTCTACTTTTTGAACACACACTAAAATGACAACTATTTAGAGGGGGAGATTATTTTGCCGGCAAAAACAGGTCAACAGTATATGGACCGTCTAAAGAAGGCGAATAACAATATTTATATTCACGGGGAAAGAGTTAAGGATGTGACCGAACATCCTGGTTTAAAGAACGTTGTCAAATCGATGGCAGAACTATACGATGTACAACATGCAAAGGCAGACAAAATGCTCTACAATTCCCCTGCAACAGGAAATAAAGTGGGAATGACCTTTTTGCAGCCAAAAACGATCGATGATTTAGTTGCAAGACGTGAAGCGATTGTGGAATGGGCTCGTACAACAGGGGGAATGATGGGACGTTCCCCCGATTACCTTAATGCAGAGGTAATGGCAATGGGAGTATCTAATGATCTCTTCGCAGAAGCGGATCCAATGTTTGCGGAAAACGCAAAAAACTATTATGAGTATGCTCGTGAAAATGATATTAGCCTAACACATACACTTATTCATCCTCAAGTTAACCGTGGAAAAGCACAGCACGAACAAAAAGACGCAAATGTTGCTCTTCATCTCGTCGAAAAAACAAAGGATGGCATTATCGTTGATGGAATTCGTCTATTAGCGACACAAGGTGGAATAACGGATGAAATTCTTGTCTTCCCATCTACAGTCAAAAAGGCTGGAGAAGAAGATGATCCTTATTCTCTTGCATTTGCGATTCCAAACAATACTCCTGGACTCAAATTCATAAGTCGTGAATCGTTTGACTATGGTAAAAATGAATGGGATCACCCACTTTCTTCTCGATTTGAAGAAGGCGATGCTATTGTTTCGTTTGAAAATGTATTTGTCCCTTGGGATCGTGTGTTTGTATGTGGAAATTCGTCTGTCTGTAATCGGACGTTCCGGGAAACGAATGCGGTTGTTCATATGTCCCACCAAGTGGTTTCGAAAAATGTCGTGAAAACAGAGTTCCTCCTTGGAGTAGTGCTCAGTATGATGGATGCAATCGGCATTGATCAGTTCCAGCATGTCAAGGATAAGGGTACAGAAATCATGTTGACGCTCGAGACGATGCGTTCACATCTTTACAGAGCGGAACAAAACGCAAAGCTTGATCAGTGGGGAACGATGACGCCGGACTATGCTGCCCTTGATGCAGCCCGTAACTGGTTCCCAAGAATCTATCCGCGGCTAGTAGAGATTTTACGTGTGCTCGGTGCTTCAGGATTAATGGGGATTCCAACACAAGCGGATTTCCAAAATGAAGAAATCGGCGCAATTATCCATCGTGGATTGCAAGGGAAAAACCTTGAAGGATATGAACGAGTGCAGTTATTCCGCCTAGCATGGGATATGACAATGAGCGCCTTTGGTAGCCGCCAAATGCACTATGAGTATTACTTTTTCGGTGACCCGATCAAAATGGGAATGACTTATTTTGATGGGTATGAAAAAGAGTCTTACAAAGAAATGGTTCGTGACTTTCTTGGGAAAGTAAATACACCAAAACCAAATTTTGCGAAGGTGTAAAGGGGGAGTAAAGACGATGGATTTTAATATTATCCGTGCAGCAAGGTCTGTTCTTCATATCACTGATTTAGAAGCATCTCGTAACTTTTATGTTAACGCTCTCGGTTTTATTGAGACGGAAGCTGATGAAGAACACATTTATTTAAGAGGTCTTGAAGAACACAATCACCATAGCCTAGTTTTAAAAAAGAAAGATAGGCCTAATATAGAAGTCATTAGTTACAAAGTTTCTTCTGATAAAGATTTGGAAGCGTTGTCATCCTTCTATCAAGAAAAAGGATTCAAAACAAAATGGGTTGAAAAAGGTGCACAAAAGGCGATCGGACGTACGCTGCGAGTTCAAGATGTCTCTGGACTTCCTGTCGAGTATTTCGCAGAGATGGATACGGTTGAACGGTTGATTCAACGTTATGATTTATATAAGGGAGCCCGGATCCAACGGATTGATCACTTTAACTGCTCGGTTCTCGATGTTGAAAAGGCATACAATTTTTACATTAATGAACTTGGCTTTGCTTGTTCTGAGTATACTGCTACAGAGGAAGAAAGAATTTGGGCGGCCTGGTTACATCGTAAACCAAGTGTACATGATCAAGCGTTTATGAATGGAAAAGGACCTAGAGTCCATCATATCGGTTTCTGGTTACCAGATCCAATGGCACTTATTCATGCTTGTGATGTACTCGCATCGCTCGGATATGCAGATAATATTGAGAGAGGGCCTGGCCGACACGGACTTTCGAATGCATTCTTCCTTTATTTAAGAGATCCAGATGGACACCGTATTGAACTTTACAATGGAGATTATTTAACAAGTGATCCAGACTTTAAACCGATTCGATGGGATCTCAATGATCCAAGACGTCAAACATTCTGGGGCCATGAAGCACCAGACAGCTGGTTTAATGAGGCATCAACAGTCCTTGATGTTCATACTGGAGAACCCGTTAAAGTTGAAGAACCTACATTAGAACAGAGAAAGCCAACGTTTATTATTTAAATGATCCGTTTTCCAAATGAAAAAACAAGATCTACTGAATCCCACAATCCAGTAGGTCTTTCCCTTGCAATTACTAACGTAAATTATTAAACCTATAAGAGGTTGTTCAAAAAGCCTGGTAAAAATAGCTATCGAATTTCTCTGCTCTTTTTGTCCTCTTTTTTGAACATGCAATTTAATACAAATTGAAATGGAGGTGCACCAATATGGCACCAGTTGGTACAGAACCTAAGAAAAATTTATTTATTAATGGTAGTTGGATAGAAGCAAAGCAATACGTTTCTTTAACATCACCTTACGATGGGGAGGTCATTGCTGAAATTCCATCTGCTACTGAGGAAGAAGTAAATAAAGCGATCGAAACCGCATATGGAGCCCGTGAAACGATGGCGAAAATGCCTGCACACAAACGAGCATCGATTTTGGAAAATCTAGCAAACTTGTTAGAAACACGTAAAGGTGAAGCAGCCCGAATCATTGCTTTGGAAGCTGCCAAGCCGATTACGACAGCAAAAGCGGAAGTTGACCGGACAATTCAAACGTATAAGTTTGCTGCCGAAGAGGCTAAGCGAATTCATGGTGAAACAGTGCCGCTTGATGCTGCTCCGGATGGAGAGAACAGAGTAGCATTTACGATTCGGGAACCGATTGGAGTTATCGGGGCAATCACGCCATTTAATTTTCCTATGAATCTTGTTGCTCACAAAGTAGGTCCGGCGATTGCTTCAGGTAACACAATCGTGTTAAAGCCTGCCTCGCAAACACCTCTTTCCTCATTTTTCCTAGCAGAACTTTTACAAGAGGCAGGAATGCCGATTGGAGCGTTTAATGTAGTGACAGGTAGCGGAAGAAGTGTTGGAGATCAGATTGTTTCAGATGAACGTGTGGCGATGATCACGTTCACTGGAAGCCCGGCTGTTGGGATCGGAATCCGAAACAAAGCCGGTTTAAAACGTGTGACATTAGAACTTGGTTCCAATGCTGCGGCTATTATTGACGAAGGTGTGAATCTTGATAAGGTCATTTCTCGTTGTGTGGGGGGAGCTTTTGCATTCCAAGGCCAAGTTTGTATTTCCTTGCAGCGAGTTTACGTGCACGAAAATGAGTATGAAAGATTCGTAGAGAAGTTTGTAGAAACAACCAAACAATTAAACATTGGAGATCCGCTTGATCCGAAGACAGATGTTTCCGCACTTATTTCAAAAGGAGATGTAAAGCGGGCGCTTGATTGGATTGAAGAAGCGAAACAGGATGGAGCAGAAATAGTCGTTGGTGGGAACGCTGAAGGGAACATTTTACTGCCGACTGTTCTATTAAATGTCGATCCTTCACAGAAAGTATCTTGTCAGGAAGTGTTCGCTCCGATTGTATTAATTAATAAGGTTTCTTCCATTGATGAGGCCATTGATCTTGTCAATGACTCCAGATACGGTTTACAAGCAGGTGTTTACACTGGTAATGTTGCAACCGCTTTTGATGCTGTTGAAAAACTACATGTTGGCGGCGTCATCATTAATGATATTCCAACATTCCGAGTTGATAACATGCCATACGGTGGTGTAAAGGAAAGTGGATTTGGCCGAGAAGGGATCAAATATGCCGTTGAGGAAATGACAGAAATGAAATTAGCAGTTTTTAACCGTAATTAAAGGGATTACTTAAGACAAATAATTAGTAAAAATCGGAATTATAACCGCACAGGGAATTTATCAGCCTAAAAGGAGGTTTCATAATGGATGATCGTATGTTTAGAAATGCAATGGGCCAATTTGCAACAGGGGTAACCGTGATCACAACAGCGATAGACGACGAGGTACACGGAATGACGGCGAATGCCTTTATGTCAGTCTCACTGAGTCCAAAACTGATCTCAGTATCAATCGATGATAGAGCCCAAATGAAGGAAAAAATTAATCAATCAGGGAAATTTTCGGTTAGTATATTATCAGAAAAACAACAGGAAATGTCGATGTATTTCGCTGGACAAATAAAAGAAAAGCGCGACATTGATTTTAAATGGGTGAACGGTATACCGGTTCTTAAAGATTCTTTAGCTAATATCATCTGTAATGTTTACGCGTCACATCAAGCGGGTGACCATACACTCTATATCGGAGAAGTGATCGATCTACAGCTTGTAGAGGGCACACCGTTAGCGTTCTATAAAGGGAAATATGGAAAAATCGTCAGCTGAATAACAGGAAAAAGGTAAGGTGAGTGTGTTGGAAACCGTACATTTGAAACATGGAATGAATGACTTATCCTCCCATAGAGCTGGATCATGTGTAATGGCACTCGGTTTTTTTGATGGAGTTCACCTTGGTCATCAGCAGCTTATTCAAATTGCCAAAAAAATAGCCAGAAAGAATCATTTGAAATTAGCTGTCATGACTTTTTATCCCCATCCAAAAGAAGTTATAAGCCGTGGCGCAAATCGTGTTCATTACTTGTCCCCTTTACCTGCGAAACAAGAAATGTTGGCGGATATGGGGGTTGATAAACTATATGTCATGAAATTTGACCTTAACTTCTCCCAGCTTCCTCCTCAAGACTTTATCAATCAGTATATTATCGGTCTTCAATGTAAACACGTTGTTGCCGGATTTGACTTCACATTTGGATACAGAGGAGAAGGAAACATGGAGTTACTTAAAGGAGAGGGACTGGGAAAGTTTGAGGTAACAACCATTTCCAAAGTCGAACAACATCACCAAAAGATCGGTTCCACCTTGATCCGTCAATTTGTAACTTCAGGAGATGTAAACGTTGTTCCCGATTACCTAGGAGATTATTTTGAAATGATAGGAAAGGTAGATGCTATTCCTTCCCTAAAAAATAAACAAAACCCACTTCCTGTAAAAATTGAAATAGATCATAAATATATTTTCCCGAAACCTGGTGTGTATGAAATTCAAGTGGAAGTTGGGAGCCAAGCGTATGGCGGCATTTGCTCTCAAACCGTAAATTCATATGACCAGTTTGAAAGTGTAGAAGTACTACTAAGTGACTGCTATGAAAATGTCAGCGGAAAAAAGGTCAAATTAAAATGGATCAATCGTGTACATGATGAACAAAAAGTGATGGTCAATATGGAAAAGTTACAAACAGAAAAGCTAGTTATTTAACCCGAAAGTAAATGAATTTCGTTATCGATAAGGAGTGAATAGAATGAGAAAGGCGAAGATCAAGCTTCTTGGTGTGCCACGAGCGGACGAAGCTGATGTCAACCCGGCAGAGGGTACTGTGGAACTGAACAGTAAGCGTTACAGCACCAGAAGTCTGCCATTGGATGCGCCGGTATCTGGAACGATCTATGGTGCCCTTTTGAATTATAAAGGTGTACTTGATGAACTTGGCGAAGCAGTGAATGAAGCCCCTTATAAGGCAGAACCAAAAGCACCGGTCCTTTATATTAAACCGGCGAATACGATCATCGGATATGGTACACCGATTCCACTACCTGAAGATGTTCAAGAACTGGAAATCGGTGCGGCTCTTGGTGTCGTGATCGGTAATACTGCAACACGTGTAAACGAAGAACAAGCGCTAGATCATGTGGCCGGTTACACGGTTGTGAATGATGTCAGTATTCCCCACGACAGCGTGTTCCGTCCTGCTATTAGGCAAAAGGCCCGTGATGGCTTTTGTCCAGTCGGCCCATGGGTGATCGAACGTGATGCCGTGGCTGATCCAGATGCAATAGGTGTCCGTGTGTTTATAAACGATGAACTGCGGCAGGAGAACACTACTGCCAACCTAATCCGTTCTGTGGCACGTTTGATTGCCGAGGTCACGGATTTCATGACGTTGAATGCCGGAGATACGTTATTGGTCGGGGTTCCAGAAAGTGCGCCGCTTGCCAAGGCAGGCGACCGTGTCCGGATAGAAATTGATGGAGTAGGAAGCTTAGAAAACAAGGTTGTGCCTGAGCAAGAATTAGAAAGGGGGGCACATATATGAAACGAGCCCGCGTAGCATGTGGTGGTTCGGTCCATGGCGCTATAGAAGTAAACGGTCATCTTAAACTAAATGATGGTCGAATCGTGAAGGAAGATGAAGTGATTTGGCTGCCCCCGGTAGAGCCACGTACAGTGTTTGCCCTCGGTTTAAATTATGCCGATCATGCCAGTGAGCTGGCATTCAAGGCCCCAGAGGAACCGTTGATCTTCTTGAAAGGTCCGAACACATTTGTTGGTCATCGTGCCCAGACCCGTCGACCGGCAGATGTGTCATACATGCACTATGAGTGTGAACTGGCTGTCGTTATTGGTCGTCCAGCTCGTAAAGTAAAGCGTGAGGAAGCTTATGAATATGTGGCAGGATATACGGTCGCGAATGATTATGCCATCCGTGACTATCTAGAAAACTACTATCGTCCTAACCTAAGGGTGAAAAATCGCGACACCTGCACGCCAATCGGGCCGTGGCTTGTAGACTCCAAGGACGTGGGCGATCCTATGAATCTAAGCTTGCGTACCTATGTTAATGGCAAGTTGACTCAAGAAGGAACGACACAGGATATGATTTTCGATATTCCTGCTTTGATCGAGTATTTGAGCAGCTTCATGACGTTGAACGAAGGTGATCTTATCTTGACTGGTACTCCTAAAGGGACCGTCGATACAGCAGTCGGGGATGAAGTCGTCACTGAGATTGAGGGGATTGGGCGCTTAGTGAACACGATCGTGGGCGATGAAGCCTTTCCAAAACCGTGATCTAATTAGAAGTTCGTCAGCAGTTAGACAACGTAATATTTCTGTTAATGGTACTTTTTTCAGAGGTCCTCATGAATTACATAAGAGAAAGGAAGGGGTATTATGCCACATTTTATTATTGAGTACACCGATAACATCAAGGCCGAAGCCGATATCACCGGACTGCTTGAAAAACTCAGTGATGTTCTCATCTCACGCAGTGATATTTTCCCGATCGGCGGTATCCGCTTAAGAGCGATTGAACTCGAAGATTACCGAGTTGCCGACGGCGCTGAGGACGATGCATTTGTCCACGCAACTCTAAAGATAGGCACAGGCCGGAAAGAAGCTGATAAAAAAGCAGCATGTGATGAACTTTTCGAAGTAATAAAGGAACATTTTGGTGACTTATTCGAAAAACGTTACCTGGCACTGTCGATGGAGTTGGTCGAATTCAGTAACAGCACGTATAAGCACAACAATATCCATACTCGTTTTTAAACCCATTGTTAATTACAGAAGGAAAAGTGTTCACGAAGGAGGGGAAACAGTTGGACAATTTAACGTTGACAATGCTTGGTACAGGAAGTCCAAAACCAAATCTAGAACGTTCTGGGCCTGCACAAGTCATCATGATTGAGGATACACCCGTGTTAATCGATTGCGGCGAAGGGACAGTTAGACAGTTGATGAAAGCAAATATTAATCTAGCTGAAATCAACTATCTTTGTTTTACCCACTTGCATTCCGATCATATATTTGGATACGAACATTTTCTTTTAGGGGGATGGTCATTAGGGAGACGTAAACTAACGGTCATTGGACCTAAGGGGACGAAACGGTTCCACGAGAAAGTACTTGACATGTTTGAAGAAGATATTTCTTACCGAGTTCAAGCACTCGGAATTCCAAGCGATGGCTTATTGAATGTCAATATCATTGAATTGGCTGACGAAGGCGGGCATGTATTATGTGATATTCCTGCAAAAATCACGACTACCCCGGTTGTCCACAATGTCAAAACCTTTGCCTTTCGATTTGATGTCGGTTTGAAATCAATCGTTATCTCTGGTGATACAGCACCGGTCGATTCGTTGGTAGAGTTGGCTAAGGGTGCGGATGTACTCGTACAAGATGCGGCTATTACAGACTCTTCAATTAGTAAAAAAACGGAAGATGCCAACCTGAAAAACATTTGGGAGCAATTGCAAAAAGAACATTGCACACCTGCCCAGGCGGCGGAAATTGCGAAACAGGCAGGGGTTAAACAACTTATCATGACGCACTTCTTGCCGAATGTAAATGAAAAGAAAGTCTATCAAGAAGCTTCTGCGGTTTTTGATGGTGAAGTAATCGTAGGAAAAGACTTGCAGCAAGTTTCGTTAGGCAAATTTTCACCCCTATCATAAAGGAACAAGGTTCAAGAAACAACCCTATTTTTTTCGGCACCGCAGCTAGGCACAACAGGAAATCAGGGGATGATGAAATGAACATTGAAAGTTTAATGATATTTTGTTTGGTGGTGGACGAAGGGAGTATCAGCCAGGCAGCCCGATTAAGATATATTTCACAGCCAGCGGTTACAAGACAAATTCATCAATTGGAAGACCATTATTGCACTTTACTATTTGATCGAACAGACGGCAAATTGAAAGTCACCGAGGCAGGCAAAGTCCTTTACCCCTTCGCAAAAGCCATTGTCGAAGATTTCAACCGGTCAAAAGAAGCGATTCAACACGAAACAGGAAATTATGATGTCAACTTAAGAGTCGGGGCAACGTTGACAATCGGTGAATATTTGTTGCCGGGTTTATTAGGCCGGTTTAAGAAACAATTTCCTGAAATAAAACTGTCATTAAAGATTGGGAACACACCTAGTATTTTAGAAAGTTTGTCAGATGATGTCATTGATTTAGCGTTAGTCGAGGGTGTTGTAGAAAACAAAAACTTTAATGTACGAAAATTTGCAGACGACGAGTTAATTCTCGTATGCCCGGCTGATCATCCGTGGAAGGACAGAACAGAAGTTGATATTGAAGAACTGTCTTACGAACGGGTAATTTGGCGTGAAGCGATCTCTGGGACACGGATGATTGTCGAGAATGCCTTAAAAGAGTATAAAGTACTGGATAAAATTGAAAGTTATATGGAGCTTGGCAGCACACAATCGATTAAAAGCGCCGTTGAAGCAGGGCTCGGTGTAAGCATTTTACCTAGGTTGACGGTCGCCACGGAACTTAAGTACGGCGTTTTACGGGAAGTAAATATCACGGGTTTTATTTTAACAAGGGGCTTATGGATGGTACAAAAACCACGGCGCTTTCGTCGAATGGGTGTTGATCATTTCGTTGATTTTATACAAAAAGACTAGATCAATAATAAAGGGAGTGATGAGATGGACAAGCTTTCTGTTCTCATGTTAGGAACCGGAAGCCCCCGTCCTGATTTAGAGCGGGCGGGGTCGGCGCAAGTATTATTCATTGATAGCCTGCCGATTTTAATCGATTGCGGGGAGGGAACAACCGCACAACTTATGAAAGCAGGGATTGCACCTGAAAAGGTGAACCATCTTTGGTTGACCCATCTTCATTCAGACCATGTCCTCGGTTATGGACAGTTTTTGTTAGGAGGATGGGCAATGGGTCGACGAAAACTTACGGTAGTAGGTCCTGTTGGTACGAAAAAATTCCACGAAACGATTTTAGGTATGTTTAAAGAAGATATCGATTATCGAACATCCCTGGGCCGTCCATCGAATGGCGTTCTCGACGTCAATGTTATTGAGGTGGATGAAGCCGGAAAAGTGGAGTGTGATCTCCCGGCAAACGTTACAGCAGAGCATATGATCCATAATGTAACGACTTTAGCTTACCGTTTTGATGTAGGAGAAAAAGCGGTCGTCTTTTCGGGAGATACGGCGCCAACACCAAAACTCGTAGAATTAGCCAAGGGTGCTGACATCTTAATTCATGATGCATGCCTTTCAACGAATGTTACGTATAAAAACCCGTCAAATCCGGAACTACAGAAAATTTGGACAGAGCTGCAAAAGGAACATTGTACGCCGGAACAGGCTGGTGAAACGGCACGAGAAGCTGGCGTCAAGCAATTGATTTTAACACACTTCCTTCCCAACATAGATGTTGAAAAAGCCTTTTGTGAAGCAGCGGAAGTATTTGCGGGGAAAGTCATTGTCGGAAAGGACTTAGAAAAAATAGAAGTCAAATAAAACTAAGAGAACTAGTATACTTTTTTAATATAGATAACCAACAAAATAGATATTCTTTGAATACGATCGCACGTGATAAAATAGTAATTAAGAATGATATTTTAGAATATTCAATAAAATGGATCTGGCTTTTTTAGCTCTGTTTTTGAAAGCCCTTTCACAAAACAGGACGAATTTATCAGCCGGAAAATCGGGGATTCAGCTGACCTGAGGGTACGGCAAAGTCTAATCTAAAATATCTGAATACTATTTATAGTGCTAAAATTCGAACTATCAAGGGGGAGTTAATGGTGTTGGGGATGGAAGATCCAATCATTATGGTAGCCTGGATTTCAACCGTTTTGTCAGCGGTTGGATGTGTGATTTTCGGTATTAGATATTGGAATCGGGGAGGGGATGATTCTCAATGAATTTATCGGTGTTGATACCATTGGTCATCGTTTACATGCTGATCATGTCTTATTTGGCCTACTACGGATACAAAAAAACAAAAACGGAAGCAGATTACCTAGTTGGAGGACGGACTATTAATCCTGTAGTGATGGCACTGTCTTATGGTGCTACATTTATTAGTACTTCTGCGCTTGTTGGGTTTGGCGGTGTATCTTCGGTATATGGGTTCGGTCTGTTATGGTTGGCCTTTTTGAATATTGTTTTAGGAATTTTTGTCGCTTTTGCGTTATTTGGTACCCGGATCAGAAAGCTTTCCGCCGAATTAAACGTGTCTACGTTTCCATCTTTTTTAGGAGAACGATATGACTCCAAATTCATCACGGTCTTTTCAGGGATTATGATATTTGTGTTCATGCCTGCCTATACGAGCATTGTTTTAATTGGGGGCGGGCGTTTTTTGCAAGAATCATTGGCAATCGATTATAACGTCTCACTTATCCTTTTAGCGCTCATCGTTTCGATTTACGTCATCACCGGTGGCCTGAAAGCTGTTATGTATACGGACGCATTTGCCGCTATCGTGATGCTTGTTATGATGGCTATATTTGTTGTTATTACATACAACGCTGTTGGAGGCGTGGTGTCGGCACATAACAGTTTAACCGCTCTCAAAGGCCTTGTTCCCGATGCTCTCGTTGAACAGGGACACCGGGGGTGGACTTCTATGCCGGAGTTTGGATCCCCGATGTGGTGGACGTTGGTCAGTACATTGGTCATGGGTGTAGGTATTGGGGTACTAGCACAACCTCAGTTGGCGATGAGATGTATGACTGTCAAAGACAACCGTGCATTATATCGTTCTGTGTTAGTCGGTGGCATCTTTATCTTTTTTATGACGGGTGCAGTCTTTATGATCGGACCGATAAGTAATGTTTATTTTCACAACACACAGGGTGAGATCGCGATAAATATAGCAGGTGGAAATGTTGACCTCGTAATTCCGATATTGATCAATGAATTGATGCCGAACTGGTTTGTATATTTGTTTACATTAACAGCGTTATCAGCCGTTATTTCAACAGTGAGTTCATTAATTCACGTTCAGTCGACTTCCTTTAGTGAAGATATTTTAAAAAAGTTGGGGGTTCATTCTTTATTCGGTAACAAAATCAGCCTGTCCCGACTTGGTGTAATCATTGGAATGGTTGCCGCGGTTATATTGGCATATATACTACCAGGCGGGGTGATTGCCCAAGCGACATCCTTTTGGTTCGGAATTTGTGCTGCAGGGTTTTTACCTGTTTTAATCGGCGGTCTTTATTGGAAGAAATCGACAAAGGAAGCCGCGGTCGTAAGTATGATCGTTGGGTTTGCGGTTAGTATCATTGGCTTTTTGTTTTTCCATCAAAAGGAAGCTGCAGCTATTGGACTAAGTAATGCTTTATTTGGAAAAGAAACGTTGCTCAGTTTCCCAATGACACATATCAATCCGCTGATTTACGCTCTGCCGCTCTCGACACTTGTATTTATCGTCGTTAGTTTGACAAGTAAAAAAGTTGAGGTACATCAGGAAGTGAATGAAGAATCTGCTGTATAGAGGATCAAGTAAGAATAAATAACAAACGATTAGGTGACATCGATTCCAATTGATGATTATTCCATAACAAGATTTCAAGAGCCAGTGGCGCAGCTATAAAGAGTGTTTTGTAATTGGGGGTTATATCCAAATATAATTAAGACTGTAGGGCACTTACTTGTTCAGTTATGTACCTTGAAAATATTATTGAAATAATTAAAAATCCCGATTTCTCTTTATTTTACGGAGAAATCGGGATTTTTTTACACGTTAAGAAAGTATAAATAATACTTTCTATAGTATAAGTGCAACTACGGCGATCACCTACGCTAAGGCTTGTTGCTAGCCAAGTTTACTTTATTGGATTTTCACTACATAATAGAATGTCTGAAAAATCCTAGTTTTATAGGTTATTCATCCTAAGCGCTTAAAAGTGTCAGCAAACCATTAACTGCCTTAGGTAATAGCCTCGCTAAATGAAATAGTAGATACCGCTTGCCTGACTTATTCAAGGGGTCTAATTTAAGGCTTCTTTGGAAATGATTGTTATAAGGGAAAGTACGATGAAAAAGGAGGTTAATATGCGTTTTAATTCCTTTTATAAGCAAAATAAAAAAAGAACTGAAATGATAAAGACAAAACAAAAGAATCAAGAAGATTTTTCTCTCGAATTATTTACCGAACTAAATGAAAATCTTCATAATATAAAAAAGCTATTGGACGAGCCAAGTGATCTAATGATTAGGGAATTTACCATCGGAAACACGGATCATCGATGTGCAATCGTGTATATAGAAGGATTAACTGACAAATTGTTAATCGATACTAGTGTCATCAAGAATATTCAAATGGAAACAGAAGATAGTGACAAGAAATTAGCAGACAAGGCGAATGATGTGGTCGACCAATTTTATAACAAGGTTCTTTCGATAGGGAAAGTAGAGAAGGTTCTATCATTAGACCAAGTATCATACGCAATCCTTTCTGGGAATACCGCCCTCTACATTGATGGCACGGATCAAGTACTGATTATTGGAAGTAAAGGGTGGGAAAACCGGTCCATTGAAGAGCCGATCTCAGAGGCGTTAATTCGGGGACCGAGAGATGGGTTTATTGAAAACCTACAAACAAATACAGTCATGATCCGGCGACGAATACGGGATGCCAACTTGCGGTTTAAATCCTATCAAGTAGGAAGACGCTCCAAAAAAGATCTTGTTGTTGCCTATATCGACGGCATCATCAATCCTGACATTGTAAAAGAAGTAAACCGTAGACTTAAGACGATAGACTTAGACGATGCCCCGGAAACCGGCTTTATTGAGGAATGGATTGAGGATAATTTTCTATCACCATTTCCGCAATTCTCCCATACGGAAAGACCAGATAAAGCAGTCGCAGCCCTTATGCAAGGGAAAGTTGTGATTCTATTAGATGGAACTCCCTTTATATTAATGGGGCCATTAACATTCGGGGATACACTTCAATCACCAGAAGACTATTATGAACGATGGATCGTAGGATCGTTACTCCGTATGCTGCGATACCTCGGGGCATTTATTGCAGTATTTTTACCTGCCTTATACATTGCGCTTGTTTCTTTTCATCCGGGGATGATTCCGTCTAAGTTAGCGTTCTCTATCGCCGCGAGTAGGGAAGGTGTTCCTTTTCCCGCTTTTATAGAGGCATTTCTAATGGAAATAACGATGGAATTATTACGAGAAGCCGGTATACGTTTGCCTAAACCGATTGGGCAAACGATTGGAATCGTAGGAGGACTGGTTATTGGTGAAGCTGCCGTTGCTGCCGGATTTGTGAGTCCCATTATGGTTATTGTCGTCGCGATTACAGCCGTCTCCTCTTTTTCAATGCCCTCATATAGCACAGCTCTTGCTTTTCGAATGATCCGATTTGCTTTTATGGGTGCAGCAGCTCTTTTTGGACTTTATGGAATTATCCTGGCCTATATTGCCGTAAATATCCATCTCGTCAATTTAAGGAGTTTAGGTTTTCCTTATACCACTCCCTTTGCTCCTAGCTTTTTACGGGATTGGAGAGACCTTGTTATTCGCTCACCAATTACCACGCTTACAAAACGTCCTAAATATATGCAGACGGATGATGAAGAACGAATGGGAAATAAGAAAGGAGGGCAATGATCATGAAGTCGTTTGAATATGGAGACGAAGAGATCGGAGAAATCGAAATCTTTTTTATTGTGGCTTCCTTTATGATTGCTGTCGGGGTTTTGACCCTTCCACGCTTATTAGCCGAATCAACGCAATTTTCTGATGGTTGGGTTTCTCTGGTGATTGCCGGGATTATTTCAATTTCTTTTATATGGGTCACTGCAAAGTTGGCGTCCCGTTTTCCGAATCAGACCTTTTTTACTTACGCTTCCTTGATTTGTTCAAAACCCGTAGCTGCAGTATTTACTATAGGTATAGCGATTTATTTTGTTGCCCTTACTGCGTATGAAACGAGAGTCCTTGCAGTTATTACAAAACAATATTTGTTTGATCAGACCCCGTTAGAAGTAATTGCGTTGCTGTTCCTATTGGTTGTGGTCTATGCGGTATCAGGTACTCGCGTCGGGGTTATACGGTTAAATATATTGTTTTTGCCGATCATTCTTGTTATTGCCGTACTATTAATGTTATTGAATATCCAATATTTTGAAGTGAAAAACCTTACCCCCGCTTTCACCACGAGCTGGGCAGGGTATTGGAAGGGAACGACCGAAAGTTTTTTTTCTATAAGTGGTTTCGCGGGTCTTTTATTTTATATGAAGTTCGTAAACCGGCCAAAAAAGGCACCGAAGTATGCCATGTTTGGCGTGTGCGTTCCGTTAGGGCTATATCTTCTTTTATATGTGATGGCCATAGGTGTTTTCAATACAGAAACAACGGCTACACTTGTATATCCTACCGTTGAGCTAGCCAAAGAAGCGGAAATACCCGGAGGTTTTTTAGAGCGTTTTGAGTCGTTATTTCTCACGATATGGATTATGGCGATTTTTAATACGACGTCGCTCGCGTACGATGTGTCGTTGATGGCTTTTTGTTCCGTTTTTGGGAAGGTTAAAAAAACGACGTTTATTTTTGTTCTAACGCCAATTATTTACCTGGTCGCTATGTTCCCGGAAGATGTTGGAGAGGTAGAATTAATGGCAAAATTCCTGAATTATCCTATTTTGATAATTTCCATTATTATTCCGGTAACTCTCCTTTTACTAGCTAAACTCAGGGGGATCAAAGGGAATGGTTAAAAAACTGACTTCACTATTGATTTTAGGGGTGCTCTCCTTTTTCCTTACAGGGTGTTGGGATCAAGTGGAAATCGAAGATCGAGGCTTTATTGTCGGGGTCGCGATGGATTTAGTAGAAGAGACAGATGATGAGTCAGACAAGCCGGAAGGGAAATATCGGTATAAAGGAACCTATCAATTTGTCGTTCCGGCTGGATTATCACAAAATGGTTCAGGCCCAAGCGGTGGGGGCGGTTCTGAAAAAGCGTATGAGAATGTATCCTCCACAAGTGACAGTTTATTGGAACAAGCACGTAATTTGGCAGTAAAAATGAGCCGACCACCATTTGCCCAACATTTGCAATTGCTTATTGTTTCGGAAGAAGTTGCCAAAGAACCCCGATCTTTCAGGAACATTATGGATCTTTTTATACGGGATAATGAAATGCGTAGGGGGATCATTGTTATGATCGCGGAAGGTGAAGCAGGTTCTATTTTGGATGCTCAATCAAAGAACGAAAGTCTGCCGGCTATACATCTGAGTGACATTGCTGAAAATACGATAAAAAATTCGGAAATGCTTTCGAAAGTGCGGCTTGGTTTCGTTCATGAACGTTTGGTTGATCAAACAAGTTTTGTCATTCCGAAAGTAACAATGGAAGGTCAACATGTCAACATGACTGGAGCGGCTGTTTTTCAAGGATACAACGATCAAATGATTGACTTTATTAATGGGGATACCACAGAAGGTCTAAATTTTATAACAGGAGAATATAAAGGTGGGTTAATTAAAACGAAAGTCGAAGATGAATTAGTCGTATATGACATTAGAAATGCTAGTCGTAAGATACGTGTTGACGTAAGGAACAAGGAAAGTATCCATTTTAATATCGTGATTGAAACAGAAGGTATAATCGGGGAGTCATTTAAATCTCTCGACTATGCAAATCCAACGGTGTTATCAAAAGTGGAAGAAACGGTTGAAAAAGAGATTAAAAGGAAAGTATTGGAGACAATTAACACCTTTCAAAAAGATTTACAAGTGGATGCTCTTGGGCTAGGCGGTTACCTTCAAAGTGAAGATTATAAGACATGGAAACAGATTAAACAGAATTGGGATCGCGGGGTAAATTATTTTTCAAAAAGCACCATTCATGTTCAAGTTAAGTCCATTGTCCGAAGTTCGGGAGCAGTTTTTGAAAGTCAAAAATAATAGAAAGAGTTGTGAATGTCATGTGGGAAAGAATACTAGGTAGATTTCCTAGCAATTTAATTATCTATTCGACTGTAGCGTCCTTCTTAATTCCAATGGGTGTGTATAAAATAAAACAAAAACTGCACAATTACGCGGATCCTCCATGGAAGAAAAATCAAGGAGATAAATGAGTGAGTTTTGTTAAACAAAAGACAATATTCTCCTTAAGAAAGAAAAAAGATCCGGAAAACCGGATCTTTTTACTGTACATATTCTGCAACAATGCGAGCAATTAAGGTCCGAGGAAGAAGAACAGGTAAGCAGCTTCCTTCCGCGGCATCTTTTTTATGTCTTTCGTTATACCCCATACAATCGAGGACGATCAGTTCCGCTCCTGCATTTTTTAACTTTCTAGCGGCTCCCTTTACATCACTGGTTTCATAAGGAGATACGACTTCTACATAAAGTTCTAGTCCAGAGCTTTGCCACTTTTGAGTTAATGTATCTCTTTGTTCTTCTAACGGAACAATTAACCCAAGTTTTCCTTTACTTAACATGGCTTGTACTGTATGATTTAAAATCTTATCAGGATAGATTAATGGCTTTTTATTGTGAATCGTTGGAAAGTCTCCAGTACAAAGCATAATAACTGTGGAAACTTGCTCTTCCAATTTGTTTAATTCCTCTTGTAATAAGGGTAAAAGCTTTGTTTTTCCGATTTTAACAGATTGACCATTTCTCAACTTCGAAATATACGTCGTGTCGTGATCATCCGGTGTAATCGAATATAGTTCATCATCACCGATTCGATCGAGGCCTCCAGCTTCTATAATTCCAACTGAGCTCCCTAAAATACGTCGAATAGAAGGTGTGACATCTTCCCGTGGTGATTGCCCAATTGTCAATACACCCACTGATTTTTCTGTCATGCTGAAGTACTTCCCAATGTTTGTAGTTTCTTCATTGAGCCGTATAAGTTCACAAGGTGATTAAACTCTGATGAATCATAAAATTCAATTTCGCCTCTTGTAAATTCTTTTGCAACTTCAATACTAAAACGAACAGCTTGGGCCACATCTACCTCATGGCTTGCACCTGTACCACATCCTGGGACTGCAGTTTTGGTGGTTATAGCAAGTCCAATCACTGGAGCATTTGTAGCAACGGCTGGCTGTAAAATACTATTGATATGGTATACGTCGTTTCCGTATGGCGTAATATCTTGAGTTGTTACAGCAAAGGTAACTGGTAAATCCCCCGTAGACATTTCCATGATTTGTATTAGATCATCGGAGAATTTTAATACATACCCTTCTTTTACAGTTGGTGAAAGGGCAATGCCACGATGGTTAAATACTTTGTTTCCTTTTGTTGTATCAATTGATAAGACAGCTTCCATCTCGGGTAAGACTTCATACTGGTTCATAGTAAGAATATCAACAGGTGAACCCATAAAATCAACTGGTTCATGAGGTTGTGTTGGAGCATTCGGACAAATGTGTGTCGTGATATACACATCTCCTGGTAATCGATCACCTTTTTTAGCCATAAGTCCAAGCTTTAATGCAATTGTTACAGCGGCTGCCGCTCCGTCACCATCTGAAACAAATCCAATCCGAGAAGGCCTTGCCCCAAGCCCTCCTAATCGTCCAACAATCCCTAAAGAAGGAGCATTTCCTCCTGCCAATTTTCCTTCGGATCCTTTTACCACGATTTTAACAAAATCTGTAGATCCGCAATCACCAGTTACTGTCTGATAAGACGCTTCAACATGTGATAATTCTGTAAAAAGGTCCGTTACCATCTTTCCATTTGCCATTGGATCATCTAGCATTTCCATTACTTTCATCGTATATTTCAAAGACATTGTTGATTACTCTCCTTCAAATAATATTTTTTTGAATAATAGGTTCAACTGCTTTTAATAACGTTTCATTAAACATCGTTGAACTTAATTTCAGGTTTTCTTTAGGTACTGAAAGAACGGCGATACTCTGTCCCTCTTGAATTTCTGCACTTACTCGAGGGAGCCCAGTTTTTGTATCAAACGTCATGATGAGATCAGGGAATGTGCCTTTTCGCTCACCATTCATTTCAGCTGTCATATATTCATTCCAAAAGGTAAGCTCTAAATCGTCAATCCTCACATTACCAACATCAAATCCACCTGTTTGATTCATTTCAAAATGACTTACTGTTCCAGAATGAATGACACGACCTTTCAAAAATGATGCAACTGCTTCAATTCTATCTGGACCCTCAGGTATTGAAAGAAATACATCGCCGAGCTCTATCGCTTGTGTAATACCTCCAACTGCAGCATGGTCTTTTACATAACTCATTGTTACTGGATTTCTGCAAACTGCAACCATTCCTCCAGCCTCAACGGACATAAAGCGAACAGCATTGGATGATTTGTCAAGGGTAGCTGAAACGAATCCCTCAACTTTCTTTTCTGCTTTTCCACCTGAATAGGACTGTATTGACTGGTATCCGTCCATTTCAGATAAATTTAAAGATCCCATTGAACCGGTCGGGTGTGCTCTTCCATTACATGGAGCATCAAGAACCGGTAAACCAGTACCTGCAGATTGTGACCAACCATTTATCGTTGTAAATGCTCCATTTTCATTCGTCATAATTGCTTTGATTGGATGTGGAAATTCCTTTTGCATTCGTTGAACGGTGTCCACGAGTTGTTTTGAATCAACATATTGCTCTTTTGCTGAAGGTGCACCTACCAGAGATACGCACACAACATAATCATTATCCTGCAATTCATCAATCGTAATCAAAGTAGGCGAGCCAACTTCAAAGGTAGATTCTGTTTTTTGAAGGCCGTCTTGAATCCAGCCTCCACCTCCACCTCCTAAAATACAACCACCATATACTGCTTTTATTGCATCATCTTTTGTCAATATTTTTTTTGTCATTACCTCACCTCATCAACGAGCTTTCCAAATAGATGAAAAGAAACTATACAACGCATCACCCGCAATAAATCCTGCTGCAGTTGTGTACATTGTATTCTCCGCTTCTGGTCCGCGAATTTTCAAGACCAAAGATCGGATTAATACCCCTATAATTACTGCCCAGCCTGCCATTGGCATTGCAATTAAAACCAGTAGCAAATAAAATCCCCATTTGGCGCTTCGGACCGCCTATTAATTGAAAAATGGCTCCAGGTATTGCCCATAAGAATATCAACATCGCAACGTTCCCTGTTAAGCCGGCTTCAATTGTTGCAGCATATACGCGATCAACTGGCGGTACTAAATCTCGAGCGAAAAATGACTCTGCGAACATTGCAGTCATTGCTACAGCTACTCCAAAACCAATCATTGCACTCTTAAATTGCTGACGGCGTCCAAATAGTTCTTGTGCGTTTGGAACACCCTTACGAATAAGGACTCCTGCCTTGAAATCAAAACCTAAGTCTGCAAATGCAGGACCGGTAGCTGCTGTATAGCCCGTTAATAAAGCTAGGGCGACAGGAGGGAACCCTATCAACATCCCAATTAAAAGCGAGATTAACGTAACAGCAAATGCAGGGAACCAACCTGAGTGCATCGCCGCAATTCCAACAATAATTTCACTTACAACCGCTGCAAAAGCAGCAAATAATACAAATAAAAGCACTTGCCAGAAAGGCATATTAGAAAGAATTCCGCCCATTACAGCAACGATTGCAGCTCCTCCTATATAAAGAAGGAAGCCAAGACCAAATCCTCTTTTAACATCCTGATCGTTTCGTGTGAATTCATGGTCTGTATCCACTTTCGTATCCTTTTTGGGACGAGAATTAACATAAGAAAAGATAAATTGGAACAATGCCACAACCCCTGCACCAATCATTATTCCGTGTGGGATATAATACTCATTTATGTCCACACCGAACAATTGGACAGAATATCCTCTTAATAACAGTCCTATTCCAAACATGGTAAGTGCCCATATGTTACCGATAAAGGCAACACCAAATGCTGACATTGGAAAACCAAAATGAGATCCGAAAATTCCACCTAAAATACCGAGTCCTAGGTATTTAGCTTTCGACCCACCCTCATCACCAGCTTTTATAGCTTCAGCTGTGGCAACTCCTGGAGGCCATGTCTCATCTGCACCAAAAAATTTCGAGTCAAATACTTTATATAAAATAAATGCATCTATAAATAATGCGATAGCTGAACCGATTAACATCGGAATAATTAACTCTGGCATCCCTAAAACATAAGGTAATCCAATTGGAATTAAGATACTATTTGCCGCCCCAAAGGTTGCAGCAGAAATAGATGTTTGAATTAAGTTTTGATTTTCTAATGATTTGTATTTATAGAACATCTGCATAGGAATACGTGCGATTAGCATGGCAATTAAAGCACCAATGATCGACGTATTCGGTGTAATTCCTAGAGATGTAATTAGTTGTAATCCTACAATTGCGCCAAAAACAGAAATGATAATTGAAAATAGAATAAAGGGTATGTCAAAGGTTTTTTGTTTCATTGGTAGCCTCCTTCCTGTCCAATTAATTGGTAAGCAATTGCTTGCGCCTCAATTAAGTCCACTATGGGTACCGTTAAATATTGAACAAAATAATCTTTTAAACCAATTGTTGAAAATCCAGTACAAGCAAATAAAATAACGTCTGCACCTGAATCGATTAAACCTCTCGCTACGTTTATTAATTCTTCTTTTGCATCTTCTGCAAATAAATCTGTTGTTTTCCTTAACTTTTTAGAAAATGCATAGGAATGATAGTGTTCACCTAATTCTTTTATAATTTTGCCTGGCGACTCTTCTGTAATTCCTATGACCCCGACTTTTCTTCCAGCCATACAAGCTGTGTGGGCGCCACACAATCCAGCACCTAATACAGGAATGCTGACAGCTGCTCTGCATTCTTCTATTGCAGGGTCTGCTGCACAACTAATTGTGATTGCATCAACATTTAATTCTTCTTCCATCCATTTTGCCAGCTTGATGATCTGGGGATTTGCTTCCTGCTCAGATTCGTCATTATATATTCCATTTGGCTGATTCGGTATACAATGAGTTATTGAAGAAACCCTAGCAAATTCATGCATTTTCTTCCCATGTTCCAGAAGTACATTTTCATCTGCTGTTGTTAAAACTCGTAGAATACCTAACATATTAGCCCCCCTTTTTTAATATTATAAAAATTTAATCTATTAAGCTGTATGCATAAAGTGGGAAACATTCTTGATCGTTTCTTTCTCACTATTTGCAAAATTCCTTTTATACGTTAAGAAAGTACTTTTATACTTTCTTAACGTATAAAAAAGACGGGAGGGAACCCGTCTTTTTTACCTCAGCTCTTTAATTTTTAAACAAAAACGTAAAATAAACAGATTCTCTGGATCATCGAGCTCCATATTAATGAGTTCTTTGATTTTTTGGAGCCGATATGTCATTGTTCGTCGATGAATAAACAACTTCTCAGCAGTTCGTGATACATTACCATTTTCATTTAAGAATGCAATTAAAGTTTCTAATAACTGTCCATCGGTGCTTGCTAGCGGTTGCAGAACCTCTTCCGTATATTTAACAGCAAACGGATCGGTACTCAAGTTAATAAGTATTTCGTAAATTCCAAGCTTGTCATAAGCATAAACCTTTTCATCTGGCCGAACTTTCAGCCCTATTTCCATAATCTTTGTTGAAGATTTAATCTTATCATCAAAATCTTTTAAATCTTGGAAGGGTGGACTAATGGAAATATGCATATCTTCAATAGAAGAATCTAGTATTGTGGGCTGAAACACCTCTATTAATTGCGCTAACATATTCTGATTGTGGGGTAATGAATATTGAACGATTGCAAAAAAATGGTTGTTCTTTTCAAATATGATATTTTGTTCAAACGGGAGATCCTCTACAAGCTCTTTTATTTTTTTTCGAATTAAAATCTTACTGTCCATTAGGGTCGATGGCTGAAAAAATGGACCTTTGAGGTATTTTCTTGTGAAAAACAAGATTGTAAAAACCGAATTTGTATTCATGGAATTGTGATGATCCAAGAGAGATTCTAAAGTTGCTATATCTTTCATCCGCTCTTTTTGCAATTCCAACTGCTCATTCATTATGGTTTCAGAAAGTTTTCGAATCAAACTATCGATATCTTGAGATTCGATCTTATTAAATTTGGTCTGATTTTTATAAGGAAGATGGATGAAAGCGAAAATATTATTTTTAGAAATAAGAGGAACAATTAATCGATTTCTTTGATCTGAAAATTTTACTCGTTTAAGGGTATGACGTTGTAATTCGATACGCCATTCTTTTAACAACTCTTTATACCTTGGATGGATAGGATTTGATAGTAACAACTTTGTATTTCTCCATCCATCTGATGAAATTTTGTCAGTGCAGTAAAGCAACCGCCCTTCGCAATCCTCTACATAAACTTGAGATTCCAAGATCTTCGATAAGGTTTCAATTGCTTCGGAAACTGTAGCATAATCCTCTTTTATAAAAGCATGAAAAGGGTTTAATGAGTCTTTTGTAACTTTTTTCTTTTCTTCATATAGCTTTTCGTATAATGGAGTTAATACATTAATGTAAGATACATTTTTAGGGATCGAAATGATTGGGAAAGAATTGGCGTCTGCTAACTCGATCATTTCTTTTGGAATTTGTTTAACAAACCTACCTAACTTAATAACCATACCTGACGCATCTTTTTCTATGAGCGTCTTTAATATTTCAAATTGTTGTTTATAATCATCTTTAACAGAGTAAAAGGTCGTCATCATTAGAATTCCTTCTGTAATCCAACTACCTACTTCTGGAACTTCCATAACTTCAATTGACACAATCTCTCTTGTAATTCCTTTTCTACCAGCAATGACTGTACCAGTTGAGAGTTCACCAATAGTTAAAGCATCTGCGATCCTCATCATACTGCCCCTTTCAAAATATTGAACCTAGAATAGCATAAAATGCCTGATACCATCTTAAACCTCCAATCCAACAAATTAACTACAATTAAAAAATGCACACCTTACTTAAATAAAAATGGATTTGACCTTTATTATACGTTGAAGATAGATATTATCCTTGCACGTTAAGAAAGTATAAAAATACTTTCTATTCTAGAAGTATAATCAACAAGGAAAATCGTATACTGATGGACTTGTTGAATTGATGCAAATAAAACTGTTGAAAATTCAGAAAAAATAAAATATAATTTACCTAACTAAATTAGTTAGGTGGATGAAACGATGACAAAAAGTAAAATCTTAGATGTTGCTTGCAAACAATTAGCAGAGAAAGGGTATGAACGTACTACTCTTTCTAGCATTGCTAAAGAAGTTGGTATAAAAACACCGTCTATTTATGCGTTTTTCAAGAGTAAAGAAGATTTGTTTATGGCTGTTTATAAAGACTTGTTGGAGCATCATTTTTGCTACATTCAACAGTCACTTGGCCAAATGAAAAATGGAACTGTAAAAGAAATGCTTTATCAAATATTAAAAGATGTTTGTGATTATCATTTAAGTCAACTTGAGAAAACAGCTTCATATACCAGACTTGCCTTTTTCCTTCCTCTTAATTTAAACGAAGAAGTAAAAAGAATTTTTAACGATATGGAAGAGTTTCATTATGAGATTCTATTAGACATCTTTTCTAAAGGAATTGAACAAGGAATACTCAAAGACCAACCAAGGGATGATTTGATTGCTTCGTTTCTTTGTTTAATGGACGGAATCTTTTTGGAGTTGTTCTATTACCAAGAAGACAAATTCCAAAGGCGCTTTGAGCAAATATGGAACATTTATTGGAATGGTATATGTAATGAATGACTGAGATAGAAAGTGGGTTTTTCGAAATAAAAATATATTCAAGGGGGTTATTTTAATGGAGGATGGCACGAAGGTATTAGATTATGAACGAGAAGCAGTGCCGAAACATTTACGTCGAACGTGGTTTTCTATGTTCTCTGTATTAGTGGCTATCGGAGTCGATTTATCTTCTGTTTTATTAGGCGCTGTATTAGCAAATGGAATGGCCTTAAATCAAGCAATTTTATCGGTGTGTGTTGGATCTTTTCTTTTAGCTATTTTATGTACTATTTGTGCAATCGTTGGTGCTTCAACCAACTTGTCCACTTCGATGATAACAAAGTATGTATTTGGAAAATATGGTGCACTGGCATTTTCCATTGTTATCGGCATTTCTTTACTAGGATGGTTTGGTGTCCAAGTAGGATTTTTTGCGGACAACGCCCACACTGTTTTACGAGAAGCATTTGGCATGTCAATAAATGTAAAGGTGCTATCCCTTATTGGTGGTATTTTGATGATGACAACAGCTATTTACGGGTTCCGTGCAATTGAAAAGTTAAGCGTGTGGTCCGTACCGTTTTTATTGGGATTAATGCTACTTACCCTATTTTTAACCCTGAAAAATTACTCATTACCTTCTGAAATACAAAATGCAGGGGCTTTTACATTTGGTAGTGCAATTTCACTTGTTATCAGTATTTTTATTGTAGGTGCAACTATTTCACCAGATATTTCCCGATGGGCAAAAAGTAGAAGGGATGCCATTATTTCTACATTTTTCGGTATTTTCATAGGTAACAGCTTTATGATCATCGTAGCTATTCTATTGTCAAAGTCAATGGGTACCGATGATATGATGCGTATTTTTATTACATTAGGGATGGCTATACCAGGAGTTTTAGTATTAACACTGGCACAGTGGACAACGAATACAAGTAATTTATACTCTTCCTCTCTAGGATTTTCATTGATTTTTACTAAAGTTTCTAAAAAGTGGTTAACCGTTATATTAGGAATTGTAGCAACCACTCTAGCGGTTCTAGGTATTTATGATCAATTTATTTCATTTTTAAATATACTAGCAGTTGTTATTGCCCCTATTGGCGGTATTTATGTTTCTGAATACTTTTTTGTTAAAACAGAGTTTAAACGGTATGAGAATCAGCTAGAGGCAAGGAAAATCGTTACCCGTTCCATTATCGCTTGGATAATAGGGATAATCATCACTTATATGACAACAACACAGCCCACTGGATTAGAACTATTTTCTCTGACAACCATTCCTTCACTAGATGGTTTTCTGATTGGTCTCGTCGTACAAGCTACCTTAGGGAAATTATTTAATCAAAAGGTTTTCATTCAACAAATAGACATCAAAAAGTAAACAGGAAAAGAGGGAATAGGAAATGAGGTACATTGATATAGAGGCGATTGAAAAAATAGCATTAGGAGCTGCTGTTCTAGGTACGGGGGGAGGTGGAGATCCTTATATCGGAAAATTAATGGCAAAAGAAGCAATTCGTAAATATGGGGATGTTGCGTTACTCTCTTTAGAAGACTTAAGGGATGATCAGCTAGTGGTACCTGTATCTGGAATGGGTGCACCAACGGTTACGATTGAGAAGGTACCATCAGAAATTGAAGTCACTGCACCACTTGAGAAGTTAGAAGAGGTATTAGGGCGAAAGGTTGACGTAGTTATGCCAATTGAAATAGGGGGAATTAACTCTCTGTTCCCAATTATTGCAGCTGCTAAAAAGAGTCTTCCTATTCTGGATGCAGATGCGATGGGGCGTGCTTTTCCAGAAGCGCAAATGGTTACTTTTCATCTGGATGGTTTAGAACCATCACCTGTTACAATGGCTGACGAAAAAGGGAATTCTGTCGTCTTATATCCTCGGGATGGAGTTTGGTCCGAAAGACTAGCACGTGTCATCACAATAGAAATGGGGGGAAGCGCATCAGTCTGTGATTATAGCCTATTAGGAAAAGAGGTAAAGAATAGTGTTATTCCAAATACCCTTACATTAGCTGAAAAAATCGGGGGGTATCTACTTGATAATAAAGGTAAAGAACAGCAAGGTATTAAAAAAATGCTAGAGGAGTTAAACGGATATCAGTTGTTTGAAGCCAAAATTGTCGACATTGAACGTAGATTAATTGGAGGCTTTACGCGGGGAAGTGCAAATTTTGAAGGTATACGTCATGAACAAGGGAGAACCTTTACCATCTATTTTCAAAATGAGCATCTGGTAGCAAAAGAAGGAGAGCATTTATTATGTTCGACACCAGATTTAATTGCTGTATTAGATGCAGAGACTGGTTTTCCCATTACAACAGAGCGGATGAAATATGGAGCTCGTGTAGTGGCTGTCGCTTTTCCGTGTCATGAAAAATGGAGGACACAAAAAGGTATTGAAACAGCCGGTCCTCGTTATTTTGGATATGACTTTAACTATCAGCCAGTGGAAGAGTTACAGAAGGAGAGAAAATAATGTATCGCTTAGGGGTGGATGTAGGAGGAACGAATACGGATGCAGCTTTAATAGATGCACATTTAAAGGTTGTTCACACGGTAAAAGTACCAACTACAAAAGACGTGGAACGTGGAATAATAGAAGCAATTGCAAATGTGGTACAAGAAAGCAAGATTGATAGTAGTGCCATTAAATATGCCATGCTTGGAACCACACATTGTACGAATGCCATTGTCGAACGTAAACGCTTGGATAAAGTAGGGGTTATACGAATTGGAAGACCAGCTACAACAGCGATACCCCCATTTACGGATTGGCCACAAGACTTAAGAGAAAAAATTGAAGTGGCATCGATTATTGTAGAAGGTGGGTACGAATTTGATGGGCGCTTGATTTCTGAGTTAAATAGAGAAGAAGTGTCTAAGTTTTGTAGAGAAATAAGTGAGAATGTTGAAAGTATCGCTATCTCAGGCGTATTTTCCCCAGTAAATAACTGTCAAGAGGACACCGTTGCTGCCTGGGTAAGAGAGGAGCTTGGAGATATTCCCATTTCCCTTTCTAATGCGATTGGTAGTATCGGCTTACTTGAACGTGAAAATGCAACAATATTAAACGCAGCTTTGATGACAACAGGTCAAACCGTCATTAATGGGTTCTCTAAGGCATTAAATAGTCTCAATATTGAAGCTGAAATGTTTTTCAGCCAAAACGACGGGACTTTAATGAATGCAGCATATGCACAACGTTATCCTATACTTACCATGGGGTGTGGCCCGACAAACTCCATTCGAGGTTCAGCTCATTTAACAGGGCTAAATGATGCTATTGTCCTAGATGTTGGAGGAACAACAAGTGACATTGGAGTACTGACAAAAGGGTTTCCCAGACAGTCTTCTTTAGCGGTTACCATTGGAGGAGTGAATACTAATTTCAGAATGCCTGATATATTATCCATTGGGCTAGGAGGTGGAACTCAAGTCTTTGAGAGAAGTGGAAATATTACGGTCGGACCAACGAGTGTAGGCTATGAAATCACGAGAAAGGCACTTCTTTTCGGTGGAGATGTTCTAACCACTTCGGATATTGTGACGCGTTTAGGACAAGCCTTTGAAGATAAAGCGATTCAGGTAGAACATCTATCAATTGAGTTTTGTAAAAAAGTATATGAGAAAATGACAGGAATGTTAGAAGATGCTATTGATCAAATGAAAACGAGCTCTAAAGAAGTACCACTTATTTTATCAGGTGGGGGAAGCATCATTGTTTCCAATTCTTTAAAAGGGGTATCTGAAGTCATTATGCCAGAACACTACGGTGCGGCAAATGCTATAGGAGCTGCACTTGGTCAAGTGAGTGGGGATGTAGAAAGAATTTATAGTTTAGATCAAATGAATCGAGAAGAAGCGATAACAGATGCAAGGGAACTAGCATCTGATGAAGCAATAAAAGCAGGTGCCGATGAAAAAACGATTTCCATTGTTTCCATTGAAGACATCCCTCTCGCATACTTACCCGGCAATGCGTTATTTATTCGTGTGAAGGCGGTAGGAGATTTACAGTATTCTCATAAATCTGTTATTCAGTAGTGCAAAGGACCATCTAAGTTTACAACTATAAAGTCAAATTGATTACTATTTCTTTAATTATAACGATCAATCTGTCCTCAATGTCGATATATAATCGGTATTGAGGGCTATTTCGTTAATCACACGTTAGATTAAGCTGGGAGTGCAGTCTATTGGCAAAATAAAAAATTGGATAACAACTCCGGAGTTTTGGTGCAATATAAATAATTATGGAGATATTATCCGCCATTTTATAAAAAATAAAATAAAATATTCATATTTCAGAAAATTTGTGTTATTATGACATTAGAAGAAGAGGAGGTACCAATGAGCGTTAATTTAGAAGAGACGGTTTTCTACAGTTATGAGTTAAACAGGGAACAAAAAATATTCTTTCTGTACGATAAAACGATCGGAGTAAAGAATATGGATTGTAATTTGTTGTTTGTACAGGATGGTGAAGATTACCTGGAGTTAGGTAATCTAAAGGAACAGTTTGAAGATCTCTTAAAAATAGACAGGGAACTGTTCGAAAAGATTGTAATGATCCTTGTACCCCCAGGAACCTCACATGAGCGTTATCAGTTTTATCATTCTGAAGGAGAGCGACACCATGATTACCAACGTTTTTTCTCTAAAGAATTACTTCCAAAAGCACAAGAATTTTTTGAACAAAACGGAAAACGCTTACAACGAAAGGGTATGCTTGGAGATTCGCTCGGTGCCTCTGTCAGTCTATCGATAGCACTTCAATATCCGTTACAGTGGACACATATACTGCTTCAATCAGCAGCTGTTACAGAAACCTTAATCAAACAAGTCAAAGAGAAAGATCTTTCAAGTTGGCACGTCTATCAGGTATATGGCAAGCATGAAGATGGATTTCAGTCTCAAATCAGTAAAAAGACGCTCAACATTACATCGAGTAACCGAAAATTAGCAGACGCATTTCTAAATGCAAAAGCGAACCTTACATATTTTGAAGAAGATGAGCGTCATTTATGGAGCTTTTGGAAAAGGGACTTAAAAAGGGCATTGACTTATTTCGCTGAGAAATAAGTTTATAGCATAAATTTCAAGAGGGGGATATTTATGAAAAGGTATTCGTTACTTTTATCTCTGATGCTGGTTATGACTCTCTTAATTTCAGCATGCAGTAGCGAAAGCGATACTGAGACGAAAGATGGGCCGGTAGAAATCGAATTTTGGACAATGCAGCTTTCACCTACATTTGATGATTATATCAATGGTGTCATAGCTGACTTTGAAGAACAAAATCCAAATATCAAAGTAAAATGGGTGGACATTCCATGGGCGGACATGGAGAAGAAAATTTTAGCGGCGGTTGCATCTGAAACTGCTCCGGATGTCGCTAATCTAAACCCACAGTTTGCGTCAAAATTAGCTGAATTAGATGCGCTTGTAGACATGGATAAGATGGTTGATGAAGAGACGAAGAATAAGTATTTTGAAGGGGTTTGGAATTCAAATACCTTTGACGGGAAGACATTTGGTATCCCATGGTACCTCTCTTCTCAAGTGACGATGTATAACACAGACATTTTTAAAGCAGCAGGACTTGATCCTGAAAACCCGCCAAAAACGTTCGATGAATTGAAAGAGGTCGCTAAAACCATTAAAGAAGAAACCGGGAAGTATGCATTCTATCCACCACTTGATGCTAGTCATTTACTAGAAACCCTTGTGATGATGGATGTGAAACTAACAAATGAGGATATGACAAAAGCAGCATTCAATACACCTGAAGGCGTTGAAGCATTTAAATTTTTTGTGGATCTTTATCAAAATGACCTGATCCCGCGTGAAGTGTTAACGGAAGGACACGGAAAAGCGATTGATATGTATCAGGCAGGACAGATTGCAATCTTAGCCTCGGGTCCTCAATTTTTAGAGAAAGTAAAGGAAAATGCCCCTGATATTTTGGAAGCAACAAAATCAAGCGAGCAAATTACAGGGTCATCTGGCAAGAAAAATACATCAGCGATGAATCTTGTTGTTCCGGAGCAAAGCAAATATAAGGAAGAAGCTGTCAAGTTTTCTCTCTTCATTACCAATGCTGAAAACCAAGTTGAGTTTGATAAGATCGTTCCAATTCTTCCTTCTATTGAAAGTGCATTAGATGATCCGTACTTTAAGGAGTTGCCTGAAAACCCAACTCCAATTGATGAAGCACGAATTGTTTCTGCCAGTCAGTTGAAAGAAAGTGAAGTACTTGTTCCTCCAATGGAAAATTATGAAGATTTAAAGACATCCATAAATCAAGCTTTACATGCCGCGATGCTTGGAAAAATGAGCCCGGAAGAGGCGGTAGAACAAGCAGAGGGTAAATGGAACGAGATTTTATCCAAGTAGATAAAGGATTAAGGGGGTGATTCCTGCCCCTTCTTCTTTTTCAATAGAAAATAAAGTATAAAGTTTAGTTCACAGATGTAATGTCTAGTTTCAGCGCCCAGATGTTCGAGGTCGCTTCGATTCTTCCACAAACACAAAAAGGGTGTTGTGTTACAGAATCTCCAGCGCTTGCACTTACAAGCATAAGTGCAACTAGGGTAACTGCCTTCTCAAAGCTTGGCGTTTACCAAGTTTTCTTTATCACACCTGAACAGGGCGCTTGCACTTTTAGTATAGTAATTTCTCGAGATTTAATAGAGTGGTGGTGTATAGCGATGGAATCACTGAACATATTGGAACAACTAGAACGAGGATTGATTGTCTCCTGCCAGGCACTGAAGGATGAACCGCTGTATGGTCCAGAGGTAATGGCGAAGATGGCTAAAGCAGCTGAAGTTGGCGGGGCAGTTGGCATCAGGGCAAATGGGGCTGACGATATCAAGGCAATTAAGAAGCTGATAACACTCCCTATTATAGGATTAGTAAAGAAAATGTATGAAGAAAGCGACATATACATTACTCCGACACTTAACGAAGTCGATGAACTGATAAATGCTGGAGTCGGGATCATAGCCATTGACGGTACGACAAGAAAACGCCCGAATGGACAGTCAATAGAGGAATTAATTGATCATATCCACAACAACGGGATCGGTATTATGGCTGATATTTCAACCTATGAGGAAGGGATAAGAGCAGCCGCATTAGGGGTGGATTGTGTATCAACGACATTATCAGGCTATACTTCCTATTCTCCATCACTTAAAGGGCCAGACTTTAATCTGGTAGAACGGTTATCAAAGCGACTTTCCATTCCTGTTTTTGCAGAGGGGCGATACAACTCCCCAGAAGAAGCTCGAAAGGCTCTTCAGATTGGAGCTCATAGTGTAGTAGTTGGTTCAGCAATCACAAGGCCTCAGGAAATCACAAAGAAATATACCAATTTGTTAAAGAAGGAAGGGCAGCCACATGACGGTCAAACAAGCAAATCGGACAGGGAATATAAAAGGGTTGATTAACAGCTACTTCCCATCACTTACAAAATCAGAACAAAAAGTGGCAGATATCGTGTTAAACCAACTTGAAAAAGTGATTTATTATTCTGTAACGGATCTTGCGGATGCAGCAGAAGTTGGAGAAACAACGGTGTTACGTTTTTGTCGAAAAATCGGCTTGAAGGGGTACCAGGAATTCAAGCTTACGATCGCAAAGGATTTGGCAAATGGCTTAGGAGAAGAAACAGGCCAGGGTGTGAAAGCGGGTCTTATTCCGACTATTTCCACTGATATGATAAACGCAATTCAAGAAACCGTATCAATGAATAGTGAAGAAGCGATCGAAAAGGCGATTGAAATGATCGATACCGCAGCTTCTGTTCATTTTATCGGTGTCGGGACGTCAGGACTGACAGCACTAGATGCTAAGAATCGGTTTCTTCGGATCGGACGTAGGGTAGATGCCGTAATTGATCCCCATCTTCAGGCAATGACTGCTGCAACACTGACAAAAGATGATGTTATCGTCGGGATAAGTGTATCAGGAAGTACAAAAGACACGATCGATACCTTGAAAATCGCTAAGGAAAACGGAGCAAAGACAATTGCAGTCACTTATTATGCAAGGTCACCGATTACCAAGCTTGCTGACGCAGTTTTGATAAACGGTGGGAAGGAATCTCCACTTGAAGGTAGTTCGCTTGCAGCCAAAATTTCACAGCTGTTTGTCATTGACCTATTGTGCACGGGTCTAGCACTGAAACACAAAAATTCGTCAATAGAAATGAAAGAAAAGACGGCACAGGCGGTTGTAAATAAGATTTACTAAAAAGTGGTGGATAAGATGAAAGCAATTGGAATAGATATCGGAGGAACTACAGTCAAAGGGTCTCTTATAGATGACTATAGAAACATTCATAAACAGGTTTCTATACCTACCGCTATCTCAGAAGGTAGAGAGGGGATTCTTTCTTCATTGACCCGTACGATCGACCAGGTGCTTGAAGGGGAAGTGGGAATTTCCGGGATCGGCATAGGTACAGCAGGTAGAGTGAATGTGAAAAGTGGCGAGGTCGTTTATAGTACCGATAATCTCCCTGGGTGGCAGGGGATTAATCTAAGGGATTTTATAACAAATACATATTCGCTCCCAGTTGTAGTTGATAATGATGCGAATGCGGCGCTCGTTGGTGAATTATGGAGCATGGGTAAACCGTACAAATCCATTACGATGCTGACACTTGGCACAGGAGTTGGTGGTGCAAATAAGATAGACGGAGAAATCGTACGTGGCCACAATTGGAATGGTGGAGAATGGGGCCATGTGATCCTTTATCCGAATGGAAGAGACTGCAACTGCGGGAAAAAGGGATGTATCGAGCAGTATCTTTCTGGAAAAGCATTATTAAGAATCGCGAATGAACAATCCAATCATAGTATTTTTGAAAATGGGGATGAAATATTCGAGGCTTTCGTAAAAGGTGACAAGGAAATTAAACCGGTAGTTGATGTTTATCTGAATGATTTAGTTCTCGTCCTTTATAATCTTTCCATCGGTCTTGACTCTGAAGCGGTCATTATCGGTGGAGGGGTCATTGACTCGCAAGATAAGTGGTGGCACTTGTTAAAGCAAAAGCTTGCAGTGCAAGAGGTGCACATTGATGTTTTACCTGCCAGTCTTGGAAACAAAGCAGGGATGATTGGTGCTGTGAAGCTGCTATTCGATGTATTGCAGAAGGGAGAAGAAAAGGTGTGAAACGAAACGCTCTGACTCCATACATGTTTCTGTTACCTGGATGTGCAATTCTAGGTGCATTCATTTTCTATCCGTTGCTGCAGGCAATATGGCTAAGCTTTACGGATTACAACATGATTACACAACCAGAGTTCATCGGTACAGAAAACTATAATGAATTATTTAAAGATGACCTGTTCTGGAAAACATTGATCCAGACGATTATCTACTTAATTGGTGTAGTTCCTGCATTGATTATCTTACCTATTTTCCTTGCAATCCTAGTTAACCAAAAAATAAAAGGAATCGGATTTTTCCGTTCTGCTTACTACATACCTGTTGTCACCTCCTGGGTTGTAGTCGGGATTACGTGGGAATGGGTGTATGCAGAAAAAGGGGTCCTCAATTATTTGCTGGAAGTGATCGGGATCATCAATGGACCTGTTCACTGGCTCACTTCAGAACAGACGGCGCTGTTTTCTGTTATGGCAGTAACCATTTGGAAGGGCCTAGGTTATTACATGGTGATTTACCTTGCTGGATTGCAGTCGATTCCATCAAACCTTTATGAGGCGGCAGAAATTGATGGAGCTAGCAAATGGCAGCAAACGATTCGTATTACGATTCCGATGTTGATGCCGTCCATTATTATCGTGACCGTGATGTCTTCTATCGCTGCCATGAAAGTATTTGAAGAAATTTATATTATGACAGGCGGAGGTCCTTTAAACAGTTCAAAGACACTAGTGTTCTACATCTATCAAGAAGCATTTGAAAGCTTGAACATGGGATATGCGAGTGCAGCTGGTGTTGTGCTTTTCATCATTACACTAGTCTTTTCGATACTGAACTTGAAGTTGATGGGTAAGAAGGAGAATGTTGCATAGGGGGAATAAGAAATGGAAACTCCTGTCTATACGAAACGACAAACAGCCATTGCTGAAACTCGTCCAAAAACAAAACTGAAGACAAAGAGAACGGTTAAAAATATACTGGTTTATTTACTACTCATTATTGTTGCACTTGGCATGCTTGGTCCTTTTTTATGGCTTCTATCTACTGCACTGAAATCAGGACATGAAAACATATTCAGCTATCCACCTAAGTTCATCCCGGAAAGCCCTACACTTACTAACTTCGCAGATGCAATGAAGGCATTTCCTTTCTGGACTTATTTAATGAACAGTACAATCGTGGGATTTTTAACGGTATTACTGAATGTGCTGTTTTGTTCATTTGCAGCCTATCCACTAGCTAGAATGAAGTTTAAGGGGAAAAACATCATATTCATACTGATCATTAGTACGATGATGATCCCGTTCCAGCTTTTGATGATTCCGATTTATATTCTCTCTCTTGATCTTGGTCTGAAAAATACGTATGCGGGCTTGATTTTACCGCATGCGACGACCGCTTTCGGTATATTTTTAATGCGGCAGGCTTTTATTACGATTCCGTACGAACTTGATGAGTCAGCCCGGATGGATGGAGCGAATAGCTTTCAAATCTGGTGGAGAATTCTTCTACCGCTGGTGAAGCCATCGATGGTCACGCTAGCCATTTTCACTTTTGTGATGGCATGGGGAGATTTCTTGTGGCCGTTGATTATTTTAGATGACCAAAGCATGTATACACTTCCGCTCGGATTAAATGCATTAACCGGATTGTTTTCTGCAGATTGGCGCTTGATAGCTGCAGGTTCGATCATTTCAGTCCTGCCAATCATCATTTTCTTCCTAATCCTTCAACGTTACTTTATTAAAGGCGCGACCAGCGGGGCAGTAAAAGGCTAATAGAGAACTAAGAGAGTAGTAGACTGCAGGGCAATTATATTATGAAAGGACGGCGATAGGGGTGAATAGAAAAATAGCATTGCTTCCCGTCGATGCAAGACCGGTTACGAGAGACCTTCCTTGTCAACTAGCAGCTATAGGAGGGTGGGAGATCCTCGTTCCTGAATGTGAATATTTAGGTTTTTTGAAGGAGCCAGGCAATATCAAAGAGCTGCAGCAATGGCTCGAAAAAACGGTTGATGAAGTGGACGGGCTAGTAATCTCGATTGATATGCTCGGTTATGGAGGGCTTGTCCCGTCACGAATTTCAGATGCCTCTATTGATGAAGTCCGTTCGCGAATTCAGCTGATAAGTAAGTTAAAAGAAAAGAATCCGAATATGAAGATTATGTGTTTCAGCGCTACGATGCGGATTTCCAACTCTTATGTAAATGAAGAGGAGAAGGATTATTGGGACCGTTATGGTGTAGAACTGTGGACGTATTCTTACTATTCCCACCGTTATGCTAAGACGAAGGATCCGGCCTCCAAAAAGCTTGTTGAACGATTGAAGCCTGAGATTCCTGATTGGATATTGGAAGATTACAAGAATACTCGAGAACGAAACTTTGCTATTAATCGGACTTTGCTGGATGAGGTAGAAAGTGGTCTATTCGACACCTTGATTTTCCCTCAAGATGATACCTCTGAGTACGGGATGAACATTCAAGAACAGGAATTACTTTCGCAGGAGGTTCTTGCGCGTCAACTCTATGATAACGTTTTTATTTACCCTGGAGCGGATGAAGTTGCTAGTACTCTGGTTGCTAGAATGATTTATGATCTAGAAGACTTGCAGAAGCCGGTATTTCATCCGTTTTTCAGCGGTCAAAAAGGGGCATTATCACCGGCGATGTACGAAGACCGACCGATTGCTGAATCTGTTAAAGGGCAGGTCTATGCCTTTGGGTCTTTCACAATTGAAAGTTCGGTCGGAGCTGACATTTTACTCGCGGTGAACGTTCCAGGAAAGAAACAGGGGGACCTTGCTCTGCAAAAAGACCTCGATGAAGTAGATACAGCAGATCGAAACCTTGGAGAATGGCTATTAAAGGTCAAGCATTATCTTGGAACAGGAAAAATGGTAGCGATTGCAGATCTTGCCTATTCGAACGGAGCAGACCCTGCACTCATACCTAGATTGCTAGATTCAAGCATTTTTAAAAAATTGACGGGCTATGCCGGATGGAATACAGCGGGCAATTCACTTGGAACAGTCATTGCCCATGCAGCAATGGTTCATTTACATAAGAATTCTGTTAAATTGAACGAATCAGATTTTACTAGAAGACACTATGAACAGTTACTGTTACGACTTTTAGAAGACTATCTTTATCAAACCATAGTTCGCCCACAGGTGAGAGATCGTGTTAATGAACCGGATTTAGAGGAAGCCCAACTACTTGGGGAAGTTAAACAAACTTTTTTGAAAACAGCAAATGAACTAGACTTGGAAAATTTGTTCAGTGGCTTTGTTCCATCAATAACGAGCATTTTCCTTCCTTGGAATCGAACCTTTGAAATCGGATTAACGGTCCGGCTTGATGAAAGAAACAAAAATGAAAGTACTTGAATTCTCGCTTTCTAGTCGGACTCTAATTTTAAGGAGGTGGTCAAACAACGATCAGGATACTTGTGTCGCAATTGCCCGGACTTTTTCATTTGAATTAAACGGAGGGATTTGATGAAAAAAGCATTTGGTGTTCTATTGTCACTTGTTTTGCTTATTAGTTTGGCTATTCCTGCATTTGCAACAGGAGGAAATGACAACTCAAGACATCGTGTACTTCAAAACCTCGTAGAAGATGAAAACAAGAAAGCAAGAATTTTATGGTATGACCTTTCTGCAAATATTGAAAATCTCAATACGCGTGAAAAAGTCGAAAATATTGTAGGAAAAACAGCAAGAGCAAACATAGATACCATCATCCTAGATGTGAAAAATTATACTGGTTTTGTCGGTTATTCAAGTGAAATTGCCCCGCATATGAGCACATCTGAGATCCCTAAATACGACGGATTCCCTGAAGGATACGATTTGCTAAAAGAAGTTATTGAAGTCGCCCATGAGTATGGGATACAGGTTCATGCAAATGTCAACGTGTTTTCAGAAGGAAACACCGATTATCAGGATGGTCCTGCATATGAAAATCCTGAATGGCAATCAACTTTCTATCAAGCCTCACGTGTTGCGAAGACTGGTGATGGAGCAACCTTTGACATCACTGGTGTGAATACCACAAGAGGCTCGAACCAGCTTGTTATGTATACACCTGCAAAATATGATGCTTCTCCAGCAAATCAATGGGGGGCAGAAGTGCAGGTAACTGATGGAGTTGTCACAAAGGTGATAGATCGAACATACGGAGCACCTGCGGTAACCGTACCGGATAACGGTGTAGTACTTTCAGGTCATGGTGAAGCGAGAACGTGGATCTTAGAAAATGTTCATGAAGGTGACAAACTTGATTATTCCGCTTCAAAATCAGAGCTAGTCCCTGCATCAGAATATCCAAGTTTCTCTACATTTGTTAATCCGATTCGCGAAGATGTTCAAAATTATGAGCTGAGTATTATTGATGAGATTATTAGTAACTATGACGTAGATGGAATTGTTCTCGATCGTGCACGATATTCCAACGTCCACGCCGATTTTAGTGATCTTAGTCGTGAACAATTTGAAGAGTATGTCGGTGAAAGCGTAACAAACTGGCCAGAGGATATCTATACAATGGAATTTACAGAGCAAGGGGAAGAAATCATTCCAGGTAAGTATTATCAAAAGTGGATTGAATGGAGAGCGGGCAACATACAAGACTTCTTCAAAACGGCAGAAAACGTTGTCCATGAGAAGGATTCTTCACTATTCTTCAGCACGTATGTCGGTGCATGGTACCCACTATATTATAGTGAGGGAGTAAACTGGGCAAGTAAAACACATCAGCCAGATTTTGATTGGGCAAGTCCTGATTACGGCAAAACAGGATATGCTGAAGTGCTGGATTTCTTAATGACAGGTAACTATTTCCATGAAGTTACTCGAGAGGAAGCTGTAGAGGCTGGTAACCCTGATTGGTATAGTGTTGAAGGGTCAGCTGACATGGCGTTTGATGTTGTTAATGAAGCAACCTTCGTTTACGGAAGCCTTTATCTAAACCAATACAAGGGTGATCCTGAACAGTTCCGGAAAGGGTTAAGATCCGTAATGGACAGGACGCATGGAATCATGCTCTTTGACCTTGTTTACTTAGAACAGTTCGGTTGGTGGGACATCATTGAAGAGGAATTTGCAGAGGAATCTAAACCACCGCACCAAATTCCAGGACTGTTAAAGATGATAAGGGAAGACAAATAATATTCGGGAAGGTGCTGATCCATAAAGTGTTTGACTCACTTATATGGGTTAGCACCCTTAATTTATGGCCAAAGTTCAAGTTTAAGGTGCTGAGTACTGGATTTTAGAGGGGGGATTTTAAATCTAGAAGAATTAAGCCATTGGAAGGTATAATCTGGTTCCTAGAAGTGATACCAATTCAATATATCAGCGAAATCCTGTTTATACCGGCGAAATCCAAAATATATCAGCGAAATTTTGATGATATCGGCGAAATCCAAAATATATCAGCTAAATTTCGATTATATCAGCGAAATCCAAAATATATCAGCGAAAACTTCGATTATATCAGCGAAATCCAAAATATATCAGCGAAAACTTCGATTATATCAGCGAAAATTAAACGGTCCTCTTCGTTCATACATAAAGCGTGAAAGGAGTCGTGCCAATGACTAAAGAAATGAATGGTGAAATTATTATCATAGGTGGAGGGCTTGGAGGCAGTATGGCGGCCCTTTCTGCAGCTAAGCTAGGTAAAAAAGTCATCTTAACAGAAGAAACAGCACGAATCGGTGGACAATTAACGAGCCAGCTGGTCCCCCCAGACGAACATAAATGGATTGAACAATTCGGATGTACGAGAACCTATCGTGAATTCCGCAACCGTGTGAGAGCTTACTATCATCATAATTACCCACTGACTGCAAAGGCGAAGCAAATATCAAGGCTGAATCCAGGAAACGCGCTTGTCAGTAGGATTTCTCATGATCCCAGAGTCTCATTAGCAGTTTTACACGATATGCTGGCACCTTATTTTCACAGCGGTCGAATCACACTTCTTTTACAACATAAAGCAGAGGCTGCCGAGACAAACGGGGATGAAATTCTTGCTGTTACTGTCCGAAACCTTGAGACAAATAACCTAGTCACCATAAGTGGATCCATTTTTATTGATGCAACGGAGTGCGGTGATGTTCTTCCGTTAGCAGGGGCTGAATATGTGACAGGCGCAGAATCTGTTAATGATACTGGCGAACCTCATGTACTGTCGAGAGATTCTGAACCGATGGATATGCAGTCCATTACGCACTGTTTCGCAGTAGATTATATTGAGGGTGAAAACCACACAATTGAAAAACCTCAGCAATATAAGTTTTGGAAAAGCTATCAAGCTGATTTCCTCGAACATAAGCAGTTGAGTTGGTTTGGACCTGATGCGGCTACAGGAAAATCAAAATTGTTCACACTTTTTCCTCAGAAAGGGTTATTTTCGCTTTGGGAGTATAGAAGGGCCCTTGATAAAAGCCTATTTGAAGAAGGCTATGCTAATGGTGATCTTTCTTTAATTAACTGGCCTCAAAATGATTATTGGCTTGGCCCGATTTATGAGGTGAGTGAGGAAGAACGGCTGAAACATTTAAAAGGTGCACGGCAATTAAGCTTATCTTTGCTTTATTGGATGCAAACAGAAGCACCAAGAGAAGATGGTAAAACAGGTTTTCCTGGAATGCGGTTACGAAGAGATGTTGCAGGGACGGAAGACGGGCTTGCCATGTACCCGTACATTCGAGAGTCACGACGTATAAAAGCAGAAGTAAGGGTTAAAGAACAGGATATTTCAGCTGACACTCGAGTAAATAATGGCGTAAACAAAGTCAGGGATTCAGTGGGAATAGGATCTTATCACATTGACTTACATCCAACGGTTGTGACGAATCAACTATTTTACACACTTAGTCTGCCTTTCCAAATTCCGCTTGGTGCACTACTGCCAATACGAATGCACAATCTAATCGCAGGGAGCAAAAACATTGGTGCGACTCACATTACCAATGGGTGCTTCCGGGTCCATCCAGTTGAATGGAACATTGGGGAGTCTGCAGGTTATCTTGCGGCTTATGCTCATGAAAAAGGGATTGAACCTAGAGCAGTCAGGCAAAACGAAGAACAGCTTGATGAATTCCAATCTCTCCTTAAGAAACAAGGGATCGAGCTTGAATGGCCTCATAGTGTCTTAATTGAGTAAATCGAAAAATTTTATATAAGGGGTGTAGTAATTATGGATTTGTCTGTAAAAAAGAAAAGACGTCCGGTTTTCTGCTGCTTACTATCCTTATTTCTTGTTGTGTCTTCAGTCATTGGAGGTTCCGTTTCCTTAGCATCAACCGTCTCTGCACAAAATGACCCCCCAGAACTATCGATTTATCCTACCCCTCAGAATATTGAAGTTAATGGCTCAGGTTTCCCTTTATCCCCAGTTGTCGGAATTGTTGTAGCTGAACCAAATGACCAAACCGTTGTAGATGAGTTAAAAGAAACATTAGTATCAGCGGGTGTTAAAGAAATTAAGACATTTCAACCTTTTGAAAAGCCGACCACACCAGTTACGGTTTATATCGCGGACAACCCAGAAGCAGCCTTTATCACCAAACAACTGGGAACACTTGATACCGAATTAGACAACCCCCTTCCAAAAGAAGGATATGTACTAGCAGCGGGGCAAGGAAATGATGGAAAGAAGAAAATTATTCTTGCTGGTGCTGATTGGGATGGTACCTTTTACGGTGTGAAAACGTTGAAACAATTCGTTAAATCACATCCAGGACGAAATAGGATACCAGAAGTAGTCATAGAAGATTATCCTGAAATGCCGATTAGAGGGGTTATTGAAGGGTTTTATGGTGAACCATGGTCCCAAGCAGACCGGATTGATCAAATCAACTTTTATGCAGAAAATAAGATGAATACGTATGTGTATGCTCCGAAAGATGATCCTTACCATCGCGATCAATGGAGAGATCCTTATCCACCAGACAAGCTCGCTGAAATAGGGAAGTTAGTGGACGAAGCAAGAGAGAATCATATCGATTTTGTATTCACGATTTCTCCAGGGCTAGATATGTGTTATTCCGATGAGGGCGAGTTCGAGTTGCTTATGGATAAAGCTCAAGCGATGTGGGATTTAGGCGTGCGAGACTTTGCCATTCTTTTAGATGATATTTTCCAAGATATGAATTGTGAAGAAGACCGTGAAAAATTCGGATCTGCTCCTAGTCCATCAGCTTCCGCACAAGCGTATTTGTTGAACAAGTTTCAGAAGGAATTTATTGAAACACATGAAGGGGCAAACCGATTGATCACTGTTCCTACCGAATATTATCAGGACGGGACAAGCACGTATAGAGAACAGTTTGCTGACTTGGTAGATTCAGAGGTTCTCGTGTATTGGACAGGTATTGGGATTACAACTGAAACAATTACCAATGAAGATGCAGAAAAGATCTCAAACATATTTAAGCATGACCTTTTAATATGGGACAACTTTCCGGTTAATGATTTTGCGCGCGACAGACTTTTTTTGGGACCATTATCTGGCAGAGATGCTGAACTTACGGAGCATGGTGTTCGTGGCTTAACAGCAAACCCAATGGAATATGCACAAGCCTCTAAAATACCGTTATTTACAGTAGCGGATTACACTTGGAATCCCGAGGCATATGACCCTAAAAAGTCTTGGCAAGCGAGTATTAAAGACTTCGGAGGTTCATTTGCAGAAGAACTGACCACCTTTGCAGAAAATGCCTTGTCCTCACCTCTTCGTGAGGAAGAATCACCGACATTAAGTCCACTGATCAACTCGTTCTGGAGTGGGTATGAAAATGGAGAAGGGCAACTTGAGGCAGATCAACTATTAATGGAATTGAAAAAGCTTGAAGCTGCTGCGGATGTATTAGAGAAGGAATTCGATAATACGGATTTTTCAGAAGAGATGAACCCTTGGATCGATAAAATGAAGCATTACGGTGTGGCAGGTCAATTGGCCGTAGAAATGTTACTTGCACAACAGAGCGGTGATAAAGAAGTAACAGAGGGTTATCGATTGCAACTAGAAGAAGTACTGAACAATGATACGACAGATAGAACGTTTGAAGAACAGCAACAAGCTTCAAGGACACTTGATGGAGTTAATGCGCCAAGGGGCTGGGGTGAGCTTGTCATGTACACTTCTGAATTTGGAGAAAGGACTGGTACCAATCAATGGGGTTATGAGATAACCGTTGTTGATGGTAAAGTAACGGATTCAGGTGGAAACAATTCAGTGATCCCTGACAATGGATATGTATTAAGTGTCCATTCCGGTGGAGACGGTGACTGGCCCGCAAACAATTCAATCGTCGGAGCGAATGTATCAATAGAGGACGGTGTGGTTACGATTACGATTGATGAGGGCGTTTATGATGTGCCGAATAAGAAAACCTATGCATACCAGGTAATGGAGCCGTTTATCAATCAGGCATTAAAAACGAATGATCTTTGGCTTGGAGGGCGAGAAGAGGCAGGGCCTTTCTCTACCATAGATGCATATAGTACGTTCGCTCTTGGAAACATGACTGATGGAAATCTTAATACTCTATATTGGACAAAAGGGTCTCCAAAAAAAGGTGATTATATCGGGGTTGACTTAGGCGAGCTCCAAACTATCCGTTCAATAGAGCTTTATATGGCATCAGCGAGCGGACCTGTTCCAAGGCCTAATGATTATATTAAACATGGTGTTGTTGAAATCTCAAAGGACGGAAGCAACTGGGAGGTAATAGGCGAGTATCAGGATCAGGATGAAATTTCAATTGTATTGGATGAAGAGGAACAAGCAAGATTTGTTAGGTTTAAAGTGTTGAGCGACCAAACGGGTTGGGCACAGGTGAGGGAGTTTATTGTGGAATGAAATAATGAATATGAAAATCAATAACAGAGTACCAAGAGCCTGAATTCTATAATTGAATCAGGCTCTTTTTACATGATCAATCAAACGTTTGAATAAGGCGGCGAAACGATTGGGGCTCATAGGATGCAGCAGCTAAACAAAAATCTTAGGGCTGACATTGCCATAGAAATAAACAAGATGTTAAAAATACCTTACGACAAAGACAACTTAGAATTTGCAGATAACAGAATTTCAAGGTACTCTATGCAATTAGGAAAATGTGCAGTAACAGGGGAATTTTTGACTACCGATAAGGTGCATTGTCACCATAAGATACCCCACATATGGGGGAACAGATGAATTTAACAATCTTGTAATTGTACATAAAGATGTCCATAGACTAATCCACTCTACAAATGAAAAGACGATTGAACGATATATGAACAGTCTTCAATTAGATGGAAAACAATTGAAGAAGTTAAACAAATTTCGTAAAGTTAGTAATTTAATTGCTTTAGTTTAAAAGAATATGATGGAACGCCTAATGCGGTGAAAATCGCACGTTGGGTGTGGAGCAGGGGAAAAGATGGAGATTACCTCAAAGTCTTACCTATTGCTATTAAACTTACGAGCAGGTTAGATCAAGTGAAAATATTCACAAAGGAGCCTAGGCTACCGTTAAGTTGGCAGTTGCCCGATTTGGACGCATTAACGTACTGGTCAATAACCTAGGTAAACCTATGGTGGCTTCTTCGAGGAATAGATTATAATAAATAATTCATAATATTATTACGAGATTTTCCTATACATCTGATAAAGAATTTGAAAATTTCGCCTGAATTTCTTTTAAAAACATCTCAGCAGCAGCAGAAAAAGCCTGATGCTTTTTCCAAACAATATTTAAGTCAGATTCAAGTCTTGGCTCTAGCGGTCTAAAACAAAGGTTACTATCACTAGATGTATTCACTATTTTATCAAGGGTTATTGCATAACCAATGCCCTCTTCAACCATAATGGCAGCGTTATATGCAAGATTGTATGTAGTCACAACGTTTAATTTATCAAAATCTTCGCCAAACCAATCCGCAAATTCATTTTTAGAACATGTCTGTTTCATAGCCTGTCGTGAACAGATTAGCGGAACATTTAATAAATCTACTGCTTGAATGGTATTTTTTAAAGCAAGAGGACTGTCTTTCCTCATAACAATGCCCCAAACATCTTTGGCTGGGATCTTGATATAATTATATTTTGATAAATCAGCCGGTTGAATTAAAATAACAAAGTCAAGCAATCCCTTATCTAGTCTTTCAGTCACATCTTCTTCGTTTCCGCTGTAGAGGTGATACCGTATATTTGGATAACTTGACTGTAAATCTTTTACTACCCGTGCAACCTGTTTCATGGCGTCTGTTTCCCCGCCACCTATGTAAATATCGCCACTTATTGTTTCTTCCTTAGAACTAAATTCTGCCTCTACTTTATCGACCATATCAACGATTTCTTCTGCTCTCTTTCGTAGGAGCATCCCTTCATCTGTGAGAACGATACTGTGACTTCTGCGAATAAATAGCTTTTCCCCTAACTCTTGTTCTAGGTCTTTTAATTGTCTTGATAAGGTAGGCTGTGTAACATGCAAAAAATCAGCAGCACGCGTAATGCTTCCTTCTCTTGCAACAGTAAGAAAATATCGCAAAACTCTAAATTCCATATTTCACTCCTCCTTTATGCCTTAGTATATACGTTTAAGAAATGTCTTTCAAGCATATCTTGATATAAGATATAAGTATTAGTTATATAAAACGAAACACGCTAGAATGAATAACAAAGGAGGGAGGAAAGGAAAATTTTTTGTTGTTCATATACGCTCTGATTATTTAAATGAACAAAATTGCGAGCGTTAACCACGTTGAACCTTAGAATAAGGACATATTTTAAGATAGTCTAGAGAGTGGAAATAAACCGTGGAGGGTTTTCAAATGTGACCGGGATAATAATAAAGTCAGCAAAAAACATTGGAGGGATTGTACTTGAAAGAAAAATCTATTATCAAGCGAGGTATTCAGATACTTATACCAGTAGCTCTGGTAGCTCTGGTCTTGTTTTTATCCAGCACCTTCTTTTCATCAGCCTCAGGTGGAGGAGGCGATGTAAACAACAATGGAGACACTCAAGAAAATGCATCCACGACCGGCGTTGGGGCTGCATACACGCCGGACTTGTCCAATGGAGCAAACAACTTTTACAAGAGCAACAAGGTAACCATGAAAAAGGTTGAGTTTAAAAATCTATACAACATGAATGTTGTAGGGAATCTTTATATTCCCAAAGGTTTGAATAAGAACACCAAACATCCCGCAATCATTGTCGGGCATCCTATGGGCGCAGTAAAAGAACAAAGTGCGAATTTGTATGCCCAGAAAATGGCTGAACGGGGATTCGTTACTTTGTCCTTGGATTTGTCTTTCTGGGGAGAGAGTGAGGGTCAGCCGCGCAACGCTGTGTCGCCGGATATCTATGCCGAGGATTTCAGTGCTGCGGTCGATTATCTGGGCACGCAAGACTTTATCGATAGAGAGCGAATTGGTGTTCTTGGTATCTGCGGCAGCGGGAGCTTTGTGATCAGTGCGGCCAAAATCGACCCACGCATGAAGGCCATTGCGACAGTGAGTATGTACAATATGGGCGCGGCCAACCGTAACGCACTGAACCACTCACAGACCCTTGAGCAAAGAAAAGCGATCATCGCAGAGGCGGCGGAGCAACGCTATGTCGAGTTTACAGGCGGTGAAACCAAATATACTAGTGGTACGGTACATGAATTGAATGAAAACACTGGCCCCATCCAGCGTGAGTTTTATGATTTCTACCGTACGCCGAGAGGTGAATATACGCCTGAAGGTTCATCGCCTGAGCTGACAACGCACCCGACGCTAACTAGTAACGTGAAGTTCATGAACTTCTACCCGTTCGAAGATATCGAGACGATTTCTCCGCGTCCGATGCTGTTCATTACGGGTGATCAGGCTCATTCCATCGAATTCAGTCAAGATGCATACAAGCGTGCAGCCGAACCAAAAGAGCTCTACATTGTTCCGGGCGCCGGGCATGTGGATCTGTACGACCGGGTGAATTTAATCCCCTTTGACAAGCTCGAGTCCTTCTTCAAAGAAAATCTGAAGAAAAAATAAGGCTTGTGTTGGAAGATCGTAGAGAGCTTTGCGTGCCAATGGTACTTTGAGTGAAACCCACTGTGTGAATCCCGCTTATCTTGTCGGGATTCACCTTTTTTATCTAATGGAATAAAACCCCTTAGATGGGATTTATTTGTTTTTCGCTACCATAAGCTGAAATTTTTTATGCCTTGCGAACGGAACAAATCAAGCAGGAGAGAAGAGCGACGTGGAAGGTACCAGAATAAAAATAACAATTGGTAATCAGGATTTGGTTGCTGTAAAGGCTTGTCATGAAATTATTCCAAATGCACAAATTGGGTGCATGATTCTTTATATACCTACCTATTCCATAGATTGTAATCCTGAAAATGTATTATACGCGCAACAAGAAGCACGTTTTTTCAATAATTTCTGTGCAGATGTTCAAGTTAGAGGAGAATACCCATCCTTTATTCATCGCCATTTTAGAGAACACAACATTAAATTGGATATTCATGATGGGGATTTAGATTTGATAAAAAAATATACTGTTGACTTTATAAGTTTCAGTTACTATATGTCACGCACGGAAATGAAAGAAAAGAATTCAACTGAAATGATGGAAGGAAATATCGTAAGAGGTGTAAAAAATCCTTTCCTAAAAGGTACAGAATGGGGATGGGAAATTGACCCTATCGGATTAAGGATCACTCTAAACGAGTTCTATGATCTATACCAGAAACCACTTTTTGTTGTGGAAAACGGTTTAGGAGCAAAAGACAAAATAGAAGAAGATGGTTCTATAAATGCTGATTATCGAATGTTACTTCCGAGATCATATCATTCAGATGCGGGAAGCAATAGAGGATGGTGTGGAACTAATGGGTTATACTCCTTGGGGATGTATTGATTTAGTCAGTGCTTCAACAGGGGAAATGTCCAAAAGTTATGGATTTATCTATGTCGATAAACATGATGATGGCAGTGGAACTTTAGACCGTAAACGCAAAAAATCTTTTTATTGGTATAAAGATGTCATCGCTACAAATGGAGATAAATTAGAATAAACGTCAAAATGATTGATTAAAGGAAGTGGAACAATATTTTATGAAGAATTCTAAAAGTTTACTTATATTTATCTTAGCAGTTGGTGTTTTTGGTATTATCAATACCGAAATGGGTGTAATTGGCATACTCCCTGACTTAGCAGATCATTTTGATGTCAGTGTCTCGACAGCTGGTTTAATGGTTAGTCTTTTTGCGCTAGCCATTGCCATTGCTGGACCAACGCTACCATTAGTGTTTTCTCGTATCAATCGAAAAAAAGTAATGTTACTCGTATTGGTTATTTTCATTATTGGTAATATTATTTTCATCTTTACAACCAATTTTACGGTTGCTTTAATAGCACGTGTTATACCAGCCTTCTTCCATCCTGTCTATGTCTCGATAGCTTTATCAGTTGCTGCTGCTTCTGTTAGCGAAAAGGAAGCACCAAAAGCTATCTCTAAAGTATTTATAGGGGTTTCCGCAGGTATGGTCTTAGGTGTTCCAGTGGTAAGCTTTATTGCTAATACGATTTCACTTGAAATAGCGATGTCCTTTTTTGCTGTCGTAAATATTTTTACATTTATAGCGACGTTACTATTTGTACCTTCTATGCCGGTGCAAGAAAGGCTTTCTTACGGTTCTCAGTTAAAGATTTTAACGCATGGAATTACGTGGCTCTCTATTTTGGCAGTTCTCTTCTTAAATGCAGCCATTTTCGGAGTATATAGTTATCTCGCTGAATATTTAGATGTTGTAACGAATATGTCGTCAAATTTAATTAGTACCATGTTACTTGTTTATGGTCTAGCTAATATTATAGGGAATATTATTGCAGGCAGATTACTTACAGACTATCCTATCCGTTCTGTAACCATCTTCCCTATTGTATTAACTGCTGTTTATCTTATTTTTTTCTTTGTAGCTGAACTTACTATACCTACAGCCATTATTATTTTAGTTTGGGGAATATTGGGAGGTATTGGTGCAAATATTAATCAATATTGGATTATGTCTTCCGCTCCCAAAGCTCCAGATTTTGCAAATGGGTTATTTCTAACTTCTGTTAACTTAGGCACAACCTTTGGAGCTGCTATAGCCGGAATCATTATCGCACAATTTGGAACAGAGTATATTTTATTCGTAGGTGTACTTTCACTAGTGTTAGGTTTTATATGTATTTTACTTAGAAATTATATGTATAGATCTAAAACAAATCAACTTGCTAGTTAAGAAAAAACCTAACGGGGGCTTTTCTTCAATAAAGTCTTTGAACGATCTTCCGTAATCAGGCGCATTTCTGAAGTAACGATAAAAGTCCAATTTCTCAATTTTAATGCTGAGAAATTGGACTTTTTATATTTACTTATAGTACAAAATAGCGCTTAAAATAGGTGCAAAATAACACCTAAAATGACAGATTGTTTCCTGATTGAATTATTACTAGTTCCATAAACTACCGTTTTCGGTTCTTTTTACGGAAACTAAATTGGAAGTATATATTAAGATAGAGATGAGATTGTTTATACCCTGGTTAAATCCCCTTTGCCAAGTGGTTATTTTTCTTCTTCCTCATTTATTGACGCTATTTTCATGGGGATGACAATAGATTCCTCTCCCAATAATATCCCACTGGTTCCGCTATACATAAAGCTATTAAGTCATTTAATTCCAGTTAGTAATTTAAAGAAAGCATTTCCAACAGGTATTGGATATAGAGCACTTTTTTCTATTCGAAGCTATTTGTGATTATGTGAAAATAAACTAGGCACGTAACTTAATTTTTTATTGCGAGAGGATTAGGCAACCATTTGAGAGGAATAGGATAACGGTCGCTTTTTCATTTGTTGCATAATAAAAAAGCCTCTACTTTTTCTATAACTATTATTTATTTTGTAAAATGATAACCCAAGTTCTAAACAGAGTTAACTTGATAAATGAAAAATAAGCCAACAGTCCCCAATTAAAGAAAACTTGGCAAAGCCAAGCCTTGGTGCAGGCTGAGCCTTAGCTGCACTTATACTTGGGACTTAAACTTTTTTTCACCGGAGGTCATTCTTCTTGCTGAAAAGTTATACTTTCCTAACGTATAAAATAGTTATTACCTTTGGTGAATTAGTAATTATAACCATAAGAACAGCACGACATCCCAGAATCTTTGACTCTACACGAGTCAATACAAGTACAAAAAATTAGAGGAGGAAAACAATTTGAAAAAACTATTATTTCCGTCCCTTGCATTGGTGATGTCCCTCAATCTTACAGCTTGCAACAGCAACAATGAAACAAATGACATTTCCCAAGAGGAGGCATCGGGTGACACTTCCCAGCAGGAGCCATCTGGGTATGACCGTGAACTTGTCAAATTTCCTGAGAACTACGATAAGGGTGTGAACTACACGACTGTGCATCGAGGAAATGTCAGAGAGGAACTCTACACTAGCCGGGAAGCGATCGAAGCGGTGCAGAACGGGCAACCAATCCCGAGTGGCACAGTAATTACTCTCGAGATATATAGAGATGAAGATCTTGATGAAATCTTCGTGATGGAAAAGCGCACTGGCTGGGGCGACCAGAACCCCCCCGATACCCCGCGTAACGGGGATTGGCTATACCAGGAATTCAATGGCGACAGGTCGTTGGATTACGAGGAAGACATCGGTCGCTGCTTTTCCTGCCACGCGAATCAGGAACGGGATGACTTTGTGAATTCGTTAGATGCCATGAAAGAGTTTGATTTAGGAGAGGTTGCACAATCAAAGAACAGCAGTACAGAAACCCCAATTGCAGCTATCCCTACAGAGCACTGGAAGGTAAGTGAGATATCTGCTCATATGAATGATTCTAAGGATGTAAATAAAGAAGAAAGTAATTTAATAGATGATGAGGAAAAAGCGAAAAAAATTAAGGACGTTCTTTTGAAGATGTATTTACAGCAATATAAAAGCTAATGGATGTGTTGCTATTAAAGGATACTTTCATGTCCACTATGGAAACAAAATCCAGTGATTAATTAAATAGATAGAGGAGAATTCTTTGAATCGAAAGATGTTAATCAGGTTGGTTATTGACCTTTCTATGACAGTTCTGATGTTAGTTGCAATGGCTTACCATATTACCGGAAATACAATCCATGAACTAGTAGGAGTTTTATTGTTTTTGTTGTTTATTGCCCACAATATTTTAAATCGAAGATGGTATAAGACGATTTTTAAGGGCAAGTACAATGTACGACGTATTCTGAGCATAGTGGTTAATCTGCTTTTTCTTGTATCTATGGCTGTAGTGATGATAAGTTCTGTGCCAATTTCCCGTGACATCTTTCCCTTTTTTCCTATAAACAATGACATGATTCTATTACAGATACATGTTATGACTTCATATTGGGGATTTATCTTCATGGCTGTGCATATAGGAATGTCCTGGGGAACAATTTTCAATGCAGTACGAAAGATGACGGGAATTACCAGCACCAGCCGTATCCATACAATTGTGTTGCGTGTCATAGCGGTGTTGATTGTTGTTTATGGTGTGCAGGCTTCTTTCGAGAGAGATATGCTTTACAAGTTAACCATATATAATCCATTTGGTTGGAACTTTGATGAGTCCTCCATGGGCTTTTTAATAGATCATCTATCCATAATGGGAATATATATTAGTGGGACTCATTACGTTCTGAAATTTGTTCAAAAGCGGGATAAAACTAGGCTTACAAGGAGCAGCTAAAAGAAATTGATACAGGTTTAAAAGAGAGGAATATCAAATGAATTATTGGAAAAGGTTTAATAAGGGCAAATTTGCAGAATGAAAAAGTGCATTAATCCAGGATCGGATTAATGCACTTTTTTATCCATATGTCGCCTTCAGACGGTTAATATCTTCTTTTGGTGGTAAACCAAACATACGAGAATATTCACGGCTGAATTGGGATGGGCTTTCGTATCCTACCCGGAATGCAACATCTGCTGCATCTGCTGATTCGGATAATAACAGGCTCCGGGCTTCTTGAAGTCTCAGTTGTTTTTGGAATTGAATTGGGCTCATCGCGGTTATCTCTTTAAAGTGCCGATGGAGTGAAGAGACACTCATATTTGCTATTTCCGCAAGTTCCTCAATCTTAAAAGGCTTTTCATAGTTATTCATGATATGTTCAATCACGTCACTTATTTGATGGGTAGAACTTCCTTCTATTGCTATTTGTTTCAGCATTTCCCCATGTTCTCCTTGTAGAACCCTATAGATGATTTCTTTCACAATTAGAGGAGTAAGTACCGGGATGTCCTCTGGAGTATCTAGCAAACGAACCAATCTTGTTACCGCGTCTAACAAAGATGGCTCTATTTTGCTGACATACATACCTCGTTTAGCATTTTCCTTCTTGTCAGCTCCCATTTGGAATTCACGTAACACCTCTAATATTTCACTCGGTGTAAATTCAAGTTTGAGAGCAAGGTAAGGAACTTCTGAAGATGCTTCCGTGACTTGACCGGTAATTGGCAGGTTAACGGATGCAACAAGGTAATCAGCAGCACCGTACCTGAAGCGCTCCTGTGACAGCAATACCTCCTTCATCCCTTGAACAACAATGCATAAGGAAGGCTTGTGAACTCCGTAATTTGGCCCAGTATCATTAGAATAACGGGAGAAAAATAAAGACGGAATAGCAGTCATTTGAGTACCGTCCCGTCCTGATTGACCCTCTATGATTTTGGAGAGCTCTACTCTTTGTCTATATAATTGTTCAAACATAAAATCCTCCTTTGTTTTCTTCATCCGTGATGGTCTCATTATAAAGCTAATTCACTTTCTGAGTAAATGGTTGCGAGAGGATTATGCAATCATTTGATGCGATTGTGATACCAGTTGTGATTTCATTTGTTGCATAATTAGGATGCTCAAGTTGATGTTTTTCGCGTCTTAAATATACTCCTATAAACCGTTGTGCAGACGCCTTAGATGCCCCATCAGCAGGAAAACGTGTTTATTTATTAATTCAAGGCACGGCACCTGAAGATGCTATCCCTTATATAACAACATTGAAAAAACAGGAGGATTTCATATGCAAAAAGTAATGTTGAACAATGGTGTAGAAATGCCAATACTAGGCTTTGGTGTTTTTCAAATTCAAGATGAAAAAGAATGTGAACAAGCAGTTTATGAAGCGATTATGGCTGGCTATCGTCTGATCGATACAGCCGCCTCTTATCTTAATGAAGAAGTAGTTGGCAGAGCAATCAAGCGGAGCGGTTTATCTAGAGAAGAATTGTTTATTACCACAAAACTCTGGGTTCAGGATACCGGGTATGAGAAGACAAAAAAAGCATTTGAAAAATCGCTGGAAAGACTGCAGTTGGATTATTTGGATTTGTATTTAATTCACCAGCCATTTGGCGATGTATACGGTTCTTGGCGTGCTATGGAGGAATTGTATCGGGAGGGAAAAATCCGGGCGATCGGAGTTAGTAACTTCCAGATGGACCGTCTGATTGATTTTATTATCCATAATGAAGTAACTCCCGCAGTAAACCAGGTTGAAACTCATCCTTTCTGCCAGCAAATAGAAAGTGCTAAATTTATGAAAGAGCACAATGTACAGATAGAGTCATGGGGACCTTTTGCTGAAGGAAGAAATAACATGTTCGGGAATGAGGTTCTAGCATCTATAGCTAATAAGTATAATAAATCTGTTGCTCAGGTGATCTTACGTTGGTTAACACAAAGAGAAGTAGTTGTGGTTCCAAAGTCTGTTCACAAAGAAAGAATAATTGAAAACTTCAACATCTTTGACTTTAAATTAAGTCAAGAAGATATGGAGACGATTGCTATGTTAGATACGAAAGAGAGCTTGTTCTTTTCACATAACGATACTGAAATGGTGAAATCGATCGGTACCCGTAAACTGGATATTTAATGTTCGTTCTTAGACAACAAAACTGGTTGAAATATTATGGAGGTACTATTTCTGAAGGTCTGCGTAAAGAAGAATTTGCTAACAATATTCGCTCAACCATTATTTCACCAGGAACGGTAGATACAGAACTTCATACAACCATTAATGACCCTAAAAATCGCGAGTGGGAAATTTAGACTACTTTAGCCTTTAGCCTGAAAAATTGGTATAATTAGGGTTAAAGAAAGAGGCGAACACTAGTGTCTACAAAAGAATATAAAGTAAAAGTTGGAGAACAAATGGGCTTTCCTCGATACTCTCTGTAAATAAAGAAGACCTCCTGTACTGGTAAAAGGTAGTATAGGAGGCTTTTTATGTTTTTTAAGTGTTCGTTGATAGCGTCGCAAGTGCTGTTGTCAAAGTATTTCAGCAATGGAATCTGTTTATTGTCATTTTTTACAATAGGACAGTGGATAATTTACGCTACTTGCAAACCCCTCAAAATCATCTTAGGCTCCGAACGATTATGAAACCTGAAGATTTAAAGGTCGGAGGTCTGACCATTTGAAAATTTTGTTAGGGGGATTACGTTTGCAGCCCAGAACCGATGATAAATCTAGTAATGATAGAGAAAGAAAAAATAAGTCACATAAAAGAAAGACGGTTTTACAGAGAACGCTTGTCATTTCTTTATTTGTGTTTTTAGTTGCGGTTATGTCGTACGTTAATGTAACGATTAAAGGTGACTACAGCCTTTACTTAGGCTATTACGGTAGCATTATGGTTTTATACTTATTGGGGAAGATGGTTTTATCGTTTTGGTACAAACCCTATGTAAAAGATTCTGTAGGTAACAAAAGGGTTTCGGTCATTATTCCTGCCTATAATGAAAAGCCGGAAGCCATTATTACTACAGTTGAAAGTGTTCTTAATCAAGAATATCCAATACACGAGATTTTCATTGTTGATGATGGAAGTAAAGACTTGAAGGGGTATCATGCAGCTATCGAACTCAAAGAACAATTTGATATGAAACGAGAAGTCGCTGCCTCCACAACAGAGACCCCTCAAAATGACCTTTCAAACGTGGCTACAAAGATTACTGTCCATCGTTTAGAAAAAAACCAGGGAAAAAGACACGCGCAAATTTGGGCATTTGAGAGAGCGACCGGCGATATTCTAGTGACGATTGATTCCGATGTTTATGTATATCCTGATGCTATTCATGAGCTTGTCAAACCATTCAACGACAGCGAAGTGATGGCTACAACAGGTCATGTGAATGCCAAGAACAAGGACGAGAATTTATTTACGAAACTGATCGATATGCGATATGATAACGCCTTTAGAGTTGAGAGATCAGCGCAGTCAGTAACAGGTAATATCTTAGTTTGTAGTGGTTGTTTTAGTGCTTATCGAAAAGAAGTTATTTTAGATAATATCGAGCATTATAGAAATCAAATGTTTTTAGGAGAGCCCGTACAATTTGGTGATGATCGATGCCTGACTAATTATGCAATCTTAAAAGGCAAAACGGTTTATCAATCCACTTCAAAAGTTATTACGGATGTTCCTTCTTCCGTTAAAAAATTCATTAAGCAACAGATTAGATGGAATAAATCATTTTTTAGAGAAAGTTTAGTTGCTTTGAAAATAGGCTTTAAAAAGCCAAGAACACTCGCTTGGGTAGTCTTAGAATTACTACTGTGGTTATTATTCGGATTTGCAATCATTTTCAGCGTGATATTCAAATCTGCAGTGATGGGCTATTTGCTAGGAGTATATTATCTGTTTTATATGGCTATTTCTGCATACGCAAGAAACGTTTATTATATTTTGAGCAGTCCTCTGATGTTTTTGTTAGCTCCGGTTTACGGATTAATACACGTCACATTGCTTTTCCCATTACGTCTATATGCGTTAGCTACGCTTAAGCAAAATGGTTGGGGTACTAGATAAATGGACCATATTAAACAAACGTTTGATTGAAGCTGGTGAAGAACGTTCGCCGAAATGAAATGAAGCTCTCGATACCGATTATTTTTCGGTTTCGGGGTTTTATTTCACGTTAAGAAAGTATAAAAATACTTTCTATAGTATAAGCACAACTACCGCGATCACCTGCGCTAAGGCTTGGTGCTAGCCAAGTTTCCTTTATTGTTTGGGAAACTATAAAATTCTTAAACTGTGGATTACTATGGATGCAAAATGCGCTTCAGCTTGGTATTTGTACATATTAGAGACCTGTCAAAGTCCAATTTAGCGTTAAAAGTAGTAATGACTCTTCTTCAAGAGTAAGAAGGCCATATTTAATGAAAAACAGGCAGATTTGACAGCTGTTCTCAAAAAAATTCATTCGAAAAACCAGGAATTCAGCCGAACTGAGAATAATCCATCTGGAAAACCAGGAATTCGTCCGTACAGAGAATAATTCATCCGAAAAACCAGGAATTCAGCCGTATTGAGAATAATTCATCCGGAAAACCAGGAATTTAGCCGTATCGAGAATAATTTAGCTGGAAAACCTGGAATTAGGCCGTATCGAGAATAATCCAGCTGGGAAACCTAGAATTCAGCCGAACTGAGAATAATCCAGCCGGAAAATCTAGAATTCAGCCAAACTGAGAATAATTCAACTAAAAAGTTCGGGAGACGGGATAATAAGGCACAATATAGTTTTTCGTTTTTCAATGGGGAGATATAAGCACCACAGTAGAAAGTACTGGTAAAAGTCAATATGGAAAGGCTCTACATAACTTAAAGGACCGGTATGATTTGGAGGTAGCAATTTTAAAAGACTAGTAATTTCATTGGACAAGTTAGCATGAGGGGAATATCGAACCTCATGCTTTTTTGTGTTGAACAGTTGTTTATGAAGTGACTGTTGATTATAAGCAAACGGCCCATCTAAATTTCCACAACTTCGCTTTTTTCATAGTACTTCTTATGACTATAAAAGATAACTTACTTTACTTATGAGATGTGTTTGCAATATTCTATATATAAAGATAACTCACTTTATTAACAAGAATAGAATGCGGTTTATCTCAATCTATTTGTTGTTTTTCATTTAAATAATCCCGGTGCTCGACACTATCCGAATAATGCTCTAAATCAAAATGGATGATTTTATTCCTATGTCAAAAAAGAGGTGGTTGTTCCGTTATGAAATTCAGTTATGTTTCCCATCTTCATTGCCCGAAATGTAATCAGAAATACGATGCAAGAGAAAAGCAACAGCTCTGTGAATGTGGCTCCCCGTTATTAGTTGCCTATCATCTTGATGAATTAAAAAAGGAATTTACTCCAGAACTTTTAACTAAGAGGGAAGCGAATCTTTGGAGGTATCATGAAATCCTTCCAGTTGAGCACGAGGAAAATGTCGTCTCGTTGGGAGAAGGGATGACCCCGCTAATCGCCATGCCTCGAATCGGTGAAGACATGTCGATCTCTAACCTTTATATGAAGGATGAAGGAATCATACCGTCAGGTTCCTTTAAAGCTCGCGGGGCAGCGGTTGGCGTATCAAAAGCAAAAGAATTGGGGATTGAAGAGCTAGCCATGCCTACGAACGGAAATGCAGGTGCTTCGTGGGCTCTTTATGCAGCAAGAGCAGGTATCAAATCAAGTATTGTCATGCCTGTAAATGCGCCGAAAATTACCAGAAATGAGTGTGCGGTATCCGGCTCGAATCTTTATTTGGTCAATGGATTGATCAGTGATGCAGGCAAGATTATTGGACAAGCGGTTAATGACTTCTCCCTATATGATGCTTCTACTTTAAAAGAACCGTATCGCATTGAAGGGAAAAAGACGATGGGTTTAGAGATCGCGGAACAATTGAACTGGGAGATGCCTGATGTGATCCTGTACCCGACAGGTGGTGGTGTAGGTTTAATTGGAATCTATAAGGCTTTGACTGAATTGCAATACCTTGGCTGGATTAATGGTCGCCTTCCTAGATTAGTAGCCGTTCAAGCGGCTGGATGTGCACCAATCGTAAAAGCATGGGAAGAAGGAAAAAGCGTTTCAGAATTTTGGCCTGATTCATCGACCATTGCTTTTGGAATCAATGTCCCTAAAGCACTTGGTGATTTCCTTGTGCTTGATGCCATCTATAAAACAGAAGGGTGTGCGATTGCGATTGAGGATCAATCTTTACTGGCTGAGCAACAGAAAATAGCTGCAATAGAAGGCGCATTTATTTGTCCTGAAGGAGCATCTACTTTTGTCGCGGCCCGTCAATTAAGGGAAAAGGGCTGGATTAAGGACGGTGAAAAGGTAATTACATTAAATACTGGAGCCGGTATCAAGTATCCGGATACCGTTCAAGTTGAAGTCCCAATCTTACAGCCAGGAGATCGTATTAGAAAGAATACTAATTCACTTTCCAAAAAATAATTTATGAACGGAGTTGTTAGCTATGTATACACTTATTAAAAACGGAACATTGATTGATGGAAATGGTGGACAACCAATTTTAGATGCTGCAGTTCTATTAAAAGACAATCGAATCGAGGCGGTTGGAAAGATAGATGAAATCAAACAGCCTAATGCTGAGGTAGAGGTTGTTGATGCCCAAAATGGCTTCATACTTCCAGGTTTCATTGACACCCATGTTCATATGATGATGGAGAAAATGAATCTACAAAAAACCCTTACTACTCCGTTTTCCCTCTTGTTCTATAAATCTATTGAATATATGAAACGTACGATAGATGCTGGCGTTACTTCCGTAAGGGATGCTGGATTCACAGATGTTGGTGTTAAAGAAGCTGTAGAACAAGGGCTAATCGTTGGACCACGTATGCAAATTAGTGTTGTTCCCCTCACGATTACGGGTGGACATGGTGACAATTGGATGCGTTCTGGATTCGACTTGACGAGGTTTAGTTACCCTGGGATGCCACACGGTATTTGTGATGGACCGGAACAAGTTCGCCAAAAGGTAAGAGAAGTATTAAGAGCAGGGGCCGACATTATCAAAGTTCACGCAACAGGTGGCGTTACGAGTCCGACTGATCATCCGAAGTATACACAATTCACTCAAGAGGAATTAGAAATTATCGTACAAGAGGCAGCTTTCAGGAATGGGGTAAAGGTGATGGCACATGCGCAAGGATCTGAAGGGGTCAAAAATGCGGTTCGTGCAGGAATTCATTCCATTGAACACGGGATTTATTTAGATGAAGAAGTTATTGAACTTATGCTCAAACATGGTACTTATCTGGTTCCTACGTTGCTTGCTCCTATCTCTGTGTTGGAATCTGCCGAAAACAGTGACGATATGCCGGAACATGCCATCCGAAAATCACGGGAAGTCATTGATATTCACCGTGAGAGTGTTGCTAATGCGTATAAGGCGGGTGTGAAAGTTGCTATGGGAACTGACGCGGGTGTCATGGAACACGGAACCAATCTCCGTGAACTGAATTTAATGTGTAAAATTGGTATGACTCCAATGGAAGCGATTGTTGCAACAACGAAGGTTGCTGCTCAGTGTCTTGGTTGGGAGGATTGTCTGGGCACAGTAGAAGTGGGAAAACTTGCTGACATTGTAATCACCAAAACGGATCCTATTGCGGATATCGGTTCGCTTGAAGACACAACTAATATTGTAACGGTCATTAAAGATGGGAAGATTGAAAAGAATTTATTGAATAAGGAAGAAAGTAAATCATTGGTTGGTATACTAAAACATTAAGAAGCTGACCCAAAACATCTATAAAAGTAGATGTCGGGTCCGCTCCTTCTCTGTTTTACCTGATTATTGATCTGAAACGTAAGAAAACGAACTACAATTATAGAAATGAACTCATCGCCCCCCATCAAAAGGGTAAGGTTTCAATCCGCAATGAATTATCTGCAAAAATGGATGTGCAAACGACAAAAATTTTAAAATATCTACAAAAACCACTAAAGAACTCAACAATTAGTTATTTATCTACACCTTCGAGAAAATGATCTGCAAAAAGGGCTTCCTCCTGCAGTTTATTGCTTTGAAGAAGTCACGTCAAAAGCCTATCACCAAAAAGCAGATCACTCCGAATAAGTGATCTGCTAGTAATTTTTACATTATTCATCTAAGAGGTATCATGTGTTTAGATCGATCGTATTCGAAGTATTCATCCGTTTGTTATGGCGAATATCTGTAATAATTGCATAAACAATCGAAAGAACTGTCAGTAGCAAGAGCACCCCGGAAATTGGTCGAGTAATGAAAAGCGTTAGGTCCGGGTTTGTAGTGATCGCAATTCTTAGGTTTTCCTCTGTAAGTGGCCCTAGGATAACACCGAGTACAAAGGCAGCTAATGAAAAGCTGGCCTGCTTCATCAAGTACCCGACAACACCAAACAGAAGTAATACCCAAATGTCAAAGACGCGGTTGTTAATGGCGAAGCTCCCTAGTGCACATAAAATAATGACGACTGGAATCAGGAAATGCATTGGGACATCATTGATCTTTAGGAAGAATTTGATTCCAAAGGATTGGATGATGAGCATGAAAATCGCCGAAATAAAGAATGCAAGAAAGATGCCGTAAGCGAGCACAGGCTCAGAGACGAAAAAGTACGGACCTGGTTGGATTCCGTGAACTAAAAGTGCACCCATCATCATCACGGTAACGGCACTACCTGGAATTCCTAGTGCAAGTGTTGGGATCAAGGCGCCTCCCTCTGATGAGTTATTAGCGGATTCGGCGGCAATGATTCCATCTTGGGTACCTGTCCCGAATTTTTTCGGATTCCTAGACATCTTTTTTGCAACATCATAGCTTAAAATATTGGCAATACTGGAGCCAGCTCCTGGTAACGCTCCGATAAAGATTCCAACAAAGGATGAGCGGATGACATTTACCCAAGATGAAAGCATATTCTTTAAGGTTTTACTGATCGGGTAGGATAAGCTTACATCTTGATTGAACTCCAATTTTTCCTTTTTTCCTTTTTTCGCTTCAGATAGGAGTTGTGAAAAGGCGAAGACCCCGATCAGGACGGGTAAAAAGGCAAACCCACTTAACATCTCGACAGACCCGAAGGTGAAACGTTCCACACCAAGCATAGGGTCGGTTCCAATCGTTCCGATGAACATACCGAGTAGGCCAGCAAGTAAGCCTTTGATTAGATTTCCTTCACCAAGACTAGCAATGGCACTTAATCCAAAGACCATTAAGCTGAAAAATTCCCAAGCGCCGAACTTGATCGCCCATGTCGATAGGAGTGGAGCGGCTAATACAAGAACGATACCGCCAATGATCGAGCCAATAAAAGAGGACCATAACCCGATGGCTAGAGCTTTTCCGGGTTCTCCCTTTTTTACCATGGGGTAGCCGTCGAAGGTTGTCGCCATAGCAGAGGGTGTTCCAGGAATACCGAGCAAGCAGGCAGAGATAAGCCCACCTGATGCTCCGCCTAACCAGACTCCCATCATTAAGGAGATCCCCTCGAGTGGTCCTAAACCTAAACTAAAAGGAAGGGTTAGCGCAACGGCCATCGTGATGGTGAAACCTGGGATACAACCAAAAATGATACCAGCAATAACACCTACTACCATTAACAGCAAAGTATCCCACTGTAAAATTGCTTGAATACTCATTAGTAAGTTTTCCATTCATCAACCCTCCCTAGAAAAAGATTCCCTTTGGTAAAAAGACGTTCAATACATTTTGAAAAATAAGAGAAAGGACAATGGTGATCACCAGTAAACTAGATAATGAGATCACATGATTTTTAATAGGCCTTTTTTCAGGCAAAATGATTAGATAGACAATCGTAATAAAAATAAAGGAAGAAATAATGAAGCCCAGCAAATCTAGACTAAGGATATAAAGAGCGAGGAGGGCAAAGATGACCCAGACAATACCCTCTTTCTCCTTTTTCTCTTCTTTTTTCTTTTCCTTTTTTAAAAATGATTGAATGATCAATACGACGGCCAGTATGGCAATCAGCACTAAAACAAGACGCGGGAAAAATGCTGCTGTGATCTCGGTCAGATCCTTGATATCAATGAGCTTCGATTGGTAATAAAAGAATAAGCAAAATACGAGGAGCACTACTCCTGCAATACGATCCTTCGTCATACACAGCCCTCCATTTCGTTTTATTTTCACGTTGTATCGGGCGGATTAATCGGTAACGCCTTGACGTTCTAACAAACCACCTAGATAGTCAACGTCATTTTCAAGATGCTTCGAATAATCCTTGTTATTCATATATTTTACCTCTACTCCCATTTCTTCCATTTCCTTGATGAATTCAGGATTTTCTGCAACCTTCCCAATGGCATCACTTAAGGTTTTGATGATTTCTTCAGGTGTACCTTCTGGTGCGAAAATACCTCGATTTGTTGCATTTGTAAAATCAATACCTTGCTCTTTCAGCGTTGGAACATCTGGAAGAGCTGGCGTTCTTTCTTCAGTCGCAATTCCTAGAATCTTGAGCTGGTTTGCCTTCATATATTCCTGTGCCGCTGGAATGGTTGTCGCACCAAAGTCAAGATGCTGGCCTAGTAATGCTTGGGTACGTTTTGCTGTACCGTTATAGCCGACAATATTGAATTTTACATCCGCCGTATCCTGAATACCTAAAGGTACAATGTGAGACGTTGAACCGACTGATGCACCAAAGCTAATCGATTCTGGATCATCTTTCAACTGATCGACCACATCCTGCATACTATCCCAAGGGTTGTCCACATGTGTGGCAATCAATTGGGGTGCAGATGTGAGGAGTGAGACGGGTTCGAAGGCAGAATAGTCAAAATCGGCTTTCCCCATTAATTTCGAGATTCCAATTGAATCGTGGCCTGCCAGTAGGGTGTACCCCATCGCTTCTTGTGCACCGATTGCTCCGCTACCCCCGCCGATGTTTTGAATGGTAATTTTTGCGCCTAATTCGTCCTCTAGATATTTAGCGGCGATTCGATTGATAACATCCGTATCACCACCTGCACCCCATGGGACTATAAGCTTGATATTCTTTTGTGGGTACTCCGCTGATTCACCAGAGGATGAACACCCAGCTAATGCCGTAATGCTTGATACGAGTAGTACAAATACTAGGAACAATTTCTTCTTCAGTTGTTTCATTAATACTCCCCCTTTTTACAATGATAGGAAATCAACCCTTTTAGCTACATTTGTTAAGCATTTTATTGTTTTGACTCCCTTTTGTTAGGTTTAAGTATATAAAAAATATTCAGATAAGTCCATGTATAGTGCAAATTTTCTAACATCTTGAATTTCATGGTACCCGAAACCCCATCACGACACCGTTTTAAAGTGGTAGGGGAAAGACTAAAAAAATTCGAATGGAAACAGGTTAACCTGTTTCCATTCGAATTTTTACTTTAGGCATTATGAAATTGATTCACTCATCCTTCTTATAAACAATCTCCCCATTAATGAAGGTCGTTTCAACGCTATTTCTTAAATCAAATGGGTCACCGCTCCAAATAACAATGTCCGCGTCTTTACCTTCTTCTAATGAACCGACTCGATCATCTATTCCAAGATGTCTTGCTGCTGTTAAGGTAATGGATTTCCATGCTTCTTTTTCATCAAGTCCATATTTCACAGCGGTTGCTGCACTGGAAAGCAGATATTCGATTCCAACTACTGGATGATCGGTTGTAATGGAAATAGGGACCCCTGCTTCTGCTAGTACTTTTGGTGTGTTCCAACCTTTATCTGATAGTTCTATTTTCGACCTAGTGGACATCGTAGGGCCAATTGAAGCGTGAAAGCCGTGTTCTGCAACATAATCTGCAATGTGATGTCCTTCCGTACAGTGTTCGATAGAAATTTCGATATTAAACTCTTTAGCCAGTCTGATTAGAGTAACAATGTCATCGGAACGGTGAGCATGAGCCCGTAAAGGAACTTCCTTTCTTAGTACCTTACATAAATTTTCTAAGCCTAGATCGAAATCAACTTCTTTTCCGCGATCTTTTTTATCCAAGTATTGCTGAGCTTTCCGCATTTCTTTTCGGAATAAGGCTGCAATTCCCATTCTAGTGATAGGTGCCTTTCCTTTTGTTCCATGGAGTCGTTTGGGGTTCTCACCAAATGCAGCTTTCATACCAGAAGGTTGTCGGATAACCATTTCATCAACAATCGTTCCGACGGTTTTAAGTGTGACCATTTCACCTCCAATGACATTTGCACTTCCAGGGAGTACTTGAACAGTTGTTACACCAGCTTTTCTTGCATCTTCAAACCCCTTTTCTCGTGGATTGATCCCATCGATTGCTCTTACTTCCGGAGTGATTGGATCACTGGTTTCGTTGAAGTCATGCCCCTCAGTACCAATACCCTCCTCGTGTACACCCAAATGTGTATGTACATCAATCAACCCAGGACTGACAACTTTTCCACCGGCATCAATGACGGTGGTTACATGTTCGCTTTCTATTGAAGAACATCCGATCTTTTCAATTTTTCCCTCTTTAATTAAAATTTTCCCTTCCTTAATGACGTCACCTGTCCCGACAATAATGGTTCCGTTTTCAATGAGTATCACTTTTCCGACTCCTTCCAACATTTCTTAACATTATTTTTGAAAAACACTTGCAAAAAGAATACTGAAAATTTATACTGTTCTAAAATTACTTTTTTTAATAGTAAAGTATAAATTTAGTATTGTAAATAGTAATGTATTAAAGACTTTAGTCCTATTTATGAAATTATTTAATGATATTTGTATCGAAAGGGGTAGTTCAGATGACGACATTTATAACCAAAGAGGTGATCGATAATCTGGACAAAAAGATCATAAAATTTCTCTCAAAGAACGGTCGGATGTCCTTTGCTGAAATTGCAAATAACCTAGATGTGACAGAAAAAACGGTTCGTACCCGTTATAACAATATGGTTGAAAACGACATTATTGAAGTTGTAGGGGTAGTGAATCCGATCACATTAGGGATAAAGGCTGCGGCCATCATTCAATTAAAGGTCGCCCCACAACATATCGATCAAATCATCGAGGAATTGAAGAAGGTTCCGTTCATTCGTTACATCACGTCAACATCAGGGGAATATCAGCTACTCGCTCAGTTGAACATGAGGGATTATGAAGAGTTGGGCGAAACGATAAAAATCATTCATCGGATACCAAACATAACGACAACGAATGTCATCATCCAAATGGATATTTATAAAAACACATTTGAATTCATCTAAACGGAGCTAGCTTTTTATCAATAAAATTCAGAAAAATCTGATTTGGAGGGAGGTTGGAGAATGTTTAAAACCCTAAAGCAGTTGACAGATCTCTCAGGGCCAAGTGGCTATGAACAACCTGTTACATCATACATCAAGGAAAGAACTTCATCGTATAGTGATCAGGTAAATGTAGATGCAATCGGGAATGTAACTGTTTCTTTGAAGGGAAACAAACCTGGACCAAAAGTTTTAGTAACTGCACATATCGATGAAGTCGGTTTTATCGTTAAAAAGATTGAGGAAAACGGCCTGGTTCGATTCGAGAAGCTTGGTGGACATGATGACAGGATTCTACTTGCCCAAAAAGTTATGGTGCGAAGTAAAAGTGGACCATGCTTGGGTGTGATCGGGACGATATCTGCCCATTATAAAAAATTCGATAAACCGGACAAGGTAAGAGATTATCGCCAGCTATACATAGATGTTGGAGCCACTTCTCAACAGGAAGTCACAGAACTCGGTATTGAAGTTGGAGATTCGATTACTTGGGCATCAACCATCGAGCATCTAGGATCTGAACAGACCGGAAAAATCGTCGGAAAGGCATTTGATGATCGGGCTGGTTGTGCAGTATTAATCGAACTTCTCGAAGAACTTCAGGACCGTGATTTTTCAGGGGAATTGATTGCACTTTTTGCAGTTCAGGAAGAGGTTGGTTTGCGTGGGGCAAAAGTAGCGCTTGCCAATTTAGAGTTTGACATTGCCATCGCGCTTGATACAACTGCTGTCAGCGACACACCCGAAGATATGATGGATGGCAGTCTCACTCTCGGAGGCGGAGCTGGTATCAAAATTATGGATGCCAGCTTAATTTCCCATCCGGCAGTAAAGGATAAGCTAGTCGAATTAGCAAAAATGCACGAAATCGCTTATCAGCTGGAGATTTTCACAGGGATCGGAACGAATGCTGGTGCAGTCACCCTTGCGAATAAAGGTGTCCCGACAGGCGTATTGTCAATTCCTTCCCGAAATGCCCATTCACCTGTTGAAGTGATCGATCTACGTGATCTAGAAGCTGTAAAACAATTGCTTTCTGAATTCGTCAAAGATTGCACGGAAGAAACGACATTCCAATTTTAAAAGGGAGAGGAAACTGATGAAAATATTTATTTCAGCAGATATTGAAGGAATTTCAGGAGTCGCAACAAATGTACAGCTTAAGAAAAACGATGAGTACCAACGTTTTCGAAAACTTATGACTCAAGAAGTGAATGCTGCTGTTGAGGGAGCCTTTAAAGGTGGTGCTACGGAAGTTGTTGTTGCAGACGGTCATGGCAATATGTCCAATATTTTAATAGAGGATTTGGATGAAAGGGCACGTCTTGTTTCAGGAAACAATCGAGTTATGTGTCAGCTCCAAGGGTTGGATGAAACATTTGACGGCATCATGTTCATTGGTCATCACGGTAGAGAAGCTGGGTCTGAAAGAACGACGATCAGTCATACGCTCGCTGGCATTTGTGTCGGTGAGATGAAAATTAATGGAAAAGTAGTCGGAGAAACAGAAATGAATGCTGGTGTAGCGGGTGACTTTGACGTACCGACGATTTTGATTTCAGGTGATGATGCTTATGTTACTGAGGTTAAAGAAACATTACCTGATGTTGAAGCAGCCGTTGTCAAATATGGGATTGACCGCTTTGCAGCTGAGTTGATTCCGCCGAAACGTGCTCGAAAAATCATTGAAGAAAAGGCTGAAGCTGCTGTCCGACATTTAAATGAATTCAAGCCTTATAAAGTTAAAGGACCGATCACATTTGATATTGAATTCAAAGGTTCCCAGCAAGCGTTGATGACAACGACAATCCCATCTGTAGAGCTTATCGGACCAAAAACGATTCGTTTCACATGTGATGATCATGTTACAGCTTATAAGCATATGTGGGGCGTCGTCATTATCGGAATGGCAGCAACGAATGGAGTACTCGGCCACGCGAATGCCTAGTCGATCTGTCTGTCTAGCTTCAGCGCCCAGGTGTTCGAGGTCGCTTCGATTCTTCCACAAACACAAAAAGGGTGTTGTGCTCCAGAATCTCCAGCGCTTGCACTCTCAAGCATAAGTGCAACTTTGGCAATTCGTTATACTCGGCGCTTACCAAGTTTTCTTTATCACACCTGAACAGGGCGCTTACGCTTTTCTTTAAAAGGAGGGAGAAGAGATTTGTATATCATCAAACGATTTTTTACAATGCTGGTAACCATTTGGGTCATAACTACATTAACCTTTATTATTATGCATTCAATACCAGGTGACCCATTCGCCTCTGATGCTGACGTTCTCCCGGAGGAAGTATTGGAGAATATGAGAGCAAAGTATAATTTGGACGAACCTTTGCCCGTCCAGTATCTGTTGTATCTGAAAAATCTAGTGATGCTTGACTTAGGACCCTCGATTCAATCAGAAACGAGAGATGTCAACACATTAATTGCGGATGGTTTTCCTGCATCTGCTTTACTAGGCATCCAATCTCTTGTCATTGCTCTTATTTTCGGACTGATTTTAGGAATCGTAGCGGCTCTGAATCATAACGGAATCATTGATTACCTCTCAATGGCATTTGCAATCATCGGAATTTCAATACCGAGCTTTATTCTCGCTCCACTACTCATCAAGTATTTTGCAGTAGATTGGGGGCTGTTCCCTGTAGCTTCCTGGGGGACATGGCTTCACACGGTTTTACCATCACTCGCACTTGCGACCGCACCTTTAGCGATCGTTGCCAGGTTCATGCGTTCAAGCATGCTCGAAGTCATGAATCAAAACTATATCAAAACGGCAGATGCCAAAGGATTGAGTACGACGGGAATCGTCATCAAACATGGCGTACGTAATGCGCTGATCCCTGTCATTTCATTTATCGGTCCGCTTGCCGCCTTTCTATTAACCGGAACTTTCGTAATTGAAAAAATCTTTGCGATTCCGGGAATCGGTAAATATTTTGTTGATAGTATTTTCAACCGAGACTTCCCTGTCATTTTAGGGACGACGATCTTTTTCAGTACGATCCTTATCATTACATTATTCCTTGTCGACATCTCCTATCGTATTGTCGATCCAAGAATCAAATTAACGAGCAAGGGGGATTGAGCATGATTGAACGAAGCAATGACAATGTTTTATTTCGCCCCATTGATCGCAGCAGATTTAATCAAGAGGAGCTTGTCCGTCCAAGTTTGAGCCAATGGAAAGAAACGGTTTTGAAAATTGTAAAAAACAAATTGGCGGTTCTCGGGTTGATTCTGCTAGTTGTCATCACGTTTTTTGCTATATTCGGTCCCCACATGGTCTCTTATAGCTATTCTGACCAAAGCTTAACTACGCGAAACCTTCCGCCAAGCAGTGATCATTGGTTTGGAACAGATGCACTTGGGAGGGACATGTGGGCAAGAACATGGTACGGGGCAAGGATTTCGTTAACGATCGGAGTTGCCGCTGCCGTTATTGATCTGATTTTAGGCCTCCTTGTCGGAGGGATTTCCGGTTACATGGCTGGTAGAGGGAAGATCGGTGATCGAGTTGATAGTATCCTCATGCGGATCGTCGAAATTTTATACGGAATTCCATATCTTCTCGTAGTGATATTGTTGCTCGTTGTCATGGAGCCCGGCTTATGGACAATTATTCTCGCCCTTTCCATCACCGGCTGGGTAGGAATGGCTAGGATCGTCAGAGGGCAAATCCTGCAACTGAAAGAACAGGAATATGTCTCAGCCGCCCAGAAGCTTGGAACACCACACCGGAAAATTATTTGGCGCCATCTATTCCCAAACATGATCGGAATCATCATCGTTAATTTGACGTTCACGATTCCACAAGCAATTTTTGCCGAATCTTTCCTTAGCTTCATCGGTTTAGGTGTACAGGCTCCGATCGCAAGCTGGGGTACGATGGCCAACGATGCACTCGGTGTTATTTTAACAGGACAATGGTGGAGATTGTTCTTTCCAGGTTTCTTGATTTCACTTACGATGTTTGCCTTTAACGTATTCGGTGATGGATTACAGGATGCCCTTGATCCACAGGCAAAGGACTAAGGAGGGATAAAATGAGTCGTTTATTAGAGGTCGAAGATTTACAGGTCTCCTTTAAAACATATGGTGGAGAAGTGAAAGCTGTCCGCGGAGTCGATTTCTATCTCAATCAAGGTGAAGTCCTTGCAGTTGTAGGAGAGAGTGGCTGTGGTAAGAGTGTGACCGCCCAATCAATAATGGGGCTTCTTCCGAAAAAAGTGAGCAGGATCAAAGGTGGAAGTGTCACGTTCGAAGGGGAAGAGATATTAGGATTACCGAAAAAGCAGATGCAAGCAATCAAAGGTTCGAAAATCGGGTTGATTTCTCAGGATCCAATGACGTCACTCAACCCGACAATGATGGTTGGAAAGCAAATTGCTGAAGTGATAAAGAAACATACCGATATAGCCAAAAACCAAATTAAGGTTCGTGTGATTGAATTGTTGGCGATGGTCGGACTCCCGAATCCAGAACAGCGCTATAGCCAGTATCCACATGAGTTAAGCGGGGGTATGAGACAACGAGTCTTAATTGCAATGGCGATTTCGTGTGACCCACAGCTGATTATTGCAGACGAACCAACGACAGCATTAGACGTAACGATTCAAGCTCAAATACTAGATTTGTTAAAAGATCTGCAGAAGTCCCTCGATACGTCGATCATGATTATCACCCATGACCTCGGTGTTGTTGCAGAAGTAGCCCAAAGAGTAGCTGTCATGTATGCCGGAGTAATTGTTGAGAGCGGCACAGTAGAGGAAATCTTTGAAAATCCCGATCATCCTTATACGTGGGGATTGCTCAATTCAATACCCAAATACGGCAGCGGTGAAAAAGACCGGTTGATCCCAATTCAAGGATCTCCTCCTGATCTTTTTGCCCCACCAACAGGATGTCCATTTGCGGCACGGTGTGAATATGCCATGGAAATTTGTGTGCAAGAAATGCCGGATAAGAAACGTACCTCTGAAACTCATCATGCTAGATGCTGGTTGAATGATCCGAGAGCTCCATTGGTCAAAGATCTAATTTCAGCGGGGAGGGCGGAATAATGTCAGAGCCACTTTTAGAAGTTAAAAAGGTCAAAAAATACTTTAAAGTAGGCGGCAAAAAATCTTTAAAAGCTGTCGATGACATTTCTTTTTCAATCAAAAAAGGTGAAACACTCGGTCTTGTTGGTGAAAGCGGAAGTGGAAAATCTACTCTTGGACGAACAGTTGTAGGCCTTCATAACGCCACTGATGGCCGTATCATTTTCAAAGGTAAAGACATGAGCACGCTAAGGGGGAAGGAAGCAAGGGAATTCAATAGAGCAATGCAAATGATCTTCCAAGATCCGCATGCCTCACTGAATCCGAGAATGCGTGTCATTGATATTATCGCAGAAGGTATCGATGCACACAGTCTTTTAAAAGGGAAAGAAAGGAAGGAAAGAGTATTTGAACTCTTAGAAAAGGTCGGGCTTAGTCAAGACCATGCGAAGCGCTATCCCCATGAGTTCAGTGGTGGCCAGCGGCAACGGATCGGAATTGCAAGAGCGCTTGCGGTTCAACCTGACTTTATCGTAGCCGATGAACCAATATCAGCTCTTGATGTATCGATACAGGCACAAATCGTCAATTTGATGGAAGACCTTAAGGAAGACGAAGGATTGACCTACCTGTTCATCGCCCATGACCTTGGAATGGTGAAGCATATCAGTGATCGTATTGGTGTGATGTATCTTGGAACCATGATGGAGCTGGCAGAAAGTGATGCCTTATTCGAGGAGCCGCTTCATCCTTATACCCAGGCACTTATGTCAGCAATTCCAATACCAAATCCGAAAGAAGTCGGTCAAAGAGAACGAATTGTTTTACCAGGAGATCCGCCGAGCCCGATTACTCCTCCTTCAGGCTGTCGTTTCCGTACACGCTGCCCACAAGCGATGGACATTTGTGCGAACGCAACGCCAGAATGGTTGGAAGCAAAAGAAAATCATTGGGTCGCTTGCCATTTATACAATTCTTAATAAATTTAGAGGAGGAAGATCAATGAAAAAAAGCGTATTGATGAGCTTGTTGATGGTCTTGGTTGTTGTGCCTTTTCTCTCTGCGTGTAGTGAAGACAGCGCATCAGAAGGAAAGGTAGAACAGGAAATTACAGTGAATGCAAAGAGTGAGCCACCATCATTGGACCCTGCATTGGCGACAGATACTACCTCAGGTTGGATCATCGATCATTTGTTTGAAGGGTTATACACGAAAAACAAAGAGGGTGAAGTGACCCCTGCCCTTGCTGAGGACGTAAAGGTTTCCGAAGATAAAAAGGTTTATACGATCACATTACGCGATTCAAAATGGTCGAATGGAGATCCTGTGACTGCCGGTGATTTTGAATATGCATGGAAACGGGTCCTGAACCCTGAAACAGGAAGTGCTTTCGCTTTTTACCTATACTATTTAAAAGGAGCAGAAGCCTATAACAAAGGCGAAGGCTCAGCAGACGATGTAGGAGTTACAGCCGTCGATGACAAAACCTTGAAAGTCGAATTGAAATCTCCGACTGGATTTTTTGAAAAATTACTCGCTTTTTGGCCTTACTACCCAGTAAATCAATCGGTTGTTGAAGAAAATGAAAACTGGGCTGCAGAAGCGGATGGTTTTGTAAGCAATGGTGCCTATACGTTGAAAAGTTGGGAACATGATAGTCAGCTTGTTGCTGAGAAGAGCAACAAATATTGGAATAAAGATAGCATCTCAATGAAAAAGATCACATGGGAAATGGTTAACGACGCAACAACTTATTATCAAATGTACCAGTCGGGTGAACTCGATCTGATCGATACGTTGCCGATCGATGTCATTCCTCAAGAAAAAGAAAGTGAAGATTTCAAGATCACTCCGTATTTCGGAACGTACATGTACATGTTCAATGTTGAAAAAGAACCATTCAACAACCCGAAAGTCAGAAGAGCATTCAACCTGGCTATCGATCGGAAGTTGATCACAGAAAATATTTCACAAGCTGGTGAGAAGCCTGCATATGCATTCGTTCCATACGGAGTTGAAACGCCTAAAGGTGACTTCCGTGAACAAAAGGAAACGTATTTCGAAGAAAATGTTGAAAAGGCGAAACAGTTGTTAGAAGAAGCGAAGGAAGAAGAAGGATGGGACAAGATTCCAAAGGTCGAAATGATTTATAACACGTCTGACAACCATAAAAAAATTGCTGAAGGTATTCAGGAAATGCTGAAACAGAATCTCGGAATTGAAGTTACATTGAATAACCAAGAATGGAAAACGTACCTTGATACAACGAAACAAGGAAACTTCCAAATGGCACGAATGGGCTGGATCGGCATCTATGTAGATCCGACTCCAATTCTGGACTATTACTTGGGGGATAGCCCGAATAATCGTACAAACTGGGTTAATGAAAAATATGATGCCCTAATAGAAAAATCGAAAGGAATTCAGGACGAGGCGAAACGGATGGAAGTACTTCATCAGGCGGAAAGTGTCTTGATGAAAGACTTGCCGTTTATGCCAGTATACTTCTATTCTCATAACTTCTTAACATCACAGAAGTATAAAGGAATTGTGTACCCAGTAAACCGTATGCCTGATCTGCGTTGGGCTGAAAAAGTATCGAATTAGTAACTTGTAAGAATGGGAGTGATTCATTAGGGGCAAGCTTAACGGTTAGGATTCTGAGCTTGCCCCCTTGAATCATCTCTTTTTACTTCAATTGAAAGGTAGAGGAATATGGTTAGTTATATTTTGTTAATATTATTTTCTGTAGTTGCTTTAATAGCAGGCCAAATGGTGACGGACACCGATACATTGACAATGATCAACCTATCCTTTTTCTGGGGATTGATCAGTATTATGGTAGGTGCTTGCTGTTATATCTTTCAAACGGGTTTTCTTGATTTATTTTTGGAAGGATTTAAAAAGATAGCAGCAGTAACCGTTCCGAAATCCCGTTCATTGGAAAGAGTAGATAAGCAATTGAAGGAAGATGCATTTTTACGTTCCTGGAAACAATCGATTTTTACAAAAGCGAAAATCCTTTTCCTTGGGATTGGCTCAGGTATGACACTATTCTCATTTACAATTATGCTTTTTGTTTAGGTTGTTTTCAAGATTTTACAAGGTATATTATATAAAAAACGAAGGTTAGTCGAGAAGGAAGGAGAAAAATGAAGAAACTGTTATTAACTGGTTTCGAGCCTTTTTTGGACCATAGTTCGAACCCAACTGATTATATTGTAAAACAGCTTGATGGAAAGGTCGTTGGAAATTATCAGATAACAGGACATGTACTTCCGGTAGAGTTTGATCGATCAGCTGAAAAACTGTTGAATCATGTACATGAGCTAGAACCTGACGCCGTAATTTCACTTGGACTAGCTGCTGGTAGAAATAAAATCACACCAGAAAGAGTCGCCATTAATGTGAATGATGGGGTAAGGGATAATTCAGGTAACAAGCCTATCGACGTACCGATCATAGAGGCTGGTAATGACGCATATTTTTCAACACTACCGATTCGTAGGATGGTCGACCACCTGCTTGAAAAAGGTATTCCTGCTGAAATATCAAATACAGCGGGGACTTATCTATGCAATAATGTAATGTATTCGATGCTGCATGATACGAGGCAAAGAGGGACCAACATTCCATCGGGCTTCATTCATGTACCAGCCTCGTTCCAACTTGCTGTACAAAATCCTAAGCTGCCTGGATGGCCACTTGATACCATTCAAAAAGCAATTGAATTGGTCATTAAAGTACTTGATGAATAGAGGAAAGCACAATAAAATTGAAGGGTTCAAATAAAAAAGCCTAATTTCTCGCTTACAACACTGAGAAATTAGGCTTTAGTCACTTTTTATAGCGCCCAATTCAGAAAGTATGCTTTTGAGGCAGGTTTTACTACTCATGCACACTCATATGTCTCTAGATGTAGCAGAAGAACGTTTGAGTGGTTGTTATTAAACTTGAACTAAATGATGGTTCTAATTCCGACTTAATACCTTTTTGCAACTTTTTAATAATTTTAAGAAACAAAATTCGCTGCAAACCCTTTGTACTTAGCCATCATTTCAAGAGCGATTTCATAACTTTCCTCTGGTTTGAAAGACTTTCGATCAAAACCAATCATTTCCTTCAAAATCTTATGTGCATAATCCGTATAAACTACTGTGCCATCAGAATCGACTCTTTCGATTCCATCAAGTTTTGCAGATTCTTCATTGATTTTAATAGCCTCTTCTTCCGTAATCCCTTCTGGTAATGCCAGCTCCGCTCCTTTATTGCTGAGAATAATAGGATACCCTCCCGGTAAACCGTTTGGAGACGGTGAATGTGTAAATATCGGTGTTGGATTTAGAAGTGCATACATGTTTTTAATTGTTGAACTTGCGGAAACAGTCGTAAAGTCTGTACCCGAGGGATATAATTTGATCGAATTCCACATCAATTCATCCGTAATAAATTGACTGGTGACGTCTCGATCATTAACTGTAATTTTGAGGAAGTAAGGCCCTTTTTTGTAGCCCGATTCTCGCGGATAAACCCACCATAAGTGATGAGCAACTAAATGTATTTTTATTAAATCAACCGGAACATCTAGTTTACGAGCTACATTAATACGCAATGATGGCTCAATCAATTCAACGTTTCCAATCCCGATTGTTGGAGCCAATCCAACTTCAGCTAAGACTGGATTAGTTAAACATGAAAGTGAAGTATTAATGACATGTGTATCAATTTCTGCTTTCTTAATTGCTCTCATTAACTTGTAAGAAAGACCTAATTGACACGGAAGCCATGCTCCTAGAGTGGCAGAACTTAATCTTTCATATTGTTCTTTTGGCAATTTGCGAATAACATGCCAAGTTTGCATTACTGCGCAGTTAATCACTACTTCAGGTTTATACTTGGAGATGATTTCAGCTGTCCTGTCTACCTCAGAAAGATCAACTCTTTCAAATGTGACCTTTGGATACAATCTGTGGACTGCGGCTCCAAATAAGGCATTGTTAACTCTTTTCTCAGAAATCTCCCGGTTGAAGTCACAAACAATTAACTCTGGACACTTTGGGTCACGAACCAAAAACTCTAAAATATGTGTTCCAACTTCACCTAAACCGACAAGCATCACTTTACTCATTTGGTACCTCCACTTTTATTTTTGGGACAATGTCCCGTTTTTTGTTATCATACTGCATTTTCTTTTAGAAGTAAAGAAAGTATAAAATTTTGCTGCATAGATGCAATGTCTAGCTTCAGCGCCTAGGTGCTCGAGGTCGCTTCGATTCTTTCACAAACACAAAAAGCGTGTTATGTTACAGAATCTCCAGCGCTTGTCGCACCTGGTCAAGGCGCCTGCGCTTTTCTTAACGTACAAAAAGACTCCACCTCTTAAGGTGAAGTCTTACAAGATCAATGTCATTTAAACTCGTTTGAAATTTTATCTGCATATTCTTTAATGATCACTTTCAATTGATCTATATTGTCCATTTTTTGTTGTGTCTTTACTCCTGCTATTGCTAAGGAAGCTTCGATATGGCCATTCGTGTTTACAATGGGTACGGCGATACTGACGGCACCTTCTATTGGGTCATCTATACTAACTGATATTTTATCATTTCTCACTTCATTAACCTGCTTAATAAATTGATCATGGTCAGTGATTGAAGATGAAGCATATTTCACTAAGGGGTTTTCCTTAATGTGGTTTAAAACACTAGAGGTAGGTTGGTAAGCTAAAAAAACTTTGCCGAAATTACCATATGTGATTGGATACTTTTGTCCGGGCTGAGCAAAAAATCTCAGGTTATTCGTCCCTTCTACAGTCTCAATGATAATAATTTCATCTTTTTCCAGAATAGCTAGCTGAACCGTATCACCAATCAGGTCCCTTAATTCCTCCATATGCTTTAAAGCCAGGTCTCTAATTTCATTATGTATTTTCAAATGAGAACTTAGCTCAAGAATTTTATAACCTAAAGAGTACTTATCCGTGGTGTTATTTTTCTTTACTAGACCACGATTTTCCAAAGTTTGCAAAATGCGATGTAATGTACTTTTTGTAATTTCTAATTGATGACCTAACTCCCTTATTGTTTTATTATCTGATTGTCCTAAAGCCACTAATATATCTATTGCTTTGTCTACTGAGGAAACAGCAGAAACCTTCTCTTTTTTTTCACCCATATTACCACCCTTTCACTTAAAATAACATCCGATATTCAATTTAATTTCAGTATACCATGGTTTTAATTATACATATTTCCCTACCTTTACCGCCTGATAGGTTGTTGATCCGGCGGATTGAACCCAAAAAATCCCGAATAATGGCTGAATCTATCCAGCTTTATTCGGGACACAACATTTGAATTTATGCTATTCCAGCCTTCATCAACATCCCATCAAGCGACCTTCCCATATTTTCTTCAAGCCATTTAGCGGTTTTAACTAACTTTTCGAGTTCGGTATTTGTAGGAACATCCATTCCATGAAACATGTTGACCATGTCTTCCGTGCATACATTTCCCACTGCTTTAGGTGCAAACGGGCATCCGCCTAAACCAGCAATCGAGGAATCAAAACGTTTAACGCCTGCTGAGTAACCTGCTAATATGTTAGCTAGACCGAGACCTCGTGTATTGTGAAAATGAAGCCCTAACGTAAGATCATCACCGAATGCTTTCTTAAAAGATGCAACCACACTTTCCACCTGTTTAGGATTAGCCATTCCAGTCGTATCAGCTAACGTAATTTCTGTACATCCAGATTTGATGAAGGTTTCGGCTACCTCCAAGACCCTTTTAACCGGAACCTCCCCTTCAAAAGGGCATCCGAAAGCTGTGCCCAGTACACCCATGACACCTTTTCCAGCATCAATGCCTTCTTTAACGACTCCTGTCAATTCCTCTGTTGCTTTTTCAACGGTTCTCTTTGCATTTTTTAAATTAAACGAATCGCTCGTAGTGGTGACTACATGTAGGTAATCAACATCTGTCTCAAGAGCGCGTGCAAACCCTGACCTGCTTAACACAAGCCCTCCATATCTAATATCACATCTCTTCGGTAATTGTGATAACACCTCTTCGGCATCTACCATTTGTGGAACGACCTTAGGGTTTACAAAGGATACAGCTTCAATGTTTCGTATACCAGCATCAATTAAGTTATTGATTAATTCGACCTTAATGGTTGTGGGTACATGTTTACTTTCATTTTGAAGACCATCCCTTGGACCAACTTCACAAATATCGATCACTTTGCATCCTCCTTAAGAAAATGATTGTCCTTAATGTCGTCTAAATGATTCATTACGTGATCTCTTCCTTGATAGATATGCTCATGCATCGCAATTCTAGCTCGCTCAGGATCTTGCCTTCTTACAGCAGTCAATATTGTTCGATGAAACTCGAGTGAACGTTGTAATTGTGTAAGATTGTACCAGTAAAAAGAACGGTATACGAGTGGAACTACGACAACCTTTGATATATGAAAATGCAAGTGCGGATTTCTTGAAGCTCGGACAACTGCATCGTGAAATTGATGATTGACCCTAGCGATCTCTTTAATACTATTCATGTCATTTTCTTCGTAATTCTCCAACGCCTTTTCAAATGACACATTCGCTGCTTCCATTTCAGTGATGTCTTCTTCTGTACGATTAATAGCTGCTTGGGAAGCAGAGTATCCTTCCAGTAACGTTCTTAAGTCATAGATCTGTTTGATATCCTCTTTTGTAAAATTCCTTACGCTTACTCCGCGTTTTAAAGGAACGATAAGTCCATCCGATTCTAATTGCTTAATCGCCTCGCGTATTGGAGTTCTGCTTAATTGTAATTCATTTGCCAGGCTTTCTTCCGTGAGCCTCATACCAGGTTCATATTTTCCGATAACGATCGCATCTTTAATGTAATTGTATGCATCCATAGAAACACCTCTCATTGATTGTATACAATAATAAATCTATGTTCAATATTTTCTAATAATTTAGGTAAAAGGACCCTTAAAATGAGTTATTTAAGCGCTAAATACATACAAATAATCATCTTTAAAAATGTTATTGATTTTTTGTATACAGTTCTGATAGGATTGTATACAAATATTCAGAAAGTTTAGATTTAATAGTAAATATCCACAAAGAAGGAGGGGTCATATGGGTAAAGATAACGAAAAATTGCCGCTAGAGGGTGTGCGTGTACTAGAATTAGGGTCGCTTCTGGCTGGTCCATTTTCCGGTAGATTACTTGCTGATTTCGGTGCAGAAGTAATCAAAGTCGAGTCCCCTGATAAAGCTGACCCGATGAGAGGTTGGGGCAAAGATAAAAACGGAACAGGACTCTGGTGGCCGATTCAATCCAGAAACAAAAAATCAATCACGTTGAACCTTCGTATCGAAGAAGGTCAACATATATTGAAAGATATGGTGAAGGATGCGGATATCCTGATTGAGAACTTTCGGCCAGGAACAATGGAAAAATGGAATCTTTCGTATGAAACGTTGTCAGGGATTAATCCAAAACTGATCATGATGCGGACTTCTGGATTTGGACAAACAGGTCCTTATAAGCACCGGGCAGGGTTCGGTAGTGTTGGAGAAGCGATGGGTGGATTACGCAATGTCACTGGTTATCCAGATCGTGCCCCTACACGTATTGGTATTTCAGTAGGTGACACACTGGCAGCACTTTTTGCCACAATCGGTTGTTTGGTCGCCTTACATGAAAGAGAGCATTCGGGAAAAGGACAAGTCGTTGACACAGCTCTATACGAATCTGTTTTTTCTGTTATGGAGAGCTTAATTCCGGATTACTTACTTGCAGGGTATGTACGTGAGCGAATGGGAAATATTCTCCCTGGAGTTGCACCTTCCAACATTTATTACACCAAGGATGAAACCTATATCGTAATAGGAGGTAATGCAGATGGTGTTTTCCGAAGACTGTGTGAAGCGATGGGCCAACCTGAGCTTGCAGATGATGAAAGATTTGCAACTCATGAGGCTAGAGGGAAGAACATGAAAATGCTTGATTTGATGATTGAAGAATGGACGAAATCGGTACCAGCTCAAGAAGCTTTGGCTCTTTTAGAAGAGAAAGGTGTTCCATCAGGATTGATCTATTCGGCAAAAGATATCGTTGAAGATCCACATTATAAGGCACGAGAAATGATTGTTTCTGTCGAACATCCAGAACTAGGGGATTTTCCAATGCCAGGAGTTGTACCAAAACTGAGCCGGACTCCAGGAAAAGTGAAGTATCCGGGTGCTGAGAAATTAGGAAAACATAATGCAGAAGTTTACGGAGAGTTATTAGGTTTTAGCCAGGAAAAGATTGAAGAACTAATCGAAATGAGGGTTATTTAAGTTCCAGCTATATTACGAAGATTCTCATCGTTTGAACAAAATCATAAAAATACACGATTTGAAAGAGTAGGCCGCTATTTTCCGCATTCAATTTTTTAAAAATTAAATCAATTGATAAAAGAGAGGGATTAGGCATGGAAAAGAGGACTATAAAGGAACCCATAAGAAAAAAATGGATCTGGATCGTACTCGTTTTGATCATGTTGGCGATTGTTCCATGGTATTTACCAGTGGGATCAGCTGAACCTATCATTTTTGGATTTCCTTATTGGGCATGGATTTCAACATTCTTTTCACTTGTTTTATGTGGTTATTTAAGTTGGTTGACCATCCATGAATGGAACATCGTTGAGGATATTGAGGAAGCTGAAAGGGAGAAGGTGGTTAAAAAGTGAATTTAACATTCTCTGGTGTTGATGGTATTATCATTCTCGCTTTTTATGCGGTTGTGATGCTTGCGATCGGGTACTTTTCTGGTAAAGGTGAAAAGAATATCCATGACAGCTTGTCAGGTTATTATCTAGCAGGTAAGAACCTCGGATTCATCGCCTTGTTCTTTACGTTATATGCAACTCAATATAGCGGAAATACAATCGTCGGTTATGCCCCGGCTGCTTATCGTTCAGGATTTTTATGGCTTCAATCTATTTCCTTCATGACAATCATTATCGGAGTATATCTACTGATTGCACCTAGATTGTATGTTGTCTCTAAACGATTGAACTTTATAACCCCTACAGATTGGTTACGTCATCGATTCAAATCAAAAGCGGTTACATTGCTTGGGGTATTTCTCATGTTATGGGGCCTTGGGAATTATTTGTTAGAGCAACTCGTAGCGATCGGACAAGCGGTTGCTGGAATGACAGGTGGAACGATTCCCTACCAATTTGCGGTTATAGCATTTGTTCTTGTCATGCTGGTGTATGAATGGATGGGCGGTATGAGGGCGGTTGCGTTCACGGATGTTATGCAAGGAATAGTACTCATGGTTGGTATTGTCTTTTTCCTTATTGGTGCACTTTATCTAGTGGGTGGTAATCTATCTGATGTGACGGCATCAATAGCAGAAAGAGAACCTGCTAAAGTGGGGGTGCCACCTATAGAAGGAACGATAAATTGGTTTAGTATTCTGTTATTAGTAGGGTGTGGTGCAGCAATCTATCCCCACGCCATTCAAAGGATTTATTCATCCCAGAGTGAACGGATTCTGAAAAAGTCATTAGCACGTATGGCTTGGATGCCACCTGTGACAACCGGGTTTGTATTTGTGATCGGTATCATTGGTATTTCTATGTTTCCTGGTTTAGATGATGCAAACTCCGAACAACTCGTTGGTATGATGGCGAACGAAATTGCTTCTATTAACACGATCTATTATTGGGTGATGGTTCTCTTCTTTGGTGCTATTGTTGCAGCGATTATCTCTACAGCTGACTCTGTCTTACTGAGTTTTTCATCGATGTTGTCCAATGATATTTATGGGAACTTCATCAATCCGAAAGCATCGGAAAAGAAGAAAGTACTTGTCGGTAAGGTAGGGGGAATAATTGCGGTTATCATTTTGCTGTGGATTGCATGGAACCCGCCTGGAACGCTTTATGAGATCTTTGTTTTAAAATTTGAATTGCTCGTTCAAGTATTCCCTGCTTTTATTCTTGGTTTGTATTGGAAAAGGCTTTCGGCAAAACCGGTATTCTGGGGCATGTTGATTGGCGCAGTTATTGCAGGCCTATTAACATTAACAGGATATGGTACAATTTATGGAATACACGGGGGAATTATCGGATTAGCTGTCAATTTCGGAATCGCAGTAATTGGCTCAATTGCTGTTCCAGTGTCCTCAAAGCACGAAGTCTATGCTGAAGATATTTCCTCCTTGAAAATTGATGCTTAAAGAAAAGCGGAAGCGCCCTGTTCAGGTGCGATAAAGAAAACTAGGTCAGCGCCAAGCATAGCGAAGGCGATTGCCTAAGTTGCACTTATGCTTTAGTGCAAGCGCTGGAGATTCTGGAGCATAACACGCTCTATGTGTTTGTGAAAGAATCGAAGCGACCTCGAGCACCTGGGCGCTGAAGCTAGACATTGCATCTTTGCAACAAAAATTTATACGTTCTAACCTTGTAAAAAAAGAGATGATTTAATGTGAATACTGTTCAGATAAAAGCGGATCAGAAAGGACTCACCGAACCATGGCGCATGTTGATTTGGCTTTTAATCGCTCAATTAATGGTAGCTTTGGTCGGGCGTAGTCTTGGTCCGCTTGGTATTTTAATAGGAGAGGATTTGGAGCTTTCTAAAGCTCAAATCGGATTATTGCCCTCAGCACTTTTTTTAGGTCAAGCTCTAGCTTCGATCCCGGTAGGTTTTATGGCCGATTACCTAGGGTCGAAGTTACTGTTGTTAATGCTGTCCTTGTGTTTGGGGCTAAGTTTTTTAATAGCGACGTTGATATCGGAATTTTGGCTTGTTTTATTATTGATTTTGATCGGTGGACTAGGATACGGAGCCATGCATCCAACCTCTAATAGGGGGATCATCTACTGGTTTTCCCAGACGCAACGAGGTACCGCGATGGGCATTAAACAGATGGGCATTACATTCGGTTCTGCTTTAGCTGGTTTTTTACTATTACCAATTGCAGCTATATATGGATGGAGACCCGCTCTATTTTTCGCATCTTTAGGCTTGGTAGCTTCCGGCTTTGTTGCTTATTTCCTTTATCATGACCCTATAGGAAGAGAACGAGAAAAACAGACGTTTTCGATTGCCTTTTTCCGAAACTCTTTAGCGAAAATGTTCCATAATAAGCCATTGCTTTTGGTCAGTTTAAGTGCGATCGGGTTAAACGGGGCACAGATGTGTTTAAACACGTATATTGTTTTATTTGCATACGAAAAAATGGGTATAAGCCTGTTTTTATCTGGTATGTTACTTGTCATTTCAGAAATAAGCGGTTCGTTCGGAAGGGTCGGATGGGGTGTTATAAGTGATCGCTTATTTAATGGAAGAAGGCTGATTATTCTTGTGATCATTGCTGCTTTGACGGCTTTATCAAGTATATCCGTTGCTGTTCTACCTTCTGGAACCCCGTTTTGGGCAATTGTACCGATCATCATTGTCTTTGGCTTTTCAGTAGCTGGATTCAATGGGATCTGGATGAATATGGCTTCGGAATTGGTACCTAGGGAACAAGCGGGGGTTTCTAGTGGTTTCAGTATTACATTTGGTTCGACGGGAGTTATTCTTGTCCCGCCTTTGTTTGGACTCTTAGTGGATCACAGCGGTAGCTACACGGCAGGCTGGCTTATCATACCTCTGTTAATGGGAATTGTATTATTGCTACTCGCCTTATTATCTCATGAATTAGGGAAAAGAGATCTTGCGAAACTGTGAAAATCAATGATGAAAACACATTTAGAGGGAGAGAGAGTCATGCAATTTGATCCAACTCAACATAGAAGTAAGGATGTCTATAAGTTATTAACGGGTTCGGTTGTACCAAGGCCGATTGCTTGGGTATCAACCATTTCGGAAGAGGGGAAATTGAACCTTGCACCGTTTAGTTTTTTTACTGTTGTCTCAAGAAAACCGCCTATGCTGTCAATTACCATCGGGCCAGGGGTAGGTGAGCGTCTGGGCACGGAAAAAGATACGTTGGTTAATATTCGATCGCAAAAGGAGTTTGTCATAAATGTTGTCTCAACTCCTTTAGGTAATCCGATGCAAAAGAGCTCTGAAAACTTACCAAGTGACGTTAATGAATTCGAAGCGGCTGATTTAACACCAATTGCAAGTGAAGTTGTGAAACCGAAAAGAGTAAAAGAAGCACCGATTCATATGGAGTGTAAACTGCATCAGGTTATACCACTTGGTTCTGATCACTTGGTCATTGGAGAAATGGTCCGCTATCATATACATGAAGACTATTATCTGGGTAACTATAAAGTTGATCTTGAAAAACTCCGACCACTAGGAAGACTAGCAGGGAACTATAGTGAAAGTCGTGATTTCTTCAAGCTTCCAAGATAGAAAAATGTAAAGCCCTCAATACCAGTTTCGGTGTTGGGGGCTTATAGTTTAATCGAACGTTAAATTGAAAGCCGCATTATTCCGTTAACGTTGTTAAGCATTTATCATTTTATATTTCTTGTCATTCCAATTGAAAATTTCTTAAATCCAAAAGATTCATAATAGGGCTCCAAATTTTCTACACACATAAGTTGAGGAATCACTCGATTTTGCTCACAATATTTAATTATTCGATTCAACATTTCTTTGCCGATACCCTTAGATTGATATCTCGGCAGCACACCGACTCCACAAATAATTCCAGTTTGAGTACACTTTTTGCGGAAAATGGTGCCATTGCCTGGTCAGATTCCCCAGTCCGAATTTGGTACTTATAGAACAGTTCTAATCATATTCTTATAAAAGAAAACAATAGGAAGGAGGTCAAGTTAGTGGAAAAAGTTAAAGTTAGTTTACGGCCCATTGTAAGTAAGATAAATTTACCCACTGTTTTGAAAACAACTATACTTCCAGGGGACTCAATTGAAAGATTATTTATTGCAACCCAAATAGGAGAGATCTTTTACATTAGAAACGGAGTTATTAGGACTTTTTTAGATATTCGCCCGCGAATCATAAAACTAGGTGTTTCTAGTGGTGGATATGATGAACGGGGATTGCTAGGGCTAGCGTTTCATCCCGACTTTTATTATAACGGTCTGTTTTATCTTCACTATTCAGTAGCTGGAACACAAGGTCCAGGTGCTAATCCTAAAGGTTTTAAACCTGACCCATGTGATCCTAGAACTTTAAACCTACGATGGGTAAATAGAGAAACTCAATATGATCATATTGATACAGTAGAAGAATGGTTCTTACAATCAAGTGGTCACCCTCAAAAACTACGGACATTACTTAACTTAAGAAGACCATTTTCAAATCATAATGGTGTCAATAGTTTAAACTTTTCACCTGAAACAGGAAAACTTGTTTTAACCACCGGTGATGGTGGATCAGGCTATGATCCATTTAACTTAAGCCAGGACGATCTAGAAATCGCTGGTAAAATAATTGAAATTGATGTAAGTAAGAATACATACATCAATAATCCACCCATTGTCACACGTTTTAATGAACTTCCCACAACTATTCAGGAAATGCTCACGGTAATGGCCAAAGGGGTTCGCAATATACCAGGCATTTCATTTCAAAGGTTTTATAATCAGTATATTAAATATGCGGGAAATGTCGGACAGGATTTGGTCGAGTCGATTTTTTCATTCGTTCATTATAAACCAATACCGGTTACTCAGCTTATTCAAGCTTCTTTCATGAATTCTGAACCTGACCAAGAAGGATTTATTAACTTTGGCTGGCGAGGGTGGGAAGGTTCTTTTCCAACTTCGACTATAAGAGGCTGTACTAAAAATCCGACTTTGGATGAGAAAACAATTGCTTATTACAATGAAGCAGTAACACTTTCAGGGAGTCATCTTCTGCCTTTAACTAGTTATTTTCATAAAGATACCAGACCCGATAAGTTTGGAGGAACTGCACTTACAGGAGTCCAGTCATATATGGGGAATGGAATCCCTCGTTTAACAGGAAGCGTTGTGTTTACCGATCTTGCCCGGAAAGATTCTCAACCTCAGGTTAGAGGGGCTTTAGCTTATACCAGCGTAAGACCAGATTGTAAACAAAATGACTTTTATATGATTCAAATCGATTATGATTTTGGATCTCAATCAGCCTATTATGTAAGTTTGGGAACGAATCTGAATCAAACCAGATTATATTTAGGGGTTTATGGCTCTATGAAAGTGACTGATTTTAAGCAAGGCACTGTTTTTGAAATAGTTCCATGAATCATAACTATAAAATTCTACTGGGGTGATTTGGAGGATCACTAATTTATAATCATTTTTAATCTTTTAAAAATGACTAAAGCAATTTCAACCCATAACCAGCTATAAAGGAAAGCAAATAAAAAGATACTTCCAGTTGTAAGAAATGAAAACGAATCAGAGACGGCTGGACCTAAAACTGGAAAGTGAAAAATAAATAGTAGACTCATAATTCCTAACATTAAAAGAATTGTACCAGTAGTAATAATACTTAATCTCTTCCTAAAAAAGTAAAAGGATGCCCCTATGCCAAGTCCTAACAATCCTGTTGTAAAAGGAAATACAATTAGTTCAGTTGGCTGTAGGATGAATAACAACATAATTGTCAGAAAATAGGACATTACTCCAAATGGAATGGAAAACATGGAACATAACAGAATAGGTGCAGTGGCAAGCGGACTTAAAAAGTATCCTATACCTGGTAAATAGCCACCAGCAGCCTGTAGAATAGCAGCAATACAACCAAAAATAGACCCTAAAATGAGCTTCATCGTTTTATTATATCTATTGAATATTAATTGAGATAAACGAACCTCATCAGAAATAGGTTTTAAAAAATACACCTTTCCACCTCATTCTAAATGATTTATACGTTACCATACATTTTTGCGCCCAATACCGGAAGTTCGTTCTGCAATGCGTGCGCTTACAGATATTGCAGAGACGCCCACCGGTTAGCACAATAACTCTATTTAAGATGAACTTTCTCAAAATGTTCAACTGTTGGAAATGGGTCATAGAAATGATGTAATTGCTTTTTCCATTCTTGATACTCTTTTGATTGTCTAAACCCAACTGTATGGTCTTCTAATGTTTCCCACTTAACCAATAGTAGATATTTCCCCTCAACTTCCATACAACGCTGCAATTCGTGTGATATGTACCCTTTCATTGAAGAAATAATTTCTGATGCCTTACGAAATGTTTTTTCATATTCCCCTTCCATACCTTGCTTAACCTGAAGCATAACAGCTTCCAATATCACAATATCTCCTCCTTTTTTCAAGTATATCATTACAGTTTTTATTTCACGTTAAGAAAGTTTAAAAGTTTGCGGCATGGATGTAATGTCCAGCTTCAGCGCCTAACCACTTGGATCACTTCAGTCCTCCTGCGGCGGCAACAGCCTCCTCGTCGGTCTTCCAGTGACCTTCGTGGCTAAGCAGGGCGCTTGCGCTTTTCTTATACTTTTCCTAAATTAAACTGCCTCCCTTAATAACAATGTTTTATAGTTTCCATTATTTGCACAATTGATTTTTGATAATTTATTGACAACGCTTTCAAGGATAGGTAAAATACAATTCACATGTTAATAGTTTGCGGCTGGAGAAATTGGAGATACGCGTGAATAGATGAACACTAAGTTTAGTGTTTCTATTTAGGTGTATTTTTTTTGTTTTAATGCTTGAATTCTTTAACGTGTAAATACAACAGGGGGTATTAATATGCTAAATTTTTTAAAGCCCGCGGCACATAAAGAGCGTTTATCTGAAGAAAAAGTAGACGCGGAATATAAGAAGTTGAGATTCCAAGTCTTTATGGGAATCTTTATCGGTTACGCGGGCTATTATTTAATTCGTAAAAACTTTTCGTTAGCCATGCCTTTTCTAATGGAAGAAGGTTTTTCGAAAGGGGATCTTGGGCTTGCTCTATCTGCTATCTCAATCGCATACGGCATTAGCAAGTTTGTTATGGGTACAGTATCGGATAGGAGTAACGCCAGAATTTTTTTGACAATAGGGTTGATTTTATCCGCTGTTATTAATTTAGCAATGGGTTTAGTTCCATTTTTCACTTCATCTATAGCTATCATGTTTATTCTGTTATTTCTAAACGGGTGGTTCCAAGGAATGGGATGGCCACCATCTGGAAGAGTGTTAGTCCACTGGTTCAGCGTTAGTGAACGTGGAGGAAAAACTGCTATTTGGAATGTAGCTCATAATGTTGGTGGGGGGTTAATGGCTCCTCTTGCTATCGCAGGAGCGTCTATTACGACAACTTATTTCGGGGCTAGATTTATCGGTTACGAAGGCGTCTTTATTTTACCTGCTCTTATAGCGATCATCATTGCCTTCTTTGCTTTCTTATTAATAAGAGATACACCTCAATCAGTAGGTTTACCTTCAATTGAAGAGCATCGGGACGATTATCCTACAAAGGCAAGAAAATCACTTGAAACGGAATTGACCACAAAAGAAATTCTTTTTAAGTATGTGCTTAATAATAAATGGGTATGGGCGATTGCGGTTGCAAACGTTTTTGTTTATTTTGTGCGTTACGGGGTGTTAGATTGGGCTCCTACTTATTTGAGTGAAGAAAAAGACTTTGATATGGAAGCCTCAAGTCTTGCTTACTTCTTATACGAGTGGGCAGGGATACCTGGCACATTACTCGCTGGCTATATCTCTGATAAAGTATTTAAGGGACGTCGTGGACCAACGGGCGTTGTTTTTATGGTAGGTGTATTGATTGCTGTAATAGTCTACTGGTTAAACCCAGCCGGTAACCCACTTGTTGATAACATTGCGTTAATTGCAATTGGCTTTCTTATTTACGGACCTGTCATGCTCATAGGATTGCAAGCCTTAGATTATGTTCCTAAAAAAGCAGCAGGGACCGCTGCAGGACTTACTGGTCTATTTGGTTATCTAGGTGGTGCTGTTATGGCAAATGCCTTGATGGGATATATTGTAGAATTTGCAGGATGGGACGCTGGATTTATGTTATTAGTAGGTTCAAGTGTGCTGGCTATTGTCTTATTTGCTGTTACTTGGAATGTTAGAGGCCAAGAGATTGTAAAAGATTAATCCACTTATTGAAAAGGGGTGTCCAAGAGTCTTAAAATGGACTTTTTGGGACAGCCCCTTCTTTATGTATACAATATCGCCTGGTTCGTTATAATGTACGTGACCAAAAAAATGAAATTGGAAGCGATTCTTTTGAGTAACTTTTAATACTCAACAATAGGGCACGTTTTGTAGTAAAAGATAGTTGCATCTAATTCGCCGTTTGCAGATTCCGCATACTTAGGAATCCGTCCAGCCTTAATATAACCCATAGACGTATAAAGTTTATTAGAAGGATCTCCTTCTCTTGTATCAAGAATTAATAACGTTCTGCCCTCCTGCTTTGCTGTTTCTTCTGCCTTTTGCATAAGTGAAAGTCCGATGCCTTTACGCCGGTATTTCGGGTGTGTCATTAATTTTGCAATTTCCGCTCTATGAGCACCGTTCTGCTTCGTACATAAATGTAACTGTACACTTCCGACTACCCGATTGTTTATCTTGGCAACAAATAGAATCACTTCAGAGCTTAATACGTTTTCCCAATATTTTATAGCATTTGAGTGTTGGAATGGTGGTAAAAAGCCAATCGACGCACCATCTCCTACCACCTCTATCAGAAGTTCCGAAAGCCCATCAACGTATTGTTTAATAGATTTTATTTGTTCAATGTATACTTCATTAACCAACACCATCACCCCAATTTAAATATTCTCTTTGATAAATTTAACACAAAAAAACCTTTTATATTAGGAGTATGTTATAAAATCTAACATAAATTCGCTTATTTTGAGTGAAAGATATTATCACTAAAAGAAGTTCAGGGTAGATCCGCAAGTGCTCAGTTGAATTAATAGCGTTCGCGAGTATATGACACAAACATATTGTTATATAAAATTAAAACAATATTTAAAATTTTAGGAATACAACGATTTTGAACAATATAAGGAGAAAACATATCAATTTAAAGCAGTAAAGGCAATATACAGGGTTTTACAATTAAGGTTATCCTTCATTAAACTTAGTTAATAAGTAAACCTTACAAACTAATTAATAGACTAAATGGCGGTAAAAGATGAAAATAAGGAGTTAATGAAATGCGGAAGCAGAAGGGGAATGCGGCTTACATCAAAAATATGAATATAAAAATTGTTCTGGATTGCATCATTGAGCATGAACCGATTTCAAGATCCGAAATTTCTAAAAGAGTAATGATTAGCAAGCCAACTGTATCCCAGCTCGTGAACCACTTAATCGTGGAAGGCTTTGTTTACGAAACAGGGATGGGGAATTCAACAACAACGGGTGGAAGAAAGCCAGTACAATTATGCTTCAATCCTAAAACATCTTATCTTATAGGAGTGGATATTGGAGGCTCAAAGGTAGCTTCAGGGATTACGGATTTAAAAGGTAGAGTATATTCCTATCGTGAATTTGCTACGCAAGAGTTTTTGGATGAGGGTTTATTTAAACGCTTACATACTGATATAGAAGAAATGCTTACCGAACTAAAACTAACTACAAAGAATGTACTTGGGATCGGTGTTGGTGTAGCTGGTGTAACAGACATTGAGAAGGGTGTCGTAATTAATGCACCAGCCTTAGCTTGGCAGAACTGTCCTATAAGAGAAAAATTGAGTACTTATTTCGAACTCCCTATTTTCGTTGATAATGATGTTAATATCAGCGTGCTAGGTGAACACTGGATTGGAGCAGGTGTTGATAAAACAAATATCATCTATATCTCGATCGGTACTGGAATTGGCAGCGGAATTATTCTTAATGGAAACTTGTATAGAGGAAGCAACTACAGTGCTGGGGAATTCGGATATCAGGTAACAGACAGACAAATGGCTAGAAATTTCAACCCTGTAGTTGAAGGATTTGGGTTTCTAGAAAGTATGTCAGGTGGCATTTCAATTGGCCAACAATTATCCGAAAAAATAAAAAAACAGGTTACTGCAAAAGAGGCATTTGAGATGGCTGACAATGGAGATGAAAATGCTCAAGAAGTCATACAATTTGCTATAGAGAACCTTGGGTTGGGGATCTCTAACTATATTTCGTTATTTGATCCAGAAATTATTATTTTAGGAGGTGGTATTAGCGGTTCATATCCTATTTTCAAGGATCAACTAGATGAAATTATTAAGAAATTCACTCCGAGAAAGTGTGAAGTCATTCCAGCAAAATTGGGTAAAGAAGCAGGGGTTATTGGTGCTTGTGCATTATTGTTAAAAGAATATGATTCTATTTATACAATATAACGGGGAGGGTTCGATATGAAAAAAGCAATTTGGTTATTTTCTTTTATATTCCTATTCAGCTTTGGGCTTGTTGGATGTATGGCAGGTGGCGATACTGATACGAGTTCAGAAGGCGAGTCATCAGATAGTAAGAGTAAAAGTGGCGATTTAGAAGAAAAGATCGTTGTGTATTCTCCGCATGGTAAAGATATTTTGAGCGAGTTCGAGAAACAGTTTGAGGCGGAATATGATGTCGATATGGAGTTTCTAGATATGGGATCACAGGAAATTCTAGATCGTGTTCGTTCTGAGAAAAATAATACTCAGGTCGATGTATGGTGGGGTGCTCCTCAAGTTATGTTTGATGAGGCGAAGTCAGAGGATTTGCTGATGGAATATAAGCCTACATACGCGGACGCATTAGATGATATGTATCACGATGAAGATTGGTTCTGGACGGGTACTTCTCAAACACCTGAAGTAATCCTATATAACAATAAGGAAATTTCAGAGGAAGAGGCACCAAAGGATTGGGATGACCTGCTAGATCCGAAATGGGAGGATGAAATAATTATTCGTTACCCATTGGCTTCAGGGACAATGCGTACAATTTACTCTGCGATGATTTACCGAACGTATAAGGAAACCCAAGACCCGCAGCAAGGTTATGAATGGTTACAAAAACTTGATGAAAACACAAAAGAGTATAGTGCAAACCCGGAAATTATGTACAACCAAATTGCAAAAGGAGTTGGAACCGTTTCAGTTTGGAACATGCCGGATACAGTTATGCTTGCTGAGGAAAAAGGATATCCTTTCAGTTATGTGATACCAGAAAGCGGTACTCCAATCCTAACAGAGGGGATTGCGATTGTTAAAGATGCACCTCACCCTGAAGCAGCAAAAGCATTTTATGAATTTGTAAATACGAAAGAAGCCGCAAAGCTTTTAGCAGAAAAGTTTTACCGGATTCCAACTCGTGATGATGTAGAAGGACTTCCCGCTTGGATTGAGGAGACTGAAATCAAACCAATGGAAATTGATTGGAAAGTATTTCAGGAAAAGTCACCTGAATGGATGAAGCATTGGGATCAACAGATTAAGAGTTCAGACAAGGATAAGAGCTAGCAATAAGGTTGTTCAAAAGGTCCGGTCAATCCTCCTTTTTGAAAAGGTAAGAAAGTATAGAGCGTCCGAGCATAGGTGATATTCCATAATGGGTGGGAACCCCATCAGGTAAGAACTAGCCATTCACCTGTAGCGAGTCTTGGAGGGTTGGAGGTAACTCCTATCTTTAAGCGTAGACAGCAAGACAGTGGGCCGAAAACCAAATGGCTGAAGGGATGGAGCCCCGAAAACTTATATACGGGA
>NZ_JANHJQ010000030.1 GCF_024609785.1 Pseudalkalibacillus decolorationis
TCCGCCAGGAGCATCGCTGGGTAGCTACGTGTGGACGGGATAAGTGCTGAAAGCATCTAAGCATGAAGCCCCCCTCAAGATGAGATTTCCCATCGCGTAAGCGAGTAAGATCCCTCAGAGATGATGAGGTTGATAGGTCTGGTGTGGAAGCGTGGCAACACGTGGAGCTGACAGATACTAATCGATCGAGGACTTAACCATATGTAACATCTTCGATGTTTCAATTCAAGAATGACGTTATCTAGTTTTGAAGGAATGTGGTTTTTTCACAACTTCATATGTCTGGTGACGACGGCGAAGAGGTCACACCCGTTCCCATGCCGAACACGGAAGTTAAGCTCTTCAGCGCCAATGGTAATTGGGGGCTTCCCCCTGTGAGAGTAGGACGTCGCCGGGCCTCAAAGAGGTGAAACGAATAGTAATCGTTTCATCTCTTTTTTATTGCGAAGAAAAGATCCGACTACCTAGCATACGAGGGCTGAGAGGAACGAAGAGGTTCAGGAAACAAAGGAGTAACGCCCGCAGCGTATGATATACGCGAGGACCGGTGCGAGTGCAGATGACGCCGAGAACTGACATTCATCGCAGTCCGAGGCCGAACACGGAAGGTAAGCTCGCGCACCAATGGTACTAAAAAGGAACTTCGACTAGAAACCACCACGTCCTGTGGTGAACATTGAAGCCAGCACATCATGTGCAAGTCCTGTGAGAGTAGGACGTCGCCGGGCATCAAAGAGGTGAAACGAATAGTAATCGTTTCATCTTTTTTTATTGGAAGAAAAAGATCCGGCTACAGTATGAGAGGGCTGTGAGGAACGAAGAGGTCAAGGAAACAAAGGAGCAACGCCCGCAGCGTATGATATACGCGAGGATCGGTGCGAGTGCAGATGACGCTGAGATCTGACTTTCATCGCAGTCCGAAGGCCGAACACGGAAGGTAAGCTCGAGCGCCAATGGTACTAAAAAGGAACTTCGACTAGGAACCACCACGTCCTGTGGTGAACGTCGAAGCCAGCACATCGTGTGCAAGTCCTGTGAGAGTAGGACGTCGCCGGGCCTCAAAGAGGTGAAACGAATAGTAATCGTTTCATCTTTTTTTGTGTAAAAATACACCTTTGGATAATAAACAAGGGTGTTTGGATAACAAACTCCCTATTTCGGATAATAAACAGGGGAAATTGGATAACAAACAGGGGAAATCGGATAACAACATGATCTAATCTCTGTAAATAAGGAAGAAACGAGCTCCACTCGTTTCCACCAAACTCATTGTTAAAGTGAAAAGTATGCGTAGGGAGTTAAAAATGCACAAAAAGGTGAATAATTTACTCCATTGGATCCTATTCGAGCGTTATTCCATCGTAGAATCTGGGACAGGTTCCGTGCTATTTAAAATTTAGGTATGGAAAAATCGAAAATTATGCCGCATAAAGAAAGTTTTATACGTGGAAGCTAGTTCTAGAACAAATTAAGCAAAACCGCCCCCCGAATGTCCAATACCCTAACCTAAATAAGGAAGCTCTGATTTTAAAACATCTATTTTTCTTATCTTTTTTACAATATCGATTTCAACTAGTATTCTCAACTGGATAAGCTGCATGTTTGGGACGAGCCTCCTTGTTGGCCTTCCAGTGACTTTCGTGGCTGCCCAGGGCGCTTGGACTTTTCTTATCAAGAATTTTTTACAAATCCCTATGATAAACAAGTTTTTCTTTTTCATGTTATAGTTGAACAAAACCAGTGGAGGAATGCATAATGAGTTCATTTCGATTCGATTCTAAAGCTATTCATTTCAACAAAAGAATAACATCTGATTCAGTTAGTAAAACACAGCCAATTTATCAAACCTCTGCGTTTAAATTTAAAAACTTAGATGAGTTAGAGGGATACTTTCAAGGTGAAAAGCCTCATATGTATTCCAGGGTCAGTAATCCCAATACCGATGATTTAGGGGCAGGTGTTGCAGAGCTTGAGGGAGCCCCAGCCGGTGTTGCGACTTCCTCAGGGATTTCTGCAATTTTAACGGGGATCTTATCTGTTGCTGAACAAGGCTCCCACATTGTAGCTTGTGACGACCTATACGGCGGCACCTATCAACTTCTGGCAAATGAACTCCCGTCGTTTGGTATTGAGGTAACGTTTGTCTCTTTTAAGGATATAGAGACCGTTGAATCGGCTATAAAACCAAATACCGTTCTATTGTATACAGAATCGATCACCAATCCATTATTACGGATTGAGGATTTGGATCAACTTGTTCATATCGGTAAAAAGCACAGTTTACATACGATGGTTGATAATACGTTTGCGACTCCTTATTTAATTCAGCCTTATTTAAAAGGGGTTTCTTTAGTCGTGCACAGTGCTACCAAATATATTGGCGGTCATTCAGATATTACAGCAGGGGTAGTTGTTGGGGATAAGGTTCTTGTCGAAAGAACGAAGGCAAAGGTAGTCAACTTAGGTAGCAATTTAAGTCCTTTCGAAGCGTGGTTAACTTGCAGAGGATTAAAAACGTTAAGTGTCCGAATGGAACGACATGTTAAAAATTCGGAACTTCTAGCAAAGTTCCTACGTGAAAGCAATGGAATCGAGAAGGTGTATTATCCAAGTGGTGCTTCAGCAAAGGGCAATGGTGCAATTGTTTCCATTTTATTAGATCAAGAGATAGATGCTAACCTTTTTTGTGAGAAATTAGGTTGGATCGGTGTGGTTCCAACCTTGGCAGGAGTAGAAACGACGGTGTCCTATCCACTTGGCACCTCTCACCGTGCATTACCTGCATCTGAACAAGAAAGACTGGGCATTCATAAAAATTTGATTCGAATATCCGTGGGAATAGAAGATTTTGAAGACATAAGAGAAGCGTTTGCGAATGCTTTAAGGTAAAATGTAAAATGAGGGAGAATCAGGTGTGATTTTCCCTCAAAATAAGATTATGAAAGCGATCCAATAAACGGTAAATATGGAATGAAAAATTTCCTAAAATTAATACTTGCATTAAATATTTAGTCGTGATATATTAGTAATTGTCCGATTCAAAAGGACGCGAATCGCATAATACCGTCGCGGGGTGGAGCAGTCTGGTAGCTCGTCGGGCTCATAACCCGAAGGTCATAGGTTCAAATCCTATCCCCGCAACCAATTTAAAACTTACAACGTCGAGTTGACATCTAAGCTAGTTTTAGATCGTAGTACCTTAAGGTGCAACCAATCTAAAATTATCTACGTCGATTTAATCATCAATGCTAATTTTAAATCGTAGTACCCGATAGGGTGCAACCAATTTAAAACTTACAACGTCGAGTTGACATCTAAGTTAGTTTTAGATCGTAGTACCTTAGGTGCAACCAATTTAAAGTTCATTGTACTACATCGAGAATACATCGAAGTCCAATGAACATCAGGAGTTTCAGTTCAACCAAATTTTAAACTTAAAGCCAGTTACATATATAAAGGACCCGTGGTGTAGGGGTTAACATGCCTGCCTGTCACGCAGGAGATCGCCGGTTCAAATCCGGTCGGGTCCGCCATTAACATGAAACAAAGGTTTCGTGTTTTTTTATTGTCTTTTTTTGTACGTAATCAAAAAATAAATTCCGGCCCGGCCCAAACACAGTACATAGTGCTGTGTTTTTTTATTATTTTAAATATTTTTTTTACCTTCAATAACTCATTAAAAAAGTTGATGTAATAATGATGTAAGCGTTTACCAAATTAACTGAAGAATCTAAATTGTTTAAAACTCTTGAAAAAGACTGTTGACCAACTAAAAAAACGGGTGTAACATTGTCCTCAATTAAATTTTCTGACAACTATCTTAAAACGGTCAGTTAAATACTATATGTCATTGTCGACAATTAAAAAAACAATGAAAGGAGCGATCGACATGAGCGAACAATGGATTTACTTAAACGGCCACTATGTAAAGAAAGAAGAAGCGGTCGTATCTGTGTATGATCACGGATTTTTATACGGAGATGGGGTGTTCGAAGGCATTAGAATGTACGATGGTAATGTTTTTCGCCTTAAAGAACATGTTGATCGCTTATATGATTCCGCAAAATCAGTTTTGCTTAACATCCCCCATACCAAAGAGGAAATAACCAATGTTATTGCGGAAACCTTGAGAAGAAATGAATTACGTGACGCATATATCCGCGTAGTCGTATCAAGAGGCGTAGGAAATTTAGGGTTAGATCCATTAACATGCAGGAGCCCTCAAGTCATCGTCATTGCAGAACAGTTAGCTCTATTTCCAAAGAACCTTTACGACACAGGAATTGAAATTGTCACGGTTGCCAGCCGAAGGAACCGGGCGGATGTATTATCTCCAAAAGTAAAATCATTAAATTATTTAAATAATATTCTTGTAAAAATCGAAGCGAATCTCGCTGGAGTCAGCGAAGCCTTAATGCTCAATGATCAAGGATATGTTGCAGAGGGTTCTGCAGATAATATCTTTATCGTCAAAGGAAATGTGATCAAAACACCACCTGGATATGTAGGAGCATTAGAAGGTATTACAAGAAATGCAATCATAGAGATTTCGCAGCAATTAGGATATGAAATGCGTGAAGAGGTATTTACAAGACATGACGTCTATACGGCAGATGAAGTATTCCTTACGGGTACAGCGGCAGAGGTTATTGCGGTTGTTAAAGTAGATGGTAGAGAAATCGGAGAAGGAAAACCTGGGAGCTATACAAATGAGCTCTTAGAAGCATTCAGAAAAACGGTAACGGAAAATGGATATAAAGTTTATCCACACGAAAATGTTCAAGCCGGATAAGAGCAGTTGGAGGAGATACGATGCGTAGTGACATGATTAAGAAAGGCATTGACCGTGCACCCCATAGAAGCTTGCTACGTGCAACGGGAGTCAAAACAAGGGATTTAGAAAAACCACTTATAGGAATTTGTAACTCCTATATCGACATTATACCGGGACATATGCATTTGAAAGCTTATGCGGAAGTCGTGAAAGAAGCAATTCGCGAAGCAGGAGGTATTCCATTCGAATTTAACACAATCGGAGTCGATGATGGAATCGCCATGGGACATATCGGAATGAGGTACTCACTACCGAGTCGAGAGCTCATTGCTGATTCAGCAGAAACCGTTATTAATGCCCACTGGTTTGATGGTGTATTCTATATACCTAACTGTGACAAAATCACTCCTGGAATGCTAATGGCAGCAGCAAGGACGAACGTGCCCGCGGTTTTTGTATCTGGTGGGCCAATGGAAGGTGGTAAGTCCAAAGATGGCAAACCACTATCTCTTGTTTCCGTGTTTGAAGGAGTTGGCGCTCACCAATCCGGAAAAATGTCATCCGAAGAGCTGTTGGATATCGAACAAAATGCATGTCCAACTTGTGGGTCTTGTTCCGGAATGTTCACGGCTAACTCGATGAACTCCCTTATGGAAATGGTCGGGCTAGCATTACCTGGGAATGGTACGATCGTTGCCACTTCAAACGAACGTCACCGACTGATCCAAGAAGCGGCACATCACTTAATAGACATGATCGAGAAAGATATCAAACCAAGAGACATCATTACAAAGGATGCGATTGATGATGCATTCGCACTCGATATGGCAATGGGAGGATCAACAAACACCGTCCTTCATACACTTGCCATCGCTAATGAGGCAGAAATTGATTATGATCTGAACCGAATCAATGAAATCGCGAAAAAGGTCCCATACTTATCAAAAATCAGTCCAGCTTCAGATTACACGATGGATGACGTTCACCAGGCAGGCGGAATAAGTGCCATTATTAAAGAACTCTGTGAAATTGAGGGAGCGGTTCATAGAGATCGTATCACCGTAACGGGAAAATCGATCTATGAAACGGTAAAGCCTTATGACATCAAAAATGATAACGTTATTCGGAGAAAAGAAAATCCATATAGCCCAGTAGGCGGCTTATCCATCTTAAACGGAAATCTTGCCCCTGATGGGGGCGTTATTAAAGTAGGAGCAGTTGATCCATCAATTAAATCCTTTATGGGTAAAGCGGTCATCTTCAATTCTCAAGATGCAGCTCAAAAAGGGATTGATGACGGGACGGTAAAAGAGGGCGATGTGGTAGTCATTCGTTATGAAGGTCCAAAGGGTGGACCAGGGATGCCTGAAATGTTAGCTCCGACAGCGGCGATTGCTGGTCGCGGACTTGATACGAAGGTAGCGCTCATTACAGATGGACGGTTTTCAGGTGCATCACGCGGAATCTCGATCGGTCATATTTCACCAGAAGCTGCTGAGGGTGGACCGATTGCTCTTGTCGAAGAAGGTGATCAAATAATAATTGATCTTGAAAATAGGACGATCAACGTGCTTATTTCTGAAGAAGAACTAACCAATCGGAAGAAAAATTGGGAGCAGCCGGCACCGAAGATTACACGGGGCTACTTAGCTCGATATGCAAAACTTGTAACATCCGCAAGTACGGGTGGAATCATGAAAATTTGATAATACAAAAGCGTCGACGAGGTAAAAGTGATTGGAATTCGTATTTCCAGAGAGCCGGTATTAGCTGTGAGCCGGTAATACGCCAATCACGACATCCCCTCTGAGTATCGTTCTGAACATTCCTAGTAGGAGCGATCGAGTAACTTGTACTCGTTATCAAAATGGGGTCGTTCAAAAAGATTTTGAATGACTCCATAAGGTAGTATCTGTGAAGATGCTACAAACTAAGGTGGTACCATGAAGAGGAAAATAGCCTTTTCATCCTTACGAAGCGAATCAGTGTCGTAGTGGGTGAAAAGGCTTTTTTGTAGGTCACTTTGATGGAAGAAAGTATGGAATTTTGATGCTTAGATGTAATGGTCGCTCCAGCGCCCAGGTACTCGAGGTCGCTTTGGTGCTTCCACTTTTCTTATTTGCATTAAATATTTCTAGGGAGGAGATTGAAATGACAGTTAAAGTAAAGGCAGATCCAGAGTCTAGGCTAAGCGGTTCCGAAACTTTGATTCATGCCTTAAAGCAAGAAAAAGTTGATGTCGTCTTCGGTTATCCAGGAGGAGCGGTATTACCTATCTATGATGCTTTATATCAAAACCCCATCAAGCATGTGCTTGCTAGACATGAACAAGGGGCAATCCACGCTGCTGAAGGATATGCAAGAGTTTCTGGAAAGCCTGGTGTAGTCATAGCGACTTCTGGACCTGGAGCAACAAACCTCATTACCGGAATCACAGATGCAATGATGGATTCGCTTCCCCTCGTTATTTTTACAGGGCAAGTTGCATCGGGGGTCATTGGTACAGATGCTTTTCAAGAGGCTGATGTAATAGGAATTACGATGCCGATTACCAAGCACAACTACCAAGTACGTAAATTGCAAGATCTCCCTAGAATTGTGAAAGAAGCGTTTCATATTGCTACAACTGGTCGACCTGGACCCGTTCTCGTCGACATTCCAAAGGATGTAGCAGCTTCAATAGCTCAGGTTAACTTTAATGACTCTATTCATCTTCCCGGATTTCAGCCAACAACGAATCCAAATGTATTGCAAATAAAAAAGCTGAACGAAGCGATTGAGTCAGCAAAGAAACCGGTTATTTTAGCAGGCGCAGGTGTTTTACACGCGAAAGCATCAGAACAATTGCTTGCAGTTGCGGTTAAGAAAAAGATCCCGGTCGTTCATACACTGCTCGGATTAGGAGGCTTCCCAGCAGATCACCCATTGTTTCTTGGAATGGGGGGCATGCATGGATGCTACGCAGCGAACATGAGTTTATATGAATGTGATTTACTCATTAATGTCGGAGCTCGGTTTGATGATCGACTAACCGGTAATTTAAGTACATTTGCTCCTCATGCAAAAGTAGCTCATATTGACATTGATCCAGCTGAAATTGGAAAAAATGTTAAAACACATATCCCGATTGTAGGAGATGCAAACGAAGCTCTGAACAAACTTTTACAAGAAAAAGGATCCAGCTCGATGTGCGAGGAATGGCTCGATCATATCCAACAATATAAACAAAAATATCCTTATTGGCATAACGAAGTGAAAGAAGTCATTTCCCCTCAAGGACTAATGGAAATGATTCATACGATGACAGAAGGAGATTCCATTATTACGACGGATGTTGGTCAGCATCAAATGTGGGCAGCCCAGTATTACACATTTAAGGAACCTCATAAATGGGTAACATCAGGTGGACTAGGAACAATGGGATTTGGATTCCCAGCTTCAATTGGAGCTCAATTAGCCCGACCAGACAAAAGAGTCATAAGTTTGGTAGGTGATGGCGGGTTCCAGATGACGTCTCAAGAGCTCATTCTTTTAAAAGAACTGAACCTGCCAATCAAGGTGGTTATTGTTAATAATGGTTCACTTGGGATGGTAAGACAATGGCAGGAAACGTTTTATGAAAAACGATACTCCCAATCGATTCTCTCTGTTCAACCTGATTTTGTGAAATTAGCAGAATCATATGGTATCAGGGGATATAAGGTTTCCACATCAGAAGAAGCGAGAACGGTTTTGTCTGACGTACTGCAAGACGATGAACCTGCACTAATTGATTGCCGGGTGTCTCCGACCGAAAATGTATACCCGATGGTTGCACCTGGCACAGGACTCCACGAAATGATCGGGGTGAAACCATGAAAAAGAGAATCGTAACGGCAACAGTGTTTAACCATAGTGGGGTTTTGAATAGGGTGACGGGTCTCTTTACAAAACGTCAATTCAACATTGAAAGTATTACAGTAGGTCACACAGAGACAGAAGGTATATCGAAAATGACATTTGTCGTTTCTGTCGAAGATGATCGTCAAATCGAACAATTGACTAAACAATTAAACAAACAGATTGATGTCCTCAAGGTATCTGATATTACAGATCAGGCGATTGTCGCACGGGAGCTTGCCCTTATCAAGGTACTAAGCAATGGTCAAACCCGAGCTGAAATCAGTGGGATTGTCGAACCTTTCAGGGCAACGATCATCGATGTGTCAAGGGATAGCGTCACCGTTCAAGTAACCGGTGATACCGAAAAAGTCGAAGCGATGATTGATTTATTAAAACCATATGGAATTAAAGAACTTACTCGAACGGGTCTAACGGCCTTTACGAGGGGTTCTCAGAAGTCAGTTACTGATCTTAAGCAATATACGTTATTAAAATAAAAAAAGAAAAGGATGATTGAAAATGGTAAAAGTTTATTATAACGGAGATGTATCAAAGGACGTTTTAAAAGGAAGGAAGGTAGCTGTTGTTGGTTACGGTTCTCAAGGTCATGCACATGCACAAAACCTAAGAGAAAGTGGCTATGACGTTGTTGTAGGATTGCGTAAAGGGAAGTCATGGGAGAAAGCTGAAGAGGATGGTTTTTCTGTAAAATCAGTAAAAGAGGCAAGTGAAGAAGCGGATGTAATCATGGTTTTATTACCTGACGAGCGACAGACTTCTGTTTACAAGAATGAAATTGAACCAGCACTGAAGCCCGGAAAGGCATTAGCATTTGCTCACGGATTTAACGTTCATTTCCATCAAGTTGTCCCTCCCCAAGATGTGGATGTGTTTCTTGTAGCCCCGAAAGGTCCAGGTCATCTTGTTAGGAGAACATTTGAGAACGGTGCTGGAGTGCCTTCGCTTTTCGCAGTCCATCAAGATGTGACAGGAGAGGCGCAAAACCTTGCATTATCTTATGCAAAAGGAATTGGAGCAGGCCGAGCGGGAATTTTAGAAACGACCTTCCAAGAGGAAACGGAAACGGATCTATTCGGAGAACAAGCGGTCCTATGTGGAGGGCTGACATCGCTAGTCAAAGCAGGTTTTGAAACACTGGTAGAAGCTGGTTATCAACCTGAAGTCGCCTATTTTGAGTGTTTACATGAACTGAAACTCATTGTCGATCTCATGTATGAGGATGGCCTTGAAGGAATGAGGTACTCCGTTTCCGACACCGCCCAGTGGGGAGATTTCGTTTCAGGTCCACGTGTTGTGAACGAAGAAACGAAAGCACGAATGAAAGAAGTCTTAGAGGATATCCAATCTGGAAAATTTGCAAAAGGCTGGATTTTAGAAAATCAAGCAAACCGTCCAGAATTCAATGCAACGAATCAACGAGAGAATGGCCATCAAATTGAAGTGGTCGGCCGGAAGTTAAGAGAGATGATGCCGTTTATTAAAAAGGACGAGAAAAAGGAAGTGGTGTTGAGTGCGCAAGATTGATGTCTTTGACACAACCCTTAGAGATGGAGAACAATCTGCCGGTGTGAATTTGAACACGCTAGAAAAAATGGAGGTAGCCAAACAATTAGAACGACTCGGTGTTGATATCATGGAAGCCGGTTTTCCTGCAGCTTCCAAGGGAGATTTACAGGCAGTGAAAAGGATTGCCGAGACCGTCAAAAATTGTTCTGTCACCGGCCTTGCCCGCGCGAATGAAAAGGACATTGATGCTGCGTGGGAGGCATTGAAAGTTGCTAGTGAACCAAGAATTCACGTGTTTCTTGCGACATCACCGATTCATATGACGTATAAATTGAAGATGACAACGGACCAGGTACTAGACACTGCAGTTACTGCGGTACAGTACGCAAAGAAAAAGTTCACTCATGTTCAGTGGTCTGCTGAAGATGCTTGCCGCTCAGATAAAAACTTTTTGGTGAAGATTATTACAGAAGTGATCAACGCAGGAGCGACTGTCATTAATCTTCCCGACACGGTGGGCTACCGAGCTCCAGCGGAATATGGATCCCTTTTTCGATTCATTAAGGAGAACGTTCCTAACATCCATGGTGTGAAACTCTCTGCACATTGTCACAATGATTTAGGGATGGCTACAGCCAATTCATTAGCAGCGATTGAAAATGGTGCTGATCAAATTGAAGGAACCATCAATGCGATTGGCGAGCGTGCTGGAAATACAGGTCTTGAAGAAATCGCAGTTGCCCTTCACATTCGAGAAGACTTTTACCGAGCTACAACAGGATTGAAGCTGGACGAAATTAAACGCACAAGTAATCTTGTTAGTAAGCTTACTGGAATGAACGTGCCGGGAAATAAGGCAGTCGTAGGGGATAATGCTTTCGCTCATGAATCAGGTATCCATCAAGATGGCGTTTTGAAAGAAAAAACAACGTACGAAATTATTACTCCCGAACTCATTGGTGTCAAAACAAACCGTTTAGTTCTTGGAAAACATTCCGGTCGACACGCATTTAGAAATAAAGCAGTGGAATTAGGGTTCGAGTTAACCGATCAAAAACTAAATGAAGCGTTCCAAACCTTTAAGGACCTTGCGGACAAGAAAAAAGAGATGACAGAGGAAGATATTTTCGCGATTCTCACTGATAAGCAAACCGAGGCTAAAGATGTAAAGGCATATGAGTTAAAGAGTTTACAAGTTCAATATGGAATGGATAATATCCCAACCGCAACGATTGCAGTTGTAAAGCCTGACGGGGAATACATTCAGGAAGCGGCGACAGGATCCGGTAGTGTTGAAGCTATTTATAATACCATTGAAAAACTAGTTGAAGACTCTGTCGTGCTCCTAGATTACAAGATTAATTCCGTTGGGGGAGGAAGAGATGCACTAGCGGAAGTTTTCATCCGAGTGAAATACAACGAATTTGAATCGAGTGGAAGAGGAACGGCACAGGATGTACTAGAAGCATCAGCACGAGCTTATTTAAACGCCGTCAATCGTGTACTAGGTACCAAACAAAACCAAAGAAAAGTAGTCCCAATGTAATTACGCATAGATGATCTAGACAATCATGAAATTGGAGGGATAAAGATGAAAAAGAAAGTGGCAGTACTACCTGGAGATGGAATCGGGCAAGAAGTGATGAATGGGGCACTAGATGTCTTAAAAGCCGTCGGAGACCAGTTTGGTCATCAATTTGAAATAGTTCAAGGAGATATCGGTGGTGTTGCCATTGATCTTCATGGAACTCCTCTTCCCAAGGAAACGCTTGAACGTTGTAAAGAAAGTGATGCTGTATTGCTAGGAGCGGTCGGGGGGCCGAAATGGAAGGATGTTCCCGTTCATCTTCGTCCTGAAAAAGGGTTACTAGGAATTCGGAAGGAACTAGGGTTGTTTGCTAACTTACGACCGGTCACAACTTTTAAAAGCTTACTTGATGCGTCTCCTCTTAAACGAAGTGTCATCCAAGGTGTGGATTTTGTCATAGTTAGAGAGCTGACAGGAGGGCTATACTTTGGAAAGCCAAGTGAACGAAGAGGAGTAAATAAAGAAATTGCCGTGGATACCCTCCGATATGAAAGAAGTGAAATTGAAAAAGTCGTTCATAATGCTTTTCAATTAGCTGCAACTCGAAGAAAGAAGCTCACATCTGTTGATAAAGCCAATGTATTAGAATCAAGCAGAATGTGGAGGGAAGTCGTTGATGAGATTTCCGTCAGTTATCCGGATGTAGAAGTTGAGCACTTGTTAGTGGACGTAGCCGCTATGAAAATTGTTTATCAACCGACGCAGTTTGACGTCATTGTAACCGAGAATATGTTCGGAGACATCTTAAGTGATGAAGCCTCTATGCTAACAGGCTCACTTGGAATGCTTCCTTCTGCTAGTTTGCGGGAGGATAGCTTTGGATTATACGAACCAGTTCACGGATCAGCACCTGACATTGCAGGTGAGGACAAAGCAAACCCAATGGCCATGATTTTATCTGTTGCGATGATGCTAAAGCACTCATTTGGTCTAAGAGAAGAAGCGGAAATGGTCGAAATGGCTGTTCAAAAAGTACTTGATGCAGGCTATCGAACGGGAGATCTATGGGAACTTGGAAGCGGAACGGTTGTAGGAACAGATGCCATGACCCAATTGGTTGTCGAGCACATCGAACCTAATCATGCCATGTCATCGATCTTGTCAACATATATGTAATTATCATCTAAAAACTAGGAACTTTTCCAGATCCCCATTATGGAACGATTAATTGGAGGGTGGCCAAAAATAAGTGTCAGCGTAGAGAGCCTGACACTTATTGGTCACCTCTCACAATCAAAGAATAAGGGAGGGAAGAAAACGTGAGGCCAAGAAATATTGTTGAAAAATTGTGGGATGATCATGTTGTTTATCAGGAAAATGGAAAGCCGGATTTGTTATATATAGATCTTCATCTTGTTCATGAAGTCACTTCTCCGCAAGCATTTGAAGGACTTAGATTGAAAAATCGAGTCGTTAGGAAACCCGAGTTGACTTTTGCGACGATGGACCATAATGTCCCCACAGATAACAGGGAAGTCATTGAGGATCAAGTAGCGCAGACACAAATGACGAAGTTGCAGGAAAATTGCACGGAGTTTGGAATTGAGTTGGCGGATATCCATCATCCCGACCAGGGTATCGTCCATGTAATTGGACCGGAACTTGGGCTTACACAGCCTGGAAAAACGATTGTGTGTGGAGATAGTCATACCTCTACTCATGGTGCATTCGGTGCGTTAGCATTCGGGATTGGTACTAGTGAAGTTGAGCATGTCCTAGCTACTCAAACGCTTTGGCAATCAAAACCGAAAACGTTACAAATCGAAGTCGATGGAACACTTGGTTTTGGTGTTACAGCAAAGGATCTTATCCTAGCGATTATTGCCAAGTTTGGGGTTGGGGTAGGTGCAGGTTATGTTATTGAATTTACTGGAGAAGCCATTCGGAAGCTGTCGATGGAAGAGCGCATGACGGTTTGTAATATGTCAATTGAAGCGGGAGCACGAGCTGGAATTATTAGCCCTGATGAAATAACCTTCGACTATTTAAAAGGGAAACGACACGTTCCAGAAGGTGATGATTTTCAGAAGGCTATTACGAAATGGAAACAGCTCACTTCAGATGAAGGAGCAAGCCATGATTTGACACTTAAACTGAGTGGATCTGAAGTAGAACCGCAAGTAACTTGGGGGACGAACCCTTCCATGGGGATAAGTATTAGTCAAGCGGTTCCCGCGCCACATCATTATGATAAAAAGTCAGAACAAGAGGCTGTTCAACGAGCCTTAGATTATATGGGTCTAGAAGAAGGAACGAGAATAGATGAAGTACCGATTGATTATGTATTTATTGGGTCCTGTACAAATTCACGCTTGAGTGACTTAAAAGCAGCTGCTGAGGTAGTGAAAGGAAAGAAAGTTCAGAGTGGTGTTACTGCTCTTGTTGTTCCTGGTTCTCAGTCTGTTAAGATTCAGGCGGAGAAAGAAGGACTACATGAGATTTTCGTAGAAGCGGGGTTTCAGTGGAGAGAATCAGGCTGTAGCATGTGCCTTGCGATGAATAATGATATCGTCCCACCGGGAAAACGTTGTGCCTCTACCTCCAATCGAAACTTTGAAGGCAGACAAGGGAATGGAGCTCGCACTCATTTAGTCAGCCCTGTGATGGCAGCTGCTGCAGCGATTACAGGTAAATTTACAGATGTTCGTAAGTTGATGACCGTATATCAATAAAGGGAGGGAGGAGGAAACATGCCAGGTATTCGTCAATTTAGTGGAAACGTTTTTCCGTTGAATAGAGAAAACGTAGACACTGATCAAATTATTCCTAAACAATTTTTGAAAAAAATCGATCGACAAGGATTCGGGAAATTTCTTTTTTATCATTGGCGATTCAATGATAACGGGATGAAGAATGAGGATTTTCCTTTAAATGATGAAAAGTATCAGGGTGCTTCTATCTTAGTCGGAGGAAATAACTTTGGTTGTGGATCATCTCGGGAACATGCGCCATGGGCGTTGCTCGATTATGGGTTTCAAGTGGTTATTGCTCCTAGCTTCGCAGACATTTTTTATAACAATTGTATGAAGAACGGTATTCTACCGATCAGGTTGAGTCATTCAAGTGTAGAAGTGTTGCTAGAAAATGCAACGAATACAAACTATGAGTTATCTGTAGATTTAGAAGAACAGGTCGTCAGTGATGAGGAAGGATTTCACTCTTCGTTTGAAATTGACCCTTATTGGAAACAGATGTTGATGAATGGATGGGATGAAATTACGATCACCCTTTCTTACGACGACCAGATCAAACAATACGAATTATTACGATAGGAGTGAAGAGCGTTGGGAATTTCTTAAATGGTAACGAAGTTGTGCTAGCGAGGGAAAATTTAATGAACGCCGTTCATCGGACGCCGTTAAAACAATCAACGACAATTAATAAAATGACAGGACAACAGGTGCTTTTGAAAATGGAGAACCTTCAACGAACAGGTTCCTTTAAACTTCGGGGCGCGTTAAATAAAATTTGTTCTTTATCAGAGGAAGAGTCATCCCGAGGGATCGTCTGTGCTTCAGCGGGAAATCATGCTCAGGGAGTTGCGCTAGCAGCATCCAAGCGAGGAATACGGGCAAGAATTTTCATGCCAGAGCGAACGCCTCTAGCTAAAGTGGAAGCGACTCAAACTTATGGGGCTGAAATTACCCTGACAGGAGAATCATATCAAGAAGCTTTCACGGCTGCACAGGAAGATATGCTAGTAACTGGGTCTACATTTGTCCATGCTTTTGATGATGAGAAGGTTATTGCTGGTCAAGGAACGATTGCGCTTGAAATGATGCAACAATGCCAGGATTTAGAGGCAATCGTTGTACCAGTTGGGGGTGGGGGATTAATTTCAGGTATCGCGCTTGCTGTCAAAGCCTTTAATCCCACTATAAAGGTGATCGGCGTGCAAGCGAAGGGTGCCTCCGCTACCTTTAATCTATTCACAGGACAAAATATAGGTGGCTTAAGCCGTATCCACAGCATAGCTGATGGCATTCTTGTGAAAAAGCCTGGGAAGCTTACCTATCCAATTATCGAAAAATGGGTAGATGAAATGGTAACTGTAAATGATGAAGAAATTGCCTTTGCGATCATGTTTATGCTGGAAAGAGAAAAGACGTTGGTAGAAGGTGCAGGAGCTACGGCAATGGCCTCGATCCTTTGCAATAAAATCGGAAAGCGAGAAAAGAAGGTTGGATGTGTCGTCAGCGGAGGTAATGTCGACATCAGCAAACTCCCATTATATAAAGAGTTATCCAAACAAGTTAAATTGATCGATCAATTCGGATGAAAGTGAAAGGGGACTGATAAGAAGCGGTAAACGCTTTTTGTCAGTTCTTTTTTTAGAAGTAAAGGAAGTATAAAATTTTGCGGCGTAGATGTAATGTCTAGCTCCAGCGGCTAGATGCTCGAGGTCGCTTCGATTCTTCCACAAACACAAAAAGCGTGTTATGTTACAGAATCTCCAGCGCTTGCACTAAAGCATAAGTGCAACTAAGGTAATCGCCTAAAAAGCTTGGCGTTTACCAAGTTTTCTTTATCGCACCTGGTCAAGGCGCTTGCTCTTTTCTATGATGCTAGCTTCAGCGCCAAGCCATTTTGTCTTTTTGGGATTTGTAGTGGGCATTTTGATGACGTATTGGACTATTACGAGGAATAAATCGAAGGAACGTCAACTAAACGATGTAAAGCTCATCCGTTGCAACCAATTTGGGGGTGACGGGCAAATAACGTTTGAGTTGAGATGCCTTTTTGGGGGATTAATATGCATTTACCTCCGCCCCAATATTAATTCGGCCACGAAATCCAATATATCGGTCGCGGATTGAATTATATCGACCACGGGATCTAAAATTTCGGTCACGAATGGAAATATATCGACCACGGAATCCGATATATCGACCACACATAGTAAAATGGTCCTAATTTCACTGTGTCCCTTGATGAAAAATTTTAAAAACTCCATTTGATTAGGAACATTTTTCACATTCTTTTTGACATGCGAAATTATGATTTTCAATAAAAATAAGATAAACTATCGTTAGGAGAACATTAGGGGAATTGCACTCAGGAAAGTATTGTATACCCTATGTTTTAGAAGAGGTTGTTGTTTTGAACACGCACTTTAAAAAAGTGTCAAAATTGAAAGGTTATTGAAAGGAGCTTGTCCAGTGAAAGACGAGTTCGATTTTATAGACAGCATTACACCGAATCATAGTTATCAATCGACCCTTATTAAAGGGATTGGAGATGATGCAGCACTCATCCGTCCAGATAAGAGTCAAAATGATATACTATGTGTAGATACGATGGTTGAGTCCATTCATTTTGACCGGAAAACGATGAAGCCCTTTCACATTGGATATAAAGCTCTTGCAGAGAATATTAGTGATATTGCTGCTATGGGTGGGACCCCTATTTTTTATCTAGTCTCAATTGCGATTCCGTCTAATTGGACAGAGGATGAACTTCAGGGGATCTACAAAGGTATGGAAAAACTTGCCCAGAAATATCAAATGGATTTAATCGGTGGGGATACCGTCTCTACAAAAGGTCCTCTTGTGATTTCAGTAACCGTCCATGGTCGTGTTCGTAGTGATCAGCAACTTTTACGGGAAAATGCAGCTCCAGGAGACGTTGTTTTTGTTACAGGTCCATTAGGTTTGTCAGCGGCAGGCTTGCATCTATTATTCGAAAAAGAGCAGCTGGACCCAGAGATCGACAAGTGCCTTCTGAAAGCACATCAGCTTCCGGTACCACAGGTTGAAGCTGGCTTGCTTCTCTCTGAAAGTGGTTTTAAAATTGCCTTAAATGACATTAGTGATGGAATTGCAAGTGAAGCGAACGAGATTGCAGCTGCCAGTAACGTACATATCACTCTTGATTACGCGGAACTTCCTAAGCATCCTAGCTTAGAGCGCTTTTCAGATCAGCAGGTGGAAGAATGGATTCTGTACGGTGGAGAAGACTTTCAACTGGTTGGTACAATTTCAGAGTCTAATTGGTTACCACTGAAAAAAACATTCGATGACCAACAACATGATCTTTACAAGATTGGAACCGTTAAAGCAGGTCAATCAGGAGTGTCCCTCTTAAAAAATGGGGAGTGTCTTTCTTTACATAAAAAAGGGTACAATCATTTTAAGGAGAAATAATCTTTCAATCGGAATTATAACAGGTGGTACAATATGAAACATTATCAGATCTATACTGAAAGTGCCGAGGAGACTGAGCAATTCGCTGCCGAGCTAGCAGAGTTGTTACAGGCAGGAGATGTCATTACGCTTGAAGGAGACCTTGGTGCAGGGAAAACGACATTTACGAAGGGCCTCGCAAAAGGATTACATATAAAACGTGTTGTTAAAAGCCCGACGTTCACAATCATTAAAGAATATAAGGGTCGATTGCCACTCTACCATATGGATGTGTATCGCCTCCAAGAGAGTGGGGAAGACCTTGGCTTTGATGAATATTTTGAGGGTGAAGGTGTAACGGTCGTTGAATGGGCTCATCTTATTAAAGAATTTTTACCATCCAATCGCTTCGAAATTACGATTCGCCGACTTGGTGAGGAAAAACGAGAGATTACACTAGAGCCCAATGGTGAGCGTTGTAAAAAGGTATGTGAGGAGCTTTTCAAATGAAAGCATTAGCCATTGATACGTCAAACCTCGTTATGGGAGTCGCTGTCATTGTCGACGGACGCATCGTAGGAGAGTTGACGACTAATATGAAGAAGAATCACTCAGTTCGTCTAATGCCTGCGATTGAAGAACTTCTGAATGAGGTAGAGGTTGAGGCGAAAGAATTGGATCGTATTATCGTGGCAAGAGGTCCTGGTTCATATACGGGAGTAAGGATTGGTGTAACCATTGCTAAGACACTTGCATGGTCGTTAAAAATCCCGATTACAGGTGTATCGAGTCTTGAAGTGTTAGCACGTAATGGTAAATATTTTGACGGGCTTGTATGTCCTTTATTCGATGCAAGGCGGGGGCAGGTCTTCACTGGTCTTTATGGAAACGTAAGCAACCACTTTCAACTGGTCCAAGAAGAGCGGATTATTTTATTAACAGATTGGTTGACGATGTTACGTGAGGATTCGAAGCGAGTTCTTTTTCTTGGAAACGATTTAGAGATGCATCAAGCAATAATTAAAGAAGGATTAGGAGAACGAGCCGTTTTCGGGCAGGCTGCTGATCACAACCCTAGAGCGTCTGAACTAGCATCACTTGGCCAGGCTCGAGAGGGAGAAGATCCTCATACATTCACACCAAGCTATTTGCGACTTGCAGAAGCAGAAGCGAAGTGGCTCGAGAACCAGAAGAAGTAGGTGCCGAAGATCATGGTAGAGAACATATCCTTCCGGGTGATGACCCTGGAAGATTTGGAAGCTATTTTAAAAATTGAACATTCCTCCTTTCCAAATCCATGGAGTCGGACTGCCTTTTACAATGAAGTCGTGAACAACCACTTTGCCACGTACCTTCTGTTGGAAATTGAGGGAGTTGTTATTGGATATTGCGGAATCTGGGTTATTATTGATGAGGCACACATAACGAACATTGCGATTCTTCCGGAATATCGCGGTAACAATTATGGCGGGGCTTTATTTCGAAAAGCGATAGATGAAGCACGTAGGCTTGGTGCAAAGACAATGACACTAGAAGTCCGGCTCAGCAACCATGTTGCACAAAATCTTTATCGGAAATTCGGATTTGAAAATGGTGGAATTCGGAAAAACTATTATACAGATAACGGAGAAGATGCGTTAGTAATGTGGGTGAATTTATGATGGAATTAACAGATGAATTGATACTTGGAATTGAAACGAGCTGTGATGAAACGGCTGCTGCAATCGTGAAAAATGGAACTGAGCTTATTTCGAATGTCGTCTCATCCCAGATAGAAAGTCATAAGCGGTTTGGGGGAGTTGTTCCTGAAATTGCTTCGAGGCATCATGTTGAACAAATTACGATTGTTATTGAAGAGGCATTACGTCAAGGGAACGTAACGTTTGAGGATCTCTCTGCTATTGCAGTAACAGAAGGACCTGGCCTTGTTGGAGCCTTATTAATTGGGGTGAACGCAGCCAAGGCGCTTGCCCTTGCACATAGTCTCCCTCTAGTAGCTGTACATCATATCGCGGGGCACATTTATGCCAATCGCCTTGAAGAGCCGATGGAGTTTCCGCTTTTGGCATTAGTAGTTTCCGGCGGACATACCGAATTGATTATCATGGAAGAGCACGGATCCTATGAAATTATCGGTGAAACTCGTGATGACGCAGCAGGGGAAGCATACGATAAAGTTGCTCGCACCTTGAACCTGCCTTATCCAGGTGGTCCGCATATTGACAAAATGGCGGGAGAAGGAAAGCCGACGATCAATCTCCCAAGGGCATGGCTAGAGGCAGATTCATATGATTTCAGTTTTAGTGGATTGAAGTCATCTGTAATCAATACGCTTCATAATGCTAAACAACGGGATGAAGCAATTAATCCGAATGATCTTGCGGCAAGCTTTCAGGAAAGTGTGATCGATGTATTAGTTGAGAAAACATCCCGTGCAGCAAAAGCATATGGCGTGAAGCAGGTGGTCGTAGCGGGAGGGGTTGCTGCCAATAAAGGGTTGCGTGAACGACTTCAGGAGAAGTTTGAAGGGTCAGGAATCCCTTTATCAATCCCCCCACTTTGGTTATGCACAGACAATGCGGCTATGATTGCTGCAGCTGGTTCTGTCGAATATCAAAAAGGAAAGCGTGCAACAATGAAGCTGAATGGTAATCCAGGACTCGATTTAGAAGCATATTAATCAAGAAAAGCGCAAGCGCCCTATTCAGGTACGATAAAGAAAACTTGGTAAACGCCTAGCTTTTTAGGCGATTACCTTAGTTGGACTTATGCTTTAGTGCAAGCGCTGGAGATTCTGCAACACAACACGCTTTTTGTGTTTGTGGAAGAAACGAAGCGACCTCGAACACCTGGGAGCTAATGCTAGAGATTACATCAATGCAACAAAATTTCATATTTTCTAACTGTAAAAACTGCCTCAACCTCTTATTAGAAACGGTTGAGGCAGTTTTTTATATCGATTGATTTTGAACAGTCTCAAAATCTGTCTGATAAAGGGATGGACTGGTTGAAGAAAGCTTGTTGTGCTTTTTTGTGGAGCTGGTCTATTTATTTCTTGCTTAAAGTCTTCCAAAACTTAATTCATTGATAAGATTGTAATCGAAAACATAATTAATGGGGAATGTGATTATATGAAAAATAAAAACTTTTTTATATGTTTAACGAGACGGTGAGGCAAGAGAAGTATTGCAAATCTTAAACCTAATGCAATGAAAAAGGAAGCGATAAACGCGATGAAAAGGACCAATGGAGTAAAGCCAGGGGTCGATAATTCTCGGAAAGACAGGTCGGTTTAAATGCCCTTAGGCTTTCGAAGCAGAGGCAAGATCAATTGTTGTGAATAGTTCGAACATATCCACAATTTCACCGGTTAAAACTGAACTTGATGAACGGAAAAAGGAAAATCAATCGTTTTCAACAATGTTGCTGCTATTTTTTGATGAAGAACCTCAGTTTGAAATAAAATTGGCCAAACCCCAGACAGCTCAAGGGTTTTATGGCAAAGAAAAGATCGTCAACAAGTCATACATTACAGTAGATGTTTAGGAAAACAGTAGAATCGTTAGTAAAATTGTAATGTGGAAAAAGGTTATCCACATGTTGTGAACACTGTGGATAATACGAAATAAACATAATGAAATAAACACTTTGTAATGTGGACATTAAATTGTGGATAAGTTCAGGGTATTTTGTGGATAGTGTGGATAGTTGATAGCAAAAACGATGAAATCCCCTTTATTTATGTGTATAACCCTGTGGATTATGTGTATATGTCGAAAATAGTACCAAAATTGAAGAGGGATGACAGTCATAATATGGTCTGTCATTCCCTCTTCGCAAATTGTTAAACCTGTAAACGTTCCCATTCTTTAAATAATGATTCCAGCTTACCTTGCGTGCTTTGTAGTTTTTCGTTGATCTTCTGGGTTTTCTCATAATTCTGAAACACATCTGGGTCTGCAAGGTCTTGTTCGAATAATTCAATTTGTTGTTCGTGCTGCTCAATCTTCACCTCAAGTTCTTCAATGCGTCGGAGCCGTTTTCGTTCGTCTTTTTTCGCTTGTTTATCGACTTGGAACTGCTCTTTCGTATCGCTTATCTTTTCCTCTTGTACCGTATCAGAGCTTTCTTCCCGCTCAAGCCGTTCTAGTTCTGCAGTTTCGGCTTTTTTCTCAAGGAAGTAGTCGTAATCACCCAAGTAGTTTTCAAGGCCCTCAGCAGATAGTTCAACTACCCGCGTTGCGATACGATTAATAAAATATCGGTCGTGTGAAATAAAGAGAATTGTACCAGGGTAATTAATCAAAGCATTTTCCAATACTTCTTTGCTGTCTAGATCCAAATGGTTTGTAGGCTCGTCTAGAATAAGCACATTTGCCTTTTGGAGCATTAGCTTGGCAAGAGCAAGCCGAGCCTTTTGACCACCACTCAATTCATTAACGCCTTTTAAAACGTCATCGCCGCTAAACAGAAAGTTTCCTAGCACGGTTCGAATTTCTTTCTCCGTATGTGTGGGATACTCATCCCATAACTCTTGTAAAACGGTTTTATGACTGTTTAAATTAGCCTGTTCTTGATCGTAGTAGCCGATTTGAACATTGGAACCGAATCGAATCTCACCCGCTAATTTCTTGTCAGGATGAATGATTGTTTTAATAAGTGTAGATTTCCCGATACCATTTGGACCAACTAAGGCAATACTTTCTTCACGTTGGACATGAAGGTTAACCTGCTCAGAAAGCGAGTCCTCATAGCCGATACTAAGGTCATTAAGCTTTAGGACGTCATTACCGGTTTGACGATGAATCATAAACCCGAACTGAGCAGATTTTTCCGCAGAATCCGGTCGGTCGAGAACATTTATTCTCTCGAGCTGGCGTCTTCTACTCTGGGCACGCTTTGTCGTAGATGCACGAGCGATATTGCGCTGGACAAAATCTTGTAATTTGCTAATTTCACTCTGCTGTTTTTCGTATTCCCTAAGGTCCTGTTCATACTGTTCAGCTTTTTGCTCTAAGTAGTCGCTGTAATTCCCTTTGAACTTTTTACTTTTTTGCCTTGATAACTCATAAACTTGATTTGATACCTTGTCCAAAAAGTAGCGGTCATGCGAGACAATCAGTAATGCACCTGGGTATGACTGCAAATATCCTTCCAGCCAGTCTAATGTCTCGATATCTAGATGGTTCGTTGGTTCATCAAGAATAAGAAGGTCTGGACGAGTGAGCAACAGCTTAACGAGTGCAAGTCTTGTTTTCTGACCACCGCTTAACGATGAAATTGGCTTGTTATAATCCACCTCGAAAAATCGGAATCCATGAAGGACGGAGCGGATGTCACTTTCATATTGATAACCGCCGCGCTGCTGGAAGGTTTGCTGAAGCTCGTCGTATTCAGAAAGTACTTTGTCATACACTTCAGGTTGATTAAGGACCGCTTCATCCCCCATCCTTTTTTCCAAGAGTCGAATCTGCTCTTCCATGTTCTGTAGGTGTGTGTACACCTTCAGCATCTCTTCCCAAATTGTGTGATCCGATTCTAACCCAGCGTTTTGGGCTAAGTAGCCGATCTCAATTTCCTTTGGCTTCATAATAGAACCAGAATCATAGGAAATCAGACCGCTAATCATTTTTAATAACGTAGATTTACCAGCACCGTTGCGACCAACTAAGGCAATACGGTCCCGGGATTGTACTTCAAGTTTAATATTCGATAAAATAAGGTCAGCACCAAAATATTTTGTGACCTCTTGGACTTGTAGGACGATCATGTTAATACACCTCACTAATAGTGTAGCGTATGTGCAAAAGTTCAGGCAACTAAACAATTTTCAACGTATTGTTATAAATTTGCATGTTGGATACCTTTCTTTTTTTGTAAAATGGTGTATAGTCTCAGTTAGGAAGGTGATTCTATGGGCGAGTTCACGCATTTTAATGAGCAGGGCAGGGCGAAAATGGTTGATATTTCCGATAAAGAATCTACTGTTCGAAGTGCTCGCGTTCAAAGCCGTGTTGTCGTATCAAAGGAAATCTATGAAGCGATTCAAGGTGGGAACGTCAAAAAAGGGGATGTACTAGCTGTTGCCCAGGTTGCTGGCATTATGGCAGCCAAGAAAACACCTGATCTAGTTCCCATGTGTCACCCATTACCACTTAAAGCGGTGGATATCTCATTTGATTGGAGCATCGGTGATACGTTTGAATTAATCATTGAAGCGCTCGTAAAGACGAAGGGGAATACCGGAGTCGAAATGGAGGCATTGACGGCAGCATCAGCTGTTGCTCTTACCGTTTATGATATGTGTAAAGCAATTGATAAAGGGATGGTCATCGGTCCTACTTATCTGTTAGAAAAACAAGGTGGAAAAAGCGGCGATTACCGCAGAACATAAATAGAAATGAACAGTTCAGTTCAAAAACCACCCCATATTCTACGTAAGGAAAGTATAACTTTTCAACCAGAAGTAAATCGACGTCGTAGAAAAGTTTAAGTCCCTAGTATAAGCGTAACTAAGGCTCAACCTGCGCTAAGGCTTGGCGCTAGCCAAGTTTTCTTTATGAGTAAAGAAAGTATAAAAGTTTGCGGCGTGGATGTAATGTCCAGCTTCAGCGCCCAACCACTTGGATCACTTCAGGCCTCCTGCGGCGGCAACAGCCTCCTCGTCGGTCTTCCAGTGACCTTCGTGGCTAAGCAGGGCGCTTGCGCTTTTCTTAAAAATGCATTGGAGGGATCCTATGAGCGTTGAAGAGCATAAAATTCCGCAAGCTACAGCGAAACGCTTGCCACTATATTATCGGTTTCTAAAAAACCTTTCTGCCTCGGGAAAACAACGAGTCTCCTCTTCAGAATTAAGTGAAGCGGTTAAGGTCGATTCAGCTACGATCCGAAGAGACTTTTCCTATTTTGGAGCATTAGGCAAAAAGGGTTATGGCTATAATGTTAATTACTTACTCACGTTTTTCAGGAAAACACTTGATCAGGATGAGGTTACAAGAGTGATGCTAATTGGTGTCGGCAATCTTGGAACCGCCCTTTTGCATTATAATTTTCTAAAAGGCGATAATACGAGAATTGAAATGGCGTTTGATGTAGATGAGAAAAAGGTAGGTACGGATATTAGCGGGGTGCCGATCCACCATCTCGATAGCTTGAAAAGGGATGCTGCAGAAGACGTATCTGTTGCGATCTTGACTGTTCCCGCTCAAACCGCGCAAACAGTTGCAGATCAGCTGGTAGAAATCGGGATTAAAGGAATACTAAACTTCACACCTGCACGTTTAACAGTACCCGAGCACATTCGAGTCCATCATATTGACCTCGCTGTTGAACTGCAATCACTGATCTATTTTTTGAAACATTATCCGCTTGAATCATAGAAGTACTAAAGTTATCAAAGGAAAAAATATAACTTGAGGAGGTGACCACCTTATGGGATTAGGTCCAGGAAGTATTGTTCTACTTGCGATTGTCGCACTATTAATCTTCGGTCCAAAAAAGCTGCCTGAGCTTGGAAAGGCTGCCGGTAAGACGTTACGCGAGTTCAAAAATGCAACGAGTGGGCTTGTAGATGATGATGGGGACAAGGAAAAAGACAAGAAAAGCAAGAAGACAGACGAGCAATAGTTAGGAAGGTTTTTAGTATGACGGATAAACAGATGTCATTACAATACCATATTGAAGAATTACGAAAGCGAATCTTTGTCGTCATACTAGTATTCTTTGTCGCATTTATTGCTGGCTTTTTTCTGGCTATGCCGTTGATTCAATTTTTGCAGAAAACACCTGAAGCAGCAGGATTAGAATTAAATGTTTTTAACATAACGGATCCGATCAATGTCTTTTTGGACTTTGCGTTTCTGATTGGAATTTTACTGACTTCTCCAGTCGCTTTGTATCAACTTTGGGCATTTGTCAGTCCAGGTTTATTTGAGAAGGAGCGTACAGCAACATTAGCTTATATCCCGATGACGTTTATCTTGTTTGTCGGAGGAATTGCGTTTTCGTACTTCATTGTGTTTCCATTTGTGATTGATTTTATGAACGGACTAGCCGAGATACTTGGGGTGGAAGAGGAATACGGAATAAATGAGTATTTCCATTTCTTATTCCGGCTGACACTACCATTTGGTATATTGTTTCAGTTCCCTGTCGTCGTCATGTTTCTGACAAGACTCGGTATTGTAACGCCAGAATGGCTTGGAAAGATACGTAAATACTCTTATTTCGTGTTACTCGTTATTGCAGGGTTAATAACACCTCCAGAACTGATTTCCCACATGCTTGTGACATTACCATTAATTTTATTGTATGAAATTAGTATATTAATCTCGAGGGTAGCGTACCGGAAATCTCTCAAAGCTGCCAAAGAAGCAGAAGAACGAGGAGAAACCGAAGAATAAAGAAAACTTGGCGCTAGCCAAGTTTTCTTTATTTCTTTTTCATTTTGTTTATTTTTTTGCGAAGTTCGATCATCCGAAAGGCATTAAAGAAGTCATACGCAGCAAGTGCCATATTAATGAGCGGCCAGAACGACCAAATTCCATCTTCCTGTGCGTAATAAATGGCTAAGTAGGTAAAGATGATACCGAGCACAAAATAGGCATAAATCCAAAACGTAGGTGAAATTTTCATAGCTATCCTCCAATAATGAACTGCATGCTTTGTAATTGTTTTTGCAGTTCAGCAATATCATCCCGAAAAATAACCTGCACAAGCATCACGAAAGAGTTAATGGATACATGAGCAATGATCGGAACAATTAACCGCTTTGTTTTTACATATAAAAAGCTAAACGTAAACCCGATCGCAGCATAGACAAGAATATGGGTGAAATCCCTGTGGACAACTGCAAATACGAGGGAACTGATTAATGCTGCAACAACAAAATTCATTCGTTTATAGAGTGTACCAAAGATGACTTTACGAAACACAATTTCTTCAAGGATCGGACCGATTACAGCGACGACCATAATGAGTAATGGGACAGATAATGTTAAATCAACAATCATTTCTGTATTCTCTGAACCAGGTTCCACTCCAAAGAAATTCATTTCTATTGAAGCGGCGATAATTTGCGCAATAAAAACCATTGGTATACCAGCAATTGTCCATCCAATTGTCTGGGCTGTGTTCGCCCGTTCATCCCTAAATGGCGGGTTCCTGAATTCTGGAATCATAATCAATAGAATTATAATAAATCCGATTGAAAAGCTAACCACATTCCAAAGGCCTGGGATTTTATCCATGGGCACTCCAAGTGAGATTAATAATGGACCACCGATTATACCTGAAAGTAACATCACTATATACGTTATTAAAATCCATGCATTTCGTTTATTCAAATTTTTCTCCTCTTTCAACAGAAGATTCGTTGGAAAAACCAACTCAATGCTACATTTTATCATACAATAGTTTGAAATACTTGATTCATGATTTTCGGAAAATATTAAGATATCTACCAAGTAAAAGAAGAATTTTTTCAACAAGGCAATTTTGATGCATAGATGTATTGTTTAGGCTCCAGCCCCCAGGTGTGCAGATCATCGCTTCGATTCTCCCACAAACACAAAAAGCGTGTTATGTTGCAGAATCTCCGCCTTCAATGTTGGATTTAGTCGAAGGAACGTAGTTATGGTCGAACATTGAGGTTTTGTAAATATAGTATAAAAAGTTAAGGTTATCACTTGCAAAACTATAAAAGATTGATTATTATTAAAAATGGAATTAGCACTCACTTTAATCGAGTGCTAATAATAAATAAAAGCAATTATTATCCTTAAGGAGGGTGTTTCACTTGTTAAAGCCGTTAGGTGATCGTATTATCATTGAGCTTGTAGAAGGCGAAGAAAAAACCGCAAGCGGGATTGTACTTCCAGATTCTGCGAAGGAAAAGCCGCAAGAAGGTAAAATTGTTGCAGTCGGTACTGGCCGAGTAACAGACAACGGTGAAAAAATTGCACTCGAGGTCTCAGAAGGTGACACTGTAATCTACTCAAAATACGCTGGCACTGAAGTAAAATATCAAGGTACAGAATACTTAATTTTACGCGAGACTGACGTACTTGCTATTGTCGGTTAATTAACACAGAAATTAGGGATCGACAAAAGTCCCTACATACAAACAAATCAAGGAGGTTCTTTAAAAATGGCAAAAGATATTAAGTTTAGTGAAGACGCACGCCGCTCTATGCTTCGCGGTGTCGATGCACTTGCAAATGCTGTAAAAGTTACCCTTGGACCAAAAGGACGTAATGTTGTACTTGAAAAGAAATTCGGTTCTCCGCTTATCACTAATGACGGTGTAACGATTGCAAAAGAAATCGAGCTGGAAGATGCTTTTGAAAACATGGGTGCAAAGCTTGTAGCTGAAGTTGCTAGCAAAACAAACGACGTAGCTGGAGACGGTACAACTACAGCAACGGTTCTTGCTCAAGCAATGATCCGTGAAGGTCTTAAGAACGTTACTTCTGGTGCAAACCCAATGGTTCTTCGTAAAGGAATTGAAAAAGCAACTGTATCTGCAGTAGAAGAGCTTAAGAGTATTTCTAAGCCAATCGAAGGCCGCGAATCAATCGCGCAGGTCGCTGCAATTTCTTCTAGTGACAATGAAGTTGGACAATTGATCGCGGAAGCAATGGAACGTGTTGGAAACGACGGTGTTATTACGATTGAAGAATCTAAAGGATTCGCTACTGAGCTTGAAGTCGTAGAAGGTATGCAATTCGATCGTGGATATTCTTCACCTTATATGGTAACTGACTCTGACAAAATGGAAGCAGTACTAGAAAACCCATACATTCTTGTTACAGACAAGAAGATCGCAAACATTCAAGAAGTTCTTCCTGTATTGGAGCAAGTTGTTCAACAAGGTAAGCCTATCCTGATCATCGCTGAAGATGTTGAAGGTGAAGCTCTTGCTACATTAGTAGTGAACAAACTTCGTGGAACGTTCAACGCTGTAGCTGTTAAAGCTCCAGGATTCGGTGATCGTCGTAAAGCAATGCTTGAAGACATCTCTACCTTGACTGGTGCAGAAGTAATCACAGAAGATCTTGGATTAGATCTTAAATCTGCAAACATTGGTCAACTTGGTACAGCTTCTAAAGTTGTTGTTACGAAAGAAAACACAACAATCGTTGAAGGTGCTGGCGAGTCTGATAAGATTGCAGCTCGTGTTAACCAAATTCGTGCTCAACTCGAAGAAACAACTTCTGAGTTTGATAAAGAAAAACTACAAGAACGTCTTGCTAAGCTTGCAGGCGGTGTAGCGGTTATTAAAGTCGGTGCTGCTACTGAAACAGAATTGAAGGAACGTAAGCTTCGTATCGAGGATGCATTGAACTCTACTCGTGCAGCAGTAGAAGAAGGAATCGTATCCGGTGGTGGAACAGCGCTTGTAAACGTACTAAAAGCGGTTCAAGCAATCGAAGCTGAAGGTGACGAAGCTACAGGTGTTAACATCGTTCTTCGTGCGCTTGAAGAGCCAATTCGTCAAATCGCTCACAACGCTGGACTTGAAGGTTCTGTTGTCGTTGAACGCTTAAAAGGTGAAGACCTCGGCGTTGGCTTCAATGCTTTAACTGGCGAGTGGGTAAACATGATCGACGCTGGTATCGTTGACCCTACAAAAGTTACTCGTTCTGCACTTCAAAATGCAGCATCCGTATCTGCAATGCTTCTAACTACAGAAGCTGTAGTTGCAGATAAGCCTGAAGAAAATGAAGGCGGCGGCGGAATGCCTGATATGGGCGGAATGGGCGGCATGGGTGGAATGGGCGGCATGATGTAATCTGCTCCCCACCTAGAAAAATAGTAATACTATTTTTCACCCGAAAAGGCTACTTCCTAAGTTTAGGGGGTAGTCTTTTTTGTTGTTATTACATTTGTGTATCGCTTGGCGATATGGCTTGTAATTCATGTCGAAAACCCTCATATTTAATAGAAAGGAGGCACGATATGCGACGCGATATACAACCCAATGAACAAGCATTCACGACTAAGGAAGTTGCTGAAGAACTGGAAATAGCCACCCCTACTGTTCGAAAGTATGGGCAAATCTTAGAGCGGAACGGATATGAATTTTTGAAAGATGGCGATCGGCGTATATTTGTTCAAAGTGATATCGTAGCGCTTATAGCGCTACGCGATACAGACAAGCCCCTTGACGATACAGCTATAGACGCCGTCTATCAACAAAAGGAAAGATTAAAAGTTTCCAATGAAACCGACATAGCGCTACCCGATACATATGAAAATGTACCCCATGACCGTAATCAATTAAAAGAAGCTTTAAAATATGTCGTTCAGGAACTAGCAGTTACCCGTGAAATGAATGTCCAATTGGTAAACGATATGTCACAGCTTAAAACAACGGTTTCAAGACTTCAGCAAGATCACCATACGATAAGTTCCAGTATTGGAAATTCAGCACAAAAAACGAATGTTAAAATTGAAAACTTGACCAAACAACAAAAGGATCAGTACGAAACCTTATTAGAGCAAGAGAAAAAGCATTATGAAAAATTGTTGCAACAAGAAAAGCAAAAAGGCGAACTGTTACAAAAAGAAATAAAAAGTATGAGAGAAGAGCAGGTTAAAGAATGGCGTTCACAAAATGATTTTAATAAACGTTTAGAAGAAGCGATCCAAAAACCAAAAGAAAAACGGGGCGGGCTTTTCTCCTTGTTCCGAAAATAAAGCGATATAGACAAGCGATATACCCTAAAAAATGATGTTTTTTGAAAACAGAGTGCACCCCTAATGAGCTGGTCAGCAAAGGTTTGGTCGGTTCTTTTTTGTGCCGTATCGCCAGGCGATATGAATGAGGATTACATTCACATTTGGATTTCAAGTATGATCAATTAGAATATGGACTGGATGTGTGTCTTGGCCAACAACAGTGTGCTTATATAACCATGCGATACAGAGGATTTACTGGTAATACATGGGCATAAAAACGATAGCGATATGATTCAACTAAGAGGTCCCGATGTTTATATCGCCAGGCGATATGGCGAAATGTGATACAGGTAATACGCAGTATTTTTCAAATTTCAACAATTTCCCGAGAAATATCTACAAATTCTGCGTCTCAATCTTATTCGGATAAAGTGGGGCGCTTTGATATTATGTTGAATGCTTCCGAAAGACATTTAGTTCGTGTATCGCTATAATAAAATCAAATTAAGCCTGGTCCAATAAAAACTTTGGGAGGGTTCTATGTGAAAAATGAAATTCAAGTACATAAAGAACGTTTTATCAATGAGCTTCAGGAGTTTTTGAAAATACCGAGTATCTCTTCGTTATCTGAACATAAAGAGGACGTCCACGCGGGTGCGGAATGGGTAGCCGAATCATTAAGGAAGGTTGGCATGGAAAACGTAGAAATTATCCCGACAGAACGGCATCCGATTGTTTACGGGGACTGGTTACATGCAGAAGGGAAACCGACTGTTCTCATTTATGGACATTATGATGTTCAGCCTGCTGATCCTTTTGAATTATGGGAAACACTACCGTTCGAACCAACGATTCAAGACAATAAGATTTACGCAAGAGGTGCAACCGATGATAAAGGACAATTGTTCATTCATATCAAAGCGTTAGAACTTATAAAGAGTGAAAATGGAACATTACCGGTCAATGTGAAATTCTGTATTGAAGGGGAAGAAGAAATCGCCAGCCCGAACCTTCCGCCATTTATTGAGGAAAATAAGGAGAAGCTGGCAGCAGATGCGGTTGTCATTTCAGATACCTCCTTTATCGAAAAAGGGCAGCCTGCTATTTGTACGTCATTACGAGGCGCGCTTGCGATGGAAGTAAAGGTAAAAACAGCGAATACTGACTTGCATTCCGGCACATACGGTGGCGGAGTGCCTAATGCCGTCCATGTTTTATTGGACGTTCTTTCCTCTTTGCATGATGAAGATGGAAGAGTTGCAGTGGATGGCTTTTATGAAGGGGTACCAGCCGTCACAGACAAACTGAAGCAGGAAATAGCTGAAATTCCTTTTAACGAAGACAAAATGAAGAAAGAGCTTGGCATAACCGCATTATATGGTGAAAAAGGGTATACGTTCAACGAACAGACGGGTATCCGACCAACTCTTGAAATCAATGGTATTGGTGGAGGGTTTGCAGCAGAAGGGTTCAAAACGATTGTTCCTAGTGAGGCGAATGGCAAAATCAGCTGTCGGCTAGTGGGGGACCAGGACCCGAATCACGTGTATCGTCTCATCGAACAACATATCCAATCGATCATGCCAGATTACGCTTCAGTGGATATAAATCAGTTTGTTCAAGCAAAGGCTGTATCTCTCGATTCGCAAAATCCGATGATTCAAGCGGCTGCCAATGCGTACGAAAAAGTATATGGAGTTCGTCCGCTCTTTCCTAAAGAAGGTGGTTCGATTCCGATCGTGGAGGTTTTCGCAAGAGTGCTCGAGTCGCCTGTTGTGTTGATGGGCTTTGGCTTACCTTCAGAAAATCTGCATGCCCCGAATGAACATTTTCATTTGGAGAACTTTGAAAAGGGCATCGAGACCGTTTGTGAATATTTACAATTGTTATCCAACTAAAAAGTATGCCTGCCTTAATTATGCTTTTCAAAAGGCAGGCATACTTCCTTCTATTTAGAGAGCATGCTATCCAAGTACTACTTAATAGCCTCAACGTTTCCAGAGACTTCTTCTTCTAGGATCTCATCTTTTCTCATTTTATCCAACGACTTTTCCAAGATGTCTTGTTCACTAGACTGTGGTATGACGACAACGCCATCCGCATCCCCGAAGAATATCTCCTGGGTTCACTGCGGTACCGCCACAGGAAATCGGAACATTGATTTCTCAAATGATCAAAACTTTATTCAAAGAAGCATCTTTAATCACGCCCAAGAATAGAACAAGAAGTAAAAGAGTAATACATATTTATATGAACTTTTTCGATTTAGGTCTTAACCCAAAATCTATGGGCGACGTAATATAATCATCGACTCGAACCCTTCAATACAAGGAATGAACAAAGGCTTCGGGAAATCTCCGAGACCTTTTTCAATGTTCTACAATCGTGATGTTGTTGACCTCAACCCTAATACCTCAAATTCAACAGCACATCCCTAATTGCCTCGTCTTTCATAATGGTATCTTTATATTTTTGAGTAATTTCGGTTAAGGCAACATCATGATAAAAGAATTCAGTGAAGAACTTTACAAGTGGACGAGACTGAGTACGAATTGCTTGCCATTTTTTTTCTTCTATTCCAGCAAAAAGCATTTCCTGTTCATCCACAATAAGAATGCGACTTCTCTCTAAGTTTGCATGGTGCGAATCTGGTATTAAGGTGGATATGTTAGGAATGATCGTCGAGATTTCTCCGATCACATGAATGTTAACAACAACACCGTTATTATATTTCTCCTCTAGTATAGGAAGGTAAAATCGTAAATCATCAGCCCAACCTGAAATGAAAATGGAGTGATTAGCTTGTTGCAACAAATCTTTAAGTAGTGCCTGGATAGAATGGTCTTCCTTTAACATCCATACACGATCATCTGCAGGTGCTGCTTTAATTTCTGTATTTCTTAATTGTTCGACATTGGTTTCAAAATCAGCTTTTAGTTTGTCGATAGTGGATTCAATGGGAAGAGCGGTGTAAAGTCGCTTTTTTCCAACGGTTGATTCAAGAATCATCCCTTTCTCAGACATACGATGTAGGACTTCGTATACTTTTGAACGGGGAACACCTGACTGCTTAACGATATCAGTCGCATCTAGAGGCTGATCGATTGTAATAAGCGATTGATAGACTTGGCTTTCATACTGTGTGAAACCGAATTGTTGAAGCATGATTTTAGACTCCTTGGCTTAGATAGTAGTAATTCCATAATAGCATACTCACTTGTTTGGATTGTTGCTGATAAAATAATCCTTGTTTTCTCCTTTATATAAAGTTACCATAGTAGTAGTAACTTATACAAAAGGATGTTTTGCTATGGATAAACGTGTATATTTATTAACCATCGTCTCGTTTGTTGTCGGGATGGTTGAGTTGATTATAGGTGGATTATTAGATTTGATTGCTATAGATTTAGGAGTAAGCCTCGGTCAAACTGGGTTTCTTATTACGATATTTTCACTTGTTTTTGCGATTGCAGCCCCAATTTTATTAACGTTAACAGCTGGGGTTGAGAGAAAGCGGTTGACACTGATTGCCTTATTGGTGTTTTGCGTAGGAAACGTGATAGCTATATTTAGTCAGACGTATAGTATGTTATTGATTGCACGTATTATATCAGCCATGAGTGGCTCATTGCTTGTGGTTTTATGTGTGACGATGGCTTCCAATATTGTGGCAGCTAAGTACCGGGCCCGTGCAATTGGTATAGTCTTTATGGGAATCAGTGCCTCTTTAGTACTGGGAATTCCTATTGGGTTAATGTTGGGAAATGCTTTTGGATGGAGATCTCCATTTATCCTTATTACCGTATTAACGATCCTATCTATGGCTGGTGTGCAGTTCTTTATGGGTAGAATTGATCCGAAACCAGCGGTACCGATCGGAGAACAGTTACGTACGTTGAAGAACCGTAAAATATTACTAGCCCAATTGACTTCATTTCTGTTTTTGGCTGGCCACTTAACGTTGTATGGATACTTAACACCATTCTTAAAAAGTGTGTTGGGGATGAATGGAACATGGGTTAGCATTGTCTATTTAATCTTTGGAGTTGCAGCTGTGGTGGGTGGAGGAATTGGAGGTAGCCTCTCTGATCGTTTTGGTACAAAGCCCACGATCATTGCGGTGATTGTCGCCTTTGCCATATCCATCTTTTCAATTCCTTATACAACTTTCGCATTGCCGCTTTTCTTAGTTGTAATGGTTATTTGGAGTATGCTCAGTTGGGCGATTACCCCAGCGATGCAAAGCTATCTTATCGAGTCCTCACCTGAAACTTCAGATATACAACAGAGCCTAAATAATTCGGCACTGCATTTTGGTATTGCCTTCGGATCTATGGTTGGTGGAATTGTCATAGAGCGGACCTCTGTTGAACTAAATCCTACAATCGGTGGTTTATTTATCATTGTAGCATTAATAGCTGCAGTCTTTTCGATGCGCAAGAAAAACAATACAGCACTGGTGTTTTTAGAACAAAAAGGGGTAAAATAGACGGTTTATAACCGGGCCTAATAGCAGAACTAATAAATCATTTAACCTTTCAATGATGTCCCATTGGAAGGTTCTTTTCATTCTTTTGGACGGAGAACGTTCATCCATTAAATCTTGCATTCCCAGATTACAATGAAACCTATCCACTCGGAAATCGTAATTAGTAGAAACAGGAAGGGATGGTGTTCACTTAATGAAAAGTAGTGTGATTGCACTAATTGCGGCAGGTATTCTTCCTTTTTCTGAATTAGAGCCGAACCTTGATTTAATGGAGAGGATTGAAGTGAGTCAAGAGGAGCAAGGTCAAATAATGAAACATAAGGACAGCATTGAGCCAGAGGAATTTAATGACGCATTTTTACGAGGTGACTATGAGACTATTTATCAACAGTTTAGTGATGATTTTCAAGAAAGTGTATCATTTGAAGAGTTTGTACGTTTATCAGAATCGTTCAATGAAGGTGTGGAAGCATATCGCCTGAAATCAGAACTCTCAATTACGAAACATTTAGCCCAATACGTTTGGGTTAATGAAGCTGAAACGAAAGGGATACGAATCGTTTTTGATAAGCATGATACGATTCAGGGCTTAAATGTGACGCCTTTGCCTTCTTATACTGAAACCGACCGTCAATACACAGAAAATGAATATGTCATGCCGATAAAGCAAGAGTGGAATGTGGTTTGGGGCGGTACTAACCACCTTATCAATTACCACTACTTATCACCCGAGCAACGATATGCCTATGATCTGGTCATTAAGAAAAACGGCAGCTCGTATCATGGCAATCCTCTGAAAAATAAACACTATTATGCCTTTGGGCAAGAAGTGGCAGCTCCGGCAAACGGGAAGGTAATAAAGGTGGTCGAGGATGTTGAAGACAATACTCCAGGTGAAATGAATGCCGATCAGCCTCTCGGGAACCATGTCGTGATTGAACATGATGATGGGGAGTACAGCCTTCTTGCTCACTTCAAGCAACATTCGATTTCCGTCGAGCCTGGTGATCAAGTAGAGCAAGGGGATCTTCTTGGTCTTTGTGGAAATTCCGGGAATTCTTCTGAAGCACATATTCATTTTCAAGTAATGGATGGTCCTGACGTTTTTGAAGGACAGTCAATCCGGATTCAATTTAAAACCGGTAAGGAACCTATCCAAGGTGATCGTGTAAACCCGTTTAACTAGAAAATCGAAATAGTTCGAAGGTATAGTTTTTGTCATATTCAGGATATTGAGAGTTTCATTATGATAGAATGATTTTGTTGGAATTATCTGATAAAGGAGGCTATACCTTTGAATTCATTAAACCACCATCAAGTATTGGTCGTTGGGGGTGGGACCGCAGGGATAACCGTAGCGGCACACCTTAGTAAACTAGCAAGCGGAATCGATATAGCAATTGTTGAACCATCCTCCAAGCACTATTACCAGCCTTTATGGACGTTAGTCGGAGGCGGTGTTTTTCAAAGGGAGGAGTCTGAAAAAGAAGAGAAGGACGTCATTCCAGAGCATGTCGAGTGGTATCAGGATGCGGTGAAAACCTTTTACCCAGAACAAAACTATGTATTGACCGAAGACGGGAAAGAAATTCATTACAAGTATTTAGTCGTTGCACCAGGGCTCCAACTGAACTGGAATCAAATCAAAGGGCTGGACACCAACCTTGGAAAATACGGAATTTGCAGCAATTACTCGTATAATCATGTTGAATATTCATGGGAAACGATTTCGAACTTTAAAGAGGGCAATGCGATCTTTACATACCCGAACTCCCCGGTGAAATGCGGCGGGGCTCCTCAAAAAATCATGTATCTTGCAGAAGAGTCGTTCCGTAACAATGGGGTGCGTGATAAGGCGAATGTCACCTTCGTTTCACCGAACGATTCGATTTTCTCCGTCGAAAAGTATGCTCGAACATTAGAAGGTATCATCGAGGAACGGAATATCAATACGATGTTCAATTATGAACTGACGGAAATCATGGCGGATAGAAAACTCGCGGTGTTCATAAATGTCACGACTGATGAATATAAAACGTTGCCATTTGAGCTGCTCCATGTTGTACCTCCAATGAGTGCACCAGACTTTATTAGGGAAAGTCCACTCTCGGATGAAGCAGGCTGGGTTGATGTCGATGCTTATAGTTTGCAGCATAACAAATACCCGAATATTTTCAGTTTGGGTGATGCCTCCAGCCTGCCGACATCTAAGACGGGTGCTGCAATAAGGAAACAGGCTCCTGTAGTCGTTTCGAATCTATACAATCTCATAAAAAAGAGACCGATGCGTCAGAAGTATGATGGATATACCTCATGTCCTCTAGTGACAGGGTATGGGAAACTTGTTCTGGCTGAATTTGTGTATGGGAATAAGCCTAAGGAAACGTTCCCTTTCAATCAGGCGAAGGAAAGAAAAAGCATGTATTGGTTGAAAAAGTACGGGCTGCCTGCGATGTATTGGAACGGGATGCTGAAAGGACGAGCTTAAATCGAGGAGGTTGCAGATGCTATTAAGATCTTTTTACGATGAAAAATTAGCCCAAGCTTCCTATCTAGTTGGGTGCCAGTCGGCAGGGAAAGCGATTGTAATCGATCCTGCCAGAAATATCGAACCCTATTTAAAAATGGCTGAGGAGAACGGATTAGTGATCACAGGAGTAGCTGAAACACATATCCATGCAGATTTTGTATCAGGAGCGCTTGAGATTGCTGCTCGTGCAAATGCAACGGTATATCAGTCTGGATTAGGGGGTGAAGACGGTACGTATTGTTCCTTATCGGGTATCAATCAAGTGTTTTTAAACGATCAAGATAGGATAACAATTGGCAACGTAACACTTGAAGTAATGCATACTCCGGGACATACACCTGAGCATATTTCGTATATTGTGACAGACGGAGCAAAAGCCAATCAGCCGATCGGAATTTTCAGCGGTGATTTCATTTTTGCAGGTGATGTCGGGCGACCCGATCTATTAGAAAAGGCAGTTGGAGTTGCGAATGCATCACAAGAAGGTGCGAGACAGATGTTTCGCTCGGTCCAAAGAATCAAAACTCTCGGTGATTATTTGCAAATCTGGCCCGGACATGGTTCTGGAAGTGCTTGTGGCAAAGCATTGGGCGCCATTCCATCAACAACACTCGGATACGAAAAATCATTCAATCCAGCTTTTTCTTACGATAATGAAGAAGAATTCATTTCCTACTTGCTTGCAGACCAGCCTGAACCCCCGGCCTATTTTTCAATCATGAAGAAGGTGAACGGGGAAGGGGCAGATCTGTTGAGCGATCTAGCACCAAATAAAAAAATGGGAGCCTCAAGAGCCAAAATAAATGAAGTGTTGAATGAGAACGGAATACTTATTGATGTACGTTCAGCAGACCAATTTGCTTCAGGACATATCCCTGGTTCAATCAACATCCCGTATGAAAAATCATTTTTGAATTGGACTGGTTCACTTATTCAGTATGACTGCCCTCTTTATTTGATCGCGGAGGATCATCAGCTAGTAACTCTAGTTCCGGATCTTCATTCGATCGGGTTAGATAAAATCAAAGGGTGGTTTTCAACAAAAGCGGTACAAATTTATGAGGCGGACGGCGGGAGTATCGAAACCTATGAAGAAGCTGCACCTTCCAAATTAATAGAGGATGTAAAGAATCAAAGGGTCACATTGATCGATGTACGGAATCTTGCAGAACGGAAAACAAACCACATTGATTACTCCGTGCACATTGTCCTCGGAGACTTGCCGAAACGGATTGCTGAAATTTCTACCGATAAACCGATCGTTATTCATTGTGCGAGCGGAAAACGGTCGGCGATTGCAACGAGTATTCTGCAAGCGAATGGAATCAAGAACGTTTCGAATCTCCGAGGCGGAATCATCGAATGGGAACTCGGGAATTGCCCTACAGTTATAATGAATTAAGCGAAAGAGATTCATTGATAGATTTAGAGAGTGACTCTGTGAATGTTGAGCCACTCTCTTTTCGTTTTGTAACAATTATAAATGGTAGACGATTCTCTAAATATGGTGTAAGATATAAAACGTAATGATTACGTTTTATGTATAAGGAGGGTATGTACGTGTCTACTTGGAATTTTTCAAAAGTAAAACATTATTTTTTGATTGATCAGTCGCACTTAGTAGATTTGGTGTATACTCATGATTAACGGAAAATTTCATACACAGATTTTGGTGTCTTCATGTATGAAGACTTAAAAGGGAAGTTGGTGAAATTCCAACGCGGTCCCGCCACTGTAATTGGGAGCAAGCTGCTGATTGCCACTGTACGAATGTACGGGAAGGTGCAGCTATGCAATGATCAAGAGCCAGGAGACCTGCCTAATCTGAAAGCACGTATAAACCTACGAGGATAGGCAGTGTATTACGGGATTCGATTGTTTTTTTATTGTAATCGAATAAATCATAATGCATCTTCCATTCTATGTGGGGATGTTTTTTTGTTTTTCAGAAGATGTTCTTCAAGCAGTTCGCACAATCATAAATCAGGGGGATTAAGAAATGAAGAAGCTTTTATCACTCGAATTTTTACTTTTAATAACTATAGGTATCCTATTATCGGCTTGTGGAAGCCAGAACAGTAACAATTCACAAGGGGCAGGCTCTAATGGGGATTCAGTTAAGATCAACAATCTTGAAAAAACTATAACCTTTGACAAGGCACCTGAGCATGCAGTGACGTTGAATCAGCATGCGACCGAAATCATGCTTGCACTCGGTCTAGAAGAATCGATGGTAGGGACGGCCTATCTTGATGATGAAATTTTACCGAAATATAAAGATGCCTACAAAGAAATACCAGTATTATCGGAGACATCACCATCTAAAGAAGTTTTCCTTGCAAGTAACCCTGATTTTGCTTATGGAGGGTTTAGCTCGGCATTCAGCGCAAAGAATATCGGGACGAGAGACCAATTGGCAGAACTCGGAATCAAAACGTACTTACATCAGTCCTCAAATACGAAAGGGGCTGAAATCGAGGATGTTTACGAAGACATCCGAAACATCGGGAAAATATTTCGTGTCGAGGACCGGGCGGATCAACTGATTAAAGAACTGAAAGGTAAAATACAAAAAATAACGAAACAAGCTGGTGATAAGGCGACCGACTTTCCTGTATTTGTTTATGACAGTGGGACCGACAAAGCGTTTACCGTCGGTGATTCTTATTTAGGTCACTTAATAGCAACAGCAGGTGGGAAGAATATCTTTGATGATATCCCAAAAAGCTGGACAGAAGTAAGTTGGGAAGAGGTCGTTTATCGAAAGCCGGAAGTGATTGTCATTGTGGACTATGGAAAGATAAGCGCCGAACAGAAGATTGAAAGTCTGCTGAACAACCCTAAGTTGAAAAATGTCCCTGCCATAAAAGATAAACACTTTGTCGTGTTGCCTTTGTCTGGATCGGTCCCAGGTATACGAGCACCTTTAGCATTGAATACATTAATCGACGGATTTAATCAAGAAGGGAAAACAACATGGGAATAGTCCGCTTAGAGAAGAAAAGAGTACAGCCTATAAACGAGGTGAATGAAGTTGGTCGGGACCATCGATCCCAACTCTTTTTTTGGTTATCGATCAGCTTACCTATCGCTTTCTTCATAACGGTTACAACGGCAGTAATGATCGGAGCGGTTCAGATTAATCCAGTAACGGTTTGGGAAATCACCCTTTCACGAACACCGTTTATAGGGGATTGGATCTCTCAGGATTGGAATACCGTCTATGGCCAGATTATTTGGGGGATCCGCTTACCGAGGGTATTATTGGGAGCGATCGTTGGTGCAGGTCTTGCAATTGTTGGAGTTTCCATTCAAGCGCTTGTAAGGAACTCCTTAGCTGATCCTTTTATTTTAGGTGTATCATCCGGTGCCTCAGTAGGGGCTACCTTAGTCATTTTATTCGGTGCGTTTCAACTATTCGGTCAGTACGCATTATCGGTTACTGCCTTTTTAGGGGCATTGATATCCATGGTGCTCGTATATTTCATTTCCCGAATTAGAAATAAAATCACCACGACCCGCCTTTTATTGGCGGGTGTGGCCGTTTCGATGATGTTAGGGGCCGCTACTAACTATATCGTTATCTCTTCCCCAAATGAAGAAGGAATGAAGGATGCGATGTTTTGGATGATGGGGAGTCTTGCTGGGGCACGTTGGGATCAGCTTATGATTCCTGCAATTGTTGTAGTCACCGGTATGCTTTGCTTATTTATCCAATACCGACCACTTAACATGCTCTTAATGGGTGAAGAAGCGGCGTCGACTCTCGGAGTAAATATTGAGTCTTTCCGGAAATTCTTAATTCTACTGACGGCATTGTTGACAGGAGTTATTGTCGCTGTTAGCGGTGCGATCGGGTTTATCGGGTTAATGATCCCACATATCGTAAGGGTAATGGTCGGTTCTGACCATAGAAGGGTGCTGCCGATCAGTGCTCTATTAGGGGCTATATTTATGATTTGGGCCGATATTGGTGCAAGAGTCCTTGCAGCACCTGAAGAGTTGCCGGTTGGAATTATTACCGCATTGTGTGGAGGGCCATTCTTCATATGGCTTTTACGTAGGGGGTCCTATTCGTTTGGGGGTGAAAGGGATTGAGATTGACAGTTGATCGGCTCTCAACCCAAATAGGTGCACAAAGAATTATTAACGACATTAATATGGAGATTGAACAAGGAGCATTTGTCGGTGTGATCGGACCAAACGGAAGTGGTAAATCAACGATTTTAAAAAATATATACCGCCTTTTGAAACCTGATTCTGGAGTCATTACGATTAATGATGAAGATATTGCAAAAATGTCTTCACGAGAAGTTGCACAAAAGATGGCGGTAGTCAGTCAGGAAACCGCAGTACAATTCGATTTTTCTGTAAAGGAAATTGTGTTCATGGGCCGATCACCGCATAAGGGCTGGCTAGATCCAGATACAGACACCGATAGGAAGATCGTGGACTATGCTTTAAAAAGGGTTGGATTGAATGGGTACTCAAATAAAAGTTTTCTATCGCTTTCAGGCGGTGAAAAACAACGTGTTTTAATCGCTAGGGCAATTGCGCAGCAAGCAAACATCTATATTTTGGATGAGCCTACAAACCATCTCGATATACACCACCAACTGCAAGTGATGGATATAGCTAAGAACCTTGAAATTACCGTTCTGGCTGCACTCCATGATATTAATCTAGCAGCCTATTACTGTGACAAACTATATGTTGTTCAAAATGGTTCGATCGTTGCTTCGGGTATGCCTGAGGAAGTGTTGACGGAATCGTTATTAATGGAGGTTTTCCGAGTACATTCTAATATAGAAATTCACACGGTGACTGGGAAAGTGCATGTTACATTCTTTCCTGAGACCCTTTTAAGAAGGTGAGAGAACGTATTGCCACAGTACATGAGACTGTGGTATTTTATGTTTCCTTCAACCGTAACATGCCTTTTATTTTCCAACTTTCAGGGGTAAACAGGATGGATATATGTTACAATAAGTTTGAAAATTACAAATAAATGAAAAGCGGAAGCATTTTCTTAACGTGTAAAAAAACTTGGCTATATACCAAGCCTAAAATGTAAACGCTTGTGGGGTTGGACATTTTTAAGGGGGATAAAGATAGGATGACTGCTAATAAACTTAGATACGAAAAGTACCATCCACAGCTAGAAAAAATAATAGAGAACGTTGAGAAGGTTATGGTAGGGAAGCGTGAAGCAACTGAGCTTAGTATCATTGCGCTCCTAACGGGGGGACATATTTTACTTGAGGATGTGCCTGGTGTAGGTAAAACGATGATGGTCCGTTCAATTGCTCAATCCATTGGGGCGAAATTCAATCGGATTCAGTTTACTCCAGACCTCTTGCCATCGGATTTAACCGGTGTTTCGATCTATAATCAGAAAGAGTCGGAATTCGAGTTTCGTCCAGGTCCGTTAATGGGCAACATTGTTCTTGCTGATGAAATTAACCGAACATCTCCGAAAACTCAATCTGCCTTACTGGAGGCGATGGAGGAACAAAATATAACGGTTGACGGAATTACGCACCGATTGCCTGATCCTTTTTTCGTAATGGCAACTCAAAACCCGATTGAATATGAAGGAACGTACCCACTGCCAGAAGCGCAGTTAGATCGTTTTCTTTTGAAAATAAATATGGGTTACCCAACGGCAAATGAAGAAATACAGGTTTTGTCTCGTAACGAAAGGCGACATCCAATTCACGAGCTATCGTCTGTCATAGAATTAGACGAGCTATTAGCTGTCCAAGAGCAAGTGAAAGAGGTGTATGTCGAAGAATCGGTAAAATATTATATCCTCGACCTTGTAGGTAGGACTCGAAAGCATAGCGGGATTTATTTAGGAGTAAGTCCTCGTGGATCACTTGCACTAATGAAAACGGCACAAGCATATGCTTTGTTATTGGACAGGGATTTTGTTGTCCCTGATGATATTAAATATTTGGCGCCGTTCGTTCTATGCCACCGTGTAATATTGAAACCGGAGGCACGTTTTGATGGTTACACACCTGAAAAGGTAATTCTAGAGATTTTGGAACGAACAACTGTACCTGTTTTAAGGGAACAGAAAGTATGATCAAACAGTGGATCGCCAAATATCGAACGTATTTTGGGATTGCAGGCATCCTTTTGTTACTAATTAGTTCTTTTTCCTATGCAATGTTTCAAGGGGGCTTTGTGAGTTGGTTTTTGTTTTATTCAATTGTACCTCTGGTTGTTTACACGTTTTTTATCGTTGTGTTTCGTTTAACGACAATTTCAGTAGAGCGTCATATTCAAAAGGATCATTATATTGCTGGTGATACGATGGAAGTAACGGTTTCACTACATAGTAAAATTCCGTTACCCCTCTTGTTTCTCGTCGTTCAAGATGAGCTTCCTAAGACACTAATGAGAAATGCTAAAGGGGATGGGTATTACTATCAATCTCATACAAGAGCGTTACTATTTCCTCTTTTTAAACGGGACATTTCATATAAATATGTCGTGAAACCTGTGCCGAGGGGCGTCTACAAGTTTGAATCCGTTTCATTTGAAACAGGAGATTTGTTCGGATTCGTTTCAAAAAAAGTTAATATTTCGAAGCCGAGAACGATCCAGGTTTTTCCTAAAACACAGATAATTTCTGGCTGGAACGTATTCGAAACACACCCATCCGGAATGAAACGAGCAGGAAAGCAAGCTCAACGGGATTTCACTTCAGCTGTCAGTATCCGAGACTACACTCCCGGCGATAAGCTATCCTGGTTGAATTGGAAAGCCTCGGCAAGGTCGAATAAATTGATCACAAAAGTATTTGAAACCCAACGGAATGATGATTTTGTCGTCTTCCTTGATGGAAGCCACCCGGTTTATCAGAGAGACGGGGAGCACGTGTTTGAACGTGCTGTTTCACTCGCGGCTTCTATTCTAAAACATTCACTGAGTAAAGGAACTTCAATCGAGTTTCATACTGTAGGGAAGGATCATACAGAATTCACATTTCAATCCGGTCAGGACTTTGAAACAAAGGTTATGTACCATTTAGCGCGAATACAACCAGATTCAAAAAACTCTCTTTCAAGCATCTTGAAAAAAGAAGTTCATGAAATGTCCAGAGGGGTTTCGGTATTAATTATTAGTCCCGATTTGTCCGATACGTTTATCCATACAGTAGAGAGGATGGCGGGGAATCAGGTGAAAACGATGTTTTTCTATTTACCGAAGCAACAAGCACTATCCGATGAAGAAAAGCAGGTATTAACACGCTTGCGTCATCGGGAGATCATCGTTTATCCGGTGCTCTACAATGACTTTAATGAAGTTGTAAAGGCGGGTGTCGCCAATGCCTCAGGCTAATGAAGAACAAAGCTTTTCGATGGGGTCTTTTTTACTTTATATGCTTGGTTTCTTGTTGTTTTGGGAATGGCTCCGTCCGCTTTCAACATTCACGGATACGGATTATTTATCAATCTTTGTTTTGTTTTCAGCTTTTCTATTTACATTGTCCTACTTCCAGTTATCATTTTGGATTGCATTTCCGATTAAGCTACTTGCCTTAGCATATGCGATACACTCGATTTATTTTCCTGTCTCCTTTTTTAATATCGAATGGGTTATTTATTTAGTACAAGATATCCAGGCAAGTATTGGTTTTGCACTTGATCGTAATTGGGTAGCGATGTCAGGGTTAAGTCGGACGTTCCTGTTTCTTGTATTACTATGGCTAATCAGTTATTTAATGCATTACTGGCTCATTCAAGCGAGACGAATCTTTTTATTTTTTTTGATCACTGTTTTATATGTGACCGTTGTAGATACATTTACTGCGTATGATGCATCGGCTGCGATTGTAAGAACAGTAATCATTGGGTTTGTATTGCTTGGAATTTTACGATTTATTCGAATCATAGAATCAAAAGGATTTAAAGTATATCGCAGTCAATTTCCACTTATGTGGATCGTGCCGCTTGCTATCCTCATTTCCTTTTCGTCTGTATTAGGTTATTTAGCTCCAAAGGCTGCTCCCCAATGGCCGGATCCAGTTCCATTTATAACAGCAGTAGGTAGTCAAGCTGGGGAAGGTGAGGGATTAGGTGGGGGCAGTGGTGTCCAGAAAATCGGATATGGGACCAATGATAGTAGGCTCGGGGGACCATTCGTATTTGATGAAACGCCTGTATTTATGACTACGGTTGAAGAACTTCACTATTGGAGAGTTGAATCCAAAGAGGTATACACTGGGTTAGGATGGGAGACAACTCCAGCTGATCCTCCAAGCCAGGAGGTTAGCTCAGGGAACGTTACCCTCAATTCACCAAATGCATTGATTTATAATGAAAATGTTCGAACCGAGGAGTTAACCGCAAAGGTAAATGTATTAAAGAAGGACCTATATCCATTTATCATTTACCCGGGTCAGATTCAATCTATTGAAAGTGAAGAAAATCGCACTTTACAATTGAATAAAGTAACAGGCAAACTGATGACCTTTGAGAAAGCAAGTCCATCTGGAATGGAATCCTATTCAGTAAGCTATAAGTATCCGGAGTTTTCCGAAATCATGTTACGTGATAGCGGTCAAAATTACCCTGCCGAGATTACGGAACGCTATTTACAGCTTCCGGAAAACCTACCACCAGAAATTAAAGAACTAACGGAAGAAATTATTGCAGACAAAAAGGACCCTTATGGACAAGCAAAAGCGGTAGAAGAGTATTTTGCTGCCAACGGTTTCGTTTATGACACAAATGAGGTTGCGGTTCCAGCAAAGGGTGAGGATTACGTTGCACAGTTCCTTTTTGATACACAGCAAGGATATTGTGATAACTTCTCAACGTCAATGGCTGTCATGCTCCGTACTGTAGGGATACCAACTCGATGGGTTAAAGGTTTTACAAGGGGAGACTATGTTGAAACACTTGATAGTGGTATTCGTAACTATGAAATTAAGAACTCCAATGCCCATTCTTGGGTTGAAGTATATTTTGAAGGGGTAGGCTGGGTTCCCTTCGAACCGACAAAGGGATTTCGTGAATTACCCAACTTTGTAGATGATTATCAAGAAGATGCAGACCTTGATGTACCACTTGAGAAACAAGAGGAGACACAAACACCTGAAAAGAATCTTGAAGACCAATCAGGTAATTCTAGTTTCAATCTTCCGTTTAGTGTTGATAAGCTTTTAACTTGGTTAAAATGGACTGCTATTTCGCTTGCTGCAATCTTAATAATCGGAGGTTTCATTGCGTTCATTACAAGAAAACAGTGGCTAAATAAGTTTTTCCTATGGCGTTTTCAGAAGCGAAATGAAGATGACCAAATATTTAATGATGCTTATCAACGACTGCTCTGGTTGCTGGAACAATACGGGGTGAAAAAGAGCCCTCATCAAACATTGCGTGAATATGCCATTGAAGTTGATCGGTATTTAGATGCAGGCGATATGAAGCTCCTAACGAGAATGTATGAGCGCTCAAGATATGGAAAAAAACAAACCTCTGTTAATTGGAATGACACGAAACAATTGTGGGAAAATTTAATTAAAAGGATACACGCTTGACCGGAAGATAGCCGCCTGTTAGAATAAATCCATATTTTATACGTTAAGAAAAGAAAGCATAAGATTTTTTGTTGCATAGATGTAATGTCTAGCTCCAGCGCCCAGGTACGCAGATCGTCGCTTCGAATCTTCCACAAACACATAAAGCGTGTTATGTTGCAGAATCTCCAGCGCTTGTCGCACCTGAACAGGGCGCTTCCGCTTTTCTTATACGGAATTCTACTTCCTTCATATATGTCCGGGAATATGGCCTGGATGTCTCTACCAGATCACCGTAAACGATCTGACTATGAAGGCAGGCTCTGTTATGCATTTTTTTAACGGGACCCTGCCTTCGTGCTGGTTCCGTTTTTTTATACGTTAAGAAAGTATAAATACTTTCTATAGTATAAGTGCAACTAAGGCGATCGCCAGCGCTAAGGCTTGGCGCTAGCCAAGTTTTCTTTATATACAAGAACGTGGTTATACTAGGAAAGATCCAATAGAGGGGTGGTTTATTGATGAATACGACTGATGAAATGATACTTGTACTTGACTTTGGTGGTCAATACAATCAATTAATTGCAAGACGAATCCGTGACTTAGGTGTGTACAGTGAGCTTCATTCACACAAAATCACAGTAGAAAAGGTGAAAGAGCTTAATCCAAAAGGGATTATCTTTTCAGGCGGACCAAACAGTGCGTATGCTCCAGATTCTCCGCAATGTGATGAAGCGATTTTTGAACTTGGAATCCCGGTTCTCGGTATTTGTTATGGGATGCAGCTAATGACTCATCATTTTGGTGGTAAGGTTGAAAAGGCGAATCACCGTGAATATGGCAAAGCGATCATTGCTATTCGGAATTCAAACGATTTATACACCGGACTGCCAGAAGAACAATCGGTTTGGATGAGTCACGGTGATCTTGTGATTGCACCACCGGAGGGCTTTCAAACGGATGTAACAAGCCCCTCTTGTCCTGTAGCGGGAATGAGTGATCCATCCCGTAATCTTTATGGTGTACAGTTTCATCCAGAAGTTCGACACAGTGAGCACGGAAATCAGCTCTTAAAGAACTTTGTCATGAATATCTGTCAATGTGAAGCGGTTTGGACAATGGAAAACTTTATTGAAGACGAGATTGACAAGATTCGTAGTACGGTTGGCGACCAAAAGGTGTTATGTGCGTTAAGTGGTGGGGTTGATTCATCAGTCGTTGCTGCCTTGATCCATAAAGCTATTGGTGACCAGTTAGTTTGTATGTTCGTCGATCATGGCTTGCTTCGAAAAGGTGAAGCCGATAGCGTGATGAAGACATTCGCCGATTCTTTTAATATGAATGTTATTAAAATTGAAGCAAAAGATCGCTTCCTCGGTAAGCTGGAGGGTGTAAGCGATCCTGAACAAAAACGGAAGATTATCGGTAACGAGTTCATTTATGTATTTGATGAAGAAGCCGCCAAATTGAAAGGGATTAACTTCCTTGCCCAAGGTACCCTTTATACAGACATTGTTGAAAGTGGAACGGAAACGGCACAGACAATTAAATCCCATCACAATGTGGGCGGACTTCCTGAAGATATGCAGTTTAAGCTCATTGAACCGCTTAACACGTTATTTAAAGATGAGGTTCGAAAAGTTGGTTCCGAGCTTGGACTGCCGGATGAAGTCGTCTGGCGTCAGCCTTTCCCAGGTCCAGGGCTAGGGATTCGAGTGCTTGGAGAGATTACCGATGAAAAGCTGAAGATTGTTCGTGATTCTGATGCGATTTTACGAGAAGAGATTAAGAATGCAGGTCTTGAACGGGAAATCTGGCAATACTTCACCGCTCTACCGAATATGAGAAGTGTCGGGGTGATGGGAGATGCAAGAACGTACGATTACACGGTCGGAATCCGTGCGGTAACGTCCATTGATGGAATGACATCTGATTGGGCTCGTATTCCTTGGGACGTTCTTGAACTGATTTCAACTCGTATCGTTAACGAAGTCGATCATGTCAATCGAATAGTCTACGATGTTACTTCTAAGCCACCTTCAACGATTGAGTGGGAATAGTCGAACAATCACATTATTTACTGATTTGAATGTTCGTGTTTTTCTTGACGGTTATAAGTAAAAAGATTACACTAATAGGAAAATAGATAAGATAAATCCAACGTATAAATTCGGAAATACGGTCCGAAAGTTTCTACCAGGCTGCCTTAAATAGCTTGACTACGAGGGATGATATAAAAGATTAAACAATGCTCTTACAATTGGGTATCGTTTATCCTTTCTATTTTCCTTTGTGGTACTAAGCTTCAGGTGGATAACCTGAAGCTTTTTTTGCTTTCCTTAATTCCGAAATTTGTTCAGTGGAGAGATCTTTTCATAAGGGAGATGAGGTAATGGAACGGTTCTTTGGTTTTAAGGAGCTTGGAACAACATACCGGAAAGAATCTATTGCTGGTTTGACTACGTTCTTATCAATGGCATATATATTATTTGTAAATCCAGCTGTCCTTGGTGATGCTGGTATGGATAAAGGTGCTGTTTTTGTTGCAACCGCATTGTCTGCAGCAATCGGGTGCTTGATTATGGGGCTACTGGCGAATTATCCAATTGCTTTAGCGCCCGGAATGGGACTCAATGCATTCTTTACGTATTCCGTTGTTATGGTAATGGGAATACCTTGGGAGACTGCGCTTTCTGGAGTCCTCGTCTCAGGTCTTGTATTTGTGGCGATTACATTATTGAAGGTTCGTGAAACAATTATTAATGCAATCCCGCAAGAGTTAAAATATGCTGCTGCGAGCGGAATCGGGTTGTTCATTGCTTTTATCGGACTAAAAAATGCAGGTATTGTTCAAAACAATGATGCAACTCTTGTCCAATTGGGTGATTTAACGACAGGATCTACACTCCTCGCGGTTTTCGGGCTGATTATCATTGTTATCTTAATGACGAAGGGTGTTAAGGGTGGTATTTTTTATGGAATGGTGATCACGGCAGTTATTGGGATCATCACACAGGTTATTCCACTTCCATCAGGGATTGTCGGTTCGGTACCAAGCCTTGAACCAACGTTTGGCGAGGCATTTAAGCATCTAGATGAAATCGTTACACTAGATCTAATCATTGTCGTTCTCACCTTTTTATTTGTGGACTTTTTTGATACGGCAGGAACGTTGATGGCAGTCGCTACACAGGCAGGATTAATGAAAGATAATAAGCTTCCTAGAGCAGGTCGCGCACTCCTAGCGGATTCTTCAGCGACAGTAGTGGGAGCGATCTTAGGTACCTCGACAACGACAGCCTATATTGAATCCTCTTCCGGTGTTGCAGCGGGTGGGAGAACTGGATTTACTTCGGTCGTGACCGCAGGATTCTTTTTATTAGCACTCTTCTTTTCGCCATTACTTTCTGTAGTAACGCCAGCAGTGACAGCGCCTGTTCTCATTATCGTTGGAGTTCTAATGGTTTCGGTACTCGGAAAAATCGAATGGAACCGATTTGAGATAGCAGTCCCGGCATTTTTGACGATAGTCACTATGCCTTTAACATATAGTATTGCAACAGGTATTGCTCTAGGATTTATTTTCTATCCAATTACTATGGTTATAAAAGGTCACGGTAAATCCGTCCACCCGATCATGTATGCACTATTCTTTATATTTATTGCCTATTTTGTTTTTCTTTCATAGATGATAGAAACTTCCCCTGGCAGTATTTGCTGCTGGGGGTTTTTAAGTTTGGAGGCATGGTAAATAAATTTTGACAGATTACTTGTTATTTGGTAGTTTTTTCTTGTGCCTAGAAGAATAGTTTTAGTGCGTGTTCAAAAAGGAGGATAAAAAGAGCCGAGAAGTTCGAGGCGCGAAAAGTCTCGAGGACCGGAACGTATGCTATTAATACGTGAGGACCGAAGAGACCGAGCAACGAAGAAATTCGACAGCTATTTTTACCGGACTTTTTGAACAACCTCTTTTAGTATATAAGTGCTGGTACTTCGAGACCTGAGTCAGCTAAGACGATTGTATTCTCTATTATTGGAGGGGATCCGTATAATGCAAACAAAGTTTCAAGCGGCTTTATTGGCGTTATTGTTTCTTTTAACAACTGCTTGTACCTCTGGAAACGCTGACTCTGATAAGGAAAAAGAGGGACCAAAGGATGAACATTCTGTCTTAGCTGATGAACAAAGTCAAGATGAGGATCGTAAGGAAATTGAACTGGAAGACTATGCTGAGGAAGTGGGCGCAACTTTATCATCACCGAAGTATCAATCCTTTAGTGCCAACTCTTCTTTTAAGGTAGAAGGAAAGGTTGAAGAATATCAGGAATTCGCATCAGACTACGTTTGGATTCAAATTCGTAGCGAAGAGGAGGGACTAGGTGGGTCAGATGAGTTTGAGTACTACACTCCATTGAAAGATGGGAAATTCGAACAAGAAGTTCAACTATTTAATGGTAAGGGGAAGTACTCCGTCAATATCAGTTTGCCTAGTGATTCCGATGAAGGATATTTTTACGATTTGGCACAATTTGAAGTCACCAATGTAAACCCGAAAATTAAGCGGGATGTACAAATGAGCCGGTACGGAATCGAAAACGAATTAGAACTTTCCCCATCTATAAAAGGTTACTTTGAAGGTGAGTCGTTTTTTACATTGAATGGTACTGTTAAAGATGCTGGAGCAATAATGGTGAGGCTTGAAAAAGAGAACCAATCGTCGCAAATCATGATTCCGGTTGAAAGCGGTAAGTTTAGCAAAAAGATTCCCCTTTACTATGGAGAAGGGATCCACACCGCAACCATTATGACTCCCGATGCCTCTAGAGATAATTACTACAATGAGGCGGCTAGCATACTAATCGACAACAAATCATCTGAAACCTTTGAACCCATAAAGTATTCCGAGGCATATAAGGAAAGAGGCTACACACTTGAATCACCAATAGCAGGTGGAGAGGAAGCCAAGTTATCCTATCAAATCAAAGGAGAAATTGACCCTGACGCTCCTTTCGCTGAAAGGACGGAAATAGTCCTTGTCGGTATAAAAAAGGGTGATTTAACAGCAACATACAATATACCAGTCGAAAACTATCAGTTTGATGGTGAGTTTTTTCTTCGTTTTGGTCCGGGTGAGTATGAGATTTCTATTTATGCCCCTGACTTCAAAGGGTCTGATGGTAACTTCATGCGCTATAACGGCCTAGCAAATTTTAACCTTTTGAATACAGCGAAAGAGGATAAACGATATTTACTTCCTTCTCAAGGAGTCCAGTCCCAGCATCCTAGAATCCAATCGTTAGCCAAGGAACTTACTACTGGAATAACGGATGAAAAGGAAAAAGCAAAGGCGATTTATGAATATGTTGCAAAAAATGTAACCTATGATGTAGAAAAACTGAACAATGAATCCTTTCGATTTGATGATAGTGCTCTAAAAACACTCAAAAAGAGAACCGGAGTATGCCAGGATTACGCCTATCTCGCAATGGCTTTGCTACGAGCGAATGGAATGGAAGCACGGATGGTTACAGGAAGTGCTGTATTTTCAACTCAACCTCATGCGTGGGTTGAAACAAAGGTGGGCGGAAAATGGCTAACGATGGATCCGACGTGGGGTTCAGGCTATTTACAAGACGGTAAATTTATAAAAGAATTCACGATGAAATACTTTGACCCAGATCCAGTTGAATTTGACAAAACACATAATAAAGAAGAGATCGAGTATTAAGTGATAAAGGTGTAACTGTTGCCATGGATTGTTATGGCTACAGTTCACTCTATTAGAGGAGTGGACCTCTTTGCGATAAAAGAGGCAACTGAACCCGATCTTTCACGTAATTTTCTTACCATGAAACTATTCAACGAAGTCTGTAAACCGCTACAAAACACGGAAAATAAATTCTAAGAGATGTATTGACACCCTGTTTCAGGCATGGTATATTATATTTCGTCGCTGCGAAAAGCACTGACACAAACATGAAAAAAGTTGTTGACAGTTAAGGCTTCAAATGATATTCTATAAAAGTTGCTTTTAACAGACAGCAACAAACAAACTTCGATTAGATGCCTCGCTTTTTGCGGGAGTCAAAATTGATAATAAGCTCTTTGAAAACTGAACAAAAGCCAAGCGTGAAACGGGTTTTAAAAAACCCTGATTAATTTTTTGAAATGAATGAGCAAGTCAAACACTTTATTGGAGAGTTTGATCCTGGCTCAGGACGAACGCTGGCGGCGTGCCTAATACATGCAAGTCGAGCGAACCAACGAGGAGCTTGCTCCTCAGCGGTTAGCGGCGGACGGGTGAGTAACACGTGGGCAACCTGCCTGTAAGA
>NZ_JANHJQ010000031.1 GCF_024609785.1 Pseudalkalibacillus decolorationis
TCCCGTATATAAGTTTTCGGGGCTCCATCCCTTCAGCCATTTGGTTTTCGGCCCACTGTCTTGCTGTCTACGCTTAAAGATAGGAGTTACCTCCAACCCTCCAAGACTCGCTACAGGTGAATGGCTAGTTCTTACCTGATGGGGTTCCCACCCATTATGGAATATCACCTATGCTCGGACGCTCTATACTTTCTTAACGTAAAAAAAGAACCCACCAGTTGATATTGGCGAGCCCTCTATTGTTATTTATCGTCTTGAGTGTTTTCTTTCTCATCATGTTGTTCCGGATCTGGTGTTTTACCGCTCTTTTTTACATTTTCATTAGAGGATATATTCTCCATAACTTTGCTGTGTTCTTGTAATTCTTTTTCATTTCGTACCATTGAACTGTTTTTTGGTTTATCATCTTTGTCGTAACCCATCATATACCACCTCTTAATCATCTATTCCCTGTTCTTCACCAGATAAAACCTTTATTCAATCAGTTTAAACTCTGATACCGGCCAGTACCGAAGATTAACCTCACCGACTATTTTATCAATTGGAATAAAACCAATATGGCGACTATCGATGCTGTGCAATCGATTATCTCCGAGTACAAAAACAGTACCTTCAGGGACACGTTCCTGTCCCGTAATGTCCTTTAACGTGAAGTCACCAGTTAACTGACTTCCCTGCTCAAGGTCCTTTCTAAACCGCTTAAGGTAGGGTTCTTTTATCGGTTCACCGTTTACAAATAATTTGTCATTTCGATATTCGATTTTATCTCCTGGAAGTCCGATGATTCGTTTAATATAATCTTCCTTTTCATTCGCATGAAAAACAATTAAATCAAACCTCTCAGGCTTTGTTATGTCATAATTTATTTTATTTACAATTAAACGATTGCCTTCTTGTATCGTCGGCATCATTGATTCTCCGTACACCACATAGTTCGTAAATAGAAACTGACGAACTACAAAAGCGATTAAGAGCGCAATACCAATTGCTTTGACCCATTCCCAAAAACCATTATTTTTTTTGGTCATTAAGCTGACACACCCTTTTTATTTATTATGTTTAATCTACCATTTAATACAATTCCCCTGCAAGTAAACAACCTGTTAAATTATTATAAAGATCGCTTTTGTCAAGGATTAATGCATAATCTTATGTATAACCCAACCCAATATCCAAATTATGCCCGTCGCAATGCGAAAATATCAATTGTGGCGGGGTTTGAAAACGGGGCCAGGTACCGTCAATGAACGGTTCCTGACCCCGCATGTAATTTAACGGTTAAGGAGGCTTCCTACATATCGTAAGAGTTCGTTTGCGGATATGGAGTTATATCCATGTTCATCAATTAGCCGGGCAATGACTTCGTTCACTTTCTTTAACTGAGATTCGTCCGGTGTCTTCGTCGATGTGGTAATCTTTACAACATCCTTCAAATCTGCAAACAATTTCTTCTGGATTGCTTCACGTAATCTTTCGTGTGAGTTGTAATCAAATTTCTTGCCTTTACGTGCATAGGCAGAGATACGTATTAGGATTTCTTCACGGAAGGCTTTCTTCGCATTCTCAGAAATACCAATTTGTTCTTCAATTGAACGCATCAGCTTTTCATCTGGATTCATTTCATCACCGGTTAACGGATCACGCAACTTATTTTTGTTGCAGTATGCTTCCACATTATCTAAATAATTTTCCATTAATGTTTTCGCAGATTCTTCGTACGAATATACAAACGCCTTTTGGACTTCTTTTTTCGCAAGATCATCGTATTCTTTCCGAGCTACTGAAATAAAGTTAATATACTTTTCACGATCCTCCTTCGAGATAGAAGCATGTTGGTCTAACCCATCCTTCAATGATCGCAGCACATCCAGTGGATTAATCGCCGAAATATCTTTACGAATAATAGCAGAAGAAATACGGTTAATGACATAACGCGGATCAATTCCGCTCATACCCTCATCGTTAAATTCCTTTTGAAGCTCTTCCACATCTGCTGAATTAAACCCTTCTACATTTTCTCCATCATACAGGCGCATCTTCTTTACATAGTCTACTCCCTGTTTACTAGACTCCTTCATCCTTGTAAGCACTGAGAATATCGCAGCGACCCGAAGTGCATGCGGGGCAATATGGATATCAGCAATGTCACTTTGATTGATCATCTTTTCGTAAATCTTCTCCTCTTCAGTTACCTTCAAGTTATAAGGAATAGGCATGACGATAATCCTCGAATGCAATGCTTCATTCTTTTTATTCGATATAAACGATTTATACTCTGCTTCGTTTGTATGAGCAACGATAAGTTCGTCAGCCGAAATTAATGCAAATCGTCCTGCTTTAAAATTACCTTCTTGTGTCAAAGACAACAAATGCCAAAGGAACTTTTCATCACACTTCAGCATCTCTTGGAACTCCATCATACCACGATTTGCTTTATTCAATTCACCATCAAAGCGATAAGCTCGGGGGTCAGATTCCGACCCGAATTCTGCAATTGTTGAAAAATCAATACTCCCTGTCAAATCAGCAATATCCTGAGACTTTGGATCAGACGGACTGAATGTGCCGATCCCAACCCGCTTGTCTTCGCTAAGGAAAATTCGCTCTATCATCATGTCTTCAATCCGTCCGTCATATTCTTGTTCAAGACGCATTACGTTCAGTGGTGATAAAGACCCTTCAATTCGGATACCATAATCCCTGTAAAAGTCTTCCCGTAAATTGTGCGGGATCAAATGCAATGGATCTTCGTGCATCGGACACCCTTTGATTGAATAAACGGCTCCTTCATCTGTACGCGAATAGGCTTCAAGTCCCCTTTTTAACATGGTCACAATTGTAGATTTACCACCACTTACCGGTCCCATCAGTAGTAAAATTCGTTTCTTTACATCCAGTCGCTTTGCTGAAGGATGAAAATACTCCTCTACGAGCCGTTCAACTGAGTCCTCCAACCCGAAAATTTGATCAGAAAAAAACTTGAACTGCTTTTTGGAGTCGCCCCTTTCTCCGATTCCATGACTTTTGATCATATTATAAACACGAGAATGGGCAGATTGAGCAACTTCCGGACGCTCTCGTAGAATCTCCAGATATTCAGCGAAGGTACCTTCCCAAACCAATTGTTTCTCTTCTTGACGGTGTTGTTGCAATTTCCCTAAAATATCCATGCGTACCCCCTCCAAGGAATAATGGTGCGATTAATACATCGTATGCCTTGTTTTACCGTATCATTCAAGCTTATTTTCCAATACAACGAACCCTTTTCAACCAACGCCAAAATTTCGTCGTTAATCATTACTATAAATGCGATACAGTCGATTAAATATTAATGAGAGCACGATTATTATGAGTAAAAATAGTGAGGTCAATGACACGTTGCATGGTACAGAGCACCGGGTATACATACCTTATGAGCGTTTGCCTATAAACGTGATTAATGCCTTTGATGCGGGGATGATCTAAGCAGTGAGCGTCATAAATACTAGGTCAAAGACGTTAGATGGAAGTACGATTACGCAACAACTTGCGAAAAACCTTTACAATAAGTATTTTTCCCAGGTTACATTTCGTTTGTATTAGAATGAAATTCAAAAAATAGTAAGCGGAAAGGAGGTTTCAAGACTAAAATTGATGGGGTAAAAATCACTGAGGAAAAACAGAAACTATTTTCGTCACAGTTTTTCATACACATTTATTAAAATTTTGCTATAATGGAAGTTAAGAATGGATAAACTAGGCTTTAAAGGAGGATTTCATATGACCTTTATCCTCATTTTAGCTGTAACTTTAGCCTTTTTGGTGTCTATTTTTACAGCAGGATACAATGATCGTCCGGGAACAAAATAAGCGCATAGCTACATATTAGCTGTGTATGATAAAGGGTGGACCATTAGGAGCAATTCCTGTTTGGTCCACCCTTTATTTAAAGAAAGTATAAAATTTTGCTGCATGGATGCAATGTCTAGCTCCAGCGCCCAGGTGTTCGAGGTCGCTTCGATTCTTCCACAAACACAAAAAGGCGTGTTGTGCTACAGAATCTCCAGCGCTTGCACTCTCAAGCATAAGTGCAACTTAGGCAATCGCCTTCGCTATGCTTGGCGCTGGCCTAGTTTTCTTTATCACACCTGAACAGGGCGCTTCCGCTTTTCTTGATGTTTATGTGAGTTCAAGGAAATCTTGTTGACGTAGCGCTTCATAAATCAAAATCGCGGCTGTGTTTGAAAGATTAAGCGATCGAACACTATCGTTCATCGGAATCCGTAAACATTTCTCCATATTTTCTTTTAAAAGTTGATCAGGCAAGCCTGTTGTTTCACGGCCAAAAATGAAGTAATAGTCCTCATCAGGTTCACTATAATCAAAATTACTATGCGGTTTCTTCCCATGCTTCGTAAGGTAATAATACTGCCCTTTATTTTGCTCGAAAAATTCTTCTATAGACTCGTGATAAACGACATTCACATGCTGCCAATAGTCGAGCCCTGCACGCTTTAACATTTTATCTTCTGTCGAAAATCCAAGTGGACGAATTAAGTGTAACGTCGTATCGGTAGCAGCACAGGTTCTCGCAATATTTCCTGTGTTTGCCGGGATTTCTGGTTGATATAAAACGACATGTATAGCCAACTGCATTCACCTCAATATTGATTTTAAAACGTTGAAGGAGTTTCTAATACCGTAACTCTTCAAACCCTACTTATTATAGCATGTCTACCATGGAATCGAAATCGGGGGAATATGACGGAGGAAACAAAAAGACAGCTGAAAATCAGCCGTCCACGACGCGAAAGAATTTATATTTTATTTGTGGCGTATAAGCTGTTGAGTCGGTGTATTCCCAGTAGCGCATCCGACTATTATACGTGTGTGCGTTTACAAGAGGCATACCGTATTCATCCTTTGCTACCACCATTGTATTATGCTGCCAGCTTCCATCCCCATCAAAATCATAACAAATCACATCTCCTGGTAGTAATTGATCAGCTGAACCGAGCTCTTCCCCTCTTAACCCTTGCTTGGATCCACTTAAATACCATCTTAATGCATTCGCAACCGACCAGCTATAACTCCAGTTATTACCTTGATACCACCAGCCTTTTGACCGATTTGGATACCCACGCATCGGTGCTCCTCCTGCATGAAGGCATTGTGATATGAAATTCGTACAGTCGTTTTCAAATAATCGGTAGGCCGTATTATGTGAATTCCACCATCTCTCTGCATATTTCACTGCTTCAAGTCGATTATATTGATAGCGAGGCATTGGTGCATGATCAGGATCTCGTTCTAGGTTAGAGTGTTCAGCATTTATATCTCCCTCAACATTTAAGCTTTGATCGTAACGGATTTCATTATTATGAATAATTGCTTTTCGCCTTTCCATACTTTCTTCCACATAAAATTTAGTATTCTGTTTAACTAAGTAAGAGCGAAGAATTAAATATAAGACCTCTTGCTCTTTATTATGGGAACGACTTTCAAGAATTTTCGCCTTCACTTTAGCATTTACGATAACCGCACTTCGATCATTCATACTCATCAGCTTACGATCCAGTGCTTCTCTCTCTGATGAATGCAATCGATCATCCTGTATCTGGTCTCTTGTGAAGGAGGCGTTGTATTCTTCAATGAATTGTCTAAGAGATACAAGCCATTCCATTTGCAACCCTCCTTTACTCTCATTCCTCCCATATGTATGGTTAAGCACACAAAAAAAGAACCCCCCATGAGGGTTCTATCGTGGAAATATAAAAGAATAAAATTTTGTCGCATAGATGTGTCTAGCTTCAGCTCCCAGGTGCTTCCGCTTTTCTATTTGTCTAGCTCCAGCGCCTATGTGTTCGAGGTCGCTTCGATTCTTCCACAAACACAAAAAGCGTGTTATGTGGGAGAATCTCCAGCGCTTGTCACACCTAAACTAGGCGCTTCCGCTTTTCTTTTTATGAACAAATTTGCGAAGGATGTTTTTCAAGATCTAATAAGATTTCTTTTTTATCGAGGCCGCCTCCATACCCAACTAATGATCCATTGCTTCCGATAACACGGTGACATGGGATTATAATTGGCAACGGATTCTTATTATTCGCACTTCCGATTGCTCGAACTGCTTTAGGCGATCCGATCATTGTAGCAATATCTTTATAAGAATATGTTTCACCATAAGGAACTTCTATTAACCCTTTCCATACTTTCTTCTGAAAATCAGTTCCAAAAAGGTCAAGTGGAAGATCAAACAGCTTACGTTTACGCGCAAAGTATTCATCAATCTGAACAATATAAGGTTGTATGGATTCTTGTTGATACTCCAATTCAGCCGTAATTAGTTGCTTTTTGAGCCATACTTTAATTAGCGGCAAAATCTTTTCCGCTGGGCCAAAATCAATCCTACATAGTCCAAAATCTGTTTTCAAAAGTGTGAGGGGGCCGATAACACTATCCATTTCCCCATAATGTACGCAAAGTCTATTAACCATATTATCCCTTCTTTTTACCCATTTCCTAAATCATACTGAACAAGATTATATAAAACCATCACGAAATTACTTGTTTTTCCGTCATTTTGAGGCTTTTATCGATTTCTGCAACGACTTTTGTTTCATTTTCTCTCTCTTTTGCTTGTTTAAGTGCTTTTTCGACTTCTAGTCCGCCAATCTTACCAAGGGCCCATGCCGCTGTCCCACGAATGACAGGTCTCGGATCATTCATTAGTGATGCGGTTAGATCTGGGATCGCCGTCCTATCTTTAAAATTCCCAAGTGCAATGATCGCATTTCGCTGGATCGGTTTCTTACCTCTCCAGGAGCCCGACACCGGACCGAATTTTTCCTTAAACTGACGATTGCTCATCGATAAAAGTGGCTTTAACTTTGGCTTCGCGATCTCAGGATCCGGTTCCATTTCAGGATGGTGATGGATGTCGATCCCTTTGTTTTCTGGACAAACCTGCTGACATGTGTCACAGCCATAAATCCGATTTCCGAGTTTTTCACGGTACTGCTCTGGTAAGAATCCTTTAGTCTGTGTCAAAAAGGCGATACATTTATTTGAATCAAGCTGTCCACCAGTGACAAGTGCACCAGTTGGACAAGCATCAACACATTTGTTACACGTCCCGCATTGGTCTGTCATCGATTGATCGGGTGGGAGCGGCACCGTTGTAATCAATTCACCTAAATATACGTAGGAGCCAAACTCAGGTGTGATCGTCGCACAGTTCTTCCCACTCCAGCCAATGCCCGCTCTCTCTGCGACTGCTCTGTCCGACAACTCTCCCGTATCGACCATTGAAAGAGTGTTGGCATTAGGTACAAGCTTCGTGATAAATTCTTCAAGCTTTTGCATACGGTCACGAAGAACATGATGATAATCCTTTCCCCATGACGCCCTGCAGAAAATACCTCGGCGCTCCACTTTCGTGCTTCTTGGTGAACCATTCATTTTTGAAGGATATGCCAGTGCAATTGCAATAATCGTTCGTGCTTTCGGTAACAAAAGCTCCGGATTTGTTCGTTTTTCAATATCCGCTTCTTCAAAGCCTGATTGGTAGCCTAATTCTTGTTGAGTGCGTAGTCTTTCCTTCAACTCTACGAACGGATCAGCTGTTGTAAATCCAATTTTATCAATTCCGATTGTTCTACTATATGCAATGATTTCCTCTTTCAACTGGGCACCTGTCATCATTTGACCCCCTTTCTTTTTAAAATCGTTAAAATGCCCTTAGTTTGTGTTCGAAAATAGGGCGAATCCAAGAACTATATCTCTATTTGTTTATCTTCAAAGTCCGTAATCGATTAAGTGCTGAAGCTAATTCTAACATACGCGGCCGAGCCAAGTCACCCGGATGCTGGTTAGGAAATTCTGTAAATGACTCCAACCCTTTTTGGTTCATTTGCTTTTCAACTTTTTCGAGTAAATGTGCAATCGTTAGATTCTCTAGCCAGTTCTTTTTCTCCAAAAAATGAAGAATCTCAGCAATCGCCCTCGTCTGACTTGGATCAGTCAATTGCTCTACATAGTCAAGCTTGATATCAGTCATACCAAACTGAATCGTCTTTAGTCCTCTAGCTGAAACTTTTGAACGTTTGCCTTTACGGCTATCTAAGCTGGCTGAAGTAGGTTTCCGCTGATCAATATCGCCAAATAGCTCACCACCTTCAATATCGCGACCGGTAGCTGTGTCCCGTGCAATTTCCTTTGCCTTATCTGTGACTTCATGAGGTTTATATTGGTCCATTAAAATCACCGTATCAGCTACGTCAAAATAATCTCCGGATCCACCCATCACAAGTATGGTCGATATCGAGTATTCCTGATAGAGTTGTTTAACCTTATCGATAAACGGTGTGATTGGTTCTTTTTCTTTCGACACCAGCTGCTGCATACGCTTATCCCGTATCATAAAATTCGTCGCACTCGTGTCCTCATCAATCAATAACACCTTTGCCTTCGCTTCAATTGATTCAATGATCGTTGCCGCTTGTGACGTACTTCCACTCGCATTTTCAGACGAAAAGTTTGACGTTGTTTTTCCAAAGGGTAGGTTTTTAATAAAGGGAGAGATGTTTACGTTCGTAATTCTACGCCCGTCCTCTGCCCTTACTTTCATTGCAGCATTGTGGCTGAGAACGTATTCCCTACCGTCCCCTGCGATATGATCATACACACCTCGTTCAATCGCCACAATCACCGTACTTTTCCCATGATAACCTCCACCTACAACTAGTGTGACCCCTTCTTTAATCCCCATTCCCGTAATTGGGGTGTCCCGATGGGGAAGTGTGATGGATACCTCGAGCGATCCGGGAGATTGAAACGGAACAACGTTGTCCACATTTAGCGGCCGATCATTAATTCCACTCTTCCTTGGCAGTACCGATCCATTCGCGACAAACGCAACTAGATTTTCCTTTTTCAAATAATCACGAATTGCAGTTTGTTGGTCACATAGTTTCACCGTTTCCAAAACTGCTGCTTCCTCTAATGAATAAACAGAACTACGAACGATATGAGGTAGAATTACAGAGAACATCTTCTCCGCTTGTTGACCTAGAACCGTCCTCCCCTTCGCAGGTAATCCGATCGACAAACAGATAAATATAGAGTTACTTGATAAATTGACAGCAGTCCGTTCCAACACTTCTTGCCCAGGCTGATCGATTGTAATCATTCCACCCATGCCTGAACCACCTGCACACTTATCCTGATCTTGAATCGCCATTGCAACACTTCGGGCAATTGTATCCTCTATGCGGATTTTCCGCTCACGAGTCAATTCCCATTCCTCTTTTATAATCGTTCTCGATTTCGGAACCTCTATTCGAATTTTTGATGGAGTGGCGAATGGATCACCCTGGACATGATCAATATGTAGACGATAATCTTTAAACTTGTAAGAACCACGAATTTCCTTATACGCTTTGTATCCTCTTCCATCGATTTTTTCCAATAAATTTCGTAGCTTATGCACCGTTCAAACACTCCTTCAATCAATGTGTTAAACTGAACTAAAACTTTATGTAGAGGTGACAAAATGACGATCACCATGTCGAATCAAATTCAAACTCTTTTCTCTCATTTTAAAATTGGAGCCATTCAATATAATGATATCACGGTTGAAGACTCACCTAAAATGTTAGCTGGACGATTGCAATTATTTCAAGAATCACTGATGCTGGATGTCGATACAAATCCAATCTCATCAATTGAACCGATTCAGGAATGGCGGCAAATATTCAAAAAGGCAGGTACCGACCCTTCCAGGTATCGCCCTTCCTCTGAAGCGTTATTAAGACGTGTTTATAAAGGCAATCAGCTTAGCCCAATTCATTCTGCCGCAGATACGAATAATTTCTTTTCACTGCAGTACCAGATACCACTCGGCATATATGACTTGGCAAATATTAAAGGTGAAATTGTCATAGATATTGGATTAGAAGAGGATCAATATGAGGCGATTAACGGTCGGAACATGGATATGAGCGGTAAAATACTCACTCGTGATGATATCAGTGCATTCGGAAGCCCGATCATCGATTCGAAGAGAACGATGGTGACGCCAACAACGAAGGATGCAGTGCACATCGTTTATTTCCAACCATCATTAACCGAGGAAAATTGTCATGAGATGCTTAGAGCGATTGAAAAAATGTTCATTCAAGTACACGGTGGCACCTCATCAAGTAAACTCGTTTTGTGAAATGAAAAACCAACAATTATCTCTTATTATCTTGGTATCTCGAATTTTTTACATGAATTATTCGATATTCGGATGAATTATGTCTGTTTTGGCTGGATTCCAGATTTTCCGGATGAATTATGCTTTGTTTGGCTGAATTTTGGAAATTTCGGATGAATTATTCTCTGCTTGGATGAATTCTGGAAATTCCAGATGAATTATTCCCTATTCGGCTGAATTCTGGAAATTCCGGATGAATTAATCCCTGAACGGCTGAATTTCAGATTTTTCGGATGAATTATTTTGAAAAAGACTGTAGAGGTGATCACCGTAATTGCACTTATACAAATAAAACGCAACACCTCGTATTCTAAACAAGACGCTGCGTTAAGTTGATTTTTATTAATATAAGCAGGGATGGAACATATTATGAACAAAACCTCCAAAAATGGAGGTTTTTTATTTCACGTTAGGCCATACCCCTACGATTCTCTCGATGCTGATGTACCATAAAGAATGCATGAATCACACCCGGTACCCAGCCGATAATCGTTAGAATAATACTTAATAACGTTTGTGATTTTCTTCCAGTTAAAAATACTGCAAGTGGTGGAAGTAATATTGCTAGTAAGTAAAGCATCGATGTCTTCCTCCTTTATGAGTGTACTATGAAGAATACCCTAATCAGGAGGTGATTAAACAAATCCCGGTATTAATCAGTATGTTAATACTTTCGTGTAAAAAAGCCAACCAGAAATCAATTTCCGGTTAGCTTAATCTTTGACTGTACACACCTATTTGTTGAGATCTTTATTTTCCCATGCTTCAATCAATGCATTTGCCTGTTTATTCAAATCCTTTTTCGCATTGTTACTGATAAACTTCTCCATAGATGGTTTATTCAAGTGCTTGAGGAAATCTTGCATTTTCTTAGTTGCTTGTTTCGTGTGACCTTTCTCCAACTGATGCTCAGCCTGTCGTAATTTATTTGTGAGCTGGACAGCTAGTGGATGCTTAATGTCACCTGACTCAATATAGCCATCCACGAGAGTACGTAAAGAATTTACGCTAGGTTCTGGATCTTCTTCATCAGGTGCCGATAAATCCATCGCATACTTCACGAAGCCATCAGCAGCCTCACCAACAAAGGAGATATTCCCTTGCTCATCAATGAGTTGGCGAGCTTCCGGTGAAGAGTTAAATGTCGCTTGAACATTACCATCAACCGGTGCATAGGTCCAATTATCATCGGCTGATGGGTCAATTGTGACATTATTCTTGATGTAGTCAATCACTGCTTGACGATTTTCTATTTGCGGTGATAGTACAATATTGCTGCCATCTAGATGAGGGAAATTTCCGCCACCGCTAGCTCGATAATTATTTGTCGCTATCAAGAATGCTTGATCCTCATCAATTGGCTCACCGTTGAATTGCAAATTAACAATTCGATGAGAATCCGGATTAATTAACTCTCCATCGTCACTGTATCGCTGTGGATTCGTTACATCGATTTCATATGTAACGCCATCAATTACATCAAAGTTATACGCTGCAAAACTTGTATTAATAAGCGATTGCTCTTCTGTCGTATTTGGATCAATCCGGTTAAATTGGCCAGCAGACATTTCAAGCCACTCTCTAACCTGTGCTCCGTTCAATTTAACTACCTTTAATGTGTTCGGATAAACGTATAAGTCGGCCACATTTTTGATCGCGATCGGGCCTTCAGGGATATAGGTGTAATAATCAGCACCGCCACGACCCCCAGCTTTAAATGGTGCCGCTGCTGATAAAATTGGCATACCTTCATACTCAGTACCTTGAACGATCTTCTCTGTATACCAAGTCTGTGCATCCGATACAATCTGGACGGACGGATCATCTTTCACACGTGCAAAATAACTGTAAATCGGAGCTGTCGTTTCACCGACTTGGCCACGAATGTATTCGAGCGTTGATTGGTGATCTCCTTGAACAGCATCTAGGATATCTTGGTCCGGTTCAACGAGTGGCTCACCAGTCTCCGAATTATAAATCGGCCTTGCTTCTGATTTAGAATCAATTACGTCCCAATCTTCCCCGTCCTTTTGTAGCGTTAAATCTACAATTCCGAGATGGTCGCCCCACATACCCGCTTCAACAGATGGAACGCCATTAATGGTCCCCTTCTCAAGGTTTACATTCTCTAGCCCTGCAAAATCATCGCTAGGAAAGATAAGGTGAGAATGTCCAAAAAGAATAGCGTCGATACCTGGAATCTTTGTAAGGTCATAGACTGCATTTTCTTCCTTTTCAGTGATCTCAGGAGTTCCTACACCAGAATGGGGAATCGCGACAACAATGTCAGCACCTTCTTTTACCATTTGTGGAACAAACTTCTGCGCCGTTTTATAAATATCTTTAGCAATTACTTTACCTTCAAGGTTAGCTTTATCCCACTGCATAATTTGTGGCGGAACGAAACCGATCACCCCGATATCGACGGTGTGTTCATTCCCCGCTTCGTCAGTCACCTTTTTAGGAATGATTTTATAAGGTGTGAAAAAGTTCTCATCATTGGCAGGGTTATCATCCCCGTCATCTACATAGACGTTTGCATTGATATATGGAAAATTCGCATCATCAATCGCCTCTTGCAAAAACTCAATGCCATAATTAAATTCATGATTTCCGATGTTCCCAGCAGCATAATCAAGCTGATTCATAGCCTTATAAACTGGGTGAACATCGCCCTCTTCTAACCCCTGCTTGGAAATGTAAGAAGCAAGCGGATTACCTTGAATTAAGTCCCCATTATCAAATAAAATGGTATTTGCTGTTTCACTACGTGCTTGTTCGATAAGCGTAGCGGTCAGAGCAAGCCCAAATTCACTCGTCTGCTTGTCCTGATAGTAGTTATAGTTCACGACATGAGAATGAATATCTGTCGTCTCCATCAGTCTTAACTGTACAGTGCTGTTCGAATTCTCATCAGCTTTTGGAGCGTTTTGATAAACTGGCACCAGAACGAAAAGCATAGCCACAGCACATAAAAACAGACTTATCATCTGCCTTTTTCCATGTGTTCTCATTTTGAAACCCCCTTCATATTTGGTTATCAGAATCGTTCGTTACCTAGGTGCATCAACGTTTCAGTACAGACCAAAAAGACTGGAACTAAATATGCTGACCAGTTGAATTACTATGTAAAATTAAATAAATTCAGTCACGACTGCAATAATAAAGGCAACTAAACTAGTTGAGCATAACGATGCAGTGCCTGTTAACGAAGCAACCACTGATAACTAAAAATTGTGAAAAATAAACGGACATGGACACATCATCACCATAGTATCCGTATCAGATATACTAGTATAATAGTTGAATAGTGTCAATAGGTCCAAAATTATAACGAAGAGAAATTAATTGTTATAACAGTAAGTAAATGTATTAAGAAAAGCAGAAGCACCCTGTTCAGGTACGACAAGCGCTGGAAATTCTGCAACATAACACGCTTTTTGTGTTTGTGGAAGAATTGAAGCGACCTCGAGTACCTGGGTGCTGGAGCTAGACATTACATCTATGCAACTAAAATTTATACTTTCTTATCTATTAAGAAAAGCGGAAGCGCCCTGGGAAGCCAGGAAGGTCACTGGAAGGCCACTGAGGAGGCTCGAACCAAACTCTGTTTGGCCNATTAAGAAAAGCGGAAGCGCCCTGGGAAGCCAGGAAGGTCACTGGAAGGCCACTGAGGAGGCTCGAACCAAACTCTGTTTGGCCCTGCGTGGGATTCTACATGATGTGAATCAGTGTGCTGCCGCCGGAAGGGGACTAAAATGACCCGAGTGGCTGGGCGCTGGAGCTAGACATATTGAAAAGCGGAAGCGCCGTGTTTAGGTGTGACAAGCGTTGGATATTTCTGGAAAATAACGCGTTTTCCAGCGTGATGCCAGAAATTGAAACGACCTCGAGCACCTGGGCGCTGAAGCTAGACATTGCCTCTATACTACAAAATTTTATACGCTTATCCTTTTAAAACTAAGCCTTCAGTATATCTAAAAGCTAAGCGCTTAAACCCTCATATCACCGTGCTGCAAATCTGACTTTTCTACCTGAATCGTTGTATGCTCAATCTTACAATGCTCCCGAATCAAATCTATCGCCTTTTGGAGGATCACTTGCCCCTCATTATCATCGTTAATTAATAAATGGCAACTCAATGAATCCAACCCAGAGGTTATTGTCCAGATGTGCAAATCGTGAACATCCTTGACCCCTTCAATACCTGATAGTAGTTCCTTGACCTCTTCTTGATTCACCGTAGAGGGTGTTCCCTCCATCAAAATATGAATGCTGTTTTGGAGTACGCCCCACGCACTTTTTAAAATGAGCAATGCCACTACGACCGAGATAATAGGGTCTGCAATATACCAACCAAAGAACAACATAAGCGCTCCTGCAATCAAAGCCCCCACTGACCCAAGGGCATCACCAAGCACATGAAGGTAGGCACTTCGTAAGTTAACATTGTCTTTCACATCACCCTGTCGCATTAATGACCAAGCACTAATGAGATTTGCGATTAAACCAACTGAAGCAATAAGCATCATCGTTCCACTGGCAACAGACGGTGGCTCAAAAAACCGACCAAACGCTTCATATATAATAAATCCAGCGATTACAAACAAAGTTACTCCATTGAATAACGCCGCCAAAATTTCAAAACGATAGAATCCATATGTTTTATTAGGGGAGGCAGGACGACTAGCAAACCACATCGCCACTAAACTTAGTGCTAATGAACTGGCATCACTTAACATATGACCACTATCTGATAATAACGCCAAGCTGTTGGTAATTAATCCACCAACGAACTCTAATACCATAATGCCTGTTGTAATTAGTAAAGCAATGAGAAGACCCTTTTTATTTCCTTCCCTCTGTTGGTCAAAATGATGATGATCGTGCCCAGGATGGTGGTGATGGTGGGCCATTATAATCAACTCCTTATTGATGTTCTATGTGTTCAATGACCTGATTTAAAATATTGACAACGTGTTCATCATCATAGGCGTAATAATATGTGTTTCCTTCACGTCGATATTTAACTAATCTTAAGTTACGCAAATGGCCGAGTTGATGAGAGATAGCCGATTGAGATATACCCAGCACCTCTACCATATGTCCAACTGAACACTCTTCTTGAAATAGTAAATATAATATTTTCATTCGTGTTGGGTCTGATATTGCTTTTAAAATACGAGATGCCTCTTCGACTGTATTCTCAGATAAAAAATGATGCTGTCTCTTTTCCACGTACATCCCTCTTCTTAATGTGTTTTATTTAACACTTTATATTCTATTCCTGTATATGAGCATATGTTCATATACAGATTATAATAAATATATGTGTTTGTCAATTTAATCCTATAAGGAACGTACGAAACCATTAACGTTCACTTATGAGGTACAGATTGTATCACAAAAAGAAAAATGCATCAGCTAATTAAGCAAGGTGCGTTTCAATATGGCCAAGAGTAATGGATTATAACTGATAATTATTTTTCCGATAAATCGTAATCGTTTCCACCCTACTTACAGATAATAGAAGGTGAAAAGGGGTGACTAGATGAAATTGAAAATATTTGATGACTGGGCACAAGTTTTAGCAACAGGCGTTTTAATTATTATTGTCTTTATTGTCTACAGGTGGGTATTTCCTTTTTTACAGCAACATTCATAGAACACATAATATACCAACGAGTAATTTTAAACACTTTCTATTTGGAAGTAAAAACCACACCTCAGGGTAAAACATAACCCCACTCCCTTAGATATCTTGCATTAAGAATACTAGGGGATCATTTGTTGCTGTAATGCCTGACTGATCTGATCTTATCTTCTTGAGAGGTCCTGAAATGTTGCGTGGGGCTAGACACTGGATTACTGGAGTTAGATTACATTTATCAGCAAAACCTATTACTTTCTGGTGTATGAAATAATGAAATTACCATAAATCAACTATCAAAACCCCCAGCGACTCCAAGTAAGACATCAACCTTTTATATAATGAACTAACTCTACTTTAATATCCTTAATTTCGTCACTAAAGCGATGATCTTCACCACTTAGATTTGGTGCATCAATTTTTAAAATAAGCCTATCCATTTTGACATTCTCGTCTAATTCACCAACAAGTATACTTTTTCATTAGGACCACCTCGTTTAATTAGTTGCCGGTTTAGTTTTCCTTAAAAGGGAGGGTTAATTCACCTTGAATATCAACACCCTTTCGTAAGATTAAAATATTGTTCAGACACGAAGAAGTGCAAACCATTCAAATGGGTAAAAAACATTGCGTAAACTATTTTTAAACAACAAAAAACGCCAATTCACGTTCCTAAATCAACGTAAATCAGCGTTCAAATCACCGTTACTTCAACGATTATCAACTTTATGTAATGGTACCGGTGGTCGGGGTCGATATAGGTCAAAATGTATTGATTTTATAAGGTTTTGTGGGGTCGTTGTGTAAAATTTGTGTAAAGATAAATAATTTGAATGTGAAATGTCAGAAGTTAATAGGAAAGTTGCAATGTATTTATTTGGCGTTTAAAAAACCTTATCATCCGTGATATATGCTTCGTCTACAGCATTTGTCGTAAGGAGCTCCATTTTTACTAAATGAGCGGTCATCCCAAAAGTTTCAAGTGTGCTGTCAGGGATCTATTTTTTAACTCACTCTCTCTATTCATGAGAATAATTTGAGACCTTATAGATTATAGTTAGCGACTGCGACAAACTGAGCTGACTCGGCAATTTTTAAAAGTTCAGCAGTGTAGCTGATGATTCTATGGGTAAATGATCTAGTGAATCGTAAATTATTGCTATCTATGTTGGACTTAACGTATTTCAAATCTCTTACAACTACCTTAGATTCCTCTCCATTTCTTACTTATCTTAATATTCTTCCTGGATATAGATTTTCATTGTACTCCTAAAAGATATCGATCCAGTTCTATTAATTCTTCGCTCATTTCAAAAAGTACGTACTTCGGACAATTTGTAGGACATCCCACATTGCTAAAACCAAGTATTAGTGACGATAATTTCTTAACATTTACTCTCGTCCCCTGAGCAGTGTCGCTTGCTTAAAATACTAATTTTGAATTAAATGAAAAATTATTTCTGTTCATTTGCTCGGTTATTTTTTCCACAGGACCCTACTATAGTGATTGCTACAGAACCCATTTGGTAAAGTTTGATGGCGAAATCTAGTATACCATGACATTCTCAGAACGTAATTTTTAAGAAGTATGAAGTTGAGAAATTTGTTTATTCTTTTCTTTTGTATAGCTTCTTCGTAATTATTTGGTCATGTTTAATTCAGATCTCTATTTAATTAAGTAATATGAACTTAGTTATTTTAAATCAAGTGTACCTATATTTTTATCTTTGGAAAAGGTGATCATATAAATTGGTTTTTATATTGTTTGACTTTAAAAACATAGTAATTCTAGAGAACTAAAAAATCGACTCTTAATAATTTTGTTCTTTTTAACTATTAGATTTATAATAGTTTCGAGGGCTCTATACAAATTAACCCAATTTTTCAATTAAATAATTTAATTACTCTATGTGGGGGATATTGCATGAATGAAACAGAGATTACTAATGCCTTAAAAGAAGGACGGAAATTAAATACAGACCAAGATAAACTGACATTTATCAGCAATTGTATTAAAGATAAAAATACAGAAGAAATTGTAGATATTATTAACAAATTAAATAGTGAACCTCCAGCTGATACAGGCGGACTCAATGCCATGACCGGTTTCTATTTCCAGCTACTTGTAACACTATATTATTTGGTAGATTTGCTTGAGGGTAAATGGAATTTTGTTGCTATTGAGTTACATCAAGATCTTATTGTAGGTAATTCAACTGATATTAGATTTGTACAAGTAAAATCAAAAGTCTTACAGGACAGGGAATCTTCTGTGGAAGTAACAAAAACCGACTTATACTCAGATTGGCTACAGAAACTCTTTTATATGGCCAAATTCTTTCCAAAGGATAACAGCATAAATACTCAGTTTGAATTAGTAACAAACTTTTATATAAAGAACTCTCCCAAAGTAAAAATGGAACATTATTTATACAATGAGTCATTTAATCGTACAATTAATGAGGATGACCATCTATTGGAAAAAATAGTTGAAAATAAAACCCTTATTAATAATATAGAGATAGATTTTTTAGATACTTATGGTGCATCAGAAAGAGATCTACTCTCTCGTTTCTCTATTAACCCTATAACTATAAATCCGAGAAAACTAGAGGATTTTATTGATTTAATCTCTTCAAAGCTTGGAAAGGTTATAGGAAGAGCAGTTGGTGTCTCTCGAGAAACCATTGATTATTTAATTGGCGAACTCAGTTCAAGGTGTAACCATTCGAATGATAGTTCAGTGCTTTTCATTACATGCGATGATGCTGAACTATACAGAAAAATATTAGCCGAACGGGCAGCAAATGACCTTGATCCTTTTTATAGAGATTTTAATAGTAATCAATTAATTGAAGAGTCTTTAGCACGTATTACCGAAGATTTTAATAGATTATCAGATACTTTAAAACAAAAAGTATGCGATGAATTAGATACATTTGGAATTGAATTAAAAGAGTGGGTTTCTAACGGTATTTCTGTGATAGAAATAATAAACCGTTATATGGAAGGAAGGGAATATTCAAGTAATGTTCGGAAAATGTCAGCTCATCATAAGAAAGAGATACTTATAGACATTTTGAAAACTTTATTCATGTTAAAGATTATATATGAGAAGGAAATGTTAATTTCAACGAATTATAGAACACTCTTTGTCAAAGAAGTGGAAAACGCTCATATCTCTACTCTTGGTCTGGAATTGGAACAAAGTAAAGAAGAAGGTATAGATAAACTTATGGGAATTATTCTAAGTGCAACAGAAGAAGAAAAAATTCAAATGCTATTTCAATCTCATTATACAATTTTTCAAGGTGATTATTTTGAAGATGATTTTGAGGATATTGAGAAATTAGATTTCAATGAATATTTTAAACCAGTTGTTGCTGGTCTTAATAAAGAAGCAACACACAACGAAGTAAACTCAAACTGGTCTATAGTTCCAGGAAAACAAATAACCAAAGATTACCGAAAATTAATTAGAATAAATGAAGAATATGAAGAATATAAAAATCAAGTTAAGTTGAAGTGGAAAACAATCCTATCATGATAGAAGGTGCATGTAATGACGTATGCTAAAACATTAGACAAATTAGTATCTCTTGGATTCGATGTTCTATTCTCTGATATATTTCATCCAAATATGGCGTACTGCTATAAAGAACCAGTAGGATTTATATTAAAAAAATATAATGGAGAAGTTTCTCAAGAACAGATTATTATTGATGCTGTTGAAGTACGCAATAAAATAAAAAAAATTAATCACAACATCTGGAATACCTATTTTTTAGTGTGTTTTGGCCCCAAATTCAAAGGAAACACTCCATTTTCTATAGAAAGAGACGCTCGCGGCCTAAGAAAATATGTTATTCAGGACTTAACGGATCTAGACAGGATTCCATACACAGATACAAGGAGTATTGAAAGGATTGATGATCCCTTTCATATAACTTTACAGCTCTTAGAAAATGAAAATGGTGAGGTTGGTAACCTTATCAACTTCTTAATGAAAAATGACGGTGCAGCTAGAAAGTTGAATAAAGAAGAGGTTAGATTAAGTATGATCAAATACTTAGGATTGGAGAATATAAGCCATGAGGATTGAATATCTTGAGATCGAAAATTTTAGGAACTATAAAGGTAAACACAAGTTTAATTTACATAAAAGTATCTGTATTCTTTATGGAGAGAATGGCTATGGGAAAAGTTCTTTTTTTGATGCAATTGAGTGGTGCATGACCGGGAATATCAGTCGTTTTTCAAAAAATGAATCTTCTAAAATTGATAAAAGTATTATATATAATCACCTTCTTGAAGAAGATTCAACTTGCTCAGTAACGTTATCGTTTGATGGCCGCAAACTATGTAGATCTTTCCGTAAAGAGCGTAACGAATACAAAAGTGAGTCTGTAACAATAAGCAATGAATCAGATGAAATTATAGTGCGGGGACAGACGAACGTAGAAAATTACCTGAAGAAAAATCACACTGGAAACACTTCAGAATTTACAAATCGTTTAATCAAACAATCGCACATTTTATCTCAGGACCAAATTACAGATTTTATTCTTCGAGATAATCCTAAAGATCGTTTTAAATCTTTAGCAGACATTATGGGATATAAACAAATGATATATTTCTTAGAGAATATCAAACAATTTTCAGAGGCTTTAAAAAAAGAAATAACTCAACACGAAAAGGATATAGCATATTACGATAAATTAATCCTAAATGATGAAAAAGATTACCGCGAAGTTGACATTCTCAACATCAACAAATTACTCAGTGAATTAAACATTAAAGTCGATTCAGGCGATATTGAGAAACAATTACAAATTCTCTCAGAATCTTTAAAGAAAGAGAAATTCGAATTAGAAAGAAAGTATAAAATAATAAATAAACTTTCACCTCAAAAAAATACACTATATTCAGATTTAATCTCAGAAACTGAGTTCTTAAAACAAAAAATAAGTTACTTAAAAGCACGGTTCGGAAAAGCCAAAAACTCTATTGAACAAATTGAATTGTATAAAACAGAGACTCAAAAAAAGATTGATAATTTGACTATTGAAAAGCAATCAATTTATGAAATGAAAAATCTGACTGATTTAATACATAAAAACGAGGAATATTTATCAAGGTATCTTTCGGATGAACAGCGCTCTGTTTCTTACATTAATCGTATTTTGTCAAAGCGACAAAATCTTCAATTAAGATTAGATTATATAAATAGGATTTCCGAAGAGTATATCAATCTATTATTAAATGTTGAAAAGTTTCCAAAAGATATTCTCCTAAAAGAAGAAAAGTTAGATCAGATTAATCATAAAATCTATAAAAGAGAAAGAATTATTAATCAATTAGAAGGATATCTAACTATCAAAGACGAAGACCACTCTTTGTTAAACCTAAACAAAAGCATTGAAGCAATTTACAAATATATTATTGATAATAATATAAAAAAGTGCCCTGTATGTTCAAGTAAAAACGAATCACTAGGTAGTAAAGTATATAATAATATACAAGCTAATTTAGAATTAATTTCTCAACAGTCACAAACTATTTCAAAATATATTAAGAAAAAGGACCGCTTTCAAAAAAGTAAAGAGACCCTTGAAAGAAGGCGGGATAATTTCAAAAACGAGATTAATAATATAAAACGCAATTTAGAAAGAGCAAAAAAGCAAATTTTGAATATAAAGAATTCCTCCTATTTCTCAAATTACTTACTTAGATTAGAAAGGGGAAAGTTATTGTCATTAATTGATCAATGTTCTGATGAAATTGATCTACATATGGATCTAAAAAACACAATAATTGAACAAGAAAAGCTAATAAAGAAACAATCTGAATTTTCTTCCCTAGGTATAGATTCATATGAAAAAGAACTAGAACAACATCTAAAAAAGCAGTTAAATCATTATAATCGCTATATAAATAGACTCAATATATATATAGATCATAATACAGAAAAAACTAAAGAAACTGAGCTACTCTATGAAGATTATATTAAGCAGCAACAACTTTGGCAGGACTTAACAGAAGAGACGACTACCAATTTTGATATAGAAGAGCATTACAAAGATGTTAAAAATTCAATATACCGTTTAAATGAGCGTTATGAAAAAGTAAGAAGTGCAACCAGCTCTGCCAAGATGATTTCAGAAAATGAAAAAATTAGTAAAAAAATTAAACAAAACGAAATAGAAAAAGAAAAACTGCTAGATAAAATAAAGACTTACACAGATAAATTAGAAAGTTTAGAAAGAATACGGACCGGGAGTTATGAAAGACTTGGAGAAAAAGCCACTTATTTTCTAAATAAACCTAATTCTAGCATTCAAAAATACTTTAGTTACTTAAATCCAATGCCGTTAACAAACACAGTTATCTTTGAATCAAAACAACATGAAGAGCTAGAGATCATTATGTCATATGATGATAGAAGTGGTAGAAATTTCAAATTGTCAAATGTTCAATATTCAATGAGTTCAGGACAATTAAATGTATTAGCTATATCAATTTTCCTTGCTGTAAATCAAGCACAAATGATTAGTAAATTAGATTTTGTAGCAATTGATGACCCTATCCAAAATATGGATGATGTTAATCAATTTTCAATTTGTGACGTTCTTTCCGATATAAAAAAACAACTTTTATTCTCCACACATGATTTTGAATTTCTTAAACTCTTTATTAAGAAAAATGAACATAGAAGAAAAGATATTACAGTATTTATCCTAGAAAGTGATAATTTTACTGTTAAAAACGTAAAAGAACTAGCCTTAAGTTAATTAGTATAACAGGTGATTATTGAATTGAGCCACTTGCGTAGTTTAGAGCCACCTTTTGCAAAGCAGGAAGCAACAGCGGAGCTGCTTGCCATTGACTGTAACACCCGATTCTTTGCATTTGCTGGAAGGGGTGGGGGTCCCGTCAGTCAGCGAAGGTTTAGAATTGATTTGTCCGTATTATCATATTTGAGCAGGTTGCCACTATGGCATTATTTATGACAGACCTGTGATTCTAACTCAACACGTACAAATATTAAGTCAATGGTGGCAGATAATAGAATTTGCGCAGTTCATAGCAAAACATTAACGGTGGCTCCCCCCTGTGCACTTACTGGCTCAATTTATTGCAACTAGTGGTTTAAAACGGCTCATTCTATATGCAATACTCAACGGGGAACAAATTCGAATATTTTTGTTCTCCTTCCATCACTTCTGCCTAAACTAATCCTCAGAATTACATTTGGCTTTTTAGGTGATTTTTCTTTTAAATATATATCTAAATTTTCTATTATGTTTATTATATAGTCCTTTATTCATAAAATTTAATTCCCTTATAATTAAATTTTTTTAATCTTAATGCTCTAAAAAGCTATTATAAGGTGTGTCCAATTCCATTGCGACAAACACTTCAAAAACAGTTCTATCGTGTTCATTCTCAACTTTTAGAAATCTTACAAAAAAATCTCCAAACACATAATCTCTTGCTTCCTTGTGAGATATATTATTCATTATAGAAATCCTATATGTTAAATTAGCAGCGTTCTTATTTAACGACCTATGGTCTCTACCTATGCGTTGAGCCAAATTTTTTGACCTTCCAACATACAAAGGTCTATCCTCTGAATCTGTAATAAGATAAACCCCAGCCACTGGAATTTTACTCCTTAACATTTGTTTTATTTGAGCTTGGGTTATCGTTTCCAAAGAAAACCTCTTACTTTCTAATAAAATTTTTAGCAGATCAGGATACCTTTCAATCATTTCGGGAAATTTTAACAGTAAAAACACCTCCCTATATTTTATTACATATTTTTCACCTAAGAAATCCGAAAACATATTGCAATTTTTCTTTCTAGCACAATTTCAAATTATTAATAAGTGGACTTACCAATTAAACTTTTGGCTGAGTCATATAGGTTATCATAATGCAGAAACTGGATATTATTTGATAACTTCGACTGTCTTTTGATTTGATATGTTTTCTCAGTAAAATTACTTCTTCTTCCAGCTATTACTGCATAGTGCATACGAGAACTATCATATTTCATAAACTCAATAGGGAGTTCTTGAATTGGCGATTTATATTTTTTAAATGTTTCATAGATTGATGAAAAATTAGCTTCTAACCAGCATTTCCAATCTATTACCTGTCTTTCACCTTTTCTTAAAGCATCACCAATATGTCCACTATTAATTGTAATATTTTTATTGGGATGCTCTAACTCCACAAATATAATTCATATCCTCCTGAACTTTTACCTATAATGAGAAAATCTACCTGAAAGGAGTTTCCTAATTGAATTTCAGGAATAATAAATGCATCGTGGTGACCGAAAGAATAAAAACCTTTCATAATTGATGCAATAATAAAGTATGCATTTTCTTTTTGTATCCAGTTTAAAATATCACGTTCATTTTTGAAGGGCTGTTAATCAAACTATAAAACAATTCTACATTATTTGATAAGTATTCTGTATTCCGTAAATCAACAATATCAAGATGGTTGTTTGGAAAAAGACTTAAATAATGTCTAACTGCTACTGGATACTCTCTATATAAACTTTTCCTAATAGCTAAGTCCCCATCCCCTATTTTATGAATTACCTCTCTTTCTCGTAATATATTCCACTCATCTTTTTCTTTCATTGTAAGTGAACAATAATCTCTTGAATAGATTTTCACCATACTTCCTCCTTCCTATATTCATGTAAGAAAAGAATCGGTTAAATACCGATTCTTCCCCTCTCCAACATAGAGTTAGCACAATATAATTATCCTACCCCCAACGCCTTAAACACTGCATCTGTCGGATCTGAATAAAAAACAGGCTGAACCTTAATCAACAAATCTGGTGGAACAGTTTGAAAATCCATTACAGCCGAAGCAGGAATTAACACTTTTTTTGCTCCCGCATCTACACATACTTGCAATACATTCGCAAACTCTTCTACTTTAGAAATTGTTCCATCAACGGTCATGTTCCCGATAACAACCATACTTTCTTGCAATGGTTTATCTAAAGCTCCTGAACATAATCCAATCAACTCTGCTATCGCAAGCTCCTCCGTTAGACCAATGCCTTGGAGATCACTAATGTGCATCAAGTAATCTTTTGTTTTCGTGCTAATGGTGTTACTGATAGCTTTGCTATTGGCTGTGAAAAACCTGAATGCTGTATCTAAACTTTCTTTCGCTCCACGATTGGAGCCTACACCCGATTTATCAAATTTACCAGTTCCACTTACTACTTGATTTTCGAGTTTATATACTCCTATCATTCCAGAGTTACCATGGCCGACAACATAAACATGGCCTGGTTTCCCCATACCCTCAGGGATTAACTTCCCTCCGCCTTGTTCAGGAACTGAAACGTGTTCTTCTTGTAGAGTTTCTTTGTTAATATAAGAGAACATTACATCATAAAATTCCATACCACCAATTTTCTTCAGCTGCTCTTTTACTCTTCTTCTTCCTTCAAGAGCATATTGCAGGACTTCTTCAACGTCCTCGATTGTATACTGTCCATGTGGATAGATAAGTTTCATCATTCCTGAAACAGTCTTTCTAACGGCGACTGTATCACGTTGATTGAGATTATTACCAAGTTTATAATAACGATCAATCGAGTCAGCAAATGAGCGTTTTCTCATTTCCCGAAAAAATTCAGCAATGTAATCCACGATGAAACCATATTTAAGAGTGAAGAAATCAGGTCTCATTTTTGGGATTTCCCAACCAGGTAAGTAGTAATGTATACGATCGAAAAACGCTGAGTCGTTTGCCATCTCTTCTGGAAAAGGAGCAAAGAGATGTGAAGTCTTAATAAGCGAATCTACACTTTGGTTTATGTTTCCGACAAAAACCATCGAAGCTGACGCTGTTTTCTCTTCTTTTCCCCTTGCAAATGAGCCGCTTGCCATATAATCTTTCATAATTTGGATTCCATCTTTATCTTTAAATCGTATTCCTGCCACTTCATCAAAGGCTACACAATCCCATAAACCTACCAGACCAATTTTTCTTGAAGACATATTATAGAACAGATTGGCAACCGTTGATTGACCACCTGAAACCAGGATCGAGTTCGGTGAGATTTCCTTATACACATGGGATTTTCCTGTACCACGAGGACCTAGTTCGCACATGTTATAGTTGTTTTCTACTAGTGGCACAAGACGTAATAATAAATGCCACTTTACCTTCTCTTCTAGTTGTGTTGGTTCCATTCCAGTTGAACGAATAAGAACATCAATCCATTCGTCTTTCGTAAAACTCTTTCTACCTTCTATGATTTCGTTTAAATCCATATTTGGCATTTGGATCGGCTTTAAACTATTAACGCTAAACGGCATGGAGTTCTTTACCTCTTCATCGTAATAGTAATCAATCTTCACCATACACCAGATACCACCTGCTAAGAGCTTGTCAAACTCCTTAACAAAGGTAGCAGCAATCGGCACACCCTTTAATCCTAAATTCGAAAATTCAGCTTCGTATGTGTCAATCTTGGGATTTAAGGCAACAGTAATTTTATCAATAACGGAGTATTGTCCAAGTTCACGAATGCGAGATTTAATCTTCTCCGCTTCATCAGGTCTAACGTAGTTATCCGATAGTATCTTTTTAACACGCTCTAACCCTTCTTGAATGCTTTCTTCATCATCCGTTGCACAATACATGCCCAGAAGGTATTCTAATACGTAAACAGGAACATTTGCTCCTTCTTTAATGATGTTCGTTAAATCTTTTCGCACGACACGACCTGCAAATACATCATTGAGCTTTTTATCTAAATCAACCACTTCAATTTCATTCACTTGCTCTTCCATTCACAGCCCTCCTCTTTTTAGAAGTCAAAATCACTGACAATTCCTAAGTTAATCGTAAAAGGAATCCGTTCAACAACCACTCCTGTTTCTATGTCTTTGATGTTTAAGTAATAGTTTTCGCTTTTATTATAAGGGATAGACTTTAATACAAACCGCAGCTTAAACGTGCGATCTTCTGGATTATCAAATTCTCGATCACCTATCAATGTTTCTTCGTTTGAAACTACATTACCTGTTTCATCAGCCATATAGATGACAACGGTTCTTGCAGTCATTTTCTCTTCCACTTTTTCTGTTTGGAAGAAAGATAAGTTGAAGATGCTATTTGTTATTTTTCTCGTAGTATTCGTTAGCTTGATATCCACTTTTTGTATCGCTTTAGTACCTTTTTGTCCAGTACGCTTATTTTTAAACTTTAAGAGTGGAACAACAACCTCTTGTAAACTCGCCCCACCATGGACGAAATTCACACCTGAGCCTTGCATTTTAAAACGTATCGTAGCGTTCGGTACATAAGCCGTTTGCCCTTGCTCATTTTTTACGACTGAGCTCAAATCTAAATCAAGTAAGCCAGAAACTTCTCTTTTTTCTTGTGAAAGCATATAACGACGTTTCACTTCAATATTATCCATTCTTTCTTTCTCGATCTTATCGCTCTCTTCAAGTGCTTCACGTTGATATAAGAACCCATGGTCAGCGGTAATGTAAATATTTGTCCCGCTTAAGTCATCACGAATGATTTTGACTAAATCATAGATTTCACTCATTGCCTTTTCGACAGCATCAAACGTATACATCTCAGTAGACGCTTTATCTCCCATGGCATCAATCGTATCGTGATAGATGTAAATGAGTTTTTTACCTTTGAAATGTTCCCTTCTTCCTGCTTTATTCATCGCAAATACGTCTTGAAACTGGATCGCAACACTTTCACTCTCAGCGTATGCAATGATCTTACGACGGTTATCAAGCCCTGATGAATCCTTGCCATCAACAAATACTCTTCCATTTTGGTCAAAATCAACGGTTCGGTGGGGCAATAATGAAGCCATTCCGAGCTTTGTTACCGATGGGATAACCCCTAACATTGTATCGAGTTCACAACTTCCCAATGTCTCAGCGTTTAGTCGCTCACTAATCTCGACTCCAACTTCATAACGCATTGCATCGGAGATAATCACAAATACACGCTCACCTTTACTTACTTTAGAACTAACATTACTTTGATAAAAACCTTGTTGGTTTCTGACACCAGGTAGTGACCACTCTTTTGTTAGTTCTGAATGTACGGCTTTTGACCAATGAGCACTTAACTCACTTTGATACCAATTGGTATAGAGGTTCTCGACCAGAGTCTTCAACTTCTTCAATAATTCGCTATTTGCCTCTTTGTCATAAGCAACATAAAACTTTCGATAATATGTATCCATTTTGTAATAGTGACTCACGTAGGACTTGTACATGTCAATAGCTTGTCCTTGTGGGATACCTGTTTGATGCTCTTTATAGAATTGATGAATTTTAACTGTGTAGAACAATGCCTCGTAAATGTTCTCGTATGTCTCATAAAAATGTTTCGTTCTTCTAAGTTTGATTAACTTAATATAGTCATCATAGTCCTCCAAATTTGTAGAAAGACTATTGGCTATGTTAATGATAATCGCTCTGTCAAAGTAAGGAAACGTATCCGCTTGATTAAAGGCTTCAATCGGCATTTTATTGACTAGATCCGAGAGTTGTATTTCTTGCTCAATAAGCTCTGCATATTCGTTATATTGCTCATAATCAGCTTTATAGTGCATCCAATGATCAATAAAGACTAATCCATTTGATTTGTTACGTTCTGCTATGTATTGCTTGATATTAGCTAAATAACTCTCCTCAATCGAATGACTTAGTGCTGTCACCGTTAAATGGATAAATAACGTCTTTAATGATTTTTGCTTACGTTCATACCCGTAGTGATGAGCGACATATTTCCAGAATACATCCACATCGAAAAACTTGTCCATCTGCTCGATATACTTGTTTTCTTGATCATTCAACGAATCCATCAACACGGTTTTTACAATAGCTTCAATATCAGGTGTTTTCACATTACAGAGTACACTCAAGATTGCTATTTCAATCGCTTCCTCTGTATAAGTTTCAATAGAAAAGGTTTGGAACTTTCGATATCTCTCTTTATTATTGAAAAACTTCTCATACTTCTTAACGACAGCTCGTAACGAAGTATCAATATGTAAGTCGTTAAGCAGCAGTGAAATTTTATCAGCATAGAACGTCTTCGAATACAAGACTGAATCAATTAACCAATTATCCTCTACACTAAGCTCTTCATTTGTATAGATTAAATAATGAGAAGTTGGATCTTCTTCCTCAAGTAAGTATTTCGTATAAAAGTTGTTTCGTTTGGTTAATTGATGGACTTTTACCTCCTTGATTTCAATTTGTTCAATATCATCAACAAACTCTTGATCTTTATCAAACCAAAAAATGATTTTCCGTTGTTCCCCATCATTCAAGGATTTCTGAAAATGTACTGTTAAAGTTGCTACAACTTGATCTAAGTTCACGTTACCTCACCCCTTCTTCGCCAAATTAAGAAAAACAAGGATATAACAGCCAAAACCGTTATACCCATAATGACTGAATTATATTTTTGCGACAAGACCTTTAAACTTCTCGTAATTGACAACTACACCGTCATCTAAGTCAATCTCCATCTGCATGTCTGCCATGTGGTGCAACACTTCATCATACTCTTTCAATTCTTCAATCTTCTTCTCTAACGTCTTCAATTCCTTTTTCGCATTACTGATTTCTTTTGCGGTTGAGTCACCTTCAATAATAGTGAAAAGGTCTCTCTTTTCAGCATCTAAGCGAATTTGATATTCATGTAAATAATCCGTTCGAATTCTTGATAACGTTGTTTTATCATAACGATGCATATAAATTAAGCAGTTGAAAGCCTTTTGTTTACCACTTGTGAACAACCAATAAATCGGACGTTTCTTGTATGTTTGAACATGGTCTTTGAAGAAATCATTCATGAAATAACGACGTATGGTCTCTTTTGCTGTTTCACCTTTTTTCTTACCAAGTGTATCAGCGATGAAATCAAGGTTTTCTAATAATGTGTCCTCACCAAAAGTTACTTGAACAAACTCAATGAACCTTAAAACAATGTCATCCTCGATGTAAGCTCCTGATAAAATTGGGAGGATGTTATCTTTATCAGCCGGGTACGTTTCGTATTTGGATGGATCAAATTCTCCACCTGCGTAAATTAGACCTTCTTCATCTAAGGAGTAGCGACCGAAAGTGCAACCGATAGCATACGAAATAAATGATTTTACTTCACTTTTGTCATCAGGTATACGAATTGATACTTCTGAATCATCAATGATATTGTCAACTTCGCTATCTACTCCATATACTCTAATAAAAATTTTATTTATTTCCTCTTCATTTGCTTTCATTCTGTTAAACATCGCTCGTATATATTTGTTCCAATTTAAAAAACTGTCATTTATTATATTATATTTTTCTGTAAGTAATGGATGTTTAGAAAAGCCCCATGCTGTTTCGTAGCTATTCCATTCTTCTTTGCTAATCATAATATTTTCTGTAACTAAATGATTAACTTGATCTCGTACCAGGTCTGCAATATCAATTATAGGTATGCTCGCTACATTTCCTGGTTGGAAATTTAGAGTAGGGTTAATTGCTTCCATAAATATTGTAGCAGGCTTTGAGTTTAAGAATCCTATTAAGTGAAACATTTTTTCTTTAGATGGAAAAACGGCACAACCGGCATAATCACAAATAAAGCCTTGAGGTAAATAACGCATTGAAAAATTCGACGATGAAATAAAAGACCATGTTATACCTTCACAACATAAAAAGTCTATATTTTGTATATATCTTGACCAGTGTTTTCCTTTATTCCTAAAAACAGCATAATCTTTAATTTCGAAACCATTATTTTCCCAATTAATTACATGATCATAATTGCCATACCACTTTCTATATTCTCCTCCTTTATTATACGGAATCCACTTTTTGGATGTTTCTGCTAATTCTTCTGTATTAAGACCAAAGCCAATCTTATCGATATTCACTTCATACCATTTTCGAATAAACCTTGCATTATCACCAGTATTTTGTCCAGACCTTGGTTTTGAAATATCCCCTAATAATGTTCCTGTTTTATAAGCTGCTGATACATTTTCACTTATCCAATAAGCCAACGGACTGCCTTTTATAAGACTATATTCTAAACCATCATTTTCGTATCGATAACTTACTTGTGGAGATCTTATTGCTTCTATTACTTTTTGCTCTTTTTCTTTTGCATCCTTAAAGTCAATCAATCTTATAAATTGACCTACATATGTATAGAAAACTGATTTTCTATAAACAAAGGCAGTAGTTTGAACTATCTCTCCACCTACATCCTCAAAAGCTCTTGAACCAAGATGTAGCATTGTGATTATTGAATTATTATCTATAAATGTTTTCCTCATATTTTCAAATGTCGATAAAAACATCCAGGAATGTTGGTTAATCATCGCTGAAATACTACTATCGGTTAGATAATGATCAACTTCCATAAATGTCGCAAACAAATCTGATTTAGAGTAAGGATAGTTTTCATTTAGGTATTTTGTTAACTTTGTATTCATAAATTTGTTCCCCATATATGGAGGATTTGTTACTACGATTTCAAACTGATTTAACATAATTTCATTTTGTTTTAATAACTTAGGTATTATATTGACTACTTTTTTTCTCAATTCCTCTTCAAAAAGGTTTTCTGCTGGATTTTCAAGTAAATATTTTAACCTTCCCTCTAAAAATTCATGATTATACTTATCCACTTTTAGCAGGGAACCGATTGATTTTGCATCTTTAAATTGGTTTATAAACCCTTTTGTGCTCTCAAATTGTTTACCTTCAATATCTCCTGCAATAAAAGCGATATCTTCCTCATCAAGTATGTTCGTTTCTTGAATTGAAGCGAAGTTTAGTTCTAAACCTTCCCTCTCTATGCTCCTAAATAAACGTTTATTGTATTCCAACGCCTTCATGACAACTGAAAAACAAGCAAGCTGATAAGCACGATCATCAATATCTAATCCATATAGATTGTTTTCTATAATCAACCTCGGTATTTCTCGTTCCATATACCCACACTTACTGTAAATTTCATAAAGAACATCAAACATATAAACAAGAATATGCCCACTTCCCATCGCAGGATCGAAACATTTGATATCCTCTACCTTTAACTCTTTGTTAATAAAAGAGGCTAACTTTTCTTCATAATTTTGCTTTTGATTGTTTTCTATATAAAATTCCCAACTCTCTAATAAATCTTGATGCTCAGGATGTGACTCAAACCAATATCTTCCCAATGAGTTTTGAACCATATAACGTACAATCCAATTAGGTGTAAACAACTGAGTAGCATATGGAATTTCTTCTGCCTTATATTTAGATTTCTGCTTAAAGACTCGTTCTTTTTCCTCAACTATGTAAAATTGATACAACCAACCGATGATTTCAATTTGATGCCAATCTGACTCTGAAATCTTTTCGGTATAGGTCATCTCCCTTAAAAATGATTCCTTCGTTAATAATCCTTCTGGAAACAAGATCTCCGTATAATCATCGATCTTTTCAAACATAAATGGCATAAAGCGGTTCAAGTCATTACAATGTTTGATAATCAAATATTTGAACAGCTCTTCAGCGTAATTATTTATCTTCAACTCATACACAAGCTCTTTATCAATCTCTAAATCAAGAGACAATGCTTCTTTCATCATATCTGGTTCTGCACTCTCAGCATTAATTGATGATAATACACGTATTTTTGTTGGAAGATAATTATTCACCTCCATGAAACGTAATGCTGTGAAGCGATTAAACCACGTGTAAGCGACTTCGTCCATCACTGAGCAATATCCAATTTGACCAACACGGTCAATGAGTTTATCACGTTGGATCTTTTCATTTTTTGAAAGCTGTCTGCCATCAATAAAGATGGCATCCGAGCTTTCAATTTCGGCTTTCTTGATGTTGCTTTCTGTTATTCCTAATTTCATTGCCTTGGCTTCAATTTTTTTTAACAGTTCTCTCCTTGCACTCATCGCAAAGTTTTTCAATGCTGTTTTGTTCATCACCATTCACCTACTTTAATCCAAGAACTCAACGTGTTTGTTGGATTTAATAATTTCCTTTAGTTTGTTTGATAAGGTATTTACAAACTGGTCAACATCTTCTTCTGATGTTAACGTCTTAACAGCAAGCAATTTCGATACTTGAACTTTTTCCTTTTTAATCGTCACAACAGGTGGTTGTGGCTCAACGATTACAGTTCCTTCTTCCTCCTCTTTTCGGCTTTTCCATTCTCTAATTTCTTTAGCAATTAAACGCTCATAATTCTCTTTGAAACTTGCGCTTTGAGAAATGGTCGCATCCACTTTAAAGATATCTTCAAAGCTGTCTATGTTGCCTCTTAATTCGTTATAATAATTTTCTACTTTCTGTTTAGTAGCTGCGTACACTCCATACTGCTTTGCTAAGATAGCTAGATGATCATAGTCAGCTTTTAATTTTTCTTTTGCATTTTCTTTCTTTTCACTAAGGACAGCATTGATATGGTTTTCTACTGCTTCATTTAACTCAGGGATATCTTTTATCTTCTTATAAGGAATTGGGTCTTTTAAGATATCACTTAACTTTCTAACAAAGGCTTCAGAATCATCATTCATTAAATACATCTTGTTCTCTTCGTATTTATTAAGAGCCTGCAGTCCTTCATCAAAGATTCTCTTTTGGTCTGTACCAAAGAAGCTCTTCACATAGACAATATCTTCTTCCCAATCTAACAAGTCCTCTTCCATATCCTTTAACTTAGCAAAGAAAGAAGCGTTATCTAATCCTTTATGGAACTCGCCAAAGTATTCTAGACCTTTATCCAATAAGCTCATTCCAGGGTATTTCCGACCTTCATAGCGAGCTTTCAATGCTTTTATCTCGTCTATTTGATGTTCAATGAATGTGCGGATATCTCTTACTAATCCATCTTCATCATCGGCTAAATCCGTCTTATTAAATACTTCTTTGCAAATGCTCTTTGCCGTTCGTATTAGCTTCTCATCTACCTTTACTCGCTTTAATACAATTGCTTTATCGGCTTCTGATGTTTTCGTTAAGGCTGTAATGATTTTATTGACCCCATCTTCTGGTTCTAAGTATTCTGCCATAAAACGTATACGAATACGTTGTTCTTTCAATAAATGAGCAATTAAAGCAGCAACATCAAGTGGTCTCCACCCGTAAGGTTTATCATTAAAACGATCAAGAAGGATTTTTACACGTACTTGTTTTTTTATATCATCCTGTAGGCTTATAAAATCATAAACTTCTTTAATAGCCAGTTCATTTGGATTTTGCATTAACTCCGCTTCCAGTGATAACTGTTCGTTCTGTGGAGATAGGATTGGAATTAGTTCTCTTTCGTTTTCTAAGAAGTGCTTTATATAACCTAATCTCGTATAAACATTTTCCACTAATGATTCTAATGCTGCGTTGATCTTTTCTTTTACAGATGACCCTTTCACCTCAACTCGATCACCATTGATATAAAAGCCGGCATATTTAATCGCTTCTTCTAAGAAATCTTTTACACGTCTTCTTCTTTCTCTCGCTTCTGCTTGTTTATTGTTTAAGATGTTTTGAATGCTCTCAGGAAGCTGTGTAATATTTCTTTTCTTACGGTACTCCTCGATCTGCTTCACTTCACGCATTTCCTCAATATAGGCTTCACTGCCTCCAAGTTTCACTATCATCTCATTCGTTCCAGAAGACATCATCATCAATTCTTGCTCGGATTTCTCATAATGATCAGATAATGGAGAAAGGATGTTTATACCGATCGTAGCTGTTTGATTTTTATAATTTTTCTCATCCATCGTTTGACGGTAAGGAAAATCATACACTTTTCCGAATCTGAATTTTGTTCCTGAATACAAATCTTCAAAAATATAATTGGCCAGTTCTCTTTTTACCGATTCTTCCTCGATATTAACGGATTTAATTTCTCGATTCACATCTTGCTCATCATCGGTTAGGAAAATATAGAAATCGCCATTTTTCTGAATAAGCGTTTGTGAAATAAGTTTTCTCAGTGATACTTTGATTTTCTCTTTTAGTTCTAACTTATCTTCATCAATGTTTGTAACCATAAGGGTTGCTACATTTGCTATGTTTGCAGGAAGCTCTTTAATGTATTTAATCATGAATAATACTTTTAAGAGGTTTATGTTGAACTCGTCATCTTGTAAAGCTGGATTAGTATAAGCTCCTTCAATAACCCTTGATATAGTTGGGTTTAGAAATTCTTTGATCGTGTCATAGAAAGCATAAAAAGGAATTAAGCTGCCTTCTTCACTATCTTTGTGCTGCAGCCCTGCTTCCTTGAAGGCTGATAACATGGAACGCTCCCCTTCAGATAAATGCTTACCTGAAGAACCATGTTTACGAACTTGTTCAAAGACATTTTGAAGCAACTTAAACTGGTATGGGATAAAAGGATAGACCTCGGCAAATTCTTGTTCATTGTCATACCCACGTAAATCAGCCGTACTATCTTTAAAACTAATTAAGTTTTTCAATATTGCACTTTTCTCGGGATAATACAGCTTCAATTTATCATGAACAAAATCTTTCTTTTGCAGAATACGTTTCTTGATTACTTCATCAACAGAAATAGACGATAGTGATAACCTTGTATCAAAACGCCCTTGGATACGAGAAAAGTCATCCCCTTTTACTTTGACAATGCTGTCAATGCTCTCTTGAGATGTAACCATAATCCAAACTTTACCTTCACAATGTGTACCTAGGTCCTCAGCAACCGTTTGTAGGTTAAGCATTAAATTACGGCTATCTCCTATGTATTGTCCAATCTCATCGACTAAGAAAATAAGATGAAATTTATCACCCTTTTGCTTAATGTATTCTTTTACATCTTTAGCAAATTTCTCAATACTAATTTCAAAATTGTTAACACCGTTTTCGAACCAGTTCCGAGCTGATTCTTCCGTCATATCTGTCACTTTTGTTAAGCCTCCGATGACATAATCAGCATCAAAATAAAACGTGTTACGACGGTCAATCCAATCTTCACCTGCTAACGCTTTAAATTCAATTTTGAATGCTTCATACACACCTTTAGTATCTAAATATTTCTCCATTTCAGCAACACCAGGAATGTCACCGTAATATCCTCTATGTTCATAGAATACTTTCATAAACACTCGAAGAATCGCATCTTCTTTTGATTTACTATCTAATGAACTTTTTGAATCAATATTAAAAAGAATAGTTTCTGTTTCAACATTTGCTGTACGCTTCATGTTTGCTAAAATAATTGGGTCCTGGACTTTCTCATCGAAGAATTCAATAGCTTTTTTATCTTTGACTTGTTTATTTTCAAGAAGGTAAGCTAGAATTTTCAAGAAGTGAGATTTACCTGAACCGAAGAAACCTGAAATCCAAACACCCATTTTATCCGTAGATCCATCAATCCCTTTTTGGTAGCTTTCGTAAAACTTGGATAGATGTTTGTTCAACTCTCTTGTAACAACATACTCATCAAGCTCTTGGTAGATATGCTTTTCATCCGTTTGCGCTACTTTGATAACGCCTCTTATATCACGCCCTATGTCTTTTTGAAACATCTCTTTAATAATCATTGATATATCCCCTCACTAGTCCACTAAGCGAAATGCTCGGTAGTAATTATCATCCTTAAACTTTCCAAACAACTGTAACGACTGTCCATCATACTTTCCTGGAAAAAACATAATGACTGGTGTTTTATCTATAACCTCTTGTAAATTGTTTAATATCGTATGGGAACGAACAAAGGGATAAACTTTACCAACACCTGAAATAATCACAATGTTATGTTCTCCAATTTGTTCTTTGATTTTTTTAAGAAAGACATCAGGCTTTGCGAAGTTTGCCATTGCTTTAAATAAGGCTTCTTTACCCTGACGCTCTTCCATATCAAATATGCGGTCAAATATGTTACGTTCTTTTGCAATATCTAAGAGCATTTTATAAAGGTCAAACTCAATAATTCTGCGGTTGGTCCCTTCATAACTGAATTCCTTTTTTATATGCTTCACATAATCCCGAACAATAAGTTCACTCTCTGGTTCATAATCAAACACATAAAAACTAATTTCATTTCCAAGGCCATGTCCTTCGAGAAATTTATCTTCTCGTAGCTTTGGAATTATCTTGTCCAGTCTGGCATTTAAATTCAATTCCATTCCCTCCTACTCCCCCATTGCATGTACAATCTCATGTTCTCCTATGGATAACAAGTAAGAACGAATATGCTCATCTATTAATAGTCGAGAGAGTTCTCCACTGTTGCTATCTTGTAGTATTCCGACTTCACATAAAATTTTTAAAAATACTTGCTTCAACTTATTTACTGTCTGCTCGGACCAGCCTGCCACACGTTCATCCTGCTCTGCTTTATAAGTGAAGTAGCCATTAATATCTATTTTCTCTAATAAGTATGTATCGTTTTTTAATTTCTCACTAATGACTTCTCTCATAAATTCAAAGAACAACCGATCTGTCTTCAAAATGGCATATAAGTTAATCAATTTCCCTAAATCAATCGGTTCTTCTATCACCATTTTTTTTAACTCTTCATCTAACACATCTAAACGTCTTAAGACTGATGGTAAACTTCTTTTTGCACTTCCCGGAACTTTATACTGAAACAGGTTTTCTGCCATTACTCTTTCTCTTATCTCCTTTTTTGATAACCCTTCAAGATCAAGACTTATGACCTGTTTTAATTCAGAAAACAGAAATGCAGCTCCTGACAATGAGGTACTATATAATAGTTCTTTACTCATATGTAAAATCCTTCCTTCACTCATTTACCTAACCACCTCAATGTGTCCTTTTAATGAAAGAATACGTTCAATAATTTCAAGCCTTCTCTTTCCACATTGCTGCTTCAAAATAGTCGTAAAACCATTATCTTTTCGTACTTTCTTTTTGTTATTTAGAAAAAGCTCTTCTACCTTTATAATTAGGTCATTTTCTGATATTTTCTCTTCCCAATAGTAATCAACTACTGTGTTTAGTGCTGTTGCAAGTTCACGTTGCGTCTTATAAAACAGCTTAATGTCCATAATAAACACCTCAAAAACCTTTTACTTTACTCTTATTTTATTCTTACTTTAAGCAGATAGCAATGTCTGGCAATAAAGCACTCACTAAGAAGCAAGAAGAGTTTAATAAAAGCCTTGATAACAATCTTGAAGAACAACAAACGTACATAGACGGACGTTTAAAATGCACGAGATCAAAATCTTTTACAAACTCTTAGAGAGCTCCAAGAAACTAAACTACAGACTGCTTCAGCAGTTAACTATTCATTATTCTCTTCAATTTTTATGCACTCCTGACTGAATGCCCTTATATGGAAAGAAATATTCATTTTTTCCAAGGTGCAAGGTGGTATAGATAAGGTTTGATTTAAATCATTCGATGCCCACCCCCACCGACATTTACGTTTGTATTTTTCTTCTATACAACACGACGATTGATTGAATCATATAAAAAAGAGATTTTATTTCCCTAGGTGAGCTAATAGATAATTAATCTTCAAGCCTAAGTCTGTAAATCTTGTAACGATAAACCTAATTATATTGTAAAGGACAAATTTAAATTAACAGTGAGGAAAGGGATGGTGAGATGCATCCAACTAAAAAGGAAGGGTTACTAAGTTCAAGCGGATTGTTAGAACAAGCTGAAAGGAGGTGATTATGTGAAGAGTAAATGGATACAGTTACGAATACAAGTCAAATTGGGCTTATCAGCTACAGACTGATTTGAACATTTCTGTACATTGAGGCAATGAATCTTGTAACGTTTTAAGATGCTTAGCAAATTAACAATATGAAAGGATTGATCCAATAGTGTTGAAAGAAAGAAAGGCCCCCAAATGTCATCCCAATGAATAATACTTTAAGTACAGAAAGCTCTACTATCTCATTATCAGATCTAAAGCAAAGAGGCGAATTACTCAAACAATTTGCTAGAGAAATGATGGTTACTGGACAAGATTACGGTATGGTCGCCGGCTACCATAAACCAACTCTTTTAAAGCCAGGGGCAGAAAAACTTTGTCAATTTTTACAGATATCAGTGCAGTATTCTGTGGTAAAACGGTTAGAGGATTGGGACAATGGCTTGTTTCATTTTGAAATTAGTGCACATTTAAGCCGCACTAGCGAACCTGGTCCCACAGTAAATGGATTTGGTTCCTGCAATAGTAAAGAACATCAGTTTCAAAAACAGCATCCCTTTTCGATTGTGAATACAGTATTAAAAATGGTGAAGAAAAGAGCTTTAATCGATGGAGTGCTTAACATCACAGCCACAAGCGCTTTATTTACACAAGACATTGAAGACTTTGTACGTCCTGTAACCTTTAAAGGAGGTGATGTGCCAATAACTAAGGAGCAGTTGAAAAAGGTCCATCAATTAGCAAAGGAGGTGAAAATCAAGCCAGAGGTCGTTACAGAGTTAATGAAGCTATTGTTTAATGTGGACCACAGTACAAAACTAAGCAAAAAACAGGCATCACAACTGATTCACGAACTTCTTATTTTCCAAAAACCATATTAGAAAGAAGTGATCAGCATTGTTTCACTTCCAACACGTTCTCATGAATTTTCTTTCATGGGTTATTTTTATGCACAAAAAAAGAGCTCACAAGGAGCCCAAACACTAAAAACATCATAATACAAATCAACTATTCATTCAACAGGGAGGGACTTCGGTCTCTCCTTTTTTTATTTTACACACAAACTAGGAAGCATTTACAATGATTAACAAACTTGATCAAAATACATTTAAGGTACTACTAGCAACGACTTTAAGAGAAAAAGAAGATGGATATGTTGTTTCAGAGTTATTTACACGCTTCACTTCTATTCAAGATCTTCTGGATGTAACAGAGGAAGAACTACTAAATATAAAAGGCATCGGAAGAGTGAAAGCAAAACAGATAGTTGCTGCATTAGAATTGGCGAGGTTTAATCCAAGTAATGTTCAGGACCGCTTTGCTATTCGCAGCCCTGAGGATGCGTTTACGTATTTAAAGGACATGCAGCATCTAACAAGAGAGGAATTTGTAGTCCTTGGCCTCAATACGAAGAACGAGGTGTTATTCCGTCAAACCATTTTCACTGGCTCATTAAACGCATCTATTGTCCATCCACGTGAGACGTTCAAAGCACTTATAAAGAGAAGCTGCGCCAGCGCTATCGTGGCTCATAATCACCCATCTGGGAATCCTAGTCCTTCGAGAGAAGATCTTGAAGTTACTAAGCGCTTATGTGAAGTTGGAAAGGTCATCGGTATTGAGATCCTTGATCATATTATTGTTGGTAATACGTATTGCTCATTGAAAGAAAAAGGACATTTGTAAAAATAAACAAAACATCTGGGACTAGAAAAAACTCTAGTCCCTATTCCTTAACATGATTACATAAGCTTTCACTTCATATCCTTTTACTTCTTCTTTGTTTTCCGAAAACATATCCCGGACAAGTCTTTGTATTTGATGGTTGCTACAGGTGGCGCAGTTCGTATATAGAATCTTGATATACATTAGAGCTTAAATTAATTCCTTTGTTCTTAGTAACAATAATGCCTTCGGCTAACTAAATCACGACCAATGTAATCCAAGCCTACTCATAAATGTTTTGATAACATATAGTTAAAAATCACTGGTTAAAAGTGTTATTGACTGTAGCATTTTAAATGGATACCTTAACTTCCGTAGAAAACACCAACTAAAATGTCTGTTTATATAGATTATATATATAGTAACCGACAAAATGGTTGGTGATTATAAATTGGAGGTCCTATCCCATGACATCAGTAACACTAGATTACCAGCAAGTATTATTGTTTACTGGATTAAGTGAGTCCACGGTAGAAGCAAAGGGTCAAAAGGCTCTTGTAGATAAGTTAAAAGCAATGGGGGTAGAAAACGTAAATAAAGAAGGCAGAGGCAAAAAAACGGTTTATCGTTTGATGATCCCATCATATTTTTGGACGATATTGATGATTCCTACTAAACACTCTGCAGTTAGTGTAGATATTATGAAACTACTAATTGATGGTAATGTACAATATATTGACGGGCAAGCACTTCACCTATTTATTAAGGAAATGTTAACCGTCATTTCTTTAAAACATCAAGTAAAATATGCTACAGTCGAAAAAGCCTATAACCGCATAAAGCGTTACCTTGTAAAACATGACTTACTAAGCACCTCTGAAAATAAGAGCCACCGTATTATGAGAGATGGGAAATGGATTGATGGTAAACGTGCTATAGAGATAAGTAATCAAATTAAGAGCCTCTGGAGGAGGATGTTTGAACGACTCAAAGTAAATAACGTAACCGATCGCAAGAAAATCCAAGCAGAGTGTAACTGGCAACGAGACTTTATTATAAGGGCCCACAACGCAGATGCATATAAAGTCACTAAACTATGGACCCCTAATCCTAATCTTATTCGTGACATTAGATGGGCTGAAGCTGCATTCTATGCGGGGGCAAATCTAGTGCAAATAAAAAGAGAGATTGAGGATCGACATTCCAAATATGAAGTTGACAAGAAGAATGCTGATGAACTATTAAAAAGGTTAGATGAGAATATCGAAGTGGATGTTGAAACCGAAGTGGATACATTTATATTAGATAGTATTTCACTATTCACCCAGGATTCTGATCCTTCTTCATTATTTTTAAATTAAACCTCAACAAACGCCAGTTAAAGAGATTTCCTATATGTGAAATAAAACGTAGAGAAGTCATTATGAATAGAAAAACTTTTAGTCAAATAGGTTGAATGGGAAGTAACTAATCACCAAATTAGTTACTTCTTTTTCTATAATCCGTGTGTAGATAAATCTTGTTTGCTCGATAACCTCTTTCACAGAAAAGCTTTACGAGATCATAACCCGTTAGAAGTAAATAACCTTCACTATCTTCACCTAAGTCATGCTCAAGTGAAAGTATACCAATCGTATATCCTCTAAATAAGAAATGGCATCGTCAACACTTCGTGCTACAGCAAACCCCTCTGGACAGTCTCTCAGATCATCCACATACAAGTTTAATTTAGGTCTCACACTTTAAATCTTTCATTCAAAAGTGCTTATAAGCGCCTTTATGAGCGTTTTAGCAGCATAGAATGGTCCTTCATTTCAAACTGGCTATAGTTAAACTTCAATTCTTCAAATTGAACTTGTGACAACAAAGAGGCTTTTTCCAAATATCTAAAATCTAAGGCTCTCTCTGGGGGATAAACTGCCCTATTTGCATAACATCAAGGTTTCTATGTTTTTCTGTAACCAATATGATTTCATTCTAAAAATATCCCGCCACTATTTAATATAGTCATTTTCAAGAAATTTCGGTATGATTTATGAAATTTCCTTGTGGTAATTATTACTACTTCAACTATTTCTTCTGTGAATCAATTATTGCAAGTATGTCTTTAGAGATATTAAGTAGTTTGCTGATCTCTTCATTACTTCTATTAGATAATAGTGATTTATAGGCTTCTATAAGCGCTCTGTTGCTCTCTAAATTTTCCGGGATAGAGTCATCAAATTTAAATAGCTCGTTAGGAGGTACTTCTAGGCCATCTGATAGCTTTTCTATAGTAGCTAAGGAAACATTTCTTGTACCTCGTTCAATACCACCAATATATGTGTACTGGAGCCCACAACGTTCAGCCAATTGCTCTTGAGTTAACCCCCTTGCCTTTCTTACATTACGTACCCTTGAACCAACTAGTTTTAAAAAATCTGTCATGATTATCACCTACACATCCCAATAAATTTCACGTCACAGATAAACATAGTATATGTTATTATTAAAATGATACTTATTAGTTTTATTATTGTTAGATGATTAACATTAGGAGGAACACCCATGAACGTACAAAACATCACTAGCATTTACACGAACCCCTTATTACGTCAGATGCAATTACAACTATTTCGCTTAGAAAATGGGAATTTTAGAATCGTACATCTTTCCCAGGTAGATAAAACAGTTGAATTTAGAACTCCTAGAGAGTGTGCATCTTACATCATTTTATCACTTAAAAATTATTTTCCTGAAAAATGTAACATTATTGATAACCTAGTGGACCGTAATCCATCTAGTACGAAAAAAATTGACATGGGACTCGAGGATTTCCAACTTGTAATGAATTTGGCAATGATGTTAGTTGCAGATGATGAAAATGTGAATGAAATTAATGTTAGTTAAAAATATTGGAAAGAACAAAAGACCACTGGATTTAAATTCAGTAGTTTTCTTTTTGTCTATATATCAGTGTTGTGATCATCAATTAAATGAAACATTTTCAGCGCAGTATATTTGTACTGTGTAGCAAAAGAAAATTACATCATGCTTTCCATAAGTGAGAATGTGTAACTCCTTTAACGAGTAATCCAGATTGTTTAAAACCGAACCTGAAGTATTCTTAATTAAAATAGTGTTACTTCTTAAACTAAACCCATCCTTTAGTATAAGTTGTTGTTATCCAAATCTTCAATTACTACCTCTGGTTGCTTATCCCATTTTCAAAATCTTCTACAGTAAAAAGTAACATCTTCAAGGTTTGCATGGAAAAATCTAAAAAAAATAAAAATAAATCTATCTCTTCTTTTGTTAATTTAAGGAAGTTGGTATTCGTACCTTTTGTTAATTGACCTGTTTTAACCTATAAACAGCAGTTATATTATCCATTTCATCATATTCAATTTGAAGATTAACTGGTCCATTAATCGAGTCTTCATTATCAACACTTTTTATTTGGTTAATATGCTGATTGACTGCCGACATGTTATTAATAATGGTTTCGTAATGGTGTGATAAATGTTTTTTAATTTCCTCTTTTTTATAATTAACTGTTTTACTTCTTCTAAACGTTGCATCAAGAGAAAAGTTTTTATCCTTTAGGATTTTTTCAAAGTGGTTGTAATATTCGGTGAGTTGTTTATAATAATTTTCAATATCTGTTAATCTATTGATATTAACTTCCGAATTGTTACCTAAATCAGTCATAATTTTTAAACAGACTGACATCACTTCCAAATTACCATATCCTAATACTATTTTTTGTTCAAACGAAACCGTAAGTTCTTTAATTTCATTAACAATTTTATCTAATCCAAACTTTGCCTTTTCCTTGATGAGAGAAGCATTACTTATTAAAGAAGGTAATTCACGCAAAACCGACTCTATTTCATTGTAAGATGTTGATGAAAAGTCTTCAATTTTTATTAGATAAGTTTGTAATTTTTCATCTTTATTATGAATGCTTGGTAAGATCGATTTTATATAACGGATATTCCCTTGTATTTTCCCAAATTTATCATTGTTGTTTTGGCGTATTAATGTATCAATTTTTCGATCAATATCAGTTAATTGCTTATTAATTTTATCTAAATGCTCTTGAGCAGTAATAACAGTCATTACACCCAAAACTGCATTAGCTAATTGAGCAGGATTTACTTTCTTTATGTCTTTAATTTCTAACCAACCTTGATTTTTAATTTTATTTTTTTTATCCACAGCAATAGCCCTAAATTGGTCAGCAGAGCCTTTTTTCTTCATTATGCTAAGTTCTCCTGATTTTATTTTTTCGAGAACCTCTTCACTAAATTTAACTATTACTTTCTTTTCACTTTTTACAATATCTTTGGCACTTGGCGATAATCTAATTACATCACCAATGTGACTTTTTAGCTGATCTGTTAATATCAAAGAATTTGGACGGTGTAAAGTTAGATCTGTTGATTTATAACTTTGTACCTCCCAAGGAAGTTCAATTGGAAGAGAATCTTGATTAACTAATTGTTTGTCAGTTAATGCTTTACTTTTGTTATTTAATTTATTAAAAATAAAAAAGGCTATAATTACTACTACTAAAATCACTGCAATTGTTCCAAAAATACTATCCACGTATATCCCCGCCCAACGATAGATTAGTGACCTTTGATTCAGTATAAGATGAAACCACCCTTGTTGAAAAGTAACATTTTTTACAAGGGTGGTTTCATACTGTTGCAAACTTTCCTTACTATATCGAAGTTGTATTCGTATTAAAGATATGGACCGATTGTGGAAAGAAAAATATTACCCTAAACCTATTTAATAAAGAATTTTATATTCCAAAATCACTTCTAAAGAAATTTACTGCGCAGTATTTAGTCTACTATATATTAATCAAATGACTCCACATTACTGCCCGTTAATTTAACTATTAAGCGTCACAAGCACTCAACGAACATTTGTAAAGAAGTTTATACTTCCTCCAACATGTATAAACTGTATATATTGATAAAAAATAATCCAAGGAGAATCAACTGTGTTACTAGGAGGAGCAAAACTAAACTGTAAGCAGCAAGTAATGGTATACGATAATTATGAAATAATCAATTATGCTGATAAAAAGGGAAAAGCGCTAACACGAATCGAAGAAGAACTTAGGTGTTACATAGATAGATACGCAAAAAACTATTATCGTGCTGAAGGATTCCTTAGGCATATTAGTAAGAGATTAAATTCTTCAATAGGATATAACTATATTCTAGTCGCTCCTATGGCTTCAGCTGATGCAAGTAGCGTTCGGACACTTAACCCTATAAGTGATTTAAGTAATCTATTTATTGATTTATCCAAAATAGGTTCTTTACTAGATGAAAAAGCAATCGTGAAATTCTTTGTCTATTACGGCTTACCTATCCGTGAGGGAATGTGGCTTTCTAAGAAGCAAAATATTGATATACCTTTCTTGTTTTTAAATGAATTTGATAAAGAGCTAACAACTTACAAAGAACACTTTGAGTTATTTCTAGCTTATAAGAATGATGACTATATAAAAATGAGAAACTTCCGGCAATCCATCATCAATAATAGAAATAATAAGGATTCAATCCCACTAAGAACAAAAGAAGGTATTAAACATGATATTAGAAGAATACTGACTAGCAAAATAAAATCAAGAGATATCAAATATGAACCTTCTTTAGGACCAGATGATTTTAGTACAGAGGTGATATTTGGGGATTTAATAGATGTTGCGTATTTTCAAATTGGTCAGGCATTAATAAGTGATGTGCAACTAGGTATATGTCTAGAATGTGGGGATTATTTCGTTAGGAACCACGGGAATACAAAATATTGTCCACCCCCACCGAATGGAAAACGAAGCACTTGTCAAAATAGGCACCAGGTAAATTCATACCGTGAGAAGATAAAAAAGTACTAACACTTTTGCAACCAAGATATTTGGTTGTTTTTTTGTATGTAATTTAAGAACATCTGTTTGTACTGTATAAATGTAATCAAATTATGCTAATTGTTAACACGTGAATTGCCTAAATTGACGGTATGTTCGTATGATCTAAACAACTACGAAAGGATGATTACATGGATGCACAACTACCAATCAATAATAATTACGACCTAATTAGGGGTGTAAATGCTCAAGAATTATCGGTTAATTTAAATATCCCTATACCACCAGACACAATTCTTATTTCAAAAGTTGAATTCTATGAACTAAAACAATCTCAACTATCAGGTGTTTATTGGTCAATGAAAGATCTTGAAAAGCAGATTAATCGAAAAAGTGAATGGATAAAGGAGAACATTCTTTATCAACCAAAATTCAAAAAAATACTTGATGCTGAATTAGGCGGATTTGTTTTCTACCCAAAATCAAAAGGACAAAATTGGTCTTTTCAAGCCAGTAAAATGGCAGAGTTCTTAGAAAAGAATTTCCAAAGAATTTTTACCAATTAGTATATCTACTATAAAGCTATACAAGCGTACATCGATTTAGTTAAAATAAGGGTGACCTATATTAACCTACTGGCCACCCTTACTAATTAAATTAGAAAAGGTGAAAATTATGGCTAGTATTCAAAAGCGAGGCAGCACTTATCAATATACTGTCAGTCGTATTGTTGATGGCAAATCTAAACCAATAAGAAAGGGAGGTTTTCGTACTAAAAAAGAAGCTACGATTGCAGCTGCAGAAATTGAAGCTCAATTGAGTAAAGGGATTGTTCCACATTTAACACCAGTTCCTATCGACGGTTATTTCGAAAAGTGGGTTAAACTCTATAAATCTAATTTAATCGTTACAACTCAGAAACACTATGAATACACTTCAAAGGCAATTAAGGCATACTTCAGTAGCAAACCAATTCAAGAGATCACAAGAGACACGATTATCAGCTATTCTTAAACGAATATGGTGCAAATAAAGCCCGTGAAACCGTTGAAAAACTAAATACGCATATTCGTGCTTGTGTAAAAGATGCGGTTGAAGAGCAGATTATTCAACACGACTTCACTAGAAAAGCTGTTTTAACATGGACAACACCTTCCAAAAAATCTAAAGATAAGCACTTAGATTTTAATGAAAGTGAAATGCTGTTAAAAGAGATCTGGAAGAGACTTGATCAAGGATTAAGTTATTCTCTAATACTGTTAGCTTTAACCTCTGGAATGCGTTTTGCTGAGATAGTTGGGCTTACAAGAAGTGATTTTGACTTTATAAATAATACAATCACAATAAATAAAACCTGGGGTTATATGAAACGAAATCCTGAAGGGTTCGGTCCTACTAAGAATGAACAATCTAATAGAACAATTAAAATGGATCAGCGAACGATGACTCATTTCAAAAAGCTTTTTGAGACAACACCTAATAATATACACAAGCTAGCATTTTATAGTCCTAGTTCTAAATATAAAGTAATCAGTAATACTGTTGCAAACAAGCAATTAAAAAAACTATTAACTGAACTTAATATAGAGCCAATTACTATTCATGGACTAAGACATACACATGCCAGTGTGCTCTTGTATAAAAAGGTTTCTATTTATTATGTAAGTGAACGTTTGGGACATAGTGATATTGAGACGACTTTAAAGGAATATACCCATGTAGTTAAGGAATTGCGTACAGAAGATGAGCTAGGAACAATGAAAACATTTGAAGAAATGTCTGTGTAAAATTTGTGTAAAACAGCTTCATTTCATATCGTTTTCTATCGTGTTCTAAAAAAACAAAAAAACTCATAAACATTGATTTATCAACGTTTATGAGCTATCTCACTGTTTTAAAATTAACGTAAATTATGTAGAAGATACCGGTGGTCGGGGTCGAACCGACACTCCAGAAGGAACACGATTTTGAGTCGTGCGCGTCTGCCAATTCCGCCACACCGGCATGGAATTAATAAGTATAGTTTAAAATGGTGCCGAGGGCCGGACTTGAACCGGCACGATAGTCACCTACCGCAGGATTTTAAGTCCTGTGTGTCTGCCAATTCCACCACCCCGGCAGAGGTGCTTTAAAATATAATTGGAGGCGGCACCCGGATTTGAACCGGGGATAAGGGTTTTGCAGACCCGTGCCTTACCACTTGGCTATGCCGCCATATATAAATATTCTATGCCCGATACAAAAATGGAGTACCACTTTCCGGCACTACCTAGATTTTATATGGAGCGGAAGACGGGATTCGAACCCGCGACCCCCACCTTGGCAAGGTGGTGTTCTACCACTGAACTACTTCCGCGAAATGGCTGGGCTAGCTGGATTCGAACCAACGCATGACGGAGTCAAAGTCCGTTGCCTTACCGCTTGGCTATAGCCCAATATAATGGGGCGACTGATGGGAATCGAACCCACGAATGCCGGAACCACAATCCGGTGCGTTAACCACTTCGCCACAATCGCCAAAGTTATTAAAATGTAATTGGCAGGGGCAGTAGGAATCGAACCCACACTGGAGGTTTTGGAGACCTCTGTTCTACCGTTAAACTATGCCCCTAAATGGTGGAGGGGGACGGATTTGAACCGCCGAACCCTGAGGGAGCGGATTTACAGTCCGCCGCGTTTAGCCACTTCGCTACCCCTCCAAATAGGACAATTAATATTTTAGTACAGAATCCTTTATGTTTCAAGACCTAAATTCTAGAACTAAAACCATTATTTATTGAAAAAAATGGTGCCGGCCAGAGGACTTGAACCCCCAACCTACTGATTACAAGTCAGTTGCTCTACCAATTGAGCTAGGCCGGCAAAAAAAAATGGTGGCTCGAGACGGAATCGAACCGCCGACACGAGGATTTTCAGTCCTCTGCTCTACCGACTGAGCTATCGAGCCATACTAGATATTAAGATTTAAAATGGCGGACCCGACCGGATTTGAACCGGCGATCTCCTGCGTGACAGGCAGGCATGTTAACCCCTACACCACGGGTCCTTATTTGGTTGCACCTAAAACTAACTTCGATTTTAATCGACTTAGTAAGTTTTAAATTGGTTGCGGGGATAGGATTTGAACCTATGACCTTCGGGTTATGAGCCCGACGAGCTACCAGACTGCTCCACCCCGCGACGATATAATGTTTACGGATGATGATTTGCTCCGTAGATTCGTCTGTCCCTTCCTCTGAAAGGAACCGTCATCCAGATTTCAGTATGCCTATACAAGTTGCATCTCAATCTGTATGCTGAAGTTTATGCTTCGTAGCTTATTCCTACGTGCTCCACCCCGCGATAATGTCTAAAAATAAATGGTGGAGGATGACGGGTTCGAACCGCCGACCCCCTGCTTGTAAGGCAGGTGCTCTCCCAGCTGAGCTAATCCTCCAGATATAAAATGGTGACCCCTACGGGATTCGAACCCGTGTTACCGCCGTGAAAGGGCGGTGTCTTAACCGCTTGACCAAGGGGCCAATCTATTTTTAAGTTATGTAGTAGAGCTATTTATGGCGGAGAGCGAGGGATTCGAACCCTCGGTACAGCGTTGACCGCACACACGATTTCCAATCGTGCTCCTTCGACCTCTCGGACAGCTCTCCATGGCTCCGCAGGCAGGACTCGAACCTGCGACCGATCGGTTAACAGCCGATAGCTCTACCACTGAGCTACTGCGGATCGAAATGTGCCCGGCGACGTCCTACTCTCACAGGGGGAAGCCCCCAATTACCATTGGCGCTGAAGAGCTTAACTTCCGTGTTCGGCATGGGAACGGGTGTGACCTCTTCGCGGTCGTCACCAGACATTTGAAGTTGTGGAATCCCACATTCCTTCAAAACTAGATAACGTTATTCTTGAATTTATTCACATCGAAGATGTTAAAAATATGGTTAAGTCCTCGATCGATTAGTATCTGTCAGCTCCACGTGTTGCCACGCTTCCACACCAGACCTATCAACCTCATCATCTCTGAGGGATCTTACTCGCTTACGCGATGGGAAATCTCATCTTGAGGGGGGCTTCATGCTTAGATGCTTTCAGCACTTATCCCGTCCACACGTAGCTACCCAG
>NZ_JANHJQ010000032.1 GCF_024609785.1 Pseudalkalibacillus decolorationis
ACTGTAGAGGAATTACGTAAGAAAGTAGACGATTACATGGATTACTACAATTCCTCCAGGTATCAATGGGGATTAGAAAAGATGACCCCGGAACAATTCCGAGGTCACCTCTTAGCTGCTTAGGACTTTTATTAAACTGTCTTTTTTTAAGGGTACAGTTCATTTTTTATTTGGCTCTGACGTTTCATTTATTCGATCTTGTTTAAGTTCATCTTCAGATGGAATTGAATGTTCACTAGGATAGTTTTCATTTGGTTTAATATTACTAATCATTCGTCCGAGGCCATTGTAAATTTCAGACTTAAGACTTCCTTCATTTATCTCTTTTCCCCACTGTTGTAGTTTCTTTAGATGCTTCGGGTCTGTTGTGACAACAGCATTCGCTCCATGAGTATGACTGTTCACTTTTTGATAAATTATATCAACCACTTCATCCTTGTTCATGTCCTTTTGAATCTTCGCGCCCACGACGGTGTACATACCAGATACAATAACCCTTGCATATTCTACACCTTCCACTTGCTCTGTTAATTGAACAAGTTCTTTTGCTCTCTCGGTATCTCCCGATGTTTTATGGACAATTGGTGTTTCATGCGTACCATTTTTATTTGTTTTCAAATTTTGCTCCGTTGGGTTTGTATAATTCTCCTGACCAGGGTCTGCCTGATCCCAATTACAGGCGGAAATCAAACTTAATACAAGCAAGTTTATCGCAATTTTCTTGAACATTAAGCCCACCTCATCACTATTTTCTTATATCGTTTGATGAATGGTGTTTTGTTATTCATTAAGAAATAAAAAACAGCATGGATATGCTATAATCATAGTACAAGGTGGTGTTCAAATGGAAACAAAGGACAAACCACGGTTAGCATTCGATTTTATTTATTTTTTAGAAAAGAAGGGAAAACGTCCATCAACAATTAAACGGTATCGTTATGATCTTGAAGACTTTCTCGCATGGATACGTGTAAATGAACTTTCATATGAGGATGATACTGTATTTCGCTATACATTTATCCAATCCTATTTTGATTTCCTTTCATATGAACGGAACTATTCCTTTCGCACTCTTAAACGTGTATACAGTGTACTAAACCAGTATCATGGCTACCTCAAAAATCATCGCGTTATTTCTGAAAATCCACTGGTCCAAATAACAATTGATGCCTTTAATAAGGATTCCTTTTCAGAAGACATGTTTATAACTGAGAATGAGCAAAACCAATTGATTGAAACTATTCAGTCTGAAAAGGATTTAACGGAAAACCAGCTAAAAGCTCACTCCTACCTAACAAATAGAAATGTGGCAATCATACACCTCATGCTAAAATATGGACTTACTCTACAAGATATTGTTTCGATTAATATGAGGAATGTTTCATTTATACAAAAAAAAATCATAGTTCGAAGCTCAGATGGAGACTTAAACCGAAGCATCACATTGACTGAAGATGTCCTTAGTGAACTGTTGTCCTATTATAGTTTAATTCCACAAGCAGTCCGTCCAACCCAAGATGATACAGACCCATTTTTTGTTGCTTTTGATTTTCAACGATTAACGTATCGCTGGAGTTATGAGGAAGATCAGCCAAAGCGTTTAACGAATATTGCTATACAGAAAATGATTAGGCAAGAGGTTAGTAGAGCTGGATTGCGTAAAGGTATCTCATCTCAACATTTCAGAAGAACGGCGGTCCTTAACGCTGTTCAATCAGGAAAGGATTCTGAAACGATTCAGTATCAATTCGGAATGAAAACACCTTTGACTCTAAATCGGTATTATGATTACGTTCACCAACTATCTTTAGAAACAACTTAGAAAATAGAAACAGCAAAAGGCTGACTAAAATTTCTTTACCCCTCTCTTTAATTGAGGAGGATAAGATTTTAAAGTCAGCCTTGTTTTTGTTCAAAGGTAAGAAAGTTTAACTTTTTTGACCTTTAGGGATACCCAGGGGGGGCATGTTCTTTACTTAATTCTTTTTTACGAACCGTCATCAATCTTACTTCAAACATCATAAAGAGTATTCAATGAATACTCAAATTATCCATTTGGGTTCTCAGAATTAAACTCTACTGCTCGTTGCGGTGTAAATGTTGAAATGGCGTGCTTGTAAATCAATTGTTGTTTTCCATCTGATTCTAATACAACGGTGAAATTATCAAACCCTTTTACAAGACCCTTAAGTTGGAATCCGTTCAAAAGGTATACCGTTACGAATACATTTTCCTTGCGAAGAGTGTTCAAAAATTGATCTTGGATATTAATGGATTGCTTCATGTGTATAGGCCTCCTAAATAAACGTTCATAAAATTAATTCGATTTAAGATCGAGCTTTCCTGCTACAAATCGTAAAATTGATGGAATTTTTTCATCTAGCTTACCATTTGTCATGTCAAACCACTCGACATCCATCTGATGCTTGAACCAAGTTAACTGTCTTTTAGCGTACCTTCTAGAGTTTCTCTTCAGTTGCTCGATTGCAGTTTCACTTGAATACTCGCCATCGAAATACCGGTAAATTTCTTTATATCCGATCGCTTGTATTGATTGAGTATCCCGAACGTTGGACTCATACAGCTTCTTAACTTCATCAAAGAGTCCTTCTTGAACCATCATTTCCACTCTAAGATTAATTCGCTCATAAAGGCGTTCGCGATCCATTGTTAATCCAATCACAGCTAGATTATACGGAGATTCCTCCGCGTAACGATCTGAAACGGTACTCCCGGTCGCCCGAAATACCTCCAGAGCGCGAAACACTCTGCGGACATTATTCGGATGAATTTGACGAGCACGTTCAGGATCAATTTCTTGAAGTCGGCTGTGCAGTGCATCCACTCCGTAATTATTCACAAATTCTTCGAGCTCTTGGCGATAGCTAGGATCACTTATCGCATCATTAAAGTTATAGTTGTGTGTAACAGACCGTACATATAATCCTGTTCCACCAACCATGACAGGCAATTTATTTCGGTTGTGAAGGTCATCGATCACTTGCTGTGCATCCTTTTGGTAGTCCGCTACAGAATAATCCTCTTCTGGTGAACAAATATCCAATAAATGATGCGGAACACCTTCCATTTCCTCAGGTTTAACCTTAGCAGTACCAATGTCCATCCTTTGATAAATTTGCATAGAATCACTGTTAATTACTTCTCCATGAAACGCCTTTGCTACTTCAATGCTTGTTTTTGTTTTCCCTACTGCCGTTGGGCCAACAATCACAACAAGAGCTGGCTTAGTCATCTTATTCCTCCAACTGTCCATTACATTACTCGTTTAAACATCTTCTCCATATCATACGTAGTAAATTGGACGATTATGGGTCTTCCATGCGGACAAGTGAATGGATCGCTTGCTTTTCTTAACGTTTCAATCAAATGAACCATTTCATCATGACGCAAATGACGGTTTGCCTTAATAGATCCTTTACATGACATCATAATTGCCGCTTCTTCTCTTAAATGCTTCAGATCTGTTTTCTGATCATCCAAAACTTGATCAATGATCTCCCGAATTGTTTCTCGCTCTTCCCCCTGCGGAAACCATTGTGGGTGTGAACGAACAATGTAGGCATTGGTTCCAAAGGATTCTAAAAAGATCCCAACAGCAGCTAATTCTTCGATGTGTAATCGGATAACGCCTGATTCACTATGAGTAAACTCAAACGTCAACGGTACAAGTAATTCCTGTACTTCATGTTCAACCTGAGCAACCTTAGTCCGATAATATTCATATTTAATCCGCTCTTGAGCTGCATGTTGATCGATGATGTACATTCCTTGATCATTTTGTGCAACTATATACGTTCCATGGACCTGACCAACAGGATACATCTGCGGAACCCTTTTGGGAAGTGCATCACGCTGAAGACTATTTTCGGATTTGGATGATTGCTGTTCTTCGGTAAAAGTTGTATTTGGTTCTGACCTTTTTGTTTTCTCATCAATCTGATCAAATTTCGGTTCTTCTAAACTAGATTTAGAATCAGTAAATTTATCAAAAAGTTGTGCCCTTTCTCTTACAAGATCATTCTGCCTGTGATCATCTTGTTCATTTTGTTGTGAGGAATGTTCTAAATCAAGTGTATGTTGTTCTGATCTTTGGTTTGTTTTCTTTCCATTAGAAGGATCGGTTCCATTCGGAATCAATTCAGTTGCCCGTAATGCCTCATAAACCCCTACCTCTATTGCCTTTGCTAATTCCTTTTCCTTACTAAACCTTGCTTCAAGCTTTGCAGGGTGTACATTTACATCCACCAGAATTGGATCCAGTTGAATGGAAAGCACGACAATAGGATGTCTTCCTATTGGTAATAATGTATGATATGCCTGTTCAATAGCCTTAAAAGCGGTATAATTTTTAATAAATCGACCATTTATAAATAGTGATACGTATTGCCTTGAAGATCGAGTAATTTCAGGTTTTACAGCATAGCCTGATATCGTATAATCAAGAGTTTTATTTTTGACAGGTAGCATTTTTTTCGCTACAGATATACCGTAAATGGCAGCAATTACTTGCTGAACATCCCCGTTCCCAGGTGTCTTTAATACACTTTTCCCATTATGCTTTAAATGAAATGCCACGTTGGGATGTCCCATTGCCAACCTATTGATAACATCAGTAATATTCCCTAGCTCAGTATGGACAGTTTTTAGATGCTTTAACCGTGCAGGCGTGTTATGGAACAGTTGAGTAACGGTAATATCCGTCCCCTTACGGCTATCTGATTTTGATTTCGCTATTACTTTCCCATATTGAATTTCAAGGGAATTCCCGGCACCTAATCCTGTACTTGTCTTAATCTCGACCTTCGCAACCGAACCGATACTCGGAAGGGCTTCACCGCGAAAACCGAGCGTTCGTATGTGGAATAGATCATTCTCCTGCTGAATTTTGCTGGTGGCATGGCGTTGAAAGGCAATCTTCAGATCATCCGCTTCAATACCTTCCCCGTTATCGGTGATTCGGATCCTTGATAAACCACCCTCATCCACTTCAATATCAATGCGTGAACTTTTTGCATCCAATGAATTTTCTACGAGTTCTTTCACAACAGAAGCAGGTCTTTCCACGACTTCTCCGGCAGCAATTTTATTGGATAAAAGATCGTCTAGCTGTTTGATCTTACCCATTTCGATTCCTCCCGCTCATTTTTTTTGAGAGCTGTTTGCAATTCATGGATTGCATTCATTGCTTGTAAAGGCGTCATCGCCATCAACTCAAGCTCTTTGAGTTGTGAGATTACTGGATGCTCCTTTTCCTTTTGTTGACGTGGCTTTTTTTGAGAGTCAGATGGATCAAAAAAGGATAGTTGATTCGTTGTTTCGTTTACAGTTTGGCTATTTTCTAAATCACTTGTACCATTCGTTTGTTTTGTTTCATAAACTCCAAGAAGTTCATTCGCTCTTTTGATTAAATCTTCCGGGAGCTTCGCTAGTTCCGCAACATGAATACCATAGCTCTTATCCGCTTTTCCGTCTTCAACCCGATGGAGGAAAACAACTTTTCCATTTTCCTCCATGGCTTTTACGTGTACATTTTTTAAGCGATCTAAACTGTTTTCCAATACCGTTAATTCATGGTAATGGGTCGAAAATAACGTCTTAGCACCGATCTGTTCATGTATATACTCTACGATGGACTGCGCAAGTGACATCCCATCATATGTGGAAGTCCCTCGTCCAATCTCATCAAGCAAAAGTAAACTCCTTTCAGTAGCATGTGATAACGCATATTCTGCTTCCATCATTTCAACCATAAATGTACTTTGTCCACCTGCAAGGTCATCAGCAGCTCCTATTCTAGTGAAAATTTGATCGAATATCGGAAGAATCGCTTGATCTGCGGGAACATAACAACCCACCTGCAGCAATACGGAGGAGAGAGCTACTTGCCGCATATAGGTACTTTTACCGGCCATATTAGGTCCTGTTATAAGTAAGACTTCCCGCTCAGTATCCATGTATACATCATTGGAAACATAATCTTGACGATCCATCATCTTCTCTACTACAGGATGACGACCAGAGGAAATTTGCAGTGTCCCGTCGTCAGATACCAGAGGTTTACAGAATTGTCCTTCCTCACTAACAACGGCAAAGCTCTGAAGGACATCAATCTCGCTTAACTGCTTTGCAAGCAGTTGCAGTTTAGGGATGTATGCTTTAACCTTCTCACGGATCGTTAGGAATAATTCATATTCCAGCTCAATCGATTTTTCCTCTGCCTCAAGTATAATTGCTTCCTTTTCCTTCAACTCAGGTGTGATAAATCGTTCTGCATTGGCTAATGTTTGTTTTCGTTCATACCTTTGTTCATCGATTAAATGCAAATTACTTCTTGTACATTCAATGTAATAGCCAAAAATACGGTTATATCCGATTTTTAATGAACGAATACCTGTTCTTTCTTTTTCCTTCTGTTCTAAAGAAGCAATCCAAGACTTTCCGTTCACACTTGCATCTCGATAGGCATCAAGTCCTTCATGATAACCATCTTTAATAATCGTTCCTTCTTTAATGGTTAACGGTGCATCTTCGTGGATCGCTTGTTCAAGTAAATCTGAGAGCTCTGAGCACGGGTCCATCTTATTAGACCGCTCTAGCAAACCGGAATGATCCATATCAAGAAGGACATCCTTAACGTTTGGAACCTTTTGTAAGGATTGTTTAAGCTGATACAAATCACGTGCATTCACGTTTCCATAGGACACCTTTCCTGCTAAACGCTCTAAATCATAGACTTCAAGCAAATGTTCACGAATCTCTTCACGCTTGAAAAATTGTTGCATGAACGATTCAACGATTACAAGTCTTTCCTCAATTGCGCTTTTTTCAACTAACGGTCGTTCTATCCACTGTTTTAATAAACGCCCTCCCATAGCGGTAACAGTCTTGTCCAATAGCCATAGCAGCGAGCCTTTCTTTTGCTTTTGCCGTAAAGTCTCAACCAATTCAAGATTCCGCTTCGAATTCGGATCAATCTTCATATGTCCTGATCGATCTACATACTGAAACTTCTGTAGATGATCAAGCGACCGCTTTTGTGTTTTCACTAAATACGTAATAAGGCGTTCTGCACTTTCTTTACTTTCCGGTGAATGAAGATGTTCACAAATTGTATGTAAGGGGGCAGGTACTTCAATCTTGTCTTCAATCGATACGGTCAAATGAAACTGATCCTTTAACAAAGTCTGCGATCCTGTATCCAAGTGACCGGGAACAATCACCTCTTTGGCCCCAACTGATTGGATTTGAAGACAAACGCCTTTCCAATCTTCCTCTAAAAACGTGACAGAACATTCTCCTGTCGATAAGTCACACGTCGCAAACCCATATCCACCCTCAAAAGGGGATACAGAAGCAATAAAATTGTTTGCTTTCTCATCAAGCATACTGCCTTCCATTACTGTACCAGGTGTAATAATCTGTACAACGTCACGCTTGACGACTCCCTTAGCCGTTTTCGGATCTTCCACCTGTTCACAAATGGCAACTTTATATCCTTTTTCAATCAGTTGTGAAATATAATTTTTCGATGAATGGTGGGGGACACCACACATCGGAATTCGGTTTCCTTTGCCACCATCTCTACTTGTTAATGTAATTTCTAACTCCTTTGACGCTTTTGAGGCATCATCAAAAAAGAGCTCATAAAAGTCTCCTAAACGAAAAAATAAAAAGGCATCCTGATAATCTGCCTTAATCGTTAAATATTGCTGGATCATTGGAGTGTATTCAGCCATGTTACCCCTCCATCATATGTAATCTACACCCCATTATAGCATATTTCCAATGAACGCCTTTACTAAAAAATTCATGAGATCTTTGGAGTTTTAGTGAGAGTATAACATGTTAAGAAAGTAAAAAGGATTGACTCAAAATTCAGGTGTCAGGCACCTCCGGCAAGCGGAGAGCCGAACCCTAATGAGTCAACCCCTTCGTTACTCTTCCAAATCTCCAAGTAGGAAATTGGGATCTAAATCTTCAAACTCTTCGTCATCTACTTCATCTTCCCAATCTTCTTCTTCAATCTCATCCTCTACACCTTCTGGGTTTACATAAACCCAAACTTTCGTTTCCCCTATTACCTCAGCAACAAATTCCCGTTCAACCTGCACAAGGACTTTGTTTCCGTTCGGTGAGATTGTCGCTTCTAATGTATTTGGTTCCTGCAATGCTCTTGCATTCACTTCTTGATGACTTCCAATCGAATTTGCATCCTTTTTGGATAGGTTACAGCAATCTGTGTATTTGACTGTTTCTGTTACGACTTCTGTCTTCGTATTGTTATTGTAGGAATACCAAACATTAATATCATAGCTACCTTCTACGTCTACGGAATCCTTGTTCTCTAAAGCATTATACTTGTGATTGATAATCCAGCAACCTAAAATGCTGGAAGGTTTATGAGCAGGAGTAATTGTATGCGTTGCTTGTGAGAACTTTCGGCCCTTGCCGCAAACTGCTTTAGTTATAATCTCTCTGTAACTGAAATCGTTTTTGGCCATGAAACTAAATCCCTCCTCTTCCAATCTTCAATTCATCCTATGCAGGGCGAATGACTAGTGTGCTAAAAATATTTTATAAACTCGTTCACAAATGTCCCGTTAATTAAGTGTATGAGTTTCAAATAAAAATATTGAATGTTTTTTGTGCGAATACACAAAAAAAGAGTGACGCATTTGCATCACTCACTCTAAGAACTATTAAATACGATTATGTTTCACAGCAGATCCGGTTAAGCCTTTTAGCTGATCTCCACTAGTCGATTCAATAATTTCGTCGGTTACTTTGTTTGAAATTGTGCTCGTTACGAGCTGCAATAAGTCGTTCACATCTGTTTGTGATTGTTTGAACTCCTGAACAATTGGAATTGAATCTACTTCAGCATGAAAGGTTTCAAGCTTTTCTTCAACTTTCTTAAGGGCTTCATGCTTTTGATAATGTTGTAAATTAACAGCTTCCTGCTGATAAATTTTGATCTTGCTTATTAACTTTTGAACTTTATCATTTTCATTAATCTTTGCTTCTGCTCTTTTGAAGAAATCAACTTCTTCAGTTGAAGCGATCATCTTAGCAAGTTCTTCTGCCTTTTCGATTACTTCTTTTCTAGTATTTGCCATTATCGACTCACCTCAGCGGTTTCGACGAGTTCGCCACCCATGCTCCACGTTTTTGGATCCGTGATTTGAACGTTGACGAGTTCACCGATTAATGATTTTGCTCCATGGAAATGAACAACTTTATTTGTACGAGTATGTCCGGTAAGAACATCCGGATTTTTCCTGCTTTCTCCTTCAACGAGAACCTCTACAATTTCACCTTTAAGTTCAAGATTCTTCTTTAGGAAGATCTCATTCATCACATCATTTAAACGATGTAACCGTTCTTTCTTAACTTCCATCGGTACGTTATCCTCCATCTTTGCAGCTGGTGTACCGTCACGCGGAGAATAAATGAATGTAAAGGCCATGTCATACTCCACTTCTTTAACGAGTGAAAGTGTTTCTTCAAACTGTTCTTCTGTTTCGTTCGGGAATCCTACAATTATATCTGTTGTAAACACTGCATTCGGTATTTGTTTCTTAATCTTGTCAACAAGCTCTAGGTAATGTTCCCTTGTGTATTTACGGGCCATCAACTTTAACACATCTGAACTACCATGTTGTACAGGTAAATGAATGTGCTCGACTAAATTTCCACCTTTAGCGAGTACTTCGATTAAGTGATCATCAAAATCGCGGGGGTGACTGGTTGTAAAACGGACACGCGGAATATCAATTTTACGGATTTCATCCATTAGATTACCCAGGCCATATTCCATTCCATCAAGATCTTTACCGTAAGCATTTACGTTTTGACCGAGCAACGTAATTTCTTTATATCCATTTCTTGCTAAATGTCGTACTTCTTCAATGATATCCTCAGGATGGCGACTCCGTTCTTTACCTCTTGTATAAGGAACGATACAATACGTACAGAATTTATCACATCCGTACATGATGTTGACCCAGCCCTTAATATTCCCCTTTCGAACACGTGGGAGATTTTCAACAATATCCCCTTCCTTGGACCATACCTCGATGACCATCTCTTTACCGAAAATCGCATTTTTAATGAGGTGTGGCAGTCGATGGATATTATGAGTTCCAAAGATTAAATCAATGTGCTGGTGCTTTTGTAAGATTTTATTAACGACAGACTCTTCCTGAGACATACATCCACATACACCCAAAATTAATCCTGGCTTTTCAAGTTTGAGTGGTTTGAGATGCCCTATTTCGCCAAACACTTTGTTTTCAGCATTTTCACGAATGGCACACGTGTTCAATAGGATAATGTCTGCTTCTTCAGTCTCGTTTGTAGATTCAAATCCCATATCAACAAGTAATCCAGCCATTACTTCTGTATCATGCTCATTCATCTGACAGCCGTATGTGCGAATCATAAATTTCTTGCCTTTTCCTAATCCATTTAAATCATCTGGAATCGAAAAGTCTTTATGGAATTGAACCTTCTCTTTACCACGGCGCTTAGCGTCCTTTAAAGAAGGCGGTTGATAGGTTGTTTGAAAATATTTAGAGTAATCTTTTTCCTTAGTTTTCTGTTTCGGAGTTTCGATTACAGGTAATTCTTTCTTCATCGTGTTCACTCCTTACTGCCCATTTACATCTATACAATCAACGATGTCTTTCAATGGATTATAACTCTAATAGTATAACAAATTCATACAGGGTTGACCACAATGAGCAATATGTTAAAACCATGAACATAGATAAGGAGAAGGCTGTTAACCTTCTCCAAAGTTTTAATTACTTAATGTACGTGTTCAAAAAGGAGGAGAAAAAGAGCCAAGAAGTTCGATTAAACCCACCACGTGCTGTGGTAACATCGAACTGACTAACATCCTGTTAGCCTCCGGACTTTTTGAACAACCTCTAAATGATGTTTAATTCTTTTCCAGCTTTTCCGAATGCATCTAAAGCCTCTTGTAGATCCTCTTTCGTGTGTTGAGCTGTTACGATCGTACGAACACGTGCCGACCCTTTAGCAACAGTTGGGAAAGCGATTCCTTGTGCAAAAACACCGTATTCGAACAGTTTATCTGACAACTTATGTGCGAGTGCTCCATCGCCCACAACAACCGGGGTTATCGGCGTTTCACTTTTTCCTGTGTCAAATCCAAGCTTCGTAAGTCCATCTTTAAAGAATTTAGCATTATCCCAAAGCTTCTCAATTAATTCTGGTTCTTCTAGAAGAACATCGATGGCTGCGGAACATGCTGCAGTAACAGCTGGCGGGTGGGATGTGCTGAATAGGAATGGACGACCTTTATGTACAAGATAGTCTCTCAGCGTTTGTGTACTTGCTACGTATCCTCCTAACACACCAATCGCTTTACTTAACGTACCAACCTGTATATGAACCCGGCCATTCAAATCAAAATGGTCGATCGAACCACGGCCGTTTCTTCCTAATACACCGCTGGAATGTGCATCATCTACCATCAAAATAGCATCATACTTTTCACAAAGTTCAACGATTTCAGGCAATGGTGCAATATTACCATCCATTGAGAAAACGCCGTCTGTTACAACAAGACGTACTCGATATTCCGAAGATTCCTTTAAAGCGCGTTCCAGATCTGCTACATCCACGTGTTTATATATTTTTCGAGATGCTTTCGTTAATCGGATTCCATCAATAATGGAAGCGTGGTTAAGCTCGTCTGAGATAACAACATCCTCTTTCGTTAAAATAGAAGATAAGACGCCTTGGTTGGTCGTAAAACCGGATTGAAACACGAGAGATGCCTCTGTATGTTTGAATTCCGCTAATTTCTTCTCATATTCTTCATGCATGGATAATGTCCCAGCAATCGTCCGGACTGAACCGGTTCCTACCCCGTACTGTTCAACTGCTTCAAGTGCAGCCTTTTTCATACGTGGGTGGTCCGTTAATCCAAGGTAATTATTTGAAGACAACTGAATGACTTCTTTACCTCTAATGACTACTCTAGACCCTTGTTTAGACTCTAGTGGCACTAATTGTCTAAACACACCTTCTTCTTTCATCTCATCTAATTCATTCTGAAGATATTCGAAACCCTTCATTACATATTCCTCCTATCATATTTGCACTTTATGTAAAGGGACAATTACTCCCCTTATTCCTTCCATAGTAGCTTCAAAAGTAGCTTCAAAAAGCTGGCGAATTAAAAACGTTATGGTCTAAGTACTACCTTACCACACTTACCTTCAAGCATTAGTTCAAAACCTTTTTCAAATTCCTCAAGCGGAAATTCGTGTGTGATCATCTTCTTTACATCTACTTGTTCTGATTTCAAGAGACCGGAAACTTGTCTCCAGGTTTCATACATTTTCCGACCGGTAATCCCTTGAACTGTAATTCCTTTAAAGACGATATCATTTGTAATATCAACCTCTACAGGTTTAACAGGTAGGCTTAATATCGACATTCTACCACCGTTGGTCAACATTTTAAATCCTTGATCGATCGCGATTGGGTGTCCAGACATTTCACAAACAACTTCTACACCATTACCATCGGTTAAATTCATAGCGACTTCAATAGGGCCTTGTTCACGTGAATTCACAACCGTAGTAGCGCCCATTTCCTTTGCTAATTCAAGACGATACTCATTTAAATCGTATGCAATAACCTGTGAGGCTCCAGCAGCCTTTGCAACGCCAACTGCCATTAATCCGATTGGACCACAGCCAATGATCGCCACACTTTTCCCTGTAACGTCACCGGCGAGTACAGTATGAACCGCATTTCCCATCGGCTCTTGAACAGATGCGACAGATGTTGCTACTTCCGGGTCATTTTTCCATAAGTTCTGTGATGGTAGTGCCACGTATTCTGCAAAGCAACCATTGGTATCAACACCAATGATTTTTGTGTTTCTGCATATGTGAGCATTACCGGTTAGGCATTGCGGGCATTCCCCACAAACGATGTGCGTTTCAGCAGAGACCTGATCACCGACTTTTACATTGGTAACATTCTTTCCGATTTCAACCACTTCACCAGCAAACTCATGCCCGAATACATAAGGAGGATTTACTCGGCTTGCAGACCAGTCATCCCATGCATATATGTGTACATCTGTGCCACAGATTGATGTCGCTTTCACATTAATCAATACTTCATGATCGTTTATTTTAGGAATATCCACCATCTGCAGTTCTGCACCTTTACCACGATGGTGTTTTACAATCGCTTTCATTTTTCCTTCCAAGATGAACACTCCTTTTAACAAAACTATTAATACCATTAAGAATTGTATCATGTCAGGCTTCTTCAGTAAAGTAGTGTCCTTTTAGAGAAGACATTTGCGCATTTGATGCAGAATTCCAGTCGATTACAATCTTTCTTTATCATTGTTCAGCAACACCATCTAAACTATACCCATTATATTCATAAGAAAAGCGCAAGCGACCCTAATCTATACAACAAAATTTCATACTTTCTCACCTATAATCACCTAAGAAAGAACGGATCGGCCATTATTTATGGAGATCCGTTCGTTTTCTTGTACATTAGATTAGGAGTTGAAATTTTTTCATTAAGGTGAATTTAGGACCATTTTACTACGCGTGGTCGATATATCAGATTCCGTGGTTGATATATTTCATCCGTGATCGATATAACAGATTCCGTGGTTGATTTAATGTTTGGAGTGAAGGTTAAAGCTTATTACATCCCCCTTAATGTGTAAAAAAAACCACAGTATCAGCTACTGTGGTTGTCCAAAATACTATACTTTCTTACTTTAAAGAAAGAGATGACCCAAGTTGAGTCATCCCTGTGTAACTTACCCCCATTACATAAATTCTGAGATAAGTTCTTCGAATTGTTTATTGTCAAGACTAAGATCAGCTTTTGAAAGTGCTGTTTCACTATATCCGTGTGCAAGATCTTGGTAAGATTTCTTTTCTTTATTCTGGTAGATTAACCCCTTCACAAGGCCATTGTTTTCCATCAATGTTTGCATCGCTATCATACGATTATGCGCATCGTAACCCTCAATATCTGAGAGGCTAACTAAATGTTCTTTAAACCAATCGTACGTGTTGACTTTGTTATAAGTCACACAAGGGCTAAATACGTTAATTAAAGAAAAACCTTCATGCTGAAGCCCCTGTTCAATCAAGGAAGTCAATTCTTTAAGGTCGCTTGAAAAGCTTTGAGCTACAAAAGTTGCACCCGCTGTCAATGCTGTTTCCATAATAGAAATAGAAGATTCTACAGATCCTTCAGGTGTACTCTTCGTTTTGAAACCTAATTCAGAACGTGGAGATGTTTGGCCTTTCGTTAGTCCATAAATCTGATTATCCATTACGATGTAAGTGATATCAATGTTTCTGCGAATTGCATGGATCGTATGTCCCATCCCAATTGCAAATCCGTCACCGTCACCACCAGATGCGATGACTTTTAAATCACGGTTTGCCATTTTCACACCTTGAGCAATCGGCAGTGAACGACCGTGAATTCCATGCAAACCGTATGAATTGATATAACCTGAAATACGACCGGAGCACCCAATCCCAGAAACAACCGCAAGATCTTCCGGCTCAAGTTCAATATTTGCAGCTGCACGCTGTATAGCAGCCTGAACTGAAAAGTCCCCACAACCTGGACACCAATTTGGTTTTACTGAGTTTCGAAAGTCTTTAAATGTTGCCATCTTATAACAACTCCTTGCATTTTGTGTAAATTTCTGTAGGCAAGAATGGGTTGCCGTTGTATTTCAATAAGTTTTTGATCTTATCCAGGTTACCAAGATTCATTTTCATGATATTTGCAAGTTGTCCTGTTGAGTTATTTTCAACAACAATCACTGTTTTCGCCGCATCAACCAGTTCTTCCATTTCCTTAGTCGGGAACGGATGAATTAAACGGATTTGAGCATGATTTACTTTAATTCCGTCCGCTTCAAGACGTGGTATCATTTCTTCAATCGCCCCGCGGGTTGAGTTAAATCCGACAACGAGAACATCTGCTTCAGCATGTCTTACATTCTTGTAAACTGGTGTCTTAAAGTTCAAGTTGTTTAATTTGCGATGACGCTTATCCATTTGTGTCTGACGGTTACCGGCTACCTCTGAAGGTTTACCTGTTTCATCATGCTCGACACCTGTCACATGATGAATACCGTTTTTCATACCTGGGAAAACGCGTGGTGATACACCATCTTCAGTATCTTCATAGCGTTTGAAGTATTCCTTTGCTTCAAGTTCAGGAAGGTCTCCAGTCGGTACCTTTCCGCGACGTATTTCAGTCTTACTATAGTCAAGCGGTGATACGGACTGCTTTCCAAGAGATAGTTGAAGATCCGAAAGCACAATTACAGGACACTGAAATTCCTCAGCAATATTTAATGCTTCTGCTGCGTCATAAAACGCCTCTTCAGCAGTACTTGGTGCGATAACTACCTTTGGAATCTCACCGTGAGTTCCATAGATCATCGCCATTAAATCAGACTGTTCTTGTTTTGTTGGAAGCCCTGTTGATGGACCACCACGTTGTGTATCTACTATTACAAGTGGAGTTTCAGTAATACCAGATAGACCGATTGCTTCCATCATTAACGAAAGACCAGGTCCTGCAGAAGCTGTAATTGTACGCACACCTGCATAGTTAGCACCAATTGCCATTGTTGCAGCTGCAATTTCATCTTCAGTCTGAATCACTGTTCCACCATGTTTAGGTAAATGTTTAATCATGTATTCCATAATTTCAGATGCAGGGGTAATTGGGTACGCAGACATAAAACGTACTCCACCTACGAGGAAGCCGAGGGAAATCGCATCGTTACCGATCATAAACATTCGCTTCTGTCCATCAGCCTTTTCAAGCTGTAAACGCTCGATCGGTCCGCCTGCTTGTTCATTGAAGTATTCAGCACCACGTTTGAGTGCATCCATATTTTTTTCTACGACTTTTTCGCCTTTTCGCCCATATACACCTTGGACGACTTCACGATAATCTTCAGTCGGTTGCCCGAGAATGGCGCTTGTTGCACCAATTGCAACCATGTTTTTCATTAAAGAAGTGCCGAGCTCATTCGCAATTTCTGAGAATGGAACCGCATACAACTTCGCTTTACAATCTTCTGGAGCTGTCGGGTTAAACTTGGAGTCTGCGATAATTATTCCTTGATCATGCAGCTCGTGATAATTGACATCAATCGTTTCTTGATCAAATGCAACAAGTATATCTAAATCATCTGAAACCGCACCAATTTCCTTCGTGGATACGCGAATCTTATTATTCGTGTGACCACCTTTAATACGTGAAGAAAAGTGACGGTACGTGTATAAATAATAACCGAATCGGTTTTGAGCAAGTGAAAAAACCTCACCAGTACTGTCGATTCCTTCACCTTGTTGTCCGCCAACTTTCCATGAAAGTTGATCTACCATTTAGAACTCCACCCCTTCTAATGTTCCAATCCATATTCAATAGTTGTAGTAGCATCTTTCGACCAAACCTTTATGTAAATCCTTTCATTTGGAAGAAAAATGATTTATAACGTCTACAATAATAGACCTATCACTTTAAAAATGCAAGTATTCTTCTTAAAATTCTTACATCAATTCGACAATTTTTCAATATTCTAAAATGGAACCCTTTGATTAAAATTCTCATAGCAAAATCCCCGTACAAGTTCTTCAGGGAAGTGCTTCAATAATTCATTGATGAGGCGTTCATATCCGAAATAAGAATCTAACCCTTTGACCGTTTTTGAGATGCCATCAAAGTCTGACCCAAATCCAATATTATGAACACCTCCAAGTGCAGCAATATAATCAATATGCCTGAGAACCGAGGAGATTGTTACTGAATGTTGTTCACTCAAGAAATAAGGTACAAACGTTATTCCAATAGCAGCATCCTTTTGAATTAGTGCGCGCAACTGATTGTCATTCAAATTTCTTGGATGCTCACAAAGTGCTTTTACATTCGAATGTGAGGCAATCACAAAATCTGTTCTCTCCAAGACGTCCCAGAATCCACATTCCGTTAAATGAGAAACATCTGTCCAAATTCTTTCCTCATGTAAATACCGGACTGCCTCCCTACCTAAATTGGACAAACCAGCACTACGTTCCTCTAATACACCATCTGCAAGATCGTTCGCATAGTTCCAAGTCAAACCAACTGACCTTATCCCGAGGTTGACTAGTGTTTGTAATCGAACGAGGTCGTTCGCAATGGGGCCACACCCTTCTAACGTTAATATCGCCCCAATTTCATGATCCTTAAGATCATCTATCTCTTCTCGACTTGTCACCTTTTTTATATCGGGGTATGGCTTAATTATTTTAGAATGGAAAAGCTCAATCATTTCTAATGCAGCTTGGAACCGAGCGTCACCAATTAAATCATCGGGAACAAATACTGCAAAGCACTGCACCTTTGCCCCTACCTGTTTCAGTGCTGGATAGGATACCTGCAGGTGATTCGTATTGTTAAAAGTCAATGATGAACCTCTCCATAGTTTCAATAAGACATCGCAATGTGCATCAAATATTTTCATTTTTTCCTCCTTAATCACATTTACAATATGTATGTAACTCAAGGCATGAAGAGCATGACTCTGAAAAACGGCATAAAAAAAAGAGACTGACCTCCAAAAGCCAGGCTCTCCGGGTAATAAGAGAAAACTCAACAGGGGTCATATTCCTCTGGAATTAAACCAAATTAAGAATTAGAGGCTTTCCTGTATCGTTTTTTGGAGGTGTCACTTTAGGACTAGCTCTAGAACTAAGTCAGCCTCTCATTATTCTTATCTTGGTTCTACAATCAGCTTGATTGCAGTTCGTTCTTCTCCCTCAATCAAAATATCTGTAAATGCAGGGATACAAATGAGGTCAACTCCACTAGGTGCTACAAATCCTCGTGCTATTGCTACAGCTTTAACAGCCTGATTCAACGCACCCGCGCCGATTGCCTGTATTTCGGCATTTCCTCGTTCTCGGAGGACTCCAGCTAGGGCACCAGCTACAGAATTAGGATTGGACTTTGCTGAAACCTTTAATATTTCCATGATTTGTACCTCCTTAATCTATCCTACCACTCTTACTATATTCACGAATGAGGCTTGTATTCCTTCTAATTTTCTAATAATTCTAAAAACAAAATCGAAGCTAGTCGAAGAAAGGTCGATCCTCGTTTATTTGTATTCGGCTAATTTTAGTAGCATGGCCAGTATTGCGTTCCAGATCAATAACGACCCCACTTAACTGTTCCCTTCCTTTTTCTACTTCAAACCTCACTGGAAGGCTAGTGAGAAATTTTTTCAGAACAGCTTCTTTACTCATACCTAGGATTCCGTCATAAGGTCCGGTCATTCCTACATCTGAAAGGAAAGCCGTTCCATCCGGTAAAATCCGTTCATCTGCTGTTTGTACATGTGTATGAGTTCCAATGACTGCAGATACTCTTCCGTCCAAATACCAACCCATCGCTTGTTTTTCACTTGTCGCTTCAGCATGAAAATCTACAAATATGTATGGGGTACGCTTCTTAAGTTGTGTAATAATTTCATCTGCCTTTCTAAATGGGCAGTCTAGCGGGGGCATAAAGGTACGGCCCTGCATATTCACAATACCGAATTCCACGTCATTCACTTTTATCAGTGTATACCCTTGCCCCGGCGTATTCTCAGGAAAGTTTGCCGGCCGAACCATCTGTGGTACATCATCAATAAAATCAAAAATCTCCTTGTTATCCCACGTGTGGTTCCCCATTGTGATAGCTTGTGCACCCCATTGCTTTAGATTACGGGTGATCTTCTCATTAATTCCTTTTCCATGAGAAGCATTCTCTCCATTTACGATAGTGAGTGTTGGCTGATACTTTGAACGTAGCTTTGGAAGATAGGTTTCTACCATTTTTCTTCCAGGTGCACCCACCACATCACCAATAAATAAAATTCTCATTTATAATTCTCCTTTTATGTTATATATTCGTGTGAAAAAAAATAAAGTGGCGTATAGCCACTTTATTTCGCATACTCGACAGCTCTCGTTTCACGGATAACCGTGACCTTAATATGACCTGGGTAATCAAGCTGATCTTCAATTTTCTTCGTAATATCCCTTGCCAATCGATGTGATTCGATGTCATCAACCATATCCGGACGTACCATGATTCTAATTTCTCGTCCTGCTTGGATCGCAAATGATTTTTCAACACCATCAAAGGATTCCGAAATTTCTTCAAGCTTTTCAAGCCTTTTAATATATGTTTCAAGTGTTTCTCTTCTTGCACCTGGTCTTGCAGCGGATAACGCATCTGCGGCAGCAACCAGAACTGCAACAATGGAAGTTGGTTCTGTATCTCCATGGTGTGAAGCAATACTATTAATAACAACAGGGTGTTCTTTATACTTCTCAGCTAATTCCACACCAATTTCAACATGACTACCTTCCACCTCATGGTCGATTGCTTTACCGATATCATGTAGCAACCCTGCTCTGCGTGCAACATTCACATCTTCACCAAGTTCAGCTGCCATCAGCCCTGCTAAGTAAGCAACTTCCATCGAGTGTTTCAATACATTCTGACCGTAGCTCGTTCGATACTTCAAACGTCCGAGTACTTTGATAAGGTCTGGATGCAATCCATGAACTCCGATTTCAAAGGTCGTTTGTTCCCCGACCTCACGGATATACTCATCAACTTCTCTTCTAGACTTATCAACCATTTCCTCGATCCGGGCAGGATGTATACGCCCATCAGATACGAGCTTATCGAGAGCGATTCTTGCAATCTCTCTACGAATTGGATCAAAACCAGAAAGAATTACAGCCTCAGGAGTATCATCAATGATAAGATCAATCCCCGTTAACGTTTCAAGTGTACGAATATTACGACCTTCTCGACCGATAATACGACCTTTCATTTCATCATTCGGCAGATTGACAACAGAAACTGTTGTTTCCGCCACGTGGTCAGCAGCACAACGCTGGATGGCAAGAGATAATATCTCTTTAGCTTTCTTATCTGCTTCTTCCTTGGCGCGATTTTCACGTTCCTTCACCATACTGGCAAGCTCATGATCAATCTCTTGTTGTGCTTGCTGCATGATTATCTGCTTCGCTTCTTCGCGGGAAATGCCAGATACTCGTTCAAGCTCCTTTTGCTGTTGCTGTAGTACCAGCTCCACTTTGCTTTCCATCTCTTCAATTTGTTGTTGTTTTTTGGTGAGAGAATCCTCCCTCTTTTCTAATGATTCCTCTTTTTTGTCCAAGGTTTCACTTTTGCGGTCAAGGACCTCTTCTTTTTGAACCAATCGATGTTCTTGTTTTTGAAGCTCAGTTCTGCGTTCACGAATTTCTCGTTCAGCTTCTACTCTTTGTTTATGGTTCTCGTCCTTAGCCTCGAGTAGTGCTTCTTTCTTGCTAGCTTCAGCTTCTCGCTTTCCGTCTTCAATAATTTGCTTTGCTGCATGCTCCGCACTGGAAATTTTCGCTTCAGCAATCGATTTACGAACAAGATATCCAACAACTGCACCGACTACTGCAGAGACAAGCAAAATGGAGATGATGACTAGTATATTAATATCCATACCTTTCACCTCCTCTTGCTATCTACTTGTTGGTTGTAATTTTGAATAGTTTGTCATACAGCTAGCTATTCACATACAGCTCATTTCATTTCATTGTTCAATCTAATAATTGTTAAAGTAATCAAACAATATACATTAATTGTATAGATGTCTATTTTCAATGTCAAGAGCTTACAGAGCGACTGTGCAAGTGAGTGCCTTCGTTTATAGAATAAAAATAAAGACAAGCCTTTAAAAAACTTACAGGCTTGTCTTTATACATATAAAGATTCCACTCGGTACCCAAGATAGAAGCAGAGCCTGACTCTTTAGACGAGTGAGTCTTTCTCCTCTTCTTCAGCTGCAGCAGTTTCCACATTTAGCTGATAGTAGGACCTGAGCTGTTGATAGATTTCAGATTCGATCGCACCATTTTCCTTTAAGTACTGCTTGGCGTTTTCACGTCCTTGACCTAAACGTTCTCCGTTGAAGGAATACCATGCACCACTCTTTTGAACGATATCAATTTCTGATCCGATATCAAGAATCTCACCTTGTCGTGAAATTCCTTCACCGTACATAATGTCGACTTCGGCTACTTTAAACGGAGGTGCGACTTTGTTCTTCACGACTTTGATTCGCGTTTTATTACCAACCATCTCATTACCTTGCTTTAACGTCTCGGCACGACGTACTTCTAGACGTACTGAAGAATAGAACTTAAGTGCTCTTCCTCCAGGCGTTGTTTCTGGGTTCAGACTTGTTATCGTAAGGTTTTTTACCCTTACTTCTGTATGTTTCCATACAGCTCAGCATACCTTTTCACCCTCACCATATGTGCTAGGGTGGAGCGGCCTCGTGGATGGATTATATTCTCAAAAAGAGATTCACCATCTATGCGTTGCCCCTGACCAATGTATTATCACAGGCCTTCGGTTCGGGTTACCTTATCCAATGAGACTTAGGCTTTCCCGCTTCATTCCGCTCTCATATTCCATTAGATTTCTCTATTGGACGGCAAACTGCTTTATGTTATTCACAACTTGGTTATATTTCTGATTTAAATCTAGCTCCCAAATATAAAGTATCTTGTAACCCAATTCGTTAAAACATCCACGTTTCATTTTATCTTGTTTAATTTTGTTACGTTGAATTTCATCCTTAGGTCCATCATAAATACAAGGATTGCAATGCCAATAATCACCCTGTACTTCAATGATTTTGTTATTAAATAATACAAAATCCGCAATAAATCCTCGAATGTTTACTTGCATCTTATATTCAATGTAGTAACGTTTAAGAATTTCCTCAACCTCACGTTCAATGTAAGTAGAAACATCCCTGTTAAGCTTAAGTTCATTAGCTTTAGTATGAATCGATTTAAACGTTCGATTTAAATGTTGTGACATTTGAATCATCAATCCATGTTTATAATGAATCTCTAAATAAGAAATTTCAGAGTTGGACCAAACAGGTTTTTTAGTGTATTTCTTCAATCCCTCGTAAAACATCTTTTTTTGAATAGATTGTTTTGTTCTATTTAAAGAATCTGCGAGTTGTTGTTGATTAAACTTCATAAAATGTTCTTGTAAAAAAGAAATTTCCTCTTCGTTCCACACTTTACTAGAATGGGCATGATAGATAGTACTGTTTGTTTTTTCTCTTAACCCATAATATTCCGCCATTCTATACAAGGTCCCTAGGTTTATCTCAAGCTTTGAACAAATTTCATTTGGGGGTACCTTCTTGTAGTTATCCTTAAGAAATTGAATTTTTTCCAATGTCCATTTTCGTTTAATACTATTAATTTTCTCTTTTGACTTTTTCAAGTTTAGCATCCTGGCTTTTCTTTCAATAGATCCAACAGTCCTACCTAATTTATCAGCCAACTCTGGGTTAGACATTAAATTATAGTTAACTGTAAGAAGAGTGAGGTCCTCAGTAGTCCATCTCTTTGTTTTTCTAATACCTAATCTACTTGCCTTTTGTTCAATTGAACGTGGAGTCTTTCTTAAAATCATTGCAATCTGGGATAATTGCAAAGTTTTATAGTGTTTTTCGAGAAACTTTATCTCAGAATTTGACCAAGCAGCCATCATATCACTTCCTATATTTAGGCTGAATGTAAACTATTTCAAGCAGCTAATTTACCGAACATAACGCCGACTTTCTCACGAATCTGGTTGATGAAGATCGCAATCGTTTTCGATTTACTTATTGCACCAGATAATTTTCTTAATGCTTGGGACATTAGTCGAGCTTGAAGACCGACATGTGAATCTCCCATTTCTCCTTCGATTTCCGCTTTTGGTACGAGTGCCGCAACGGAGTCGATGATGAGAATATCAACAGCACCACTTCGAACGAGTGCCTCTGCAATTTCAAGTGCTTGCTCACCCGTGTCTGGTTGAGATAGTAATAGTTCATTAATATCAACGCCTAGCTTCTCAGCATATACCGGATCGAGTGCGTGCTCGGCATCGATGAAAGCTGCTTGTCCGCCGTTTCGCTGTACTTCAGCAATGGCATGTAGAGCTACCGTTGTTTTACCAGAGGATTCGGGCAGGAATGTTATACACAAGGCTTTTTATCCTTGCTTCTGGAGGTCACCCTCATCATCATACACCCTGGTAAGCATATGACTACAGCTGGTCTATTCCAGCTCAGCTCAGCGTACATATTATCCCTCAGCACAATCTGTTAGGGAAGGGACACTCTTGGGCTTTGTCATAACTAGAGACAAAGTTGAGAAACACTGAGCCTTCTCAAGGTTTTATATTCTCACAAAGCTATTTTTTCAACTACTCGTCAAATATAATTTGTAAGTGTCAACCCCTACGCGTTACGGTACTTAAGGCTCTTTACTTCCTTAAGTTACCTCGGAATCGTCTCTTAAGAGATGTTCTCCGATTTTGCCCCTTTCAACTTATTCGTTTCCCAATAAGCGGGCGATTCGCTTAATCTTATAAAGTTATCATTGCCTTACTTTATTTTATTAAGCTGATAGTTCACCATATACCTCAATTACTCTTCCTCTCGGATAACCGCCTACACCTAGCGCAATATCGAGTGCAAGAGATCCGCTGGATGAAGTGGAGACACGGCTTTCCGTTTGCTCTCCTAATTTCATCACAGATCCTTTACCGAATTGCTTTTCGATCTGTCGTAATGCCATATCTAGTGCTGCCTTACGATCACTCATTTAATCACTCCTTTATTTTTAACCTAATCCCATCATACCTTTTTTCATCCTATTTGCCAATACTTTTTACGAACATTCATTCGCCTGTGGATTCTAGCAACTTTTTCAGGTAAAACAAACCATAATTAATCGTTCTTGTCCGTACTGCATTACGGTCTCCGGCTAAACGAAGTGGATAAACGAACGTCCCTTTTGGCGTTGCAATTCCTATAAATACAGTTCCAGATGGTTTGCCTTCCATTTCATTTGGTCCTGCAACTCCTGTAAATCCGATCCCATAATCACTATTGAATAATTCACGGACGTTCTCGGCCATCAACTTCGCACAAGCCTCACTAACAGCACCGTCTTGGTCGAGGACTTGCTTTGGTATTTTCAATTGCTGTTCTTTAATTTCGTTTTGGTAACAAATGATCCCCCCCTGCAAGACTTGTCCTGCCCCGGAGATCTTCGTTATTTCATGACCGAAAAAACCTCCTGTTAAACTTTCTGCACATGAAATGGTTTCATTTCTCACTTTTAATGTTTTCAGGACCTCATCTACGAGGGTCGTTTCATCGTATCCATAGAAATAGTCACCTACTCTATCGAAAATCTCCTGTTCAACCTTTTCAATCATTTCAATTCCTTTTGCGGTCGATTCACATTTCGCAGTTAACCTTAAAGTTACTTCAAAATTACCGGCTAAAGGAGCGATCGTCGGGTTCGTTTGTTCATCAATCAGATCCATCAATTTTGTTTCAAGTGCAGACTCACCAATTCCATAAAACCTGAGAACACGGGAGTAAATTAATGAATTATCCTCTCGAAAGCCCTGTAAAAAAGGCAGCCCATAGTTCATAAACATAGGCTGAAGTTCCTTTGGTGGTCCAGGAAACAGCATGTATAACTTGTTTTCAAGCTCTAGTCCAATCCCAGGAGCCATACCATTTTTATTCGGTAAAACTTCTGCTCCATCAAACACTAGTGCTTGCCGACGGTTGTTCTCTGACATCACCTGCCCTGTTTTTTGGTAATAAGCCTCGATTTGTTGCATCGCATCCTTATTTTCTACAAGCGTAGTTCCAAGATGTTGCGCAATTGTTTCTTTCGTAAGATCATCTTTCGTCGGGCCTAGCCCGCCAGTAAAAATCAAAAGATCTGATCTCTGTTCAGCTGTTTCAATTACCGATAATAACCGTTCCTTGTTATCTCCAACTACAGAATGATAAAACACATTTATACCTTGCTCGGCAAGTCCCTTCGAAATAAATTGTGCATTTGTGTTTGCGATTTGTCCTAATAATAGTTCTGATCCTATTGCAATGATTTCTGCATTCAACTAAAGCACCTCTTTTATTGTGGAATTATAATAGACTGACTCGTGTTAAGGTAATATGCACCTCGTGTTAAAAGGATACTAAACCTGATTGAGTCAGTCTATATTTGAGCTTGTTCTTATTTTGACTTCAGCATAATATGTTTGTTTTTCATAAAATAATCCCATCCTGAAAAGACGGTGATGATAACCGCTGCCCATAATGCAATCGTAGCAAACGGTAAAGAAAGCCCTGTAAAAGGAACATTGTGCAAAAGAAGGGCTGCAATCGCAATGATCTGAATCCATGTCTTTAATTTTCCTAGGTTACTCGCAGCTATAACATCCCCGTCACCTGCTGCTATCAATCTGAGTCCTGTAACTGCAAATTCCCTACTAAGGATAAGAATAATCATCCACGCTGGAGCAAGGTCCAATTCTACTAAACCGACAAAGGCTGCCGTAACAAGAAGTTTATCAGCTAGCGGATCAAGAAACTTCCCCAGGTTGGTTACCATGTTTAGCTTTCTGGCGTAATATCCATCAATCCAGTCTGTGCAAGATGCCACGATAAAGATGATTGCAGCTACAAAATGATGAACTGGAATTTCACCGGAAAGGACTTCAATGATGCCCCACTCAAAAGGAACCAACAAAATAATCATAAAAATGGGAATTAAGAGTACTCGAGATAGTGTAATTTTATTTGGTAAGTTCATAAAAGCCTCCTGTATTGATCAGCTCAAGCATGTATATTTTACCACAATCTCTTGAAAAGAAAACGTATTTTTAGTGATACTGTAATTTCACTAGAAGTAATGAATAAGTAGGAATCTTCTCTTTAAATCCAATAGAAAAGGGGTGGCTTATGATGATAAGGCCACGCCCTGTATATGGAATACTTTACGATTGTGTTGATTCTTTAGCACTCTTGTCATTCTCAATAACAATGATTTGATGTGGCCGTTCAGAAGGTTCAACTGGGAATTTGAATGGTTTGCCATTGATTGTCATATGAACATTTTGTGAGGCACCAATATTAAATGTTGCTTTTGGTTGGTCCGTTAGGGTGTAAGTTAATGTTTCCCCTTTTTGAAAGGTTTTTGGACCAGGTGCTACATATTCACCATTATTATTTTTGACATCAATATAGACATTTCCTTTTGTTTGAATCTCAACCTTAAATTCCTCAGTATTTGAAAGTTTGTATGTCGCCACTTTACCTTCTAAGGAAATTTGTTCAAGCTTTTGCTCTGGCTTCTTTTCTTTTACCTCTGGTTCTGACTCCGTTTCTTTATCAGGGCTTTCTTTCTTCTCTCCGTCTGCTACTTTGTCAGAATTGGCTTGATCTTCAGGCTGTTCTTCACCAGCCGTACTTTCAAAGTTTTCAACCACATCCTTATTCGGTTCTTGGGCTGTGTCATCTGAATTATTTGTAATAAGCCAGTATAACCCTACTAGTACAGCACCAAGGAGAAGAATCGTAAGAACAAAAGGAAAGACCTTTAATAACTTGTTTTCCTTAGGAACATTTGAGTTTGTCCTTGATGCTCGCGGAACAAAGTCAGTTTGTTGTTCATTTGATGCAGGTAGATCTTGCGAGTATTGTTCAAATAACTCTTCAGGGTCAAGCCCTACTGCTTCTGCATAATTCTTGGTAAACGCTCTCGCATAAAAAGCCCCGGGAAGAACAGAATAATCCCCTTCCTCAAGTGCTTGCAGGTACCGTTTCTGAATCTTAGTGATCTCTTGTAGTTCTTCCATTGTATAATTGTTCTCTAAACGTGCTTCCTTTAAACGCTGTCCTAGTTCTGTCACACTACCACCTGCCACTATTCAAAATCAAATGTTGTTGGGTTCGTATTATCAATTAGATCATATGTAATTTCTTCATTCGAATCACTTCGAAGTTCGATAATATAATCAAAATCGTCTAATTCATACTCAGACTCTCTTACAAAAATATCTGGATGTTCTACAATTTTTGTTGCAGGAAGTCTTACAATCTCACGTATCAGTTGCCAATGTCTTTCAGATGAACGTTTCATGGAAACAATCCCATCGATCAAAAACACATGATCTTTGCTATATTCATCATCAGCCAGTTGACTCCGAATTGTTTGGCGTAGAAGGGTAGATGAAACGAAAACCCACCGTTTATTAGCACATACACTTGCAGCAACTATGGATTCTGTCTTGCCAACCCGCGGCATACCACGGATCCCAATCAACTTATGGCCTTCTACCTTAAGCAATTCAGCCATAAAATCAACAAGAAGGCCAAGTTCATCCCTTACAAAACGAAATGTTTTCTTATCATCAGCATCCCTTTGGATATAACGACCATGACGAACTGCAAGACGATCTCGAAGCTTTGGTTTTCTCATCTTCGTTATCGTAATATTATCCATCGTTTCAAGAATGGTTTTTAAACGTTCGACCTGTTCGGGATTATGGACAAGTAAAAGCATACCTCTGCGTTCGTTATCGACACCGTTAATGGTTATTATATTAATTCCAAGCATACCAAGTAAGGATGATATATCTCCTAATAACCCCGGACGGTTTTTATGAATTTCATATTCTAAGTACCATTCCTGTTTATCCATACTCATCTCCTTCTTGTTCCTTATCCCTAAATTCCGTACCCTTTTCTCTAATAATAAATGATTTTATAGGTTAAGAAAAGGATTAAATACACTGTATATCCAAAAAAGGCCATGATAGCTATAAAGAAAAGCGGAAGTGCCCTGTTGAGGTGTGATAAAGAAGACTGGTAAACGTGGAACAAAGAAAAAGGGGCCAGCCCTTGATGAGCCAGCCCTTTCCCTACTTATAACGGTTTAGTTGTTACTCCTTATTATTCTTAACGAGCTTCACCATCATGCTTGCGATTGTATGGCGCTCCTCTTCAGAAGCGACACTCCAAAGATCGGCAAGAACTCTTTCTTCAGCATTTTTCGGTTCAACCTGTTCAGAAAGGTATCCGCCAATTTCGGTTGCAATTTCCGTTACAGCATTTTCATTCATTCCTTTTTCTTGTGCCTGACGTAAACGCCCGCCAAGAAATCCTTTCCATTGATCCCAGTTGTCAAGAACAGACATCGTTTTGTCCCTCCTAGAAATATAAAATCGTTCAAACTTTAATATGTCTATAAGAAGGAAATTTTATTCATCGAACTTTTAACAATGCCATGCCCCATTTACTGAGAGAATTTGACCTGTTATATAAGTTGACCTATTTGAAATTAAAAAGCATACAGCATCTGCAACTTCATCTGGTTGACCAAATCGCCCAAGAGGTATATCTTCCTGAAGTGTTTCTAGTTCCTGCTGTGACAGATGGTGGTTCATCTTCGTATCAATGATTCCTGGAGCCACTGCATTTACTCGAATCCCGCTCGGTGCAAGTTCTTTCGATAAAGCCTTTACCATTGTGTTGACTCCACCTTTCACCATCGAGTAAAGCACCTCACATGATGCTCCGGTTTCGCCCCAAATTGACGAAATCATAACGATCGAGCCAGCCTTCCTCGAGACCATCTGTGGCAGTATATTTTGAATAAGCTGAAACGGACTTTTCATGTGTAACTGTGTCATGGCATCGAGTTCACTCGGCGAAACATCAGTGATCAAGCCTGTTAAAGAACTTCCGCAGTTATATACCAGTACATCAATCGAGTTTGAAAGCTTATTTACGAGTTGTTGCACTCCATCAGGTAATGCAAGGTCTCCATATATAAGGTGACAATCCGTCATCTTTTCTAGTTCGAATTTCAGCCGTTCACAGCTTTCTTTATTTTGAAAATAGTGCAAATAGAGCCCGTATCCTTCTAAAGCAAGTTTTCTTGCGATTGCTTTCCCTATATCTCCACTCGCACCGGTTATTAATGCATATCCCCTCATTATTTCCTCCGAAAAGCATTGAATTTTATTATCCTTTTTTCGGTCGTAATTGACAACTTGTGAAAGCCTTTTGGTCAAAGTGTTCGTTTAGTGTACGTTCCAATACATCTTTAGTAACCTTCTCATAAGCTTCGACTACTTTAAAGAGATTCATTTCTCCAAACTCATAACGTGTAAACTGATTTGCGATAAATTCCGGTGAATTCATTGAGCGTAAAAAACCACCCATCTTTTTCTTCTTTAATCGATCAATTGAATCATTATCTATCCCTTTTGATTTTACAGTCTCGATAATATTAACAAGCCTTTCCGTTAGAAGATCAGGGTCACTTGTATCTCCTCCAATTAACGAAAAGCCGAATTCACCCTCTTCTGTGTAGTCAAAAGAAAAGGTTTGGTCGATTAACCCTTCACTATATAACTCTTCATAGTAGTTTGAACTTTGTCCGAACATATAATCGAGAAGGAGGTTGATTGAAAGTTCTTGGATTAGACGTTCTTCCCCATAACGATCAGGCTTCGCCTCCTTGAAACCTACCATACACTTTGGTGTCTGCACAGTCATCTTAATGACTGATTTCTTTTTAGCGACTTCTACAGGTTCGTTTTCAAAGAAACGCTTTATTTCCTCAGGAGGGGCAAACTCTTTTTGAGCTTGATTTTCTTTAACAAGCTTAATTATTTCATGAGGGCCGACATTTCCAACAATGAACAACAGCATATTACTCGGATGGTAGAACGTCTCATAGCACGTATACAGTAAGTCTTTTGTGATCTTTGCAATTGACGGCACGGTGCCTGCGATGTCAATTTTCACTGGATTGTGATGGAACATATTTTGGATGACTCCAAAATAAACCCGCCAGTCCGGATTGTCATCATACATCTCGATTTCCTGACCAATAATACCCTTTTCCTTTTCCACAGTTGTTTCCGTAAAGTAAGGCTCTTGCACGAAATCAATAAGCGTACGAAGATTTTTCTTCACATTGGATGTACTTGAAAACAAGTAGGCTGTCCGGGTAAATGAAGTAAACGCATTTGCAGAAGCTCCTTGTTTACTGAAGTCCTGAAAGACATCCCCATCTTCCTTTTCAAAAAGCTTATGTTCAAGAAAGTGAGCGATCCCGTCTGGTACTTGGAGCTGATCATTTTCACCTAGAGGAACAAAATGATTGTCGATAGAGCCATATTTCGTTGTAAACGTTGCATATGTTTTGTTAAACCCCTTTTTTGGTAAAACATAAACCTTCAAGCCGTTTTCAAACTCTTCAGAGTAAAGTGTTTCTTTCAACTGGTCATATTGAATTTCATTCATCGTTTTGACCCTCCCCCTTTAAGAAGTAAACTGTATCGAGGGTAACAGTAGAAGCAGCCTCAATGACATCTTGTAAAGAAACATTGCTAATTCCCTCTAGCCATTCATCAATAGATCGTTCAACTCCAGAAACTTTGGAGTGATATAACAATTCAATCCAACTGTTCGGATTGTCAACAGATTCAAGAATTTGATTCCGAAGCATTTCTTTTGTTTGCGTTAGTTCATCATTTGTTATCGAACCGTTTTTCATATTCTCCATTTGCTCACGGATGATCGACACGGCTTTATCGTAATTTTTAAATTCAATACCTGACATGACGAAAATCGCACCAATATGGCTCTCCATTCTAGAAACCGCATAATATGCGAGGCTTTCTTTTTCCCGGACATTAATAAACAGTTTAGAATGTGAGAAACCGCCAAAAATACCATTAAACACTTGGATCGCGTAATAGTTCTCATCCTCAAATGTAATTGAAGTACGGTACCCGATATGAAGTTTACCTTGTTTAACATCTTGTTCCTCAAATATGACGTTTTCTTTATCCTTTACATCATAACGAATAGAGTCAGATTCTTGTCCACTAACTCTTTCAGACAACTGAAAATTGGACTTAACCGTGTTTTGCACCTCATCACCATTGACATCACCTACAACATATATATCAATTTCATCATTTGCGAGCACATCTTTATAATAGGTAAACAATGCTTCAGAGGTAATTGAATCGACTTCATCCTCTTTACCATAAGCATGGTGTGCATACACATCATTTTCAAACATTTCCTCGATTAAACGCTTATTTGCATAGCGCATTTTATCATCGTATATCGATTGAATTCTTTGCTTAAGAACTCTTTTTTCCTTTTGAACAATTTTCTCATCAAATTTTTCGTCTTTTACGAACGGATGCTGAACAACTTCAGAAAGAAATGAAAGTGCTTGTTTTAACAGAGGCTCTTGCTCTAATAAAAATTTTTCATTTGAAACGTCCATTCGTATTGAAATAATCTGATAGTTACCTTTTTTGGCAACAGAGGATGAAAAACCAGCTCCATACATATCTTCTAAAAAACGATGAATATGTAATGAGGAAGGGTATGATTTCGTGCCGCTTTTCAAAACTTGTGCCAACAGTGCACGTTTTGTTACATTTTCGGGTTCAATTTTACGTTTAATATTTATAGCAATTGTTGTTGTCTTATACTTTTCTGTTTCGACTAAATGTAAATTAAACCCTTCGCATTTGGTTGTGCGAGGTGTTGTTGTCATTGTCATAAAATAAACCTCTCCTTCATTTTTTTAATTAGTGTACCCAAACTAATGCGGAAACATAAACCAATATAGTATACGATAAAAGAACTTGGGTAATTACGAATAAAAAAGAACTTCCCTATTAAGAGAAGTTCTCTAACCATTACCGTTTTCCTTTTTCGTATGGTTTTCCAATCGCTTTTGGTGCATCCGCACGTCCTACAAAACCTGCTAGTGCTAGGATTGTTAATACGTATGGTGAAATTAACAAGAATACATCCGGAATTTCTTTTAAAAGCGGAATCTGTTGTCCTGTTATGCTCAAAGATTGTGCTAACCCGAAGAACAAGGCAGCACCAAGAGCACCGATTGGATGCCATTTACCGAAGATCATTGCCGCTAAAGCCATGAACCCCTGGCCTGCAATCGTTGCATGTGTAAAGTTTCCGCTAATTGAAGTTGCATATACTGCCCCTCCAAGACCAGCGAAAGCTCCACTCAGCATTACAGCCACATATCTCATTTTTGTAACGCTGATCCCCATCGTATCTGCTGCCATTGGGTGTTCCCCTACTGACCGTAGACGAAGTCCAAACGATGTTTTATAAATGACGAACCAGACAACAAAAGCAAGTGCAATAGCAAGATAAGAGGTAATGTAAGCTTTTGTGAATAGGAGGGGACCAATAATCGGGATTTCACTGAGAAAAGGAACATCTCCTCTAAAGATCCTGTGAGTAATATATGGTGTTTGTCCTGCTTCAAAGATCTTTTTGACAAGGAAAATCGTAAGACCTGCTGCTAGAAAGTTTAAGGCAACCCCACTTACTACTTGATCGGCTCTAAATGTGATACTCGCAACTGCATGCAGCAAAGAAAATAACGCACCGAGAATAATCGCAATGACGAAGGAAAACCATGGTGAAGCAGCTCCAAATCCCCACGTTTCTCCAAAGTACGTAAATACGGCACCAACAAAGGCGCCCATCATCATAAGACCTTCTAACCCAATGTTGACAACACCTGATCGTTCACTGAAAACACCACCGAGTGCGGTTAAGATTAACGGGGCGGCAGCAAAGATGGCAGTTGGTATGATGATTGATAAGATTTGCATGAGATCCATCTAGATTTTCCCCCTTTTGTTAATCCGATTACGCAACCAGTGTACGAGATAACTGGACGCAACAAAGAATATAATTAATGCAATGACAATCGTTATAAGTTCAGGTGGTACTTTCGCAACGGCTTGCATATTTAGTGCACCAATTTTAAGTCCACCGAATAGGAGTGCTGCAAGGACAATACCTATCGCACCATTTCCACCTAAAAGAGCAACAGCGATGCCATCAAACCCAACGCCCGTAAAAGCCGCATTAATAGTCATGTATTGGTAGGTTCCAAGCCCTTGCATTGCACCTGCAACTCCTGCAAATCCACCCGAAATACACATGGATAAAATGATGTTTTTCGATACATTGATCCCCGCGTAATTGGAAGCATGTTCATTAAATCCAACTGCTCTCAATTCATAACCAGCCGTTGTTTTCCATAAGATATACCACATTAGTGCCGCGGCTAAGAGCGCAACAATAAAGCCATAGTGCATTCTTGAAAAGTTGGTTATTTCTTGTAAAAAGGGTGAAGCTAGTGAGGCACTTGGTTGAATACTTTCTGTGCGCTCACCTGGTGCAAGAAGATAAGCACGAATGATTGAGTTGGTAACATGTAGTGCAACATAGTTCAACATAATTGTCGTAATTACTTCGTGTACCCTGAACCTTGCTTTTAGCAATCCAGGAACGAAACCCCATATCGCTCCAGCAACAGCTCCTGCTAGGATTGCGAGTGGTACATGAATAAAAGCAGGCAAACCTTCTACCGCAATTCCAACATATACAGATGCGAGCCAACCAACGAGAAGCTGACCCTCGACACCAATGTTAAACAGCCCAGTACGAAAAGCAAAGGCAACTGCGATCCCAGAAAGGATTAATGGTGTCATTTGACGGACTGTTTCCCCTATGAAGTAAGAGTCACTAAAAATACCATTGAATAGTGCTGTATAGGCAAGAACAGGGTCATAACCACTTGACAGCATGATGATTCCACCTATGAGGAGACCTAGCATAACTGCAATAATAGGTACAATAAGCTTGAATAATACTTTTTGCAGTTTCACTTACATCTCCCCCGTTCTTTGTTGCTTGGAACCAGCCATCAATAACCCTAATTCTTGTTCAGAAATTTCCTTCGGATCGACAATATCGACAATTTTCCCTTCGTATATAACCGCAATTCGATCACTTACGTTCATTACTTCTTCAAGTTCAAAAGAAACGAGTAAGACAGCCTTATTCGCATCCCGCTCTTCGATTAATTTTGTATGAATAAATTCAATCGCTCCAACATCAAGTCCTCGTGTCGGTTGGGCAGCTATCAACAAGTCCGGGCTTCGGTCAACTTCACGGGCGATTATCGCTTTTTGTTGATTCCCTCCAGATAGTGCTCTAGCTTCTGTATGGACACTAGGTGTACGAACATCAAATTGATCGATTAGTTCCTTTGCTTTATTGAAAATTTTGTTCGACTTTAATTGTTTAAACTTTGAAAACGGCTGTTGGTAGTAGGTTTGTAAGACCATATTTTCACCGATTGAGAAATCAAGAACAAGCCCATGTTTGTGTCGATCTTGAGGGATATGCCCAACACCTGACTCGGTCACTTTCCTTGGTTTATGGTTTGTAATGTTTTTTCCATTCAATTGAATCGTTCCGTCTGACACTTTACGTAAACCTGTAATCGCTTCAATTAATTCCGTTTGTCCGTTTCCATCGACACCTGCGATTCCAATAATCTCACCTGCGCGAACCGTTAAATTTAATTCATTTACAGCGGAGATACCCCTGGAGTCCTTAACCGTAAGATTATCAATTTCCAATACGGATTGTTGTGGTTGTGCTAACCCTTTCTCAGTTGTAAAGGACACTTCTCGACCAACCATCATTGAAGCCAACTCATCACGGTTCGTATCCGCAACTTTCACGGTACCAATACCTTCCCCACGACGTATCACCGTACAACGATGGCATACTTCCATAATTTCCTTTAGCTTATGGGTAATCAAAATAATCGACTTACCCTCGGCAATCAATCGATTTAGTATTTGAATAAGTTCTTTAATTTCTTGTGGAGTCAGAACAGCAGTAGGTTCATCAAAAATTAATATGTCCGCACCACGATAAAGGGTTTTTAGAATTTCCACACGTTGCTGCATACCCACTGTAATATCTTGAATTTTGGCATACGGATCCACACGCAATCCATATTGAGAGGATATTTCTTCGACCCTTTTTGCTGCTTTCTTAATATCAACCTGTCCCTTACGAATCGGTTCTTGTCCCAGAATGATGTTTTCAGTAACTGTAAAATTTTCAACAAGCATAAAATGTTGATGGACCATCCCGATCCCAAGCTTATTTGCAATATTTGGGTCCGTAATCTCTGCCTTTTCACCACGGACGTAAATCTCCCCTTTTTCAGGCTGATATAAACCGAACAATACATTCATTAAAGTAGATTTCCCTGCACCGTTTTCCCCAAGCAATGCATGGATTTCTCCTTTTTCAACTTGAAGTGTTACGTTATCATTCGCAACAATCCCTGGAAACTCTTTACGAATGTTCCGCATTTCTATGACGTAATCCAATGATCAACCCTCCCATACGTGGTTGCTATTATTTACACGTTAGGAAAGTATAAAAATACTTTCCATCATCTTCTATCGCGGCTAAACTATTAAACTACATCTTTAAGTGCGTGTTCAAAAAGTAGACGAATCAGATTTCTTATAGGAAGTTCGACTAAATACGTTACGTCCTGTAACAACGTCGAACTGACTCACATCGTGTGAGCCCAAGGCACGACAGTTTTGAGGACCGGAACGACGAGCAGTACCTGCATAAAAGGCTACGAGTTGTACCGAGGAAGCTTACTCCAAAGGTGAACTAGTAGACGCAGGTAAATATAGAACTTCGACTAAGTACTTCACGTCCTGTGAAAACGTCGAAGTCAGCATAAGGATAGCTACGCTGAATAATCATCGCAGACACGAAAATAATTCTATTTTTGTGTTGACGTCCCTGTGCAAGTCCGGAAAAACCGAGTAACGTAGAAATTCGCCGTTTATCAACGAGCGGTACTTGCACGAAGACTGCGAGTTGCACCGAGGAAGCTTTCTTCGTTAGTCTAATCTGGTAGACGCAGGTGCAGGGGCTCTTGGATACTTTTTGAACAACCTCTTTAAACGAACAAAGGCTAGTAGTCTATACCAGCCTCTGTATTGTCGTTATAAAAATTACATTTCGCTTTTGAATGTTTCAAACTCTTTATCTGTCTTTGGTACTTTAACATCGCCATTTACAATCTTTTCTTTGTACTCTTCCACCATCTTAAGAGCTTCTTCAGAAACGTTATCCTTGGTTGGAGCGATTCCGACACCGTCTTCATCAAGTCCAAATTCTACAACTTCTCCACCAGGGAAGTTTCCTTCCATTGTTTGCTTTGAAACTTCATATACAGCGGTATCTACACGCTTAACCATTGATGTTAGGGTTACACTTTTGTTATTTGCTTTATCATAAATTCCTTCAGCAAATTGGTCTCGGTCAACACCAATTACCCAAACATCCTTACCGTTTTTCTTTTGGTTGATTGCTTCGGTAAATACTCCTGTACCTGTTCCGCCCGCAGCATGATAGATGATGTCTGCGCCTTTACCGTAAAATGTTGAAGCAATTGTTGCTCCTTTAGCGGCATCGTTAAAGTCTCCCGCATACTGTACCATAATTTCCGCATCGGGATTCGCTGTAAGAACGCCGGCTTTAAATCCGCTTTCGAACTTTTTAATTAACTCACTTTCCACGCCACCGATGAAGCCAACTTTATTTGTCTTTGATTGTAATCCTGCTACAAGTCCTACAAGGAATGACCCTTGGTGTTCTTTAAAAGTGATGCTTGCTACGTTCTCAAGTGGTTTTCCATCTTCTCCTACTGCAACACTATCAACTAATGCTAATTGAGCATCCTTCTGTTGATTAGCAACCTCTTGGATATCCTGTTGCATAAGGAAGCCGATTCCAAAAACAAGATCATAGCCTTGACGAATTAAATTATTTAAGTTAGGACGGTAATCACTTTGTGCATTGGATTGGAGGTATGTGTAGCCTTCTTTTTCTTTCAAGTCATGATCTTTACCAAACTTTGTAAGACCTTCCCATGCAGATTGGTTAAACGATTTATCGTCAACTCCACCTGTATCGGTTACCATTGCTACTTTAAATGAATCGTCTTTCTTTTCTCCTGCATCTCCAGATCCTTCTTCTTCACCACCACCGCAAGCAGAAAGCAATGTACCCGCTGCTAAAACCATGGACATTAATAAGCCATAACGCTTTTTCATATTTGTAAAACCCCCTTAGTGTATTTGAAACGTTTAAAGAATCCCTTTCCCTACAACTCCGACTCCCTTTAAGGCCCACACCCCCTTTAAAATAAGTTAAAACCCAGGTAAATGATCACACCCGACGTCTGACAACATGAAAGTCAAATTTATCAGATCGAAAGTAATTGACCGAGTAAAGTACTGGTCTATCATTTTGGTCATAGTGCATTTGTTTAAGGACTAGTAATGATGACTCTGGAGGACATTCCAGTATTTCCGATATTCTGTCATGGTAACCAAGTGGTTCGATGTGTGTAACCGCATACAAAACACTTCGATTTGATTCTCGTTCTAACAAATTAAACAATGATTCTTCTTCTTGGGGTTGCTTTTCCGGGAGAAGATTCGATGGGATTTGGTCCAGACAGTAGACAACAGGGACACCTGCAGCTGTCCGGACACGTTCAACCACTAACAATGATTCATTCTCCATTAATTTTAACCGTTTTGATTCCTCTTCCGTAGCTTGTCTTGTATCAGATGATAAAAAGACAGTTCCGGGTGTTTTACCTGCGCGCTCGATCATGTCTGTAACACTAAATAACTCCTCGATACCAGATGAGAATAACGCACGAGCACGGACAAATGTTCCAACACCATGTCGTCGAACCACGATGTTTTCATCCTCAAGTATCCGTAACGCTTCCCTTAAGGTTGCTCGGCTTATCCCTAGTTGTTTGGAAAGCTCGAACTCACTCGGTAGCCTTTCACCTTCCTGATAAACTCCATTTTCAATATCGCGCTTAATGTGCTCAATAACCTGTAAATACAATAGTCGATGATCTGTTTTTATAGACACCCATACCTCCACCTCTAGTAAGCGAATTATCACTGATGATCTTGTAAATATAACAATATTCGACAATACTATATCATTTTTACATCAATAAATAAACACTATTTTTACAGAAAAAATAAAAATATTACGAAACATTACGTTTTTATTTCATATTAGGTTAAAGTTTGTCAGCTTGAAGATGCATCATTCTCCTGTGCCGTAATAAGAACCTCGCGTGGTTTACTACCTTCATACGGACCTACAATGCCTCTTGCTTCCATCGCATCAATCAACCGTGCAGCACGAGTATAACCAATTCGGAAACGACGCTGCAGCATGGAAACAGAAGCGGTTTGCATTTCTACGATTAGGTTAACTGCATCATCAAATAAATCATCTTCTACTTTTTCGACTGCTTGTACAGGTTCATCAGTTGGAATCATTTCTTCTTGATACTTAGCTTTCTGCTGGGAAATGACAAAATCCACAATCTTTTGGACTTCTTCATCTGATAAAAACGCGCCCTGGACACGTGTCGGTTTGTTAGCACCGATCGGGAAGAAAAGCATGTCACCCTTCCCTAAAAGCTTCTCCGCCCCACCCATATCAAGAATCGTTCGTGAATCAGTCGATGACGAAACACTAAATGCTATTCTTGACGGAATGTTTGCTTTAATGACACCCGTTATAACATCTACAGAAGGCCGTTGTGTAGCAATAATAAGATGGATCCCCGCAGCACGAGCCATTTGGGCAAGCCTTGTGATCGCATCTTCCACATCTCCTGATGCCACCATCATTAAGTCGGCTAGTTCATCGACGATAACAACAATATAAGGGAGTAGCGGTTGCTTGGCTTCCGATTCTTCATTCTGACGTTTAATCATATTGTTATAGCCTTCTACATTTCTTGTTCCACTATGAGAGAAAAGTTCATATCTTCGTTCCATTTCACTTACAACGCGCTTTAATGCTTGTGCTGCCTTCTTTGGTTCGGTCACAACGGGTGCTAATAAGTGGGGAATTCCATTGTACACGTTCAACTCCACCATCTTCGGGTCAATCATCATCATTTTCACCTCATGTGGTTTTGCCTTCATCAGAATGCTGGTGATGATCCCATTAATACATACACTTTTCCCGCTGCCTGTTGCACCGGCTACTAACAAGTGGGGCATTTTACTTAAATCAGCAAGTATTTGTTCTCCAGAAATATCTCTGCCCAATCCAATACTAAGCTTTGCTTCCAAATCGTTTCGCTTTGAATCGATTACTTCACGTAAGGAAACCATAGCAACTTCTTGATTTGGAACTTCGATTCCGATTGCGGACCTTCCCGGAATCGGCGCCTCAATCCGAAGCTCTTTTGCTGCAAGAGCAAGCGCCAAATCATCCGTTAAATTAACGATTTTACTTACTTTCACACCAATCGCCGGTTGAACTTCATATTTCGTGACAGCGGGTCCCAAGTGAACCTTCACAACCTTAGCTTTTACCCCAAAGCTTTCAAACGTTCGTTCAAGCTTCCTTGTATTTTCTGAAACATGTTGACGTTCACGGTGTTGCCCAGTTTTAACCGGGCGATTTAGTAATTCATAAGAAGGTAGTTCATACGATTCGTTCTCCACCTCTGCAACAGAAAACTCTGGTGTCTTAGCTGTGGTTACATCCGATGAATCAGCCATCTTCTTAGCCGTGTTTTGTTGAACAGAAGCAACAGATTTCTTTTCTTGTTTTGCATCGGTTATTCCTTCAAACTCAAAGGACTCTTGAAATGCATTTTCGGTAAAATCTTCAATAATCGGTTCTGAGTATTCAACACTTTCATCATGCTCTTCTTTGGATTCCTCAACTGGAGTTCGTTTACCTCTAGACTTTCGCTCCTTCTTTCTCTCCTCCTGCTTTTTATCTTTTCGTCCTTGAAATTGTTCCAGCCAATCCTGGTATGTATTAATAATCAATGATTTTATTGGTAAAATAAATTTACCAAGAATGTCTTTCATCGATAAGCCTGTTATGAGTAGGACAGCGATAATCCAGAGGAAAAAGATGATGACTTGTGTTCCTTGAGCTGCAAAAAGAAAATAGGTAAATGCAAATCCGATAGCACCTAGCATGCCTCCACCAAGATCATCATACGCAGCATTCCCCCCTTGCTGCAATACGAAAAGTTCCCACGTATTCTGGATCACTGAAGGACTCTCCCAGTCTCCATTTCGTGACAAAAGTTCAAACAACTTAACATGACTTTGTATTAAAAGTCCAAATATGAACAGGTAAGCCCCTGTTAGACGACGTGTAAGAAAAACAGGCCAATGACGTTTCCATATCATATAAATTGATAAAAAGAAAACACCTATTAATAAGATCCCATACCACTCTCCGCCAAAAAATCGGAATAGGTCTGCAAATGCTACCCCTACTTTCCCGAATTCGGCTGAAGCAATCAATGTTAAAGCAAGCAATAACAAGCCGAAGATCTCAAAGGAAAGTTGAGATTTCCAGCTCGACTGTTTTTTGTTCTTTTTTTTTCGTTTCGCCATGGTTTCACCTCTCATGGGTTTTTGTTTCTAGATGTTAGGTAACGGTGAGCCTGCGAAAGCTAGTACACAGCATTCGCGCAGGCCATTGCTTTAGTTGCACTTATACTATAGAAAGTATTATTTATACTTTCTTAACGTGAAAAAAGAGATGACTCAAGTCAGTAAGACCACTCCAAACATGAACAACCTTCATGTAGAGTGACCCTGATGAGTCATCCTCCTGCTGTTAAGTGTCATTATATCATACGACTATGAAGTCAACTAGTATCGTTTACTCCCAATCGTATGTCATTTTCAAGATTGTTCCTGGTTGTAAATTCGTTTGCATGTAATGGTTTGGATCTGTACTCATCATCCGTACAACTTTGCAGCTTTGATCCTCAAGTCGTTCAACCATTACTGGAATACCATTCATTTCAATTACAGAGTGCTTTTCATATTCTGACGGGTTGGTCTGAAAGATTGCTTCCGAAGGCATCATCGTATATAAAATCATTGAACAAAATCCTGTTCTTTTTCTGTTGAATTTGATTCAATTAATTCATTTAATTTTTTCATAGCCATTCCAAGCCCGCCGACTTCATTAATAAGTCCATATGCAACTGCATCATCACCAATCACATTTGTACCGATATCCCGTGTAAGATTTCCTTGAGAAAACATAAGTTCTTTAAATTTCTCTTCTTCAATGTTCGAATGCCTCAATACAAAACTAACCACTCGTTCTTGCATCTTGTCCAAATATTCAAAGGTTTGTGGTACACCAATGACTAGCCCTGTCAATCGAACGGGATGAATCGTCATCGTGGCGGTTTCAGCAATATAAGAATAGTCACCGGCAACAGCAATTGGAACACCAATTGAATGGCCACCGCCTAGAACGAGGCAGACTTTGGGTTTTGATAGGGATGCGATCATTTCAGAGATAGCAAGCCCTGCTTCCACATCTCCCCCTACCGTATTTAAAATAACAAGTACTCCCTCAATCTTAGGGTTTTGTTCAATTGCTACTAACTGTGGCAACAAATGCTCATATTTTGTTGTTTTATTATTAGGAGGTAATTGCACATGCCCTTCAATTTGACCAATTATCGTTAAGCAATGGATATTGGATTGCTCCATTTGGGGAATATTCGTCTGTCCCATTTGTTGGATTTTGTTAACTAGGCTTGAAGGGTTGTCTTTATCTGGTTGTTCCTCCTTTTGCGGTTTGTTCGGTTGTTCAGGATCCGATGGTGTGACCTGATTATTGTTTCGATTCGGTTGCTGATACATGATAGACTCCTTTCGCAACAATCTATACTTTCACTTTAGTATTGTCTTATTACGAATCATTCTATCCATCATTCAGCTTAAATACTGGTTATATATTAGGATAACTTTAAAACGTTAGATAACCGAACACGTTCCTGTTCATTTAAGGGAACAAGTGGTAAACGAACTCCACCTACATCGATTCCGCGTATCTGGAGTGCTGTCTTTACAGGCGTGGGACTTGGCGCTGAGAATAGCTCTCGCATTACAGGCAACAGCTTTCCATGCTTCCTCGCAGCATCCTTGGTTCGGCCATCCTTAAAGTCTGATACCATTTCCTGCATTTCGTTACCGATTACATGTGAAGCTACCGAAACAATACCATCTCCTCCTACTGAAAGAACCGGTAGCGTTAATCCGTCGTCTCCACTATACAGATGAAAATCATCCGATGTCTTTGTAATGATTTCTGTTATTTGATCCAAGTCTCCACTTGCCTCTTTAACACAGACGATATTCGGAACCTGTGAAAGACGTACGATTGTATCGACTGATATATTCACAACGGAACGGCCCGGAATATTGTAGAGCATTACAGGGAGTTTCATTGAGTCTGCAATCGTTTTGAAATGTAAATATAACCCTTCTTGATTTGGGTTGTTATAATAAGGTGAAACGAGCATGATTCCGTCTACTCCAACCTCTTGTGCTTTTTGGGACAGCTCAATTGAGGCATGTGTATTGTTACTTCCCGTTCCTGCTATAACCGGAATTCTTTGATTGGTAACTTTCACTACATGTCGAAAAAGAGCAATCTTTTCTTCTTTTGTCAATGTAGGAGATTCACCAGTAGTACCGGCAACTACAAGTGCATCTGAACCATTCTTAATTAAGTAATCAACCAATTTTGTTGTCTTTGAAAAATCAATGTTACCTTTGTGGTCAAATGGTGTGACCATTGCGGTTAAAACATTACCAAATTTCAAGGTTCTCTCCTCCCATTCCTTTTACTTTTCGGGTTTTTTTCATTCTTATTCACCCTGATCTAAAGCAAATACAGTATGAAGTGCGTTTACTGCTTTCACCATATCATCCTCTTGTACAAGGACCCAGATGGTCGTGTGGGAGTCAGCAGATTGAAGGATGTTAATGCTTTCCTTTGCTAGTGCATCAACGATTTTAGCAGTTACACCGGGAGTACCCGCGATTCCCGCTCCAACAGCCGACACTTTAGCGCAGTGACGGTGCAGTTCAGGCTCATATCCCATCTTTTTAAGTATCGATACCGCGATATCAGTAAGTTCTGCCTTAATTGTATACACAACGCCCTTAGGACTAATATTGATAAAATCGACACTTATTTGTTGTTCGGCCATTGCCTTAAAAATATTGCTCTGGAAATCATAGTCCCCGTCTTTTGCATGTACTTTAATCTGGGTAATGTTTGCAACATGAGCAATGCCTGTTATTAATCTTTCCTCAATGTCCCTTCCCGCCTCTTCGCTGATTGAAGAAGTAACGAGTGTTCCTTCACCATCACTATAAGTAGATCGAATACGGAGTGGAACCTTTGCCTGCATAGCGATTTCTACCGCTCTTGGATGGATGACCTTTGCACCTTGGTAGGCCATATTACAAATTTCATTATAAGACACAATATTCAAAGGGCGAGCGTCACGTACTATTCTCGGATCAGCAGTCATTACACCCTCAACATCTGTAAAAATATCAATCATGTTCGCATTAAGAGCTGCGCCAAGTGCTGCAGCGGAAGTGTCACTACCACCGCGACCAAGTGTTGTCACATCTCCGGAATCCGATTGCCCTTGGAAACCTGCAACAACTACTACATCCACCTGCTCAAATGCCGTATAAATCCGGTCACAATTCATATCGATAATCTTAGCATGATTATGCTCTTTATTCGTTCGAAATCCTGCTTGAGCACCAGTAAGTGAAATAGATTGAAGTTCATTACTGTTTAATAGTTCTGTAAACACAACGGACGATATGATTTCCCCACAAGACATTAATAAATCTAATTCTCGGTTGGAAACCTTTGCACCAGTTCCGCCAATCAATTGTAATAATGTATCTGTCGCATATGGATCGCCTTTCCGGCCCATAGCAGATACAACGACTACGACCTTATTGCCTTCTTTTACAGCATTCGAAACGTGCTGTATAGCTCTACTACGACTACTATCATCTTTTAAAGATGTCCCGCCAAATTTCTGTACTACAATGTTCATGGATGCACCTTCTTAATGTTATTTCAACAAGTCTAGCTTCACTAGACTTTCAGCAATTTGGACTGAGTTCCATGCGGCCCCTTTAAGCAGGTTATCAGAAACTACCCACATGTGAAAGCCATGAGAACGGTCTAAGTCCTTTCGTATACGACCGACGAATACATCCCGCTTCCCTACAGAATCTGCTGGCATTGGGTATACTTGATTTGTAGGGTCATCCTGCAGCACAATCCCTGGTGCACTTTGTAAGAGCTCTTTGATTTCTGTCGCTTCCACTTGGTCCTGATCAATCTCAATGTATACGGATTCAGAGTGACCTGTTTCTATGGGAAGCCTTACACATGTTGCGGAAACCTCAAGTGTATCCATATGCATGATTTTTTTCGTTTCATTAATCATTTTCATTTCTTCAAAGGTATAACCGTTTTCTTGAAATTTATCAATTTGTGGAATCGCATTGAAAGCGATCTGGTAATGCTTCTGTTCACTTGAAACTGGTAATACCTCAGGTGAAAAATCATCGTTGTCGATAATTGCACGAGTTTGGTTTTTCAATTCATTGATTGCACTTGCTCCTGCTCCAGAAACTGCTTGGTACGTAGAAACAATAACTTTATTTAACCCATATTTTTTCCGGACGGGCTCTAGCGCAACGACCATCTGTATCGTCGAACAGTTTGGATTAGCAATAATTCCATTATGTTGATGAAGGTCCTCTTCATTTACTTCAGGGACGACGAGTGGCGTGTTGGGATCCATACGATAGGCACTCGTATTGTCAACTACGATGGCTCCTCTCTTTACAGCTTCAGGTGCAAGCTGTTTCGAAATCGAACCGCCTGCTGAGAATAATGCAAGTTGTACACCTTCAAAGGACTCGGGCTTCGCTTCTTCAATGGTAATTTCTGAACCGTTATACAACACTTTATTTCCTGCAGACCTTGCGCTTGCAAGTAATTTTAGTGAGGCAACTGGGAAGTTCCTATCTTCTAATGTTTGAATGATTTGCTGACCAACTGCGCCTGAGGCACCGACGACAGCAATATGATAACCTTGCTTCGTTTTCATTTAAAAATGTCCCTCCTCAAAGAATATGCGGAATTAATCTCTTACCCATTTGAAACGGGGTGACCCATGAGGTATCAGACATCTCCGGATGAAATAGGATGCTCCTATAAGATTCCATATGGAGGAAGTCTGACTCCTGAAACTTGAGTCAACCCCTTAATCATAAAGTAATATTGTCATTTATTTTACCATAATATTGAGCGTAGAGGTATGTTTACAATCAATATATTCGTAAAACGGGTTGGATTTGTCGACCATCTAATGCTGTTTCAACGGTTTCTTTTAATAAATCCATCTGTGCAACTAACGAATTTGGTTTATTGTGAGGATCATCTTGCCCATATGGGATGAAGTATATGTTCTTCGAGCCCATTAGGCGCATAATATTCCCACCATTTAATCCTAATCCATCATTTGTTGAAATACCTAATACTACTGGATTTAAGTTTCTCATCGTTGCTTTTGCAGCCATTAGGACCGGTGAATCGGTCATTGCATTTGCAAACTTACTAATCGAATTCCCGGTGAGCGGAGCAATTACCATGCAATCCAATGGTGTTTTTGGACCAAATGGTTCTGCTTTAACGATTGAATCGACTACTTCAGTTCCAGTGAGTTCTTCAATTCGTTTAATCCAGTCTTCCCCTGCACCAAATCTCGTTGTTGTATTTTTTACAGTAAACGTTACAAACGGGGTCACCTTTGCTCCTGAGTCCATCAGACTTTGGATCTGCGGGGCAACTGCATCATACGTACAATGTGAACCAGTCAACCCAAAACCAATGTGCTTACCTTTAATATTCATTTTCCCTGCCCCTTCCCTTTATAGTCCGCAATTAAGAGTTGAGTTAACACTTTAGCAATGATTTTACCTGCCGTTTTTGGCGCTACAATTCCAGGCAAACCTGGTGCTAACAAAGCTTTAATCCCTCTCTTTTCCGCAAAACGAAAATCCGTTCCTCCCGGTTTGGAAGCAAGGTCGATAATCAAGGTATGAGATGGCATTTTAGCAATAACCTCTGCGGTCACAATTTGTGCAGGAATCGTATTTATGCAAACATCGATCTGATCCACTTGTTGTTCCAAGTCGTCTAGGTAAAATGGCTGGAACCCCATTTCTGTAATTCGAGCAAGATGTTCTGATTTCCGAGCGCCAACTGAGACGTGACCTCCTAGACTAGCGAAAGTCCGGGCCACTGACATCCCAACCCTACCGAAACCAAGGACCATAATATTGGATTGATGAATGGTTGTATCTGTGTGTTGAATGACCATCATAATCGTACCTTCAACTGTTGGAATTGAATTGTATATTGCTACATCGTCCCGTTCAAATAACTTTATATGTGAACGGTTTAGGGCTTTCGTACATTTCGTCAAATAATCATTTGTAATCCCAGAGTAAACGGTACAAGATGTATTTGTTTGTTTAAGTAATTCTTCAGTGAGGGATATTTTTTTGTTTGAAAAGATGGTCTCAATTTCACCGTTAGGCCCGCTACCACTAACGGGAAGTATGATCGCGTGTAGTTCACTGAGAGGCAATTCATCAAGATCTACTTTTTTAGCACCTGTAAACCCATGGTCTAATTGATCAAATCCAACTAAAAACAAGGTTGCATTCAGTTCAGTTAATTTTCGAATGACTTCAAGCTGACGTGCGTCTCCACCAATGACGGCTGCTTTAATTCCTGTTAACATCCTTCCTCCCCTTCCTCATTCCTGGTTTTGATTGGAGGAATAGTATTCTTTAAGTGCTGATTCTTCAACATCATATGAAAGAGACACCCTCATGGTGATTACTTGTAGCCGGATTGAACTTCTGCCTGTGTCGGGTCTACTAATATCGTTTCCTCTCCGACCCGATAAATCTTTTTCCATTGAAACCGTATGATTGTCTTATGCTTTCTCCAGCCCTGCCAATGTGAAACCGGAATTTCAAGTGTGTGTATGTAACCTGAATGTTCGTCAATCGAAAATTCAGCATGTGAAAGGACTCCTAACTTTTCACCTTTCGTATAATCAATAATTTCTTTTCCTAAAATCTCGCTAAGTCTCATCCTATTACTCCTCCGCTCTAGTTTCTTTTAGGGGTTGTTCAAAAAGTCCGGTAAAAATAGCTGTCAAATTTCTTCGTTCCTCGGTCTCTTCGGTCCTCACGTATTAGTAGCATACGTTCCGGTCCTCAAGACTTTTCGCACCTCGAACTTCTCGGCTCTTTTTATCCTCCTCTTTGAACACGCACTTTTATATATGTATATGTGCAAAACCTGAAAATCTGCGAAAAAAAAGAGTTGACCATTAATGGCCAACTCTTTTTATGCGGTTTCTTATCGTTGTAAATTTGTTGGGAATTCACCTGTCGGACTAATTAATGAGCTGGAGAAATTCTCTGTAAAAATAGATTGGACTAATTTGTCTACATTTGCCTTTGATACAGCATCAATTCGTTCTGTCATTTCATCTAAGGATCGATGATGCTTCAATAGTAATTCATGTCTACCATTCCGACTCATACGGCTATTCGTACTCTCAAGACTTAACATTAAATTCCCTTTAATCTGTTCCTTACTATTGGAAACTTCCTTTTCCGTTACTCCACTATGTTTGAGAGAACCGATAATTGTATTAATTGTATGATAAACTTCATCAATTTGTCCTGGAGCTGTTCCTGCATATATGTTAAATACACCTGTATCAAGATGGGCAGAGTGATAAGAAAACACAGAATATGCAAGTCCACGCTGTTCACGAACTTCCTGAAATAATCGGCTACTCATACTACCGCCAAAGATGTTATTTAAAACAATCAGATCAAAAATACTACGATCACCAACGGCTAATCCTTCAAAACCAAGACATAAATGCGCCTGTTCTGTTTCCTTTTTACGAGCTTTTTTCTCGGTACAAAACTGGGGTTTGATCATTTCTGGTTTCGTATATTTTGTTGTATAATTGCCAAAGAAGTCTTCTACCTTATGGATCAGGGAATCAGTAATATTCCCAGCTATGGAGATTACGATATTATCTGGAGTATAATATTCTTCCATATATCCTCGCATGCGATCTCCAGTAAATGAGTTCAATGTATCTTCTGTTCCAAGAATGGGATATGCGAGTGGATGATCATTATATGTTGCTTGACTTAACAAATCATGAACAATATCATCTGGAGTATCCTCATACATCTTAATTTCTTCTAATACAACATTCTTTTCCTTCATTAATTCTTCTTCTACAAACGTTGAATTAAAGAACATATCTGCAAGCGTTTCCAAGGCATAATCTGCATGATTATCCAGCACTTTTGAATAATAGCATGTGTATTCTTTTGATGTAAATGCGTTTACTTGACCACCGATACTATCAAATGACTCAGCAATTTCTCTAGCACTTCTTGTCTTCGTACCCTTAAAAAACATATGTTCTAGAAAATGTGAAATACCGTTATTATTTCTATCTTCAAATCGAGAACCTGTTCCTATCCATATTCCAATCGCAACGGACCGAACAGTCGGAATATTTTCAGTTACAATGCGTACGCCATTTTTGCAAGTATGTTTAGTTATCAATCTTACTCCTCCTAATTCACCAGGAAAGTTTATGCTATGTATATAATGGTTCTTTCGTCGCTATGACCACTATACCATCTATGCATTATTTCGACAATTATTTGTCGAAATCTACCTCATGCCCGCATCGATTATTCGTTTTTCACTCATTAATTGAGATACGGTTCCAATTTGGTAACCCTTATCCTTTATGCCTTTGATCATCTGCTCAAGTCCTTTCTCGGTGGATGACGTTGGGTGCATAAGGATCATCGCACCAGGATGTACATCATTTATAATACGATTCGCCATTTGTGAGGGATCAGGTTTTTTCCAATCAACTGTATCAAGAGACCAGAGGATTGTCTTCATCTTCATTGCAGCTGCAATATTGACCACATCGTTTCGATAGCTTCCACTTGGAGGAGCAAACCAGTCAGGAGTTACATCAAGTGTACTTTTTATAACTTCGTTCGTCTTACTTAATTCTTCCCTAACACGATTGTTGGTTAACGTCTTCATGTCTGGATGGGTATAGGCATGATTTCCAATTTCATGTCCTTCCTCCATTATTACAGTGGCCATCTCTTGGTTTTTCTTTACCCAGGAACCATCGAGAAAAAAGGTCACATGAACATTTTCATTTTTGAGCGTTTCAAGCATTCCAGGTATAAATTCAGTTCCCCATGCAACATTAATCAAAAAAGCCACCATTGGTTTATTAGGGTTCCCTCGATAGATCGGAGCTGGCGGAAGTTCTTCAAGTGAAACCTCGGGGAATGTTTGTTTATAAACCACTTTCGACTTGTCAAATTTACCTTCCTTTTTCATACGTTTAAGAGATGCCTCTTTATTTACTATGAGGCCATTGTATCCGGGTATCGCTTTCCAAACTGGATCAATGCGAGCATTAACCGGCTTTTGGTTGTGATTGGCAGCATATTCATTTACTTTTTCCGTGAGGGTTTTGGATTCGTCTGTATTAGCAACAACCGGCCGGGAGTGTTCCTTTAAGGATTGTATGTACTGAACAGATAGGGGGTTTTGTATACTCGAGTATGTAAGTAACAGTAATATGATAAAAAGAAATGGATGTAGATACCGCCTCAATCCAACTCGCCCCTTTCACCTTACTAGATAATAATGCTTTCTAAAAGCATATTCATCTCAGGGACAAGTTAGACATTTTTTTGGAAAGGCGTAAGGCGTTTGTGGAAGAATCGAAGCGACCTCGAACACCTGGGCGCTGAAGCTAGACATTATAGAAAAGCGGAAGCGCCCTGTTTAGGTGTGACTAGCGCTGGAGGTTCTGAAACATAACACGCTTTTTGTGTTTGTGGAAGAATCGAAGCGACCTCGAGCACCTGGGCGCTGAAGCTAGACATTATAGAAAAGCGGAAGCGCCCTGTTCAGGTGTGACTAGCGCTGGAGGTTCTG
>NZ_JANHJQ010000033.1 GCF_024609785.1 Pseudalkalibacillus decolorationis
AACGTGCGAAAGTCCATTTTGACCTGGTGACTTTAGTTTATAATGCTTCAAAACTAGCTGTAGACCGTATCAATGCCAGTTTAAATCAACAACAAGCAGCAGCATAAACTGAAAAAAATTATGAAAAAATTGATTTCTGTAAGTCTGTGTCTATTTAAATTATGGAATTATGAAATTGATTCAATTATTTTAATTTAGAACACTCAAATAATAAAGCAAGTGAAAAGTAAAAAAATCGTGAAATTCGTGTAGACAAGTTGTCTTCTATTTTCATTTAATAAAGTAATCTTATAGAAACGGGGTGAAATCCTGTGAGTAATGTATCAATTCCAAGACCACCTGATGTAGTTACAATTCTTTGGGAAAGGAACCCACTGAATCCAAGATCTCCACGAACAATTGTAGAAGCAACTGTTATAGGAAGCTCTGAACCTTGTAAGCGCTTTTTAAAAAGTGGACAATCATTCGTACGTGCAGAGGAATGTCTATTAGATAATGGGTTCAAAAAAGTAGATGAGGAAAGATTGGGAGTCTTTGGTGTTTCCTTATTTGTATGGGTAGACCGGTCCTCAAGCTCCTACAAAGACACGATGAGTATGGGGATGGGAATCTGGCTGTAACTGAATTGTAATACGTGATATTGATTAACAAATTCGTACAAGATTGTTGTCTCAATTTATATTAAGAAAAGCGCAAGCGCCCTGCTTAGCCACGAAGGTCACTGGAAGACCGACGAGGAGGCTGTTGCCGCCGCAGGAGGACTGAAGTGATCCAAGTGGCTGGGCGCTGGAGCTAGACATCACTTCTATGCCTACAAAATTTTATACTTTCTTACCTTTTAAAAAACAAAAGAATCGCCCTATTTTCTGTAGTAAAGTCATCAAAACAAAACCACACAGATAGGTACGATTCTTTTATGAAACATGATATTTAGCATGAGCATAGAATTAGTCGATGATCCCCTCTTCATTCCTATATAGGCCTGACTATATCTTAAAATCAGCCGCTTTCTTCTGATAAAACGTGAATGCTAACGCTGCTACAAGAATGGTTCCTTTTACAATATCCTGTGCATAGTATGGGACATTCATCATTGTTAGGCCGTTTAGTAAGATGCCGATCAAAATTGCTCCGAAAAACGTGCCGATGACATTTGGTTTTCCTTGTCCAAGAACAGAGTAACCGATTAATGCAGCAGCGACCCCGTCCATCAGTAGCGGTGCACCAGCTGAGATCTGACCTGTTCCGATTCTGGATGCAAGAACGATTCCTGCTATTGAGGCAAACAAGCCACTTAATACATAGGCATACATTCTGTAGCGTTCTACAGGAACACCCGAGAGGCGGGCTGCTTCACGGTTTGCCCCTGTTACATAGAACAACCTGCCAGCTTTCGTATATGTCAGGAATAGGTGAGCGATGATGACAAAAAGGACCATCAGAATAGCTGGAAATGGTATCGAGAACAATTCCCCTTGCCCGATAAATAAGAAGGAAGGGATAAATACACCGGGTGCTGTACCTCCGTCCGCCATCGGCATGTTGTTATAAATCGAGAATCCTTTCGTATACGTCAGTTGGACCCCATTTACGATGTACATAACCGCAAGCGTTCCTAACAAATCTGGTATCTTTATTTTCACGACAATTAACGAATTGACCAGCCCGACGAGCAAGCCTAACACGATAGGAATCAATAAGGCGACGAGCAGTTCTTGGCGATACCAGACAAGTGCTGCGGAAGCCCCAATCGTCGCTAAGCTGACAGTTGACCCAACCGACAAGTCAAAACCCCCGACGATAAGCGTAAAAGTAACGCCAATCGCCACGAGTGTCACAATCGAAATCGAACGTAAAATGTCTGTGAAGTTGCTGTAAGTTAGAAACTGCTCATTCGTAATACTGAAAAACAAAACTAATAGGGCGATCACGAGAACCGTTCCATACTTAAATAGAAAGTGGACGATCTTTTGCTTAAAATGAATACTAGCTTCTGGAGCATATTCGCTTTTTAATTCAACCGTTTGTTTCACTTAACATCCCTCCAGTTGCTACTTGCATTATTTTTTCGTGGGTCGCTTCTGCTCCGGTGAAGGAAGCTGTGAATTCCCCATCATACATGACAAGAATCCGATCAGCGATATGGAGCAGTTCCTCCAACTCACTCGTAAAATAAAGAATCCCTTTTCCTTGTTCAGCTAACGATTGGATCAATTGGAAGATTTCCTTCTTCGCTTTTACGTCTATGCCTTTTGTCGGTTCATCGAATAGATAGACATTCCGATCCGGAGAAATCCATTTTCCGATCGAAACCTTTTGCTGATTTCCACCACTTAAATATTTCAATAATCTTGTTGAGGAGGAAGTCACGACCCCGAGTTCATCGATTTTTCTGTTTGCATATTCCGCCTCTTTCTTTAACTGAAGCCAACCGAACCTTGTAAAAGACTGCAGGGATGGGAGGGAGAGATTGTGGGCAACGCTATGTTCTGTTAGGATGCCTTCTTTTCGCCTCTCTTCTGGGACAAGGCATAGCCCTTGTTTGAGTGCATGATAAGGTGATGTGATTTTTTTACGTTTTCCATTGATGAACCACGACCCTTTTGCTTCCCCAGCACCGAATAACGCTCTTGCCGTTTCACTTTTTCCTGCTCCTACCAAACCCGCTACCCCGACGATTTCACCTTCCTGAACGGTGAGGCTAATGCTTTTACCTGTATCAGGAATAGTTATATCCTTTACTTCAAAAAGGGTGTTCGTTGAGGTAACTTTACGTTTACGCTCGGTTTGTTGAAGCGACTTACCGAGCATTTGTTGGATGATTTGTTCAGTAGAAGCTGTCTCTGTTTTTTCGGTAATAATCAGCTTTCCGTCTCTCATAACCGTGAAACGATCACTGATTTTCTTGATTTCCGGCATTCTGTGTGAAATATAAATGATGCCGACCCCTTTATCACGAAGCTTTTTTATGATTTCAAAAAGGGTGTTTGTTTCTTTTTCGCTTAATGGAGCTGTCGGTTCATCAAGGATCAAGTAACGCACATTTCCGGCGACAGCACGCGCAATCAGAATCATTTGTTTCTCTGATAAGCTGCACTGGGCAACGGGTTTGTTGACCTCAAGCTCAATGTTCATATCATTCAAAATCTCTTTTGCCTGCTTTTTAATCGATTGCCAGGATACCCTTGACATTTTGAAACCAGTACTTGTGTAAGTATCGATTGCAAGATTTTCAGCCACCGTCAATGTTGGAAAAAGCGCCGTATCAACCTCTTGTACGACAACCCCTATACCATGACGTTTTGCATCTAATGGGGATTCAAGCGAGACTTCCTTCCCGGAAATCTCGATCGTACCGTCGTCTTTTTGATAATCCCCAGCCAAAATTTTCATCAACGTACTTTTCCCAGCTCCGTTCACACCTAATAATGCGTGCACTTCACCCGCTTTTACTGAAAATGAAACACTTTTTAGCACAGAGACGTCATCAAAACTCTTTGAGATGTTCTTCATGAACAATTGGCACATGTTAATTCGCCTTTTCCTCTAATGCCTTCATCCACGGAGATACACCTGCATCGGATGTTCCCCAGCCCTCTACATACTCACCTAATTCATCCATAGTTATTGTTTCGTCTGGCAGGTCTGATTGTTTCACGAGGTGCGGATCTAAGGAATAAATCGCTGGCGTCTCTTCTCCTGCTATTTTTTGATACAGGAATCTGACCTGTACACGGCCAACTTCAGCAGGATCAGTCGCCGCTGTTGCGACCCATGGGCTGTTTTCCTTTTGGATTAGCTGCAAGTCTTCATCACTTAAATCAATTCCATATACTTTAATCTCGTTACGGCCAGCCTGATCGATTGCCCTTGTCACCCCTTTTGCAAACTCATCCCACGGGGCAAACACGGCATCGATATCTCCTTTATTCGGATATTTCTTTAAGATCGCTTCCATCTGATTCTGTGTATCAAGCGCAGTATTGGCACTTGCATTACCGAATTTCGCAACCTCTTTTATATTCGGATAGCGTTCTTGAAACGCTTCATAAATCGTATTCCGCCTTTCCATTGGGGTAAATCCTCCAACCCAAACGTAAACAATTTCACCTTCCCCATTAAGGTCTTGCGCGAGAGTCTTCAGTGAACTCCATGCAAGGCTATAGTCGTCCTGATCGATTACCGTTACGCCTGGAAGGTTGAGATCGTTATCGAACGAAACGACAGGAATGCCTTTTTCCAGCGCTTTTTTTACACCGCTTTCTAGTGCATCCGCCCGTCCATGGTCAATCAAAATCCCATCTACATTCTGGTTGATTGCTGTCTCCAGATGGGTAGCCATTTTGGCAAGATTATTGTCAGCATTATAGACCTGCACTTCTCCGCCAAACGCTTCGACCTGTTCCTTGACACCCTGTACATACTGGGAAGAGAACGTACCTAACGATATTTGCATGATCGCTGCAATTTTCAGAGGCTTTTGTACCTCTTTTGGAATATCGGCTGAAGCATCGCCTGACGAACCGTCATCCTTATTCGTTTCACCTGTTGATTTCTCATCCTCTGCTGCTTGTGTTGTTGTTGCCTGTGGTGAAGCAACATCTTGTTCATTTGTGCAAGCAGACAAGATCAATGTAAAAAGTAGTAGAAAAACAAATAATACCTTTACCTTTTTCAATGTATTTCCTCCTTAAAAAATCGTAGTAACCTTAGCTGAAAACTAGGTTTAATGGTTATGAGGGGTAACTAAGTTGTATGTACTCCCCTCGCTTTTTTATAATGTCTTCACTCTTGTTAATCCTTGTTGTAGGTCACCTGTAACAATTCCTTTTTCGGTTATGATTCCTGTCACAAAATGGTGTGGTGTGACATCGAACGCCGGATTATATATGTTGATGTTTTCAGCGGCAACCCGCTCGCCATTCCAGTGAGTAATTTCTTCTTCAGCTCGTTCTTCGATTGGAATATCCTCTCCTGTTAGAACATTCAAATCAATCGTAGAAAGTGGTGATGCCACATAAAAAGGGATGTTGAATGCTTTTGCTATTACAGCAAGACCAAGGGTTCCGATCTTGTTCGCGACATCTCCATTGGCAGCAACTCGATCGGTCCCGACGATGACAGCTGAGATGTTTTTATTTTTCAAAACATGTGCAGCCATATTGTCGGTAATCAATGTGACATTGACTCCGATTCGTTGAAGTTCCCAAGCAGTTAATCGAGCTCCCTGTAATACTGGCCGTGTTTCTGTTGCATATACGGAAAGATCAATTCCTTGTTCTTTTGCAAGGTAAAAAGGTGCTAGTGCCGTTCCGTATCTGGCTGTGGCGATTCCTCCAGCATTGCAGTGTGTAAGTACCGTATCTCCTGTATTAAGAAGGGATAATCCGTGCTCACCAATTCGCCGGCAAACCTCTTCGTCTTCCTTTTGAATCAAAAGAGCTTCATTGATTACAATCTCTTTTGCCTGCTCAACCGTTTCTGCTAGATTTACGACGTTCACAACTCGATCGAGCGCCCAGAATAGATTGACCGCTGTCGGGCGAGCACTTGCAAGATAATCTCTTTCTGCCCGGAGTCCTGCCCTGAATTCTTTAGTTGAATTTCCAGTGAACGTTTTCGCCCAAAGAGCGAGACCGAATGCAGCAGCAATTCCAATGGCAGGGGCGCCCCTCACCTTTAATGAATGAATGCTTTCCCACACACTCTTAATCTCTTTAAGATGGAGAAATTCTGTTGTGTGTGGTAGTTTTTGTTGATCAAGAATTACAACATGATTGTTCTCCCAACTGACGGAGCGGATGAAATCAGTTTTGATCATTTTTCAATCTCCCTTCACGAGCTGAATAAGATTCTGAACAGTAGACACTTGACTTCGGTTGACGATTAGATGCCTTCCTGTTTTGAGAGCTCTCCTTTGGACTTCTAATCTCTTTTCCTTATCCTCAATTCCGTTGATGTCTTCCACTTTGGCAAGACCAATTGTCCTTCTTATAATCTTATTACCGGCAAATCCGACCGCATCCTGAAGTATTTGTCTTAACACATAATCCAGATATCCAGCGACTTTAATAAATGGTCCTTTCCCGTTTTCAACCCATAACTTCGTAAATTCTGCCGTAAATACTTCCCACGTTTCCACTATGACCTGAATTAAATAGTCTTGGAAGCTATCACGTTTCACCTCGTCTTCGATCCTGGCTTCTTGTGATAAATGATTTAGTATCAGATTGGCGAAAAATGCACCGACATCAAACCCGATCGGACCAAAAAATCCGAATTCAGGATCGATCACTTTTGAAGAATCCCTCGTCACAAAAATACTCCCTGTATGCAAATCACCATGTATAAGCGCTTCAGATTTTGTAAGGAACAGCTGTTTAAGCTTTGCGGCTTCAAGCTTCAGTTCGTCGTCGTTCCATAAGGCTTCAACTTCGGGTAGTAATTCCTCTGGAAACTCATTTGTTTCATGGTCAAAGAAAGGATCGGTAAAGACGAGGTCTTCCGTTATCTTACATAATTCCGGGTTCACGAATTTAGTTGCTAACACTTTTTTCTCAGAAGGCTCTAATCCAAAGTCGGAGGTGTGGAACAGTGTATGAGCAATGAACCTTCCGATATGTTCCGCCAGATTCGGATACCTTTCACCTTCGATTAGACCTTTTCTTAGCAATGTGTATGCGGATAGATCCTCCATAACGGTAGCCGCGGCAACATCATCTGTTCCGTAGACCCCAGGAACAAGTTCGGGTACGAATTTGGCAGCTAGTTTCAATGATTCCCCTTCGATCCTCGCCCGATCCAATGTCAATGGCCATGATTCGCCGACCACTTTTGCATATGGAAGGGCCTGTTTAACAATCAAGGTCCGCCCCGTTTCAGTCTCTTTTACACGGAAAACGTAATTCAGGTTCCCATCGCCAATTTCTTCACACTCCACTAAACTATTTTCATGGATGTACTTCTGTTGCTTTAAATAGTCCACGACACTTATTGTGGTAAAAGAATTATAGGTTGATTGTTTTGTTAACATATAAGAAACCCCCAGTTTAAATTATTGAAAAGCGGAAGCGCCCTGTTTAGGTACGAAAAGCGCTGGAGATTCTGGAGCGCAACACGCTTTTTGTGTTTGTGAAAGAATCGAAGCGACCTCGAGTACCTGGGTGCTGAAGCTAGACATTACATCTTTGCAACTTTCTTAACGTATAAAAAGCCTCTTTCTGGTTGAAAGAGGCTTGAAGGGACTATCTTCGCACCTCTTATCTTCCAGAATGAACGATCTCACTCTGTTGGAAGTAGCACCGTGCCTTTTAGAATCCCTTGAAGAAAAGGACATAATTTTTCCTAAGGTAAAAGATCGGTTGCTGGGCGTCATAGGGCCAATTCCCTCAGCCTGCTCTTGATAAGAGATTTTATTTAATTGTAATGAAGGTAGTTCAAAAAGTTTTGAACTACCACGAATATTAAGATAACTTGAACAAAACATTACAGAAGGAACTGGAAATTGTCAATAACTTTTTTTAAAGAAAACTTGGTTAGCTTCTTTACAATTACTTAATTCAGCGATAGTATAACCTACTATAAAATCATGTGAAATAGAACAGGATGTGATTGACCGTGAAACACTTCGATACCTCTGATGTAATGAAAAGGCTGCCGACCCAGTTTTTCGCCAAATTAGTTGGAAAGGCGGCAAAAGTGGCAGCTGATGGACATGATATCATCAATCTGGGGCAAGGGAACCCTGATCAACCTACCCCTTCTCATATTGTTTCAGCTATGCAAACTGCTACCGAAAATCCACAGTATCATAAATATTCTCCATTCCAAGGTTACGACTTTCTCAAGGAAGCGATCGCAACATTCTATAAGCGCGAATATGACGTTAATCTTGATCCTAAAACAGAAGTTGCCATTTTGTTTGGCGGTAAAGTCGGGCTTGTTGAAATCAGCCAATGCCTTCTTAATGCAGGAGATCTCGCCCTTGTCCCTGACCCTGGTTATCCGGACTACTTATCTGGGATCTCAATGGCAAATGCACGAATCGAAACAATGGCTTTGAACCGAGGCAACAACTTTTTACCTGATTATTCCAAGCTTTCCGAGCAAGCCTTATCCGATGCAAAACTGATGTTCCTGAACTATCCTAATAATCCAACTGCTGGTGTTGCGACAGCTGACTTCTTTGCCGAGACTGTGTCACTAGCTGAAGAGCACAATATTTGTGTTCTCCACGACTTCGCTTATGGGGGTATCGGCTTTAACGGCAAGAAACCGGTCAGTTTCTTGCAGGCCGCTGGTGCAAAGGATACTGGCGTTGAAATCTATACGATGTCGAAAACGTATAATATGGCAGGCTGGCGGGTAGGGTTTGTCCTTGGAAACCAGAGTGTAATTAAAATGATCAACACGCTTCAGGACCATTTTTATGTCAGCCTGTTTGGGGCCGTCCAAGAAGCAGCTGCTGCTGCCCTACTTGGACCCCAAGATTGTGTGGAAGATTTGGTTAAAACCTATCAATCTAGGCGCGATGTCTTCATAAACGGCCTTCAAGAAATAGGCTGGAATGTTAAGGCTCCAGAAGGTTCCTTTTTCGCATGGCTACCTGTTCCAGAAGGATATTCTTCTGAATCATTTGCAGATCTCCTTTTAGAAAAAGCACATGTCGTCGTTGCCCCAGGAGTCGGTTTTGGAGAAAACGGTGAAGGCTATGTGAGGGCAGGCTTGCTGACGAGTGAAGAACGACTTCAAGAAGCGGTTGATCGAATCCGAAGACTGCACCTTTTTGACTAGTTTTCTGAAACTTCATCCAAAAATAAAAAATGAGAATTGACAGAGTGAGAAAACCGTGTCATACTTTCAATCAATTAATCAATTAATTAAAAATTCCATAAACGAATTCACTCTTATCAAGAGAGGCGGAGGGACGAGCCCGAAGATGCCCGGCAACCGACTTTTAACAATTGTTAAAAATACGGTGCTAATTCTCGCAGCATGATGCTGACAGATAAGAGGAGGAGCCGATTTTTCAACCTCTTCCTCTTTGGAAGGGGTTTTTTAGTTTTTCGGAAAGGATGGATAGCATGAGTGAAATCATCGCGACGTACCTGCTGCATGACAAGAAAGAGGACCTGGAGAAAAAAGCGGAATCCATTGCACTTGGCTTAACTGTCGGGTCATGGACAGACCTACCTTTATTGGAACAAGAACAGCTCAGTATACATAAAGGACGGGTTGTTGATGTTTCCTATCTCCAAGAAGATGATAGAGTGAGCCGATTTTTGGGAGAAAAGCGAACAAAAGGCTTGATCAAAATCGCCTACCCTTCCGCTAACTTCAGCACTGACATACCAGCGATATTGACAACGATCTTCGGAAAGCTTTCGTTGGATGGTGAAATTAAATTGATCGACGTAGAGTTGTCTGATTCGTTGACATCAGAGTTTTCGGGACCGCAATTCGGAATTTCAGGAATCCGTGAACAACTTGGTGTTTATGACCGGCCCTTGTTAATGAGTATTTTCAAAGGGGTGATCGGTAAGGAACAGGACGACCTCAATCACCAGATGAGACTACAGGCTTTAGGTGGAGTCGACATTGTCAAAGATGATGAGATCTTGTTTGACAATGAAAAAACACCATTTGAATCAAGATTGAAATCCGGTCTACAAATTTTAAAAGAAACCTTTGAGGAAACTGGTCATCGAACGTTGTATGCTGTCAATTTGACCGGACGAACTTTCGAACTTAGAGATAAGGCGAAACGTGCAGTAGAACTTGGAGCCACCTCCTTGTTGTTCAACGTTTTTGCCTACGGTTTGGATACGTTGCAGGCACTAGCTGAAGATCCTGAAATCCCTGTTCCGATTATGGCGCACCCCGCTTTTTCAGGAGCGATTACCCCCTCGCCTTTTTACGGGGTATCCAATAAGGTACTGCTCGGAAAACTGCTCCGCTTAGCTGGAGCGGATTACGTATTATTTCCATCTCCATACGGAAGTGTTGCTCTTGAGAAAAATGAAACAACCGCTATTGCAGAAGCTTTAACTGTCGATGAGAAACGTTTACGTAAGTCTTTCCCTGTTCCATCAGCGGGAATCCATCCCGGACTTACACCACTGCTGATTAATGACTTTGGTATTGATAGCATCATCAATGCAGGTGGCGGAATTCATGGTCATCCAGACGGAGCAGAATTTGGCGGAAAAGCGTTTCGGGATGCGATTAATGGGGTGTTAAAAGGACAGTCATTAGAAAATGCAGCAGAGGAAAGCGAGCCTCTGCGTAAAGCACTAGAATTATGGGGACCACCCCAGGTGAAAACATGACTAAACAACCGATCATCTTTTGTGATTTTGATGGAACGATCACAAATAATGACAACATCATTGCGATCATGAAAAAATTCGCCCCGTCACAATGGGAAAAGTTGAAAGACGATGTGTTATCACAACGGATATCGATTAAAGAAGGGGTCGGAAACATGTTTTCCCTCCTCCCTACTAATTGGAAACAAGAAATCACAGAATACGTGATTAGTCAAGCTGAGATCCGACCGGGATTTGAAGAATTTGTGGCCTATACAAGGGAAAAGGACATTAAACTCCTCATTGTCAGTGGCGGTATCGACTTTTTCGTTAATCCTTTGCTTCAGCCTTTTAATATTGATAGAGCAGATATTTATTGCAATGGCAGTGATTTTAGTGCAGAAAGGATTAAGATTACATGGCCGAACACCTGTGACCGCTTCTGCAATAATGACTGTGGATGCTGCAAACCTTCTATTCTCAGGAACTATCAAGCTGATGAATACGAAAGAATTGTTATTGGCGATTCGATTACCGATCTTCAAGCAGCAAAACGTGCCGATAGTGTTATCGCTAGAGACTTTTTAATAGAAAAATGCCGTGCACTGGGGTTGAATTACAAACCATTCGAAACGTTTTACGATGTTATTGAAATTATTAACCAAAGACAGGGGGAACTGGAGGGAGCATGATTAAAGTACACTGGGATCAACTCGCTGATGTAAAGGATGAACTAGCTGCACGGGACTGGTTTCCCGGCACAAGCGGTAACCTTTCAATCAAGGTGCAATCTGAACCACTACAATTACTCGTAACTGCAAGTGGAAAAGACAAACGCAAGCGGACTAAGGAAGACTTTCTTCTTGTTGATGAGAACTGTGTTCCCGTAGAAAAAACATCGTTACGCCCTTCTGCAGAAACACTTATTCACAGGAAAATTTATCAACTGACAGATGCCGTATGTTGCCTCCATGTTCATACCATTGATAACAATGTCATTTCAGAACTTTACAGTAATGAAAAAAGCATTTCATTTAAGGGCCAAGAATTAATTAAAGCATTTGGTTTATGGCAAGAGGATGCTGAAATCGTAATCCCTATCGTAGAAAATGTTGCTGATATCCCAACTTTGACAGAAGAAATCGCTGCACAGCTAGGTGAAGGAGTCTATGGTGTGTTGATTAGAAATCACGGGATAACGGTTTGGGGAAAAAGTGCTTTCGAGGCGAAAAAATACCTTGAAGCATTTGAGTTCCTATTTACCTATCATCTGAAGCTCAAGTCATATCAAAGGTTAAGTGTTTTATAATTGAGGAGGAGATCAAAAAATGGCAGTTATTAAAATCAGAAACACAAACGAAGTCATTGATGGAACAAAGAATGTTGAACAATTCTTGCAAGATCAAGGGGTCCTTTATGAAAATTGGGATACGAGCAAGCTTCCCGAAAACTTAAGGGAAAACTGCAGGATTGATGATGAACAGAAGGAACAGACTCTTCAGGTTTTTGATGAAGAAATCCGCTCACTTGCGCAACGTAACGGATATGTAAGTTGGGACGTCGTCGCTCTTTCCGAAGCGACACCTGATCTCGAGGCTTTACTAAAGAAATTCGAGCAAGTCCATGTTCACACCGAGGATGAGGTTCGTGCCATAACAGCTGGCCATGGGATTTTTATTATCAAAGGTAAGGGTGAGCTTGGTTACTTTGATGTCGAACTTGAAGCAGGCGATGTCATTTCAGTCCCAGTGGAAACGCCACACTTTTTCACATTAATGGATGATCGACAGGTTGTAGCCATTCGCCTATTCGTGGATCCTTCAGGCTGGGTGGCTCATCCATTCGCTGATCCAGAGTTTAAGAAGCAGGAAGTGTAGACGTTTAACTTGCACTATCATGTAGATGACTGAATATAAAATGATTTAGCCTGGGATGGTAGCATCTCAGGCTTATGTTATGGGCTGTGGGTTAAGGAAATCGATTAATCGTGCGTCGTATTGTTTGGCATGCTTCCCAATCCAAATCAGGTGACCCCAGGAATCTAGTATTTGAAGCTCTGAATTCGAGATGTGGTCTTTTGCGTAATAAGCATGTTCGACTGGTACTCCTGCATCGTGTGCGCTGTGCATAATAAGCGTTGGACAAGAAACTGTTTGGAGATCTTCAGTGGATAGTTCATTATTTCGGATTAAATCGATTAAGAAGCCTTGTCCGGATCGCTGGCGGTTGTTCATTTTACAAAACTCCTCTAGATCGCGTTCCTTTATTTGTTCCGCTACTTCCTTGTGGGAAAGTTTACTGAAGGATGGTAGGAATTGTTTAAACATGTAGTTCGGAAACTTGTTACTCAACGACGAAACAAGCTTCCAGATCATTTTTTCAAATGGTAGACGGAATAAGACCTTTGCAATCTTGTATTCTTTATCCATTGGCGTGTGCCATTGTTTCGCTACAGCACTTTGTAACGTTAATGTTTTAACACGCTCCGGAAATTGTGAAGCGAAGATTATACCGCTGGACCTCCTGCTGAAACCGCTATTACATGCACTTTTTTAAACTGTAAATAATCGAGTACCTTCGCATAATGCTGACACGCTTTCGATAAGCTTTCCCCTATTGATTTGGAGGTTCTTCCATATCCTGCTCGTGATGGGGTGATGATTGAGAAGCCGTTCTTGACGAGTGTTGCATATCCAAACTCCTCGTAGCAACTCGAATGTCCACCGTGCATTATTAGAATTGGCTCACCTTGTCCAATTACGGAAAATTCAATGACCTCACCATCTACTGAAATTGTTTCTACGTTTCTATTCATACCGTCACCTACTATCTTATTTTAAACCTATTTAGATGAAATAGAAGAAAGCCCTCTCCATACATTATGAGGCTTTCTTCTCTTAAAGTTAAATGTTAACCACCATTCCGTCATAAGCAACTTCTATACCATACGGTTTGAATATTTCTACTAAATCCTCATGAAGTAATCCACAATTATGAGAAAAATGGGTAACGACCAGTTTTGTGTGATCTTTTAATAGATTTCCCTCACGAAAGACGTTCTGAACCTCTATGACCGATTCGACACTCATATGATTACCACTGTGTTTGTTGCCATTTTTCCCCACCGTACAATCAAGGATGGCGAAATCAACCTTCTTTCCTTTCAACCACTCCCATGTTTCATCAGGAAACCATCCTGAATCATTACCATACAACACGTTCATATTATCTTTTTCCAAGAAATAGATTAGACATGTTTCCCTTTGGTCATGGTCTGCCAAGAGAGGGGTGACCTTCGCATCCCCCACCTTAATCTGTTTAAAAGGTTGTAATCGCCGCATATAAAATTGTTTTTCGCCTTCATGTTCCTCAAGAAGAGCTTGCCGGCATTGAAAGAGAGCAAGGTCGTTCCCATAAATATTTAAAGGATGTTCGACTCCATGAGCATAACCTTTCATGCGGCTAATCAGCTCACCCGCATTAAGGTGATCATAATGCGTATGAGTGATTAGAAGGTCACGTACGAGAGACATATCGATGCCATCGCGAAGTGCCTGTGTGAATGAATCAGGAGGTTGATCAACCTTTAGAACATCGTCAATGATAACAGAACATCTTGTACGAATGTTACGTCCACCCGACTGCCGTGCCTTTTCACATGTATCACATTTACAATAAACGTTTGGAAAACCTTCCGCCGCAGCGGTTCCTAAAAAATGTAGCTTCATATTTACCATCTCCCCTTAACTTAAAGCGACCATGATAACTCCGACAACCATTACCCCAGCAGCAGCAATTCTGCGCAATCCAAATCCCTCAGCCAGCAGACGAGTACCCATTACGGTGCCGAAAAGAATGCTTATTTCCCGAACTGGTGCCACGTGGCTTACCGGAGTAAAAACCATCGCGATCAAAACAAGAATGTAGGCAAGCGGATTCAAAATTCCGACCCCTAAAGCTTCTTTGCGATGATTTTGCCATTCATAACGAACCTCTTTCCAATGATTACGAGCCAACGGGGTTAGTACTATTAATTGCCCCAGAATGCTCCCGTAAATTAACAATAATGGAGGGATCAACAAAACGCTTACGGCTCCTTTGTCCAAAAGGGTATAACCCGCGATCATTACCCCAACCATGATTCCATAAACAAGCGGCATCACCGAAGCTGATTGTTTTAACACTTGAAGCCCGCCAGTCAAGGTAAATACGCTCAACACGATAAAAATAATCCCGATCAGACCGATGATTGAAAGATGCTCATCATAAATAAATACTGCTGCGATTGTAGCCAGCATCGGACCCGTCCCTCTTGCTACCGGGTAAACAAGAGAAAGGTCTCCGATTTTATAACCTTTTTGAAGTGTCAAGGAATAAGCCAAATGAATCACCGTACTGCCAACAATAAAACCAACTTCAGGCCAACCCAAGCTCAAATCTTGAAAAATCAACAAACCAACAACAAGCGGAGCGTAAATTACGGCGCTCACTGCCATATAGAGCCATACAAAAGCAAAGCCACCTTCTGACCGTTTGGCAAAATAGTTCCATGTTGCGTGCATAAAGGCTGAAATAATAATTAAAACAAATGCCAACGGTGACATCTAAACACCCCTTTATTCTTTAACCGAGCCAATCAAAACGCCTTTTACAAAAAACCTTTGTAAAAATGGATAAACAATAAGTAATGGAAGCGCGGAAACAATAATGACGGCATATTTAATTAGTTCAGCCGTTTTGGCTTGTTCCAGTAAATTCTCCGTCTGCCCCACCGCGCCAGCTGCTGAATCTCCACCTACTTCCTGGAGTATAAGAATCTCTCTAAGAATGATTTGCAGCGGATACATATCCTGATCAGTCAAATAGATGAGCGCATTGAAATACTGATTCCACAGACCTACCGCGTGGAAGAGCGCCATAACAGCAATGATGGGCGCGGAAAGAGGGATCACCATCTTAAAGAAAATATGGAAATCTGAAGCTCCATCTATCTTAGCTGCTTCTACCAGCTGATCCGGAACATTTTGCTGAAAAAAAGCACGCGCAACAAGTATCGCCCAAGCTCCAACAACATTTGGTACTACAATAGCCCAAACTGTATTCAGCATCCCTAATGATTTAATAACCAGGTAGGTCGGGATCAGTCCCCCGTTAAACAGCATAGTAAAAAGAATGACCCATAAAATAGCCTTCTTAGCCATGAGTTCTTTTCTCGATAAAGCCCATGCGCAGGGTAACAGAATACATAGGTGAAGCAACGTACCCAAAACGGTATAGAAAATTGTGTTTCGATATCCCGTCCATATGGCATTATTCTCGAAAACTTTTCTATATCCTTCAAACGTAATATCTACTGGCCATAGCCACATATTTCCTGAACTGACGGCTGCCGGATCACTAATTGATGCGCTTAAAACATAAATCAATGGGTAAAAGGTCAAGGCAAGAACAAAAGACAGGAAACCATAATTCAACACATTAAACGCTTTATCCGAGATACTTAATTTGTACATCTCCCCATCCCCTTTACCATAAACTGTTATCACTTGTTTTTTTGGCAAGCTGATTCATGGTTACAAGTAAAATAATATTAATCATTGAATCAAAAAGCCCTATTGCAGCTGCAAAACTGTATTGACCCTCCAACAGACCGCTCTTATAAACAAATGTTTGTATAACCGATGAAGAGGAAAGGTTCAAAGAGTTTTGCATGAGCAATACTTTTTCAAAACCAATCGCCATGAAATTACCCATGTTCAGAATAAGCAATACGATAATCGTAGGTAATATGGCAGGGATATTGACGTGCCATATTCTTTGCAGCCTAGTTGCACCGTCTACTTTTGCCGCCTCATGAAGTTCTGGGTTAACTCCGGCTAATGCAGCCAGATAAATAATCGCTCCCCATCCTAATTGCTGCCAGACTCCCGACCAAACGAATATATGCTTAAACCATACCGGGGAAGTTAGAAAATCAATCGGTTCTCCGCCAACCGCAACAATAATATTGTTAATTAGACCGTTTTGTGGATCCAAGAAAGCGACAATCATCCCTACAACCACGACTACAGAAATAAAGTGTGGGGCGTAAGTAATCGTTTGTGACCATTTCTTAAACACACCGAGTCTGAGTTCATTAATTGAAAGTGCTAGAATGATTGGTAACGGAAACAGAGCCAACTGATACAGATTAATTAAAAGGGTATTTATCAGCAATCTCCAAAAATAATAGGAATCAAAAAAACGCAAAAAGTGATCAAATCCTACCCATGGACTTCCCCAAACTCCTTGGGTGACAAAATAATCCTTGAAAGCAATTTGCACACCGTACATGGGAACATAATGATAGATGATAAAATAAAGTAGTGCAGGAAGAAGAAAAACATACAACTGCCAGCTTTTCAAAAATCTTTTTTTTATTTTATGAAAACGGGTCTCCCGTCTAACTGTGGAAGGGACTTGTACTCTGCTTAATTCCATAAATCTGCCTCCTTCTGTCTTCGGTGTTAGCAAGCAAATCGGGGAAGGCTATTACCCCAATTTGCTTTGTTTCACTTTTCACTTAGCCCGCTTTGATATCTTTCGTATGCCGCTTGCTGTATCTCCATAAATTTCTCCACACCCATATCTTGAAGCGTATTAACAAATTGATCCCATTCAGAAAAAGGAACTTCCCCAGTAATGAATTTTGCTTCCATTTCCTCAATGTACGTATCCATATCAGCCTTAATTGTTGCCAAATCCCTGCTTTCTTCTTCCGCATAAGTAAATGGAGGCCATACTTCTTTAGGAAGATCGTCTTTCTTTTTCTTCATTGCCTCTATTGCTGTAGGTTGAGATTCAGATCCTTTAAAGAACTTCCGGGAAACAACTCCAGGGTAACCTCCACCTGGCCAAGTTAAATACTCTGCAGCTGCCTGATCAAACGTTAGGCCATCCGGATTATTGGTGATTTTGTCTAAATATTTCACGTCACCGTCGGACGTTTCCTTATACGTCTTTCCTTCGACACCCATGAAGAACAATTTCTGTCCTTCTTGACCATAGAAATAATCGATCCATTTGATTGTAGCGACCGGGTGTTCATTTTTGTTTGTCATTGCAAAGGCACCTAAATTTACTAATGGGTGAAAAAAATTAGCAAACATGTGGTCTCCATGTGGACCTTCCAATGCTTGAAGTGATGTGTAATTTTCCTGTCCTAAAATCGCATCGGGATTTATAGCAGCAATACTGCCGTATAATCCTTTTGAAGCTGTCGCCATATACTGACTTCTTTGAATTGAAAAAATATTTTGCTGAATTAACTTTTCACTGTAAAGCTTATGAGCATATTGAAGCAGTTCTTTATACTTAGGATCCTTTTGAATAAACCGTAATTCACCTGAGTCTGGATCAACATCCACATAGGAATGTAAGGCTCCTCTGTTACCCAACCCCCATGCACCTTTGAGTTGATTGATTATCGAGGCTATATCCGTGCCTCCATATGGGATCTCATCGTTCTTACCGTTTCCATTCGGATCTTGTTCTTTCACCGCTTTCAAATATTGATAATACTCTTCTAGTGTCTTTGGCTCATCCATACCTAATGCCTTAAGCCAATCTTCGTTAACAAATAAGTGTGTAGACATCCTTCCTGCTGTAAACTCCGGATCATAAATCATCGGCAACGAATAGATGATTCCATTAGGGAAAGTTAAGCCCTGTTGAATGCTTGGGTATTTTTCGAACAATTTCTTTATATTCGGTGCATGTTCATCAATTAAATCATTAAGCGGTAGGAAGACGCCTTGCTTTCCGTACTTGAATAAATCTGTTGCAGGAAGCCAAGCACCGTAAAATGCATCCGGATAATTGCCGCTCGCCAGCGCAAGGTTCCTTTTTTCGCTTAATCCGCTGTAAGGAATCGCTTTCCACTTCACATTGATGTTTGTCATTTTTTCATAAGTGTTCCAAATTAACACGTCATTCCAATTATCATTTGTCGCCGGAGCCTGTCCTTGAAAAAAATTAAACGTAATCGAATCTTTAACAATCGGCATGCCTGACTTGTTTAAGTTTTTGGCCTCATCCTCCGTAGGCTTAATGCTTTCCTTTGTTGTTTCTTTACTCTGACAGGCGGATAATACTAGCACCAAGACAAGTAATAATAATGATAAATTTCTTATTTTCATTCGAATCCTCCATTCATAAAATGTTAAAGAAAACTTTGCTAGCGCCAAGCCTTAGCGCAGGTGATCGCCGTAGTTGCGCTTATACTATAGAAAGTATTTTTATACTTTCTTAACGTGTAAAAAACTTTCTGAATCCCTCCTTTTCTTAATTTTCGGAATTCCATTTTTAACTTAGCATGGCACCATTAAAATTGTACATATGTCGTTTGTTCACCAGTATGTAGATCCTTACAAATCCTGTTATAGAAGGGTTTTAGCCCCTGTGTTGTTCTCCGAGAACAACACAGGGGCTAAAAGTATTTTCATGAAATATTCATTTTATTATTTTGATCGGTGTTCATTTTCCTGAATTGTCCTGGTGTCATACCTTCTGTTTTTCTAAACTTTCTTGTGAAGTTGGCGACATCCATGTAACCGACATTTTTGACGATCTCTTTAACAGGTTGATCTGTTGCCATCAATTGTCGTTTCACCTCTTCCACACGTAAATGCCAAACATACTGCGAAAAGGTAGTCCCGGTTTGTTCCTTCAGAAATCTGCTTAGATAAGAAACTGAAATCTGAAAAACTCCTGCTACCTTTTCCCTACTCAAATCGTACATTCTGCAATGTTCACTAATATAATCCAAGATGTTATCACGGAGGGCAGTGTTATGACTCTCCTTTTCACGTTCGATCTCATTGCAAATTTTAGATACCAGCCTATGAATCTTCTCTTCCAATTGATCCAGGTAATCATACTCAACAAGCGCTTTGACCTCTTGAATGTATTGAGTCATCCCCAACTCTAACAATGTCTTCAAAACGGTGCTGATGAGATCAAAATACATGCACCTTAGCACATGGATCGGGACATCTTTGTTATCCAAGCTATCAATGATTTTTTTCAGTGTGTCGTTTGCAACTTCATGGTCTCCTTGTTTCAAACTTTGAATGAATCTCAATTCCTCTTCGACTGAATACCACGACGTTGTCTCAGATTGCATAGAAATCTCTTCGAAGAAAAGAATTCTTTCAGAGCCTTTTAATAATTTGTATTCTAATGCTGCTGAAGCCTCTATATAAGACCGGTTAATCTGATTGATTTCAGTATAGATTTTGCCGGCCCCGATGATCGGTGTCATTTGGAAGTGATCATTCAACTGTTGCATCAGTTGAACTAGGAAGTCATGTTGACTTTTTTGCAGATTATCAACTTCACCATTTATGCTTACCAATAAAACAACTGTATTATCATGAATCATTTCTAAACCAAAACTATCAGTCTCCCGAATAGAAACCCTCGTCAGTAGTTGTAGTACTTTTTCCCTTTTTTGCAATGATCCCTGTTCAAATCGATTCTCATCGAGAGGAATGATCGCCGTATAAAAATATTTTCCTTCAATCGACATTTGCGATTTTCTCAACATATCTTTGACTTCTTGTTGATTCTTCACCGTTCCTTTTAACAGTTTCAACAAACATTGATCCCTGACGAACGGCTGTTGTGTAGTTACCTTTTTATGTAGTTTTTCACTTTCTTCTGCCATCAGCGTTATCCGTTTCCGAATTTTGGTTAATTCATCCCTTTCTGGCACATCAGAGCTCCCGTTATATCTCATTTTGATATACTCAGAAAGATTGTAAATCGGCCTATATTGCCTGATTGCTAAATAAATCGCAATTCCAAACCCCGATAAGGCGAATAACACCAAAACCAATACAATAATCGATTGTAAGTGCATGACACGTTGATAAAACTGTGCGGTTGGCATAACAGTAATAAACGTCCAATCACTGACCTTTGATTGTACCGTTACGACTGAATACTTTTGATTATTCATTTGTACGCTTGTAACACCCGGTTTACTTAATGCCAAACGGTGGACCTCTTCAGAATGAATAGATGTTCCATGGCTTTCCGAAGATAAGACACGGTTTTCCTTGCCAAAAATATAAACGTTCCCTTTAAAGTCACCTAATATATTTTTTGTTAATCCCGTTAACTCTGACTCTTTAATCAGAAACATCACGGTACCGTATGGAATTGAACTATGAGGTGGAATTGGATATAAGTAAGCAAGTACGCTTTCTTTATTAACTTTATTCACTGTAACTTCATCTGCAGGACGCACGACAGGCTGTGAAACTGTTTTCAAATCTTTCTTCAGTTGAGCAGGGTTCCAGTGATTGAACCGATAAACATTCGTTAGTGTATCAAGTGAGACCCAGCCCTCTGGAGAATAAGCACGAGTAGATCCTCTGTAATATAAAAACAGATTATCAATGAGCGTACTATTTGTCATATACCTGTCCAATTCCTCTACCGCCTGTTTTGAGTAGTAAGGATGGCTAACCTTATAAGGAGTTAAACGTGAATCGAAGGATATTTTCATCGCCATGTTAGCCAGTTCCTTCATACGCGCATCGGTCACTTCTTTGACCTGCTGCAGCTTCTGAATGTTTGATCCTGTGATTTCATCTCGCAAGCTCGTGACAGAATTGTGATAAATATAAGAGCTTAATACAACGAAAGGAATTAAAAAGATTACGATATAAGACAGGAAATACTTGAAAAACAACCTTGAGTTTTTTTTATTCAATCCAATCATCTTTAACCCCCTGTCTAAAGAGTGACTGATTTTTCCTTGCTGAATGTTCTTTTAATTTTACCATCATTGGGTTATTGGTACAATTTAATTTTTGAAAAATTCAATTTATTATTTGATTGTTAATTGCTTCATGCTTAGGAGAAGTTTAGTTGAAGAAGAGAAGGAATTCTATATATGTTAATGAAACTTTAATTAAAGTGCGTGTTCAAAAAGGAGGATAAAAAGAGCCGAGCAGTTCGAGGCGCGACAGTCTCGAGGAAGGCTACTCACTTGGAGGCATCTTTGCTGCCTTGCACCGAGGAAGCTTTCATCGATAGCGTCAACTATTTAGACGCAGGTGCACAATGAATGACTTCGATGATATCAATGCTTCATTGTAATACGTGAGGACCGTAGAGACCGAGTAACGAAGAAATCCGACAGCTATTTTTACCGGACTTTTTGAACAACCTCTTAAACAAACTTATTTTTTGTCAAAGGAGTTGAATGGAGAGCAAAATGAAAAAAATATTAATGAAGTATTTGACTAGATTTACAACACTAAGCGAAGAAGAACAACAGTCAGTCGTTGAAGAAGTACAAATTGAAGAATATAAAAAAGGAACAATGCTCCTTAGACAAGGAGATGTTCCAACTAAATGTTATTTCGTATTGAAGGGATGTGTTAGGCAGTATTCTATAGATGAAACAGGAAAGGAGGTCACATCCAATTTCTACACAGAAGAACAAGCCATTTCGAATTTCAATCATCATAAACAGGATAAGTCATCCGTGTACTCTTTGACTTGTCTAGAAGACTGTATATTGGTCGTTGGTGACCTCGATACCGAAAAGGACATGTATAACAAATACTCACAATTGGAAACAATGACACGCAAGATGATCGAGCATAACTTTGGAGAGGTACAAGATGAATTGGCTTCATTTATTGCATCTACACCAGAAGAACGCTACAAAGCACTATTACAGAAACGACCTTATTTAGTCGATCGTGTACCCCAACATCAATTGGCGAGTTATCTTGGTATTACCCCAGAGTCATTAAGTAGAATCAAGAAGCGAATCAATAAAGATAAATTTTAGGAAGTTGTCATCCACCTTTAGGGACTTTTCCTTTTTGACTTAAATCAAGGGTGCAAATTATTTTGACATTATATATAGTAGTTGGTGCGGTGAACCGTATAATAAATAATTTACAAAATAGGAATTTCCTTAACGTTGTAAATCTATATTTCCTGACACTACCCCATATTGATGTTAGTAAGCGACATTGGATCCTAATTTCAATTTCACTGTTTGGTGTTTTATTTACTTTTCTGTTACAACTAATTAAGATTTGCAGGACAACAACCCTATAGCGAGAAATAAATAGCAAACATACCATGGAGGTGGTCTTAATGGATAAGGATAATTTTGAACTTTATTTGGTAGAAGCTACTATTGAAAATAAGTTGCATCGAACTGTTTATACTGTATCTACCGTACCTGAAGCTTATGACAAATTCATGAGTGAATTAAAAAACAATCAGGATATTCAAAAAATGAAGTCACTTTCTATAAAAAGAGGAATTGTTCCATTAGATGTTTTTAAGTGATCTTTTTTCACACGTTAAGAAAGTATAAGCGCAACTAAGGCTCAGCCGGCGCCAAAGGCTTGGCTTTGCCAAGTTTTCTTTATCGGATTTGATAAAATGTAGTTCAAACCAGAACCTATTACCAATATGGGTTCCTCTTTTTTGCCGAAAAAAAGATGACATTTGTCAACTCGAATGTGCTTGTATGGTTATTATTCTGACCACTTTTACACGCCTTAGTTATTTCGAATGTGCTGTAACAATTGGTCAGATAGCTCGATTATAGAAAGTATTTATATACTTTATTAACGTGGAACAAAGGTTGGATGTATGGTGGATGATTCAAGAGATTACTTGTGAAACCGTGCTAAAGGGACTGACCCAAAACATCGATAAGAAATGATGTTAGACCAGTCCTTTTAAAATCATCTTATTTCATTATAAATGATAGAATGTCCTCTTTAAGACGTTCAGCATGGGTGATGTACAGACCATGTGGACAGTTTTCGTACACGATAAACTGATTATCTGGTATGAGCTGTGCAGACTTTCTTCCAGAAATTTCGATAGGCATAGATTGGTCACTGTCACCGTGAATGATCAGTGCCGGCACCGTAATTTCACGCATTTCGTCTCGAAAGTCAGTCTCGATAATCGCGCTATAACAGTCGAGTACCGCTTTAAGCGAAGTTTGGAGCATATCCCATCTCGTCCATTCCCCAATCTGAGGTGAAACAGAACAATTTGGCAACCCTGCACCGAAAAAGGAAGGTTCACTCTCTGCCAACCATCGCGGAAAGTCCTTTTTCCACTCCCCACGAGTTGTTTCAATGAGGTTAATGTCCATTCCATCCGGGTTATCTGCAGTCTTCAATGGGAAGGGTAGGCTTCCGGCAAGAAACACGACCTGGTCAATACGGTCGCTGCCGTGGCGAGTTAGAAAACGAACAATCTCACCGCACCCCATCGAGTGAGCTACAAGGGTGATTTCACGAAGGTCGAAGTACTCGATTAGTGAACTGAGATCATCGGCTAGCGTATCGTAGTCAAAACCACGTCCCGGATCGTCCGACAGACCATGTCCACGTCGGTCATACGAGATGCAACGATGCCCTTCGCTAATCAACGAGTACATCTGATATTCCCACATCTTAGAGCTCACGGCCCAGCTGCAAATAAAGATAATAGGTTTACCTGTTCCCCAATCTTTATAGAACAGACGGGTGTCATCCTTCGTTTCAAGGAATGGCATAACATACCTCCCTACACTTTTTGATATTGTAATACTTTTAATAGAGATGAAATCGTGGCGAAGTGCATCGTTTCATGGACGATAGCAAAGTTGAAAACCTCTGCAAACGTTTCGAATCTAAACGGACCCATTTCAACCGGCGGATCTATTTGTTTATCAAATGTGCTCGGATGTATATCGGAAATATCAGAAAGCTGCCTTGACAAGTTTTGGATAAGTTCCTCTTTAGTCGGCGCTATTTCAACCCAATCAGATGGCTTGGTTCCTGGTTTAAATAATTGTGCGTAGTTTTCCGAGAGGTTGGAATCAAACGTTAAACCCAGCGACAGAAAATACTCATGAGTGAAGGCAATATGTCCGATATTCCATCTAACCGTATTATTGAACTGGTCCGGTTGAACGTCAAACAACTCCTCAGGAATAGATTGAACCTGGTGAATAACCATCTGGCGAACAGATTTAGCTGTACTAATTAACGCATTTGACATAACAAAATCCCTCCATTTCTATTTTCAAAAAAATTCAAATAACTACAACGTAAGTATATCTGGCCCTCAAGAGTTTATCAATGCAGTGTTTCTTATTATTATGATAAGTTATAATTATGGAAATATTTGAAGAGGTTGTTCAAAAAGTCCGGTAAAGAAAACTTAGCAAAGCCAAGCCTTTGGTGCCGGCTGAGCTTTAGTTGCGCTTATACTATAGAAAGTATTTTTATACTTTCTTAACGTGTAAAAATAGCTATCGAATCTTTCGTTACTCGACATTTTCTTATCCTTTTGAACACGTATTTGAAAGGGGAATACACATGGAACTGAGACAGTTGGAGTATTTCATGGTCATCTGCGAGGAGCTTCATTTTTCAAGAGCAGCTGAGAAAATCATGGTTTCTCAGCCCAACCTAAGCCAGCAAATCAAATTATTGGAGCGTGAATTAGGTGTCCCTCTCTTTAATCGAATCGGCAAACGGATCACCATAACAGAAGCGGGTAACCTATTATATGAGCAGAGCACGCATATCTTCTCACATTTGAAACAAGCCCAGGAAAGCATATCAGAACTGAAGCAAATAAAAGGGGGCTCCCTCACAATCGGGATTTTACCCGGGGATGCTGATCTTATGTTTAATTCTTTACTCCTAGATTTTCACAGTACCTATCCGAATGTTTCCTTATCATTAGTCGAAACAATTAAAGTAGCAGAACAGGTTATTGAAGGAGATATTGATATTGGTATCACAACATCTCCTAATCCAGATGAAAGAATTGTACGAATACCGCTTTTTCATGAAGAGTTTTCTTTAGCGGTTGCGAAAAATACTCCACTTGTAAATAAAATGACCATTCCACTTAAAAGTTTACAAGAAATGAAGACAGTTATGTTCCCTCCTGACCATCAGTGCCGAAAATTAATAGATGAACATTGTCAAGAATTGGGGTTTCGAATCAATCCCAAAATCGAAACAACAACTTTATCTTCATTAATTACTATGATAGAGAAAGGGATTGGGGTGAGTGTTTTACCTAGGCTCTTACTTGAAAATCTTCCTAATGAAAACATCCAAACAATCAAAATTACGAATCCAACACCAAGTCAGGAAATTTGTTTGATTTATCGAACTGATAAATACTTAGGATTTGCTGCACGAACTTTCATAACGGCAATCCAAGACTACATTCAAATGGCAAAAAGTAATACGTTAACTTCTTAACCTACTGACCAACATTCCAAATAATTTCTCAAAAATAGCAATCGAAAAGAAATCAAAAAATATTAAGATGATAAAATTAGTAAAGTACTTAATCAAAACTCAAGGAGGAATACCCTATGACAATAAGACTTACCCCTTATTTAATTATGGATGGAAACGCTAAGGAAGCTATTCAGTTTTATGAACAAGCACTCGGTGCCGAAGTTCTCACAATCGTCACATACGGAGAAATGCCTGATTCTACCCCTGATGATCTGAAGAACCTTGTGGCACACGCAAAGTTACAAGTTGGAGGAACAGAAATCATGCTTTCCGATACTCCAGGTTCGCCTATTCCAAAAGGTAAACAGGTTACAATTTGTATTTCATCTAACGACGTGGAAAAATCAAAACAAATTTTTGAAGCATTGCGGCAAGACGGCCAAGTCAATATGCCGCTTGAAGAAACGTCTTTTAGCCCTGCTTTTGGTGATGTAACGGACAAATTCGGCATAACCTTTCAAATTTTTACTGAAAGTCAAAACTAAATTGCTGATAAAGAGTTGCTCAAAATGATAGGCGACTCTTTTGTTTTTTATTGCACAGTTTTTTCCGTCTACTGCTCATTATTATTTTATTAAGCTAATAGGTTCGTTTTGTGAAGTAAATAAAGCTAAATTTCTCAGTGTTGTAAGTGAGAAATTTAGCTTCACTTATTTTGATTTCCTTTTTGACTGCTAAGATTATTCCGTTCGAGCATTTTTATGAAACATTTTTTTACATAGAATTTTTATTAAATTTTAAATCAATTAGGTGTAAATATTGATACTAAAGGGTAAATTCTTATAAGATATAATACGAGGAGTCCTTATTATGAAGATCTCTTCCATACTCTATCAGCTAGGTGACCGCTTTCTTAAATTGAGGGTCTATGATCTATCTGCTCAAATGGCTTATTATTTTTTAATGTCTATCTTCCCTTTTCTATTAGTGATCTATTCCCTACTTCCTTATTTACCCTTGAAAGAAGATTATATGTTGGAATTAGTTAAGCCTTTTGCTCCTAAAGGGACGTATCACTTAATTGAAAATACTTTATCCTATACGTTGGTTAACCAAAAAAAGAATCTTCTTTCGTTTAGTTTAGTTATTACATTATGGCTTTCTTCTATGGGATTTCAATGCATCAAGAGAATTCTAAATGATGCCTATGCCATACAAGGAAAAGAAAACGTTCTAAAACAAGTGATAGAAGGATTATTGCTTACAATCGGTTTTATGATTGCCATTCTGATTTCTGTCGTAGTCCCTGTTTTTGAAAGAGTGATGAGGCATTACTTAGGGGGTGTTTTCTCCATCGAAAGGTTTCAAAACCTGTGGATTTTTATTCAGTGGGGTATTGGAAGTTTGTTCATCGTTTCCTTTTTTATAGGTCTTTACTATTTTGCTCCTAATATTAAACTTAGAATCGTAAACGTATTACCAGGAGCTATTTTTTCAACGATAGGTTGGCAGATAGTTTCTTTAGGATTTGCCTCTTATGTAAGCCAGAACAACTATTCTGCCGTATATGGTCAATTAGGAAGTATTGTCGTATTAATGCTTTGGTTTTATCTCTCCGCGATGATCATTATCATCGGAGGACTGTTGAACACCATTGTTCATCCTGCTCAATCAGATCAAGAGTAATTCATTTGACTACGAGACAGAAAGGGTTTCATATAAGTACAAATTTATTTTACGGCTTACTATTTGCACTAGCCGTTGCCATCTTTTCAATTTGTAATCTAAAAAATCCATCACATGTATGTAGAGGCTACTGAAAAGCTGTATGATTTTTCAGTTGAAAGTAATTAAAGTCAAGGTTTTTTAATTCTTTCCCATCATTCTTTTCGCCTGTGGTCACCGTACCCTGACACAGGTATGTAGCTGTCTACAATCACCATTCATAGGTTTAACTTGATGGGCTCCCCCTCCTACCCAGTTAAAAACAATTTCCGATTAAGACAATTCCCATCCCGATAAAGAAACTTATAAAGAAGTTTTTTGTGAATTTCATAGTCAACAAACAGAACCAAGCGGCTATCAAATATAATGGTTTCCACTGTAACCCGCTCTCACCGATAAAAAGTGAAAGAAAAACCAAACCTGCAAAAATACCAATTGGAACAAATTTATCAGTAAGGTAGTTAAAACCATTGCATAGACGCTTGAATTTTCCACGATCATAGGAAGAACGGATAATTGTGCTGAACCCGCAAAAGAAAAGATTGACATTAATAAGCTTTCAAATGGAGATAACCCTATTTGAATGGCCATCATTCCAAAAATGCTACCAAATACTATGAAGCTTATCCCCATGGGCAATGCATCTATAATCCCTCGTCTCCAATCATGAGCGTTGGTTTTTCATTGGAAAGATCCAAGTCCCATCGTTCTTCCATTAATTTGGTTCCAGTCCATTCCTTATTCGGCTTTTCTTCAGTTAACGTAAAGTTGTACTTTTGGTAAAGATTACGGGCGGCTTCTAAAATACTAACCGTCCATAAGAATATGTGCTGATAATTTTGTTTTTTACAGAAGTTGATTGCAGACTCCATTAACTTCTTACCTATACCCAATCCTTGGTAACCTTCATCTAATACAAACCATCTAAGTTGTGCTACTGTTTCATTCGATCGAGTAATCGCAATCGAACCGACAATTCCACCGTTCACTTCTGCTATCCATAGATCTCCTCCATCTGAGTTGATCATGAATTCAGTTAAACCTTTCATAACGTAGTATTTAAACATTTTACCAAATTTATAGGTTTTGTCGTAAAGCCTTCCATGGAGGTGTGCTACATAACCGACATCTCCTGGTAGAAATGGTCTTATGGACACTTCTGGTTGAGAAGCATGTTTCTTTGAAAAAATGGATTCAATCGTTTCCATTGAGGTTATGAGTTTGGATTGATCCCGTTTTGCCATGTTTTCAATCATTTTACCCACTTCATGATTGGAGTTTTTAACCAAATCATTTAAAATCTTTACCGTAGTCTGTAGGATAGAGTAAATATTGACGCTAATCGTCTGATGAACGCTTTTTTGAAATCACATTCTCGTCCTCAAAGCCTTGAACAATTCGGCTCATATATCCCCGATCAATTCCAAGAGTTTCTCTAACTTCCGTCGCTGTGCAACCATTCCTGAAATTGATTTCAGTTATGACCTGTGCCTCCGTTAGTGGAAATGGTTGATTATAGATTTTCCTGATCGATTTTACCTAATAAATTTGCATAATACCTGTTGAATTTTCGTGTTTTTTAGATAAACAAGGGAGGGATACACCAATGTGAGAGGTTTGAGAAAGAATCATATTATGCAAAAAAAAAACAAAAATCCCCGGAACTCTCAATGAATTCTGAGGATTTTGTTTGGTATGTTCAACAATTATTCCCTTTATTCTTTTACGAGTTTTTCTTCTTCCATGTATCGGTAGACAGGGACAATATCACCTACATTTACAGGTAAATAGTTGAAGGTGACGTAACTTTCCGATGATTCTGGTTCGAGTGCTAAGGCAATTAGGTTTGCAGCTGGTTGTGCTGAGCTGAATACATAACTCCCTTTAGGGAACAAGTATTTTTGCTCTTCTATTTTGGTTTTGACGTGGTTTAACAGGTGCCCCTGATAGTATTGTTCATCCACCTCTTTGTCAGTGACTTTATAGTGTTCGACAGTCAACTCTTTCGCCTTTTCGAGCTTTTTAACGATTACACCTTGCGTCTCCAGCTTTTGTGCAATTTCATGATAAGCTGGGGGCATAATATAAGCGGTTGGACGTACCCGTTCTAATGTCGGCTCTGCTTCTTTTGAACTGTAATAGTTAACTGGTATCTTCTCGATCGACCCTTTCGCAATGTCGACTACTTTCAGCTGTTGTTCACCCGGTAGCTCTTTACGTTGGCTATCTAACACGATTTTGTCGTTGTTCCCGATTTTCCCACCCTGTCGTGATATCTTGGCTTTTGCAGCTTTAACGACTGCTCTTATTTCTGTCGCACGTTTGGCTGTTGTCTTCACCAAACTTGTGTGCGCGGCTACCATCGCAGTAACCCGACGCTCGAAGTTTTCCCGGCCGATTCCTATTCCCCGGCTCTCGACCAGAATCGTGAAACTTGGTTGAAGTCCGTATGCATTAGTATCTAAACGTGCCTCTAATCCGCCTTCAGCAATTGTGGTTTTCTCCTGTGATCGATCAACAATGTAATATGGAGCAGAAGAAAAGCCTTTTTCCTCTATATCCTTATGTGCGGGTTCGACAAACCAGTTCGTTGACTTGTTACGAATTGTCTTCGGTATATTCAAATTATAACCTGGGGCCAAAAGAATATCATGGTAAGGCAATGCACCCTGTTCACCCACGTCTGGAAATTTACCGGGGACAGTACCATACTCATGAGCACTGATAACTACTTCTGGTTTGAATTGGTTAAATATCTTGTGAAGCGTACGTACTTCTGGAAGTTCAAGCTTAACGTGGTCACGGTTCGCATCTAACCGATTGGCGGTCTGGCGTTGAAAATAGTAAGAACCATCAAGGTTAATTCGTGGGACGATAAGGACATTAATATCTTCAAGAACATTTTCCCCAAGATCACCTTTGGCAAGTTTTTGTGCCATCACGAGCATGGATTCACCACCTGCTGGTTCGTTCCCATGAATCTGTCCTTCTAACATAATCGTTGTTTTACGTTTAAAATCATCGGTATTTTTATCACTACTTGTAGAAAAAATGAGCAAAGGTAACTCTCGACCTTCAAGGGAATGACCTGCAGTTTTCATCTTCATTACGTCACTCGTACGATCGAGTTCTTCCAAAAATGCCATCATTTCTTCTTGTGACGTAAAATTCCACTTACCAGCTTTAAAACCCGGTGTATCAAAATCGATATCAGGCTCTGGATACAATTCCTTCACTTGTTCAGGTTGTTCATAGCTCTTTCCAAAGTAAGGTGTAAAATTCGGATTCATTTGACCCGCTACTGGTGGAGCAGCGTTTACATGTGCAGAGGCTGGAGAAACAGCTTCATTCTGCTTATCAGCTGAAGCCACACTTACCTGCCCTGTACCGAACAATACAGTCGACAGCATAATCATCAGAGTTATAATTGTTAAAACTTTCCTATTCATCCTTATTACCTCCATTTAATAGTTTGATTGACTCTTCTACATTTACCAAATAGGTTTAAATGTGTTGCTAAGATGCGTTTTCTACAGTCCATTTCAACTAGTACCCAATCGGTCTACTACCTAGATTAATTTAGAAACCATGTAGTATTAAATCACCTCTCATGTTCTATATTCACTAACAAGCTTGTCTTACTAGCTTCTATTTCGCGAAAGATGATCCCTTGCGTCGAAAGATGTATATTAGTAAACAGGACTTTTGAAGAATTTTAACACTTAATAGGTTCATAATTAGAATAAATATATGGAGAAAGTAGTAATTAGCTGATGTAGCTATGAAGGACAAATGATTATGATTGGTATATGACATATAAAGAAAACTTGGTAAAGCCAAGCCTTTGGCGCCGGCTGAGCCTTAGTTGCGCTTATACTATAGAAAGTATTTTTATACTTTCTTAACGTGCAAAAAAACCATCTACTAATCAGCAGATGGCTTTTTGATTTACTTTCTTATTCGAATTATTATTAATAAGGAAATTTTTTATCATGCAGAAGGGTGATTGGTGTAATATAAGGTGATACTTTGTTTATTCATTTGTTCGATTTGCGTTTCAAAGGTCTTCACATAGTTCTCAATATCACCCTTCATTGCTCCTAATTCTTCTTTATGTTTACCACCATTCTCAGTAATCGTGTCATGGATAGCATTAATTGTTTTACCTTGATCAGAACTCGTTTCTTCTTTAATTAATTTTTCTAATCTTGTATTTAAATCGATCAAATCATCTAGATGTTTATTAATGTTTTTCGCCTTATAAGAAAGATTATTCGTTTCAAGAATACGGTGGTTTGTTGTAAGTTGATGGACTTCATCCACTTTGGTTAACCTCCTATTTCAAATCAAATAATGCAGAGACCCTCTCATCCTCTTTAAATATTTCCTCAATACTCGTTCGGACTCTTTGAATGAATTTTCGTGATCCTTCAATTTGCCCCTTTATAGAATGGGGAATATCCTCAACAGCATTGGTTTGTAATGGTGAAAATGATTCGTGGGCGTTTATACCCTCTAACTTTTTACTATTTCTTGGGAAGTAGACATGCTTGCGTAAAACATATGTATAAGAGGTAGGGTTAGCTTCCATATTATTGATCTCCCCGATTACAGCTCTTTGGTTTCTTGAAAAGCATTCGTTGATTTCTGAATCAAAAGCCTCTTTATATTGTCTTAACGCATTTTCTTGTTCTTCGATGTTCGCAAGTCCTGATTGATAGATTCGAACTGCTGATGAAATATTGACCTTAATTGTTGTACCGCTAGTACCTTTGGAAAAGAGGAGCAGATCGCCATGACTGTAGCCTTTTCCTTTTTCCCTTCCTATGGCATTCAACATTTCTGCAATACTATGACTATGTCCTATTAACTCGAGTGATCCTTCTGTGTTTTCAACGATACTTTCAAACTTAACCAGCATTTCTTGGTAAATACCCCATAAGTTAAGGAGACTACCAATATCTGTGCCAAGGATTGATCTGGGAGAGAAGTATAAACCTGAAGCCTGGGTATCACGAACACTATCCATTCCTTCAATTACTTCATAGATTTCTTGCAAATCTTTCTCTACCCCGGTAAGTTCCCGAACAACAATTTCCTTTTCTTCCTCTGCCATATAGCCACCTTGAACTAAAGCACCTAAGAGGACATCTGAGTGTTTGATCACATAGTGGATTTTATCGAGAACATGTGGGATTTTTTCCTCAGCATCATTTAGCATCTCGGTTAACTCATTACCACGACTAAAATAAGAAAGTGGGTCTTCCTTAAGGTCCATCATCAAATCCACGTCAAGACCTGTCATAGAGGTAGCAACAGCTTTGAACCCACCATCCTTATAATCATCCGAAAATTGTAAAACGAACTCTTGGACTTTCTGAATCTCTTCATCTGGCAAATCATCTACTAGCACACGAATACCTTCGAATTCTGGATTTGTATCAAAGAATTCCAGATGGCCTACATGAAAAAAACCACGAGTTCCACTTACTCCGTATAACGGATCATCTTTTGAGATCAATTGGTGAATGTTATCTGTAACACCTTTATCATTGTAATACTGGATGGCAAACTCCCTTAGCTTCTCAGGATCGATATCGTAGATGGCATCTCGGTCTCCTGGATAAATATTGAACCTTCTTAATAATCTACGTGCAAACACCGCATCAATTTCAGCAAGCTGATAAACATTGGTTTGAGCACCATTTACACTATATAACTTATCAAATTTACCATCAACCAATCTTAAATTTGTATTATTATTGTGCGCAAGGGAATGGGCTAACCCGACTGATATAATTTCTTTTTTTGAACCACTTTTGCCTTTTATTTCTTTCATGGCTGAATCATAAAATTTTTTTGCATCTTCATATTGGCTACCATCTTTACCAGCAAAGATTCCGATCAGATTATAACCCCAGTCCTTAACATCTGCACTTCCCTCCGAAATTATATATACTTGATTTATTCCATTTTCATTTTGAAAGTGAATAGCCGTACCATCGTAACCGGAATCTGCCTTAATTATGTCATCGGAACGAATGATATTGATATCGACAGGAATTTCTTTACCAGTCTCTTCAAAATAAATTCTTCGGAGTTCTTTTTTAAATTCTGTTTCATCAATATCTTTATAACCTAGATTAGTAATCCGAAGCCTAAGTTCCTCAGTCTTTAAGATTTCTTCATTCCCCATGACTATTCACCTTCTTTTTCATCACCCTTAGTGAATTTAACAGACTTCATCATCATTTTCGCTGTTTCTTCTGACTTCTTCAAATCAATATCGCATGGTTTTTCAACATCCGAACATCCAATACTAAAGTTATAAACAATCCCCTGCTCACTCTCATTTGATTTAATAAAACTAAAATAATTATAAAATGTATCCTTCTCGTCTTCGAATTCGGTCATTGATGATGCAAAATATATCGTTTTATTTGATAAACGTACCTCCTTAAAATCCCCTTCATAATCTTGCATTCCACGAATGAGACTTAATGTATTTTCTTTTGATGTACCAGATTGATAATATTTGGCTATAACAAAATAGGATATATTTTGACCCATTCCCGCTCCAAAATCAATATTCTCAAATCGTTTTTCTTCAATCGAATAAGATTTTTCACTTAGTTTTCCATCCTCAGGAAACAGCATAGTATATCCATTTGTACCAGATCGAAATTTGTAATACCCTTCTTTTACTTCTTCCGTTGAATCCATAAACTTCCGAGTGAATTCATCTTGAAATGCATCCACCTTTGGTAACTCTTCGGCGGATAATTCTTCAGGATCTTTGCTATTTTCTCCACCTTGTTTATTCATTTGACACCCTCCTGCAACCAAAAGTATTACGATTATTATAGAAAAGAAATAAGTGCTTTTTCTCAAGATAGGGACTCCTTTCGCGATAACTCATTGATTGTTATGTATCAGTTTATCACTAGTTACCATATTAATCCATACATCGATATGCTTTTGGAAAATCTGAATGTTACTGTAATAGTAAATAGGTTTGCGACTAAAAGTTCCGCCTCATCATTGGTAAGGTCTAAACATTCACTATAAGAAATTTTCCTATTAAACTTTCTTGTCTTTTTGATCAGTGACATCAACTTTCGTGTTCGTTTCAGTTCTTTTTTTACTTTCAGGATCCGCTAAATCAACAAGAATCATAGTCCCAGCCATTAATAATAATATCCCAGGAACCAAAAAATAGTTTTCCAATGTACATACAAACCCACCTATGGCAGCCAAATATATAAAGGTACTCCCAAGCTTTGGTCTGTTTTTAGCAATAATTGACCCCACAATTCCAAGGACGGAAAACAAAAATGCAGCTAATAATAGTATTAATTGCTGCTTTATATTTGATTCCGACATTTTTTCCTGCTCTGGAACTCCTAAAAATAAATTTCCCAACCGACTAAACGCATCTCCTATCATTGCAAAAGTTTGTGCAAATAAATATCCGTGGGTAATCATGGGAATTAAAATCACTCCAATTATACCTCCAGTTACTCCAACGATTCTTCCAATCTTTAATAACATTCTTTAGCTCCCTTTAGCTTTATATAAATAGGTTATTAAGAAATAATTAATTACTCACTGCTTTCCTGTTTTATTGTTACCTTTTCCAAACGACTGGGTAGGTCGTAAATAACCATGTATTATCCTACCATTATCCACCAGTTAGTTCCATAAAAAGCTAAATATTAACCCAATATTAGTCTTTAATCATCCTACCTTATCCCTATTTATCCCTTTTTTAAAAGGTTTTTTATAAATAGTAAAGAAGTTTAGCAGATACCTATTTTTTGAATCATTTACTGATGAGAGGAGTTTTTTATGAGCAGAAAAGTATTAAACGTGACGATTTGTTTCGTGATGTTCTTATCTTTATCAGTTGGGATGAATATCACGACTGTTTCTGTTGCTAATGCGGAAACAACTACTGATTCAATGAACATTAAAGTGGAAAACGGGATGACTCAGCCGATCTACCCACTTGATGAAACAATCGTGGAAAATTTATATGTCGAAACGACTGTAGATAGTGATCGTGATGGGGAGTATGATTGGATTTCAATCAAGGTTATGCGACCAAAGACTGAACCTGGGGTAAAAGTTCCTGTCATTTATGAAATGAGCCCCTATCGCTCCGGGTTAAATCCCATAGATTTTCATGATGTTAATGTTCCTCTTACACCTGTCGAACACCCAGGTAATAATCGAGGTGGGGAGCCATTTGCTGTTACGAATGGTGCAGGACCTAACTTCGGTCGCTTCGCAAACTATTATATTCCTCGTGGTTATGCAGTTATTTTAGGAGAGAGCATTGGCACTGGAAAATCCGAAGGCTGCGCTACAACAGGGGATGAGCAGGAAACACTCGCCACAATAGCAGTAATCGATTGGTTAAACGGCCGAGCGAAGGCGTTTACTGAAGACGGGCAAGAAGTGAATGCTGGCTGGACAACCGGAAACGTCGGAATGATTGGCGTTTCATATAATGGTACCCTTCCAAACGCAGCTGCTACGACAGGGGTTGAAGGACTGAAAACGATTGTTCCAATTTCGGCGATCAGCAGCTGGTATGACTATTATCGAGCGAATGGGGCTGTCGTTGCTCCGGGCGGCTATCAAGGTGAGGATACAGATGTTTTGGCTAAGGCAGTCACGACTAGAGACAATCCTGAAGTGTGCGGAACTGTAATTGATGAACTGACACAGAACCAAGATCGAGCAACCGGAGACTACAACAATTTTTGGGATGAACGGAACTATGTAAATGATGCAAAGAATATTGAAGCAAGTGTATTGATCGTCCATGGACTTAACGATTGGAACGTGAAAACAGAACATTTTGCCCAATGGTGGGAAGCTCTAGAGAAGAATAATGTACCTCGTAAAATGTGGCTGCATCAGGGCGGACACGGCGGAACAAGCGCAAACAATTGGAAGCAAACAGAAAATAGATGGTTCGATCACTGGTTGTACGGGATAGAAAATGGAATTATGGATGAACCGAAGATCGACATTGAACGCGAAGACCATACTTGGGATCAGGAAGAAAATTGGCCAAATAACAAATCAGACCCAACCAAACTCTTTATAGATGGTAATCACCAAGGTCTCGATGGAACACTTAGTACCCGCCATGGACGCAATAAACCGCACTTTACTCAAACATTGGTTGACGCTCCCCAAAAGAAAGCAAGCAGTCTTGTGACAGAACCCAATTCTGATAACCCAAATCGATTAGCTTACCTTACACCGGAACTGACTGAAGCAACCCGAATCAGCGGTACACCGGAAGTCAGCATTCGTGCAAATATTGATCGGAGAGTTGCTAACTTAACGGCTCTTCTAGTCGATTATGGTGGGGAAACGCCAGAAATCGTTACTCGGGGCTGGATGGATCCACAAAATCTTAAGTCATCAAAACGGTCAAAGGCGCTTACACCTAATCGGGAGTATACATTTAGCTGGAATATGCAACCAGACGATTATGTATTTAAGAAAGGGCATCGTATCGGAGTAGTTTTTATAGCAAGTGACTATTTCTATACATTGCGTCCTGAAGCAGGAACGGAGATCACACTAACACCTACACGTAGTAAAATTACATTACCGATTGTTGGTGGGAAAAAGGCACTTGATTGGTAACCTAGCTAACACTATTAACGCCATTTACAAGACACCTGGACATTATATCCAGGTGTCTTTATTGGACGTTAAGAAAGTATAAAATTCGGATGCATAGATGCAATGTCTAGCTCCAGCGCCCAACCCCTTGATCACTTCAGTCCTCCTGCGGCGGCGACAGCCTCCTCGTTGGCCTTCCAGTGACCTTCGGGGCTAACCAGGGCGCTTGCGCTTTTCTTATACAATAGCAAAAAGAAATCTGTTTTGTTTCACATCCGTACAATGATCGCGCCGCCACCACTGCCCTGGATGCACTTGGTATCTTCTTGGTCGTGCATAGATTGTAACAATTGATTGTTCTGTGCGATCAAGTGGGAAAGTTGATCCAATTGATGCCCGAGACTGATCATCATTTGGATCATATACTGCATATCTGTTGATGGGACATCGTACGAACTATTCGGATAATACGAATTTGAATAGGCTTGAGTACTATTGTATCCATGAAAGTTAGGATCTCGAAAAGGGGACGGATCTCCCTGGAACTTACCGATGCCTGGCATACCCCCTTGGGCTTGTGTTCCTACGCTTGACCCCTGCGCTTGTTCCCTGCCTTGACCTTGGGATCCACCGCGTTGATTGCTTCTGCCTTGGTCATGACCAGAATATTGCCAACTCGGTTTATAAGGATTGTGAGAAGACATCCGTTGACCTCCTTTCTTCATATATATAGCCTATTCAGTATTTCTTTTCCCGGTGCATTCATCCAAAAATTGATGGAAGGATTTAAATTCTATGATGAAGTTATCTATTAGCGGATGGCATTACCATCTCCTAGAGGCTCAGTTCAAGACATTTTAGACAATTTCAGAAGAATGTTACTGAACGATCACCTGAGACAAAAGCTACGACGATATGTTTTCGAATGAACTTTTGGTTTTAAACGCATGACCCAGTAAATGGGCGGAAATTTCGCTACATAAAACAAAGTCCACTAATTCCCGCGCCGATTATTAGAGCCTTATTCAGCATCCCTGTTTCCGGTATCAAAAGATCTTGATACAGCCTCATAGTATAAATTGTTGAAACAATCCTGATGACTCATTCTAGTGCCTTCATATAAAAACGAACTAGCTTAGTGATTTCTTCTTCATCTGGTTTCCGAATAGGTCCATCCCCAACAAGTAAACCGTCAATTAACACATACGTTACCAACGGCCCTACAAATCCTCTTGCAGCAACCGCTGTATCTTCTACTGAAATACTGCCCATTTGATTTGCTTTTTCCAAAAGGTTCGCTATGCTGCTTAATACCTGTTTTGGCACGGCTTCCTGAAAAAGTTGACCTAAATGTGGAAAACGAGATATTTCTGAGATGATCACTCTAGCCAACCCTATATATTCTTCCTGCATAAGATGATCAAGAATTCGTTGCCCGACCAACCTTAACGAATTCTCCACTTCCTCGTGGTTGGATAGTGACAACTGATTCATGATTAAAGAGAATTCTTCCTGTGATATAACTGAGATCAATTGATTGATTACATCGGTCAATAATTCTTCTTTACTGGAATAATAGACGTATAGTGTTTGCTTCGATACCCCGGCCTTGTCTCTTACCATATCCATGCTTGTTCCTGAAAAGCCGTTGTGTAAAAACAACTGTTTCGCAGCATCATGAATCTGTTCTTTCTTTTTCCTTGATCTAGAATTCATTAAATAAAACTCCTTTTTCAAACTGAACTGTACAGTCTTATTGTATCCTAGATGATGTACATTATCTACACGACTTTTTCACCTAAGAAATAATGGTTCAATACATCGAGGAGTTCTTTTTCCTGTAGGTTTTCACTGCGATAACCAATATATCCATCCGGTCTGATCAAAATAAAACCGTTCTTGGTTTGAAGATTATAAGCTTGAGAGATTACATTTTCCTTATCAGCTAAAAAGCGTTCATGAGCTTCCGTTGTTCCCACTTGATAAACCTCAATGGGAAGGGAATCAAGAGCAGTAATAGTATGTTGAATCGGTTGAGGGTAGTTCGTGAAGATAAGAAGGACATGCTTAGTTGTTTTCAAATGGTTAAATAGCCGGTCGTCATTGCTGAACGTAACGTCAGGCGCACGGTCCCCTGCTTGGATCGATTCATTTCCTTTCAAAAGGCTTTTCCATGTTGTCGAAGGTTTGCCGTCATTGTCAATAAGAGGGCTGTGGCGATAATGGATACCGATTTCAGAAAGGGATCCGATTAATCGTTGCCTTACAGGTTTTTTCGACGTAATGATAGGGGCTACTCTTTTTCTAAAATGATTGAACAATTGATTTTCATTCAAGAGCATCCGCGTTACACGTTCCGTTCCTGCCAATAATTCGCTCCATACAGGCACCCTCTCTTCTGCATAGCTGTTTAACAGATCCTCTGGTGAATGATTTTGAACGACAAGTGCAAGCTTCCACGATAGATTGAATGCATCCTGTATGCCTGTATTCATCCCTTGAGCACCAACTGGGGAGTGAATATGTGCTGCATCTCCTGCAAGGAAAATCCGGCCTTTTCGAGCTTCCTTCACTTTCCTCTGGTTGACATGGAATCTTGACGTCCATGACGGATCGCTAATGGTCGCAGGTGACGGACCAACCTTGTTAATGACTGACTGAATTTCCTCCATGGTCACCTCTTGTTGTTTGGAATCTTCTTTTGATGTCATTAGAATCCGGTGGCGGCCATCTTTCATTGGGAAAAAGGCGATAAATTGACCTTTGTTCACAAAAGCATAGCTCTGATTATACGGTAATTTCCAATCCAATTTAATATCGGCGAGAGCGAACGTTTGATCAATGGTTGTTCCTTCGAATTCGAATCCTAATTGATGGCGAACAGCGCTGTGGGCTCCGTCACAACCGACGATATATTTTGCCGTAATGGTTTCATCTTTGTCCCTATCTTTTCGAACCGTTGCCTGGCACCCTTCTTCAATTTCTTTAAAATCAAGTAAACTCGTTTCCCACTCTACATCGTATCCTTGGTTTTTTAAGTTTTCATAAAGGACTTCCTCTGTAATGTTCTGGGGAACCATTAATACCATTGGAAAAGGACTTTCACAATGTTTATCAAAATCAAGTTTTATAAGTTGACGATCTTGTTGAACGACATTGAATGTTGGGGTTGGAAGACCTTTTGTAACCAATTCATCAGTGATTCCCGTTTTTTCAAATAGTTCAAGTGTCCTTGACATTACACCGAGAGCTTTCGTCGTTTTTGATGTTGTACTGGAGGCATCAATTATCTTAAACTTGATCCCGTGTCTTGCTAACTCATTCGCTAACGTCAAACCTGTAGGTCCTGCACCGACGATTAAAACATCCGTTTCAAAAGTTTTCATTTTTCAAAACCCCTTTTCATTTTTTAAGTATCGCTTTTATCAAACTGTACTGTTCAGTTTGATTATAATTTATCTATATTCTTTTTTCAATAAAAAGTTCCACATAAGTTTTCGACAAATTTCTTCAACCCCGGGTTATTTTGTAAAGAGATCATTCGCTAAAGTTGTTGTCAGTTCAATGAATGCTCGAACTGCCGGTGATGCCTGCTGACGCGACGCCAAAGCCAGACCTACCGTCCGATAGCACTCTTCTTTTAACTGTGCGATTGTATGTTCATTGTGACCGCCTCTAATTACCATTTCAGGGACAATACTAATGCCTAGGTTCTTTTGTACCATCGCGATGATGGTTTGATTGTCAGCAATTTCACAATAGATATTTGGTTGAACCTTGTTTTTCTTGAACAGACCTTTTATCAATTCATCACACCCTGCTTTTGGCATAATGAAAGGCTCGGATGCGATTTCGTGGATGCTGAGCTTCTTTTTATTTTTCAGCCGATGATTTTCGGGTAAGATTACACGGAGATGATCATCAAATAACGGGATAAAATCAACGTTTTCGGCATCTGATGAAGGCAAAAAACCGATCTCAATTTTTCCGGACAAAATCATTTTTTTAATCTCGTCGTATCCTCCTTCATGAAATTTTATGTTTATCGCAGGGAACTCAGACTGAAATTTTTCAATGATACCGGGTAATAAATTTGCTGAGGCACTAGGGAACGTACCGATGGAGAGCGTGCCAACTTCCAAGCCGTTAAGTTTTCCCGCTTCCTGCTTCATCCTTTCTGTTAAATTTAGAATTTCCCGTACATAATCGATGATTCTCTCACCTTCAGAAGTGAGTGTCACACCGGTACGCCCCCGATTCAAAAGAGTCAGGTTAAGTTCTGTCTCTAACCCTCTAATGGCGTGACTCACAGCAGATTGGGTGAGACCAAGTGCATCCCCAGCTTTCGTGAAGCTTCCTGTATCAACAATCGTTTTAAAGACTTCGTATTGAAGTAGTGTCATCCTATTGTCTCCTATCATTAATTATATTCATTTAAATCATTATAAACATTCATTTGATTAATAGTAAAGGGTGACATATGATGAATGCAAGAAAGAAAATTGAAGGAGAGGATATCCATGAACACATTGAATTATTCGTTATTAGACGTTTTCACCAAGACCCCATTTGGAGGAAACCAGTTAGCTGTTTTCCAACCAAATAAAGTACTCCCGACTGAAACAATGCAAAAGATAGCGAGAGAATTAAACTTATCGGAGAGCGTATTTATCTATCCCGCAGATGATTCGAATCATGAAAAAAGACTTCGAATATTCACCCCACATGTTGAATTGCCGATGGCTGGACATCCAACGATAGGTGCGGCTTATCTTTTAGCGGACCAAGGTATAGTCGAAACGAAAGAAGGCGAAAATGAATGGATTTTTGAAGAAGGTGTCGGTGATGTTCCTGTAACGGTCCATAAGGAAAATTCGGAAATAACAAAGGTAGAAATGCAGCAGCCGACCCCTCTGTTTGGAGATCAATTTTCAAATATAGAAGCTGTGACGGAATTGCTTTCACTATCCATCAATGAGTTAGATACGAGCTTACCTATCCAAACGGTTTCATCGGGTGTACCATTTTTATACATCCCGATCCGTTCCCTTTCAGCAATTCAGAACATTCACTTTCGGGCTGATATATGGGAAAAGTATTTTAGCGGTAATCCGAATACAAAGCATATTTTCACCTTTACAACCGAAACGGAACACCAAGAATCTACCGTTCATAGCAGAATGTTCGCACCGGCAATGGGGATCTCGGAAGACCCTGCCACCGGGGCGGCAAGTGGTCCTCTTGGAGCATATTTAGTTGAAAATGGAGTCGTATCTCCTAATGATAATGATTCGTACTTAATTAAAAGTGAACAAGGATTGGAACTGGGAAGACCGAGTTATATTGATATTTCCATAAGAAAGGATGGAAATGGATTTAAAAAGGTTAAAATCGGCGGAAACTCCGTCATCATCGGTTCTGGGCAATTGAATCTTTTTTAGAGAGAAGTGTTGGGGTGACTTTGAATTTTGAGTCACTCCTTTATAATGAATTGAGAGAGATTGTTTCTTTAGGTCATACGGAATCATTTAATAAGTTCATTGATGAATAAGAAAACGAAATTTAAAAAGATGTTTTCATACACGGATGTGAAGAACCCATGCTTATCACTAAATCCTTTTTTTGATCCAAGAATTAATTTCTTCCATTATTTCTTTCTTTTCAATCTCTTCGTTTAATATTTCATGATATAAGTCAGGGTAAACTTTTAACATTTTATCATTTGAAGGAGAGTTATGGTAAAGATATTCAGATCCATTCTTAGGTACAATCTGATCATCTTCGCCATGCAAAATCAAGCAAGGATAATGGTAGTTTGTAACATTACTGGTTAGCCATTGAATTCCATCGTGAAACACTGTTGTTAACAATTTGAGGGTAAATACCTTCAAATTGAATGGGTCGTTGTTATAATCATCAACAACTTTTTGGCTTCTACAAACAAGATGAGATAATCCATTTTCGATAGGTGATAATGGATTTTTTTCTACATCAACCGTTTTCAAGTCTTCGAAAATCGGCAATTCGATAATACATGGACCCGATAAGATTTGGCCATTCAGCTTTTTAGGATACTTGACACCGTATGATGCAGTGATGAACCCTCCCATACTATGACCCAACATAAATATAGGAACGTCTGGGAATTGTTCTTTTGCATTATCAACAATGAAATTCGCATCATCCACAAATTTAAAATAATCATCCAAATATCCTCTAGCGCCACCGGATTTCCCGTGTCCTCTGTTATCAAATCTAAATACACCATATCCATAGGAATTCAGTGCTTTAACGACATAATCATATCTTCCAGAATGCTCGCCTAGTCCATGAACAATGACAACGATTGCCTTAGGATCAGAAGGAACATCTTGTTGATAGTATAGCTCCACACCATCGTACGAATGAATAATAGCTTCTTTTCTTATTTCCATTCCCTCCTCGCAAATACTAGCTATTTACTACTCTAATTATATTTTATTTCTCGCCATATTTGACAGAGAAAAGTGAATCTTATATTGATCTTCAAGTTCTTCTTTTAATTGTTGGGTTAATTGACTCCCGTCTTCATTATTTTCAACGTTATCAGAAGTTAGTTCCCCACTATAATCCCTGTATATATAGGTGATATTTACAAAGAAACATTCAAATTAATAATACAAACCACCGAAATTTGCTTCGTACAACTTTTTAAAGATTTCAATGCCTTGATAGAAGCTTTCAGAGTATGATCCATCCTTATCATCTACTGACCATGAGGTTGCCAACACAGTATGACAATAACCCCAGAGTAGGAGTCGCTCTTTATTGAGATTCAGTTCTTCGGTGAAGATTTCTACTCTCTTTTCGATTACTTCATACGCTCTTTGATTCGGCAGTTTATTTAACATGTACTGAATCAAATCATACTCAATTTCACCGATCAATCCTTTAGGGTCAATTGCCGTCCATGTCATGTCTCCAGAAGCAAGCACGTTATAATGATGAAAATCCCCGTGTAGGAGAAAGCTTTTATCTGCTGTTTCGTTCAAATAGGTAAAGATTTTCAAAGCCTTTTGCAGTGTTTGAAGAGAAATATGGCCAATTCCATTTGGGTATTCTTTTACAATCTTCCGTAGGCTTTCTTCCCTTGTTTTTATCGTAGGGATTCTAGTTTGGACCGGTGCTTTTATTGATAGATTTTTGATTACTTTAGCTGCAATCCAACACGCTTCTTCGTCGTCTGTTAGTTCTGCCAACGTACACCCAGGTGAAAGTTTTTCTAAAATGATGATTCTATTCTTATGATCCGAATCAATCAATTGGACGCTCCCTTTCTCCCCAAATAATTGTAAAGCTTCTAGTTCATCAAGAAATTCTTCCCCAGGAATACAGATCTTTACAACCACTTCTGTTGAGTCTTCCATTACAGCAGGGGCAACATAATTGACAGAAAGGGAATAAGGCTCCTTCAGCTTCATCGACCATTTTTGTTCACAATACTCGATTAGCTCTGGCAATTTTTCTAACCAAGCTTCCCCTTGTTCTTGAAAATATAAACGAACCGACTGAACAAATTGCTTTTGCAGCTTCATGAGCTGTGCTCCTCTTTTAAAAATGTGTTAAAGATTATGTACTTGTTAGCCACTTCAGCAATCAAGGTTATTCATATTCCAGCAACGTTACTTCTTCTTTCTACTAAAATAACATCACGCCATATACCATTCATTTGGCCGAGACGCTCCCTACGGCCTACTTCCCGGAACCCGAATTTATTATGAAGTTGAAGACTTGACTTATTTTCCGGAAAAATTCCTGCCTGTAATGTCCAAATTCCATTTTGCTCACTTTTTTCAATTAATGATTTTAGTAGTTTACTGCCTATTCCTTTACCGTGGGTACGTTGACGAACATATACACTTACCTCTGCAACACCAGCATATACACACCGACTGGAAACTGGACTAAGTGCAGCCCATCCCAATACTTTATCTCCTAACCGTGCAACTATTCTACATTCAGAAAAATGTCCTTCATTCCAGTTTTCCCAAGAAGGCGCTTCCTTTTGAAAGGTTGCATGACCGGTTGATATTCCCTCAAGGTAGATTTCTCGAACTTGAGTCCAGTCTTCTGCTAACAACACATCAATCTGTACCGTAATAACCATTTGCTCACCACCTTTTTCTACTAGATCCCCATCTTAGTTCTAATTATCATAGTTTAATTGCGTTTGTTCTTCTTCGTTTTTACCTTTTTTTAAATTCAATTAACAAACAATCTCGATACTCACCTTCATGAAGCTCGTGTTTAGGTAGTACTTTAACTCTTTTAAACCCACACTTTTCATAGCAGCGAATGGCTCTTACATTCCAAATTTGCGGGTCCATCACGACAACATCCGCTTGTTTTTCTTCAACTAAATATTCCAACATGGATTTGACAAGTAAACTACCGATTCCTCTATTCCAATAATCGATTTCACCTATGAATTGGTCAGTTCCATAAATGTTTTCTGTCTTATCAAGGTATCCGTATCTTTTTCTCGTTTCTTCATCTAATTGATAATATTGGATATAACCAATTTCTTTTCCTTCAAATTCAACAATACAACCAAAACTATCATTATCAGGATTAAAAAATTCCTTGTTTACCTTTTCTAAATCGAAAGGATTATCTCTTCCCTCATAGTACTTCAGAACGAAAGGGTCAGAAAGCCATTTTGTCAAGACATGTTGATCCTCGACCTTTAAATGCCGGACTTTTAACTTCTCTTTTTGAAATAGCATGAATACCTCTCCTAAACATGTATTATTTCTCTATTAATTCTTTAATATCCTTGTAAAACCTGCAAATCCTCCCCCATCACTTTTTTGTCCATTACAAATAAGACGCCTCCGATGAAACGTCCATGTAATTCTTTTGAATTTATCATTAATACAAAACAAACATTATTGGTTCGGGTAGGTTTCTTTCAAAAACATTACGGACTGGTTGATCAATGCCTTTAATACATCTTCATCAATATCTGCAACTTTATTGATGTACACACATGCTTTTCCTGCCGTGTGTTTTCCAAATTCCTTTAATAATTCCTCGCTTTTTGTATCACCTGTTGCAAAGTACAAACTGATTTTTGCTTTTCGCGGTGAAAATCCTACTAACGGTGCATCGCCCTCGTGACCCGACTCATATTTATAATGATAGGAACCGAATCCGATGATACTAGTACCCCACATCTTTGCTTTAAAGCCCGTCGTTTCTGTAAAAATGTCCAACAATTTGTATGCATCCTCACGCTTTTTAGGGCTTTCCACACCTCCAATAAACTCGATGACACTGTTGTCATTTTCTTTCGTTTTTAGTTCGTACACCATACTAATCCCTCCTCCTTATCTTCTTTCTTGCTTGGTTATCAACTTTTCCAACTGTACAGGCAGTAACCTAGACTAATATATCTTCCAAAATGACTACTTCTCGGATTTCCGTGTCTACTATTCTAGAAAATTATGTACCTATCATACTTTAATTATATCATTAATTTCTTTTTAAAATCAGTCTGCTTTTTCCATTTATATCCTTGTAAAATGGGTATATCTTGAGTTTAGGATGATGACGATGAAGAAATTTGCATTCATTGTATTTGATAACTGCGCGGTTTGGCAGGTGACTCTGCTTCAAAAATTTTTAAAAGATAAGGGCTGGAAAATAGACACCCTTTCAGTAGATGGTTCGAATATTTCTACAGACGGGGGATGGTTATTCATGTTGAACAGTCCCTTGAAACGCTTAGTCTTGATGGTAATATTTCTTTTTAATATGCATGAGAGGAGTTTTTTTAACTATTGAGTCTTTAAATTTGTAAGCGTTTGCTGTCGTATCAACTCATAATTTGTTAAACTATTATTGGGATATGAATTGGCAATCTGATTTAATTTTTTCATTGTAGACAGCTTAGAAGAGCAGAAAGTGGGAAATCAAATGCAGGAACAAAAATTGTCTAGAGGTCTGAAAAACAGACACGTACAACTCATCGCTATTGGTGGAGCAATCGGAACAGGTTTATTTCTTGGAGCAGGAAAATCTATTCATTTAGCAGGACCATCGATTCTATTCGCTTACATGATTACAGGCGTCATTTGTTTTCTAATCATGCGCGCGCTTGGAGAGTTACTCTTAACGAATTTGAATTATAATTCTTTTGTCGACTTTGTACAAGACTATTTAGGTGATATGTCAGCATTTATCACCGGCTGGACCTACTGGTTTTGCTGGATCTCAATCGCAATGGCAGACTTAACAGCCGTTGGTCTCTATACGCAGTATTGGCTTCCTAATGTACCACAGTGGATGCCGGGATTGATTGCACTTGTTATTTTACTTTTTATGAACCTTGCAACCGTAAAGCTTTTTGGCGAAATGGAATTCTGGTTCGCATTAATTAAAGTCATCGCGATTCTAGCACTGATTGTTATCGGTATTTTCATGATTATTAAAGGCTTCTCTACTGATGCAGGCGCATCCAGTTTCACGAATCTATGGAACCACGGCGGGATGTTCCCAAATGGAATAAATGGTTTTATCCTCTCATTCCAGATGGTCGTGTTTGCGTTTGTTGGCATTGAACTTGTAGGACTTACGGCAGGTGAAACGGAAGACCCTGAAAGAGTTATCCCAAAAGCAATCAATAATATCCCAATTCGGATTATAATTTTCTACATTGGCGCACTTGTTGTCATTATGAGTATTTATCCGTGGAGCGCTGTCAACCCAATGGAAAGCCCATTCGTTCAAGTCTTTGTCGCGGTTGGTATCGCTGCAGCAGCCGGTATCGTCAATTTTGTCGTCCTAACATCCGCAGCTTCAGCATGTAACAGCGCCATCTTTAGTACAAGCAGGATGGTATACTCACTTGCAAAAGAAAAAAATGCACCTGTACCATTTACAAAACTTACTTCCCGTAAAGTGCCTTCCAATGCATTGTTCTTTTCAACTGTCGTCATTCTCATTACAGTTGTTTTGAATTATGTAATGCCAGAAGGAGTATTTACCCTGATTACAAGTATTTCTACCGTATGTTTCATCTTTATTTGGGGAATTACGGTCATCAGCCATTTGAAATACCGCAAAACAAGACCAGATCTAGCGAAAGTGAACAAATTTAAAATGCCGCTTTATCCATTTTCCAATTACTTGATTCTCGCTTTCCTAGCATTCGTTCTTGTCGTACTTGCACTTGCGGAAGATACACGTGTTGCCTTGTTTATAACACCTGCTTGGTTTATTTTGCTGATTGCGATTTATAAGATGCGAAAATCAAAGGCAGAACAAGCCACTCCGGGAGAGATGGCGGAAAATTAAGTGTTAACAGATAAACATCATCGGTCCTATTGAAAAATAAGAAAAGCGCAAGCGCCCTGCTTAGCCACGAAGGTCACTGGAAGACCGACGAGGAGGCTCGGCCCAAACGAGTTCGGCCCTGCGTGGGAATATACATGAAGTACTTCAGTGTGTTGCCGCCGCAGGAGGCCTGAAGTGATCCAAGTGGTTGGGTGCTGAAGCTGGGCATTACATCCATGCCGCAAACTTTAATACTTTCTTTACTCATCAAATAGACCTCGGTCTTCTTTCCGGGGTCTTTGTTNTGCTGAAGCTGGGCATTACATCCATGCCGCAAACTTTAATACTTTCTTTACTCATCAAATAGACCTCGGTCTTCTTTCCGGGGTCTTTGTTATCAACGATATTATTTACAATAATCTTGATAGGAGAGAACACGCCCCTTTTTTTCCTTTTTGTATTCTCTTACCCATTTGTCCTTTGTTAACCTTAATTTAACGAAAACGTTCGTACCATCTATTTCTTTATACAAGAGGTAACCGGCTATATTGCTTTCATACTTTTCACTTGGTTGCCCACCGAGTATAAACAACCTTCTTTCACCAATACTCCCCCCTTCGAAATATCGTAACAATGAGTTGATATGTCGATCGTTCTTTCCTACAGCTATCTTAGCTTTTTGCAAATCTCTCAGAGTATAATCCAATACCTTTTCTTTTTCATCATCCAACACGTTGAGTTCTGGAAAGCTTCGTTTAATGTCTAATAAGACTGCCGAATTGAATTTGGTACATTCAATAACAATGGCTTCTGATGGTTGTTTTGCCTCAACGTCGGTTACATTGAACAGAAATAAACCGACTAAAAGGATATACACATAATGTTTTTTCAAAGAGACACCTCCACGTTTGAGAGTATTATCTCCATTTAACTAAAGAAAACTTGGCAAAGTCAAGCCTTTGGCGCCGGCTGAGCCTAAGTTGCGCTTATACTATAGAAAGTATTTTGTCGAGTAGGAGGGAGCCTTTCCATTATGGATTGTGCTCCGCCCCCCTCACAGAACCGTGCGAGCGGTACTCCCGCACACGGCTCTTCTCCATCATCATTTACAGAATATAGCTTAATTCGCTTCTAAGATCGTATATGTTCACTTTTACTCGTAGCTTCGACAATGGATATTTTCTAAGAAATAGATTGAACTTATCCCAATCAAATGATTT
>NZ_JANHJQ010000034.1 GCF_024609785.1 Pseudalkalibacillus decolorationis
TCCGTATAAGAACTTAATGGAAGAGATAGTTGTTTCCGTATCATCGTATCCACCCACTAAAATTTGATACTTAAATTATACAGTAAAAAAGGTATAATTCCCTCGATACATACAAGGAATTATACCTTTTCATCATTTATGGAACTTTTTCAGTGACCTCGACATTATCGGGAGAGTCTTTTCACAATCTACTTGTAAATTGAAAGGTTAATTAGATGGGTAATTGCTGCAGAAGTATAGCACTACAAATCCCCAACAACATGCCCGTGATTACATCAGACGGATAGTGAAGACCAAGATAGATGCGAGATAATGCTACCGAAAACGATAGGGGAAGTAAGGCGATTCCAAGTAATGGATTCCATAAGATGAGCGGAGTCGTTACTGCAAAAATAGCAGTGGTATGTCCGGAGGGAAAAGAATGATCCTCGAGAAGTCGTGAAATAGTCACCGTATTTGGGAAGACTTGATAAGGTCGTTTTCGAGGGTAGGTTTTCTTACTGATTTGAACAGGTACATGACTAATGAAAAGAGCAAAAAGACTTTGTATTGCTGCTGTTTTTAATCCTTCAGATGAAACTAATAATAAAAGGATACAAATACTAATGGAAAAGGTTGCTCCTCCCAGATTTGATATCGATTTAAAATACATACTTAAGATTCTATATTGCCATTTTCCGTTTATCCAATGGAAGATTGAACATTCCCTCTTATGCAGCCAATTGAAAACCTTGGTCACCTATGATCACCTTTTCTATTTTCTTATTTATTCAAAGCATACAGGGTAAATATGAGGGGGATATCAAGTCAATGTAAACTTTCTGTAGAGATTTTTACGGAGAAAAGGGTGAAATTATACATTTCTAAAAGTGGGTGATAAAATGGGAAAAGTAAGTATGAATAGATCAATACAAATACAGGGAAGTGAAGGCGATGTACAAACGATTACACCATGTTTCGTTAGAGGTGAAAAATCTAAAAAAAGCTCGGGATTTTTATGAGAAGTTGTTACAACTAAACCCTAGTTCACAACGACCCGACTTTGAATTTGAAGGTGTATGGTACCAAATTGGAGAAACACAGCTCCATTTAATCGTAAATGAATCACTTTCCAATGAGTCTAATACAATTTTGAATAGTAGAAGTGCACATTTTGCTATACGAGTTGAATCAATTGTTGAGTTAATTAAACGGTTTGAAGACTCCGATATTCCTTATTTGAATAAGCCAACCAGTAAGACCGGCTGGCATCAAGTTTTTGTACAAGACCCCGATGGGAATATTATTGAATTTAATGCTTAGATAAGTTCAATCATGGACGTTCTTATACTCCTGGCCGCGTTCGACGTATTCTGTTCGGATGCGTTCCATATCCTTTAAGTCTTCGTCATTGAGGGTGCGAACCACTTTTGCAGGTCTGCCGAATGCTAATGTGTTGGGTGGGATTTTTTTACCTGGTGGAACAAGACTACCTGCACCGATAAATGCACCTTTACCGATTTCTGCACCATCGAGAATCAGTGATCCCATACCGATTAAAGCCTTTTTGCGAATTATACAACTATGTAGCGTAACCTGATGCCCAACGGTAACATCATCCTCAAGAATTAGAGGGTTATTTGGGCTCTGGTGAAGCATAGATAAATCTTGAATGTTCACTCTTTTACCGATATGAGTAGGTGCTACGTCCCCTCGAATGACGGTATTGAACCAGATGGTGGACTGTTCTTCAATGGAAACATCACCAGAAACAATTGCGCCGTCTGCAATAAAAACTGTAGAATCAATTTTTGGTTTTATACCTTTATATGAATAAATCAAACACATCATCCTCTTTCATAAAATAATTATTAATAGAGCCATTTGAAGTTTAGCGTATTTTTATGAAGAAGAAAAGGGGGAACTAATAATGTGGATTTGGGAATCAGAAAAGGCAAAAGCAGTGGTTGTGATTGTACATGGTGCCGGAGAACATCACGGAAGGTATGAATGGCTTAAATCTCAGTGGGTATCGAATGGTTTCCATGTTGTTATGGGGGATCTCCCAGGACAAGGGACAACCAGAAGGAAACGTGGACATATCGATTCCTTTAACGTATATATTGAAGCCATTGAATCTTGGGTTCTAAAAGCTCAAGAGTTTAATTTACCTGTTATTTTGTTTGGTCATAGCATGGGTGGCTTGGCTGTTATACGAGCTTTAACTGAAAAGCAACTTAATGTAAATGCGCTGGTTCTTTCATCCCCATGTCTAGGTATCATTCATAAGCCCTCAATAACAATGAGTACGATATCGAAACTTATGAATAAGGTGTATCCCGGTTTACTTATTAGTGCTGATCAAGGCTTAAGCAATGGAACAAGGTCTGAGGAAATTAGGAAGCGTGACGCTGAGGATGCGCTTCTAGTTAAAAAGGTTTCCGTAAGATGGTATCGGGAACTGGTTACGGCGATAAAACGTGCTCACCAATCAACTGATCAATTTCCTGAGATCCCCGTGATACTTGTACAAGCGGGTAATGATTTAATTGTTGATAAATGGAAGGTTAGAGAATGGTTTGACAATCTTCCCATAATGGAAAAATCGTTTAAGGAGTGGCCGGATCTTTATCACGAAGTCCTTAATGAACCTGAAAGAGATCAGGTTTTTCATTATTTGAATCATTTGATTAAGCTCCACGTAAAGTAGAGATGACTATTAAAACGGTTAGGATGTTTGTGGAAGAATCGAATCGACCTCGAGCACCTGGGAGTTGGAGCTAAACATTACATCTGTGCAACACAGTTTTATACTTTTTTAACTCACAATATCATTATCAGAAGGAGTGATGGTATGAATGTTCCTTCACAACCGTGGACGTTGATGAAGCGGGTCTATAAAGATGTTCTACCTTATGTTCATGAAGAATTGAACTATTGGAGGGAGAGAGCGGAACACATTCCGAATGAAGAGTTGAGAACACAGGCATTGGCGAGCATTAGTTCGAAAACCTTCCACTGCGAAGGTGGTGGGATCTATTCTCTGTTATCCAATGGTCCAACACGACAGAAGGATGTCATCAAATTTATTGTTGCCTATCAGACAATCAGTGATTATTTGGACAACCTCTGTGATCGGAGCACATCTTTGGATCCTCTCGATTTCGAGCAGCTTCATCGGTCGATGCCTCATGCATTGAAGCCTGAGGCATCACTAGAAAACTATTACTTGCACCGAGAAGAACAAGATGATGGTGGTTATTTGCATGATCTCGTCCAAACGTGTCAGACAGTTCTGGTGAATTTGCCAGGATTTCCACATATCGAGGATACGCTTAAAGAGCTTGCTGATCATTACTGTAATTTACAGGTACATAAGCATGTGAAAAAGGATGAGCGGGTACCACGACTAAAGGATTGGTTTGATCAAAATAAAAATACTCTTCCTCCAATGAGTTGGTATGAGTTTTCTGCATGTGCAGGCTCCACAATCGGGATTTTTTGTCTCATATCATACGCGACACATGATGGTTTTCAACCAGACTGGGCTAATAAGGTGAAGAACGGTTATTTCCCATGGATACAAGGACTCCATATTATGATGGATTATTTAATTGATCAAGAGGAAGATCGAGCTGGCGGGGACTTGAATTTCTGCTTTTATTATGACGATGAAAACGAAATGGTGACTCGGTTGTTGCATTTCTTCCAAATGGCAGACAAGTCAACGAAAGAACTGCCTCATGCAAGGTTTCATTCACTTGTCACTAGAGGTCTTCTAGGTATCTATGCATCAGATGAAAAGGTCCGTGCTCAAAAGGATGTTCGTACTGTAACGAAGAGATTAATGCGAGCAGGTGGAATGACAGCCTATTATTATTATTGGAACAGTATGATGTATCGGAAAATTAAAGCATAATGATGATATTAAAAGGAATTGACCATATTTTAGGCCAATCCCTTTTTTCTAAAGTCTTCCGCTTTCTTAAGTAATTAGTGTTTTTCAATGGCTATAAGAAATGGGGGATCATTTTTCTGATTAATAAACTGGTAGCGAAGGACGTGTGCTACTTTCTGATCGAGGTTGCTAAGGTAGCTTAATAAAGCATCTTTTTCCTCTTTCCCGCCTTCGTGTCCATGATAAACAACGACAATAATCAAACCGCCTACAGCGATTATTTCTAACAGCCCTTGTATCGCTTGAAGGGTGGAATCTGGGCGTGTAATCACTTTTTTATCGCTGCCTGGCAAGTAGCCGAGGTTGAAGATCGCCGATTTTATCGTGCCATGTTCTTCTACTGGTATGTTTCGTTTAACGTGTGCATGACTTTCGTGAAATAAAGTGATCTGCCTTGTATAACCATAGTCAGCGAGCAATCGGTTCGTAGCCTCAATAGCTTTTTTTTGCACATCAAACCCGTATACCATCCCATTTGGTCCAACTAAATCGGCAAGGAAAAGGGTGTCGTGTCCATTTCCAACGGTCGCGTCGATTACTATATCCCCATCCTCAATTACGTTTTGTAACAGCTTTTTTACAAATGGTAAAACACGTTCCAAGTTCATAGGACAAGCACCTCAGCGTGAATATATATTTCGTGATAAAGCTCAAACTTTTTGATACTAATAGCATTTTAGCATGATGTGAGCAGGTAGCCAATTAGAACCAAGGGAATAGAAGTGGTTTTCAATTATATAAAGAAAACTTGGCTAGCGCCAAGCCTTCGCCGTAGTTGCGCTTATACTATAGAAAGTATTTTTTATACTTTCTTAACGTGTAAAAAAAGAATTATTCAGGTCCTTTGGATTCAAGTTTTCTTTTATGGAAATTTGGGAATAATCCTTAAATAGCAAGCATATGAAGTGAAAAAAGACAAGAACTTTGAAGGGAGTGGGAGAACTGGAACAGATCACCGCTGAACATAATCATCGCAAATGGTACTGGTTCACATTCATTATAGCGACATTTTTAGTGATCCTTTTTATTATACTTGGATTTTCTCATGATAGATTAACGACTTTTGATAGGGTGATTATGGAGTTTGTTTGGAACCTTCGATCAGATTGGTTGACTCCTTTTTTTATCTTTCTTACATATGTGGGTTCGGGTTATGTGTCTATTCCACTTATGATTGTTTTAGTAATTCATTTTTTTGTGAATCGGTCACCTCACCTCGCACTAATTTTACTTTTTAATTTGATGGGTGTACGGTTAATGAACCGGTTTCTGAAGAACATTTATGATCGGACAAGGCCAGACCATACCCCTTTATTAGATGCTGGTGGGTTTAGTTTTCCAAGTGGCCACTCAATGAATTCAGCCGCTTTTTTCGGATTTCTTGGCTATTTACTATGGGTCTATTTTAGTCGTAGCGGGGTAAAGAAAAATTATATTCTATACATTTCGGGGTTCCTAGTTCTTTTAATTGGATTAAGTCGCGTATATCTAGGCGTCCATTTTCCAAGTGACGTGATCGCAGGTTTTGCTGCCGGTGGTGTCTGGCTCCTTTTATCTATGCTTCTTTTAAAAATATCAGCGCCTCAACGCCAAAGAAAAACACGTTAAAACGTATACAAACAGAGAAATCCGTATAACATGATAAGAACCTATTTTCAGAAAAAACTTGACAAATTCTGAGAACGTGCATAAAATACAAATTAAAATCTTTATAAATTATAAGGCTAAGAAGAGGACTAGTAAGATAGGCAACGGTATAAAGAGAGTTGGCGGACGGTGAAAGCCAACCCGAAAGTTATTTGAACTCGCCTCAGAGCCATAAACGTGAACCAAAAGTAGCGTTTATCGTTTCTCCGCGATAAGGAGCCAAAGTGAGTAACACTATTTCGTATTAGTGTGCTAATGCGGGTGGTACCGCGGGAAGGTTATGTGTATTCAACCTCTCGTCCCTGATGTGTTTTTTATCAGTGGCGGGAGGTTTTATTTATTTCTGACAAATGATAAACTGCGAATTTCTGCGTTAACTCGTTTCTCCGGTTCTCACGTAGATTAACTACGCTGCGATCCTCGAAACTTCGTTGCCTTGAACTTCTTGTTTCTCCTTTGCCAGAGGGCGGTTTATAAGCTTCGAATTTCTTCGTTAGCTTATGCCTACGATTCTCACTTGACTTAACCAAGCTCCGAGTCTCGACACTGCGCTGCCTTGAACTTCTTGCTTCTAAACCACCAAGATTTCGAGGAAGTTGAGCTTCAGATCTCTGTGTTAAGATAAGTTTTGTCAAGAGTTAAGCCTTCCGCGGCAAAAAGTGTTGTTTCCGCGGCATATTTAGGAGCATCGCGGCACATTTACACTTTTAGCGGTATAATACCTATTTTCCGCGAGAAAAACCCTTACCGAGTTAATCTAAGTTAGCGAGGGTCAAGATTAAACATGTACTTAGCAAAAAAAGAAAACCATACTTAAAAAATTATGAGTGGGAGTGGCTGTAATGTCTTTTCATCATCAAAAAATTGAGAAAAAGTGGCAGAGTTATTGGAATGAAAATAAAACATTCAAGACAGAATTTGAACCAAACAAAAAGAAATTCTATGCATTGGATATGTTTCCTTATCCATCTGGGGCTGGTCTTCATGTCGGGCATCCTGAAGGGTACACAGCTACAGATATTGTCGCGCGAATGAAGCGGATGCAAGGTTATAATGTGCTTCATCCAATTGGGTGGGATGCATTCGGGCTCCCAGCAGAGCAATATGCGTTGGATACCGGAAATGACCCAGCTGAGTTTACAGAACAGAATATCAATACGTTCCGCCGTCAGATTCAGGAGCTAGGTTTCTCCTATGATTGGGATCGTGAAGTAAACACTACCGATCCCGACTATTATAAATGGACACAGTGGATCTTTTTGCAGCTTTATAAAAAAGGCCTTGCCTATGTTGATGAAGTTCCGGTGAATTGGTGTCCTGAACTTGGAACGGTACTTGCAAATGAAGAAGTAATTGATGGTAAAAGTGAACGTGGTGGTCATCCGGTCATTCGAAAACCGATGAAGCAGTGGATGTTAAAGATTACAGCATACGCCGATCGTTTATTAGAAGATCTTGTTGAGCTTGATTGGCCAGACAGCTTAAAAGATATGCAGCGGAATTGGATTGGCCGATCTGAAGGTGCGGAGATCACATTTGATGTTGTAGGCTCTGACAAAACAATTAAGGTATTTACGACGCGCCCTGACACATTGTTTGGTACAACGTATATGGTACTTGCTCCTGAACACTCGTTTGTTGATGAAATAACGACTGCTGAACAAAAGGATGCCGTTCATGCTTATAAAAAAGAAATCGAGACGAAAAGTGATTTAGAGCGTACCGAGCTTTCAAAAGAAAAGACAGGTGTATTCACTGGTGCTTATGCTGTCAATCCAGTGAATGGTCATAAAACTCCGATTTGGATTGCGGATTATGTGTTGGCAAGCTATGGAACGGGTGCAATAATGGCTGTTCCAGGACATGATGAACGTGATTATGAATTTGCAACCAAATTTGAGCTTCCTATTGTTGAGGTGGTCAAAGGCGGCGATGTTACCAAGGAAGCATTTACAGAGGACGGGGAAATCGTCAACTCTGAGTTTTTAAATGGGATGAATAAAACGGATGCAATAGAAGCAATGGTTCAATGGCTTGAAAAGAACAATAAAGGTGAGCGTAAAGTTACGTATCGTCTTCGGGACTGGTTATTTAGTCGCCAACGTTATTGGGGAGAACCGATTCCGATCATCCATTGGGAAGATGGTACGATGAGCGCGGTTCCAGAAGAAGAGTTGCCGTTGACACTTCCTAAAATTGATAATATTCAACCATCTGGAACTGGGGAATCACCACTTGCTAATGTGGAAGAATGGGTCAATGTTGTAGATCCTGAAACAGGGAAAAAAGGTCGTCGTGAAACGAACACGATGCCGCAGTGGGCAGGTAGCTGCTGGTATTATCTTCGTTACATGGATCCCGATAATAAAGAACAAGTCGCGGCACCAGAAAAAGTAAAGCATTGGTTACCTGTCGATCTATATATTGGCGGAGCTGAACATGCGGTCCTTCACCTATTGTATGCTCGTTTTTGGCATAAGGTATTGTATGATGTAGGCGTTGTTCCGACGAAGGAGCCATTCCAACGTCTCTACAACCAAGGAATGATTCTCGGGGAAAACAACGAGAAGATGAGTAAATCAAAGGGCAATGTCGTTAACCCAGATGACATCGTAAAAAGCCATGGTGCAGATACCCTCCGCCTTTATGAAATGTTTATGGGTCCTTTAGATGCCTCTATTGCATGGTCTGAAAATGGATTGGATGGTTCCCGTCGTTTCCTTGACCGGGTTTGGAGATTGTTCGTTGAAGAAGACGGATCCCTTTCAGACAAAATCAAAGACACTCAAGCATCCGAAGGCTTTGAACGTGTGTATCATCAAACAGTGAAAAAAGTAACGGAGGACTTTGCAGAGCTACGGTTTAATGTTGGTATTTCTCAAATGATGGTGTTTATCAATGATGCCTACAAGCAAGAAACATTACCAAAATCCTTCATTGAAGGATTTGTTAAGATGCTTTCTCCAGTGGCACCTCATATTTGTGAAGAGCTTTGGGAAAGGTTAGGGCATACGGGAACAGTGACTTATGCAGATTGGCCAACATTCGACGAAAGCAAGTTAACTGAAAACGAAGTAGAAATCGTTGTTCAGATCAATGGTAAAGTTCGTGCTAAGTTACTCGTACCAGCTGATGCCAACAAAGAGCAGATGGAAGAAATCGCATTAACAGATGAAAAGATCAAAGAAAGCGTCGAAGGAAAAACAGTTCGAAAAGTAATAGCTGTACCAGGGAAATTAGTGAACATCGTCGCAAATTAAATTCAAAGAAGCTGCCGGAATTTTCCGTCAGCTTCTTTTTTATTGCTGACCAGGAAACTATAAAATTCTTAAGATGTCGATAACTTTTGATTAGAAATGTTCTTTAGCTTGGTGATTTTACATATTAGAGATCTGTCTAAGGCCATTTAGCGTTAAAAGTAGCAATGACTCTTCTTCAAGAGTACAAGAAGATCACATTTAATGAAAAACATGTAAATTTAACAGCTGTATTCGGAATAATTCATCCGGACAATCTGAAATTCATCCAAACTGAGAAGAATTCATCCGGAAACCCTGGAATTCATCCAAACTGAGAATAATTCATCTAAAAGATTTGGGACACCAGGATAATAGGCAAAATGTAGTTTTTTTATATATCAAATATTGTCTTTTATAGAAAAAACAAAAGACTATCACGATTTGACTTATGGCCTCCAATCTACAAAATCAATTTCTTTACTTTTCCATTTATAGTTCGTAAAATGAGGAACGTAGAAACTAAAACATTGGATGAGCATAGATTGAAAGGACGGATCAATATGGAACAAAGCGTTCAAACTATAACGCCTTCAGAAGTAGAAAAGCTTTTGAAAGAAGGAAAAACGATATCAATTATTGATGTGCGTGAGGATGAAGAGGTTGAGTCGGGAATAATTCCAGCGGCCCATCATATTCGTTTGATGGAAATTCCTGAACGTTTAAATGAAATCGAAAAAGAGACAGAACATATCATTGTTTGCCGCTCAGGACGTCGAAGTGAAAATGCATGCTTATATTTAGAGGACCAAGGTTATAAGGTTAGAAATATGGTTGGTGGCATGCTTGAATGGGAAGGCGAGACCAAGTAACAGTTGGAAGAGGATGTTGTCCTCCTTTTTAAACACACAATTGAAGGGAGATAAGCGTAATGGTATTGGAAATGACCCTGATGCTCTTGGCGGTTTATGTCATTTTCTCCTATTTAATCCCATACATGACGCTTAAGTCTGTTCAACAGGAATGCATCAACCAGCACGATTTTTGCAAGATTGATGTAAGGGATTATCATTCTTCATACCGAAATCCATTTGATAATGTAACGAAAAATATTCCTCTTTCTTATTTATCTCGGACAACGAAGGAAGAAGTGGTTTGTGATAAGGATATTATTGTCATAGCAGAATCCAAGCTGGCAGCGGTAATGGCTACCCGGATTTTAAAGAGGAGAACGAAACGGTTTATCTATTACACTTTAAGAAAGCATTGACCCTGGAACAATAAACTGACAAAACTAGTAGATTTTCGTCAAAGGAAATTAAGCACTTCTGGCAGAATTGTACGTCTTAATAGACGTTCATTCGTTGGAGGTGCTTTTTGTTGAAGGTGAAATTATTTGAGGCTGAACATGAAGAAGATCTTGAAGAAGAAATCAATGCCTTTTTAGTAAATGTCCATGAATCCAACGTGATCGATGTTCGTTATCAGGTTTCGATGGCAGTGGATGAGTATAGTGAAGAGGTTGAAACGGTTTATAGCTTTTCAGCGATGATTCTCTACAGGGAATAACCTTCTTATGATAAACTGGTAGAAAATGAGATTTGGGTGTATTTGAATGTTTCTATATACGATTTGTTTCATTGTAAAGGGTACAGAGGTGCTGATGCTTAATCGATATAAAGCACCAAACAAAGGGTTATGGAATGGTGTAGGTGGTAAAATCCATGAAGGAGAAACACCCGAGGAATGTATTATTCGTGAGGTAGAAGAAGAAACAGGTTTGTTAATTGAAGCACCAGGGTTTACTGGGACGGTTCAATGGGAGTTCGATTATCAATTCATCGGTGGAATGTACGTTTACATCGTTTATCTTGAAAAAGAAACATCCTATCCGACTCCAGTTAAAGTGGATGAGGGACTACTTGATTGGAAGCCGATCAAATGGGTACTCGAATCAGATAACTATGGGGTAGTGAGCAATATCCGATACTTTCTCCCAGACATGTTAAAAGGTGAAGAACCGGCAGAATACCACTGTTATTACCATAGTGGGAAGTTAAGTGGTGTTAAAAAGATGGAGCCCCTACAAAAATAACTGTTGGTAGCTCCATTTATTAGTATGGGTTCACTTTATTGTTCGTTAGCTGCATTCGTTCCAGCTAGATGCCCTGTCACAAAGGCAGACGTAATATTGTAGCCCCCTGTGTATCCGTGTATATCCAGAATTTCTCCACAAAAGTAGAGTCCGTTGATAATTTTTGAGCGCATCGTTTTTGGCTCGATTTCCTTCGTTGAAACGCCGCCTCCGGTTACAAATGCCTTTTCAATGGATAGGGTCCCGTTTACTTTCAAGCGGAATCCTTTTATCAATCCCGCAAAATAACGCAATAATCGATGCGATAATTGATCATATACTGTATTCAAGTCGATCCCCGCCTGCTCCAGTAAGAAGTGCAAATAACGTTCAGGTATCCAACCTTTTAAAGCATTCTTAATTGCCTTTTTTGGTTCGCTTTTAAGAATCTGCACGGCTTCTTGAAAAATTTCTTCTTGGTTTTGATCAGGCATAAGGTCAATTTCCATCGTCACAGTGTTCTCCTTACTCTTTTTCAGAGCTTTAACGACGAACTGACTGCATCTCAATACTGCTGGTCCTGAGATTCCGAAGTGAGTAAAAATCATATCCATCCGATGAGTGATGATTGGTTTGCCGTTAGGTTTCAGAACACTTAACCCTACATCACGTAAGGATAATCCTTGCAACGTTTTTTCCTTGATGAATGGTTCCTTAGAGGTGATAGGTACTTCTGTCGGGTACAATTCGGTAATCGTATGACCAGCAGCCTTTGCCCATGCATACCCGTCACCAGTGGAGCCAGTATGCGGAACTGATTTACCACCAACCGCAATGATGACCGCTTTTGACTTAATGATCTCTTCCCCGCCCACTTTAATTCCTTTTACATTTTGGTTATCATAAATCACTTGTTTGACAGCCGTATTTGTTCGGATCTCAACACCAAGCTCTCGAATTTTCTTAAGCATTGCATCGACAACCGATTGGGCTTTATCAGTTGTGGGGAACATACGGCCATGGTCTTCTTCTTTTAACTGGATTCCCAACCCTTCAAAGAATTTGATGATGCTTTCGTTATTAAAAATGGTAAATGCACTGTATAGGAATCTACCGTTGCCTGGGATATGCTTAATAATTTCATCAATAGGGAGGCGGTTCGTAACATTACAACGACCGCCTCCAGAGATCGCAAGCTTTTTTCCAAGTTTGGTTCCTTTATCGACGAGTAAAACCTTAGAACCATTTGAGGCACTAGCAACAGCTGCCATCAGCCCAGAAGGTCCACCACCGATGATGATTACGTCGTAGTTCATTTCATCAACACCTGCTTTTTAATATCTAAACAGAAAGATACCACTTTTATCGGGAAAAAGAAAATGGTAGTTGTGGTTCTAGATAAATAAGTGATATGAAAAGCGTTTAGCGAATGCGTAGATACTATGGTAAAATACATAAGATTAGATGTTAGGAAACTGGGAGAAGGGACAATCTATGTCAAAGTTATTACGTGGTACGCTGATTCTTACAGCGGCTACTTTCTTTTCAAAATTTCTTGGACTTATTTTCGTTATACCATTTGAGTGGCTTGTAGGAACAGAAGGAGGAGCATTATACGGATATGCCTACACTCCTTATGCAATCATACTTAGTGTAGCGACACTGGGCTTGCCTTTAGCTGTTTCAAAGTTTGTTTCCAAATATAACGCGTTAGATGACTATATAACTGGACGGAGACTGATGAGATCTGGTTTAGTATTAATGTCATTAAGTGGTATTCTTGCATTTCTAGCTTTGTTTTTCTTAGCAGAATGGGTTGCAGGTTTACTTGTCGGTAATAATGGTGTGAAAGGGAACTCCGTAGAAGATGTGAAAATGGTGATTCAACTAGTTTCAACTGCTCTCATCATCGTCCCTTCAATGAGTTTGATCCGCGGCTATTTTCAAGGGTTCCAATCGATGGGACCAACAGCTTTGTCTCAGGTTGTCGAACAGATCGTCCGTGTCGGGTTTATTTTAATTAGTGCATTTCTCATTGTAATTGTATTTAAAGGCGATGTGAGTACAGCTGTTGGCTATGCTACGTTTGCTGCATTCATTTCCGCATTAGCTTCCCTGTTGATCTTGGTTTGGTATTGGAAGAAACGAAAGCCCCACTTGGACAAGCTAATGAAAAACAGTAAGAATCACAAAGTACCATTAGTTAAGATGTACAAAGAATTGATTCAGTATGCGGTTCCATTTGTAGCAGTCGGACTAGCTATACCAATCTATTCAACAATCGATATGTTTACAATAAACAATGCGTTGCAACATGGGCTTGGTTACACACAAGATACAGCAGAAAATTATTATGCGATCATGCAAACATACTCACAAAAGTTAATTATGATTCCTGTCTCCTTATCGACAGGGCTCGCATTAACAGTCATCCCGTTAATTACCAATTTATATACAAAAAAAGATTTTAGCACAATGCAACAACAAATCACGAAAACGTTTGAAATTGTCTTGTTCCTTACGATTCCTGCTGGAGTTGGGCTATCCTTATTGGGGTTACCCGCTTATTCCGTATTGTTTGAAAATTTTATTGGTATTGGTGGATATGTACTTACGTGGTATGCACCGACGGCAATCTTGTTTGCACTTTTTACGGTGACAGCTGCAATTCTTCAAGGAATCAATCAACAAAGATTCGCGGTTTACAGTCTGTTAGCTGGGGTTCTCGTAAAAATCAGTCTAAACTATATATTCATTGCTAATTTCGGGATTGCTGGTGCAGTCATTTGTACAAACCTTGGATATCTACTTTCGATTACAATAAATCTCATCATCATTCGTAGACAGACAAATTATAGCTTTAAGCCTGTTTTTAAACGAACGATTTTGATCGGAATGTTCGTTGCTCTGATGGTTAGTGCGGTTGTATTAACCAAGTGGGCAGTCGAGAGTATGGTTGGCACGGATTATAAAGAGTTCTTTACATCTGTGACCGTATTGTTAACCGGGGTAGCCGCAGGTGCGGGAGTCTATTTGTATATGAGTCATTTTTCTGGACTCCTACAACATATTTTTGGTGATCGTCTCAATCGTTTCCTTCGAAAAAAGAGAGCGCGATCTAAGCGATAGAAGGTCTTTATGAGGCCTTCTTTCTTTTCATGCACGTTAAGAAAGTATAAAAATACTTTCTATAGTATAAGCGCAACTAAGGCTCAGCCGGCGCCAAAGGCTTGGCTTTGCCAAGTTTTCTTTATATAAAGAGTAATGGATTAGTCCTTTGATTCTTTTAACTGTTTATCAAACCAAGCCAACTGTTGGCCAATGCCAAGACCTTTCATTGGAATTTCATAATGATAGCCTTTTTGTTCGAGCTGGGGTTCGAGATGATCTCGGTACACTTTCCCTCCATGCAGGTAAACATTGACCTTATCGGGAGATTCATACTTTTTAAAGACTTCGATAACTTTTCTAGCCCAGACTTTTTTCTCCATAATTGAAAATGTTTTAATTGAAAGGTCGTACGGTTCTAATTTATCACCTGGTAATAAGAGACCATCTTTGGCATTATAAAAATAAAAGCGGTCATACTGCTTTTGAGCATATTGAACCGATTTTTGAAATAATGGACTTGTATAAAACTCGATTACTGGTGCTGAATGGTCTAATTTTTTTCTACCCGTGGCTAAAAGCCCAATTTTATGTTTCAATGGTACCCCTCCTTTTGCACTATTTTTATTACTTATTATACCCTTTCCGCAAAGGATTAAGCCACATATTTACAAATTAGGAGGTCGATTTGTTTTGCGCATAGATAAACTGCTTGCCAATATGAATTATGGAAGTCGTAAAGAGGTTAAGAAGCTACTCAAGAAAGGTCTAATAACCGTTAATGGGACGCCGATTAAAGATGCAAAGAAACATGTGAATACGGATTCCGACTTAATTGCAGTTGCAGGCGATGAGGTGAAGTACATAGAACATATCTATCTAATGATGAACAAACCCGGGGATGTCATTTCTGCAACCGAGGACGTGTCTCACAGGACGGTACTCGATTTGTTGGAAGAAGATGAGGCAGCATTTTCTCCATTTCCAGTCGGTCGTCTTGATAAAGATACAGAAGGCCTTCTTTTGCTCACGAATGATGGTCAGTTGACGCACCGTTTATTATCACCAAACAAACATGTACCGAAAACCTATTTCGCAATAGTGAAGGGAAGGGTGACAGCAACAGATCAACAGATGTTTTCACAAGGGGTTACCCTAGATGATGGATACGTTACTAAACCAGCTGAATTAACGATCCTTGTCAGTAATGAAAGATCAGAAATTGAATTGACGATTACAGAAGGCAAATATCATCAAGTGAAACGAATGTTTGAAGCAGTAGATAAGCAAGTTGTTTATTTGAAGCGAATTAAAATGGGCTCTCTATGCTTGGATGAAAATCTTTCTTTAGGTGAATATCGTGCTCTTAATATAGAAGAACTCGAAGCCTTGGAAATGGACTCTCCTAGTCATTAAATCTCCATATTGTTTGAATTCCCGATGAGTGGGGTATTAAACACTAACACCAAATTTAAGGTGAAAAAGGAGAGTTTGCTCATGCTAATTCTAGGAAGAGAACTATTAGGTAAGAAGATTGGATACAAGGATAGTGAGGAAGCAACCAAGCATACGGTAGGGGACATTCTTCTTGAAAAACATAATTTTGAATTGGATTATATTTTATATGTAGAAAAGAGACCTGCTGAGGGTGATCGGGATCATAGTGTTGAGCCTTCAATGGCGAATGTGACTCAAAGCGCTGGTGGATATATGGGAATGAACACGCCTCCGATTACGTCAGATGATAGTATAACAAGAAACTTTACGAAGGAAACCTTCTACATCCCGTTTAATCACATCGAGGAAATTCTTAATGATAAGGTTATCGTAACGGGTCTTGATCGACAGGCACATGATCCAATAAATTCAATTGCGGCGACCGGTTTAATGGAAAAGAAAGTACTAACACAAAGCGGTGATTCTCTAGGTAAGGTAAAGGATGTAATCATTGACTGGAATATGAAAAAAGTGGTCGGAGTATCTCTTGCCGAAGGATTTTGGGCGCGTTTAATGTCAGAAGAAAATAAATTTATGCCACTTGAAGGTACAATTGACTGGTCCAAAGATGAGGTCATTATAAGCGACCATTTAAAAGAACTGCTCGTTGAAGATGTGAAGAATTTAAAAAAATAAACTCCATGATGAAATGGCTAAAAGACTGCTGAAAACATTTGAAAAGGATTGACTCAAACAAGTATTTGAGCCAATCCTTTTCCTTATTGAGTAAGAGACTATGCAATCGTCTTCGCATACGCTCGACGTTGAATTTTGATGCAAAGAGGCAATGTCTAGCTTCAGCGCCCAACCACTTGGATCACTTCAGGCCTCCTGCGGCGGCAACACACTGAAGTACTTCATGTATATTCCCACGCAGGGCCGAACTCGTTTGGGCCGAGCCTCCTCGTCGGTCTTCCAGTGACCTTGTGGCTAAGCAGGGCGCTTGCGCTTTTCTTATGAGTAAAGAAAGTATAAAAGTTTGCGGCATGGATGTAATGTCCAGCTTCAGCGCCCAACCACTTGGATCACTTCAGGCCTCCTGCGGCGGCAACAGCCTCCTCGTCGGTCTTCCAGTGACCTTGTGGCTAAGCAGGGCGCTTGCGCTTTTCTTATGAGTAAAGAAAGTATAAAAGTTTGCGGCATGGATGTAATGTCCAGCTTCAGCGCCCAACCACTTGGATCACTTCAGGCCTCCTGCGGCGGCAACAGCCTCCTCGTCGGTCTTCCAGTGACCTTCGTGGCTAAGCAGGGCGCTTGCACTTTTCTTATGTTCAGGCAAATTTGACTTTCTTGGAGGTCGCTTCCCACTTTCCACGAGTGGGGCTTGATACGAGGTTATTATATGTTAGCACATTTAGATCTCGCTGAATCGTTCGTTGTGTTGTTCCAAACTCGTCGACAAGCTGTTGTGTTGTTACCGTTCCTCTTTCATAAATAAAAATGTAAATGGCCTTGACACGGTTCAACATACGTTCAGTCGATGGACTCAAACAACCACTCCTTACTTTTTAACAATCCTTATTCCTAGTATATCCATAGGTTGTTAAAATAGTATTGATGATTTGTTAAAATATTCAAACTTTTTATTATAGAAGAGATAACTTAATACAATTACGCTAGGATTCGATGAATTACGGCACAATATCCTTGAAAAAATCCGGCATAGACAATTTGCAAATTTAACATTTTAAAAAGGCTTTGTACTCGAAAGGCCTTCTCAATTCCACTCCAGTTCATCTTTTCGAGTGGATGTAAGTTTGCTCCAAATCCCCACCTCCTAGTTAAAAATATTGTATAATAATTCTGTCAATAATTCAAAGATAGTATACCAAAATATGTGATAATAATAGTTAGAAAGGGGGATTTTATGTTTGTTTTTAAACGAATTTGGGTCAAAATTATCAAACTAAATACGTGGGCATTGTTTACAACAAGTATTTTATTAATTTTATTCAGTACATACATGATGGTTGCGATAGAGCCGGAAACATTTGCGAATCCATTTGATGCATTTTGGTGGGTTATGACGACTGTTACGACAGTTGGTTATGGCGACTTTTACCCAAGTTCAGTTGGAGGTAGGCTGTATGCGATCTTTCTATACATTGTTGGCATCGGACTAATTGGGGTCGTAATTGGAAAGGTTGTTGATGGATTCGGGATGTTCAGAAGGCGAAAGGAGGAAGGGCTTTTGACTTATAAACAGGAAGGTCATATTGTTATTATTGGATGGTCACAAAAAGCGAGGTTTGCTATTGAGGAAATCTTGAACTCTGAGGATTTTCAACAGGAAATTGTGATTATTGATCGTTTAGGCAAAACACCTTATTTACATGAAAGTGTTCATTACATACAAGGGGATCCTGCTCAAGAAAATATATTACTACAAGCTAATCTCTCCGAGGCTAAAGCGGTATTGCTATTTGCGGACGATTCGATTGAGGATCCATTATTGACGGACGGGAAAACCCTTCTCATTGTAACATCGATTGAAAGGCTATCCCCAGATATTCATAGTACGGTTGAGATTATGAGTGAATCCCATATTAAAAATTTCCGCCATGTGAAGGTAGATGAATTTATCCTTTCACACGAAACGATTTCTCGACTTGCAGTACGGTCAGCAATTACGCATGGTATTTCGAAAATCTATAGCCAGCTAATGAGCAGAGGTATTGGAGATAACCTTTATGAGATTAAGGTTCGCCCACATTGGAAGACGTATCGAGATGCGTTTGATGAGCTTTTTAAGGAGGGGGCGACCTTAATTGCTGATGGGGATAAAATGGATATTAACCGCAGATTGGATGATCAGATTACCTCATACTCAAGGTTATTCGTAATTTGTGATGAAACAATCTATGAAGCCATCCAAAGTAAAGCATAGAGCAAGGAGGATAATGGATGATGATTAATTGGAAGCAAGAAGTAGAAAACCGCAAAGAGGGTTTTATTGAAGATTTACGCTCTTTTTTACAAATTAAAAGTGTTCTAGATCCGGATACTGCGAAAGAAGGGGCGCCATTTGGAGAAGGAATTCGTAAAGGACTTGATTTCTTACTAGAAACAGGAGAGGCAGACGGTTTCAGGAGTAAAGACTTAGATGGATATGCTGCTCATCTTGAATTTGGTGAAGGGGACGAGCTTGTTGGGGTACTCTGTCACATTGACGTCGTTCCAGAAGGTGACGGATGGAGTTCGGATCCATTTGCTGCCGAGCTACGAGATGGGAAGATTTATGCACGTGGTGCGATTGATGATAAAGGACCAACTATGGCCGCTTACTATGCTATGAAAATAATCAATGAACTCGGCTTGAAGCTAACTAAACGTGTTCGGATGATAATCGGAACGGACGAGGAAAGTAACTGGCAGTGTGTAAAGCATTATTTTAAACATGAAGAAATGCCTACAATCGGTTTTGCTCCAGATGCTGATTTTCCAATTATTTATGCTGAAAAGGGCTTGTTTGATTGCGAATGGAGGCAGGTGAAAAGCTCAGAAACTAACGAAGGAGATGTTAGGCTGCTGTCCTTTCAGTCAGGAAGAAGGCTGAATATGGTACCTGATCAAGCCGAGGCAGTACTCGAAGGAAATGTAGAGATAGAGGAGATCGCAGCAGAGTATAAGGAGTACCTGAATGAGCTTCAGTTGATTGGAAAACTTTCTGTTGAAAATAAGCGCTTTATTTTTCACCTTGAAGGACAATCGGTTCACGGTAGTGCACCTGAGAAAGGAAAGAATGCAGGCTTATTTTTATTAAACTTCCTATCTCGCTATTCCTTTGATCAAGGTGGACAGAACTTTATAGAACTCGCTAACGGTTACTTAACAGGGGACACGGAAGGGAATAAGTTAGAGATTAAAGATAGCGACGATATTACAGGACCACTCACATTAAATACGGGAATCATGACGTATACCACAACAGACGGAGGCATATTTGGCCTTAACCTCCGTTACCCTGTAAAGCATGATTTTGAATCAACTCAGAGAAAATTGACTTCTGTGGGGAAACAGTACGGCTATGAATTAAACGAAATTGAACATCTTACTCCACACCATGTTCCAAAAGATCATCCATTAATTAAGACACTTCTAAATGTCTATGAAAAACAAACGGGCGAAGAAGGTTATTTGATTTCAATCGGAGGTGGAACGTACGCACGATCTTTAGAAGCAGGAGTAGCATTCGGAGCATTGTTCCCAGGTGAAGAAGAACTCGCCCATCAAAAAGATGAATATGTAGATGTGGAAAATATTTTAAAAGCTGCGGCTATTTATGCAGAAGCTATCTATGAACTAGCGAAATAAAGAAAACTAGACTAGCATGAATCTTAGGAGAAACTACTATGTACCGAGCCTTAGATCGAACATCCGTTAATATAAGTTTATTTTATTTGTTTATCTTTTTTGGATTCGGAACGTTATTCCCATTGTTGAGTGTGTATCTAAAACAGGACATTCATTTATCAGGAACTGAAATTGGTGCTATCATGTCGATCAGTCCGGTCGTCATGATTATTGCACAGCCGCTATGGGGTATTATTTGTGATTATACGAGAAAGCCCCGTGGTGTTTTGCTGTTAGCACTTTGCTTAACTGGCATACTTGCAATTCCTTTTGCTTTTTTGGATACGTATAGCGGATTTATTGTTTTCTCTATTTTGCTTGCTGTTTTCCAAAGTGCGATTGTCCCTGTATCAGATAGTATCACGCTGAATTATGTGATGGTGACGAATAAAGATTACGGGAACTTCCGTTTGTGGGGAGCACTGGGTTTTGCACTTGCTGTTTACGTAATGGGCTCTCTTGCGGAAACAGCGGGTCTTAAAATCATATTTTATTGCTTTGCTGGTGTATTGATTTTATGTATGATCTTTGTTCTGTCCATGCCTAAAGAGAGTAATTCGATTCAGGTGGATTTGCGGACAGGTATTTCGAAGTTGTTACGGATGCCTAAATTCACTTTATTTTTGATCACGACATTTTCGGTTTTTGGACCGATTTTTTCGAATAACTTTTACTTTGGGTTATATATTCAAGAACTCGGTGGAACACTTGCTGGGGTTGGGGTTGCATTCCTCCTTGCTGCAGGGAGTGAGGCACCCTTCATGAAATTTTCAGGCAATTGGATACGAAAGGTAGGAATTGAAAAAATTCTCGTATCAGCGGCTTTGATCTCCGCGCTGCGCTGGGTGTTTTATTTTACGGAGCCGACATTATCGGTTGTCTATGCGACGACTATTGCACAAGGATTTTCAATCGGACTCTTTATCCCCGCAGCGCTCCAGTATGTCCGTGAAATCGCACCAGATGATGTGAAGGCGACCGCAGTAGCTTTGTATAGCTCGATGGGAAATGGACTCGGAAGCTGGTTCTGCACGTTTTTCGGCGGAATCATTTATGATACCTATTCGCTATTTGCGATGTACTTATTCTTCGGAATCATGACGTTTATTGGAATTATCCTTCTACTTATCAACTTTAAATTTACTTGATAAAATAAAAACAGGGTGACAGCTAACAGTCACCCTGTTTTTATTATTTAATCTTTTGTAAAATCAAACAGATCACTTGATAGGTAACGTTCTCCTGAGTCGCATGTTATGGAGATAACAACATCATCGGGTGTCAATTTTTTTGCAGCTTGTAGTGCTCCATGGACAGCTGCACCTGAAGAAGGACCTACCAATATTCCTTCCTCACGGGCTAGTTTGCGAGTCATTTCGTACGCTTCTAGATCAGAAACTTGTTGAATTTCATCATATACATCCTGATTAAGAATCGCTGGAATAAAGCCTGGACTTGTACCGACTAATTTATGCTTTCCAGGCTTACCTCCTGATAACACAGGTGATCCTTCTGGTTCAACGACTTTAATATGAAGGTTAGGTAAATGTTTTTTTAAGGTTTCACCTGTTCCAGTAATGGTCCCACCTGTACCTGCAGGCGAAACGAACATTTTAAAGTTCTTACCGATTTCTTTAGCTGCTTCTATTACCTCAATTGCTGTTGTATTTCGATGAGCATCCGGATTCGCTGGGTTTTCAAATTGCATCGGCATAAAACTATTCGGTATTTTATCTACTAATTCTTTAGCCTTTGCAATCGCTCCAGGCATTTTTTCGTCCCCAGGTGTTAACACTACTTGTGCACCGTATGCTTTTAAAAGGTTAATCCGTTCGTTTGTCATTGTGTCTGGCATTACGATCATTGCTTTGTAGCCTTTTGCAGCTGCATTCATCGCCAAGCCAATTCCTGTATTCCCAGATGTAGGTTCAATGATTGTTGAACCTTCTGCTAATAACCCTTGTTTCTCTGCTTCATTAATCATGTTAAAAGCTGCTCTGTCCTTAATACTGCCACTCGGATTGAAGGATTCAAGCTTCACATAGACGTCAGCGCCATTCGGGTCAGCCAAACGGTTTAATTTTACAAATGGTGTATCTCCAATTAGTCCAGAGATGTTATTGACAACTTGCATACATAAACACTTCCTTCGACGTTCAATAATAAAGGTACTATTAGTAGTATATCAAAACCTAGTATTCCGCTCTACTTATCCGTTTTATTGAATGTGGATTTTATATCTTCCTCCATTATAGGAGGAAAATATATAAGTCATTCGCTGTTTTTGATAAACTTAAGAGAAACCTGATATGGAGGTAACGATGGAAAAACATACATTTATGGCTGTGCCTCTACCTGAAAGGATTCAGCAACGGTTATTTGAGTATTCAGCACGAGTACAACCAGAACTTCCGCTGAAAAAATGGACGGGTAAAGGGGACTACCATATCACCCTCGCATTTCTTGGCACTACATCAGAACAACAAGTAGATGCTTTGAAAAGAGAACTAGGTCAACAAATCCAACTTCACAAACCATTTCAATTAAAGGTAGATAAACCAGGTGTATTTGGAAACATATCGGCTCCACGTGTATTTTGGCTCGGTATGGAATCGTCTGAACAGCTTTCCTTCTTGCAAAAGGATGTCGCAACCACATGCCGAAAAACTGGATTTAACATTGAAAAAAGGCCATTTCGACCACATATTACAATCGGTAAAAGATGGAGTGGTGCGGCAGAACAAGTCGTATCATTAAAGGAAATTCCGGAACCTGCACTTCTTGACTCACTAAAGTGGCAGGTGGATGAACTAATCCTTTATGAAATTCAACCAAGTCGACAGCCTATGTACGTGCCCCTTCACAAATTTAAATTGGAGCACACGCCAACGAATGAGTGTTAAACCCTTTTTGAAGATTGCTGTTCAAGTTGTACTTTTATATGGCATTTATCGGGTAGGGGTTTGGCTTCAAGTTAACCTTTCCTTACCTCTCCCTGGAAGTATTATTGGTTTTTTGCTTTTATTTTCACTTCTGAGTCTTAAATTAATTCCGGTTTTCATAATAGAGAAGGGGTCTAGATTTTTATTGAAGCACTTAACGTTATTTTTCGTTCCCGTAACTGTAGGAGTAATGCAATACGACTATTTTTTTCAAGGGAAAGGACTATTACTAATCCCAGCTGTACTCGTAAGCACGGTCCTAGTAATGATTATTTCTGCGAAAATCTTTGAATACGTTATGTCAAAAACAAAGTATTCAAATGACTAATACCGTATTAACAATGCTTGCTTCAGTGGGAACAATTCTAATCTATATTGGGGCTCGTTATGGTTATAGACGTGTTACCTATCCATTTATGATGCCAATATTAACGACAACACTTGTAATTATCATTATTTTAATAGCTTTTGGTATGCCTTACCAACGATACATGGATGGCGCTCAGTGGATCGATGAACTGCTTGGACCAGCTGTTGTGGCACTTGCCTTTCCGCTGTATCAACAACGTGCAATGATTAAATGCTATAGTCTTCCGTTGTTGATTGGTATTTTTGTAGGAGTGTGTGTTGGGATTATGACCGGGTTTGGCTTCGCTTGGTTATTAGGGGTACCCGAATCGATCCGAACGTCTTTATTACCGAAGTCTGTAACTACACCAGTTGCCATGGAAATTGCACAAGTTTCAGGCGGAACTCCCGCAATTGCAGTCGTATTTGTAATGGTTGCTGGAATCGGCGGTGTAATTCTAGCTCCATACCTTTTTAAATGGGTGAAAATAAGAAGCGACCTCGGGAAGGGAATCAGCTTAGGAGCCGGATCACACGCAATTGGGACAGCGAAGTCATTGGAATACGGGGAACGTGCAGCTGCTGTAAGCTCCGTGGCAATGACTCTTTCTGCATTGTTTGCATCTGTTCTGGTTCCGCTATTTGTCTATTTTACAAGTTAAGAAGGTATTCAAATACCTTTCTATAGAATAAAGCAAGTGCCTTTAGGTCATCCCTTTAGGGACTAAGGCTCAGGCTATGCTAAAGCGGGGGATAAACTTGGCACAACTACTTAAACTAGAAGACTGTATTTCGCGGTATGAGGCAGATGTATTTCGTTATACAGGTCAATATACACGATTAAAAAGAGATCGATGGGAACGGGTCAAAACAAATTGGGAAGACCGAATTAACAGTACTGTATCATCACGAGATCCTCAGGAACCTGTTGACGATAAAAAATGGTGGAGAAAAAGGTCTGAGCAACCTGAAATACTTCTTGAGAATTTCTACATAAAGGCCGATATTTCAAGTATAGAAGAATTGAAAACACAATTTATGGACGAAATTTTTCGTTTCCAATTAAAATGGGCTAGTTCTACGCTAACGGAGAAGTCTCGACTATCACACAGCACTCCATCAGATTCTTGTTTGAAATTTCTATTAACAGAACTACCAGATAATTATCTCCTCCTATATAAGCCAATATTACAAATGAAAAATGCAGCCACACAACTTGATGTTATTCTAATCGGACCTGACTCTGTTCATTGCCTTGTCTTTATTGATATTAGCACGGATACGATTGTTACTGGAACAAAAGGACGCTTTTGGAGTTCAGTGGAAGCTAAGCAATCCCAACAAATGATTAGTCCAGTTCCAGCAATCCAAAGAATGAATTATTTTCTTGATAGGTGCGTCAATTTAACGTTATTGGATCTAAAGGTTCATTACACACTTGTAGCAAAAGAAGGCATTATAAACAATGACACAACCCCTTCCTATATCAAGATAATTGACCAACGAACTTTTAAAGATTGGCATTTAAGGCTTAAAAGACAGCCTAGTCCGATAAAGTTCAAACAGCTCAAAGCCGCAAAGGCAATCATAGAACATGGTGTGAGTAGCTCATATAAACGGCCTGAATGGGACTCTAAGAACAATTGGGATTAAGATCATTGAAAGAGAGTGGCACCATATGAAAAAGCTTTTAATTTTTATTATATTATGGTTAGACTTCGAAAATTCAAGGTTATGTGTTAGAATATTGTATCTGTACTGATTTATCTTTATTTGCATAGAAATTAAACACATCTTGCCGATATTATAGGTAGAATGATGAAAACGAAGGTGAACTCATTGAAACATATTCTAGGAAGCGGCTGGCAGGTTAAGCCAGCAGGCGGCGCAACCGGCGAAGCTTATATCGCTCAATATGGAGAAGAAAAGATTTTCCTTAAGCGGAATTCTTCACCTTTCCTTGCTGTACTATCGGCAGAAGGAATTGTTCCAAAACTTCTTTGGACAAAGCGTTTGGAAAACGGAGATGTGATTACTGCCCAACACTGGCTCAATGGTCGTGAACTAAAGGCAACAGAAATGAATAAGGATTTAGTTTCAAAACTGCTCTCCAAAATTCATCGTTCACAAGAATTGGTTTCGATGTTACACCGGTTGGGAAAGCATCCAGTAACACCTGCAGAGGTTTTTACAGAAATCGAAGCTAAATCCAATAATTATTCAATATATCATCAAGAAATGAAACCTTTCCTAACATATTTAAGGGAAAATGTTGATAATGTAGTGACAGAGCAGTACGTCGTTTGTCACGGAGATGTGAATCATAACAACTGGCTGTTGAACGAGGACAATCGGATGTTCTTAATTGATTGGGATGGAGCGATCATTGCCGACCCTGCTCTTGATCTAGCGATGTTACTTTATTGGTACATTCCTGACTCTCAATGGGAAGAGTGGCTACGCTCATATGGGGTGCCTTTGACAAATTCACTTGAAGGTCGCATGCATTGGTACATTGTTGCTCAAACCATTGAGTCAATATTCTGGCATTTGGAACGTGGACAAAGTGAACAGGCTGATTATTGGAAAGACTTTTTACTGAATTTGAATCATTACTTTCTTCAAAAATAAATAAAAACCACCCGTGATTACGGGTGGTTTTTATTTATTATCTGGAATCTAATGTACTCATCCAATGCATTAAGTAATCCTCATGTCCAAGAACATGATCGTCTACAGACTCTGATTCACCACCTGCTTGGCTATAAGCTTGAATAGATAATAACGTATCTTTTAATTCTGGTGGAGTATTTGGATTTTGGAGCAGGGAGTTTGTAAGACGTTCTAATTGTTGGCACTCGGAATGTGACCCACAATGATCAAGCTGATGCGTACGTAATATATCAACCAATAGTGTAAATTGGTCGTTCGTTTGCAATGGCATTAACCATCAACCTTTCGTGCTTTTTCTATAGGATGCTGTTAATACCACTAGTTTATCCAGTTATTTCTTTGCTCCCCATGTAAATAGAATAGCGATGCCGATTAAAAGTACGAGTGGTGGCGCCCAAAAAATCAAAAAGTTTGCCATACTAATCCACCTTTGTTTAACGTATTCCTTTTATTTTCTCAAACCTTCCGATGGAAAACAATCTTTATTATACCAAGATAAGAAAAGCGCAAGCGCCCTGCTTAGCCACGAAGGTTACTGGAAGACCGACGAGGAGGCCCGGCCCAAACAAGTTCGGCCCTGCGTGGGAATATACATGGAGTACTTCAGTGTGTTGTCGCCACAGGAGGCCTGAAGTGATCCAAGTGGTTGGGCGCTGAAGCTGGACATTACATCCATGCCGCAAACTTTTATACTTTCTTTACTCATAAAGAAAACTTGGAAACGTGTAATAAAAATGAGCTGACTTTATTTAAGTCAACCCATTAATCGTACTGTTTTCTTTATATTTAGTCTACTTTATTATTGAGACGCGTATTTGATCTTCACTTTTTGTGCTCTCGTATTTTGTTTAAGCGCAATTCGTTCGATTGGATAAATAACAAGTGCATAACCTGCGAATAGACCGCTGAATACTGTTAATACGGAGATTTCTGCTGTTTTGGCAGCAGCTTTTTTTAGAATCGTCATGGATTTGTTAAGCTCACTCCTATTTTTTTAACGTGTCACACAAGTAATATCATACCCCTGAAAGCGTTTACTAACCTAACGAGTAGAATCTGTTTGTCGTGTAGTCTAAGCGGTTGTAATGACGTTAATATAGCTGAGAGCACTAAGATAAAGAATTGCTCTGTTTATCGCTCATATACTCTATAATTGAGGATTAATAATGTAAAATAAGGAACACCTATAACAAATTCAACAAATCATGATAAAATGACTAGGGCAAAACATACGTTCAGAAAGGGTATTGAAAATATGCGACTAAGAAACAAACCGTGGGCACAAGATAAAATTGATCATTATTCGAAGATTGTAGTACCTAATCCTGAGAATTGGAAAGGGCGATGGAAAGAGGTTTTCGGAAACGATAATCCGATTCATATTGAAGTAGGAACTGGGAAAGGGCAATTTATTTGTGGAATGGCCGAGCGCTATCCAGATATCAATTTTATTGGGATTGAACGTCAGAAAAGTATTATTGTATCAGCAATTGATAAAGTAGCAGATACTGAATTGGATAATATTCATCTTATGAATATAAATGCGATCGACCTTAAAGATTATTTTGCATTAAACGAGGTGCAAAGGGTATATTTAAACTTTTCAGATCCTTGGCCAAAAAACCGCCATGAAAAACGTCGGTTAACTTTTGAAACGTTTTTAAATGCATATGAAACCATATTAATTCCAAAAGGGGAAGTCCATTTAAAGACGGACAATCAGTATCTGTTTGAATATTCGTTGTACAGCTTCTCTAAATACGAAATGCTCATTCAGAATATCTCGCTTGATTTACATCGTAGTGCTTGGTCTGGAAATGTGATGACAGAATATGAAGAAAAGTTTTCAGCAATAGGGAATCGTATTTATCGCTGTGAGGCAGTTTATCGAGGCAAAGATTGATGTGAGCAGCTAAGCTCGAAACATTTAGTCAATATGCTACAATAAAGAAAACATGGCAAGGTTAAGCTTAGTGAAGGCCAAGCTTTAGCCTACTTACTTGTAAGAAAACGAGAGAGTAGAGGAGTGGTCATACATGGAAACGCTTCAAATCGGCGAGATTACGCTTCACTGGTTGAATGGTGGTGTTACTCATATGGACGGAGGAGCAATGTTTGGAGTTGTCCCAAAACCTCTATGGGAAAACAAATATCCATATAATGATAAGAACCAAATCGAACTCCGTACAGATCCTATTTTTTTTCAATATCAGGGTAAAAATATATTAATTGAGTCTGGGATCGGAAATAACAAGCTGAACGAAAAACAACGCAGAAATTACGGTGTTACAGAGGAGTCTAGTATTGATCGTGAATTGTCCAATTTCAACCTTACAACAGATGATATCGATATCGTATTAATGACACACATGCATTTTGATCATGCGTGCGGTTTGACAAAACCTAATGGTGGTCAATTCGTTCCAACGTTCAAAAATGCAACGATTTATATATCTGAAACGGAATGGATTGAACTAAGGAACCCAAATATTCGTTCGAAAAATACATATTGGGAGATGAACTGGAAGGGAATCGAACAACAGGTTCATACATTCAAAGATGAACTTCAAGTATTACCTGGATTGGAGATGGTACATACGGGTGGCCACAGTGATGGGCACTCGATTGTGCATTTCAGCCAAGGGAGTGAATCTTATATTCATATGGCAGATATCATGCCGACCCACGCTCACCAGAATGTCCTTTGGGTCCTTGCATACGATGATTACCCGATGACATCAATTACGCATAAGCAAAAATGGACGAATAAAGGGATGACTGACGGTGCATGGTTCACGTTTTATCATGATGCGGTCTATCGAGCTGTGAAGTTTGACGATAAGGGGAAAATCATAGATTTCGTTAAACGGGAGTTGTAAAAGGTCATTGTATTAAACGGAATCAAAATTGTAATAAAATGGATGGTGAAAACCGTCACATTTTTTACGAAAACCTGTTACAATTATCATAGATTTTAACAGCACTATTAGTGTATTATATATATTGGCTTATAATTTGGGAGGGAATGCAGAAATGATGAAGCAATTTACAGCCATCATGATGGTTTTAACTCTGTTAATAACTGGAGCAACAAGTGTATTTGCTGCTGAAGAACAACCAGAAGGCATGGAGAAAGCAACGGTAAAATTTTTGAAAGATGAGTATTATGACTTCAAGAATGGAACAGTTGATCTGTCAACGGTTGAAAAGTTCGAGGTGACTCCACCAGCAGAAGAAGGTAAAGAAGCGGAAGGACCTATAACGGTGTATGCCGCTCTAGCAGACTTCCAAACTGTCCGAGATAATATCTTTACTTTTGATCACAAAGAAACGGTTTATTTCAATGCAACAGAAGGTGTTATGCTAACAGCGACTGAAGTAGGCAAACTTAAGGATAAAGGCTTAACAGCATATTCAGATCAGTTCGAGCACCTTGGAAAACAAATGAACCTTGGATGGATTCTATTCCTACATTCATTGTTGCTAATTGTTCCGGCTTTCTTTATGTATATTTGGGGAAAGCAAGTTTATTCAACATCACGTTACATGATCAAAAATAACCTGTATAACCAACATCATACGTTTAATTAATCTACTAGATTATAAGTTAAAGAAAACTTGGCTTTGCCAAGTTTTCTTTACATGTTTACTTTGATTGATATAGATCAAGGACCGCACCTGTCTCGGCGTCGACGAGAAACTCATAATGCTGTTCCATGGATGTTAACCCGCCTTTAAATACGTTATAATTTAGATTATTGAGGGTTGCCGTTTCCTTAATCGTATAAATCCATGAGCCGTCGATTTTCTCAGGAAACTTTTGCTTTACTTGCTTTAGTGCAAGCTCAGGTGAAATCGGCCTTGCAGAAACCTGCTTTGTAATGATGACGCCAGCACAAAAACCAAGTGCAGCCCCAAATATAGTTGATGTTTTCAATCAGAAAACTCTCCTTTCAACGGGTTATGGTTAATTTGGACACTTTTTGAACATCAGTATTAGTATAACAAACTTTTCGAATAGTATAGAATAGAGGGTTCGTAATTCCCCCCCCTCCTTAAACAAAACTAGGGAGCATGAATAATAAAAAGTATAATTTATTTATTCAAGGACTGGCTCCTCAGAGTCTGTTTGCTCCACTAGTTTGCATTTCGTTAAGTAGAAATGCAATTAGTATTGTTGGAGAAAATGGATATCTGGTGTTGAGTCAGTTCTTTTGTATGTAACAATATTTATTAGTAACTATTAAAAGAGGAGGCCGATTATGGACTTTCAAATACCAAAAAAGGCCCAACAAATTGATAAAGATATACATCGACATGAGCTTAAATACCATCACAAGCGCGTGGCGGTAACGAAGGAGTTTACATTTGATGCGGCACACCACCTCCATTGCTATGAAGGAAAGTGCAAAAGCTTACACGGTCATACGTATAAGCTTGTCATCACCATAAGCGGGTATGTAAACGATATCGGTATCACGGTTGATTTTGGAGAAATTAAGCAATTTTTTAAAGAAGAAATTGATGTTTGGTTGGATCATCGCTATTTAAATGAAGTGCTCCCTAACATGAATACTACAGCAGAAAACATGATTGTTTGGATCTGGGAGCAACTAGATCGTCGATTACGTTCAGAAAAATATAGTGAACAGGGAACCAGAATTGAAGAATTAAAGCTTTATGAAACGCCAACAAGCTATGCAACTTTAAAACGAGAGTGGATGGAAAATGAGTAACAAATGGATCATACCTGATCAATCAGAATATATAAATTGGAAGCTGCCGATGGTTGAAATATTTGAAACGGTTGAAGGAGAAGGGAACATGGCGGGCTTCCCTACCATTTTTGTCCGCGTATTCCACTGTAACCTTAGATGCTCTTGGTGTGATACGGACTATAGCTATGCACCCTCTAAGCATGAATTTGAAGCGACTATTGAAGAAATTATTGATCGAATCAAGGAATTTTCTAGTCGTCGAATTTGTTTTACCGGTGGTGAACCCCTTATACATCTTGAAAAATCGGCTGCACTTCTGCAAGCTATGTGTGAGCTTGATCAGATTGAAGATGTACACATTGAAACAAATGGTGCAATCGATTTAACCCTTTTTGAAAAATTGCGGAAGCATCATAAGCAAGTGAACCAAAAAGCACGGTTTATCATGGACTTTAAACTGCCGGAATCAGGTGAAATGACCCGGATGATTTATTCGAACTTTGATTTGTTACAGACAAAAGATGAAATAAAGTTCGTCATTGGAAGTGATGAAGACTTTACTGTCGCTACGTCTGTTGTCAAGGAGCATCATAAAAAAGGTCAAGTGCTGTACAGTCCCGTATGGGAAACGATGCCACCAGAAAAGCTCGTCAAAAAAATTCTTTCCGAACCACTGCCGGATGTGAAATTGAGTTTACAAATGCACAAAATCATTTGGGATCCAAATAAAAGAGGTGTCTAACGTGAAAAAAGCAGTCATTGTATTAAGTGGCGGTCTTGATAGTACTACTTGTATGGGAATCGCAAAGGAAAAAGGCTATGATCTTTATCCAATTACATTCCATTATGGGCAGAGACATAATCGTGAGGTTGAGCAAGCTGAAAAAGTAGCGCACTTTTATGATGCTCCTGAACACAGAATAGTCGACGTGCAATTCCTCCAACATATTGGTGGTAGCGCTCTGACCGATGAGTCTATGGAAGTAAGAACGGACGGGGTTGAAGAAGAAGTTCCGTCAACATACGTGCCAGCGAGAAACATGATTTTTTTAGCCTTGGCTAGTGCTTATGCGGAAGTAATTGGGGCAGAGGCGATTTATATTGGGGTATCTGCGGTTGACTATAGTGGCTATCCGGATTGCCGACCAGAATTTATCAGCAGTATGGGTAAGACGGTTAACCTTGCAACGAAAGCGGGAACATCCGGCGACAACCTCGTGATCCAGGCACCATTAATGCACCTTACAAAAAAGGAAACGATTGAAGAGGGCGTACGTTTAGCGGTACCGTATGAATTAACTACTTCATGCTACCTTGGTGAAGAAAAGGCTTGTGGTGAGTGTGATAGCTGCCGTTTACGTTTAAAAGGATTTGAAGAAGCGGACAAAGAAGATCCTATTCTTTACGCAAAAAGGTGAAGGAATAGCAGTTGTCAGAAACTTAAGTTACAATAGTGAATGTAGAAATTTTCTGGCAAATGGAAGGGAGAAACCATGAAAGAAGAAACCTTAAAGCTATTTCAAACATTGACGGAATTACAAGGTGCCCCAGGGTTTGAGCATGATGTTCGTAAGTTTGTACGCTCAGAGCTTGAACCGGTATCTGATGAAATTATCCAGGATGGTCTAGGAAGTGTTTTCGGGGTAAAAAAAGGTGAAGAGAACAGCCCTAAGATCATGGTCGCTGGCCACATGGACGAAGTCGGTTTTATGGTTACACAAATTACTCCTAATGGGATGCTTCGTTTCGAGACGCTTGGAGGCTGGTGGAGCCAAGTATTATTAGCACAACGTGTACAGGTTATGACGGATCGTGGACCAATCGTTGGTGTAATTGGTTCAACACCTCCACACCTTCTTGAAGAATCACAGCGTTCGAAACCAATGCCTATGAAGCAAATGTATATTGATATCGGTGCGGATAATCGCGATGACGCAAAGGCAATTGGAGTACGCCCCGGTCAACAAATTGTTCCTATCTGCCCGTTCACTCCAATGGCAAACAAGAAGAAAATCCTTGCCAAAGCATGGGACAACCGTTATGGAGTTGGACTTGCGATCGAATTAATGAAGGAATTAAAGGGCTCAGAGCTACCTAACAACTTATACTCCGGGGCTACTGTTCAGGAAGAAGTTGGCCTGCGTGGTTCTAAGACTGCTGCAAACCTTATCAAGCCAGATCTTTTTTATGCGCTAGATGCAAGTCCCGCCAACGACGCTAGTGGTGATAAAGAAGCCTTCGGTCAGCTCGGACAAGGGGCATTGCTTCGGATTCTGGATCGCACAATGATCACCCATAAAGGCATGAGAGAATTTATCCTTGATACTGCCGAATCGAATGACATTCCATACCAATACTTTATTTCACAGGGTGGTACAGATGCAGGGAGTGTCCATATTTCCAATAACGGTGTACCATCAGCAGTAATCGGAATTTGCTCTCGTTACATTCATACTTCAGCGTCAATGATTCACGTTGATGATTATGAAGCCGCAAAAGAACTCTTAATTAAACTAGTAAAACACTCTGACCGAGCTACAGTTGACCAGATTATCAATACTTAATATTTTATGAAAAGGGGAGAGCAAGTTGAAAGTCGCTGTTGGTTCTAAAAATCCAGCAAAAATTCGTGCTGTACAGGAAGTGACCAATCTTCTTGGTTGGACAATTGATGCGATTGATGCTTCATCTTTCGTTTCCGCTCAACCCTCTTCAGATTCAGAAACCCGCAAAGGTGCTCTTAATCGGGCAACAAACTGTATTACACATGGATATGATCTCGGATTGGGATTAGAGGGCGGTGTAGTCGATACCAAAGAGGGCATGTTCCTATGCAACTGGGGTGCCTTAGTGACAAAAGACAAAATGGATTTTGTAGCAAGTGGTGCTAAGATTCTTTTGCCAAAAGATATTGCACAGCCCGTTCGAATGGGCAGGGAACTTGGAGACGTTATGGCCGATTACACGGATAACAAGGATGTCCGCAAACAGGAAGGTGCGATTGGTATTTTTACAGACGGCTGGGTTACAAGGGATGAAATGTTTGCCCATATTGTAAAATTGCTGGTAGGCCAATATCAGTTTTATCAAAAATGAACATATAAAAAAGAGGGGATCCCCTCTTTTTTTATATGTTATTTTTCTTCAAATACATAGGAAAGTGCTTGTAATGCTTGATCAACTGTCTCAACGGTCACAGTAGCCTTGTTTGCTAACTCCTTTAAAGGATGGTGTAAGGATTCAGGGCGTACGAGTATAAGGGGTTTCTGTAAAGCAAGTGCTGTTGACGCGTCCATTGCCGTATTCCATTGCTTATATTTTTCACCAAATAATGCGACTACCACATCTGCTTTTGAAAGCAGGATTTGTGTTCGTAAATTGTTGAAATCGGATGCTTTATCATCTTTATATACCTTATTTGGTTGTTCCCCAAGTATCTCTTCCCCGATGTCATCAGATCGATCATGATTAGTCATTGGTCCAACAAAGGATAATGGCAAATTCTTTTCTTCTGCCTTCTGCTTTACTACTTCTCGCCAATCGTCATGAATTTGTCCTGCTAAGTATACCGTTACATTCATCAAATCAACTCCTTTAAATGATGTTGAAAAATTGATTAAATACTCTTATTATTCATATTACCATGAGGTTGAAGGAAGGAAAATTGATATGGCTTCTTTACTGTATGAATGACTACCTATCTTCATGGGAAGGCTGAATAAAAGTTGGAATTAAGGAATTAAGGAATTAAGGGGTTCGATATGATTCGGAAAAAATGGATCTTACTTTCTTTCGCTCTATTGTGTACAGCACTCATTGGCTGGTTGGTTTTTGAACTCACTCCTTATTCTTCGGATCAAGTACAGACGATAAAGGTAGATAAAGGAGCAGGGTTAACAAGTGTTGCTGAAGAGTTAGAGGAAATGGAAATTATAAAAAATAAAACATTTTTCATGTTATATGGAAAAATCATTGGTTCTGATAATAAAATTAAACCTGGAAAACATGTGATATCTGGTGACTTATCATACTCAGAAATTTATAGTGAGCTTGTAAGGTCTCCGGTAGAAAAGGGGCAAGAAGTAGTTATTCCAGAAGGGTTTACTGTCGAACAAATTGCCACACGGTTAGAGAAAAAGGGAATCACAAGTGAAAAAGCATTTTTAAAAGCTGTAAAAACCGGAGAAGGCATTTCTCATCCACTCATTGAAAAAGTAAAAAAACACGAAGGAACCCAATACAAGCTTGAAGGCTTTCTGTTCCCAGATACGTATTACCTACCGAAAGATAGTCGTCCTGAAAAGGTCATTGTAAAAATGTTAAATCGTTTTCAAGAGGTGAAAGATCAGTTTGAAACCCCTAAGGAGCTTAGTCTTCATGAATGGGTAACTTTAGCATCAATCGTTGAGAGAGAGGCGGTTGTTGCAAAAGAAAGACCCGTCATTGCAGGGGTGTTTATTAACCGATTAGAGGATCAGTGGAAATTACAATCGTGTGCCACTGTTCAATATGTCCTTGACAAACCAAAAGAAAGGCTACTATTTAAGGATTTGAAAGTTAAAAGTCCTTATAATACGTACCTTAATAAAGGACTTCCTCCTGGACCAATTAGTAATCCTGGAAAGGCATCGTTAAAGGCTGTTGTAAATGCTAAGCAACATAATTTTTATTTCTTCGTAGTTAAAGGGGACGGCACTGGAACACATCACTTCTCCAAAACGTTTAAAGAACATCAACGATATACCTCACACGAAGGAAATTGGTAAGATCGATTATAAGAAAAGCGCAAGCGCCCTGCTTAGCCACGAAGGTCACTGGAAGACCGACGAGGAGGCTGTTGCCGCCGCAGGAGGCCTGAAGTGATCCAAGTGGTTGGGCGCTGAAGCTAGACATTACATCCATGCCGCAAACTTTTATACTTTCTTAACGTGTAAAATAGGGATCTGACATCCACTTTCACAACATTTTTGATGAAATGTTGTGAATTCCAGTAGTGTCAGCNAACGTGTAAAATAGGGATCTGACATCCACTTTCACAACATTTTTGATGAAATGTTGTGAATTCCAGTAGTGTCAGCCCCTTTAGATAAGTTTATCTTTTAATAGTGGTTTTTCTTTTCAGTGACTTTTGCTTGTTCATGTTCTTGATGAATAATACCTTTTAAAGATTCTTCTTCAGATGCAGCAACTTCATCGTGTTGGGGGAAAGTGCCATCTTCAGCTATTACTGTGGAATCGTCCTTGTTATTGTGTTCAAAGATGGTATCATTCTCGATCATTTCATTAATTAAATTAAATTGATCGACTTCTTCTTGAAGTAACAGTGCAATTTGTTGTAGCTCATTAGCTGCGTGGGAAACTTCACCAATCGCTTCTTTTTGGTGGATACTTGAAGCGCTGACTTGTTCAGAGGCTGCCACGGATTCTTGAGATATCGCACTTATCTCTTGAAGTTTTTCGGTCAAAGCAACATTTGATGTTTGAACTTCACTAATTGCCTTTCTAGCTTGCTGAATCCGACTATTAATTGCTGTTACATTATCAACAATTTTAGTAAAGGCTTGTTTTGTGCGTGATACTGACGTTTCTTGCTCTGTACGATACCGGTTAAATTGAGAAGCTTCCTTGGAGAGACTTTCCATTAGCTCTGACATCAATGTTATTAATTGATAAATGTTTTGAGCCTCTGACTTCGATCGCTCAGCAAGCTTTCGAACCTCTTGGGCAACAACGGCAAAGCCTCGACCGGCATCCCCTGCACGTGCTGATTCTATAGCAGCATTTAAAGCGAGTAAATCCGTGCTCCCTGCAATATCCTTAATCGTGTCAACAATTGAACCGATTTGCTGAGAGTGTTGGTTCGCCTCTTGAACTTGCTGAATAAGATGATTTGCAAGATTTAAGAACTCATTTGAACTCCGATCAAGCTGATTAACTACCTTTAGACCTTCTTTCCCTTCTTCCTCTGTAGCTTGAGAATCATTGCTTATTTGCATGCTATAATAGGCTGTTTCATCAATTGAGCTTGTTACCTTTTCAATTAATTGGGTACTTTCAAATAAATGATCTGCTTGTACCTGTGCACCTTGTGAAACTTGTTGAATCGCTTCGTTTACCTCTTCCGTTTGAGCGGTTGTTTCTTCTGAAATAGTAGCTAAATGCTGCGATGAAGATGAGAGTTGAACAGAAGCGCTCTGTACTTCTTGCATCGCTTTTTGCATCTTATCTGCCATCCGATTAAACGTCGTGGCAAGTTCCCCCATCTCATCGTTTTGGTCGACCTGAACACGGTGGGCAAGGTTACCTTTACCGATAATGGTTGCTCCCTCTTTTAGGCTTGTAATAGAAGATGTAATGGTACGAATAAGCCACACACCTAGGAAAAGCATTCCAGCAAGAATAAGTACACTAAGAATGATGAGCGTCCATAGCAATATTGTACCAAAACGGTCCTGTTCTTCATTGAGTCCTTTGGTTACTTTTACAACACCCTTTTCGACTTTTTCTATAGATTGACCAAGGTTTGTTCCAATTTCTTCAAAATCTACAACTGACTTTTCAATTTGACCTCTGTATCCTTGGACCGTATCTACTGAACTTGTATAAGATAAATAGTTTGAACTAAAGGATTTTTCAGCTTCAGATGTGATTTCACTTGATTTAACCGCTCCTCGAAGCTTTTCCCCTTGATCCTTAAAACGATTTAATGCCGTTGATGTACCTGTCAAAAAATATTCCTTCTCTAAAATCCTCAATTCATAGAACTCATTTAGAAGACCAGTATCTACAGATGTAAGCAATTTTTCCATTGCTGCTGCCTTTTCCTCTAAGATACCTTGCATACTATCAATATCACTCACAAGCATTGATGAATCTCCGAATGAACTTTTATATGCTTTTACTTGCTCTTCTATTTGGGTAAAGTCCTTGGAAAATTCACCATTTTGTTCCTTTAGTCCTTGGATATCCTTTTGTAGACCGGAGAGTTTCGTTCCAATTTCCTGTGAAACTCCCTTTCTTTTTGTCCGTAAATACTCTTGTTCAAGCTTACGAATGTATGAGAAATCCTCACCTAGCGTTTTGGTCCTAGTCGTCAAATCTTGTAGTTTTTCCTTCTTTTCACTCATGTTTTCGGTTGAGAAAACATAAAACATCGTAAATGCAAATAAAATAACTAGTCCGATGACTGCCATTGCGAGCAAGAGTTGAACCTTCTTTTTGATGGAAAGCTTTAGATTCTTTAATTTCTGTATCATCCTTTTACCCCCTTATTCCTGTTGCGTTCAAATTTGACTAACTATTCAAATCCCCTTATTTGTCTTTACATATATAAAGCCTAATATATAATGAAGTGGGAACTTAACTTAGATAGGTTTGAACAACCTGCTACTTTTATTATCGTAGTGTGGTAAGAAATCTTAACTACTTTGCGATAAATTTAAATTTGGGATAGGATGCTTTTAACTTCTAGCTACTAATTCATTCCCTTTCAAATGTGAATTTAAAATGGAGGTTTCAGAATGAAAACGATACAAAACAAACAGGAATTCGATCAAGCGATTCGTGCAAACAAGGCAATTGTCATGTTCTCAGCAGATTGGTGCCCGGACTGTGTCATTATTAAACCTGTGATGCCTGAAATTGAAAACCAATTCTCAGATTACACGTTTTTCTATGTAGACCGTGATGAACATATTGAGCATTGTCAAAATATGGATATTTTTGGTATTCCTAGCTTTCTTGCTTTTGATAATGGGGTAGAAATTGGCCGCCTTGTCAACAAGGATCGTAAGACGAAAGAACAGATTAGAAACTTCATTGATTCCCTTGTATAAGCAGTGACTTTTACTTGCCCAAGTGGTAAAATTAAATATTGGATATTAAGTGATCCAGCTGATAAAGAAAGGGTGAGCTTTGTGGCAAAAGTAGATGTAGACCACAGTAAATACGAAGGAATACGTTTTGATATTGAAAATGAAGATGTAATCCTCGTTCATATATTAGAAACAATCCCTTATGAGTATGTAGGGAAAGATACACTTGTAACGATCCCGACAAACGAATTTACATCCGTTTGTCCATGGTCAGGACTTCCAGATTTTGCGGATATCAATATTAGCTACGTACCGAATGAAAACCTTGTGGAAATGAAGTCCTTAAAATACTATCTTACATCTTACAGAAACGTTGGGATCTATCAGGAGCATGCAACCAATCGCATGCTTGAAGACCTTGTAAACCTTTTGGATCCAAAAGAGTTAAAGATTACAGCAACCTGGAACGCTCGTGGAGGTCTTGGGACAGAGGTTGTAGCAGAATATAAAAAATAAGGGCTTTTAGGGGGTGGATGACGGCTTTACCGCTATCTATCCCTTTTTTCACGTTAAGAAAGTATAAATGCTTTCAGAAGTTACAATTTAATAAAGTCATTAAAATGTATGATCAGTAACAATCAGAGGGAGGGTCTCGTTTGGAACCGATTGAATTAAAGCGAATTCTCGTTAGTAAGCTTGAAACACCAGAACGAACTCTACATTATGACGCAAAAGAAAAGACGTTACGGATAGAAGAAAAGTCTACTGGAAAAGGAATCACACTCTCACTTCCTGGCTTAACAGCAAAATATGAAGAGCGTAAAGAAGCGGCAATTGACGAAATTATCTATCATGTGAATGAGGTTTTCACAGTAATGAATCATGATCAATCGTTGGATGAGGGACAACGAGCTATTTTTCCTGTCATTCGGTCGACATCATTTCCAACTGAGAATAATGGGGAACCGCTTATTTTCGAAGAGCACACTGCGGAAACTAGAATATTTTACGCACAGGATCTTGGAAAATCGTATCGGTTGGTATCCGAAGCAATGCTTTCAAAAGAAGGCTGGAACCGGAGCCAATTGAGGGAAATCGGACGTTTTAACCTACGATCACTAGATGATACAATGAAAAAGGATGTAGTAGCTGGAAATACGTTTTATTTTCTTAATAAGAATGATGGCTATGATGCCAGTCGAATCCTGAAGCAGCAATTGCTCGATGATATGAAACAAAAAGTAAAAGGCACACTTGCTATTGCTGTTCCACATCAGGATGTACTCATTTTTGCTGATATCGAAAACGAACAAGGATATGATATTCTTGGGCAAATGGCGATGCACTTCTTCACGAACGGTCGAGTTCCGATCACTGCATTACCATTTCTATATGAAGAGGGCGAACTTGAACCAATCTTTATCCTTGCGAAGAACAAGCCTAATGACTGACTCGGGAATAGTGAAAGGAGAAAGTTCAATGTTGAACGTTTACTTTAACCCTAATGGAGTGGGTGACGTATTATTTGTTACGACAAACGGAGCCGAAATCAAGAACAAAAATCACTCGCAAAGCGGTGATGTAGTGCGACTTTATGACAATGAGGATAATCGGACTGTCGGCTTTAATATATTCAGTGCTACGAAACATTTCGCAATTGAAGGAAACGGGGTAATTGACGTAACCGATGAACTTGTTCAATCAATTAACAACTTGCTGAATGCATCTGGTTATAATGAAACGTTGGAATTCGACCCGCGTCCACTATTCATTGTCGGACATGTAAAATCAATGGAAAAACATTCTGATGCAGATAAACTTAACGTTTGTCAGGTCGATATCGGAGATGAAACATTACAGATTGTATGTGGTGCACCAAACGTCGATACAGGTCAAAATGTTGTTGTTGCAAGAGTTGGAGCAGTAATGCCTGGAGGATTACTTATAAAAGAAGCGGAATTGCGCGGTGTGAAATCCTCAGGAATGATTTGTTCTGCCAAAGAGCTGAACCTACCAAATGCACCAAAGGAAAAGGGAATCCTCGTACTAGAAGAGGGGTATCCAACAGGATCTGAGTTTACTTTAAAAAAGAACTAAACGATATCAAACAACCATGGGGAATACTCTGGTTGTTTTCTACTATGTATTTACCTATTGTAAGGAAGTTAAGTGATTCTTTTGATTTGTTCTATACTAGTCCCCCTTAAATTCACGCAGGATATTCGATAATCTTGTAGTACCTTTTACAATAGAACATATAAAAAGTATGTTCTATCGTAAAAGCGAAATGATCTTGAAATTTTGAAGCAAAGGTGAATGCTGATATGTCCAATTGGTTTAAAAAAATGAAAAACTTCCTGATTGAAAGTGATGAAGAGGAACTAGATGATAATGGGTATGAGCAACAAACTCGTTCACAGCGGAGATCAAAATCGGTAGGTCGAATTGAAGATAGTTCGCGCCTATTTGAACCTAAATTTGTGCACCAGTATCCCAAGGAAGGAAATTTCCGTTTTCCTTTAATTCCAGATGAGAAAGAGAAAAGAAAGTATACATACCAACCGAAGTCGCAAAAGAAAAAAGTACAACGTGAAACGTACAAAAAGTCAAATTCAGAACCGAATAATCACGATAGGCAACCACGTGAAAAGTTCACCGGTGTCAATTTTAAACCGAGTGAAATTCCTTCACCTGTATATGGTTTTCAAAAACGTCCTGAGGTTTTTCCTCCAGTTAGTGATGAAGAGGTAGAAGAACCAAATGCTGTTAATACTCAAAATGATGATCCAACAAACACTCTCGATCCATTCCCGACGCTTCTGACGGAGTCATACGATGATAAGCAAGAAGAACCGGTCGAACAAGAACACAATGAAGGTAACAATGGTCAATTTGATACAGCAGAAATAGATGTTGTTCATGAGGAACATAGAGAAGATGAGGAAGAACGATGTTACAAAGAGAGAGCAATAATCCATAAAGAGTCTTCACCTTACGAGCTATCTTCTCATTATGAAGAACAATCTAACGGGGAAAAACCATCCAAAGAACAATCTTACGTGGATGAAACCCATAGCAAGGAAGAAGCCCCACCACCGTCGAGCAGATTGGAACAAGACACCTATTCCAAGGTTACTAAATCGATAAAAGACGAAGAGGAAAAGGTAACGAACATCCAAGGGGAAGAACAAAAAACGGCCTCGAATAGGCGAGTCGAGCGGAACCTAGATGAAAAGGAAAAGAAGAAAAGCTTATTACCCTTTAATGTGATGATGCTTCAAAAGGATCGTAAGCGCACAGCACCAGTGAATAACCCACAACCGAAACAAACGCATACAACTCAAGAACAGCACTATCAATTTCCAACAACATCCCTGCTAGATGCGAAAGAAGTTCAAGAGGACAATGATGAGCTTTGGTTGCATGAACAAAAGGAATTATTGCAATCCACTTTAACCAACTTTAATGTAAAAGCGAATGTTATCGGTGCAACAAAAGGCCCTTCCGTAACAAGGATTGAGGTTCAGCCTGCTCCGGGAGTGAAAGTTAACAAAATAACGAATCTCTCGGATGATATTAAGCTAAGTTTGGCAGCTAAGGATATTCGCATGGAAGCACCAATTCCAGGTCGAAATGCAATTGGGATTGAAGTTCCAAATAAAGTAAGTAAACCAGTATCATTACGAGAAATCGTAACACATCCTATTTTCAAAGAAAATCACTCGACTTTATCGGTTGCACTTGGACTTGACATCTCAGGGAAGCCCGTTATTACCGACTTGCAAAAAATGCCTCATGGTTTAATTGCTGGTGCAACAGGGTCTGGTAAAAGTGTCTGTATCAATTCATTACTAATAAGTATTTTGTTTAAAGCCCACCCCGATGACGTACGTTTATTATTAATTGATCCGAAAATGGTAGAACTCGCTCCTTATAATAGCTTGCCACATCTAGTCACACCTGTAATAACAGATGCAAAAGAAGCAACTCTAGGATTAAAATGGGCAGTTGAAGAAATGGAACGTCGTTATGAGTTGTTTGCTACCACTGGGGTACGTGATATGGAGCGCTATAACAAACTGGTTAAAGAAAAAGGCACTTTGGATCAAAAGTTACCTTATATTGTTGTTGTAATCGATGAGCTTGCTGATCTAATGATGGTTTCACCACAGGATGTTGAGGATGCTATTTGCCGGATTGCACAAAAGGCACGTGCTTGTGGAATTCACCTTTTATTAGCAACACAACGTCCATCAGTAGATGTTATTACAGGTCTTATAAAGTCGAATATCCCAACTCGTGTGGCTTTTGCAGTCTCTTCACAAGTTGACTCCAGAACGATTATCGATACAGGGGGAGCGGAAAAGCTCTTAGGTCGAGGGGATATGTTGCTTCTTGGTAATGGTGTCTCCAAACCGGTTCGAATCCAAGGGAACTTTGTATCAGATGATGAGATTGAACGAATTACAGAGCATGTGAAAAGACAGAAAGCCCCATCCTACCTGTTTGAGAAAGAAGAGCTCGTACAATCCAATCTTACATTTGAACAGGATGATGAACTCTTTGATGAAGCTTGCGAATTTGTTTTGGAGCAGGGAGCGGCATCTTCATCAGCGTTGCAAAGGCGCTTCCGTGTTGGATTTAATCGAGCAGCAAGATTAATCGATATGATGGAATCAAAGGGAATCGTATCAGAAGCAATGGGAAGTAAACCTCGGAATGTGCTTGTTTCTAAACAGGAATTTTACAATCAAGCTGATGAAGAGATCACCTATTAAATAAGTACGGTACTTGTATAATTTCTTACCGTTCTATATGATAGATAAATGGACTTTAAATAAGACCCCATATTACTTGATCTGAGTTAGTAAAGGAATAGGTGCAAGAGAATGGACATCAAGGAAATCGAATTAAAAATGCAAGGCAAAATCAAACGGTTAAGCAACCGTACATTCAAATTTGATGAGCGTGTTGGCGACGGTTGGTTTTCTGCTGTGTATTTTCTGAAAACGTGTCAAATTGCTGAAAATCATAAACCGCAAAATCGTGTTACCATGCAGTTTTTTCAAAAGAAAAATGCAGTATTGTGCGGCACCGATGAGGCTATTGCGTTAATAAAAACATTCGTAAAAGATCCGGACACGTTAGAAATTTTTTCACTTAAAGATGGAGATAGAATAGAACCCTATGAAACGGTATTAACGATTACTGGCCCGTATCAAAAGTTCGGTTATTTGGAAGGGATTATTGATGGCATCCTGACAAGGAGAACTTCTGTTGCCACGAATGTTTATAATGTCGTAAAAGCTGCAAGTACATCAGGGGTTCAAAAGCCAGTGATCTTCATGGGTGACAGGGATGATCATTATACCCAACAAGCAGGGGATGGATACGCCTCTTACATCGGTGGTTCCACAGCACAAGCCACCCATGCGATGAATGAATGGTGGGGGAAAAGAGGAATGGGGACAATGCCACATGCACTACTCCAGTTGTTTAGGGGGGATGTTGTGGCGGCATCACATGCCTACCATGAAGAATTCCCTGAAGATGATTTGATTACCTTGGTAGACTACAATAATGATGTTGTGACGGACTCATTAAAAGTAGCTCGTGAGTTTGGCGAAAAATTGAAGGGCGTACGCATTGATACATCACGCACACTAGTGGATCAGTACTTTTGGAGAAACCAGGATGTCCTTGGCAAGTTCGATCCTCGCGGAGTGAATACCGAATTAATCTTTGCATTAAGAGATGCACTAGATGAAGAAGGATACAATCATGTCAAAATTGTAGTAAGCGGTGGATTTAATGAGGAACGAATTCGCAGCTTTGAAGAATGTCAGGTTCCGGTTGATATTTATGGCGTGGGAAGCTCGCTTCTGAATATTCATATCGGATTTACTGGGGACAACGTTCTTTTAAATGGAGAAGAAGAGGCAAAGAAAGGCAGAAAACACCGCCCAAATCCAAGGCTGGAAAAGGTGGATTGAGCGATCTGACCTCACTTTTATGAAAGCAATCCAGTCGAGGTTGGTAGTTCTATTATGTTTCTGCTATAATTATTAAGGTTAACAGGATGTAGTTAGTTTGACATTATAAGAGGATATTACGTATCTAGTTGAAGCACTTTATTAACAGTCGAACTTCAATTTACAACCTATGTTAAGAATGATTAGGGGGCAACAAGCCCCAAATGAATGATCAAGGCATATAATAACAACAAAATTATGTGCAGCGATTCCAGACTAGTTGGAGGTTCGTTTTATGACAACATACCATTTTGTTGGTATTAAAGGGACTGGTATGAGCCCTTTAGCACAAATCCTGCATGATATGAACTATAATGTACAGGGTTCCGATATTAAACAACATATCTTTACCCAGCAAGCGTTGGAAGAACGAAATATAGCTATATCTTCCTTTGATAAAGAAAATATTAAAGCAGATCAGGTGATTATTGCAGGAAATGCTTTCCCTGATGAGCATAAGGAAATTGTAAGAGCAAAAGAATTGGGATTGCCCATTTATCGATATCATCATTTTCTCGGTGAATTTGTTAAGAAATTTACAAGTGTAGCTGTGACTGGTTCTCATGGAAAGACATCTACGACAGGTCTATTAGCTCATGTTCTTGAAGCAGCGAATCCGACTTCCTATTTAATTGGAGACGGATCAGGAAAAGGGATGGAAAACAGCGAATATTTCGTGTTTGAAGCATGTGAGTATCGTAGGCATTTCTTATCTTACGAACCATCCTACGCGATCATGACGAATGTTGATTTTGATCACCCTGATTATTTTAAAGATGTGAATGATGTTTTTGATGCATTTCAGTCAATGGCATTACAGGTTCAAAAAGGGATTATTGCTTGTGGGGATGACCCTTATTTACATCAAATGCAGGCAAAGGTGCCAATGCTCTTTTATGGTATGAACGATAACAATGACTTCCAAGCAGGAAACATTCAAGTAAGCCCAGAGGGCACTACATTTGATGTCTTTGTTCGTAATTCATTCTATGAAACATTTTCTATTCCGGGCTTTGGAAAGCACAATGTCTTAAATGCTTTGGCAGTAATCGCTCTTTGTCACTATGAGCAGGTTGAGGTTAGTATTATTCAACAACAGCTTAAGTCATTTAAAGGTGTAAAGCGCCGATTTAGCGAAAAAGTTGTCGGTCGACAAGTACTGATTGATGATTATGCACATCATCCAACAGAAATTAAAGCGACGATTGAATCAGCAAAGCAAAAGTATCCAGATAAAGAAGTAGTAGCAATTTTTCAACCTCATACATTTACTCGGACACAAACGTTTTTGAACGAGTTTGCTGATAGTTTAAGTCAGGCCGATGCTGTTTATCTGTGTGATATCTTTGGATCTGCGAGGGAGAATGCAGGTGATTTGCGGATTGAAAATCTCCAAGAGCGTATTCAAAATTCACATATTATTAGTGAAGATACTATTGACTGTTTGACAGGGCATGGCAACAGTGTATTACTGTTTATGGGAGCTGGAGATATACAGAAATATCAGAAGGCATATGAAAGTCAACTTGCTTCATAAACAACCAAAAAGAGGCTGATCCATGATTCGTAATAGAATCCATTGGGTCAGCCTTTTTCTCGCACGTTAAGAAAGTATAAAAATACTTTCTATTTAAAAAAGGGACAAAAGCCACTTTAATCTAATATTTAAGTGGCTTTTGTCCCTATACGTAACCCGCGTTATTTTAATTTCTCAGGGTTTAGTGGTTCAAGCTCTGGGATGACAAAGCGTCCATCCTTTCGAATAAGTACACCGTCAAAATAGATTTCACCGCCGCCATATTCGGGTCGTTGGATAGAAACCATGTCCCAATGGATGCCAGAACTATTGCCATTGAAAGCTTGTTCATAGCACTGTCCAGGAGTAAAGTGGAAGCTTCCATCAATTTTTTCGTCAAATAGGATATCCTTCATTGGATGCTGAATGTAAGGGTTGACGCCTATTGCGAATTCACCCACAAAGCGTGCACCTTCATCTGTATCCAAAACTCGATTGATTCGTTCAGTGTCATTTGCAATTGCCTCAATAACTTTCCCATCCTTAAAGGTAAGACTGATCTGCTCGTAGACGAAGCCTTGATAAGGCGAAGGTGTATTAAAGGTAACAGTACCATTAACTGATTCTCGGACAGGCGCTGTGTAAACCTCTCCATCAGGTAAGTTGTGATGACCTGCGGATTTGTTAGATGGTATATCTTTTATTGAAAAAGATAAGTCTGTACCGGGTCCTTTAATGTTTACTTTATCCGTGCGATCCATTAAATCAGCTAGTGGTTTCATAGCATCTAACATTTTACTATAATCAAGATTACAAACGTTAAAGTAAAGATCTTCAAATACTGTTGAACTCATATCCGCCAACTGGGCCATTGAAGCATTCGGGTAGCGTAATACAGTCCATTTCGTCTTCGGGATTCGTATAGCATGGTGAACGGGCGTATATACCTTTTTCTGATACAATGCAGTGTTTTCCGAAGGGACATCTGAAAGTTCTGAAATATTGTCTCCTGATCGAATAGCAACATAAGCGTCCATTTCACTCATAATGGCTCTTTCATACCTTGCCTGCGCTTCTAATTGTTCCTCGGTTGCATTCATTAGCAGGGCACGTTGTGTTGTTTCGTCTTTAATTGTAACGAATGGATGTCCACCAGCTTTATAAACCTCTTCAACTAAAGCGTTCACAAGCTCTTTTTGGTACCCTGTGTTTTCAATTAAGACTTTCTCACCTTGTTGAAGGTTCGTTGAATATGTAATGATATTATTTGCTAGTGTTTGAATACGTGAATCTCTCATTTGTTAATCTCCTTTCAATAATTCGTGCTATCTAGAATATTCAGTTTAGAATATCGTCGAAATATTGCCCCTTTTCCATTTTACAATACTTTGACTGAAATCGCTTGCATCTGATTTGGAAGAAGGACCAGTAAGGTTTTCTAACAAGTAAGAAAGTTAAAAATACTTTTTATTGTTTAATGCCAGACCCTTAGGTCATCCCTTTATGGACTAAGGCGATCGCCTGCGCTAGCCAAGTTTTCTTTAAAATAGGAAAAAAGGTAGGAGGATTGTTTATAGACTGTGGAGAATTTCTCTTATATAGATTAAAGGTTTAATGAATAGCTATATTGGGAAAAGGTATAATATACAGGAGGTGGTAATTTGACATGGAAATAATTTTATATTTAAGTGTAGCACTGATTGCAATAGCATTTGCAGTATTGGTTGTCTTTATTTCGCGAACACTGAAATCACTTCAGCAAACTCTCACAAACGTGGCGGGTACAGTTGATGGATTGGAAAAGCAGTTGGATGGCGTGACAAAGGAAACTACAGAACTCTTACATAAGACGAATCGTTTGGCTGAAGATGTCCAGCACAAGTCAGAATCACTCAATTCTTTATTTCAGTCAGTAAGGGAGATTGGGGATAGTATATCCAATGTCAGTCATTCTGTTAAAACAGTATCAGGGCGAATTGCTAGAGAAGGTGAACGGCAATCCGAAAAAGTTTCTCAGGTCGTTCAATGGAGCAATGCCGCTATGGATATATGGGAAAAATGGAAGCGTAAGAACAACAAAATGGATGGTACAACAGATCCAATAAATAGGGGAGGACGTTAATTATGACAACAGAACAAACTAATCAAAACCAATCATCTTCAATTGATACTAAGGATTTCTTGATCGGTACACTTGTAGGAGGAATCGTGGGTGCTGCTACGGCATTAATGCTTGCTCCGAAATCTGGCAAGGAACTCCGCACGAACTTGAATGACCAAGCTTCAATGATTAAAGATAAGAGTTCAGATGTCGCGACTCGTGCAAAGGAAAAGTCATCCAACATAGCGCAAGTAGTTACAGATCAAACGAACCAAGCGGCAACGCGTGTGAAAGACTTTTCAACCAATGTTCGTGATGACTTTGATAAGTGGAAAAGTAAAAAGTCAGATGTAGCAGAACTACAAGAAGAGTATAACGAAGGTAAAGCCGATGCAATTGAGGATGCAATGCAAACTCCAAATTCTGAGATGAATTCACTGGAAACAAACTCAGAGCAAAAGCATCAGCCATCCGGCGCAAAGTAAAGTAATGAAAAAAATTTCAACCTGGGAAGAATTTGATGGTATTAATAAGAATGTACCCTTTTTCCCATGATTCACATTGGGGAATAACCTACTCTAATTTAGAAAAGATTATAGAACAACAAAATAATTGAGATCTAGGGGTGGCTCTAAAAATAGGGTCATCCTTTTTCTCACATGTTAAGAAAGCATAAAAAATTTGCTGCAGAGAGGTAATGTCTAGCTTCGAAGCTCAGGTGTTCGAGGTTGCTTCGCTTCTTTCACAAACACAAATAGCGTGTTGTGCTGCAGAATCTCCAGCGCTTGCACTTGCAAGCATAAGCGCAACTTAGGCAATCGCCTTCGCTATGCTTGGCGCTGACCTAGTTTTCTTTATCATACCTGAACAGGGCGTTTACGCTTTTCTTACAAGGTAAGAAAGTATAGAGCGTCCGAGCATAGGTGATATTCCATAATGGGTGGGAACCCCATCAGGTAAGAACTAGCCATTCACCTGTAGCGAGTCTTGGAGGGTTGGAGGTAACTCCTATCTTTAAGCGTAGACAGCAAGACAGTGGGCCGAAAACCAAATGGCTGAAGGGATGGAGCCCCGAAAACTTATATACGGGA
>NZ_JANHJQ010000035.1 GCF_024609785.1 Pseudalkalibacillus decolorationis
AAATCATTTGATTGGGATAAGTTCAATCTATTTCTTAGAAAATATCCATTGTCGAAGCTACGAGTAAAAGTGAACATATACGATCTTAGAAGCGAATTAAGCTATATTCTGTAAATGATGATGGAGAAGAGCCGTGTGCGGGAGTACCGCTCGCACGGTTCTGTGAGGGGGGCGGAGCACAATCCATAATGGAAAGGCTCCCTCCTACTCGACAAATTTTGCTGCATAGATGCAATGTCTAGCTTCAGCGCCTAGGTGCTCGAGGTCGCTTCGATTCTTCCACAAACACAAAAAGCGTGTTATGTTGCAGAATCTCCAGCGCTTGCACTCACAAGCATAAGTGCAACTAAGGCAACCGCCTTCACAAAGCTTGGCGCTTACCAAGTTTTCTTTATCGCACCTGGTCAAGGCGCTTCCGCTTTTCTTATTAATCTATCGAATGCTAAAGTAAAAGAATAAAAAATTTCATTCTAGGAAAAGGAATTCTACTCTGTTTTGTCAAATATGTAGGATGGGTCTTTATCGGCAAATTTTTCAAAAAACAGTAGACCATTGATACATAGAAGGAGATGAATGAAATTGACAAATACGACAGCTAGCAAATCTGAGCAAAAATTCATGGAACTTTCTCAGAAGATTACGAGCTACAATGAAGCAATTGGACTCATCGTTTGGGATTTAAGAACAGGGGCTCCGAAAAGGGGAGTAGAACAACGCTCAGAAGTGATTGGGACACTTTCCTCGGAGGTATTTAAGCTATCCACCTCCAAAGAAATGAAAGAGTGTTTAGATTCCTTAAGTGATAACTCACTGCACCCTGAATTATCAATGACAACGAGAAAAGCAGTAGAGGAGTCAAGAAAGGAATTTGAACGCAACGAAAAGATTCCTGAAGCAGAATATAAAGAGTATATTATTCTTCAATCAAAGGCAGAGAATGTTTGGGAAGACGCAAAAACTAAATCGGATTTCTCCATACTACAACCTTATTTACAAAAACTTGTTGATTTCAAAAAGAAATTCGTTGGTTATTGGGGCTATGAAAAGCATCCGTATAACACGTTGTTGGATTTGTATGAGCCAGGTGTAACTGTTGATACAATCGATCATGTTTTCGGACAATTGCGGGAAGCGATTGTTCCACTTTTACAGGATGTAGTTGATGCAAAAGATAAGCCTGAGACATCCTTTTTATTTCAAAACTTTCCTGCAAGCAAACAAAAGGACTTTAGCCTTCATGTATTAAAACAAATGGGCTATGACTTCAATGCTGGACGACTCGATGAAACCGCACATCCATTTGCAATCGGATTGAACCCTGGAGACGTACGTGTAACTACGAAATACGATGAAAAAGACTTCCGTACAGCGGTATTCGGGACGATTCATGAAGGTGGTCATGCTCTCTATGAGCAAAATATTGATGCGAGTTTAATCGGAACACCATTATGCACAGGTACTTCAATGGGGATCCATGAATCACAATCCTTATTCTGGGAAAACTTTGTTGGGCGTAATGAGTATTTCTGGAAGAACAACTATGAAACATTTAAGTCTTATGCAAATGGTCAATTTGATCAAGTATCGGTTGATGACTATTATCGTGCAATAAACGTTGCTGGTCCATCTCTAATCCGAATTGAAGCAGACGAAATGACTTATCCGCTACACATCATTATCCGATATGAGATTGAAAAGGGATTGTTCAGCGATCAGCTGCAGGTTAAAGATTTACCTGAAATATGGAACGAAAAGATGCAAGAATACTTAGGTATCCAACCAAAGAATGATGCAGAAGGTGTCCTGCAAGACATCCATTGGTCTGGCGGTGACTTCGGTTACTTCCCATCATATGCGCTTGGCTATATTTATGCGGCACAATTGAAGGAAGCAATGGTAAAAGACATTCCGGACTTTGATGGTAAACTAGCAGAGGGAAATATGTTGCCAATTAAAGAATGGTTAACCGAAAAGGTTCATAAGCATGGTAAAACGAAGCAACCAATTGAAATTATTAAGGATGTCACAGGTGAGGGCTTGAATGCCGCCCACCTAATTAAGTACCTAAATACGAAATACCGTGACGTCTATCGAATCGGATAAACTAATTAAAAAAATACTGATCAATAGAGAAGCATTTATGCAAAAGTTCTCTGTTTGATCAGTTTTTTTGATTTAGGATTTTCAGAATGATCTCATCACGTTCATCATCCGTAAATACCGAAATGCAATGTAAGAACAAAGTGCAGCAGGCAAGCTTCCTTTTAATCGAATTAGGCATGCCTTCGTCCTCCTTTTTACTTATGGCAACTTTTTTTGTTTAATACAATATATGTTGCTTGTTGATGATTTGAAACATAATTATCTACCTAAATTTTTTCATTGGGAAAAAATAAATTCCCCTTGTAGCGACCTGCCATGAAGGAAATAGAATGAGCTAAGGCGAATTAAATAAAGAAATGTTTGAATTCGAATTGTTTGTGATAGGGTAAAGTATAAAAGTAAAAAAAGTAATAACGAAGGAGATGGTCGTATGTCTTATCAAAAACCTGATCAAAATACCATCAATGAAATCTTAAAAACTAAGACGCGAATCGCTGTCGTTGGATTATCAGATCGTCCTGAGCGAACCTCTTATCAAGTTTCCCAATACATGCAAAAAAATGGATACGAGATTATTCCGGTGAACCCGACGGTTTCGGAGGTGCTTGGTGCAAAGGCATATAAATCCTTAAAAGATATACCAGGGGATATTGATATCGTAAATGTCTTTCGTAGAAGTGAATATTTGCCAGAGGTTGCAAAGGAAACGAAGGAAGTTGGGGCAGATGTTTTCTGGGCACAACTAGGACTCGAAAACGATGAAGCAGCAGAGATATTGCAAAATACAAATACAACCGTTGTTATGGATCGTTGTATAAAAGTTGAACATGCTTCAATCTAGCTTAGATGAGCCACTCGGCACGGGGTGGTTCATTCCTTTTTTCTATACACCTGTATGAAACGAACAAGTTTCGGAAAGATTCAATGGTATATTCTTAATTCAGCATCTGTTGAGGTCGGATTAAGAATGTGTCATTATAGATATCTAGCTAATTTCGTTTTAGCCTTATGGTATAATGATTCACTGTGAGTAGAAATACTTAATAAGAACGGGCTATTTACCGATATTTTAAATGAAATGAACATTGTATGTGAACAGATGTTCTGGTATGATAACAAAGAAAACTAGGCAATACTGGGCTTTGGCGTAGACTGAGCCTAAGTTGCGTTTATTAAAAAGAAAGTAATAGATTGTTTGAGTTTTTGAAAGGGGCACGAGGGTTTTGGCTACTAGAGAACAGCTTACTTATAATGATGATGCGATTCAGGTTTTGGAGGGTCTTGAAGCTGTCCGTAAGCGACCTGGAATGTATATCGGGAGTACCGATGGCCGTGGGTTACACCACCTCGTACATGAAATTGTAGATAATTCTGTTGACGAAGCACTCGCGGGGTACGGAAATGCGATTACCGTCACAATATATAAAGATAACAGTATCAGTGTTACTGATGAAGGGCGCGGAATGCCTACGGGAATGCACAAGACAGGAAAGCCGACACCTGAAGTGATCTTAACTGTCCTCCATGCTGGCGGGAAGTTTGGACAGGGTGGATACAAAACAAGTGGCGGTCTTCACGGAGTTGGTGCCTCTGTCGTCAATGCATTATCTGAGTGGCTTGAAGTGACCATCCATCGTGATGGAGTGAAGTTCCAACAGCGATTTGAAAATGGTGGACGACCTGCTTCAACGTTAGAACGTATAGGTACCACACGCAAATCGGGTACAATCATCCACTTTAAACCAGATACGCACATCTTTTCGACCACAACGTTTAACTACGATACATTAAGCGAACGTTTACGAGAAGCTGCTTTCTTGTTAAAAGGATTGAAAATTGAGCTAATCGACAAGCGAAACAACCAGCAGGATATATTCCAATTTGATACCGGGATTGAGGCATTCGTCACGTATTTGAATGAGGAAAAAGATACGTTGAGCCCAGTTGTTTCCTTCCAAGGGTTCCATAACAGCATTGAAGCCGAATTTGCCTTCCAATTTAACGATGGCTATTCTGAAAATATGCTATCATTTGTAAACAATGTCCGTACGAAAGATGGAGGAACACATGAGTCAGGCTCTAAAACGGCAATGACACGTGTGTTTAATGAGTATGCCCGTAAAACAGGACTACTGAAGGAAAAAGAAAAGAACCTTGATGGATCTGATATTCGAGAAGGGTTAACGGCCATTGTTTCTGTCCGTATTCCTGAGGAAAAGCTCCAGTTTGAAGGACAAACGAAGAGCAAGCTTGGAACAAGTGATGCTCGTTCAGCGGTAGATGCCGTTGTTTCTGAGCAACTCAATTACTTTTTAGAAGAAAACCCAAAGACGAGTGAAATGCTTATTCGTAAGGCAGTTAAAGCTGCTCAAGCACGCGAGGCTGCTCGAAAAGCCCGTGAAGATGCTCGCAATGGTAAAAAGAACAAACGGAAAGATTCGATGCTAAGTGGGAAGTTGACACCTGCCTCATCTCGTAATCCGAATAAAAATGAACTATACCTGGTTGAGGGTGACTCTGCAGGTGGATCTGCAAAACAAGGACGCGATCGTCGTTTTCAGGCCATCTTACCGCTTCGAGGTAAAGTCATCAACACCGAAAAGGCAAAGCTCCAAGACATTTTTAAAAACGAGGAAATTAATACGATTATCAATGCAATCGGTGCTGGTGTCGGTACTGATTTTACAATAAAAGAAACCAACTATGACAAAGTCGTGATAATGACAGATGCAGACACGGATGGTTCTCACATTCAGGTCCTGTTGTTAACATTCTTTTACCGGTACATGAAGCCATTAATTGAAGCAGGCAAAGTGTATATTGCACTACCTCCTTTATATAAAATTAGTAAGGGAAAAGGAAAGAAAGAAGTTGTAGAATATGCGTGGGATGAAGACGGCTTAAAGGATGCAATTAAAAAGATTGGCAAAGGCTATACAATTCAACGCTATAAGGGTCTTGGTGAAATGAACGCAGACCAGCTATGGGAAACCACGATGAACCCTGAAACCCGCACTCTCATACGTGTGAAAATTGAGGATATTGCTCGTGCTGAGCGTCGTGTCTCGGTATTAATGGGGGATAAAGTGGAGCCGAGAAGAAAATGGATCGAATCGAACGTTGCATTCGGTCTGGATGAAGAAACGAACATCTTAGAAAATGAGAACCTGGCTGTTGTAGAGGGGGAGTAATGTTTTGTCGAACGCAGAGAAATATCTTGATTTACCTTTAGAAGACATCATTGGTGATCGTTTTGGTCGCTATAGTAAATATATTATTCAAGAGCGTGCATTACCAGATGCGCGTGACGGTTTAAAGCCAGTACAGCGTAGAATTCTATATGCGATGTATCAAGACGGAAACGTAGCGGATAAACCATATCGAAAATCTGCCAAAACAGTCGGGAACGTAATCGGGAACTTCCATCCACATGGTGATACATCCGTCTATGATGCTATGGTCCGGTTAAGCCAGGATTGGAAGGTAAGGAACGTCTTAATTGAAATGCATGGGAACAACGGAAGTGTCGATGGAGATCCGCCTGCTGCAATGCGTTATACCGAAGCAAGACTTTCAGCAATTGCATCTGAATTGCTTCAAGATATTGATAAGAATACTGTTGATTTCACCCCAAACTTTGATGATACACAAGAGGAACCGGTTGTCTTACCAGCGATGTTTCCCAACTTACTTGTAAATGGCTCTACAGGTATTTCAGCTGGATATGCCACAGATATACCTCCCCACCACCTAGGAGAGGTAATTGAGGCTGTCACCATGCAAATCGATCAACCTGATTGTACCGTTGATGATTTGATGACAGTAATGAAAGGTCCTGATTTTCCGACAGGTGGTATTGTGCAAGGGGCAAAAGGGATTAGGCAGGCTTTTGAAACCGGTAAAGGAAAGGTTGTCGTGCGTGGCAAGACTGAAATCGAAGACATGCGCGTGGGACGTAAACAGATCGTGATTACGGAGATTCCATACGAAGTGAATAAAGCAAATCTCGTAAAAAGAATGGATGAACTTCGTATTGATAAAAAAGTGGACGGTATCTCTGAAGTGCGGGATGAAACGGATCGTACTGGTCTTCGAGTCGTTATTGAGTTAAAAAAAGATGCAGATGCACAAGGCGTTCTTAATTATCTCTTTAAAAACACCGATCTTCAAATTTCATTTAACTACAACATGGTTGCGATTCATAATCGAACACCGAAGTTAATGGGCTTGAAATCATTGATTCAAGCATATATTGAGCATCAGAAGGAAATTGTCACGAACCGCTCAAAATATGAATTGAAGAAAGCTCAGGATCGACAGCATGTAGTCGAAGGTCTGATCAAAGCCATTTCAATTTTGGATGAAGTGATCGCTACGATTCGTGCATCAAAAGATAAGCGTGATGCGAAGCAAAATTTGATTGATAAATATGAGTTTACTGAGCCTCAAGCAGAAGCAATCGTTACGTTACAGCTTTATCGTTTGACGAATACCGATATTGTCACCCTTGAAAAAGAAGCAAACGAGCTTGAAAAGAAAATCAAGGAATTACTTGCGATTTTGAACAGTGAACAAAGGTTACGTACAGTAATTAAAAAAGAGCTTAGTCGTGTTAAGAAAACGTACGCGGATGAGAGACGTACGATAATCGAACAAGAGATTGAAGAGATTAAAATAAATCTTGAAGTAATGATCCCGTCGGAGGACGTTATGGTATCTGTTACGAAGGAAGGGTATGTGAAGCGAACGAGCCCGCGTTCATTCGCTGCTTCAAACGGAGAACCGCCTGGTATGAAGGAAACCGATCGACTACTTAAATTATTCAGCAGCAATACAACGAATACACTGTTGTTGTTTACGAACAAAGGGAACTATCTGTACATTCCAGTTCATGAATTACCAGATATTCGCTGGAAGGATGCTGGTCAGCACGTCACTAATATCGTTTCGATCGATAAAGATGAAATGATCGTTGATGCGATGGAGATTGTTGACTTTAGGGAAGATCAATACTTGTTGTTCTTTACAAAAAACGGAATGGTCAAACGAACCGAACTCTCAAAGTACAAAGCGCAACGGTACTCAAAACCGCTGATGGCACTTAAATTGAAAAACGAGGACGAACTTGTAGATGTACATGTGACAGACGGAAGCAAGGAAGTCTTTATTGCGACTCATACAGGCTATGGTTTATGGTATCAAGAGGAAGAAGTCAGCGTCGTTGGCCAACGGGCAGCTGGTGTTAAAGCTATCAATCTCAAGGAAAACGATTATGTTGTGAGTGGATTTGTGAAAGAAAAAGAGGAAAACACGCAAATAGTGGTCGTAACCAATCGTGGTGCAGTAAAGAAAATGAGACTCCACAATGAATTTGAACTAGCTTCACGTGCAAAGCGCGGAGTTGTCATGCTGAGGGAACTGAAATCGAATCCGCATCGGATCGTAGGAGTATTATCAGCGAACGAAAATGAACTCATTATGATGCAGGCTGAAAAAGGGAAATCAGAGGTAATCGATCCAACCCAATTAAGACCTGCAGACCGGTACAATAACGGATCCTTCATAATCGATGTAGCAACTGAAGGACAAGTAATAAAAGTTTGGAAAGAAGAGAAAGAAGAAGAAGGATACTAGTTTCTAAACAATAAAAGCGGAAGCGCCCTGCTTAGCCACGAAGGTCACTGGAAGACCGACGAGAGGAGGCTGTTGCCGCCGCAGGAGGACTGAAGTGATCCAAGTGGCTGGGCGCTGGAGCTAGACATCACTTCTATGCCTACAAAATTTTATACTTTCTTAACGTGCAAAAAAAAGTGTGATTTCTTAAATGAAATCACACTTTTTTAAATGTTAAAGTATAAAAAATTGCCGCTTTTCTAAATTGTGAAATAAGTCAGTAAGGAGAGACAGATTGAAGTTATCAGCATAGCAATAAGTGGTCTTAATGCCTTAGTACGTAGATCCCGAAGGCTGACGTTCAAACCAAGCCCGACCATCGCTGCTGTTAAACACCAGGTTGTGATCACTGAAACTCCCTCAACAAAACCTTCTGAAATAGGAACTACTGGACCAAGAATATAACTTCCAATGATACTCATCGCTAGAAATCCTATTAAAAACCAAGGAAATTCAATCTTAGTTTGAGCATCATTCCCTACATTTTTTTTCTTCATAATCACAATTAAAATGAAACATAAAGGTACAAGCAGGAATACTCGACCTAATTTTGCAAGTAAGCCGATCGCAAGTGAATCTTCTCCACCTGGTGCAGCAGCAAGCGCCACATGAGCCACTTCATGTAAACTGATTCCTGTCCACATCCCATATTCTACTGGGGATAAAGGTAATATTGGGCGTAAAATCGTATAAGTGATTGCAAAAATGGTACCCATCAGTGCGATTATGCCTACACCGATAGCTGTGTCTTCATCCTTCGCTTTAATAATTGGTGCAACTGCAGCAATTGCTGCTGCACCACAAACACCGGTACCGACTCCGAGTAAAAGGGAGATTTTTTTATCGGCGTTAAATCGTTTTGCCAGCCACACCGTAAACAAGATTGCAAAAAGGATAACCGCGGCATCTCGTAAAAGCAATCCAAGGCCATCTTCTAGGACAACTCCAATATTTAATTTCAAACCATAAAGAATGATTGCAAAGCGTAAGAGCTTCTTAGAAGAAAATTCGATCCCTGTACGGAGGGGTTCTGGATATCCAAATATTTGTCGATAAGCTACAGCAATTATTATAGCTGAAGCTAGTTGGCCAATATGATCGAATCCAGGTACCTTTGCCAAAAGATAACCTAGAAAAGAAATAAGAAAAGTAAAGGCAATACCACCTATCCAAACCCCGAAAGAAGAAGGTTCTTTTTTAGACTGCTGTACTCCCGGATTTTGCGATAGATCATTCATTTTATCTAACTCCATATCTATACCTCCAAAGTTGAGTATACTATAACGATAATGCATAATAAGGTATAAGGAAAATTAATAATTATGATGTTGATGATAAGTAAATTATATGATAAAAACATATATCAGTTACCGTTGGGGGTGAAGGAATGGATCAACAGTTACTCGTCTTTGTGACCGTTGCTGAAAAAGAGAATTTTTCAAGAGCAGCAGAAGAATTGCATATGACTCAACCAGCAGTAAGCCAGTATATACAGGCTTTAGAAAACACACTTGGGACACGGGTGTTAGAACGGAGTAATAAATATGTACGATTAAATAAAGCGGGTGAAATTGTCTATCATCATGCAAAAGAAATAGTAGGACTCTATTCGAAAATGCAGCACTTAATTGACGATCTCACCAATAATGCAAGCGGTAAACTATCCATTGGTGCCAGTTATACGTTCGGAGAATATATATTGCCACACTACATTGCTCAGATGCAAACTACGTTTCCATTAATTAATCCTTCTATAACAATTGGAAACACAAAAGAAATAGCAGAATTAGTCCACGCGCATCAATTAGACGTAGGAATTATCGAAGGGGATCTGAAGGATAATCAGTTACATATTGTACCCATTATCGAGGATTCAATGTATGTAATCGCGGCGTCTAGCCATCGTTTGAGCCAAATAGAGAAAGAGGTAGGTGCAGCCGATATAGAAAAAGAACCGTGGATTGTCCGTGAAATTGGGTCTGGAACGAGAGAGGCTTCTGAGAAATTGTTTAAATCATTAGGGATCATGCCTAAAAAAATATTAGAATTCGGCAGTACGCAGCTTATAAAAGAATCGGTTGAATCAGGACTTGGAATTAGCTTATTATCACAATGGGCATTTCGAAAAGAACAATCCCTAGGTACTATAAAGGTACTTAAGATAAAAAACCTCAATTTAACAAGAAAGTTTTCAATTATTGTAAGAGCACCTTACCAGACAAAAGCATTAGAGGTGTTTATAGATTTACTTCATGATAAACAAATTTTGGCTTCTTTAACGACGACCAATTCCGTAATTGATTTAAAATAAAGGATTTTACAACCTTTTGTCGAAAAAGAAGGGGTCAGATTTCAACTAGCTTCTTAAGGAGATGGTTTTGTGCGATTTGAAGGGAAAAATATTTACATACGTTATTGTGAGGAGAGTGATGCTGAGGAATTTTTACAATTTCAAAATCGTAATCGCGAATTCTTTCAGCAATTTTCAGCAATAAGAGAAAAGTCATTCTATACACATGAAGCACAACTTGATTTAATTAAAGATGAACTAAAGAAGCGGGAGGAAGATCGCCATTATTCGTTCGGAGTTTATCTTCTTGAAACCGACGAATTAATCGGAAAAGTAACACTCATGGAGGTGTTAAGAGGAGGTTTGCAAAGTTGTTTTATAGGCTATTTCCTTGATAAAAAACATAATGGAAAAGGGTATATGACAGAAGCTGTGAAACTGGTTGTCCTATATGGATTTGAAACGTTAAAGCTGCATCGAATCGAGGCAGGGGTAATGCCGCATAATATCGGGTCAATTCGGGTTCTTGAAAAGGCAGGCTTTGAAAAAGAAGGGATAGCAAGGAAAAACGTAAATATTAATGGAAAATGGGAAGATCATCAAGTGTTAGCAATCATTAATGAAAATTGGTAAAAACATAAAGAAAACTTGGCTATCGTCTTATTTGCTCTTATACTTTCTTAACGTGTGAAACAGGGCTGCCCTTAGCTTTTGGCCACCCTTGTTTCCTTAGAATAGGTTACAGACAATGTTTACTTACCAAAAGTAAGCATTCTGGTTTCTACCACTTGTGGAATTTAACCGAATATAGACACTGTCTGATTAAAGGGAGTAAAAGAATCACCATTCCACTCTAAATTAGTAGTGAGCAACCCGAGTCCATCAGCGTTATAAAGCCCCGTAATTCGCTGATATGTCAAAAGTTCATAGGTTCCATCACGTTCAAAGTCTACTGGATAAACTGCACCAAGTGGATTTACGCCACCGGTAATGGGCTTTTTTAGTTTCCCATTTTGATTATAAATTTCAGATAGATATTCGTTACCCTTGTATTGAATATCAATTACAAATGATTCTCCAGAATTATTGTTCATCACCTTAACTTTATATCCATCCTGATAATTGACTTGATAAGAATCTTCTTTGTTAAACACTTCATAATCAAAAATCTTATTTGACTGGTTTCGCAAAAAAGAGTAGATATAATCATATGTCACACCACCGGAACCGCCGGAGTCCATTCGTATCAAAATATCCTCGACTCGATCCTTAGTAAAATCCCCGAGGAAAAGTGTTGGGTGATATCCAGTGCTCGTACTGAGTGGGACCTCCGTTCGCTGATTCGTCCGACCATCTTGAACCCAAAGCGTGATCTTTTCATAAAAAGGACTATCGGGGAAAGGCTTCGAACCAGTCAAATAGACGATATCAGGAATGCGGTCTCCAGATACATCCCCTCTTTTCATATCTAGTAGAGCCCGGTTATACATTGCGCCTCTCATACCAACCATCCTCTCTAAAATTCTGCTTTGCTATTGTATGCGTTTTTTAATGTTAGGTGAATGGTTATATTTTTTATGAATTTTCCCGCTTTCTATTTATCAAAGAGCTTGATCCCACACAGTTCAAATGCATCCGAACTTGGTGTATATCCAACCAATTTTTTCGTTTCTTCTATATCAAGTCGTTTAAACCTATTGTTTGAAATGCCATGTAAAACAGAAAAAGGTGGTAAGTTCTTTGCAGTGATTGACTTTAAAAGAAGGTCATTAAAATCTTCGGGACTTAGGTAGGCACTCATATCCCGAGCTGAGAGAGATTTACCATTTGGTTTATAATCATCATATGCCCCTATTCGGATAGCAATGCTTTGCAATCCTTCTGTATATGCAAAATATGAAGCAACCGCTTCTACAAAACACTTACTGACTCCGTACATATTTTTTGGCCTAATAGGTGAATTAGCATTTACTTGGGAATCCAATGGATAGCTTTCGATTGTTTGAGCACTAGAAGCAACTATCATTTTGGATACGTTATTATCTTTAGACGCTCTAAAGATATTATAGGTTCCCTTTATATTACTTTCTAATAAAGAGCCATAAAAATCAGCATCTGGTGAAGGATCACCAGCCAAGTGTATAACTAAATCTATATCTGTGCTAGCTTCTTGACAAGCTTCTAAATCAGATACATCTAAATAAATAGTCTCATGATTCGTATCTTTGAAAACCTCTAAAGCAGATAAGTTAATATCTGCTAGTCTTAACTGGTAATTTTCCTGTTTACCTAAAATGTTTGCAACATCTTGGCCGATCTTACCTGCTGCGCCTGTAACTAAAATTCTTTTCATCTAATTTCATCCTCCAACCACTAAGTTATATATCAACCAATAAAAAGCACGTACTCGATAATTAGCTATTCCAATTATCCCAATTATCCCTATTCGAGGCAGAGGTTGATTTTTCATAAGCGTCATCCCTTTTAGTACGTTTGTTCTTTTTCTTATTCAACTCATCCCCATAAAATTGGTTTCCGAGTCCGAGTTTAGACCGAATAATCCCCCAAAGTATAGGCACGGCAAATAGCACGATAATCCCTAGTAACATCCATAATCCGGTACTCATAAAATCCCTCCTTTTTGATGTATAAGTATATACTCATTATCCTAAGTTCAGTTTATCATGAATCACAAATTAACTGGATGGATTATGCATATTTTATAGACGCTGGGACTTGTTTTACAAGACTCAGCGTAGCAGGGCTTCTATCAAATTGATAAAGAGCCTGAAGGAAGGCTCTTTGTTTTTGCAACAGTTATTTGTTACCTTAAAAGAATTAAACTTCAGTTTTCTTGTTTCCTGGAATGGATGATGTACTACTACCATCCGTCACGACTTCTAGAAGCTGATGTTGTTTTTTCGTAAGACTCCTCTTTTTTTGTTCTTTTATTCTTTTCTTTATCCATCTCATCCCCATAGAACTCGTTACTAGTCCCAAGCTTTGATTTTATTATCCCCAATGTAATTGGTAAGAGAAAAAGCGCGATAATAATTATTACTATCCAAAATTCAATGCTCATAAAACTCCCCCTTATCACTCGAGTGTAATTGGTCGTTTTACATACTTATTCTTATTTATTGCTAATATTATCATGATTTACCAATTAAATAGGTTGTTTTGTATATTTAACCTTCATTCGAAAAACACTATTAAAAAAGGAGGTATCGGTATGGGAAAAGAACATTTTACAGCAGTCCGGAAAGATGAGGATGGTAAAATCCAAATGTTTCAAACCAGTTCTGGAAGAGAAGTATCTTATGAAGAAGCGATTAAAGAAATCGACAACGAGAAAATTGAAGGCGTCAATGTTGTCAGGGAAGAAGATGGAGAGACCTATATTCGTTCCAATCCTGACAATCGAACAGATAATAACTTAGATGGATTACCGATTTTTTAAAGCTGGAATCCCCAGCTTTTCTTTATACTATAGAAAGTATAAAAATACTTTCTATAGTATAAAGTTCAACTAAGGCGATCTCCAGTGCATAATTTTTTCTGAAAGAGAATTAAATCATTTGCTTTTTTAAAAATACGTGCTATTATATTAATTGTTGATATACTTTAAGTAAGTTACTAACATAAAAGGATTAAGTGGAGGGGAATATACAAATGGCAGAAGTACTTTATATTACAGCAAACCCAAAATCAGTCGAGGAATCAATTGGACTTTCCGTTGGGGAAGAGTTCATTCATGCATACAGAGAAGCGAACCCAGAAGATGAGGTTGTACGACTCGATCTATACGAATATGACATTCCTTATATCGACACAGATGTATTTAATGGCTGGGGTAAGTTACAACAAGGTACGGCATATGATGAGTTATCTGTTGATGAGCAGGATAAGGTTAGACGAATCAATGCGCTTACTGAACAATTCAAAAATGCTGATAAGTACGTCTTCGTGACACCGATGTGGAACTTCAGTGTACCACCAAGAATGAAAGCATACATTGATACGATCGCAATTGCTGGTCAAACGTTTAAATATACAGCGGAAGGACCGGTTGGACTCTTAGGTGATAAAAAAGCACTTCATATCCAAGCTCGTGGCGGTATCTATTCAGAAGGTCCAGCAGCGGAGCTTGAAATGGGAGATCGCTATATCCGTAACATAATGAGCTTCCTTGGAGTCAATGATGCGGAATCATTAATTGCAGAAGGTCATGCAGCAATGCCAGATAAAGCAGATCAAATTAAAAATGAAGCAATGGAAAAAGCAAAAACACTAGCAAAACAATTTTAATGATTTTAAACATGAAGAGCCCCGGGTTGATCACACCCGAGGCTCTATTTTTTTGCTAAAAGGTAAGAAAGTAATGAATTTTACTTCCGCTTTTGGTCTACCTCCAGCGCCCAATCACCCGGTTCCCATCAGTCCCTAATTAGTCAGCTTGTGTGAAGCGAGAAGTTCAAGGGAATGAAGTTCTGAGGACCGGAGCTTAGTTCACCTAAATGAGGGGCTGGAAGAACAAAGTTTACGACGAAATTCGAAGCTAACCGTAAGATGACGCGCTTATTCGTCGTGTGGTTTGTAAGGAACTTGATCGAGCGGTACAACCATCGAATAATCATAGGAATAGAATTTTGAAGGGACGGCACCATTTTGGTAATCCAAAACAGAATCATTTAACGTGTTGTCACTCTTTACATTTTCAAATGTTGGAACTTCACGTAGTGGTATATCCTGGCGGTGATTATACACATATAAGACCCCCATATTTTGAATTAATTAGTCTATTCGACACAAGACCATTGTCATCCTCTAATATATGGAAAAATATTTAGAAATATACACATGCCTAATCTTGCAAGAAAATATTGACAATATTTTCTTTATATGGTTAGTTAGATAAGTAATTAACGAAAGTGTTCGGTGAAACACCTTATGAAAACAATCATGTGCTCAGTCGGGTATGCTTCATTAAAGAGGGTCAGAAATACCCAGATAATTATCGCGTTATCGATGTATTAAAGGTTGCTTCTTCAATTTTCCCGAAATCAGGACACGATAGTGTGCGTGGAAGATACACGACTCTTCGTCTAATCAGGTTGTCTACGCGGAACTGCCAGGTGCGGAACATGTTTTTGATATGTTTCACTCCATTTGTAACGAAGCAGTCATGGACGGCATCGAAGCCTTCGCTGCATGGGTACGAGCCAATAACAAACACAATACTAATCGTGCTTAAGCGTTTGAACGAGGAATCCTTGTTATCATGGTAGGGTTATCTTAAATAGGGAGGGGTGGAGGACATGCCGAAATTTTTGTTTGAGGTGTCGGAAGTTCAGACATTAGAAAAAGAATCGGATGATCAAATGCTTGAAAATAAATTGGCAATCGTGAAAGCAGAAGTCATTAACAAAGAATCAGGTACTCGTATTTGTAAAGGTGTCATTCCGGTCATGTATAATGATGATGGCGTCTATCCCTCCATAAGTACAATTAATTCATTGGATGCATCCAAATATATAAAAACAGAGCTAATGTTTCGTTCCAAACGGTACATAAAAAAGCTAAGAAGGTGGTTATAGATGAAATTGAATTTTCTCTGATAAATAGGATGAAAACCCCTTTCTAAAGATCAATTATAATGTTTATATATAACATATAGAACTTACTGTAAAATCAATGTCGATCTAATGATTAAGCAGTTAAAATGAAGCAGTAAATAAATTTGCTTAGAGGTGAACAGAATGAAAAAGTTAAGGTTTCTGACGGTTTCATTATTGCTAATCGGAACATTAGGGTTAAGCGCAATTTTCCAAACACCAGATGAAGCAGGTGCATCTGAGAAGAATCTGAATGTTAAAAAGCTCGACGTTGATGAATTTTTCTCTGATCATGAAGGAACGTTCATTTTACGTGATATGAAGAAAGGAAGAACATTTGTCTATAATCAAGAAAGAGCTGATCAAAGACTTACACCGGAATCGACGTTCAAAGTTCCTAATGCACTTATCGGACTACAAGTAGAAGCGGTACAAGATGAATATGATATAAAGTATTGGGATGGTGTTGAACGGGAAATCGAAATCTGGAATCAGGATCACACACTTGGGTCTGGAATGCGTCATTCCGTCATTTGGTATTATCAAGCGATGGCTCGTGACATCGGAGAGGACCGAATGGAGGAATGGGTCCAAAAAATTTCCTATGGTAACCAAGATATTAGTGGTGGAATTGATCAATTTTGGTTAGATAGCTCACTCAAAATCACCCCATTGGAACAAACCGAATTTATGGAAAACTTATATAAAGAAACACTTCCTTTTGATAAAAATGTGATGAACACCGTTAAACAGATGATGATCCAGAAGGAAGGGGATGACTATACCCTTTATGGAAAAACAGGTACACGTTTATCCGACCTAGGATTAGGCTGGTATGCTGGTTTTATAGAAACAAAGGGCCGAGACTATGTTTTTGTCACAAATGTCGCAGGGACTGGTACTACGGCAAAAAACATTACGTTAGACATATTAGAGAAATATCATATAATAGCAGATTGACTACCCGCCACCTACCGTACGTTTGAAGTGGAAGCTTCTGGTTCAGACATACGTTGCTGTACGACCGTTTCCCTTTCAATGAGGAAGCGGTTTTTCCACTTTTCAATTACGACAAACCTTTTTGTTCTCAGTTTGCAAGAGCACCCGGAACAAGAAACAAACACCAGAAGTCATGATATAGAGAATGAACCTTGGTGATGTTGAAGGAATCACTCCTATGTCTAATTTTCAAATCTACCCGTGAAACATATATATATTTTAAAGATGTAATAGGAAGGAAGATGTTTAATGAAGTTAAGGGAAGATTTATCAACGATAGGCTTTATAGGTACAGGTGTTATGGGAAACAGCATGGCTAAAAACTTATTAAATGCTGGATACTCGGTTTCAGTACATACGAGAACAAAATCCAAAGCAAACGAGCTTGTTGAAGAAGGAGCCACCTGGAGGAATTCTGTAGCTGACCTTGCTTCTGAATCGAATGTCATCATTACCATGGTCGGGTATCCTCACGATGTAGAAGAAGTATACTTTGGAGAAAAAGGGATCATAGAGAATGCTATGCCAAATTCGTATGTTATTGACATGACAACGTCAAGCCCGACTCTTGCTAGGAAAATATATGAATCTGTACTTTCAAGAAAGATCCATTCACTTGATGCACCTGTTTCTGGTGGTGATATCGGCGCTAGAAGTGGAAAGCTGGCGATTATGGTTGGTGGTGAACGGGAAGCTTTCGAAGCTGTCAAACCAATCTTTGTAGTGATGGGGGAAAATATCATTCTTCAGGGAAAAGCAGGTTCAGGGCAGCATACCAAAATGTGCAACCAGATAGCGATAGCTTCGAATATGATCGGTGTATGTGAAGCGATTGTGTATGCCGAAAAAGCAGGTTTGGACCCGTCAAGAGTACTGAAGAGTATTACCACTGGTGCTGCAGGAAGCTGGTCCCTCAGCAACTTAGCACCTCGAATGATAACTGGAGATTTCGAACCTGGCTTTTATATTAAACATTTCATAAAAGATATGAGTATAGCGCTCGAAGCAGCTAAAGAAATGGATATGCTGACACCTGGACTGGAATTGTCGCTATCACTATATAAATCATTGGCCGAACAAGGAGAGGAAGAACGTGGCACACAGGCACTGATTAAGTGGTTTCAGTCTAATTCTGTTTAAACTTTTATAAAAATGAAACGAACAATAGGATAGACACAATAACGGAAGATCAAAAAGCAGGCCAGCGCCTGCTTTTTACACGTTAAGAAAGTATAAATACTTTCTATAGTATAAGTGCAACTATGGCGATCACCTGCGCCAAGGCTTGGCGCTAGCCAAGTTTTCTGTATAATGGTCATTTCGCCCTTTTTTCTAATAGCGGTAATAAAGATCAACCGATAACCCTCCAATTAAAAGTATGTCAGATTATCTTACATAAGAGTTGAATGTCAGACTTTTCAGTATAAAATAAAAGTATCGAATGTCGGTGTCAGGTTTTTTGACATCAATAAATAATTAATCTTACATTGGGGGCGTTGTTCATGGAAGACATCATGTTTTCATTAAATAGTGTTTGGCTAATGCTGGGAGCTATTTTGGTCATCTTTATGCAAGGCGGCTTTATTTTACTTGAAGCGGGTTCAACCCGTATGAAAAATGCCGGTCATATTGCCGGAAAGACCATCTTTACATTTGGGATTGCGTCTATTTTATTCTGGGCTGTGGGATATGGATTTATTTTTGGTGATAACGGAAACTTTTTCATCGGATTGTCTGATTTTTTCTATTCTGGTTATGAAATCGAAGGAATGAGTTATTCAACGGCTGCTTACTTTATATTTCAGCTTGCATTCGCTGGTATCTCATTAACGATTGCGTTTGGAGGATTTGCTGAGCGTGCAAAACTTTCTGTCTACGTTGTTTTTGCCATTCTTTTCTCTGCCTTCGTATATCCGGTAGTTGCGCACTGGATATGGGGCGGCGGTTGGTTAGCGGAACACGGAAAGCAAGATTTCGCAGGTTCTACCGTAGTTCACTTAACGGGTGCGATGGCTGCGTTTGCGGCGACCATCCTTTTAAAACCAAGAATGGGTAAGTTTAATAAAAATGGTACAGTGAACAATTTATATGGTCACAATCAGGTTTTTACAGCTTTAGGTGTTTTAGTTTTATGGATCGGTTGGTTTGGTTTTAATGGCGGCAGTACATTTGTAGTTGATGATGGATTTTTCGGATTTGTTGCTGTAAATACCAACTTAGCAGCTGGTGCTGGAGCGGTTTCCGCTTTGATCATTTCATGGATCGTCCTAGGGAAATCAGACATACCGACGATGTTAAATGGTGCACTGGCAGGGCTCGTTGCTATTACAGCATCATGCGCTTTTGTTGAAACATGGGCTGCGGTTGTCATCGGGTTAGTTGCTGGAGTACTCGTATTCTATAGCGTGAAATTTTTCGAAAAACTTAAAGTGGATGATCCGATCTTTGCACTATCCGTTCACGGTGCTGCCGGAGTATGGGGGACGTTGTCGACCGGATTGTTTGCAACACCAGAATTGGCGACAGTTGGATTACCTGGTTTATTTTATGGAGGAGGATTTACGCAGCTCGGTGTGCAGGCGATGGGTGTTGCGGTTTCGGGTGCTTACGCCTTTGCAGTATCATTTGTAATTTTATACACTATGAAAAAAGTAATGAAAGGATTACGTGTTACTGAGGAAGAAGAGATTATTGGTTTAGATTTAAGTGAACATGGGAGTTATGGTTACCCAGAAGCATTCGTGACGAAAGAAAAGCAAAAGATTAGCAGCTGAACTTTAGAGATTAAAGCATTGGGATCTGATCTCAAATGCTTTATTTATCAGCTAGAAAACAATTGATAAAGGAGTGACCTCTGTGAAGCAGTGGATTAAAGAAGTCGGTCGTGGTAAAAGAGGAGCGAGGGATCTTGAGTATAACGAAGCTCTCCAAGCTGCTGACTCTATCATTAACGGAGGATCTACAGATGTTCAGATAGCAGCATTTTTGGTTGCTGAACGCATAAAAACTGAGTCGTCGGATGAGTTATTGGCTTTTATTGATCAATATAGAGCTTCCTCCCATAGACTACCATTTGCAAAGGAATCCAAAAAAGTAATTGATTTTGCAGGGCCTTATGATGGGCGCAAGACATTTGCAGCTACAATACCGGTTTCTATACTGCTTTCTGAAAGCGGAGTGCCTGTTTTTTTGCATGGGAGTGACCCATTGCCCCCTAAAAATGGCGTTTCTATAAAAAGTATTTTTGAAAATTTGCATGTTCCGATTGCAAAAACTGTTAAAGAAGCTTCTGAATCACTTGAAAGGGCAAATATAGGGTTTGCCTGTACGGAAAAGTTCTGTATATCATTGGCTAACCTTCGCCAGTTGCGTGAACAAATCGGAGTTCGTACTGTTTTAAATACGGTGGAGAAATTATTGAATTTAAGCAATGCGAAATCTATTATGCTCGGGGTCTTTCATAAAACAGCGGTCAACAAGCTCATCCCAATCATGCAAACATTAGCGTATGAAGAAGCTTTTATTGTACAAGGTGTGGAAGGTTCTGAAGATTTACCTGTTCACCGCAATAGTTTTATATATAAAATTACGAATGATTCCTCTGACTCTATGATTGTCAATCCGGAAGAGTATGGGCTTAAAAGAAAACAAAGGGATGAAAAAGAATTCATCCCGCTTGAAGAACAGGTAGCTATTATACAGAGATTATTGGATGGAGAACAATCGGACGATATTGAAGATTACAGAGCACAGGTAATCTTTAATGCCGGGGTTCGCTATTACCTTTTTGGTTACTCGAATTCAATAGAGGAAGGGATACAAGTTGCAAAAAGGCAGCTTATTGAAAAAAAGGGAACAGAACGACTTGAGAGATGGCAAAATCTATTAGTAACAAACTCTTTAAGGTGAGGGTTAATTGTTCGTCCCGCTAGATTTAATGAGTTAAAGGTTGTGTTTAAATGAGTAATCTTCATGAATCGTATTTATCCTTAAAAAATTGGTGTGATAATAACATCGGAAATCATCAATCAAGTACTGGTGAGCTAAATCATTTCCACGATATCGTTATGAGATATTTATTTGAAGTTGCATTGAACAAAGTAAAGGAAGAATCAGGCCCCCCTCCTTGTCAATTTTCCTGGTTTGTCATGGGTAGCGCTGGAAGATTTGAACAGGCTGTCGTTAGCGATCAAGATCATGGCTTGATTTATGAAGCAACAAACAAGGAAGCTAGTAACTACTTCCGGGAGCTTGGGAAAGAAATCACCTCAGGTTTACATTTTATCGGTTATCCTTATTGTGATGGTAATGTGATGAGTTCTAATCCATTATGGTGTAAGTCAAAACAAGAATGGGCAGTTCAACTATCGCAATGGATGGAAGATGAAAGTTTTGATTCCATTCGTTTTTTGTTGATCTTTTATGATGCAAGGGTTCTTGTTGGAGAAGAAAAATGTGTCAGCCGCTTAAAGCAACAATTACATGAATACATTGAGAAAAAGCCTTATTTTTTGAATCGCTTACTTGTCAATACAATGCATTTTAAGAAGGCGGTTGGGGTATTCCGCCAATTTTTACCCGAAACTCACGGTTCCCATACGGGGTGTATTGATTTGAAACATTTAGGTTTTTTCCCTTTTGTGAATGCAATTCGTTTATTATCAATTAAGGAACATGTTGAGGAAACCTCTACACTATCAAGGCTTGGGTGCCTTTCTGGATTACCTGAATATAAGAAGGGGTTAGAATTGTACGAAGGAGATTTTGAAAAGTTGTTATCCCACAGATTGCAACATCATCAAAAGGTTGCGGAATATTATGATGATGTTCATTTTCTTGATGTTAAAAAACTAGGAAAAACTGAAAAAAAAGAAATAAAACAGATTTTAATGAATGGTAAAAAGCTACAGGAGTATACTGAGTCCATCATCAAAAGGACATTGAAAAATGAGATTTGAACCGGTTATTCAGTTTATGAAACAGGTACAAGGCAAAGTTAATTCGAGCATTTATACATCGTTGCAAGGACAATCAAATCCTCAGCACCTTGCTTTATTAAGGCATTTAGAAAAAGAGATGAAGGTTGAAGAGAGTTTGTCAATTCCGTTGGATGAATTGAATGTCGTTGTATTTGATCTGGAAACAACGGGTTTCTTTCCTGACCAAGGTGATGAAATCATCTCGATAGGTGCGATAAAGGTGAAGGGCGGAACCGTTCAACACAGTGAAACCTATTATTCGCTTGTTCGTTGTGATCGCGTCCTTTCACCTGAAATTAAGCAGTTGACGGAGATAAAGGAAGAGGACTTAATCCGATCTTCTGAGCTTTCAGAAGTGCTTGTTGAATTTTATGATTTTGTAAAAGGGGATGTACTTGTTGCGCATCATGCTAATCATGAAAAGAAATTCCTCCAGCATACGAACTGGAAGCTGTTTCGTTCGAAATTCAAACACCGGATTGTCGATACGTCATTTTTGTTCAAAATTGCAGAACCGAATGTCCACTTAGTTAAGCTAGAAGATTATTGTGATCATTGTGGTATTCCTGTTCAAGAGCGCCATCATGCATTAGGAGATGCGAAGTTGGCAGCACAACTATGGAGTCTATATTTAAAGAAAATTCAGGCCTTGGGGTGCAAAACCTTACAAGATGTGTACGAACGTCTTTCAATGAGGCTTTAGAATGTATAAACCATAAGGGGTTGACCCAAAACAAAGAGTCAGACACCTCCAACACAACATTTGTACGTAACAAACCTACTTGTTACTATATGTTATGTTAATTGGAGAGAGCCAGACACTTGTTGGTCAACCCCTATTTTTTTATATTAAAATGTGCATTTATTTGTCCCCGGATCATTTTATTACGTTCATTTTTCGTTTGTTCTTTTTGTTTTTTGGACATTTCTTTTTTTATTTCATAGGTTTGTACGCCATCTTCAATTTGATCTGCAATTTCCATCAATGTTTCTACATCTGCAAACGAGTATTTTCGAGTCCCCTTCTCCGTTCTTTCTGGGAAAATTAATTTTCTTTCTTCATAATAGCGAATTTTCCGATGAGATAAGCCAGTTATTTTACTGATAATTCCAATTGACATTACTTTTTTATCTTTATAGTTTTTTTTGTCAGTTGACATACCGTCACCTCTTTCGCTATGAGTGCAAATCTATTATTTAATAACTTTATTGTTGTAATTATACAAATGTTTTTTGAAAATATCAAAAATTATGTAAGATTATCTAACATGTTTTTAATCGAATCGAAAAGAATATGCAATAATTCTACATATGAAAAACGGCAGCCATTTTTTGAAGGAGAGATTTTAGATGGGGAAAGTTTACTTAGTTGGCGCAGGACCGGGAGATTCAGAACTGATCACAATAAAAGGTCTTAAATGTATTCAAGAGGCAGATGTCATTATGTATGACCGCTTAGTTAATCACGAATTGTTGAGCTATGCGAAAAATGGTGCTGACTTGATTTACTGTGGTAAAAAGCCGGATTGTCATTTGATGGATCAAGAAATAATTAATCAACTTTTAGTGATGCATTCGAAACGAGGAAAGGTTGTTACCCGGCTGAAGGGAGGAGATCCTTTTGTGTATGGTAGAGGCGGTGAGGAAGCGGAAATGCTTGTAGAACATGGGGTTCAATTTGAAATTGTACCAGGTATTACATCAGGCATCGCTGCTTCCACCTATGCAGGGATCCCTGTCACACATCGCGACTATGGTTCCACGTTTGCATTTGTAACTGGGCATCAGCGAAAAGGACAAGATAATCATTTATGTTGGGAAAGCCTCGCAAAAGGTATCGATACGTTAGCGATTTATATGGGAGTTGGTAATTTGCCGTATATTCAACAGCAGTTAATGAAACATGGGCGTCCCGGATCCACTCCGGTTGCTGTTGTTCACTCCGGAACAACAGCGAAGCAACATACCGTCACTGGAACGCTTGCATCCATTGTTGGAATCGTCGAAAAACACCAGATTCAAAATCCGAGCATGATTATTGTCGGTAAAGTGGTCCTCCTCCGCGAAAAAATAAAGTGGTTTGAACAGCTTAAACACCATGAAGTAGAACTCGACGCTTTAATGTAAGAAAACATCTAAATAATATGTTACATTTTCTCACGCAAATAATGATATGTCTCAATCACGGTGTTAGTATTCAAGTTAACAAACAAAGAATAGGAGGGGAAGACAAATCGGTGTTAAAAACAAAAAAGTTGGGGTTCTGACATTTCTATTTCTTGCGATTGAAGTATGGTTTCAAAAATGTTAATTCATTAGATCTAATGAAAGGGTACTAAAGATGAGTAAAGGCCAAGGATCTGCATTATGGTTATCAACGATTGCAACAATAATTTCATTTACCGTTTGGACAATGATTTCGCAGGCTGCGCCAATAGTAAAGAATATGTACCAGTTAAATGAGACAGAGTTGAGTGTACTTATAGCAACACCAGTTCTTTTAGGAGCATTGATGCGAATCCCGATAGGAATTGTGAGTGACCGGTATGGTGGAAGAAAGATTTTTACGTTAACGATGTTCGTTCTGATCTATCTGCTGGTAGGGGCTGGATATACCACGATATGAAATGCTGTTGTTTTGGACGTTTTTGATTGGTATAGCAGGCGCCACATTTGCCATTGCTGTCTCCTACGTTTCTCACTGGTATCCACCTGAAAAACAAGGATATGTGTTAGGGATTGTAGGCTTAGGAAATATCGGAACAGCTGTATCCGGCTTTATTGTTCCATCAATGGTATCTAAATTTGGACTTTCATGGACGTTTTGGGGAAGTGCTGTATTAATGGGTTTGATGACCGTTGTTTTCTGGTTATTTACGAAGGAAGCCCCCTTTTTAAATAAAGAAACAACATTTAAAGAGGCTTTATCGGTTATGAAGTATAGACCACTTTGGATTTTATCTGTATTCTATTTCCTTACTTTTGGTGGATTTGTTGCTTTTAGTCTTTATCTCCCTACTTTGTTACAAGAAATCTACCATTTTTCAGTCATCAGTGCAGGGTTGAAAACAGCAGGGTTTGTAGTGATCGCTACATTTATAAGACCTTTGGGTGGTTATTTAGCTGATCGCTTTGGAGCAAAAAAAATATTAATGATTCTGTTTGCAGGAATTGCCGTTAACGTTGTATTAATCCCTTTTATGGCAGTTAATTTTGTAATATTCAGTATTGCATTTTTAACATTAGCCCTTTTTTTAGGGGCGGGAAATGGAGCTGTATTCAAGCTTGTTCCTAATGTCTCTCCGGGAAAAACAGGTGCATCAGCAGGCATAATAGGAGCAATTGGGGGGATTGGTGGTTTTGCCCTGCCGCTTGTTCTTGGAATGACAAAAGACATAACCGGGAATTACATGTTAGGATTTACGATTTTGTCGATATATTCCTTTATTTGTTTCATAACAACAATACGGGAAATTAGTAATACAAAAATGAGCAGTAAAGAAAAGAATGTTAATGCTCTTCCATCCATTCAATAATTTGGAGGTATTCATATGAAAAAGAAAAAACTAGTGTTGGTTGGAAATGGAATGGCGGGAGTCCGCTGTATTGAAGAGATCTTTAAAATTGACCCAGAAGCGTTTGAGATCACGATTTTTGGAAGCGAACCACACCCGAACTATAACAGAATTTTATTATCAACGGTTTTGCAAGGTGATACATCCATAGAAGATATTACGTTAAACGAATGGGACTGGTACAAACAAAATGACATTCAACTCTTCACAGGAGAAACAGTTGTGAAGATTAATAAGGATAGAAAACAAGTGTATACCGACCAGGAAAGGATAGTAGAATATGATGAATTAATTCTTGCGACAGGCTCTTTACCGTTCATGCTTCCATTACCCGGTGCAGATAAGGAAGGAGTTACAGCATTCCGGGACATCCAAGATTGTCAAACGATGATCGACTCAGCCCAAAATTATAAAAAAGCTGTTGTTATCGGCGGTGGGCTCTTAGGTTTAGAGGCTGCTAGAGGTTTACTTAATCTTGGTATGGAAGTGGACGTCGTCCATATTTTTGATTACTTGATGGAAAGACAGCTCGATCCAACGGCTTCAAAGATGTTACAAAAAAACTAGAAGCACAAGGTATGAACTTCCTGCTTAACAAACAAACGGAAAAGATTATCGGAAGCAAACGAGTAAAAGGGTTACTTTTTAAAGACGGTTCGAAAGTTGCAGCTGATTTAGTCGTCATGGCAGTTGGAATCAGACCGAATGTTCAATTAGCCAAGGATAGCCGTATACATGTAAATCGTGGAATTATAGTGGATGATTATATGCAAACGGATTCTCCAAATATTCATGCAGTCGGTGAATGTGCAGAACACCGGGAAGTTGTATACGGATTGGTAGCCCCTCTCTACGAGCAAGGAAAAATAGTAGCAGAGAAAATCTGTGGAGTGGAAGGGAAAAAGTACGAAGGCTCGGTTGTTTCAACGCAATTAAAAGTCTCTGGTGTGGATGTTTTCTCTGCGGGCCGATTTATGGACAGCGACGATACGAAATCAATCAAAGTTTATGACGACTTTGAAGGGGTTTATAAAAAGGTTGTTATTCAAGATAACAAGGTAATTGGTGCCGTGTTATTCGGCAACATTAGCGATGGCCCTAAATTGCTAGGTATGATTAATAAAGGGACCGACATTTCCGATCTACCAAAGGTCTCGATCCTTCAATCGTCGGCGGATGGTTCAAGTGAAAGCCCTGTGATTACTGTGATTACGATGGCTAACAGTGAAGTCATTTGCGGCTGTAATGGTGTGACAAAAAGTACGATATGTGAGGCTATTGTCGAAAACGGGCTTACGACGGTTGATCAAGTAAAGAATTGTACAAATGCTTCACGATCCTGTGGGGGGTGTAAACCACTCGTTCAAGATTTATTGGAACACACGCTCGGTGACGACTTTGATCAAAGTGATATAAAAGAGGCAATTTGCAGCTGTACAAACTTAAGCCGTGAAGAAGTAATTGAAGAAATAAAGGGTAAGAAATTGAAGTTTGTCAAAGAAGTGATGAATGTGCTCGGTTGGAAAAATGATGAGGGATGTTCTAAATGCCGTCCGGCTCTGAATTACTATTTGGGAATGTTATATCCATCAGAATATAACGATGAAGAAGAATCCCGATTTGTCAATGAACGATTGCATGCCAATATTCAAGCTGATGGGACATATTCTGTTGTGCCAAGAATGTATGGTGGGGTAACGAATGCTAACGACTTAAGAAAAATAGCAGACGTATCGGATAAATATGACGTTGCGATGATCAAATTAACCGGCGGACAACGGATCGATTTATTAGGAATCAAGAAAGAAGATCTTCCAAAGGTTTGGGCCGAATTGGATATGCCATCAGGATATGCATACGGGAAAGCGTTAAGAACAGTCAAAACGTGTGTAGGTAGTCGATTTTGTCGGTTTGGAACACAGGATTCGACTCAATTGGGGATCGATTTAGAAAAGAAATTTGAACGTCTTAATACACCCCATAAAGTAAAGATGTCGGTTTCCGCTTGTCCGCGAAATTGCGCTGAATCAGGCATTAAAGATGTTGGGATCGTCGGTGTTGACGGCGGTTTTGAGATGTATGTCGGTGGAAACGGGGGTACTCATTTACGTGCTGGAGATTTATTATGCACGGTGAAAACGGAGGAGGAGGTTTTCGAGTTTACGTCCGCCTTTCTCCAATATTATCGGGAAACAGCAAATTATTTAGAAAGAACGTCAAAGTGGGTAGAACGTACGGGACTGGAACATGTTCGTGAGATGTTGTTTGATCAGAAAAGCAGACAACAATTAGTGGAGAGAATGGATGAATCTCTTACCCATACAAAAGATCCATGGAAAGAAATCGTAGAAAATGAAAATAAACAAGAAAAGTTATTTCAAAATTTAAGTTCAGCAGTCCCTAGCCGAGTATAATACGAGGGGGAATCATTATGGAACGAATACAAGTTGCATATATAAATAACCTATCAGAAAGATTGGGTAAATCTGTGAAACTAGGTAACCTTGAAATTGCTTTATTCAAGCTATCAAACGGAGAGGTGCGGGCGATTGAAAATAGCTGCCCGCACAAGGGAGGTCTTCTTTCTCAGGGGATCGTAAGCGGGGAACATGTATTTTGTCCGCTGCATGATTGGAAAATTTGTACAGGAGATGGGGAGGTTCAAGCCCCTGACGAAGGTTGTGTGAGAACATATAAAGTAGAAATACAAGATGAAAAAGTATATGTTTGCTTGTAACAGAAGCAGGCAAAAGGTGTGACCAGCTATGCATGATTTGCTAAATCATTTCCGACACAAAGAGAACGAAAATGGAACCGAAAAAGCCACTGACACACAATGCCCATATTGCAGTGTGCAGTGTACGATGCAGCTAGTTGAACAGCGTATCGCGGGTCGTAAAAGTTACAAGGTCCTTTCGAAAGATAACCCTACATCGGAAGGACGCTTATGTATAAAGGGACTGAATGCCCATCAACATGCACTGCATCAAGACCGCATTAAATATCCGATGTTAAAGAAGAACGGAGAGTTTGTCCGAATTTCTTGGCAAAAAGCGATGGAATATTTACAGGAGAAATTTTCAGATATTCAACGTCAAAATGGTGTTGATGCAATAGGAGTTTATGGAGGGGGTTCTCTGACAAACGAAGCTGCCTATTTGTTAGGCAAGTTTGCCCGTATTGCACTCAAAACAAAGTATATTGACTATAACGGTCGTTTTTGCATGTCGGCTGCTGCCTCTGCAGCAAATGCAGCTTTTGGAATTGATCGCGGGTTTACGAACAAGCTGTCGGAAATCCCTTTTGCTCGTTGCATCATATTAGCCGGGACCAATATTGCTGAATGCCAGCCGACATTAATGCCCTATTTAACGAGAGCAAAAGATAATGGCTCGTTCATAATTGTCATTGATCCAAGAGAAACGCCGACAACGGAAATTGCTGATTTACACTTAAAAGTAAAGCCTGGTATGGATGCGGCTTTAGTTAATGGATTCTTGAAGATCATCTTTGATGAAGGTTATGTCAATGAGGAGTTTATTAAAGGGATTCGAGGACTTGGAAGGATTTATCGGTGCGATCAATTTACATGAAATTTCAGAAATGACAGGAATTCAAGTGGATTACATTCGACTCGCAGCTGTAAAATACGCGAAAAGCTCTACAGGTATGGTTTTTACAGCGAGAGGCGTTGAACAGCAAACAGACGGTTATATGGCGGTAAGAAATTTCTTAAACCTCGTATTAGTAACGGGAAAAATCGGACAACTCGGCTCCGGTTACGGTGCTATCACTGGTCAGGGTAATGGTCAAGGTGGGAGGGAGCACGGTCAGAAGGCGGATCAGCTTCCAGGGTACCGTCATATAGAGAACGAGGAACATCGGCACTATATTTCAAAGGTATGGGGAATAAATGAAGCTGAGTTACCCCGAAAAGGTGTTTCAGCTTATGAAATGATTGAGAAAATTGATTCGGGAGAAATTACAGGTCTCTTTGTAATGGGGTCCAATCCAGTCGTTTCAAATCCGAATGCTAATTTTGTAGAGCAATCGTTAAAAAAATTAAACTGCTTAGTTGTAGTGGATTTATTCATTTCCGAAACAGCTAGATTAGCAGACTTAATATTACCATGTTCATCTTATTTAGAAAATGAAGGGACGATGACGAATCTAGAAGGGCGTGTTACCCTAAGACAAGCCAAACGAAAATGTCCCGGGGAAACAATGCATGACTGGAAAATAATATGTGAGATCGCTCAAGCTCTTGGAAAGGGGAAGTTTTTCTCATTTTCTTCACCGGAAGATATTTTTAATGAGCTCAGGATGGCAAGCCGTGGCGGATTTGCGGACTATTATGGGATTACCTATGAACGTCTAAAACAAGAAAGAATCTATTGGCCGTGTCCTGAACACGATCATCCTGGGGAAAGCAGGCTTTTTGAAGAAACATTTGCACACACTGATGGAAAGGCAAATATGGTTACTGTCAACAACCACTTCCCGAAAGAGCGTATAAACAAAGATTATCCTCTATACTTAACAACCGGAAGAGTCATATCGCATTATTTGACGGGTGTACAAACGAGGCATAGTCCAGCTTTGAAATCCCGTGATTTTGAATCGTTTTTAGAGATTCATCCGAATACTGCAAAAAAATATAAAATCGAAAACCATTCCTTAGTAAAGCTTGAGTCAAAACGAGGAAGTATCACAGTTAGAAGTAAATATACAACTAAAATTCGCGAAGATACTGTTTTTGTTCCCGTTCATTGGGGAGATGATCAAAGTGTGAACCGACTTACCCATGAAGCACTTGATCCGACTTGTAAAATGCCGGGATTCAAAGTTTGTGCAGTGAAAATAGGTTCGGTTATTGACCTGACTTTAAATTAAATATCCTTTGGTCAATATACTTTAAGGACCAGAAAGACGTCTATTATGAAAACTTCAACTGGTCATCAAAAGCCCTCAGACAACAAGAAATCTTCGCAGAATGTAAAAATGAATCGCAAAGACTAAAAATCATCGAAAACATCAATCTGCTTCAAACCCTTACAACCATATAGAACATCTAACAAAAACAACATTCGAACCCATCTGACTTGCTCAAAAAGGCAAACGGTGATGTGAAATTGGCGCTACATGCATGCATAAGGGGATCTAGACTTCGGCTGTATCAACTACGTACCCATGTTCAGTCCGCCAATGATGGATTTAGATCGATTACTTGTTTTGGAATCTATAGAAAAAAGTGCATGGTAAGTCTATAATACTCAATAAGCAAGAAATCAGCAGATAATCGGAAACGAATCGGATGGTGAATAGGGAAGTAAAATTATTCGAGGAGGAAAAACTTATATGCAAAAACAAGAAACTACGGTAAACCCATCCAAGTCTAAAAAGCTCTTTAAGCCGCCGACATTTGAAACTGCAGCGGAGGAACGTCTACATCTTAAACAACGTTTGGCTGCCGCTTTTCGCCTGTTTTCTAAGTTCGGCTTTGATGAAGGAGTTGCCGGACACATCACTGCAAGGGATCCTGAAAGAAAGAATCACTTCTGGGTGAATCCTTTTGGTATGCATTTTAGTCAAATCAGGCCCTCTGACTTGATCCTTGTAAACCATGAAGGGGAAGTAGTTGAAGGTGATCGACCGGTAAATCGGGCTGCGTTTGCGATCCATTCCCAAATTCATGAGGCACGACCAGATGTGATTGCAGCAGCACACACGCATTCGCTATATGGAAAAACGTGGTCTACTCTGGGACGCAAGTTAGACCCGCTCACACAAGATTCATGTGCCTTTTATGAAGATCATAGTGTGTTTGATGATTACACAGGTCTCGTTTTGGAAACGGAAGAAGGAAAAAGAATTGCACATGCCCTTGGTAAACATAAGGCTGTCATATTGCAGAATCATGGGTTGCTGACTGTAGGGAAAACGGTTGATGAGGCTGCTTGGTGGTTCATTACGATGGAACGTTCTTGTCAGGCGCAACTGATGGCTGAGGGTGTAGGAACACCACGCCTTATTTCGGATGAAGGTGCGAAATCAGCTGCTTCTGAAGTTGGAACCTCTGTTGCCGGATGGTTCCAATTCCAGCCGTTATGGGATCGAATTGTGAAAGAACAGCCCGACCTATTAGATCAATAGGGATAGAAAAAGGACTGAGTGGAGGTGTGTTTGAACTGTACCCTCCAAAATAGACAGTTTAGTAAAAACACCTAAGCAGCTAATTGGTGACCTCGGTATTGTTCTGGGGTCATCTTTTCAATCTCCATTAATATTCCATGTAGTCTTCTACTTCTATTGTAACTCCCGAATGTCTTACAAGAGGAAGCATCTAGTTCATCCTTTAAGTGGAAAAAGAAGGAGTGCGGGAAAAGAATCAAATTAGTTTAATAAATCAAACATTTCCCTTGAATCTAAGTTAGCTGGTTTTACTGTTATTTATATCAACGGCTATAAGTGTAGAGACCATTTTGGAATGACCTTCTCCACACGGAATCGTACAATAGACTTGATATTCTCCTGGTTCGAATATTACTTTCGTAGATCCTTCTCCCTCAATATTAACGTTCTCCAAACCTTTTATGCCAAGACCATGATAACCATCTTCACTCTTAAAGTTGATCGTCACCGGCTTCCCGGCTATTACTTTATAAACCTTTTTGTTAAATTCCCAATTGGTAGCACTTACTTCAATGACTGTTACCGGGGGATCATCCATTTGTTCTGCTTCATTTTGAATATTTTGAGTGCAAGCTGTCACGAATAATATGATGGTTACCATGAATAACTGTTTATATCCCACATTGTTTCCTCCAAAAAATCTGCATGGTGTATTATGTTCATTTTTCCCTTTAACGATAATTACATACAAAAAAGAACCGACTTATGTAGGGCAAGATCACATTTATCCTGTTCATCGGTATCCTACAATTAGCTACCTTCCTAAAAGGTCAGCGTACAAAGTCTATATGAAGCGAACATTGAGTTAGAGTGTGGAAACGCGATTATATTATCCCATAGCATAAACAAGTTTGACCGTTAAAAATGGCGGTTTACTTCTTTTTTGGAGGAAAAACATCACCTTTTGTCTAAGTTAATAGATGAAGGGAAGTGGGCATTATTAAAAAGTATTCAGTTTAACGAACATTAATAGTCATAAACAATTTAGAGTGATAGAGTACCAATCTAAGAAGGAGTGACCTAAAGATGGAAAAAAGAGTTTCTAAAGTTTTGTCTGATCAGTTGGAACTACCAATCATTGCTGCACCCATGTTTCTTGTCTCAAGTCCTCAAATGGTCATAGAATCTTGTAAATCTGGAATCATTGGTTCATTTCCACTTTTAAATGCTCGAACATCCGAGATTTTAGAAGAATGGATGAAAGAAATATGTCATGAGCTATCAGTGGCAAAATTGAACGAAGCAAATCATAAAGTGGGACCTTGGGCGGTAAATCTGATCGTACATAGTTCGAATAAGCGCTACAGAGAAGATTTGGAGTTGGTTAAAAAGTACCAGCCTCCAATCGTTATCACGTCACTTGGTGATCCAAGTCTGGTGACGGATGTTGTTCACGGATACGGTGGACTTGTATTTTCAGATGTCATTGACCTTAAGTATGCAAGGAAAGCTGTTCAAAAGGGAGTAGATGGCTTAATACTCGTATGTTCTGGTGCAGGGGGACATAGTGGTGTCATCAATCAAAACGCTTTTATTTCATCTGTCCGAGAGTTTTGGGATGGAATTATTGTATTAGCTGGATCAATCTCTAATGGAAATGATATCCTGGCAGCTGAGGTGTTAGGAGCAGATTTGGTTTATATGGGAACCAGATTCATAGCTGCAACTGAAAGTTTAGCAGGTGCTGATTATAAAGAAATGCTGGTCGATTCAACGTTCGAGGATATCATCTATACGGATGTGTTTAGCGGTGTAAAAGCTAATTACTTGATTCCTAGCATCAAAAAGGCGGGGATTGATCCTGATCAGTTACCAGATAGGAAATCAATTGATTTTTCTGAAATGAACAAGTCTAAAGTAAAAGCATGGAAAAACATTTGGTCAGCAGGCCATGGGGTAACTACTATTAAAAATGTACAGCCTATTGCTGAGATTATTGCTGAGTTAAAGCAGTCCTATTCAGAATCACTAGATTCATTATTAAAGACCAAAGGCCATAGCACTTTCTAAAAGCTGGGGAATTTTTTACACTATTGAACGGTATTTACGTTTTGTACTCTTAGTAATAACTACCTCACCAATTTGTCTACCTAATCTTAAGCCATCGTCGTTGTCTATTTTAAAATGTACCCCAGCATATAAACGAGATTGAGCACTTTCTTCCATCACTTTTTTTATTGCGGAGGACTCCGGTGGAAAGAAATAACTTAATATGACCTATGTACATCCTGCTACAGTGGCGTGTGAAGAAGGATAGGCCGGAAAACGGGGGAGTAGGTAATACGATAGCTAGGTTTCTGTCATATTGACATGGACGTTAGACATCCCAAGATATTTAAAAAACCACGTCATCACAAAGGTATCATTTATCGCAGTATGAAAATATCCTAACACTCTAGCAGCATATTGGGGGCCTTGTCTATATTTTTCAATGAAACTAAAAAGAATAGAGTGATTCGCTTGGTTAATTCTACTGTTCCCCAATAAAGGATTTTTCAAGGCCTAAAACCGATTATTTTTGAAGACTTTAAGGATTTAAAATCTTCAAAAATAATTAATGCAACGCTAGTGACTTATTTTGCACTAATAACACAAATAAAGGATCATACATATTAGTCAGACTAATATGTATGATCCTTTTATGTAGAGCTTTCGTAACCAGGTTTTAATGAAGTAGCAGACATTGTAGGGCCAACATTTGGAGAGTTCTCCGTAATCGTTTGAACTCCTATTGGTTTGGTAGTTTTCAATCATCTAATCGTTGTTTTTATTTCTTTGGGGAAGTTTCCCTTTAATTTACAGATCAATATAGATAATACTTATCTTTAGTTTCCTTAGTTTTCAACTTTGCTCTCGTTTATTTCGCTAACTAGTAAATATCCCCCCATGTAAATCATTTCTTCTTTTTTTCTAACAAGTTACTCGGTGAAATTCTTTGCTCGTAACATATCACTCACTTCTTGAAGCTTAGCGATGGAGGTTTTGGATGTTCTTCTTCCGAGCTCTATAACTAAAGATTCCAGTAGTAAAACCGTTGGAAGAATAGAATATTGTTTACTGCTTGCTTTCGTTTTTAAATTTACAGAAGCATACGATGCCGCTGGCGATGCTAGGTGGTCGGTAACAAGTATGACCGGCTTGCTATTTTTATAACAAAATTGCGTAGCTTCAATTCCTATCGTAGTTGAAGGGGCGTTGTCAATTACGAGAAGAACGTCAACCTCTGTAAACCTTAATAGGCGGTCAAAGATGAACTCTGTATCGTGGCTTAGTTGTTGAACTTCTGGATAGAATTCCTCTAATAAATGACCAATATAAATGGCTAATCCTTTACTTGAACGCAGTCCTAATATGCTAACTCTTTTTGCTTTTAATAATAGTTGAGTTGCAAGTTCAAACTCATTTAATAACGAAGGTGTTACTGTTTGATTAAGTATTGTTTCGGATTCCTTCAAACATTCTCTTAAAGTATGATCACTTTGATCGGTGTTTTTAAAAGACTCTTGCAGGTGCCACCAAGCAGATGGGGTACTTTGCATGGATGCGTCATGAATGTCTTTTTTTATATCAGAATAACTTTCATACCCGAGGTTTTTAATAAGTCGAATAACAGTAGTAGTGCCGACTTTGGCTCCTTCAGAAAGTTCAGCAATTGTTAATACGCCAACCGATTGATAATTTTTAATTAAATAATCACATAGGTTTTTTTGTTTTTTGGGTAAAGACTCTCTTTGATTTAGAAGTTTATTTAAAAAATTACTGTGACCCTCGCCAGTTAAAACATTAACTTTATCTTGATCTTTACTAGTTATAATTACCCCTCCTTGTAATTAAAAATCTAACTTTATTATATATCAAATAATTATATCAAAAATTAAGGTAGTTTCAAAAAGGAATATTTTAAACTTTTATTTTAATGAATGGTTGAATATATTCCTTTTTTGGTCTATTCTTAAAATTGTAAATTGAAATAAAATTCAAAATAAAAATTGGAGGCAAATCAATGAGTAACAATGGAGAGGTAGAAGTATTATGGTTGTCACAGGAAGAATGTATCCAAGGTGGAGCAAAGGACATGGATATGATACTTGAATACGTGGAAAAAGTTAATTTGTGGTTAGCTCAAGATAAAGTTGTAGAACCTGAGCTTTTGCATCTATTATGGGAAAAAGGTAATTATTCAGGGCAACGAATTGGTGTTCACGCAGCACTTATTCGCTCAGAAGAAATGCAAGTGGCTGCAGTCAAAGGGATTCCTAGTAACCCATTAAATCCAATTAAACGGAACTCTCCAAGATCAAACGGGTTGATTATTCTTTATTCAGAAGAGACAGGGTATCCGTTTGCGGTTATGGATGACACGATTGTAAGCGCCCTCAGAACAGGGGCATCGAGTGCGTTAGGTGCAAAATATTGCGCTAGACCAGATTCAGAAATTCTTGGATTAGTGGGTTGTGGGGTTATCCAAAATGCACACATTGAAGCGACAAGTAAAGTAATGCACAACATTCATACTGTACGACTGTATGATATTAACCCTGATAAAGCACGTGAATTTGCTGCTAAATGGGCACATCTGGGATATAAGTTTGAAATTTGCACAAGTATTGAAGAAGCAGTCGCACAATCAGATATCGTCTATACAGCAACAAATGTTAATTTAGGTAGTGAGTACATTCCTAAAGAGTGGATCAAAAAAGGATCATTTCATTCTGGTGTGTCGATGTGGGATCACAAAGATGAAGCAATTCTTGAAGGCTTTAACAAGTATTGTATGGATTATAAACTTCGTCTTCAAGATGACAAATATCCGTTATCCGAATTAACAAAATCGGGAAAGATTCAGTCGGAAAATATTATCGAGTTAGGCCAAATCATTACTGGAAATAAAACAATACGTGAAAGTGAAAATGACAGCGTTTTCTTTGTGACGCTAGGCATTTGTGCAACAGATACAGCAAACTCTTATCGTATTTATGAAAATGCGAAGGCAAAAGGGCTAGGAACTAAAGTGAAACTTTGGTCGGAACCAGCACTAGTATAACTACAATAATACTCAGATTAATAGTTACATTGGAGTAGGAGAGGAGCTAAAAAGCTCCTCCTTCTCCATGTTTCAATGAAGGAGGTTTATCATTGGCTATACATCCATTTAAAAATGAAAAGTCTGATGATTGGGAAAAAGGGGAGAGAAATGCCGAACTACAGCAAGCGTTAGCTTCCATTCGCGAACAATTTTCTACTAATTATCCTTTATATATAAACGGGGAAGAGATCTATACCGAGAAAACAGTGCCTTCTTACAATCCTAGTAACCATGAGCAAGTTCTCGGCTATGTAAGTCAGGCAAGAAAACATGATGTGGGAAAAGCCATTGATGCTGCAGAAAAGGCATTTGAAGATTGGCGATTACGATCCTTTAAAGACCGGGCGATGTATTTATTAAAAGCTGCGGAAATTATGAGAAGAAGAAAAGCAGAGCTTGTCGCATGGCAAATATATGAGGTTGGTAAAAATTATTATGAAGCAGATGGTGAGATTCTTGAAGCAATTGATTTCTTAGAAATGTATGCAAGAAAAGCTATTGCTTTAGGAGAGGAACAATGTGTTAATACATCACCTGGGATTGAAAATCGTTTAGAGTATCTTCCGCTTGGTATTGGTGTTATCATACCACCTTGGAATTTCCCGTTAGCGATTTTAACTGGCATGACAGCTTCGGCAATTGTAACAGGAAATACGGTTTTAATAAAACCATCGATCGTTACACCAATTACAGGATATAAATTTATGGAAATTATGCAAGAGCTTCACCTTCCAGATGGTGTTGTAAACTTTGTTCCAGGTTCTTCACGTGAAATAGGTGATTTTATGGTAGGACACAAAGATGTTAATTTCATTTCGTTTACTGGGTCCAAAGAAGTTGGATTGCATATCGATGAAATCGCCCATCAACGCACCAAAGGACAACGCTGGATTAAACGCGTTGTATCTGAAATGGGTGGAAAAAATGGGGTTGTTGTAGATGAAACAGCAGACCTCGATGCAGCTGCTGAAGCAATTGTCACATCCGCATTTAGATTTCAAGGGCAAAAATGTTCTGCGGGTTCACGAGCGATTATTCATGAGGAAGTATACGGTGCTCTAATTGAAAAAATTGTAGAACGTACTGCAACGTTAAAGGTTGGAAATACGTTAGAAAATCCTGATTTAGGTCCGGTTATTGATGAAAAGGCTTACAATAATATCGTTAATTATATAGAACTTGGAAAAAAAGAGGCATCTCTTGCACTGGGTGGCTCGAGTGATAATGGTGTTGGATACTATATAGAACCAACTATTTTCAAAGATGTAGCCCCCGAATCTAGGATTATGAGGGAAGAAATTTTTGGTCCAGTATTGGCTATTTGTAAAGTGTCTAACTTTGAAGAAGGGATTCGTGTGTATAACGATACTGAGTATGGGCTAACAGGTGCTTTATTTACGAAAGATCGAGAACGGATGGCATATGCTCGGATGCATATGAGGTGCGGAAATTTATTCTTTAATAGTAAATGTACGGGTGCGATCGTAGGAGTTCAGCCTTTTGGAGGGTATTACATGTCAGGTACGGGTGCAAAAACTGGTACAGGCGAGTATTTGCTAAACTTTGTTCAAGCGAAAACAACATCAGAAAAATTATAATTTTATTTAAAAAATTTTAAAAGGAGGGTTTTAGATGAAGGTATTAGAAGGAGGATGGCCACCGGAAGCGAAGTTTGAACCAACATTCAGAGGCGAGGAATATTATGACCTGGCTCATTTTGAAAAAGAATTAGAAAAAGTTTGGTTTAAAACATGGTTATGTGCTGGGCGTGAAGAAGAGATTCCGAACAAAGGCGACTATTTTACGGTTAAAATCGGTAATGAAAACTTAATTTGTATAAGAGCGATTAATGGTTCTGTAAGCACTTTTTATAATGTATGTCAACATCGAGGTGCTGTACTCTGTGAGGAGGAAAAAGGAAATTTTAAAAATGGGTTTATGACGTGCTTCTATCATAGCTGGACATACAGCAGTAACAACGGCGATTTACTAGGAACACCGAATATTCCTGACAAAGATTCAAGCTTCAGGAAGTGTGACCATTCCCTTCATACAGTAAAAACAGAAACTTGGGACGGGTATATTTGGATTAATATGGATCCTGATGCTCCGTCGTTAAAAGAGAGCTTTAAGCTACCAGAATCTTGGGCTCTTTACCAAAACTATCAAATGAATGAATTAAAGCTGGGAGCAGAAACAACTTATCATGTTAAGGCAAATTGGAAGCTTCTAATGGAGAACGCTTCAGAATGTTATCATTGTGGAAATATTCACCCAGGTCTGGGAAACGCAACACCGCCGAATCAGCCAAGGGTTTGGATCGACCCTAGCATACCTGGGACGAAAGTAATTAAGCACGTTGGTGGAATGGCCTTACGAGATGGCTTTGATCGTGTAAACTTAGATGGTAAAGCATACCGTTCAAACTTTGAAGGTATTAGTGAAGACGATCAACGAAAAATTTATTACCTTCATATTTATCCCCATGCCTACATTTGTATGGCTAGTGACTATGTGTTTATTACAACAATGTGGCCGATTAAGCCAGATGAAACATTAGTAAAGGCATATTGGCTATTTGACCCTATGGTCCTTGCAAGTGAAAGCCCATCGATCCAAGATGCGATAGATGTATGGGATATTACTAGCAAAGAAGACTGGAGAGCTGCGGAACTTGCTCAAATCGGTAATCAATCAAGAATGTATAAAAAAGGTGGCGTATACACGCCAATCGATTGGCGTGTAGCTAATTTTAAAAAATATGTATACTCCGAGTTAGAAAACTAAAATTTCCTCATATGAAGAATACTTCTTATGAACCCAGGACTCTGATATGTAACTGGCCTGACTATATATGACTGATTTATAATCGGGCCAATTTTTTCTATGGTAATGAATAGGGAAAAATCGATTTCTATTTTTGGAATATTCCCCCTAATCAAAAAAGATCCAAAAGGAATATTTGATATCCTCATTTAAATAAATAATTTTGCAGATAGGTTACTGAAGTAAATAGGTTTCTTGAAACTCTTTGAAGCAAATGTGAACATTGGGTGGATTCAGTAAGAATAAATCGTGTGTTTTGTAAGCGTTACCATAAACAAGCCGATTTATATTTTTCTGTATTAAAGGCAGAGAGCGAAATAATATTATACGGTTAGGTCTTTTTATCAAACGTATAATAGAGGAGGAAATTCATTGTTAAATAATATCGTTTTAAAAGCTTCATTATTTTTGTGTCTGTTGTTCATAGGGATAGGTGTACTATTTACAGAGGCGTTGTCAACAAGTGCTTCTACTATATTAAATTTCCTTATTACGCACTTTGATTGGTTTTATCTTACTTCTGGAACGATTTTTGTCATACTCTGTTTATATTTAATGTTTTCGAAATATGGAAGCATTCGACTTGGGAAGAATACAGATCGGCCTGATTATAGTACAAAGTCTTGGATTGCCATGTTGTTTAGTGGAGGTATGGGGGTAGGGTTGGTATTCTGGGCAGTGGCAGAACCACTGTATCATTATGTAACTCCGCCCTATGGCGAAGGAGGAACAGCGGAAGCTGCACACATAGCAATGCAATATACCTTTTTCCACTGGGGAGTATTTCCTTGGGCCATCTTTGCTGTCATGGGATTAGGACTAGCATATTTTCAATTTAGAAAAGGGTTACCTGCTTCTATCAGTTCTTTATTTTATCCGGTGTTAGGAGATCGAATCTATTCTCCGATAGGTAAATCGATTGATATTTTAGCTGTATTTATTACAGCGATAGGTGTAGCTAGTACGTTAGGTTTAAGTACACTACAAATCAATGGTGGATTGAACTATTTATGGGGAGCACCAAATACGGTAATCACTCAAATCCTTATCATCGCAATAGCGACTGCTTTCTTTTTAATATCGTCCTGTTCGGGGTTAGATAAAGGGATAAAGCTGCTGTCGAATGTAAATATGTTAATTGCATTTGCTCTTATGTTATCTATCTTTTTACTTGGTCCAACAGCACAAATTTTACAAGTACTTGTCAGTACGACAGGGTCACACGTCCAAACGATGATTGACACGAGTGTTCGATTACAACCTTTCAATAGTGAAGAAAATGCTTGGGTTTCTAGTTGGACTGTATTTTACTGGGCTTGGTGGATGACATGGGCTCCATTTGTCGGATCATTCGTTGCTAGAATTTCAAAAGGAAGAACAATTAAGGAATATGTATTAGGTGTATTACTAGTACCTACGTTTATTACTTTTATTTGGTTTTCCATTTTTGGAGGGGCTGCACTACACCTCGTTCATGACTTAGGATTCACTGCTTTAGCAGATGATGTTCATTCTGATATTACTTTAGCGTTATTTTCATTTTTTAGTTACTTTCCGTTAAGTATGTTACTAAGCATTGCTGCTTTAATCCTTATTTTCACGTTCTTGATCACTTCAGCTGACTCTGCGACATTTGTGTTAGGAATGCTGAGTGATGGAGGAAATCTAAACCCTTCTAATCAAATAAAAATTATGTGGGGGCTAATTATTGCAGGATCGTCCATCGTCTTTTTATTAGCAGGAGGATTAGAAGCAGTCAAGACGTTATCGATTGTTGTAGCATCGCCGTTCACTCTGCTTATGGTAATCATTTGTTACTCAATATTGAAAGCGTTGAAAAAGGATGGGTTTGAAACGTCGGAGGAATTGGAAGCAGAAAATGAATCAAACATTGATTCTATCCATTCTAATAGTTCAAAGAAAAAAAGTAGTTAAAAATTATAGTATTTGTATCCAAAACAAAACAACAACAGTAACCAATTCAGGAATATATAATGGATTAAAATCGATTGGATTGATTGATAGATAAAAAAAACAGGAAGTTTTTATAAATTGGTTTGCCATGCTTTTGGAGTTAACATAGCAACCCATATATTACAATCATTTTTAAAAAAGTTGATTTCTTCAAAACGAAAAACGAAAAGGAAATCAGCTTTTTTAACACGTTAAGAAAGCATTCCTGTAATAAAGCAAAATGAGGTTTGTACAAAAAAAGTCCCCTTGGTATGATACGAGGTGTCCGGAAAGCTAATCAGCGATAAAACGGACCCTTAACTAAAACCAAGGAGGACATACATGAATTATAAACAAAATCAAAAAATCTTACAACTGACAGAACAAACCG
>NZ_JANHJQ010000036.1:0-5342 GCF_024609785.1 Pseudalkalibacillus decolorationis
TATCCATTGTCGAAGCTACGAGTAAAAGTGAACATATACGATCTTAGAAGCGAATTAAGCTATATTCTGTAAATGATGATGGAGAAGAGCCGTGTGCGGGAGTACCGCTCGCACGGTTCTGTGAGGGGGGCGGAGCACAATCCATAATGGAAAGGCTCCCTCCTACTCGACAATACTTTCTATAGTATAAGTTCAACTACGGCTCTGACTTCGCCTAAAGGCTCAGCAGTCGCCAAGTTTTCTTTAAAAATGTAGACATAAACGTCAGCGTGGTTATTTTGCATGTATTATAAAATTCACAATTGAGGAAGAGCCTTCCATTTGGATAGGTTCTTCTCTTGTTTATTGGCGATTTATACTCAATTTGTTTTCAACACAACTCCAATGTAACATCCGCCCAATTTATTAATATAATGACTTAACGATATTCGAATTAAGAAAAAGCATTGTCTGCAAATCAACAACTACGATTACTACCATAGAAACGTATGCTATGATACCTTATCACTATCACACTTCATTACCCAGTATCTGAAGTTTCTGCAATTAATGAGGAGATGCACACATATCCAAACAAGGGGAGAGGATGTATATGAAATTCACGGTACAATATATCCCGCTTAGCAACATCAAACCCGATTTACCGTTGAAAATTACAGAACATATTAAGAGACTTCAAGGTTTGATGTGGGACTGTATGTATATTTTAGTTGTAAAAAAAGACAGGAACGACGGCAACTATATACTTGTGAGCGGACGTGAACGATTCGAGCACCTCCGAAAACATACGAAAAATTTATATGCGCCTTGTATTGTCGATGAAAGCTCTCCCTCCGGAATCAAATCGTGGATGCATCGTATACGTAACAAGCAACCTCTCGACGATTTTCCAATGGCGCCGAAAAGCTGGTCCATCGTCCGTACCTTTTTAAAGAAAGAGCCCCGCTTTAAAAAATTATCCCGAGTCCAACAAATAAAAGTACTGTACTTAGGGGCCCGATACAAAAAAACGGTGATATTATCCATGCAAACGAAGGTTAATCAACTCCTGAGAGAGAATGATTAATTCAGCCGTCATTTGAAAATTGGTATAATGTTGTTGCTATAAGGCGAATCATTAAGTAAGATCGGGAAAACGAGTGAGGTAATGACCATGTATGATCCAACCCATTTTCGAGAATCTGAAAGTTGCATTTGAAAATTAAACGGAAGGTGGAAAGATGGCTATATCAGCTTATTGGGATTTTACTCGCCGAAAGCTTCTGGAAGCATCTTGAATCCTTCAATCTCAGCATCCTCTTCTACTTCAATCATTATACAGCGTTTACCTTTATAATTGACTTGCCTGACGTATTGCAGGTCCTGTGGGCTGATGGAGATGTTCGCTATTTTCGTATTGATTTTGATTGATTTTGATTTGTATTTGGGCACGATGCTACTTGCATTCAACTCATATGTTTCGTCATCGGTGATTCTTTGGAAAGCGGCTTTTACTTTTTCAATATCGACTTTTTCGCCGCTTTGATTTAAAACGCGCTCCACGTTCTTGTAATCGAGCTTTGGTGCTTCTTCCTCTTCATTTTCTTCGACGACATGGTTGATTTCTCTATAAACGGTAGCGAGGGTAGAGGGGGTGAGCTGGTCTCCTATGACATCTTTGATGACTTCCTCAAACACCGCTTTGTCCTCTTTCGCTGTCATCGTCTCTTCTCCGTTTAATACTTCTTCTATAAATCTGTGGTCAGGTTCATTGGCTTTGCCTGCAGCGTATAAAATATGATTAACATCAGCTGCATGATTCGTAAAGCAAGGGAAAAGAAATCCTGCCATCGGAGTGTCGAGATCAATGACCGGGTCTACCTCGATATTGTACTTAAACTCCTTCTCAATATAGTCAAATACCCATTCTTTTTTAAACTCCTGCGTTTTGTTGATGCTGCAAAGGATAAAGGGATGAGAATAAACGGCGTCCCGTTCACTTACCTCGGCTTCTTCATTACGGCGTTTCATTGGTTTCAAATATTCGGCGCGAATGAAGGTGATGACGACATCCCTTTCATACGGATGGTCTTTGATCATTTTTTCAGTCATATGCAGCATTTGTTCCTTCCAGTCCTCGACTTGACTGCTTAGTAACCCTTTATGTAGAATGAGCTGACTGTGATTATCTGCGTCACGCATGAACTTCAGTTCAAATAACTTTTCAGACAGGTGTCCTGTCAGCACTTTCTTGAAATTATTTATAAAAAGCTCCTGTTGATCTCTGTCCAGCATTTCGAACGGCTGGCTCTGATGATGGTAAACTTCCGTCGTTTCTTTCATGATATATACGTTAAAGATGTCAGAAACCTTCAATAAGTCATTATCTACTTTCAGTTGTCTGCGGATACCAGCTATATCTTTTTTGTTCATCAATCGTACACTCCTATGCTGCTTGTGTTGTGATTTCTCATAAAATGATTCTTCTATTCTAACATAGGATTTGTGTAATCATGCCGATGTTCAAACTCAAGTGTAGACCTATAACGATTTCTCGACACTGGCACCTGATTTAGTGTACTTTAAGGTGGGGGATGCGACACGAAGGCAGTACAAACCGTTGATACGTTCCCTCATACGACACATGATTTAGATAAATTTAGTAAATATAGGAGGTTGAGATAATGGTTAACTATAATTTGCAATCTCAGATATTAGAAGTAGTTGAAAATCAAGTAAAGATAAATGATCCTAAATGTACAAAGAGAACATTAAATCGCTTATTGGGTTTAGGTTATGCTGAAGACGAATCAAAAAAGATGATAGGTAGCGTACTTGTAGAAGAAATGTATAATATTACGAAACATGAACGTTCATTTGATGAAAAACGTTATGCGAAAAAGTTGTCATTGCTTCCAGACTATTTAGACGTGATTGAGAACAATGAGGGCTCCGCGGTTAAAGTGACTCCTGTTGAAGCTGCACCTACTGTTGGTAGAAATGAACCATGCCCTTGTGGAAGCGGAAAGAAATATAAGAAGTGTTGCGGGAGATGATGTTGAGTGGGGATGGTTCTGGTGCTTCTTACGCATGAGAGCCGTCCTTTTAATCAACACTTTTTCAATTGATTCCTGATCAATATAGGGTTCTAAGAAACTTATCCAGTAATTACGTTAAATCATTTGAATAGATAGCCTATATTCGAAACAAAACGCTGATGAACAGGTTAGCAGGTTCCTTGTTCATTATTTTCGGCATACAGCTTTTTTGTAGATTGAAACCCGTTGCCCAGTATGTGGAGTATAAACGTTCGAAATGATATGAATCGAAATTCCATGCACCTGAATGTTAGAATGGTTTTACTAATCTATAAAGGGAGACATGGACGTCGTGAAGCTTTCTAATTTTGAAGAATCTATCAATAAAGTGATTTTGGAACGTGGCCGGAAATATTATGATGGTAAAAGTGTTCGGAATATCCGGGAGATCGATCACAACCGTTATTTTATGGAGGTCCTTGGAACAAGTACTTATATTGTGGGGATGTGATTCCTGGAATTCAAAATATGAAATTGAACGAGTGAAGCTGCTTCAGTTAAATTTGATCGAGCAATTTGAGGATGAGGATACAGCCTTTGCATTCATATATGACAATATCAAATATCCGAAGTTCAGAGAAAGAGCGATTTTATATCATTTGGATAAGGAAAATTACAACCAAGTGATCGAGCTTTGTGAGGAAGGGGAAAATACAGATGACAGGTATCAAGGGCTTATTTCAAAATGGAAAAAATACCGTGCAGAAGCCTATGAAGCGCTAGAAGATACAGAAAAAGAGCGTGAATTGAAAATGGAGTTTCTCCTTGGTGGAGAGTTTGAATATTACCAAGATCTGAAACATCATCTTTATGAAGCTGACGAGTGGGAAAAAGTCCTCGGGGAAATCCTCAGCACTTTTGAAAAACAACGCCACCCAGATTCAGCCTATGTGGAAATCTTAAAAGAAGAAAAGCTGTACGACAGACTGCTTAACTACACAAATCAAAGACCAAGTGAAATCCAAACGCTCTTCCCATACCTGATAGAAGATTACTTTGATGAAGTAAATAAAATCTACCAACAATTTATCAAAACAGAAGCCGAACGAGCAACCGATCGGAAAAAATATAAAAAAGTATGCAAACTCATCAAATCGTATAAAAAAGTGTGCAGCGAGATCAATGCCCATAAACTGATTAGTGAATTGGAAAAGGAATATGAAAGAAGACCAGCGTTTATCGATGAGCTAGAGAAGATTAAATGAGTCACCAATAGTGGAACAAATCATCCCCCCAAGGAGATTTCTTTGGGGGGAGAGCTATGGCATTTTCGTCCCTTTCCCATGATCTATCAGCTCTCTTACTTTCGGAATAAATCTTCGGTTAAAACCAACCATTACGATCTTGCCAACATCTTTTGCAAGTTGTACAATTCCTTCAGTCTCTTGGAAATGCATGGAGATGGGCTTGTCGATGTAGACGTTTATCCCATTTGTAAGAAGCTTTTCGGCAATTTCAAAATGAGCTTCTGTAGCCGTGCTTACAAAAGCTGCATCGATATCCTTCTCGATCAGCTCATCCACGTTTTCCTTTATCTTGAACTTTTCCGATAATCTATTTAAGGTTTCTACATTTCTCGTTCAAAGCACCAGTTCGAGTCCTTCTTTTTCAGAAAGAACAGGTAAGTATGCCTTTTCACCAATGTCACCCAGACCGATAATTCCAATTTTCATATTGAACACTCCAGTATTCAGTAGCTAAATAAACAATTGTCTCCCTACTATCTTAACATCTTTTGAAAGAAGGGTATTTTCGTTCTAATTAAACGAGGCCGCCAATATACTTTTTAGGTAGGATGCAAGCTATAATGAATGAATACTCCCGCCACTTACTCTGCCATAGGGCTTCCTTGAAGTGGGGGTTTCTAACGTATCGACCTAAAGGGACTCTTAACGTTAGTGGAGCTGACACATTGGCGACCTTGTTACGCCCAGCCCCTCTATGCCATTGGTCTTTCCTTTGGCACTTCTTTTTTAGAAGACAGTGGGTTGCCACACATTCACCGACCGGAGGGAAGCGGCTCGCTCTCTGAAAAACTGGAGAATCGCCTTTTTTAAAATATTGGCTGCTCCGTTGAGGTCTGCATTCACGTGTACACCCGTAGATGCTCGGTACAAACCCCGCTTCACCCGTCTTCCTGAAAATACAGGTGGAGGCTTCCCTTCATCCCAAACAGGAATAGGATCATCATCTAAAAAACTGGCTTTCGACGTGTACGACTCTTCCGTTGTGATGACGTTAACCCCATACTGTTGAGCTTTGTAG
>NZ_JANHJQ010000036.1:5403-37645 GCF_024609785.1 Pseudalkalibacillus decolorationis
AAGGCAAGATTCACAATCGTATGGCTCGCTTTATGAAACAAATCTTTGAGTTTTCGGTATCGGATTTGGTGTAAGCGTTCCAATCGTCTTGAGGTGTGGGCTCCTTCTTTCGGGGCTTTTCCATGGCGAAGAATGGCTCTGTAATGAGCTACTCGCTTATTGTAATAGTGGTTGATCGATTTGATCCGATTCCCCTTTATGAGGAATGGTGTTGCACCTGTATTGGTCACCCCGGAAACGAGATTGGTGATCCCCAGGTCAAGTGCCATGATGGTACCAGTTGGGGATGGCTTGGACTGGTTCACTTCTTCTCTTCTGAACACGAGTTCCACAACATACCGACCATATTTCGGGATCACCCGAACCTGCATCCGTTTTCCAGATCCACCTAGCTTTCCGATATTCAATCGGTCTTTGGTTTTCGGGAACTTTAAGTATTTGGACGCTTTAATGACACAATCTTGGTTGGTAAAAAGGACTTCTTTTTCTAAAGAACGACAGTAGTTGGGAATGTGTGGTCTCGCCTTGTACTTTTCAGGATGAAGTTTGTAGTCTTTCAAACTGGCATAAAAACTTTTCCAGTTTTGAAACACCGTTTTCATGACCCATTGGCTGCTTTGAGTGGGCAAAGCAAGATAATCCGGCTGTTTAATGATAAGAAATAGGCTATTTAAGAAGTTATAATGGACATAGGGGCGTTCCCTAGTAGGAGCTTGAAACAGATGACAGGTTACCTTTTTCTGCTGATCAACAGGTTTTGTCTTTTCTTTTGCAAGTCTTCCCTGATAGGCCTTCCGTTGTTGGTTATTCATCTTGTCCAAATTTCGATGAATGGTTTCCAGTACTTCTGTTTGGAGTGGATGCAACGCTTTTTCACTTGTTAGGCCGGTATACACTTGGCGGATAAAAAAATTCACCATATTATGCATGTTCTTGGCGTTTTGGCAGGACGCTTGAAAGTAGCGATACAACCGATGCCCTGGCTTGATCCAGATTTGTTGCGTGGTGTATGCCACTGTGGGACATTGTATTGCCATTTGAATCACCTCCTTTTTGAATAAGAACATTTGTCCCCCTCAATTGTATCACAGAATCGAGAACAGTGGAAGTCGGATGTAAGGATGGTATACACCAACTCTGGTCGAAGTCGATTTACCCCCACCCTACTCATTGGGTACTGTCTTTTCATTCCTTGAGGATGGGGTACTCTCGACTTTATTGATAGAATAATAAAATAGTAGGAGGTTTCATATTGATCGAGCAAAACTATCAAAATCATAGAAAAGTTGATCCAATGTACCATAAAGGTATTACACTTCTAGCTCTCGTTACCCTTATTTTATCCATAATCTTCGTCATCCAAAATATCGAGAATCAGATGCTGCTTAGCCTTGTCGTATTGTCCATGGTCCTCACAATCATCTTGATGGCAATGAAACTAAGATTGTACGCGCTTAAGCTTCAGGATCGAATCATTCGTGACGAGGAAAACTTTCGGTATTACCGTTTAACTGGGAATCTATTAGACGCTAAGCTTTCACCTAAGCAAGTGATAGCGCTCCGGTTTGCTAGTGATGAAGAATACCCGGAACTAGTTGAACGAGCACGATCAGAGAACCTCTCGCCAGATGCCATTAAAAAGACCGTACGAAATTGGCGTACCGACCACCATCGCGTATAATGGAAATATCATCCTAACAGCTCATGATGGGCTGTTTCTTTTTTACACTTAAAGAAAGTATAAAAATACTTTCTATAAAAGATTAGCTGAACAGTCAGTAGGAGGCTTGTTATGCTGAATGAAATAATGGTAGATGTGAAAGGTCTTGTGAAACGCTACGGCTCCTTTGTTGCGGTTAAGGGAGTCGAATTTCAAGTGAAAAAAGGAGAAATATTCGGGTTGCTTGGACCAAATGGTGCTGGAAAGACGACAACCATTGAAATGCTGGTCGGTCTCCGGAAGGCAGATGAAGGGACAGCAAATCTAGCAAGCTTTGATGTGCGAAAACAAGTGAATAAGGTCAAAGAGGTCATTGGTGTACAACTCCAGTCCACCTCCTTATTCGAATTGTTGAAGGTAGAAGAGATTCTTCATCTTTATGCGAGTTTTTACCCGAGTAATGTGGACATCCCGCAATTGATTGACGATATGCTTTTATCGGAAAAGCAGAATGACAGAATTAAAGGACTATCAGGTGGACAAAAGCAGCGCTTAGCCATTGCGTTAGCGCTCATCCATGACCCGAACATCGTGTTTCTCGATGAACCCACGACAGGGCTTGATCCACAGGCAAGAAGAACTCTATGGGATATCGTCCTGCGTTTAAAGGAGCTAGGAAAGACGGTCATTCTTTCCACACATTATATGGATGAAGCCCATGTGCTCTGCGATCGCATCGGCATCATGGATCAAGGAGAACTGATCGCTCTCGACACGCCAACCAATCTCGTGAAAAAATTGCAGGCGACAAGCAGCGTAGAATTCCGTTTGACCAATCCTCCTGAACAAGAATGGTTTATGAAAATGGATGGGGTAGAAGAAGTATCCATCAAAGATACGTTCGTGCAGCTTTACACAGACGACCTTCAGCTCGCGTTAACCTCCTTAATCCAAGTTTCTTCAGAACACGATCTGAACATTAAGGACTTACAAACACGAACCGCGACATTAGAAGATGTCTTCATACATATGACAGGAAGGAGTCTAAGAGAATCATGAGAGCATATTGGCAATTAACTTTGGCGCAACTCCGTATTTTTGCCCGTAACAAACAAGTCTTGTTTTTCACATTGCTCTTTCCAGTCATTTTGATGCTCGCCCTCGGGTCATTTGTCGGCGGCGGAAATACGCTATCGATAACGGTAGGGATGGTTGACCTTGATCAAACCGATGCATCAAAAGACTTAAAAGAATTGTTTAACAAAAATGAAGGAATTGAGACCCAATCCTATAAAAAGACCGAAACTGGAAAAGAAGCCGTCGAAAATGGGAACATCCAGCTTTTGATTGAAATTCCAAAAGGATATGAAGCGAGTTTAAAGGATAAGAATCAAGCCTTCTCGCTACCGGTTTATTATAACGAGAAAAACTTATCAGCCTCTGAACTTGGGCTAACGGTTGTGAACGGGATTATCGATCAATACAGTAAACAGCTTGTCGACTATAAGCCTTTAGTGACCATCGAAAGGGTTGGAATTGAAGCACTGAACCTTCGATATATTGACTTTCTCGTCCCAGGGATCGTCGCGATGATGATCATGAGTAACAACATGAATGGCGTCGCAGGACAAATTTCAGCCTGGCGTGAAAGAGGGATTTTGCGTAGAATGCAGGGGACGAGATTAAAAGCCTCCACGTTTATCGCTGCCCAGATCACGGCCCGTTTACTCCTTAATGGAACCCAAGCATTGCTGGTCGTATTAATTGCGGACCTCATCTTTAACATCAATGTAGCTGGTTCTTGGCTCGCGATGATCTTTTTCATTGTTTTAGGAACACTAGCCTTTATGTCCATCGGTTTCATTATAGCGGGGATTGCTAAAAACCCTGAAAGTGCCGGTCCGATTGCAGGGTTTGCATCTTTTCCATTACTGTTCCTTGGTGGCGTATTCTTCCCGGTCAGTAATATGCCGGATTGGTTTCAGCCGATTGTCAAAGTCCTGCCAATCGCACCACTAACCTCAGCATTAAGAGAAACCATGAATCTCGGAACACCAATCTTTCAGTTAGGTACAGAAACCCTGATCCTTGGCGCCTGGCTCGTTGGAGGATTTGCACTTGCTAGTTATGTGTTTAAGTGGGAGTAATGAGGCAATACGATACAATTAGGGACATTCAATTTGGGATTTTAGTACGTTCCGTCTATAGGCGTTTCAACCCCAATGAACATCAGTGGGGTTGTTTTTATATTACTTAACTTGAAGAAATAATTGCCGATACAACACAATATAGAGCTGTAAGAAAATAAATTGTATTGTTGGTGATCATAATGAAACTCTTATCAAACTTATTCAAAAAGAATAATGAAGCAAAAAAGCCGATAAAGACCCCCAGTCCATCTAAACCTCAGCTGAAGAATGCCGAGAAGATTGCTAGTCGCAAAGGGGAATTAGGTGAATACAAAATCGATATTCAGTTAGACCAACTTCCAAAGGAATACAAGCATTTAAATGACATACAAGTTATAAACCCGGGAGCAAAGACAGGTTTTTCACAAATTGACCATGTTGTCATTTCTCCATATGCAATCTTTGTGATCGAAACGAAAAACTATCAGGGGACTGTCTATGGAGGTAAAGACCGGAAAGCGTGGTCAGTAAATGGTAAGTTCAAGATGATGAATCCATTTATTCAAAATTACGGCCACATCCAGGCATTGAGGAACTACATTGATGAAAAGTACCATCCTTTGTTTATATCCATGGTCTCCTTCACAAAGCGTTGTACATTCAAGATTGATGAATTGGACTTTAGAAAAATAGCTTCTGATGAGCTGTTAGTTTATGATATTGAACTATTTGATTACATACGTAGGAAAGTGTCAGTTCTCAAAATACAACATAAAGAGCCACTGCTTTCTGAAAACGACATAAATAAGATCTATCAGGCAATTACAGAAGCGAACATTACAGACCAAACGATCAGAGAGGAACATGTGAAATTTTTAAAAGAAGGAAAAAGTAAAGCAGAAGAAATTGTTGTTAAAAAAGTCAACTAGATAAGTGTTGTGTTTGTGATAAACCCGTATCGGAAAAAGTAAAAACCTTTTGTCTATCCAATAAAAGATTCAATGGGAAAATCTATTGTTTTGAACACCAGAGAGGGTAGAGATGGGGACTACTTCCTTGTGCCTTTTAAAAATTAGAGGAAATATCTCTCATCGAACAGAATGAATCGTCATTACATGGGTACCAATGAAATAAATGTTAAAATGGGTCTATCAAACGAAACGAGGTGTCGTTTTTGAAGAAGCTCAAGCTAGGTAATAGTAGTTTGGAAGTCGGTGAGATTTCATTAGGTTGCATGCGTATGCACGCTGTTTCTAAAGAAGATGCTAGGAACGTGATTGAGAATGCCATGGAAGAAGGGATCGATCTATTCGACCATGCGGACATCTATGGCGGTGGGAAATCCGAAGAAGCTTTTGCTGATGCGATTGACATGAATCCTTCTATTCGAGAAAAAATGATTCTTCAGACGAAGTGCGGAATTCGTAAGGGTTTCTTTGATTTTTCCAAAGAACATATTCTTGAATCCGTGGATAACAGCTTGAAGCGCTTGAAAACGGATTATATCGATATCTTATTGCTTCATCGTCCAGATGCCTTGGTGGAACCTGAAGAGGTGGCCGAAGCGTTCACCAAGCTGAAGGAGAGCGGGAAAGTCTGCCATTTTGGGATAAGCAACCAAAATCCGATGCAAATCGAACTGTTGAAAAAGTACGTAAAACAAGATTTGATCATTAACCAATTGCAGTTCAGCCTCATGCATACGCCGATGATCGACGCAGGGGTTAATGTAAATATGCAAAATGATCCAGCGACCGTCCGCGATGGTAGTCTCATAGAGTACAGCCGTTTGAATGATATGACTATCCAAGCTTGGTCGCCATTCCAATACGGGATGATCAAAGGACCTTTTGTCGGTAATGAGCAGTTTCCTGAGGTCAATGAGAAACTCCAGGAACTTGCTGAGGAGAAAGGTGTAACAGACTCTGCCATCGCTATTGCCTGGATTTTACGCCACCCTGCTAAAATCCAGCCAGTTGTCGGTACGATGACTCCACAACGCCTATCAGACATAGCAAAAGCATCACAAGTAGAACTGACACGAGAAGAATGGTACGAGCTCTACCGCACAGCGGGTAACGAACTCCCATAGGAAGTGTCGACTATAAATATGGTGAAAATGATGGAATGATTGATACTGTACTAGTTTTTATTCAAAAACAAGGGCAGTATCAATTTCTTTTTTCAATTCATGATGCTGTACTGAATGGCATACTTTTTAAATGTTGAAATCGAGAATTTTAACAAATTATCCTAAGTCCAACAAATAAAAGTGCTGTTCTTAGCGGCCAGTACAAAAAAACGATGATATTATCCATGCAATCGAAGGTTAATCAACTTCTACGAGATAACGATTAATTGTTCATGCAAGGCAGTCCTTTAAAAACTTGGTATAATGTTGTTATTATAAGGTGATTCCAAATGTAGGCATTTAAATCTGTCTATATTAACGACATAAGACATGAAGTGGATACTAGAACAGGAAAACGAGTGAGGTAATGACCATGTATGATCCAACCATTTTCGAGAATCTGAAAGTTGCATTTGAAAATCAAATTTATGATTTGGACAACTTGACTGGCGAAATTAAAATCACCAATCGGGTCGATCGCTTGGAATTAGCCGTCCTGTCTAGAGAATTCGTCCTTCAATTCGTACTAGCTGATCAAAAGGAAGTCACAGCAGAAATTGTTTTGGAGGCATCCTTGAAAGATTTGGCAGCAGAGATATTAGAGGTCTCTGGTGAAACTCCGGGGTGCGATCTATTCGTTCGTTTTCACAAGCAAGTAGTTGATGTACCAAGTCAGTGCAACGAAATTAAAGATGTATTAGAGGATATTTGGGAGCAGGACTTACCCCCTACTCAAACATTAAGCTTTGTTTATGGTCAAGAACAGAACACGTATACGGATACGATTGAGATAACGTTTAATCGTAAAATTAACGAGGACCAAATGGAGGATATCCCCGATCTCATCGAACATGTGATTGAAAGCCTTGTTGAATTAAATAGGATTTGAACGAAATGATACGTTAAACGGAAAGTAATGTGTCGAAAAAAGAAAGAGGACTATAGTCTGTCTGGTCCCGAAGAATGTCGTATATATGTTGGGTATTTATGCCCGAGATTTGTTATTCTTTAAGGTAATTTGATAAATAAGGAAATTAGGCGCAACCCTTTTGGGCCAAGTTTTGTTTACACGTTAAGAAAGTATAAAAAATACTTTCTATAGTATAAGCGCAACTAAGGCGATCGCCTGCGCTAAAGCTTGGCGCTAGCCAAGTTTTCTTTAGAAGGAGGAATCAGAAAGTATGGAATTAGATCCTAAAAACCCTATACCGCTTCACATTCAGTTGAAAAATAAGATTCAAAAATTAATCATTGAAGGTTCATTCAATGAAAAGATCCCAAGTGAAAGAGAACTAATGGACATATATAAAGTCAGCAGAAGTACTGTGAGAGAAGCTGTTTCTCATTTAGTCCATGAAGGGGTTTTAGAAAAAGTGCATGGAAAAGGTACGTTTATTTCGGTAAAGCCTATTCATGATTGGTTAGGGAATTTAAGTAGTACGACTGACACCATAAGAAAAATGGGTATGAAACCAGATGCGAAACTAGTAACCCATGGAATTGTAAAACCATCGCAGGACATAATAGATGCCACTGGTTTTGACGAAGCCTATTTTATAAAACGAATCCGCTACGCAAATGATAAGCCTCTTGCTATCGAACTTCAATATTATCCAGTGGAAATCGGTATGAAGCTTGCACAATTTGATATAGGAAAAGGTACCCTGTATGACTTACTTGAACAAAAATTACATATTAAACTGGCTGACGCCGAGCAAATCATTACAAGTAGTTATCTGTCCGAAGAGGATGCAGAATTATTAGGACTTACGGAGTCCATAAATGTATTGAATACAGAACGTTTATTATTTGACCAAGATGAAAAGTTAATTGAATATTATATTGCTTACTTTCGTGCGGATATGTATTCTTTTCGTATTAATTTATCCAAGAAATATACTTAAACTATTCGAAATTACAATAAGGTTTATAAGGAATTGCAATAAGTATTGTTTTTAGAAAATATTGAAAACTTAAAATACCTATGCTTTAATTTAAGAGAGGCTAAATATAACTCAACTGGTACGGACGACATGACGTCAGAATGAGTATTAATAACTTGGGAGGGAATTGGATTCTTTATAGCCTTTAATGACAGGTAGTTTACTTCATTATGAATGGAAGTGATTATATGATAATTGGTGTACCAAAGGAAATTAAGAATAATGAAAACCGTGTTTCTATGGTTCCAGCCAGTGTAATTGCCTTTGTAAATGCAGGCCATACGGTCTTAGTAGAAAACGGTGCAGGATCAGGGAGTGGAATTACAAATGAAGAATACGAAAGGGCAGGAGCTCTGATTGTTCGTTATGCAAAAGATGCATGGGAAGCAGATATGGTCGTTAAGGTTAAGGAACCCCAGCCGGAAGAATTCCAATATTTTCGAAAAGGTTTAATTCTCTTTACGTATTTGCACTTAGCAGCTGAGCCTGAACTGATTCAGGCACTCATCGAAAAAAACGTAATTTCAGTAGCCTATGAAACGATTCAGCTCGAAAATGGGTCACTTCCGCTATTAACACCGATGAGTGAAGTAGCTGGAAGGATGTCCGTTCAACTGGGCGCACAATTCTTAGAAAAAACACACGGTGGTAGTGGAATCCTTTTAGGAGGAGTGCCAGGTGTAAAACCAGCCAAGGTTGTCATCATTGGAGGCGGGGTAGTAGGGACAAATGCTGCTAAAATGGCTGTTGGACTAGGTTCAGACGTTACCATAGTAGATATTAGTCCAGAAAGGCTTCGCCAGTTGGATGACCAATTCTCAGCAAGAATAAAAACAGTCATGTCAAACCAATTCAACATTGCACAAGAAGTAAAAGATGCGGATTTAGTTATTGGAGCTGTCTTAATCCCTGGTGCAAAAGCTCCTCAATTAGTTACAGAGGAAATGGTTAAGCAAATGAAGGAAAACTCAGTCATTATTGATGTTGCTATCGATCAAGGCGGATCCATTGAAACGATAGACCACATTACATCTCATGATTCACCAACCTATATGAGACATGGTGTGTTGCATTATGCCGTTCCGAATATACCAGGTGCCGTTTCTAGAACAGCCACATATGCCCTTGCAAATGCAACAATACCATATGGGTTGCTTTTAGCTAATAAAGGAATAGAAAACTCCATTTTATTACATCTTTCACTGGCAAAGGGCGTTAATACGATTGATGGAAAAGTAACCCATCGAGCTGTTGCGGAAACATACAACTATCCATATACGCCAATCCAAAATGTGTTTCACAAAGTTCCGACAGCAACTTAAAAAAGGGGGAAGGCAAAATGTCAAAACTTGAGGTTCGTAATAGCCAGCAATTAGCGAAACAGGATCATGACCATTTATGGCATGCGATGAGCCGTCATGTCGAAGGCGGTAACCCTATGATTGCAGAATCCGGTGAAGGGTCCTGGTTTAATGATAGCGATGGAAACCGTTATTTGGACGGGGTTTCAGGATTGTGGTGCTTGAACTTAGGACATGGACGCAAAGAAATCGTTCAGGCAGCAACTGAACAGATGATGAAGCTTTCTTATTTTCCTCTTACGTTAAGTCATACTCCAGCTATTGAACTATCTACAAAAATAAGTGAACTCCTTGGTGACTCATATAAGACCTTTTTCTCAAATAGTGGATCAGAAGCAAATGAAACAGCATTTAAAATTACGAGACAGTACCATAATCAAAATGGAAATCCAGGAAAGTATAAGTTCATTTCCCGATACCGTGCCTATCATGGTTCGACCTTAGGTGCTTTGAGTGCTACTGCACAAGCCAATAGGAGAATTAAATACGACCCAGGTATGCCAGGATTCCTGCATGTTCCTCCGCCATATAGTTATCGGTGTCCATTTGGGGAGGAAGTTACAGACTGCGATAAAGTAGCGGCCGATATGATTGATCAGGTTATTACATGGGAGGGCGCCGAAACAGTAGCTGCTGTGATTATGGAGCCGTTTATATCTGGTGGCGGCGTCATTATTCCATCGGAAAGTTATCTGGAAAGGGTGGCAGCGATCTGTAAGAAACATGATGTGTTATTAATCATGGATGAAGTTGTATCAGGGTTCGGACGTACTGGTAAGATGTTTGGGTTCATGCATTCAGAAGGTGTCCAACCCGATATCGTCACAATGGCAAAAGGGTTGACGAGCGGCTATTTGCCACTAGGTGCCACGGCTGTTCATTCCCGAATCTATGAAAAGTTCAAAGAAAAAGGACAAGACAATCATTTGCGCCATATTTCAACCTATGGTGGTCATCCTGCAAGCTGTGCCGTTGCATTGAAAAACATCGAGATTATTGAAAGGGAAAACATTGTGGCAAGAGTTGCTGAACTTGGCGAAAGCATTTTAGGGGGATTAAAAGAATTGAATTCTCACAAAAATGTAGGTGAAGTACGGAATGTCGGCTTCTTATATGGGATTGAGATGGTAGAAGATAAACAGTCTAAAGAACCCGCGTCCGATGAAATGATGGGCAAAATCATAGGCCGATGTAAAGATAAAGGATTAATTATCGGAAGGAACGGTGACACTGTCCCAGGATTTAACAATGTCCTCATTATCGCTCCTCCGCTTTCCTCAACGGAAGAAGACTTGAACTTTGTCGTACAGACCGTAATGAATGTAATGCAAGAAGTTTAAAAACCTGAAGGGATGTGCTTTTAATGGCAAAAGTAGAAAAAGAAGTAGCAGAAATCAAAACGAAGAAAGTAAAAATGACACCAAGTGAAGCAATCGTCGAAACGCTAGTTGCAGAAGATGTAAAGCAAATCGGGGGTATTTTAGGGTCTGCGTTTATGGATTTACTAGATCTTCTGCCAACTGCAGGTATTCGATTCATCGGGGTTCGTCACGAACAAAGTGCCGCCCATATGGCGGATGCCTATACGCGGGTGAGTGGGATAGCTGGAGTAGTTATTGGCCAAAATGGACCTGGAATCACAAACATGGTAACTTCCGTTGCTGCTGCTAATCAAGCGCACACACCAATGGTTGTCATTTCTCCATCGGCAGGAACTCCGACTGTCGGTTGGGATGGTTTTCAAGAGTGTGATCAAGTTTCAGTTTTTAAAGCGATTACGAAAGAAACAGTTAGAGTAACTCACCCAAATCGTGTAGCGGACTGCCTAAGAACAGCATTCCGGATTGCTTATGCAGAGCGTGGCCCAGTACTTTTCGATATTCCAAGAGACTATTTCTATGGAGAAGTGGAGGATTTTATTCTAGAGCCACATCAATACCGTGTGGATAATAGAGGATGTGGATCTTTAGAGTCAATTGATCAAGCTGTTGATTTACTAGCTTCAGCTAAAAATCCGGTTATTATCTCTGGTCGTGGTGTTGTTGATTCTGATGGAATTGAAGCAGTAAAGGAAATAGCCGATTACCTAACAGTACCCGTTGCTGTTTCTTACATGCATAATGATGCATTTCCAGCTAATCACCCATTATCAGTTGGCCCGATTGGTTATATGGGATCAAAAGCTGCAATGAACACACTTAAGGATGCTGATGTTGTGTTAGCAATTGGTACTCGTTTATCTGTTTTCGGGACACTTCCTTGCTATGATATTGATTACTTCCCGAAAAATGCGAAGATTATCCAAGTTGACATTAATCCACGTAATATTGCACGTACACATCCTGTGGAGGTCGGAATAATCGGCGATGCTAAAGCTGCAGCGACTGAGATCTCTAAACGGATTAAGGAGAAGGTACCAAGTAAGAAATACAATCAAGAAAAGCTGCTTCAAGTATCTAATGAAAAGGAAAAGTGGGATAAAGAGCTTGTAGAGCTTGCTATGGTGGATGGAAATCCAATCAACCCACGCCGCGCATTACTAGAGCTTACAAAGGTATTACCAGAAAATGCAATTGTCACATCCGATATTGGAAATGTTTCTTCTACGGCAAATGCCTATTTAAAGTTCAATTCTGGGCGCCAGCATGTAGCAGCCTTAACTTTCGGGAATACAGGTTTTTCTTATCCATCCGCACTAGGAGCTAAGCTCGCTAATCCGAACAGTCCTGTTATTGCCATTGTAGGCGATGGTGCTTGGGGGATGAGTTTGCATGAAGTAAGTACAGCAGTCGAGGAAAATATACCTGTTGTTGCTTGTGTGTTTAATAATAATGCATGGTGTGCGGAAAAGAAAAACCAAGTTGATTTCTATAATAATCGTTTCGTTGGAGCGGATATTCAGAATCCTGACTTTGCAGAAGTTGCAAGATCAATGGGAGCGGTAGGAATTAATGTTGATAAACCAGAGGATGTCGGGCCAGCCATCAAAAGAGCGATCGAATCAAATAAACCAACCGTCCTTGATATCCAAGTGGATGGGACTCAGTTAGCCCCACCATTCAGAAAAGATGCATTAAAAATGCCGACCCGCCTATTACCGAAATACTCTCATTTGGATCACCAGAACTGGTAGGAATATATTAAAAAGGAGCTTAAATGACAGCATTAAGCTCCTTTTCTACAAGATAGGGAACTCTCTACAAATTGCTAACGAATTGAAAGTAGATATCAAGACTTACCGAAATTACGGTTTTAATATACAGAATATTCCGACATAAATCACTCGAGTCATCTCCGTCGTATCCCTGTTTGTCGCGTTTTTCATGACGGATATCATTAGTATGTATCAATGGGCATTAAGGTTATCTGCTACTACTCTTGTATTTCTTCCCTCAGCTGTTAATAGAGGTACTGATTAAATGGGTTCAACCAATGAAAAGGTAATATGACAAAAGGAGATTTACAATGAGTGAACTTATGATTAAAAATGCAAATATCATAACACTTGATGATCAGAATACTTATGCAAAATCATTAATCGTGTCTGACGGAAAAATCGTTCGTATCTTGGATGAATCAGAACCGAATAGTGGTGAGTTCAATATAACTCCTGAGACAACGGTTCTAGATTTAAATGGTGCAACAATATTACCTGGTTTCATAGATACCCACAGCCATCTTTATATGTTCGGTCAAATGCTGGAATTAGTAGATTGCCGATCGCCACAGAACAAAAGGATCGAGGATATATTGGAAAAGATCACTGAGAAAGTAAAAGGTACAGAACCTGGAAAATGGGTGATGGGATGGGGGTATGATGACACGCTTTTGAGTGAAAAAAGGCACCTAACTAGGTACGATCTTGACAGTGTCTCTCCAAACCATCCTGTTTTTATCAGGCATATATCAGGCCACTTTGGAGCAGCCAATTCAAAAGCACTGGAACTTGCAGGTATAGGTGAAGATATTTTAAATCCACATGGAGGTTTTTTCGGCCGTGACAGCGAGGGTTATTTAGATGGAGTAATACATGAGATTCCGGCTTTAGAGTATATATTTCCCTTTCTACCAAGTCCAACTGAAGATGAACAGATCAAAAACATTGAGAATGCTGCAAATGTCTATTTATCTAAGGGAATAACGACATGTACAGATGCTGGTGTTGGACTTGATAAAGGAATAGCTGAACTGAATGCCCATTTGGCAGCCGTCAATTCCGGGAAGAATCCAATGAATATGAAATTAATGATCCTACACCACTTACTGAAGGAGGACTCTGCTTTCTCCGGATATACTGCCGATGAACTGGATAGGGAGTTGAAACAACGTACAAATCATAAGGTTTCACTCGATAGCGCCAAATTATTTCAGGATGGTTCGATACAAGGGTTGACAGGTGCTTTAAGAGAACCGTATTTTTGCGATCAATCTATAACCGGCGATTTACTGCATGATCAAGAAACGTTTACAGAGGAAATTTTAAACCTGCATGAAAGGGGATTTCGGATTGCCATTCATGGAAATGGGGACAGGGCGATCGGCTCCATATTGGCAGCATTTGATATTGTTTTAACAACGAATCCAAGAACAGATCATCGACACCGCATTGAACACGTACAGACTGCTTCGACTGAAGACCTTAATACGATGCAAAGGCTCGGTGTAGCAGCTTCCTTTTTTATAAATCACGTATATTACTGGGGTGATCGTCACCGCAAATTATTTTTGGGTGAGGAAAGAGCGTCGAGAATCAATCCGTTAGCTGATGCGATTGAACGCGACTTGCTTTTCACACTGCATTCTGATTGTCCGATTACACCAATTTCACCATTATTCTCTGTTTGGGCGGCCGTTAACCGAGTAACGAGTGAAGGGAATACTCTTGGAGATGACCAAAAGATAGACGTTAGATCTGCATTGAAAGCCATGACTAGTTACGGAGCAAAACTGAATTTTGATGAGGAAGAATCAGGAACGATTGAAGTTGGGAAACGAGCTGACTTTGTTGTGCTTGGTGCCGATCCACTCACAGGTCCACCTATGGATATTAAGGATATACCGGTCCTTGCAACGATCATTTCGGGCAAACTTGTTTGGGAAAGTACTGAAAGAAAGTATATTTTATCCTAAGAATCTGGTTATTAAATAATAACATGGAGGGGAAATTATGGAAAAGAGGGTGCAACTGGAAAAGACTTTTAAACCGCAATGGATTTGGGCCATTGCCTTGGGATCTGCGATTGGCTGGGGTTGTTTTATCCTACCAACGGAATGGATGGCAAAGGCGGGGCCAATGGGTGCAATTATCGGATTATCTATTGGTGCGCTTCTTATGATGGTTATTGCCGTAAGCTATGGGGTTTTAATTGAAAAGTATCCGGTCTCAGGGGGAGAATTCGCATATGCGTATTTAGGATTTGGTAGGAAACATGCATTTATTTGCGGCTGGTTTTTAACCCTTGGTTATATATGCATTGTTGCCTTAAACGCTTCAGCCCTCGCTTTACTTGGAAAATTTATGCTTCCCGCCATTACCGACGTAATGTTTTTATATGAAATTGGCGCATGGAAAGTGTATCTTGGCGAAATTATCATTGCAACCGTTGCTCTTATCATTTTTGCCTACTTTAATATAATAGGTGCTTCTATCTCTGGTAAACTACAATACGTATTTTGTATTATTCTAGTGGCTGGTGTTTGTCTACTAACCATCAGCATGCTTCTAAACCCAGCAACAGATATTGGGAACCTTCAACCGTTGTTTAAACCGGGTATTCCCGCTCTTACAGGCATAATTGCCATTATTGCCATTGCTCCATGGGCTTATGTTGGGTTTGATAATATTCCTCAGGCAGCAGAAGAATTTAATTTTCCCCCTAAAAAAGCTTTTAAACTGATTATTTATTCGTTAATAGTCGCTTGTATTTTATATGCTTTCATGATCATTGCAACAGCAGTAGCTACACCTTGGCAGCAGCTTGTGGAAGGAAAGCCAATTTGGGGAACAGGAGATGTAATTTCAGGAACACTAGGTACGATAGGAGCACTATTGTTAGCTATATCTCTATGTATGGGTGTGTTTACAGGCCTGAACGGATTCTATGTTTCATCCAGCAGGTTAATGTTCGCAATGGGAAGAGCGAAAGTAATACCCACAGCGTTTTCGAAACTACACCCAAAGTATGGAACACCCTACGTTGGAATCCTATTTACTTGTGTAATGTGCTTAGTCGCCCCTTGGTTTGGCAGACCTGTTCTGTTATGGATCGTTGATATGTCCGCAACGGGTGTGACAATCGCTTATTTTTATACTTGCCTTACTGCATACAAACTGTTTAAATGGAAGAAAACAGCTGATTTTGAAGAATGGATGGTTTCCCCAGCCAAAAAACTGATAGCATTAATAGGAGCATTGAGCGGTCTGACATTTCTTGGACTATTGCTGGTTCCAAGCTCCCCTTCAGCTCTCGGATTAGAATCCTTGATTGCTTTGGTTGTATGGTCCATGCTAGGTATGATCTTCTATCTATATAAAAGAAAAGAGTACCACCAAATTCCTAAAAATACGCTCGATTTTTACATTCTAGGGAAAGCGCTTACAGAGGAAGATTCCACCGAAATCGATCCTAAGAGTACCCCATCAGTTAACCTGGATGCTTAACAAAAACATATAATAAATTTAATAGTGCGTGTTTAAAAAGGAGGACAAAAAGAGCCGAGATTAATGATGTTCAACTAAAAATCGTCACGTCCTGTGACAACGTTGAACTGACTCACATCCTGTGAGCCCGAGGCGCGAAAATCTTGAGGACCAGAACGACGAGCGGTACTTGCATAAATACTACGAGTTGTACCGAGGAAGCTTACTTCCAAGAATACACTTGTAGACGCAGGTACATATGGAACTTCGACTAACTACTTCACGTCCTGTGAAACGTCGAAGTCAGCATAAGGAAAGCTACACTGAATAGTCATCGCAGACACAAAAATGGCTTTAGATTTTTGTGTTGAGGTCCGTGTGCAAGTCCGGAAAGGTCGAGCACAAGAATAACCTACGGGAGCGGTACCTCGCACGCAGGAAAAGTGTTCTCCTTTTTCAAGGAACGAAGAAATTCGACAGCTATTTTTACCGGACTTTTTAAACAACCTCTAATAGGGTTAAGGGATCCTGACTAACTAGTTAGGATCCTTTATAAACTCTATCAATTTTCTGCTTGTTAGATGCAATGCCTCTTCATGGTATATCATGTAAAAATGCCGATGTAGAGACAATCCCCCTACTTTTAATTGTTGCAAGGTTTGAAGTTGGAGTTCTTTTTTGACTGCAGACTTTGATATGATTGAAATGCCCAACCCAGCTTCGACTGCGGATTTAATCGCTTCTGTATGCTCCAGTTCTATGATGATTTTTAGTTTACTAGGATCAATATTATTCTTTCTTAATGTCTCTTCCATCACTTGTCTTGTACCGGAACCTTTTTCACGAATAATGAATGGCAATGTTAGTAATTCTTCAATGGTAATATCCGAAGATTGCGTAAATTTTTTCTGTGGGGATGTTATGATAATCAGTTCATCTTTAGCAAAAGGAACATGTTGTAAAGCAGGGTATGAGAGCATCGACTCAATAAAACCTAAATTAATTTCATGATTAAGCAGCTTTTCAACAATTTGTTCTGAATTATACACTTTTAAAAACATATTCACCTGGGGATATAGGCTGTTAAAGTCGGCTAATATGAAGGGAAGAATATGTTCCCCGATTGTTAAACTGGCGCCGATTTTCAGGTCACCATGAACAATCCCTTTCAACTCCTGCAATTCATTTGCTGTCTCATTCATAAGAGATAATAGTTTACTAACTTTGTTATATAAAATTTCTCCTGCGGGAGTTAAAGATATTTTTTTTGTTGTCCGCTCAAATAGTTGGCAATCCCACTGTTCTTCCAGCTGTTTAATTTGAAGACTAACACTTGATTGTGAAAGATGGAGATCCTTGGCTGTTTGCGAAAAACTTTTATTATTGGCGACAACATAAAATACCTTTAAATAATCAAGATTCATAGATATACCTCCTTCCATGAACGTCTCATTGCGTATATCTCCTATTGTAAAGGATGAAAGACTTTTTTTCTTCATTAAAAAAGCCTATACTATGAATATTATTACCAAATAATATATTGAATTATTAAACGAAAGAAAGGGGAGTGGAGATAATGATTGCTTTGTATAAATTGAATAAAACACTTGAAGCTATCGTCACTCAAATTTTACATGAACATGGTCTTCAACCATCCTACTTCCACTCGAAAAAATCGATTATAGTATATATGGTGAACCCTCTTGTTCTCATTACCCCCTCACCTTATGTAAACGAGGTTCACTCATTTTCGATTCCCATTGTACCCCTTTCCATTCATTTAAGTGATTTCGAAAAAGCGATACATAAGCATGATCTTCATGAAAAAAATCCTCTTATCGTGGTGTCAGCTGAAGAAAAAAAGTGGTTAGACACTGAAAATCATCTGAAAGATCATAACCGTCTTGATATTTGCCTCAGAGAACACGTTAATCTAAGTAACCCGAAGAAAAACATATCATTTCTTGTTCCTTCCTGGGAAAACAACCTACCTATTACTAAACAAACAAAGGAGCATGTTTATTTTGTTAACCCTTCAATGGATTCGGTGATTTCCGCTATACGTCAAGCCATTCATTTAATCGGTGTTACGAGTGGGATTTTTAAAGAAAAATATCAGGTTCAGGCCATTGTAGATTCTGCACATGATGGATTAATAGCAGTTGATCGGCAAGGGAAAATTACGCTGACCAATGATAATGCCAAAAAGTACCTAGGGTTGGAAGGAGAGGTAGTTGGCCGAAACATTAAAGAATATATTCCTCATTCCGATATGTTGAGAGTACTTCAAACCGGTAAGAAAGAAATAGGGGATGTAGCCAAAATTCTGGACCGGCAATACATTATTAATCGATATCCTGTTGTTCTAAACAACACTGTCGTTGGAGCGGTTTCCAATTTTAAAGAAATTACCGACCTGCAAAGAATGGAAATGAAATTAAGGAAAAAGTTACACGAGAATGGGCTAGATGCTAAATACAGGCTTAACGACATTGTTGGTGAAGTGCAGGAGATTGACGAAGCTAAGGAACAAGCAAAGATCTTTGCGCGAACAGACGCTACGGTATTAATCACTGGGGAGTCTGGAACAGGAAAAGAATTATTTGCCCAGGGAATCCATTTGCAAAGCAACAGAGCGATTGGCCCTTTTGTTGCTGTCAATTGTGCGGCTTTTTCTGAAAGTTTACTAGAGAGCGAACTATTTGGCTATGAAGAAGGCAGTTTTACAGGAGCAAGAAAAGGAGGAAAGCAAGGACTATTTGAACTGGCGCATGGTGGAACTTTATTTTTGGATGAAATCGGAGAGATGCCATTGCAAATTCAGGCCCACTTATTAAGAGTTTTGCAGGAAAGGTCGATACGGAGAATTGGAGGTGAACGAACGATTCCAGTGAATGTCCGAATTATCGCAGCAACCAATTCAAACATCGAAGACGAAATTGGAAATAAGCAATTTAGAACGGATTTATACTATCGTTTAAATGTGCTTTCACTTGATTTGCCGCCATTACGCAAAAGGCTGGATGATATCCCCTTGCTTACCTATCATTTTATTGATCAATTCAATGAACAGCATCGTAAACAAATCGAAAAGGTTGAGGAAGATCTTTTCTCTATATTAAAAGACTATCACTGGCCAGGAAATATCCGTGAGCTAAGAAATGTCCTGGAACGAATTGTTTTGCTTCAACAAGGCCCAGCCATATCGGCTAAAGATGCCTCGTTTTTTTATCCGAAACTTAGAAAAAGCAGGTCCCAAACAACAGCAGGCATTGCGACTATTAAAGAGAATGAAAGAGAGTTAATTCAAGAATCGCTGCAAAACTCTGAAAGCAGGGCAGAAGCGGCCAAATCTCTTGGAATTGACCGATCAACCCTTTGGAGAAAAATCAAAGAATACAAGCTTTAATGTTTTAATTTGAAACAAACGTTGCAAAATGAAACGCGAATAGATGTGACTTCGTTTTAATTGTGCCTTATTTCGCCTATATAATTCGGAAAATTTAAAATTAACTGAATTGGCATGGAAATTGCATTAGTTATTACTAACAGAAAAGAATGAGGTGATAGCTTGCAACACTTCTCGGTAGCTGCCATACCTGGAGACGGAATTGGTCCTGAAGTCATGGCAGAAGGTTTAAAAACATTAAAGAGGATAGAGGAACTTTGCGGAGGTATTCGTTTCTCAATTGACACGTTTGATTGGAATTGTGATTACTATTTAAAACACGGAAAAATGATGCCGGATAATGGTCTGGAGGTTCTGCGTGATTATGATGTGATATTGCTCGGCGCGATTGGTGCACCGTCTGTACCTGATCATATTTCGGTTTGGGAGTTGATCCTGCCCATTCGAAGAACCTTTCAGCAATATATCAATCTGCGACCTATTAAACTGCTTCGTGGCTTGGACAGCCCACTTCGTTATAAAGCCCATAACGATCTTGATTTTGTCGTAGTCCGTGAAAACACAGAAGGAGAGTACTCGAATATGGGTGGGCGATTACACGAGAATACTCCCTTTGAGCTTGCCGTGCAAAATAATGTATTTACGAGATATGGAACGGAAAGAGTGATCAAATATGCGTATTCACTCGCTGAAAAAAGGCCAAGGAGACGGCTGACGGCTGCTACGAAATCGAATGGAATCAATCACTCGATGCCTTTCTGGGATGAAATTGTCAAGGAAGTGAGCAAACACCATCCTGGTATCCATACAGATATCTATCATATTGATGCACTGGCTGCTTATTTTATTACTAAACCGGAAGAATTGGATGTGGTGGTAGGCAGCAACCTTTTTGGCGATATCTTAACCGATCTTGGTGCTGCTATTGTCGGGGGCCTTGGATTCGCTCCATCCGGAAACATTAATCCAGAGAAAATCTTTCCCTCAATGTTTGAACCGATTCATGGTTCTGCGCCTGACATTGCCGGAAAAGAAATAGCCAACCCGATTGCACAAATTTGGAGTATTAGTTTAATGATGGAGCATCTTGGTTTTTCCGATGTGGCGGACTTGATTGTATCTTCGATTGAAGAGGCTCTCCTTGAGGGAAAAATATCAACCCCGGACCTTGGAGGGAAAAACACGACAAGTGAATTTGGACGAGAGATTCATCAGCAAATGGTCAAAAAGAGCATGAATTTTATTTAAACAACCTCTTTAAGGAGATGAACGAAGGATGACTGAAACAAAAACTTCCCTGTTACATGACAAAGAATACCCTTTATACATTAACGGAGAACACGTTCATACAGAGGGTCATATTCCCGTTTACCACAAGTACACGGGAGAATTGATTGCATCAATCGCCAAAGCAAATAAACATCATGTGGATCAGGCTATTTCCGCAGCTGAAAAAACCTTTCAATCCGACCAATTAACGGCCTTTCAACGATCTACTATTCTTCTAAAAGCAGCTGAGTTGATGGAACAAAGGCGAGAGGACTTCGAGGTTTCTTTAGTACGAGAAGTTGGGAAAACTCGTAAAGATGCAATGGGAGAACTGGATCGGGCGATCAACACCATTCGCTTATCGGCGGAGGAAGCCAAACGAATAGCGGGGGAAATGATTCCGCTGCAAGGTACAGAAGGGGCAGACAATCGTTTAGGCTTTACTATTCGTGTTCCTAAAGGCGTCATAGGTGTGATTACTCCATTCAATTACCCTTTGTTATTAGGTGTCCATAAAATTGCACCCGCTCTTGCTGCTGGTAACACGATTGTAATTAAGCCTGCTACCACAACACCGCTGGCCACCTTTCAGCTGGTAGACCTTTTAGAAGAGGCAGGCTTTCCAAAAGGATATGTCAACATCATTACCGGAGCAGGAAGTGAGGTAGGTGAATGGCTTTTGGAAGATGAACGAATAGCGATGTATACGTTCACAGGCTCTGGAGAAGTAGGCAAGCATATTAAAGAACGAAGCGGTTTACGGCCGGTATCCCTTGAACTTGGTAACAATTCTCCAAATATTGTACATGTTGACGCAGATATTGACCTTGCCGCCAAGCTGACTGCAAGCCGCAGTTTCCATAATGCAGGTCAAGCCTGTATAGCTGTTCAGCGTTTGTATGTCCATCAGTCTGTATTGGATGAATTTACGGAAAACTATTTATCTTACGTTCAACAGCTGAACGTCGGGGATCCGGAAAAACTAGAAACCGATGTGGGCCCGATGATTAGTGAAAAAGAGGCGATTCGTTCAGAAGAATGGGTAAGAGAAGCTATAGAGCAAGGAGCTAAAGCATTGCTTCCACTAAGAAGGGAAGGAGCAATCTTATTTCCAACGGTACTCGTTGACACAAATCCTTCCATGAAGGTGGTTTGTAAAGAAGTTTTTGCTCCTATCGTTTGTATCATCCCTTATCAAGATATTGAAGAGGCATTTAACTCGTCCAATCAATCAGATTATGGTTTACAGGCTGGAATTTTCACCCGTGATTTGCAACTGGCGATGAGGGCAGCAAAAGTTCTGCAATATGGGGGAGTCATTATTAACGATGTATCCACTTACCGTAATGACGTTATGCCTTATGGAGGAGTGAAAAACAGCGGGATTGGGAAGGAAGGGCCGCATTATGCAATTCAAGAACTGACAGATGAAAGAATGGTGGTGATAAACCTGTGACTGTAGAATTGTTAGAAGGAAAAACAGCCATTATTACAGGTGCAGGGTCAGGTATGGGAAAGGCTGCAGCCAAATTGTTTGCAGCACAAGGGGCAAACGTAGTTATAGCGGACTTAAATAAAGACGCTGCAGACCAAACAGCAGAAGAAATAGATCAGGTAGGACAAGTTTTGGTGGTCCAAACGGATGTAGGAGATGACCAAAGTGTTCAAAATCTTGTCGGTGAGGCATTAACTAAGTTCGATCATGCAGATGTCTTGATTAACTGTGCAGGAGTTCCGCAATTCTTTACACCGATTGAAGAAATGAGCATCAGTGAATGGGATAAAATCATGTCAGTCAATACAAAGTCGATTTTTTTAACGACACGCCACCTTGTTCCCTATATGAAAAGAAAGCAACAAGGATCCATTATTAACATTGCGTCGATCGCGGGAATACGGGCAAGACCAGGATTGAATGCCTACTGTGCTTCCAAAGGAGCAGCGATTATGTTAACCAAAGCACTAGCCCTTGAATTGGCTCCCTATAAAATAAGAGTCAATGCCATTAATCCAGGTCCTGCTGAAACGCCAATGTTAGGAAAATTTTTGCCTGGTGATGAGCAAAAGGTAGAGGAAGATAAAAATAAAATCTTTCTTGACAGTGTCCCATTAGGAACGCTAATCCAGCCAGAGGACATTGCCCAAGCGGCACTATATCTTGCTTCTGATCTCGCTAAAGCAGTTACTGGGGAGATCATGAATGTTGACGGAGGAAGGGGAGTGTAATGAGCCAGCCTTTCATTCAAGTAGAAGGAATCTCGTTTGAATATACAATTAACAACCATAAGACCGTTCCAGTTCTTGAAAATGTTTCCTTTGATGTGCATCCAGGTGAATATGTGACGATCATTGGTCATAACGGCTCCGGAAAATCAACGCTGTCCAAACACTTCAACGGTATTCTTAAACCGCTGTCAGGCAACATTTATGTGGACGGTTTAAATACAAGAGAAGCTAATCTGCAGCGAGAGATTCGTCAGAAAGTAGGGATGGTATTTCAGCATCCCGATAATCAAATTGTAGCGACCATTGTTGAAGACGATGTGGCTTTTGGGTTGGAGAATATCGGGGTACCGTCTTCAGAAATGAAGGCAAGAATTGATTTTGCACTGGATGCGGTTGGTATGAGTGAATTTCGGAAGCGGCCGCCCCATCATCTCTCAGGAGGCCAAAAGCAGCGGGTCGCTATTGCGGGAATCCTTGCAATGAAGCCTGATTGTTTAGTATTAGATGAGGCGACCAGTATGTTGGATACCTATGGAAGAAGAGACATTCTAGATGTTGTTCGCAGGCTAAATAACGACGGAATGACGATCGTCTCAGTAACCCACCATATGTCAGAAGTAGCTGAAGCAAGCCGCGTAATAGTCATTGAAAAGGGTCAAATTGTATTGGATGGTGCACCAAGGGAAATCTTTCAGCAGTATGAACTGCTCCATCAGTTGCAGCTCGATGTTCCTTTAGCCAGCCAATTAGCCAGATTGGTTCATGAATATGACAATGAATTTCAGGCGGATTTGATTCACAATGAAGAGATTATTCAGGAGGTTATGCGTTTATCAGCCAAAAGGGGAGTGTATGTAGGGTGAGTGATAGCACCATTTTAGAAGTAAAGGATTTGCAGCATATCTACATGGAAAAGACACCGTTAGAACACCAAGCACTTTCAGGAGTCAGTTTAAGTGTGGAAGAGGGAGAGAGCATTGCCATTATTGGAAATACTGGATCAGGAAAATCGACTTTAATTCAGCATTTCAATGGGCTGATGCGGCCTCAAAGAGGAGAAGTCACGGTGGAAGGTCAATATTTATCTGATCCAAAGCTTGATGTTAAAGCATTGCGAAGAAAAGTAGGTCTTGTTTTTCAAAATCCCGAGGATCAAATTTTTGAAAAATTGATTGGTGATGATATTGCTTACGGGCCGCTAAAAATGGGACTACCATTAAAAGAAGTAAGAGACCGTGTGAAGTGGGCAATGGAATTGGTAGGGTTGTCTTTTGAAGAATTGAAAGACCGGGTAACCTATGCTTTAAGCGGCGGGCAAAAAAGAAAAGTGGCATTGGCTGGTGTACTAGCTTTAAAGCCTAAAATTTTAGTATTAGACGAGCCAACAGCAGGTCTTGATCCCCGTTCCAGACAAGAGCTTTTGGACCAAATTGTTCGGTTGAACGAAAAGGAAAACATGACCGTCATCTTTGTCTCCCACAACATGGAGGAAGTCGCGTATTTAGCAAAAAGGATTTATGTATTAGCCGATGGAAGAAATCTTATTGATGGAACACCAGGAGACATTTTCGGAAATTCCGAAGTTCTTTCGAAGCACCATATTGGAGCACCGCAAACCGTGGAGATTCTCGCGCAACTAAAAGCACGAGGTTATCCTGTCAATCTTAAAGCGTATGAAATAGAGACTGCTGCAAAAGAAATGGTTTCCGTTCTTCAGTCCTTTAGGAGGTGAGGGAGATAGCTAGTTTTGAATTCGAATTAACCCGCAATATTACCATTGGACAGTATTTGCCGACAGGCTCACTCATTCATCGTATGGATCCCCGCATAAAGCTTTTAGCATTTACTATTCTTGTCATTGCGATGGCCATATGTGACACCTATGTTGGAAACATAATCGCACTTGCTTTTGCCTGTTATTTATTTTACATGTCACGAATTCCGATTAGTTATGGTTTATCAGGAGTCAAGCCAGCTGTACCTTTCATTTTGATATTAGCCGTATTGCAACTGTTGTTCTATAGTGAAATTGCTTCAGGAGGAACGGTTTTTGTCGACTATGGCTTTATCCTAATTACAAGTGATAGTGTCCGTCTAGTAATCGTTTCTGCCTTACGATTTATTGAAATCATTTTTTTGAGCAGTGTATTAACGTTAAGTACCTCCACAACTCAAATTACACATGGGATAGAGAGTCTGTTAAGACCTTTAAAGCATGTAAAGTTCCCAGTCCATGAATTCGCGTTAATCATTACGATTGCGATCCGGTTTGTTCCTACGTTTGCAATGGAAATGGAAAAAATGATGAAAGCTCAAGCCTCAAGAGGAGCAGAATTTGGCACGGGTGCCTGGTGGAGAATTATCCAACGAACCAAAGATGTATTTCCTATTATCATTCCTTTATTCAATGTTGCTATGGCACGGGCGGAAGATTTAGTGCTGGCAATGGAATCTAGATGCTATACGCCAGGAAGTGAACGGTCGATCTATACAAAGTATAAAGCTCAGAACATGGATTATATGGCTCTTCTTTTCTGTGTTTTGTTTACTGTTCTATTATTGGCATTTCCTTTTCCTTATTAGATGTTGTTCAAAAGTTCCGGAGGCTAACAGGATGTTAGTCAGTTCGACGTTACCACAGGAAGTGGTGGGTTTAGTTGAACTTCCGCTTAATAGCTGTCAAATTTCTTCGTTGCCACACCAAAATAGCTGTCTATAAAAATTTAAGGAGGGTAATCGAATGGAAAGAGGATTAACCACAAGAAAGATTGTCATTGCAGGCGTATTAGGAGCAGTAGCTATTTTGCTTGGTGTCACCCGATTAGGTTTTATTCCTGTTCCAACTGCAGCAGGGAATGCTACCATCATGCATGTCCCGGCAATCATTGGAGGAGTAATGCAAGGGCCGTTTGTTGGACTGGTCATTGGACTAATCTTCGGAGTATCTTCGTTTCTTGATGCGACCATACCATTATTTAAAGACCCATTAGTGGCGATACTTCCTCGATTGTTTATCGGAGTAACGGCCTATCTATCTTACATTTCTCTAAGGAGAATCAATGAGTATGCTGCTATTGGGGTGGCGGGTTTTGTGGGGGCTTTTACCAATACGCTACTCGTTTTGACAATGGCGGTCATTAGGGGATATATTGCCCCGGGTGTTGCAGTTACGATTGCCGTAACCAATGGAATACCAGAAGCGATTGTCTCTGTTATTATTACGCTAGCAGTTGTGGTCGCATGGAAAAAGCTGGACCATAGCGGGAACAAGAAATCAAAGATCTCAGGAGAAATGTAGTGGAACTTTTTCATAATATTACTGATGTTCCGGGCATTAAAGTTGGTAATGAAGAAAACAAAACAGGTTATACGGGCTGTACGGTTTTATTGATGGAGAAGGGTGCTGTGTGCGGTGTAGACGTTCGGGGTTCAGCTCCGGGAACAAGGGAGACTGATTTGCTTAACCCTATGAATCTTGTAGACCGTGTACACAGCATCTGTCTAGCAGGAGGGAGTGCCTTTGGCCTTGATGCAGCAAGCGGTGTCATGCAGTTTTTGGAAAAGGAAGGTATTGGACTAGATGTTGGTGTAGGAGTGGTTCCGATTGTTCCGTCGGCTGTCTTGTTTGATTTGACGGTAGGAGACCCTTCTATACGGCCAGATCAGAAAATGGGTTATCAAGCGGCAAAGAATGCGGAACAAGGCCGTTTCCCATTCGGTAATTCAGGAGCGGGCTGCGGGGCTACGGTTGGGAAGGTTGCAGGCTACCATCGAGCCATGAAAGGCGGGATTGGTTCCGCCTCTAAAGTTTGCCCAAATGGATTAATTGTGGGTGCCATTGTAGCGGTCAATGCGATTGGGGAGATTCGAAATCCTGAAACAGGAGAAGTCATTGCCGGTGCCAGAGATGATCAAGGGAGAATTAGGAGCTGTTTAGATTGGATGCTTGAACAGCCTGTCATTCCCTTAAGGGCCGGCACCAATACAACGATAGGAGTTGTCGCGTGCAATGCCAAGTTAACTAAATCACAGGCATCAAAGGTAGCTTCCATGGCCCATGATGGTTTAGCGAGAACCATTTATCCTGTTCATACGATGTTTGACGGGGATACGATTTTTTCTTTGGCTACAGGAGATATGGAAGCCTCTGTTGATCTGATCGGGACAATTGCGGCAGACGTTTTAGCTGAAGCAGTCATCCTGGCGATTAAGAGTGCGGAGGGGATTGAGGGCTTTCCATCTAGTAAAGAAGTCAATGAATCTCATTAAGAAAGGACGGAAGCAATGACAACGACTATAGAATCTATTCTTCAATATGTTGATAAAAAAGAAGTGGTTGAACTGACACGGAGTCTTATTCGTATTCAAAGTGTCTATCGTCCACAGGTCGAGGGTGGAAACGAAGAAAAGGTAGCTCGTTTCATAGTTGATTATCTTAAGAACATCGGTCTAGATGTATTTTATGAAGAAGTAGTGCCAGGCCGGCCAAACGTTATTGCCATTTATGACTCTGGTCTTCCAGGGAAAACGCTATTATTTGAAGGACATACGGATGTAGTGACAGAAGGAGATCTTGATTCTTGGACGTATGATCCATTTGGCGGAGAAATCAGTAACGACAGGATTTATGGTAGAGGTTCTTGTGATACAAAGGGAAACCTTGCTGCTGCGATATCTGCTGTTCATGCTCTGAAAAAATCAGGCGCACCTTTTACAGGGAAAATCATTCTTTGTATCCCGTGTGACGAAGAGGGAATGATGATCGGAATAAAAGATTTTATCCGAAGAGGCTGGGCAGATGGGGTGGATGGAGCCATCATCTGTGAACCTGAGGAAAATCAGCTGTGTATTACTCAAAAAGGAGCGATACGCATCGTTTTAAAAACACACGGGAAAATGGCCCATGGTGCGATGCCGCTTACAGGAATTAACCCCAACACACGAATGGCCAAATTAATTGTGGAACTGGATCAACTCGAACAGAAAGAAAAACAACGGTTGGGTGAACATCCTTATCTTGGATGGCCAAGTATTACACCAACCATTTTACAGGCACCAGTCAAGGGAGAGCCGCAAATCAATGTCGTTCCAGCTCAATGTATGACCACACTGGATATTCGGACGGTCCCTGGCCAGGAACATGATCAGCTGAGGCGGGAGATTGAAGACATTATTGAACGGCTCAGTAAGGATGATCCAGATTTTACAGCGACACTTGATCTAATTGAAGATCGGCCCTGGACCGAGACGGACAAAGAAAATGAAGTGGTACAGGTTGTGGCACAGGCTTATAGGCAGGTTACCGGTAAAGATCCCGTCTATAATGGGGTCCCGGGAGCGACAGATGGCACTTTCCTTCATCTTGCAGGTGTACCGATCCTCACAACAGGAGCAGGGGACCGGCATATCCCTCACCATGCTGATGAATATGTGGACATCAATGAGCTTGTTGAAACCGTTCAAATCTACACCCTCTCAGCTCTAAACTTTCTGAAATAAAATCTGATTAGAACTCATCCGCATTAAAGTGCTGATGAGTTTTTTTGTGTAAGAAACAACGAACTAAGAATTCTCACCAAACGGGCGATATCCCAGATTTGATTGAGCATGGGCTTAAATACCTTGTTGAATAAATACGTTTTAAGCACCTTTACTCTGCTTTAAATGGATTTACAAGTGTCGAAATAAGAAAGCGGACTATAGTCTATCTGCGCCCGGAAACTGTCAAAGAAGTGTAGGCTAATTATGCCCAATTAACTCATGATTTGTTATTCTTGGAGGAGATTTGACTAGTAAAGACGAAGAATTGATTATGTATAATACGTTTTTAAGTTGATTGATAATTTGAAAAACGATATAATAATGGAATACTATGTTGATTATCTAGTTAAAAAGTCTTATGACTATTTTAACCATCAAAAAACTGAATTTCTTCTATAAAAGCTTTACATAAAAACATGAGTATTATTTTTAAAATTTTTTTAGCGCTATACACCTGACTTCATTCAATATCGCAAAAACAATACGTTTGAACAAGGCTCAAAAATAAAGGCATAAACAACTTAATACAAGGAGGAGAATGTATGACGAGTGATAATATTTATGAACTTATCGCGATTATCATTTATTTGGTAGGAATGTTGTTGATTGGCTGGTATGCATATAAACGAACTTCCAATCTAACAGACTATATGCTAGGGGGACGTTCACTTGGACCTGCGGTTACTGCACTCAGTGCTGGTGCAGCTGATATGTCAGGGTGGTTGCTCATGGGACTACCAGGGGCAATTTATGTTGCTGGGCTAGATGCTGTATGGATCGCAGTTGGCCTTACGATCGGAGCATATTTAAACTGGCTATTCGTTGCACCGCGTCTTCGTTCCTATACACAAGTATCAAACGATTCAATAACGATTCCAAGTTATCTGGATAGTAGACTGAAAGATAATTCCAAAATATTACGGATTGTTTCAGGAATCATTATCTTAATTTTCTTTACATTCTATGTTTCATCTGGAATGGTCGCAGGTGGAGTATTCTTTGAAAGTTCATTCGGTCTAGACTATCACGCAGGTCTTATTATCGTATCTGCTGTCGTTATTGCTTATACGCTTTTTGGGGGATTCCTTGCGGTAAGTTACACTGACTTTGTTCAAGGATTAATTATGTTCTTAGCACTTATTCTTGTTCCGATATTTGGTATCTTTTTAACTGGTGGATTCGCAGAAACTGGAGAATCGATTCTTAATGTCGATCCAACAATGCTTAGTCTAGTTTCAGGTGCTACAACTGCAGGTATTATATCTGCTGTCGCTTGGGGACTCGGGTATTTCGGACAGCCTCACATTATTGTACGATTTATGGCTATTAAAACGGTTAAAGAAACAAAGCAAGCGAGAAGAATTGGGATAGGATGGATGATTATCAGCTTACTCGGAGCCATTGCTACTGCTTTGGTCGGGATTGCCTATTTTCAGCAGAATCCAGGGGAAACACTCGTTGATCCAGAAGCTATATTCATTGCCCTTGGACAAGTCACTTTCCATCCCTTTATTGCGGGGATTATGCTTGCAGCTGTTCTTGCTGCGATTATGAGTACGATCTCATCCCAATTGATCGTTACTTCATCAGCGTTGATTGAAGATTTATACAAAGCGGTCTTTAAGTCAAATGCAACTGATGCTAGATATGTATTTCTCGGAAGAATTTCGATTCTTTTCGTGTCAATTATAGCAATGATTTTTGCTTGGACAAAAAATAATACGATACTAGATCTCGTAGGATTTGCATGGGCTGGCTTCGGTGCAGCATTTGGTCCTATTATCCTTCTGTCTTTATACTGGAGGAAAATCACAGGAATCGGTGCACTTGTAGGTATGGTTGTCGGTGCAGTTACGGTTATGGTTTGGGGCAATTCCGAAGCGCTTTCAGGTATGCTATATGAAATCGTGCCTGGTTTTGTTTTATGTTTAATTGTTACGGTTATCGTCAGCTTGGCAACCTATAAACCAAATGCTGAAATTGATCGTGAATTTGACGCAGCACTTGAACTACTGAAGCAAGATCAAGAATAACTGTAAAAATAGTTAGTTATATCCAAAAGAACCCTCACGCACATTACATTGCGGGGGTTCTTTTTTAGGTGTATTTCAGAAACTTAAACTAAATTATTAAGTTTGAAACAAAAAGATGATCCAATCGTATAAAGGATGATAGATTGAAAATATAGTTGTAAGAAAAGGTGAAGGAGGCTAGCCGTGAAATATCACACTAATAAGTCAAGGGTACTCTCTGGCTTATTTATATTAATAATAGTTTTAATGGTAAATATTTATGAATTTCCGATTTTTCTTTTTGTTGCTGTACCCGTACTTTTAGTTCAACTAATCATTAATTTTGAATTAATGATTGAATCAGATTATATAACATATCAAATTAAGCTTTTGAGAATACCAATTTACAAAAGGGTACTCTATCCTAACCAGATTGTGTCAATAAAATTCAAACGTGTAAGCTGGATGACAAAATGTGTTGTAGTAAATGTGAAAATAGGGCTTAACATTAGAATGGTTGATTTTACGCCCGATACAGTATTTGATGATCTCTATAGGTTCGCCGCTGAAAAAGATCTTTTAATAACTAAGACTAGAGACTACAAGATATTAGAAATGTAAAGGGATGAGCATAATCTATAGTAAAGGAAATAATGTTAATTAGATAACCATTACAGCTCTAATAGGGTTTATCGTAATAATTTTGAAACCAGATTTGTTTACATAGCATTCTACAAGACCTCTCTTTGTAGGGGTCTTTTTTACACGTTAAGAAAGTATAAAAGTACTTTCTATAGTATAAGCGCAACTACGACGATCACCTGCGCTAAGGCTTGGCGCTAGCCAAGTTTTCTTTAAAAAATAAGAAAGTATAAAAATTGAGTCTACCTCAGTACATTTGCTGTGGGAGTTTTTAATTATGGAGACAAATATTCTTAGACGAATTTTTTTGAATGAAAGAAGATAGATGGCACGAATAAGAAGGAATCGTTCCCTTTTTGAACACAAGAAGCAGCTCGTGGGCACGAATAAGGAGGAATCGTTCCCTTTTTGAGCACAAGAAGCAGCTCGTGGGCACGAATAAGGAGGAATCGTTCCCTTTTTGAGCACTAGATGCAGCCAAGGGGCACGAATAAGGAGGAATCGTTCCCTTTTTGAGCACAAGAAGCAGCTCGTGGGCACGAATAAGGAGGAATCGTTCCCTTTTTGAGCACTAGATGCAGCCAAGGGGCACGAATAGGGAGGAATCGTTCCCTTTTTGTGCGCAAGAAGCAGCTCGTGGGCACGAATAAGGAGGAATCGTTCCCTTTTTGTGCGCAAGAAGCAGCTCGTAGGCACGAATAAGGAGGAATCGTTCCCTTTTTGAGCACAAGCTGCAGCTCAGGGGCACGAATAAGGAGGATTCATCCCCTTTTAGTACAAGATGCAGCACAAGAATACAGCCCTCGGTCACGGTATGAATATTGATGGATGGAGGAGGAGATCCCTCTGTACCTCCGAAGTTTTCCTGCGAAATCTGTGGAGGCGAAATGTCCNGAAGTTTTCCTGCGAAATCTGTGGAGGCGAAATGTCCTGAGTACTACAAAGGAAAACATGGCGTAGATTACAAGCTATCGGATGTGCTCTGACCAAAAAAGGACCTGAGTGGAGCGCTTTTCTCCACTCAGGTTTTTCGTGTGCCCCGCAGTCACTCGATCTAGGTGGTTAAAATCCACACAGTAACTTTACCCTTTCCAAGTACTGTAGCTGAAGTAAACGTCTTAACTTCATTGAAGAAAGATGGACAGGGTGTTCTCTGCGAAGAGAAATCTGAAAGGTCTGCAAGCAAAGTCCAGCCCGGAACAATGTGTGAACCAGAGGTGGCGTCGGTGTTGGGTGACCCGCCGAAAAACCGGGGAAACCGATGCCTTGGCATATCCTG
>NZ_JANHJQ010000037.1 GCF_024609785.1 Pseudalkalibacillus decolorationis
TCTCCCTTGTATTCATAATAACACTCGCAATTCGGACAAACGAGAGGATCTTCGGAACCACTGGCGATCATTCTCTCTCGCCATGTTTGACGGCGTAAGGTTTTCTTCACCTTTACAATCCAACGTCTTGCGTCCTCTTGCCACTTCTGCAGCACTTTCTTACTTAATTTTTTACTTCGTCTTGAATACATTCCATAATGACGGATGGTCTTGAACTGTTCATCTGGAATGTGCCGAACCAGTCGAGTGATGAATTCTTCTACACTTACCGTTTCGTGCTTTTCTTTCCCATCTGTTTTATCGATGTACTTGAACGTCACCATTTGACCATCATAGGCCTCGATCCGATTGATGCCGATTGCGGGTCGACGAATATAACGGCCAATATAACGTAATTGTTCTTTGATCCTCCCTTTCTGTTTGGGCGCATACACATAGAAGCCTTCTCCATTGTTGGAAAACGCCTTTTGTAATCGAGGTTGTATTCGCTTTTTTTCTTTTCCGGTTACATGTTTACGAATCAATTTTAAGACAACCGTTTGCCACTGCTTTCGAAGCATCTCAAAGGGCAGGAAATCATAGGCTTTCCATTCACCCTTCTTCGTCATTCCGCCCATTGTCACTAACATATGAATATGCGGATTGAAATTGATTGTCGATCCAAAGGTATGTAGCCCAGATATGATACCGGGTGTCACTTTCGCTTTCTTCTTGAAAAAATCCTGAATCAATTTCGCCCCTGCATCCATGAATTCTTTCAGGAGTTTCCGATGAAGTAAGAACACCTCTCTTAGTCCCTCATCTATCGTTAAAATGACATGTCGGTGATTCACCTGTAACACTTCGTCCGTTAATAACCGACTCCATTCCTCACTTTCCCCAACGGAACAGGTTGTACAGAATCGACCTTTGCATCGATACGGGACTTTTCGGACATCATGACAACCTTCGCAGACCAGTAGTTTGANGATAACAACTGATCGGATTCGGTCCCCATGTTTACTTTTGAATCGTTCCCAATGTCCATGATGATCAAAGAAAATTTGTCTAAGAATATTCGTCTCCATACACACAAACTACCACAGCGAAATGCTCTGTGGTAGCCCCGAATTTTATACTTTCTTATCTTTTAAAGAAAACTTGGCTAGCACCAAGCCTTAGCACAGGTGATCGCCTTAGTTGCGCTTATACTTATACTTTCTTAACGTGTAAAAAAAGGATAATGAAAAGTAGGAAAAAGGGATGTTTGATTCGGTGAAAATATTAATAAGAACGATCATAATTATCGCTCTAATAATGCTCGCAATTTGGTATGGATTATCTACGCCAACTGAAGATTTAAGTAAACGAACAATTAAGAAAGCATCAAAACCAGTCATATTATTAGTCGTTGATTCTCTTATGGATGAACCGTTACAAAAAGCCATCAAAGAAGGAAAGGCCCCGGCTTTGAAGTTTTTAATGGATCATGGTCAATACTACCCAGACATCGTTAGTTCATATCCAACAATGTCTGTTACGATTGACAGTACGCTATTAACCGGAACATACGCCAATCAACATAAGGTTCCCGGGCTTGTCTGGTTTAAGGAAGATGAAAATCGTTTGATTAATTACGGAAGCGGGAAAGGCGAGGTAGTTAGGCTAGGTGTAAAGCAAGTTCTAATGGATAGTCTTTTCAACTTAAATAAGCAACATTTAAGCAAAAATGTAGAAACCATTTATGAACAATTGAATAAAAACCAAAAGCATTCCGCATCTATTAATGGGCTTATTTATCGAGGCAACCAAGAACATGCCTTAAACATCCCTAAACTGGCTTCGACCTTCAAGCTCTTACCTGAAAATCTTGTAGTAAATGGGCCTACCTTGTTATCAATGGGGAGTTTATCACAATTTAATCCCGAAAATAAGAAACACAATAACATGTGGCAAGGAATGGGATTTAATGATCCATTTGCTGCCAATGAACTTCAGTACTTGATTAAAAATGATAAGTTACCTTCTTTTACACTGACCTATTTCCCCGATCTTGACCAACGTGTTCATAAAAATGGTCCTATGGATCTAAAAGGCATCAAAAAAGTGGATCAGCATCTTCAATCCGTTCTGAATACGTATGACTCATGGGATGAGGCCGTGCAACAAGCCACGTGGGTTGTGTTTGGTGACAGTGGCCAAACCACTATTGGAAACGATCGAACGAAGTCATTAATACAGCTAAAATCGCTTCTCGGGGGTTATCGCATATCAAACTTTGGAGGGCCGATTAAGAACCAAGATCAGATTGTTTTAGCAGTAAATGAACGCATGTCTTATATTTATTTGTTAGATGAAAACATTGCCTTACCCGAGATTGCTTCACAGTTAAAGAAAGATCCGAGAATTGGATTTATAGCATGGAAAGAAGATAATCTAAATCATGTTGCATCTGAAGGATCAAATCAAAGGCTTACCTTCCGTCCAAAAGGGAACCTTAAGGATAAATACGAACAATCTTGGGAATTAAGGGGCGATTTTTCCGTTTTAGATTTATCAATCAATGATCAGAATGAAATAAAATATGGTCAATATCCTGATGCCCTTGCAAGGCTGTTTGGCGCACTTCATTCTCATCAAGGACGATTCGTTGTCGTGGATGCTAAACCGGGATATGAATTTGTTGGTGAACATTCTCCTACTCATCTTGGCGGAGCCGGTCATGGATCGTTGCATCAACAGGACTCCATCTCACCAATAATTATCTCTGGAACAGACCAACGTCCAAAACATAATCGAGTTGTTGACTTTAAGAACTGGATGTTACAGTTAACAAAATAATGAATAAAGCTCACCTCAAACACAAATAGGCTCAACAGGCAAATATCATTAACATAGACTAAGGTTGTAGTAATTTCTATTAGATAAGGAGAACTTACATGAACCGGAATCCCCAACACTGGAATCAGAACCCTAATTGGCAACAAAATCCACATTACTCCCAACAACAATATCATGATCCAGAGACGCAACAGTTAAAACATCATACATTACACACACTAGAACCTTGGATCCAATACGGACTACAAGAAGCAAAATTCACCTCATATTCCCATGCTATGCTTGAGGTAGCTGCGATCAGTTATTTAATCGGCAGAGGTTATAATCCCAGAGTTGCTCATCAAATCGTCGAATCCTGGGAGGTTAACGAATCTTTCTAAAAGAAAATTCTTGAATTATGGTATTGTGTTAACTTGGTTACCTCTTTCCAATCACCTTAAGCTATCCTCTTCAGCAAACCTTCTTTATATTAAATGAATGATTTTATTAAGGGCTGATCCAAATCATCGTAATCTAGTAGATGTGGAGCAGCCCTTTTGTCATCAATCGAGTATGTCTGGGAGTGAAATCGGCTTAAAGGATTTAATTTTCGGAGCAATAACCAAGAACGCACGTCATTTATTCGTTTTGGTACGATTCGTTGAGTTTTATAAACGCCTCGAGGATTTCAAAATAAATTCATTCAAGAGTTTATAGTAAAGCTGTTTTGTTAATAATGAATCTCATGTAGTTGGTTGTTTGGAGGCCGCATTTAATGGAGAAATCAAAGATAAGCCCTCAACAATTATTCTCTTTAATTATATTATTTGAGTTTGGAACTGCACTTGTAGTTCCATTAGGAGTAGATGCAAAACAAGACGCCTGGTTGGCGGAATTGTTAGGGCTGACGGGCGGAGTCATTTTACTGCTTATATATTATTATTTATACAGTCATAATAAAGATCAATTATTGACAAGTTATATTCAAAAAATACTGGGAAAATATATAGGTTATTTTATAGGTTTATCATACATTCTGTTTTTTATATATGGAGCTTCAAGAGATTTACGAGAATCAAGTGAACTTTTTTTACTTCAATTTAGTGAAACCCCCATGACTGCGCTGAGCGGGATCATGATGATTCTCGTTTGTTATGCGGTTTATTTAGGAATAGAAGTATTAGCAAGGACGGGAGAACTATTTTTAGGAATAGTCTTTTCTATGGTAATATTAACTATTTTTTGTGCGACTTTTTCTAATGTTATTCGTTTTGAAAACTTGTTGCCCGTATTAGAAAACGGATGGAAACCCGTTTTAACAACAGCATTTCCTGACAACCGGAACGTGGGATGAAATTTGGAATGGTTGCCATGATTTTAAGCGGTATTGTTTTAACGATAACCATTATGATTGAAATAGCCGTACTTGGTGTATACGGTCTGTCCACCGACGTGTTTCCGTTTTTGATATTAGTAGAAAAATTAAATTTAGGCGAATTTATACAAGGCTTGGAAGTTATTGCGATGGTAGTTTTAATTATCGGGGGCTTCTTTAAGGTAACTGTCTTTACATACGCAGCTGTGATTAGTGCTACTGATTTATTCAAAGGTCAAAACCACCGTAAGTTCGTGTTACCTATAGGGGTGATGATCTTTATTACCTCGATGATCACATCGGATAGTTTTGTAGAGCATATAAACCAGGGGAAAATTGTTCTTAAGACGATCTTTCCTCTTTTTGAATTTGTCATCCCATTGCTGTTAATGATCGTGTTTTTTATTCGACAACGTATTAAGCAGCAGTAAAATTTCAATTAATTTAGGGTGCATGGCAGTGTTAAGAGTTTATTTCTGGTAATAACCTGTTCTATAACTTTTTACTGAGGATTTACCTTTATCTCACTATGTCGATTTTCCATCTTAAAAAGGAGTAAAAAATGCAGGTCATTGTGACCTGCATTTTATAGATGTGTTAATTTTATTTACCCATCAATGCTAGCATAATCGCTTTTTGGGCATGTAATCGATTTTCTGCTTCGTCAAAAACGACAGAATGAGGACCATCAATGATCTCAGCGGTCACCTCTTCTCCTCGATGCGCGGGTAAACAATGTAAGAAGATAAAGTCCTCTTTCGCTTTCTGACATAATTCCTTGTTCACCTGATAAGGCTTAAATAGTTCAATTCGCTTATCCTGCTCAGCCTCCTGCCCCATACTTGCCCAAACGTCAGTTACTACAACATCCGCATCTTTAATGGCCTCTTCGGGTGAATTGGTGATAAGAACAGAACTTCTATTTTGATTTGCGATGAATTTTGCATGATCCGTGATCAGTTGATTAGGTTCATATCCAGATGGACTTGCTACACTGATATCCATTCCTACTTTTGTAGCCCCTTCTAACAAAGAGTGGGTCATATTATTGTTTCCGTCACCGATATAACATAGCTTAAGCCCTGTTAACGTCCCTTTATGCTCAAGAATTGTGAGTAAATCCGCTAATACTTGGGCAGGGTGATGCAAATCGGTTAATCCGTTAATGACAGGAATGTCGGCATTTTCTGCAAACTCTTCAATTGATTGATGTTCAAACGTTCTGACCATGATGCCATCTACATATCGGGATAAAACCTTTGCCGTATCAGCAACACTTTCGCCTCTTCCTAACTGTATATCCTTAGAGCTCAGGAAGATCGCATGTCCGCCTAGCTGCAACATACCCGCTTCAAAAGAGATACGCGTCCGAGTTGAAGACTTTTCGAAAATCATCCCGAGTATTTTTCCACTTAAATGATGATGTAAATGCCCTTGTTTATGCTCCTTTTTAAGCTTTAAAGCGTGATCAAGTAGATACATGATTTCAGTTGAGTGAAAATCAGCAAGCGTTAGAAAATCTTTCCCTTTAAGTTGCGGCTTCACCAAATCCTTTTGTTCCTGCAATTCAATTGGATTTAACATGTTACACCCCTTCTCGTAATATCAGTTTTTCATGTTGATGATACTCACCAAGAGAACGTGCTTGCTTTTCGGTACATGGCCTTTTCATGATGTCTATCACTTTTTCAATCGTACCTAAGCTGGTATAACAAGGTGTATCGTATCGGGTTGCCAGTTCCCGCAGGAAGAATCCTGCTTTTCCTTTATTCCGACCTTGACTTGCAACATTTATGACCGCTGAAATTTGCACCTCTTTCCAAAGTGTATCTAAAACACCTTTATCTTTTTGGATCTCTTCAGCATCAATCCCCTTTGATCGAAGGAATTCAGCTGTTCCTTCTGTTGCGATAATTTTATAATGGCGTTTAACAAGTTCACGGATATAAGGGTAACTTTCTTCTTTCTCCCGGTCTGAAATTGAACAGAAAATGTAATGGTTCTCCTGTTCGGGTAACTTTTTTCCTTCTAAAGACAGTACTTTCTGAAACGCTTCATTCGGTGATAACCCTAAGCCTAAAACTTCACCCGTGGATTTCATTTCTGGGCCAAGGGCATGATCCACCCCTTTTAGTTTGCTAGCTGAAAACACGGGAGCTTTCACTGAATAGAATTCGGGTTCTTGTAATAAACCGAGTTCAGGATTCAAATGAAATAAAGATACTCCTAATTGCACATATGTTGCCCACTCGATCATTGGTATCCCGGTTACTTTACTTATAATCGGAACGGTTCTTGAAGCTCTTGGATTGACTTCCAGTACGTAAATAATGTTTTCTGAAATAACGAACTGGATATTCATTATTCCAATGATCGGCAAGCCCTTTGCGATTCGTCCTGCATATTCTACTAACGTTGCCTTTGTTGCTTCATTCAGTGAGATAGGCGGAATGATTGTAACGCTATCGCCTGAATGTACGCCGGCTTTTTCTATATGTTCAAATATTCCTGGAATGATAATATCGTTACCATCACTAATGACGTCCATTTCACATTCCAATCCAGGAATATATTTATCTACTAATAATGGCCAAATCCTATTATCTACATTCTCCTCTAGCCAGTTTAAATAAAGGCTTAACTCATGTTCAGAATAAAAAATATACATCGATTGCCCGCCAATGACGTAAGAAGGTCGAACTAAAACGGGATATCCAAGTTCTGTGGCGGTTTTTACTAGTTCATTAGGTTGGTTGACCGTTTTTCCATCTATATGGGGGATATTTATATGTTTTAACAGGTTATAAAATTGTTCTCGATCTTCAAGCTTTTCGACCGATTCAACCGTAGACCCTAATATAGAAATACCCGCTTCTTCTAGGGAGTTCGCAAGATTGATCGCTGTTTGACCTCCAAATTGGATAAGAACGCCTTGAACCTGTTCTTTTTCGATGACATGAAGAATATCTTCTGTCGTCAGAGGTTCAAAATAGAGGCGATCGGCAATTGAGAAATCCGTACTTACTGTCTCTGGATTGTTATTGATTACAATCGCTTCATACCCTTTTTTCTTTAGTGCTTCTGCCGCATGGACGGAGCAATAATCAAATTCGATTCCTTGACCAATCCGTATCGGTCCAGACCCGATGACCGCAATTTTGTTCTGATCTGTTGTTACTACTTCATCGACTCCTTGCCACGTTGAGAAATAATATGGCGTGACCGCATCAAACTCAGCTGCACACGTATCGACAAGTTTATACCCCGGTTTCCAATTATGTTCTTTCCATTTATCCCTGACCGTTTTTTCCGGAACTTGATAAATTTGCGCCAAAAGTTGGTCACTGACATTTTGCAGTTTGGCCTTCTTAAGAAGCGATAACGGAACCGTTCCCCAACTATACTGGGAAAACTCTTTTTCCAGACTTACAATCGCATTTATTTTCGCTAAAAACCATGGATCAATCTGAGTCCATTTTTGAATTTGATCAATACCGATTCCTCTCCAAAATGCTTCCGAGATTGCATATAAACGAAGATCGGTAGGGTTTTCTAATTCATGAATGATCGTACTTAAAGGAACATTTTTCAAAGCCGGTAAACGGACACCATAAACATTTTGCTCAAGGGAGCGTATCGCTTTATTTAAGGCACCTTCAAAGAGGCGGTCGATCGCCATGACCTCACCCGTTGCCTTCATTTGAGTTCCTAAGGTCCGATCAGCCTCTGGAAATTTATCAAAAGGAAATCGAGGTAACTTAACAACAATATAATCGAGTGCAGGTTCAAATGATGCATACGTGTTCCCTGTAATCGGATTTAATAACTCATCTAAATGAAACCCGATCGCACATTTTGCTGCCATTCTTGCAATCGGATAACCAGTAGCTTTAGAAGCTAAAGCAGAAGATCGACTCACCCTTGGATTCACTTCGATGATGTAATAATTATTTGATTCAGGATCTAACGCAAATTGAATATTACATCCTCCGATAATATTGAGTGCTCGTATTACCTTCAAAGAGGCATTCCGTAACATTTGATACTGCATATCGGATAATGTTTGAGATGGAGCAACGACAATCGAGTCACCTGTATGAACACCTACAGGGTCGAAATTTTCCATGTTACAAACGATAATACACGTATCATTGGCATCTCTCATAACCTCGTATTCTACTTCTTTCCAACCCTTTATGCTTCTCTCGACCAACACTTGATGGATTGGGCTTAAGGCTAACCCTTTGTTCAGGATTTCCTCAAAATCGTCCGGATCATTCGCAAACCCGCCCCCTGCACCACCTAATGTGTACGCAGGGCGAACGATCACAGGAAATCCGATTTCTTTGGCAAATTTAACGCCTTCTTCATAGGTATGAATGACTTTTGATTCTGGGATCGGTTCATCGATCTCAAGCATCAGGTTACGGAATTTTTCCCGATCTTCCCCATTTTGAATAGATTCTACTGACGTTCCTAACAATTTCACACCATATTTTTGAAAAATGTTCTGCTCATAAAGTTGAATCGTTAAGTTTAAACCGGTTTGGCCTCCTAAAGTGCCAATCATTCCATCTGGTGATTCTTTTTGGATAATTTCTTCAATCGTTTCCACCGTTAACGGCTCGACGTATACTTTATCTGCGATCGTTTGATCAGTCATAATCGTCGCTGGGTTATTGTTAACAAGGATGACTTCAATTCCTTCTTCTTTAAGCGCTAGGCATGCTTGTGTCCCCGCATAATCAAATTCAGCTGCCTGCCCGATCACAATCGGCCCAGATCCGATGACTAATACTTTGTTTAAGTCTTTACATAACGGCATAAGGAATTTCTCCTACTGGCAAGAGTTGTTGAATGAAGTCTTGAAATACGTAAGCAGTATCACTTGGGCCCGGATGTGCTTCCGGATGAAATTGTACCGCCTGAATCGGATGGTGCATATGCTTTAGACCTTCTACAGTTCGGTCATTAACATTTCGGAAGGTTACTTGAAACACATCCAGGTTAATACTATCTTCAACAACGACATACCCATGGTTTTGAGACGTCATTCGCACCTTTCCTGTGGTTAACTCTTTAACTGGATGGTTACTTCCCCGGTGTCCATAAGCTAACTTTTCTGTTTTCGCCCCGTATGCAAGAGCGAGCAGCTGGTGTCCAAGGCAAATGCCTAACGTCGGATAGGATTCACTGATCTTTTTGATGTCCTGAAACCATGGTTTGAGTTCCATTGGATCCCCAGGACCATTACTTAATAACACACCATTAGGATGAAGTGCCTTAATCTGCTCATATGAAAAGTGATATGGAACGACGGTTACCGAACATCCTTCTTCCAATAACGCCTGAAGGATCGATTTTTTGTGCCCATAATCGATTAAGACAACATGAGGGCCATCATTTTTATACGAGCGTATTTCTTTCGTCGATACTTCTTCTACCCAGAATTTGTTCCAATTTTGTTTGAACTTCTCTTCTATAGACGTTTTTTGTTTTGTGATTCTTCCATTTATTGTGCCATGCTTTCGGATTACCTTTACGAGTGCACGAGTATCAATACTAGTCAGCCCGATAATCCCTGATTCCTTTAGTTGATCGGATAAGTTTTTTAATGATAAAAAGTGACTCGGCGTTTCGCACATATCCCCAATAATCACACCTGACACTTGAGGACGATCACTTTCATCATCAAGTAAGTTGATTCCGTAATTCCCGATAAGCGGATAGCAAAACGTAAGAATTTGACCTTTATATGATGGGTCTGTCATCATCTCCTGGTATCCAGTCATACCTGTATTGAAGACGACTTCACCTGTCGTATCTTTTAACCGTCCAATCAGTTTCCCTTCAAAGACTTCCCCTGTTTCCAAAACTAGATAACCAGTTTCCATGATTTACCTCCCTCTTGCTGTTTAAGCACGATCCAAAATATCGAACACGCACTTTAGTATTGAAACAAATGAATCAATTTCTTGTTTTGAAGTTGTGAGTGGGGGTAAAATTCGGACCACATTAGGACCCGCAGTTAATAGAAGCACCTTTTTCTCTCGCGCCTTTTCTACGATTGACAAAGCATCACAACTAACAACCATTCCTAAAAGCAATCCTTTACCTCTAACCTCTTTTATTTCAGCAAATTCATCTTTTAATTCTTCTAATTTCTCTTTCAAATAGTGACCTAATATAAAAGCTTCATTAATTCGATCACTGGTGACCAAATGGTTGACGGTCGCAAGTCCTGCAGAAGCGGACAAAGGATTGCCACCGAACGTACTGCCATGATTTCCAGGTCCGAACGCTTCAGCAACCTTCTCTTTGGCGATAATCGCCCCGATCGGAAACCCTGAGCCAAGTCCTTTCGCGATGCTGATCACATCTGGTTCGATTCCATACTGCTCATAAGCAAAAAGGGTTCCGGTCCTTCCCATTCCTGTTTGTATTTCATCAACCATCAGTATAAGATCATTTTCTTTACAAATTTCCTCTAGTCGTTGGACCCATCTGATATCTGCTGGAATTACGCCACCTTCTCCTTGAACGAGTTCTACCAAAACAGCACATGTTTTTTGGGTAGGGATCTGTTCAAGAGCTTCAAAATCATTGAACGGTAAATGCCTAAAGCCGGATAGTAAAGGTGCAAAGCCTTGTTGGATATTTTCTTGCCCTGTAGCAGATAACGTTCCCATTGTCCGACCGTGAAAAGATTGGGTGAACGTTACAATTTCCGCTTCCCCACCTTTTATCTTCTGGAAATAACGTCTTGCCAGTTTGATCGCCGCTTCATTCGCTTCTGCTCCACTATTACAGAAGAAGACTTGATCGCCACAACTATGTTTAACTAATTGAGCGGCTAATTCTTCTTGTTTAGGAATGTGATACAGGTTTGAGCAATGCCATAACGCTTGCAGTTGCTCCTCCACACTCTCCTTAACGACATCTGGAACGTGCCCTAAATTACATGTCGCGATCCCTGAAGTGAAATCTAAATATTCGTTTCCTTCTTCATCCCAAACATAACTTCCCTTCCCTTTTACAAGAGTTATAGGAAACCGTTTATAGGTTGGGATCAGAGGTGATACTTCTATGGTAGGATGTAAGGTATTAGACACTATAAACCTCCTCGCCTAAAATAATCTTTGTCCCCGTCTCTTTTCCTTTACAAAAATCGAGCAGGGCATCTTTCGTAAAACCGTTTATGATCGATGCTTCAGGAATACCATGAGCTAAACCATCAATCGCGGCTTTCACTTTTGGAATCATCCCTCCAGTAATCACTTGATTGTGCATCATTTCTTCAACCTCAGCTTTTGTTACTTTATAAAGGGTCTTTTTTTCGTTATTTTCGTTCATATAAATTCCTGGAATATCACTTATAAAACAAAGCCGGGCTCCTAATGCTTTAGCTATCGCGGATGCAGCCGTATCTCCATTGATGTTATAGCGTTGGCCTCTCTCATCAATCCCAAGCGGTGAAATAACGGGTATATGTCCTTGTGCGATGATTTGATCGAGCAGCTCGACCTTCACTTGTACAACTTCACCAACAAAACCTAATTCAGGACAATCCCTTACTTGCTCAGCCTTTAAAAGAGATCCATCGATTCCACTTGCGCCAAATGCCATTCCGCCTGCTTCGATTAAATGCCGTACAACTCGTTTGTTCACAGATCCGCTTAGCACCATCTCCACAATATCCAACACTTCGTTCGTTGTGACTCGAAGACCATTCACAAACGTCGTTTCAACGCCCAATTTCGTTAAAAGAGAAGAAATGAGCGGTCCTCCACCATGAACGATAATCGGTTTCAGATTCAATTCATTTTGCACGTATACGATATTTTCATAAAAGGACTGGGGTAACGATTCAAAAACACTTCCACCACATTTAATTACAAGGTAATCCATGATCATAACTCCTTATGTCCGGTAAGACGCATTGATTTTGACGTAATCATAGGATAAGTCACAGCCCCAAGCGGTTGCCTCATAATCACCTTGATCCATTTCCACTTCGATATGGATGTTTTCTTGTTGCAAATAGTGTACCGCTTCCTCTTCACTGAAAAGACACGGCAACCCCTTTTCAACAACCTTAATCGGCCCAAGTGATACACTGACTTTTTCGGGATCGACTTTTTCTCCACTATATCCGATTGCACAGACAATCCTCCCCCAGTTCGGATCTGTGCCATATATCGCTGTTTTTACTAGATTGGAAGAAATAATCGTCTTCCCGATGGCTTGTGCACTACTCACATCTTTCATCCCTTTTACATGAACTTCAATGAGCTTTGTTGCACCTTCACCATCTCTGGCAATTTGTTTGGCTAAAGATTCACTAACTTCTTTTAGTCCTTTTATAAACAACTCCCAATCCGGATGGGATTCTGTAAGTTTTTCATTATTCGCTTTTCCATTAGCCATGGCTAGTACCATATCATTTGTGCTCGTGTCCCCGTCCACGGTAATCATGTTGAATGTGTGGTTTGTTACTTGTCTAAGTGCCAATTGTAAATCTTCATACTCAATATTGGCATCTGTCGTTATAAAACCAAGCATCGTCGCCATATTCGGATGAATCATTCCGGATCCTTTTGCAGCTCCTCCGATCTGAACGGTTTTTCCGTCAATTTCCATTTGTACCGCATGGTGTTTAACCGATTTATCCGTCGTCAAGATCGCTTCCTCGAAGTTCGTTACATGTTCATGTTCCGGGGAAAGGATTTGAGCGATTCCAGATTCTATCTTCTCTATCGGTAATGGAACCCCGATTACACCCGTTGACGTTACAGCCACATAATGTTGTTCAATCCCTAATTTCTCAGCAAACCATTTTTGCATGACATAAGCGTCTTGTAACCCTTGCTCACCTGTACATGCATTGGCATTCCCTGAATTAACCAAAACAGCTTGAAGCTTCTGTTCAACAGCAATGCCTTTTTGGGTCACTTGTAAAGGGGCTGCTTGGAAAACGTTCGTCGTATATACGCCAGCGGCAATCGCCGGAACCTCTGAAAGAATATAACCTAAATCTAGCTTTGTTCTCCTTAATCCACAGTGGACCCCTCCAGCTTTAAAGCCTTTAGGTGCCGTCACACTTCCATCTTTCAACGTTACAACTTCTTTACTTTTCAAGCCTAGCACCATGCTTTCTCGCCCTCTTCCCTATGGATAAATTGGTACGTTCGTAAGTCCTGTTTGGATATCCCAGCCATACATCAAATTCAAATTCTGAATCGCTTGACCTGCTGCTCCTTTAACTAGGTTGTCAATAACGGAAACAATCGTAAGCCTTCCAGTTCTCTGGTCCACATAAAAGCCAAGATCACAATAATTACTTCCGTACACCTCTTTCGTAGATGGGAGAATCCCCTCTGGACGAATCCGTACGAATGGGTGGCTTTCATAAAAATTTTTATACAACTGGATGATTTCTTCTGTCGTCTGATCGCTTGTTAATTTCATATAAGCGGTACACAAAATCCCTCTTGACATCGGTACTAAATGAGAGGAAAAGGTAATCGTAATATCCTCACCATTTTCTTGCCCTAACACCTGTTCAATTTCTGGAATATGTTGATGCGACCCTAACTTATAAGCTTTCATGTTTTCATTAATTTCAGCATAATGGGCACCTAACGATAAGCCCCTACCTGCACCTGACACACCTGACTTCGCATCAACGATAATGGAATTCGTATCTACTAATCCATGTTTTATAACCGGGAGCAGAGCGAGTAAGGTTGCTGTTGGATAACACCCAGGATTTGCAATCAACGATGCATTTTCAATCTTTTCTTCATAAATCTCACTTAATCCATAGATGGCTTCGTTTAGATACTGTTGTTCTGGAGCTGACTGCTTATACCAAGTTTCATAGTCTTCAGGAGATTTAAGTCGAAAATCACCAGAAAGATCGATACATTTAACCCCATTTTCCTTAAATTGCGGGACAAGCTCTTTACTAATACCAGCTGGAGTCGCAAAGAAAACGACTTCAACCTTTTTACTTAAGTTCGGGACGTCCAGCTCCTCTAGAACAAGTTCAACTAGATTCGTTAAATGTGGATAGATCGTCTGAAACTCACTCCCGTTTTTCGAATGTGATATCAGGGCTTCAATTTCAACCAATGGATGATTATGTAGCAGCCTGATAAGTTCTACCGCACTATAGCCGGATCCTCCTACAATTGCTACCTTCAAATGAATACCTCTCCTTACGTTTCATATATTGTGAATTATAATACATGATAAATTATATTTATGCAATAAGATTAATAAATAAACTATAAAAATATTTACTTATGAATCTTTAGAACTAGTTTTCATACATAAAGATACATTAAGTTGGATGTAATACACGTATTTATTATTTAACATCCTTTTGAATTGGCATTAGTCCCAGACAGAAAGAAATCTTCCCCTCATCCTGATTACGTACCTCATTGGTTCAGGTATAGAATTGAAATAGACAGCTAAAACTAAATTATAAAGCGTTTATTTTTGTTTAAAACAATGAGTAGTTCAATGATTTAGAGGTGACTTTCTGTATTTCAGGGGTAAAATGCAGGTTTAAAAAAGTGTAATTTCACGAAACTCCACATTTCGCTTCTATCCGTTCATAAAAGGAGCATTCCATGACCATAAAACACCTATCGCTCTTAATTTGTATCGTTATACTAACCGGTTGTGTTCCTACAAGTATTGTTGAAGAAGTAAATTATATGAAAGGGAAGGCTTACGACTATGTTGATGGGGATAATTTCAAAACAACTATTTCTATTCCGATTTATCCAAAAGGTGAGAAAACAAGTGGGGGTATCGAAAACGGGACGATAAGTGCCATCGGCAAAACGAGTGAAGAGATTGAGGAAATGATTGACTATGAATCGCCAAGGCCCATAGAGGATGGACATTTAAATACGGTATTATTCAGTGAGGAAATACTAGACAATGGTATTATGGATTTTCTCGACTCATTAACACGTAACCCTCAAATTGGCCGTACTGTACAGTTGGCGGTTGTGAAGGGGGAAGCCGCTCCCTATATGAAGTTTCAAACGAAAGGTAATATTCAGCCTCCTGATTTTATTTACGATGTGTTGTCCCATGCTATGGAAGAAAGCTTCCCGAGAACAAATATTCATAAATTTCTATATCAATATTACGGAAAAGGGATGGATCCATTTTTACCATTTCTAACACTGACAGGTGATCGTGTCAAAATAGATGGAATCGCTTTATTCGATAAGGACCGTTATGTAGGCCGTCTTCCATATAGAATGATCTTTATTTTCAAGATGTTGTCTGAAGGGCATGTTAATGGGGCCTATAGAGTAACAATGAAAGATTCTAATGACGATGTGCTTATAGAAACCATTTCTTCGTCTATAAAGAGAGCATTTAAAGGCAGTATCGAAAATCCTGTTGTATCGATTACAGTAGACGTTAAAGGGGTAATGGAAGAAGCACACTTTCCAATAGGATCAGGTGAAAAAAGGGGTGCAAATATAAAAAAGATTGAAAAGCAATTTGAGGAAACACTTCAAAAAAGAGGGTTGGAACTGATTAAGCAGTTGCAGCAAAAAAAGATTGATCCACTTTCTATCGGAAATTATATAAGAAGCCGTATGAGGGATTGGAATAAAGAGAAATGGGAGACTATATACCCTGAAATGGAAATACAGCTTAAAGTAAATGTGAGCATTACAGGGACAGGTGTTTCAGAATAGCTCGATTCATATTTTTGACAGCTGTTGTTTTGACGGTTTAGTATTAAGACTTAAATAATCCCCGAAAGAGATGATTGCTTTGTCTAGACCTATTACCTATCTACTGTTGCTATTAATCATGATGATCTGGGGTTTCAATGTAATTGCAATTAAGATTTTAGTAGATTACTTCGCGCCGATTACGATAACGGCTTTTCGTATTTTAACGGCTGGATTAGTTGTCATGATTTTTTTAGGGGTGAAAAAAGAATTCCGTAAAGTAACCTCACAACAACTCATATACGTAACAATTGGTACACTAACTGGATATTTAGGGCATCACTTTTTTTTAGCTACTGGCCTGACACTGACAACAGCCTCAAACACTGGACTTATTTTAGGTCTTGTTCCATTAATGACCTCGCTGTTTGCGATTCTTTTTCTTGGTGATCGGCTGACATTGTTAAGATTGTTAGGAATTACACTAGGCCTGACTGGTGTTTCTTTCATTGTGCTGAATGGAGCAGGCAAACTCCAAGGTATATCCACTGGTGATTTATACATTTTTTGTTCCGTCATTGCCCAAGCAGTCAGCTTTATTTACATCAAAAAAGCAACCGAAACAATGGATGCTCGATTAATCACGGGATGGATGCAGATCATGGGTGCGGTATTCCTATTTATCGTCAGCTTCCAAATCGAACCTAATGGCATCTCAAGTCTAATGAACAAGCCGCTTTGGGTTTGGGCTGTATTCTTTGCGTCTGCCATACTAGCAACAGGGATCGGCCATATGGTATATAACAAAGCCATTCACCAGCTCGGAGCAGGAGAATCAGCAATCTTCATCAACTTGACACCATTCTTTTCTTTAACTGGTGCTTGGTTGTTTTTAGGTGAAACAATTGCCCTAGAACAATTAGCCGGCTTCATCTTTATCGTAACAGGAGTCGTACTAGGAACAGGCGCGCTAGAACATAAGAAGGAATATAGAGTTCGTGGAACGGTCCGCAAAGAGAGTTAAGCGATCCTTTCTATAGTTTATATAATAAACTATAGAAAGGATCCATAAATGGAAAACAATATCAGCACAAATAAATGACTAGCTGGCGAAAATCCAGCTAGTCATTTTTATTTAAGTACAGAAAATTAATCGGCAGTAGTTCTCCTATTGACTTTTTCTCTTAAAGTACTATTATTAACAATAATATTTAAAATTTTTTAATAACTAGGGATGGTAAACGATGAAATATGGATTTGCAAAACGTGTTAAACATTTACAATCTTCTGCTGTACGTGACATCTTGAAGGTAATCGACAATGGAAATGTGATTTCATTTGCTGGAGGATTGCCGGATGATGATATGTTTCCGGTTGAAGCGGTACAAGCAGCATTCGACAAAACGTTTCAATCAGGGAAAAAAGCTCTTCAGTATGGGGTAACAGAAGGCTTTATGCCATTACGGGAAATAATTGTTGAAAGAATGAAGACAAAAGGAATTCAGTCAACGGTTGATGAACTTTTAATAACAACGGGATCCCAACAAGCCATTGATTTATTTTCACGGGTGATGTTTAATCCCGGTGACGTTGTTTTAACGGAAAACCCCACATATCTAGCTGCTCTTCAAGTTTTTGAGTCATATGAAGTGAAAGTTATACCTGTGCTTTCTGATGAACATGGGATGTTGCCGGATGATCTAGCGTATAAAATGAAAAAGTATAAACCTAAATGTGTGTATGTAGTTCCCACTTTTGCCAATCCTTCCGGAAAAGTGTGGTCCCTCGAAAGACGTCATTACTTATTAGAACTTGCGAAAAGGAAAAAGGTCCTCATTTTTGAAGACGATCCATATGGACGAATCCAATTCAATGATGAAGAAATCTATACACCAATAGCAGCACTTGATGATGGAACACACGTCTTATATACAAGTACATTTTCAAAAACAGTTGTTCCAGCACTACGAACCGGATGGATTAAAGGGCCGTTTCAAATTATTCGAATGATGGCACAAGCACAACAAGCCGCCGTTCTTCATTCTAATTCGTTGGCCCAGCACGCACTTTACCACTTATGCTGTGACTTTGATCTAGACGGTCATATTCAATTGCTCAGGAAAACATATTTCAATCGGATGAAAATCATGCATGAGCTGCTACAATCGGCAAACATACCGTTATCTTATGTTGTTCCAAAAGGAGGAATGTTCTTTTGGATTAAACTACCCGAAGAAATTAACGCAGCGGATCTACTAGGTCATGCAGTTATGCGTGGAGTTGCCTATGTTCCTGGAGCACCATTTTATGTATCTGATCCAGAGCAAAATACGATCCGCTTAAACTACACGCATTCAACACCTGACAAACTTAAAGAGGGTATGCGAGTATTAGTAGAAGTATTCTCCGAGACGAACAGCACTGTGCACTCATAAAAATATTATAATTAGAGCCTGGGTATCTCTTTCTACCTCCCCCTTTCAGTTATCTAGGCTCCTAATCTTCCAAAATCATTCGAGGTACTAGCGTCGCTTAGAGACCAGCTTCCCACGGCACCAGTTGTGAGTTAGATACTAATGAAGCAAAAATATATACGAAACATACTACAAACTTTATAATAAACTAGTGGCATCTTTATATATGATGGGTGATAGATATGTTAAAAGCTTATACTTGGCTTACCTTTTGTGTAGTGGTATGGGGAAGCAATTTTGTATTTGGAAAGATTTTAGTTCAAGATTTCTCCCCGACTCTGTTAACATCACTAAGACTTTTCTTTATTGTACTATTTTTAATTGGATTATCGTCTTGGAAAAAACACTTTTTAAAACGTGTGAATAAAACAGATTTTATTGTGATATTATTTCTAGGGGTTATTGGTGTATTTATAAACCAATGGTCTTTTTTTGTAGGATTACAAACAGCTGATCCAACAACCTCTGCATTAATTTTGGCAACGACTCCTATTTTAACTACCTTTTTAGCAGCTGTTTTTTTAAAAGAAAAATTAACGATTCGTATGTTGTTGGGGTCAATTGTTGCGATCGTGGGTATTTATTTTGTTGTTACGAAAGGAAATCTTTCATCTGTAAATATGGACAAAGGTCTTATATGGATTGTTATAACAATGATAACATTCGCGATCATGATTATTATGACGAGAGTACTCTCTCAAAGAATAGACCCACTTACGATTACTTTATATTCGAATATAGTGGGCTTGATTGTGTCGATTCCATTTGCTTTTTCACTGGACACTCCCTTACGAATGAGCATAGACATTTCTGATTGGGCTTTTTTAATCGGGACTGCCGTTATTGTACATGGTATAGCCACACTTATTTGGAACAATAACATTCGATATGTTGATGCTTCAAAGGCATCTATATTATCTAATTTAGAGCCGTTTATAGCAATGATTATGGGATTAATATTACTATATAAACCGATTACAGGTGTAGAAATAGTAGGTTCCCTATTTATTGTAGGCGGAGTCGTGCTGTCTACCTCTCAACGAAAGAAGAGCTTTAACCGAACAGTGTCTAATAAATAAATCCTCAAAGCGTAAAATAGACTTCAATTTTATAGCTCTTTCCAATTTGACCAATAAAGAAAACTTGGCAAAGCCAAGTTTTCTTTATTAAATATACTTTTCTACTTTAGCAGAATGAGATTTGCTTTTTGTCACCAATCCAAATACATATCCTAAAACCCCGCCAACTATAGCGGGTGCAATCCAGCCTAAGCCTACTTCATACATAGGAAGGGTAGTGGCGAATAGGTCGTTGATTGGAGCAATGGTAATTCCCGCTGCGTTTAAACCGTCAAATAGAGCTACAATGAAAGTCAATAACATACTTCCTTGATAAACCTCTTTTTTCCCCTTAAATAGTGGATGTAAAAATGTTAAAGCCATTAAACAGATAGCTAATGGATAAATGGCTACTAAAACTGGAACTGAGATAGCAATTAATTCATTCAATCCAAAATTAGCAAAACCAGCACTGAAAACAGAGAAAATAATGACGAATTTATTATAAGAAATACTTGGCAACAATTTAGAGAAATAAGAAGCACAAGAAGTGATAAGTCCAATACTTGTTGTTAAACAAGCTCCACAAACAATCAAGCTAAGCAAAATACCTCCATATGAACCGAAGTAATGATTCGATACACCTGAAAGGACCGCTCCCCCATTAGCTAATTGTCCAAGGCCTTCTACACTTGAAGCCCCGATAAAGGAAAGCGACGTGTAAATGATTCCTATAAGTGCCGCTGCTATCAATCCTGCTTTGGTAACAGCGGTCATAATTTCTTTCTTAGTAGAGGCACCTTTTTCTTTTACCGCATTGATGACGATGATTCCAAAAACAAAAGCTGCAAGAGCATCCATTGTAAGATATCCCTCTTGGAACCCTTTAAAGAAGGCATTATTCATATAGTTTTCAGTAGGCGCTTGAAATTGCCCAATAGGATTAAAAAATGCCGTTATGATAAGAATTGCAATAAAAAGTAATAAAATTGGAGTTAAGAACTTTCCAACAATATCAACGATCCTAGAGGACTTTAATGAAAAATACGCTGTAATTCCAAAAAAGATAATGGTAAAGATGATTAAACCAAGTACACTGTTTTCTTCAGATATAAACGGCTTGACCCCGATTTCAAATGAAACAGTACCTGTTCTTGGGATTGCAAACAAAGGTCCAATTGATAAATAAAGAGCAACTGTAAAGATGATACCGAAAATAGGATGCACCCGGCTTGCTAATGATTGTAAATCACTCTTTCCTGATATTCCTAATGCAATAACACCAAGTAAAGGTAAGCCGACTCCAGTAACGACAAACCCAGCATTAGCTGCCCAAGTATTCGTTCCTGCTGATTGACCAAGCATTGCAGGGAAAATTAAATTTCCTGCACCAAAGAATAAAGCGAATAACATAAAACCAACTGCAACTATAAATGAAAATGATATTTTATTAGTCATATGTTCCTCCTAGAAGTCCATCTCCTGATATATGTATGTAATATATCGCTTACCAAAAGATATCATAGGTAATATGTTTATGCAATATATTACGCGTTTTTGTCCTTTTATGTAATATATTGCATTTTTCAATAGAACCATATACACTTTCAATATAGCTATCTAGAAAATTCTACTAATAAATGAAGACAGTTGTAAGTATCATAATTTTACTTATGAAAAATCAAAAGGTGGTTTTTAAATATGCCCATACCTACCAATTTTTCATCTCCCGCTCGTGTATCAGCAAAAAAGCGTGCATTTTCTCAAATTCAAGAATGGATCATTGATGGCACTCTTCAGCCTAAAGAAAAGCTGAATGATGCTGATCTTGCCCAAGCAATAGGAGTGAGCAGGACTCCTATTCGGGAAGCACTGCAATTACTCGATGTTCAAGGATTTGTTGAAATGTTTCCAGGGGTCGGAACTCAAGTCACATCTGTTAATAAAGAGGATATTAACAAAATTTTGCCTCCGTTAGGTGTCCTGCAAGCCTTAGCTGCAGAACTGGCAACACAAGTTATTAGTCAAGATACGATTGATTCGTTACGTGAGATTAATACGAGATTTGCAGAAGCCATAAAAAAAGGCGATTCTTATTCAGCTTTAAAGCAGGATGGACAGTTCCATAATATTATCGTTGAGAATGCCCAGAACCAGTATATCTCCAATTCAATTTCAAACCTCCAGGGGCATATTTTCCGCTTATATTTTCATCAATCAATTATTCTTACTGATGATTCAATACAGGAACATGAAGCTATTTTACAGGCATTTGAAAATAAAAATAAAGAGCAAGCTGCAAGTATTGCCCGAAAGAATTGGATTCGTGCTATTGACGAGTTTTATGCTGTACAAAACAAAAATGAAAATAAGGATCAGTGAAATGGTGGTGTACTATAGAAAGTATTTTTATACTTTCTTAACGTGCAAAAAACCCGTTAGTGACTTGTTCCTAACGGGTTTTTCTACAAAAAGATTTTCATGTGTCACTATGAGGTCCCAACCACTTTTTTCCCACGCGGTTTTGTGCCACGGTCGTCTGGTTCCAACGTTATACCGATATTCTCAAAGGAAAAGTCCGTATCCGGCAATCGGTACGTAATTACCCCTTTTCCATTCGGAGCAGGACGAAATGTTCCAGCGTTTTTTCGCTTTCCATCGTTGAGCAGCCAAACCTGATAAGCTTGTTCTCCTTGTATCTTCGGCAACTGATTCAAATGGACGATCAACTCGCGTCCGTATTCAGTCTCGATGACAGCTGCATAGCCTTGTGCGTTACTTGAAGGAGTTGCTGATTGCAATGCAAGTGTCCTAGTGATTTTAACAGGCGATGACGCAGACTCTTCTATATCTGACAGCACCTGGTTTAATTGCAAATTTTGATAAATCAATCCGGCAACTGTGATGAATAGAAGAACGACAATCGTTGAAGCCAACGGTGTGAAATGTGGTTTTATTGCACATTTCCATTTTAAAAGCGTAGTTATAAACCCTCTCTCCGCGGAAACTTCTGTACTTTTTTCAGTAAAAACATAGTTCATCACTTCGGATTTTAAGTCGGGGGGGACATCGGCTTCTTCTGCATCGTAAGGGAGAGCAAACCATGCATCCTGAAGCTCCTTTAACTCAGAAGAGCATGCTTTGCACTGTGATAAATGATGTTCAAATCGATTGTATTCTTCTTGTGACAATTCAAACGCGACATATGCCGCCAAATGCTCACATTCCTTGTTCATCCCACACCCCTCCTTCTGTCCCGAGATTCTGCCGCAGCCGTTTCAACGATTGATGTAGCCGGCTTTTAATCGTCCCAACCGGTTCATTTTCCATCGCGGCAATTTCTTTTAACGAATAACCTTCCCAATATAAGAGCGTAATCAAGCGTCTTTGTTCTTCTGACAAATTGCTTTTCGCCTCTTCAAGTTGCATGTTCAGCAACTGATTTCCACATTGCCGAGGGAACCCTTCCGCTACTTTCAAGGACTCGTGACGCGTATAGAGCTGCCTCTTTTCTTCAAGCTTCTTTTCTTTCCGTATGTAGTCAATGAAAATGTTTCTGGTGATCGTGATCAACCAGTTGGCGAACTTCCCTTTGTCCGGGTCATAATTCTTTTTCATCGTCCATATTCTGAGAAACACCTGTTGGACAATTTCTTTCGCTTTCTCCTTGTCGCCTTTCGTCGCTTTTAAGCTGACACTGTAAACAAGTTTGATATAACGATCATACAACTCCTCAAAAGCCGGACGGTGGTTTTCCCCGATTAATTGCAATAATTCCCGGTCCGATTTGTCCTTCATAGCACCGTCCCCTTCCCCTGGCGATATCTGTTTTCAAAATTATCACAGGATTCAGAGATTGTAAACGAGTTTGACTCCACATAGGGAAAGGAACTATCTTCAATCGACAGTTCCTGCATGGTTGTAATGTTCAATGGGTAAAGAGGATGACAATCTTCTCCCCTGCTTTGAAAAAATGAGAAAACAATCTCGGTTGTAAATAGATGCGAAAAATACATTATTTATTTAAGACAATACTGTGCTGAACATTGTCTGAATTAATCCAGGTTACAGTGGAACCGGCTGAAACGTTCATCGTCTCAGGCTTAAAACTATAATTCTCTATTTTAACTTCATAATCCTTCTGTTCCTTTGGTTCAGGATTCACGATTACAGTCATTTTCATAAAGGGATGTGGATCGCAGTAAACTTCATATGTTCCTTCTTCCTTAAAAGTATAGGTATATTTTTGTCCCTTTTCCAAAAGCGACGATTCAGTAATAACCGTTTTCTGATTGGTCTCTGACTCATTTTTGTTCTCATCCTTCGTTTTGTGATAATTATGAGAATCCTTGGTAGCCGTTTGTTTCTTGTCTGAGCCTTTCATTTCATAGCCTTCTATCGTACTCATAAAGAATGGGAAATTTTCCGTCTCAATATTTTTGATCACTTCATTTGTAGATGTATCAATGACAGCAACTTTGTTTTCTCCACTGACAGCTGTATAGACTTTTTCCCCGTTTGGCGTTACTGTAATACCATGAGGACCTTTCCCCACCTTGATATGTTTGATTTCTTCCCTTTCCGAAATATCTATAACCGAAACAAAATCAGAGCCGATATTTGCCACGTAAGCGTATTCCCCGTTCGGAGTGACTACCACAACATGATGTCCCGTTCCTACAGGAATTGTCGCTACCATCTTGCCCTTATCTAAGTCAATAACACCAACCGCGTTCTTTTGGGTTAAAGAAACTAGCAATGTTTTACCGTCCGGCGTGATGTTGATATTATGTGGAGCTCTTTCCACACCTTCAATCGTCTTGGTTACTTTCAGTGTCGAAGTATCTATCACTGACACAGTGTTCGATCCGGTGTTCGTCACAAAAAATTGACTGCTATCAGGACTGGCAACGCCATTATGGGGGAATTCTCCGACTTCAATTTCAGCTTCCTTTTTCATTGATTTGACATCAATAACGGTAACCGTATGTCCACCTTCGTTAACAATAAATACCCACTTCCCGTCTGGCGTAAAATTTACCCCTTTTGGTGTTTTACCTACCGGAATCGTTTTAATCACTTTATGCGTTTTTGTATCAATAATGGAAACGTCCTCAGATTTGCTATTGACGACATAAACATACTTCCCCCCTGGTCCTACTTCGTTATATGTAGGTTTTTCCCCCACTTCTATCGTACTTATAACTTCATTAGTGTTTGGATCAATCACCTGGATGCTATTTGCATCACGGTTATTCACGTACACCATTGCATTCTTACCCGATAAAACTGTATCTTTGCTGGAAGCCTCTGTCGCACCCGCCCTATCACCACTTTGGTCTGTTTTTTCCTCCGCATTGTCTCCGGATGTTTTGTTAATTTCCCCGTTGGCTCCTGAACAAGCAGAGACGAAAACAAATACCAGAATCATGAAAGAAACCAAAAACAGTTTTTGCTTTTTCAATGAGATACCCTCCCGAATTTTTATTTAATTTGAAATAACGTAAGTAATCGTCGATCGGTTTTATAATTAAATAATATAATTAAGAGGGACTGTCCGAACTGACAATCCCTCCAATCCGCAGGTTATTATTTGAAAGTTGTTTCACTGTTGACGATATACCAGACTTCTTTGGCACCTTGGCCTTTGACATCACCCTTGGCCTCATCTTTAAAGAAGTAATAAAGTGGATATCCTTTGTAGGTTGTTTGCTTTTCGCCAGTGTCCTCTCTAGTAATCGTTCCAAAATCGCTTTTGTCGAAACCTTCGGGAGTGGTCAAGTTTTCGTCATAAAACGCTGGCCACTTCTCGAGGCACTCTCCTTTACAATTGCTCACGCCCTCTTCATCCTTTTTGAAGTAATAAAGCGTCATCCCTTCCGCATCTGCTAGGTACTTACCGACATCACCATTTTCCAGTAGCTGTAGGCTTGTCCCAGTTTCTTGAGCCTTATCGCCGTCGCTCTGGGCGTTTTGCTCATTCTTTTCTCCCGTGGTTTCCCCCGCATCTTTCGTATCCGATTCACTTCCAGACGAACATGCGGAAAGTGTGAAAACGATCACCAAAAACAACGACATAAACAACAAATTCGATTTTTTCATGCAATAAAACCTCCCGTATTTTTTGTTTCACCCAAGTTAACGAAAGAAATCAACGAGCGGTTTGAAAATTAATTTAAAAATTGTTTTTTTGAAATCCAAAAAACAAAATGGTACCAAACCGGGCATGAATTTTTGATTCCATGCGTAGTTCCTATACACCGTATATCTTTATATCAAAAAACCAATAATAATTACATATCAGAGGGGGTTGACTATGGGGTTTTCCATTTTTTTCTTTATTGCGTTTCTTATTACTTCACTTTTCATTGTTATGAAAAAAAAGTTATCCATAGTAGATAGTACATTTATCTACTTATTGATTCTTGTTATAACAATTAATGTATCCTGGATTGTAATTGAGGAATTGAAGCTTATTAAAGTAACAAAAGAAGCAATGAATTACACAGCTTTTATACTCACTCGAAGTGTAATTACACCGATGATTTTAGTGGTACAACTAAACCTGATTCATAAATACAAAATGAAGAGCCGATCTTTTTGGATTACAGTAGCATCCATCGCTATCCTGCTTTTACTTAGGGTGTTATCGATCCAATTTGATATTCTAACTTACCAAAATTGGAATTTAGGTTTTGATGCTATCTATTTTTTAATCCTTCATCTTGTAGCTTTTTATTCACATCAATTCTTTCAAAAACTTTCCTATCGTGAGGTGAATGAATTATAATGCTATGGGAAAATTTCGATAAAAATGAAATTAGTATTTTAATCATGCTGATACTAGCTTTTATTGTTTTAGGTCTTCTCCCAAAGAGATTTCCGCGTAACATCACACTTTTAAGTTTATTATGGGGGTTATCGAGTGGAATGTTGTTTGATTTTACAATAGGTGGAGGACTTATGGATGTTTATAAGGTAAATGATTTACAGAGATATGAGTTATTTGATCTCCTCTATTATCTTTTATTCACCCCATTTAGTTATTTCTTTATCTATTTTTATGACACACTGGGTATTAATAAAAAAACATTTATTTGGTACGTAGTTGGGTGGAGTATTGTTGGGTTAATAGTAAATTGGCTTCTCACATGGCTTGATATTATTCAATTTCAGAATGGTTACGTACTTCCATACTCATTTTCAGTGTTTCTTATTATACAAACGATAACGGGTGTTTACTTTGAGTTAATTAAATCAAGACAGCTTTCTTAACGTGTTAAGTATAACTAAGGCAATCACCTGCTAAGTAGCCAAGTGGAAAGTCAACACTAATCCGAATATTAATTCTTTTTTATGATACACTGTATTTGGCAAAATGTCATAAATCGAAATTAACGGTTATGCATTTTACAAGTATATTTTTGCACTACCCATGTGCTTAATATAGAGCCAATACTTAGATAAAATTAGGAGTTAATATCATGAATTTACTTCATTTTCGATATTTCATTGAAGTAGCACAGACTTTAAATTTCACAAAGGCTTCAAAAAATTTGAATATTTCTCAACCTGGATTAAGCCAACAAATTAATGCTTTAGAGAATGAACTAGGATTTAAATTATTTCATCGTACTACTAAGGAAGTTAAATTAACTGAAGAAGGTGAATACCTGTACAATAAATTATCAAGCTCTTTTCAAAAAATCGAGTATACAATAGAGGATATTCGAAAAAATATAAATCTCCCTATAACTACTTTAAAAATTGCAACTGTTCCCTCTGCTGCAAGTACTATCTTGCCTAAAGTCTTAGAGAGCACAAACAAAAAGTTTCCTGAATTAAATTTTTTAATTCAAGAAACTAGCTCTTCTGAAGCGATAAATTTGGTATTTAAAAAGAAAAGCCATATAGCACTTATCCGAACGCCAGAAGACCAGAGTCTCCTATTGCAATCCGGTTTAAAATTTAAAGAGCTTCAAAAACATCCTGTAAAATTAATTGTTTCTTCTGCCCATGAGCTAGCAAAGCAGAAGGAAGTAGAGTTAGAAAACTTAAAGCATGAAAAATTCATAAATCATCATGAAGAACGATCTCATTCACTCTATTCTTTGTTAGAAAAAGCTTGTCGTTTGGCAGGATTCACCCCACATACGATTTGTATAGTTTCAGAATTGCTTAGTATCATAAATTTAGTCAAGAGCAACGTTGGTATAAGTATTATGCCTGAAGATATTGTTCAAATGGTCAACACAGATAAGATAAAATCCATACAGTTGAAAAATCAATACTTATATAGTTCTATTACTATTGTGTGGGAAGATCATTTCTATTTAAACTCTTTAATAAATGATGTAATAAAGATTATTGACAATCATCATAAACTATAAAACAACTAATTCTTTTTCAAGTGTTTTTTCAATTAATTTGTACTCATAACCAAGGTCTTTTGCAACAGCTTTGTATGTTATTTCCCCCTTTGCTACATTTACTCCCAGCTTTAATCCTTCATTTTCAGAGATAGATTTATATAATCCATTGTTCGCAATTTGCAATGCGTAAGGAACTGTTACATTTGTTAAAGCGATGGTAGATGTTCTTGGAACTGCACCAGGCATGTTTGCGACGGAGTAGTGAACAACACCGTGCTTTTCGAATGTTGGGTTATCGTGAGTTGTTACATGGTCGCATGTTTCAACGACACCGCCTTGGTCGATTGCAACGTCTACGATAACAGAGCCTGGTTTCATAGTTTTCACCATTTCTTCTGTTACAAGCTTAGGAGCTTTTGAACCAGGAATTAGTACCGCTCCGATCAAAAGGTCTGCTTCCTTCACTGCTTCTGCAATGTTGAATGGGTTGGACATTAACGTTTTGATTTGGTTTCCGAAAATATCATCTAACTGACGTAAACGGTCAGGGCTTAAATCGATGATGGTTACGTCAGCGCCTAAGCCGATGGCCATTTTCGCAGCATTTGTTCCTACGATACCACCGCCGATAATGGTTATTTTCCCACGATTCACGCCAGGAACCCCCGCAAGAAGAATCCCTTGACCGCCGTTTGTTTTTTGTAAGAACTGAGCACCGATTTGTGTAGCCATGCGACCAGCAACTTCACTCATTGGAGTAAGAAGCGGAAGTGTGCGTCCAACGGCTACTGTTTCATATGCAATGGCAATAACCCCTTTATCTTTAAGGGCTTGAGCTAAAGAAGGCTCAGCGGCTAAGTGTAAGTATGTAAATAAGATTAAGTCTTTACGGAAGTTGCTGTACTCGCTTTCAAGAGGCTCCTTTACTTTCATTACCATTTCGGCTTGAGCCCATACTTCTGCAGCATTTTCAATGATTACTGCACCAGCATTTTTATAATCTTCATTATTGAAACCACTTCCAACCCCAGCATCTTTCCCAACTAATACTCTATGTCCAGTTTGTGTAAATGAGATTACCCCAGCTGGAGTAAGAGCAACTCGGCTTTCGTTATTTTTAATTTCTCTAGGTATACCAATAATCATTATAATTTCCTCCTTAATAAATTTTAGGTAGCATGATAGTCTAGTTGTTTAACCATTTCTACTGATATTAAATGATAAGAGATTATTTTTATAAAATGAAATATATATATTTAATATATTTATAATTAATACTTATAAATGAAAGTGTCTAAATTTAGTAGCTACACTTCCTAATCCTCTAAGTTCAAAGCATCGAAAGGCTCTTTTAGGGCTCTACCCTTAGGTATTTAAACATATCTATTCCTTCCAGAATGCATATATTAAAAATAGGAATAACGATTCAAGGGAGGTTTTAAAAATGCCTGATTGTAGGAGGTCTCGATGGAAGTTTTGTATTTTGCCAGGTTATAATTGGTGAGGACCAGGCTGTAGCGGGCCAGGGGTCCCAATTAACGCAATTGATGCAGCTTGTAAGGATCATGACGAATGTTATGAGATGTATGGCCCTTGTTGTGAATGTGACGAGGAATTTTTATATCAGCTCAGTCGTGAAATGAATCCACATACTCAAGAGGGAAGAGATGCAAGGTTATTATATAAGATTATAAAACTCAAAATGTTTTTTACTTGTTAACAGTATAGATAACATGAATTTAATACTCATTGTGATAATATTTAACTCTTTGTTACCTTTATAGAGCGGTAAATTAATAGGGAACGGACCCAAAACATCGATAAAAAATAGATGTCGGGTCCGCTCCTTTTGTTTTACCTGATTTTTCACGTGATTTTTCATCTAAAATGTAAGAAAAATAACTTCAACTTAAATAAATAAGCTGATCGTGCCCCATCGAAAAGGGCAAGAATTCAATCTGCAAAGAATTATCTACACAAAAACCTGTCTGTTCAGAATACGCTCTCAGTATCTCGGATCTTATTCCTTAACCTTTATTGGAACAATCTTGCCATCTTCCACAGCTGCAACACTTAAATCTGCTTTAAAACCTCCATCTTCCCCAATCTCTGGAATGACATATACTTGTTTCTCTTTAGGCAAATTATCTAGTCCGTCTTGAATGTGAGAGCGAATCGCTTTTGGATCATCGACTGTTCCGGCTGCTTTCATCGCTTCAACAAAAATATACGTCGCAATATAGTTGAGCCCTGCTTCGGAACCAGGATCTTCTCCATATTTTTCACGGTAGTTTTCAACGAATTGTGGAGTACCAGGGTAATCCGCGTTTACTAATGGCATGACTCCAATGGCACCCTCTAATACATCATAAGAACCGGTTACTTTCTTCATCTCATCCAGCTTCGCCTGATCCATGATGATAAATCCACCTTCAAACCCTAACTCTCTTGCTTGTTTCGCTACTTTTGCTGTGGGTTCAGATGGACCACCAATGAATAATACATCTGGTTTTTCTTTTAATGCATTTGTGATCATTGTGAAGAAATCAGTATCCTTCGCAAAATCAATTGAAGATTCGTGGACCACTTCACCACCATTTTCTTTCCAATGCGGTAACAACATTTCCGTCCAATCTTTACCATACTGTGTTGAAGTTGGAAGAGCAGCAAGCTTCTTTCCAAAACGTTCCATCTGATATTTAGTGAAAGGTTCCATATACCCATCATATCGAGGAGGGATTCGAACAGTAAGGGAGTTTCCGGTTTCCGTTATACTAGGTTCACTCGTATAGGCACCGATTAAGAAGTTTTCCTTTTCATTAAACACCTGCATCGCTTGAACCCCACCGCTATGTGGAGTGAAAATGATAGGGGTGTTATGTTCCTGAAGCAGCCTTTTTGCATTGGCAGCCGTTTCATTAGGTAAATATTTATCATCCAAGGAGACGAGATTAATTTTGTACGTTTGATCGTTGACATCGAAACCACCATTGTTATTAATTTCTTCTACTGCTAATTTTATTCCATTTAAAGTTCGTTCTCCGTAGAATGCAGCTGGTCCGCTTAATGGGCCACTATAGCCGATGTTTACAACCTTTTCTCCTTTCTCAACCTCGGCCTTTGTTTCTCCTTCCTCTGAGCCTTGATTTGTTGAAGGATTTTCTACACAGCCAGCGAGAACAAAAATAAAAGATAATACGATCATTAAAGTCGATAAACGAAACCTTCTCATTTTGAAACTCCTCCTCATTAATCGTTTTCTAATCTATCTTCTAAGCCCCGATATAGGCCTTCCTAACAGCATCATTTGCATACAATTCTTCAGATGTCCCCTGTACTACAATCGATCCGCTTTCAAAAACATAACCTCTATCGGCAATTTTCAATGCTGCATTCGCATTTTGCTCGGCCAAAAGAATCGTAGTGCCATCTTTATTGATCTTTTGAATGACATCAAACATTTGCTCAACAATTAACGGGGCCAAACCGATGGAAGGCTCATCTAACAGAATAAGTTTTGGGTGCGACATTAAAGACCTTCCAATTGCTAACATTTGCTGTTGTCCACCACTTAAAGAGCCCGCAGTATCATGTTTCTTTTCTTGTAAAATCGGAAAAAGTTCATAGACATCTTCTACTGCTTGTTTGATTTGAGTTTTCTTTCTTCTATGAACATAGGCCCCCATTATTAAATTTTCATAAACGGTCATTTGAGGAAATAGTTTCCGACCTTCTGCACATTGGACAATTCCAGATTGCACAATCCGATCAGGGGATTTACCACCTATCAGACTCCCCTCAAAATTAATTTTCCCCTTACTAGGTTTACTGAGCCCACTGATTGCTCTGAAGGTAGTACTTTTTCCAGCTCCATTTGAACCTAGTAATACGACAATTTCACCTTTTCCAATTTCAATATCCACATCTTCAATTGCTGAAAAGCTGCCATATTTAACGGTCAAACCTGTAACTTTAAGCACTGACACTCCCTCCTAAATAGGCCTCAATAACCGTTTGGTTGCCCATGATTTCTTCTGGTGTTCCTTCTGCAATTTTTTCTCCGTGGTTGAGGACCATGATTTTATCGGAGATTTTCATGATCATTTGCATTTTGTGCTCGATTAAGCAAACTGTAATGCCTTTCTGAACCATCTTTTCCATTAATAGCGCTAAGCCTTCCGTTTCATCGGGATTGATTCCGGCGGCAGGTTCATCCAGAAAAACGACCTCTGGATCCGTTGCTAATGCAAGTGCAAAAGCAACACGTTTCTTTTCCTCTTGAGTAATACTGTCCGCCATTTTATGAGCAGCATGAGTTAAACCGACAAAATCTAATACTTCAATTGCTTTTTCTCTACATTTTTGCTCTTCGGTCCAAAATCGTTTCGTCCTTAGCACTGCATCTAATAAATTTGATTTCGTACGTAATCTGTGTCCAACAATAACGTTATCCAAAACAGTAGATTGCTCAAATAAATGCGTAGTCTGGAAAGTTCGTGCCACTCCAAGTTTTGCAATTTTATTAGAAGGAAGCTTAGTGATATCCTTACCTTTAAAAATGACTTGCCCTGAACTAGAGGGATGAAGACCACTGATTATGTTAAAAAAAGTTGATTTACCTGCCCCATTCGGGCCGATTATTGCGTTGATCTTTCCCTTCTCAATGGAAAAGTCAACATTGTTTACGGCAACTAATCCCCCAAATTGTTTAGTCAAATGTTTGGTCTCTAAGAACAACCTTATCCCTCCTCAACCTTTTTTTCAGCCATCGAACCAGTTCCCTTATCATGCCCTGATGATTTCCCGCGATCTGAAGTGCGCTTTGCTTTTTTCCCCAATTTCATCTTCCAGCTATAAATGGCTCCTACAATTCCTCTAGGATAAAAAATGATGATCAGTGTTAATAATGGGCCAAAAATGAGCATCCGATAATCCTGCAAAAACTGTAGATATTGTGAAACCCAGACAAGCAGTAGTGTTCCTACAATAGGACCTGCAAGTGTTCCGATTCCTCCGACTAACAGATACATCAATAAATCGAAGGTAATGGTGATGTAACCAATGTCTGGGCCGATAAACCTTATGAAAGAGGCATATAAGGCACCTGCTAAACCTGCGAAAAACGTGGAAAGGACCAAGACGACCAACTTATTTTTCATTGTTGAAATACCGATCGTTTGAGCTAGTTCTTCACTGTTTCGAATCGCAATGAATGTTCTGCCAGAAAGTGAGTGAACAATCCGATACATCATAAGAATGGTAAATAGAAGGAAAAACAAAACGAGATAATATTGTGAAAGAGGATTCTGGAAGGAAATTGGACCGATATTGGAAGGGGCAGGTATCCCAATCAAACCACGTACACCTCCAGTTATGCTTTCCCAATTGTAGATAACTAGATAGAGAATGTACCCCACACATAGTGTATAAATCGCAAAGAAGTGTTCTTTCGTTCTTAACGCAATTAAACCTATCAATAAACCTATGAAACTTGTAATCAAACAGGCCAAAACGAGAGCAGCCCAATAATTGATTCCAGCTTTGACAGTCAGTATTCCTAAAGAATAGGCACCGACCGCAAAAAAGCCTGCATGAGCAAGAGATAGATATCCTGTATATCCCGCTAACAAATTCAACCCGTAAACACCAATCATCCATATAAACGATAAAGTTACGATATAAATAAAGTAGTTGTTTTGCGTTAGTATTGGAAAGGCCACTGCCAACAAAATGAAGGCTGCAGTAATAGTTTTTTGATTCAAAAACGCCTGCATTAGTGCCCCCCCTTAGCAAACAACCCTTGAGGCTTTATCGATAAGATGATGACGAGTAGCAGAAAGGCAATGAGATCCTTATAATCGTTTGATATATAAGTTGCACCAAGACTCTCAGTAAAACCGAGAATATAACCACCAACGATTGCTCCAGGGATACTTCCCATTCCGCCAAGAATAATGATGACAAAGGCTTTAAGCACGACAAGATGTCCCATTCCTGGGAAAACGAGATTAATAGGTGCTGAAAGGGAAGCAGCGATTGCAGCCAAACCACCGGAGATCATAAATGTTAGCATAGCGACTTTATTCGTATTGATTCCTACTAAGTGAGCCCCTTCTCGATTTTGAGACATAGCGATAATTGCTGAACCTACGAACGTCTTTTTCAAAAAAAGGTACAACATAACCATGACGAAAATGGCTCCTACATTAATAAGGATTCTCTGCATGGTAAACGTGATGCCGAATATATTTATAACCTGTCCATAGGGAGTACTCATTGTACGATAATCAGCCCCCCAAATTAGTTGAGCCAAAGCTTCAAGAAACAGTAATATTCCAATCGCGGCGATTTTGTCATGAATAGGGGGTGCCTTCCTTAAAGGATGGAAAACCAACCTCTCCATTAATACTCCAAGAAGGCCTATGACAAGAATCGAAATAACGATGGCCAGCCAATAATTAAGTCCCCATAATAACATCATCGTTAAGGTTACATAGCCACCGAGCATATACAATGCCCCGTGGGCAAAGTTAGGAATATGCAAAATCCCATACACGAGTGTTAAGCCTAAGGCTACAAGGCTGTAAACACTCCCAACAGTTAATCCATTAAAAAGTTGTTGTACTAAAAGTTCCATTCATACTCCCCCTTCAACGTTTTCATTCATAAGCACATAGGAGTTAAATTAGATTTACTTTAATTCTTCAATTGACTAACTAACCGGTTAGTTAATGATTTGTCAAACAATTTTCTGCACAATGGTTCATTCAATTTCTTAACATTTAATTGAATAGCCCTGCTACTTTCTCCCTTTCCTCTTCTTGGAGCTTCCGCCACAAGATTTTACCACTGCTCGTAGTTGGAAATTCACTTTTGAATTCGACAACACGTGGGTATTTATAGGCAGCCATGTTTTGTTTAGACCATTCGATAATTTCGTTCTCTGTTACTTTACCTTTAAATTCATCGTTTAAAATGACAAATGCTTTCACGCTTTCCCCCTTACGAAGATCAGGGATTCCCACAACACATGCTTGCTGGATGGCTGGATGGTTATATAAATAGGATTCGACTTCCGTTGGCCAAACCTTAAATCCTGAAGCATTGATCATTCGTTTGACACGATCGACAATGAAGAAATAGCCTTCTTCATCAAATCGAGCTATATCACCTGTTCTAAAAAAGGACCTCCCATCAAGTTCGATAAAGGAACTTTTGTTTTCGTCATCCCTGTTATAATAACCAACCATCACTTGAGGTCCATTTACGACAATTTCTCCAATTTCTTCTTTTCCAACTTCTTTGTGTGTTACCGGATCAATAATTCGGGCATCCACATCAAACGAAGGAATCCCTAAACATTGTAACTTTGGTCGATCTGGAGGATTAAAGTGGGTTTGAGCAATCGTTTCTGAAAGACCATAACCTTCAACAAATCGTAATCCGGTTAATTTAAAGAGCTTTTCTCCAATAGCTTGCGGAAACGCGGCCCCTCCTCCTGAAATGGCAATTAATGAAGTGAGGTCATCTTCTCTTACAGTTGGGTTAGCAAGGAAATCAATAAGCATCGTACTTATCGTTACCCAGTGGGTGCATTGTTGTTCTTTGATTAATTGCAAAGCAGTTTCACGGTTCCATCTTGTCATGATCACCATGGTACTACCGCTGAAAATCGGCATATGCATGCTGTGTACCATACCTGTTACATGAAACAACGGTAACGTCATAAGACTTTTCGAATTGGTTGTGGATCGAGACCAATGGTATGCTCCGATCGTATTTGCCTGGACTGTCCGGTTCGTATGCATACATCCTTTCGGAAGCCCAGTTGTCCCTGAAGTATAGGGAAGAACAACAAGATCATCTACAGCGCTTGTAAGTTCTTCTGGCTTATAACCTGCTTCTATTGTCTTCCCCCAAAGATAGTGATTAGGACTGTCGAATGAATGGCGCGGGGCAGCTACTTCCTTCGGTAAATCACCGTCGAAGTCACCTACATAATCAGAATAAGCAGCAATGACAAGGTTCTTAAGAGATGTTTCTAATAAAGGCTGAACCTTATCGTAAAGCTCTTGTCCTATTATGCCGTTTTTCATTTCACAATCCTTCACATAAAATTCCAACTCATTTGCCGTCAACATCGGGTTTATAGGAACCACGACTGCGTCAGCTCTTAAAATCGCATAATAAGCGGTGACAAACTGGGGAGAGTTTTGCATGAACAACAATACTTTTTCTCCTTTAGATACTCCTAAAACTTGCTGCAAGTAACCAGCAATTACTTCAACCTCTTCCTCAAGTTGATGATATGGAATGGAGTTCCCATAATAATGGATCGCTTCATGTTCCGGGTAACGACTGGCAGAAACTTTAAGATTGTCGAACAAGGAAGTTTCAGGAAATGTGATCGATTTGGTTACCTTTGGCCAGTGCTCAAAATGGCGCTTTTGCATATTAGCTCTCCTTTTTACGAGTATTTTTAACAATTGAATCCTTGAGGATGTAGACTCATCCATTTCCTCCTTTCCTCTTGTAAACGCTATCATATAGTTTCATAATATTCCGTTAATTCTAACTATATTTCCTCCTGATGCATGAACCATGGTTCCTATTTTCCTTGAAAATTAGGTTGGCGTTTCTCCTTGAACGCTTCAACACCTTCTCGGTGATCGTCGGTAGTAACTACGGTCGCTTGTGTAATTCTTTCTAGTTCAAGAATTTCCTCTAAACTAGAGACAAGAGATTGATCGGTGATTTTTTTTATAAAACCAAAAGCTTTGGATGGGCCTGATGCTAACTTTACAGCATAAGCAGTTACGTTTTCTTCAAACCTTTCCACGGGATAAACTTGATTGACAATCCCAAGTGAGTGAGCCTCCTTGACATCAATCGGCTCTGCATTAAACAATAACTCTTTAGCACGATGCGTACCTACTAATCTTGGAAGGAAATATAAGCCGCCTCCATCGGAGATCAATCCGACCTTTGAAAAGCTTAATACAAACTTACTTTCTTCTGCTGCTAAAATGATGTCACAAGCTAAAGCAAGGTTAAATCCAGCCCCAGCTGCAAAGCCATGTACGGCAGCAATAATTGGTTTTTCAAGGTCACGCATCGATAAAATAAGTTCATTGAGTTTTCCGATATGCTCATAGACATCCAATGGCTCATTCTTCCCCATTGTCTTCACATCACCTCCAGCACTGAATGAACGCCCAGAACCAGAGATCGTAACCACCCGGATATTCTTATCATGCTTTGCGGTTTCGATTGCTGCCTTAAGATCTGCAATCATATCTGAACTGAAAGCATTTAATGAATTGGGTCGGTTTAATGTTAGATTCATAACAGAACCTTCAATATTCACAAGTAAATCTTTCGTTTCGGTTTGCTGCATCCTGGATTCCTCCTTTTTATTTTAAGCTTGCGGTATTTTCTGAGTTGCGCTCGTATTTTCTGAGTTGCGCTCGTATTTTCTGAGTTGCGCTCGTATTTTCTGAGTTGCGCTCGTATTTTCTGAGTTGCGCTCGTATTTTCTGAGTTGCGCTCGTATTTTCTGAGTTGCGCTCGTATTTTCTGAGTTGCGCTCGTATTTT
>NZ_JANHJQ010000038.1 GCF_024609785.1 Pseudalkalibacillus decolorationis
TCTTACAGGCAGGTTGCCCACGTGTTACTCACCCGTCCGCCGCTAACCGCTGAGGAGCAAGCTCCTCGTTGGTTCGCTCGACTTGCATGTATTAGGCACGCCGCCAGCGTTCGTCCTGAGCCAGGATCAAACTCTCCAATAAAGTGTTTGACTTGCTCATTCATTTCAAAAAATTAATCAGGGTTTTTAAAAACCCGTTTCACGCTTGGCTTTTGTTCAGTTTTCAAAGAGCTTATGTTGTTTAAGTCGTTTTGAAGCGACCTAACTAATGTAACATCTTTTAGAACAATCGTCAATAACTATTTTTAAATAATTAGTTGTTCGTTTCATTAGTTATAGAAGTTGTTTAAAAGAGCAACGTTGATAACTATACCATGTCCAAATAGTCTAGACAACCCCTATTTTAAAAAACATGTAGAATTATTGAATTATCTAAGATCAACACTGTAAAAAGCTTACAAAGTAAAAGAGCTAGTCCAAACAATCACATGCTCCTTTTGCATGTATCGGTTAGAACTAACTCCACATTATTTCTTATTATTATCGTATGGATTCGATGTATAGATCCCTCCGTTGTTTTAAAACAAGGATTTCTCCACTTTCGTCAAGCTTTACCATTGGTCGAGTTGGAGATTGCGGTTCAATAAAAACGATTTCGCCTGACTTTCCATTATCCAGGTAAACCTTTGTACCAACTGAAAAATTAGCAAGTTCCGTAACAAGTAAATTTAAAACCTTTGGGTCAAACTTACCGAATTGATCCAAAAGCATTTGTTCCAATACTTTAAATGGGGATTGTTTATTCTGGTATAAGCGCTCAGAGGTCATTGCGTGAAACACATCTGCAACTGCGACAATTCTACTGAATGTATGTATTTGTTTTCCTTTAGTCGAAAGTGGATAGCCGCTTCCATCTTCTCGCTCATGATGCTGAAGGACACTTAAATGAACACCTTCCTTAATACCGGTCGTGTGTTTCAACATTTGATAACCAAGAACAGGGTGCTGTTTCACTTCATCAAGTTCAGAGGTAGTTAAAGATGATTTTTTCATTAAGATACGTGGTTGAATTTTGGACATCCCACAATCAATAAGTGCTCCCGCTAATCCAGTCTGAGTAATATCCCCTCTTGAGAAGGAAAGTCGTTGCGCTAACAATGAGGAAATGATACTTACTGATACCGCATGATGATAGATATAATCCTGAACATTTGAATAATAATGCAAGGAGAATAGCCTTCGGGGATTTTCTAATGCACAATCAACTAGCGGAACGATCACATTTCGCAATTTGTAAATGTCCACAGCTGCCCCTGCTTGCCAGTTTGCAAAAAGTTTTGTATACGTGTTAACAGCATTTGAATATAAACAATCAAATTCGTTTTGCTGTTTCATTATTGGTAGATCTTCAATTGAATTTGTAGTTGTCTCCTTTAAAGAGCTAGGCTTGATCGTTACATCTTTAATTAAAAACGCATTCAATAGTTGAATGTGTTCCCCCGTAAGCTTTGTTCCTTGTTTGATGATTGGTCGACTCGTTAATGAATAGACGTCATTATCAAGGGTTATGCCAGCCTTCAAATTTTCGACTATAATCCTCATGTAAATACCCCGCTTACTATATCTATTTAATTCTTTGCTACTTATGTAAGAAAAGCGCAAGCGCCCTGCTTAGCCACGAAGGTCACTGGAAGACCGACGAGGAGGCTCGAACCAAACTCTGTTTGGTCCTGCGTGGGAATACACATGATGTAAATCAGTGTGTTGCCGCCGCAGGAGGACTGAAATGATCCAAGTGGTTGGGCGCTGAAGCTGGACATTACATCCATGCCGCAAACTTTTATACTTTCTTTACTCGTAAGAAAAGGATGACCCNACTGAAATGATCCAAGTGGTTGGGCGCTGAAGCTGGACATTACATCCATGCCGCAAACTTTTATACTTTCTTTACTCGTAAGAAAAGGATGACCCAAAAGAAAAGTCGACTTTAATTCGTCGACCAGGTCTCTTTTGGGCCATCCCAAGGTTCGTTAATCTTCGGTTGGGTCGTTTTCTGTATTGTCTTTTTCTTCCTCAACTGAGTCGTTCTCTTCTGAATGATTCTCTTCACTATTGATATCGGTTGTTTCCGAATCCTCTTGAAGGGCTTTTGTTGAATCAACTTCATCGTTTTCAAGTGCCTCATTGTCTTCCTCGTCAACACCATCAACAATAGCAATCGTAGCAACATCAACTTCTTCGTTTAATTTGATAAGGCGAACCCCTTGTGTATTTCTACCATATTGAGAAATATCTTGTGCCGCCATTCGGATTACAACCCCTGTAGTTGTAATAATCATGATATCTTGTTCTGAAGTAACCGTTTTAAGCGCAATCACGTTCCCATTTCGTTCTGTTATATGGCATGTTCGCAGTCCAATTCCTCCACGGGACTGGACACGATATTCGTCCATTGGTGTTCGTTTTCCGAATCCTTGCTCCGTTACGATTAGGATATCTCGCTCTTCTTCTGAAAGAATTTCCATACCAATAACATAATCGCCTTCTCGGAGTGAGATACCTTTAACACCTGTTGCCGTACGACCCATTGATCGAACGTCCGTTTCGGCGAATCGAACAGCCATACCGTTGTTTGTACCAAAAATGATATCCTTATTGCCATCCGTTAGACGTACACTAATTAATTCGTCTTCTTCACGTAAGTTAATGGCGAAAAGCCCACCACGCCTGATATTTGCAAAGGCAGATAACGTTGAACGTTTACAAATTCCTTCTTTCGTTCCAAAGCAGAGATACCAATCGTCGACAAATTCTTCAACTGGAATTATCGCAGAGATAGACTCTCCTTTTTCAATTTGTAAAAGGTTGATGATCGGAATACCCTTAGCTGTTCTTCCAAGCTCAGGAATTTCATATCCTTTCAGGCGATAGACCTTTCCACGATTTGAGAAAAATAAAATCGTATTATGCGTATTGGTTGTAAGGAGATGTTCAACGAAATCGTCATCGTTCGTCCCCATTCCTTGAATACCTCTTCCGCCCCGTTTTTGTGCACGGTACGTTGAAAGTGGTAAACGCTTGATATATCCATTATGCGTTACTGTTATTGCGATTTGTTGACGAGGAATGAGGTCTTCATCCTCAATCATATTTTCACCAATCGTAATTTCAGTACGACGAACATTGTCGTACTTCTCTTTGATCTCCGTTAACTCTGTGCGGATGATTCCTAGAACCTTCTCATCATCAGCTAGGATTTCCTTTAATTCGCCAATCAATTTTAAAAGATCCTGATATTCCCCTTCAATTTTATCTCGTTCAAGACCAGTAAGACGTTGTAACCTCATATCGAGGATTGCCTGTGCTTGTTCATGGGATAGCGAGAAATTCTCCATTAGTCCATCACGAGCAATATCGGTTGTCCGTGAGCCTCGGATTAAGGCAATAATTTCATCGATATGGTCCAGCGCAATCCGCAATCCTTCAAGAATATGTGCACGTGCTTCTGCCTTTTTGAGGTCAAAAATTGTACGGCGACGAATAACTTCCTGTTGGTGTTTCAAATAATAATAAAGACATTCCTTCAAGTTAAGGACTTTAGGTTGTCCATCCACAAGAGCAAGAAGGTTGATACCGAAGCTCGTTTGAAGTGCCGTCTGCTTGTATAAATTATTTAAAAGAACATTTGCATTCGCATCACGGCGGACTTCAATAACAATCCGCATTCCGTTACGATCCGACTCATCACGAAGATCTGAGATGCCTTCAATTCGTTTATCACGAACAAGTTCAGCAATTTTTTCGATAAGTTTCGCCTTATTAACCTGGTATGGAATTTCATGGACGATTATCGCCTTTTTCCCATTATCACGTTCTTCAATTTCAGCCTTCGCGCGGGTCATAATCGAGCCGCGTCCAGTTGTATAGGCACGGCGGATTCCTTCTCGCCCTAAGATTTCACCACCAGTTGGAAAATCCGGACCAGGAATATAATCCATTAATTCTGTTATATCTATATCAGGATTATGACTTAATGCGAGAACACCATCAATGACTTCCCCTAAATGATGAGGCGGAATATTGGTCGCCATTCCCACTGCAATCCCTGCTGCACCATTTACGAGCAGATTCGGAAAGCGCCCAGGCAAGACGACGGGTTCGTGCTCACTTCCATCGTAGTTTTCGCGATAGTCTATAGTATCTTTGTGGATGTCACGGATCATTTCCATTGCGATCTTGGACATACGGGCTTCTGTATAACGCATCGCAGCCGCTGCATCTCCGTCGACAGAACCGAAATTACCATGTCCATCGATTAGCATCTGTCTGTAGTTGAAATCCTGTGCCATTCGAACCATCGCATCATAGACGGCGGTATCACCGTGTGGATGGTATTTACCAATAACTTCTCCGACAATACGGGCGGACTTTTTGTAAGCTTTCTCCGCCGTCATGCCGAGATCATTCATTGCATATAGAATTCGACGATGAACGGGTTTAAGGCCGTCTCTTACATCTGGCAGAGCACGGCTTACGATAACGCTCATCGCATAATCCATAAATGAGGTTCTAATTTCCTCGCTTATATTGATTTCTTTCTTACGAGATTGTTCGATATCGGCCATTCCCGACTACCTCCAATTAACTTCTTAACTTCGTTGTAAAAAAGCTTTTTTATAATCGATTAAACATCGAGGTTTTTGACATACTGGGCATTTGCCTGGATAAAATCTCTACGTGGTTCAACTTTGTCACCCATCAAAATCTCGAATATTTCATCGGCTTCAATTGCGTCCTGAAGTTCAACTTGTAAAGTTGTCCGCCCCTCAGGGTCCATTGTCGTCTCCCAAAGCTGGGTCGGGTTCATTTCCCCTAGACCCTTATAACGTTGCAATCCAGGTTTTGGTGACTTGGAAAGCTCACTTAAAATGCGATCCTTTTCTTTATCGTTATAAGCATAGGTGACTTTTTTTCCTTGCTGGATCTTGTAAAGTGGTGGCTGGGCAATATACACATAGCCTTTTTCAATCAACGGACGCATGTAGCGGTAGAAGAATGTGAGCAGCAATGTACGGATGTGTGCTCCGTCTGTATCCGCATCGGTCATTATAATGACTTTATGATAGCGGGCCTTTGAGATATCAAATTCTTCGCCGATCCCTGTACCAAGTGCTGTGATAATTGCACGGATTTCATTGTTTGATAAAATTTTATCAAGACGTGCTTTCTCGACATTAATGATTTTTCCTCGCAATGGAAGAATCGCTTGGAAGTGACGATCACGCCCTTGTTTTGCTGATCCACCTGCAGAGTCACCCTCAACGATGTAAATCTCTGAAATCGCTGCGTCTTTTGATGAGCAATCTGCTAATTTTCCTGGTAAAGCAGAAACCTCTAACGCACTTTTCCGTCTTGTTAACTCACGTGCCTTTTTCGCTGCAAGACGTGCCCGCAACGCCATACTTCCTTTTTCAACGATTTGCTTGGCAGTCGTCGGATTCTCATAAAGGAATTGTGAAAACTTTTCACCAAAGACCGACTCTGTGACCGTGCGTGCCTCAGCATTTCCGAGCTTTGTTTTCGTTTGTCCTTCAAATTGTGGATCCGGATGTTTGATCGATATAATCGCTGTCAATCCTTCACGAACATCGTCCCCAGAAAGGTTCCCATCTTCTTTAAACAAGTTGTTTTTACGAGCATAGTCGTTGATGACCCTTGTTAGAGAAGTTTTAAACCCATATTCATGTGTTCCACCTTCATGTGTGCTAATGTTGTTCGCAAAGGAATACAAGTTACTCGCAAAGCTATCGTTATACTGGACAGCAATCTCAACAGAAATATCGTCACGCATTCCCTCGACAAAAATCGGCTCATGCAAGGTTTCCTTTGAGCGGTTAATATGCTCGACGTAGGACTTGATACCGCCTTCGTAATGATAAACCTGTTCTTTATGATCACCGCGTTTGTCTTCCGCAATAATGGTTAATCCACGATTTAAAAAAGCAAGTTCCCGTAGACGGTTAGACAATATTTCAAAGTCATATTCTTGTGTTTCCGTAAAAATCTCAGTATCTGGAACAAAATGAGTCACCGTACCCGTAATATTGGTATCGCCAATGACTTTCAGATCCTCCACAGGTACCCCGCGTTCAAAACCTTGGTAGTGAATTTTCCCGTCTCTATGAACTTTTACTTCAAGCATAGAGGATAGGGCGTTAACAACAGATGCGCCAACACCGTGCAATCCTCCGGAAACTTTGTAACCGCCGCCTCCAAATTTACCACCAGCATGTAAAACAGTCATGATTACTTCAACAGTTGGCCGACCCATCTTTTCGTTCATACCCACTGGAATTCCACGACCGTTATCTTGTACCGAAATGGAGTTGTCTTTCTCGACCGTTACACGAATTTCTGTACAGTAACCCGCCAATGCCTCATCAATACTATTATCAACGATTTCCCAGACTAGGTGGTGAAGACCTCTTTTACTTGTAGATCCAATATACATACCTGGGCGCTTTCGTACAGCTTCTAGACCTTCGAGTACTTGTATCTGACTATCATCGTAGACTTGCTTATCAGTTTGTTGATTAATACTCATAGTTTTCACCTACTTCTTTATTCGAACAGCTAAGAATTATATATTTTCGACTTCCTCAACGATTTAGTAATCTTTCGAAGTTACGGTCAATCTTTGCCCGACGCTTCAATGTTACTGAAGATAATGGGGACAAGTACACCTCTTCTGTAGTTAAGACGATCGATTTGATTAACTCGGGACTGATTGTAACGAGATTATTATTGTTGGAATGATAGTTTAGAAAGTCTTTCGTTTCTTCAGATTCATTGGCAATCTCATAATCAAAGATTGCAACGACATTACTAGCTTGTACGACCATGTTTTCTCCTATATGGATAAACATATGCATCACCTCACTTTACAATCGTTGCAGTCCCTTGATGAACATCAAATAGGCTAGCGTTCTTTAACGTGTTGTGTTCAATGCCTTCAACACTCGTCGTTGTGACAAAGGTTTGTACCTTTCCCTCTATCGTGTTCAGCAGATGAGATTGTCTGCTATCATCAAGCTCCGATAAAACGTCATCTAACAGCAAAAGGGGATACTCACCGACTTCAGCTTTAATCAATTCGATCTCCGCTAATTTTAAAGAAAGGGCGGTTGTACGTTGCTGACCTTGAGAACCGTATGTCTGCACATCCTTTCCATTCACATAAAGAACGAGGTCATCACGGTGGGGCCCGGCCATCGTCGTACCGCGTTCCATTTCTTTTTCTTTTATTTTATCAAATTTTTCATTATACTCTTCTATCATTTTCGTCATATCTAGTGAATCTGATACATGTACCGTCGATTTGTATTGGATTTCTAGTAATTCTTTCTCTTTTGTAATGCCTTGATGGATCGGTACAGCCCATCCTTTTAACATATCGAGAAATTGATACCGTTTTTGAACAATCTTAGTTGCTTGTTCAATCAACTGTTCTGTAAGGATATCAAGCATGATTTGGTTCTCATTGGTTCGTTTCCGCTGTAATTCTCTTAACAAATGGTTTCGTTGCAGAAGAATTTTTTGATATTGGTTTAAGTGATGTAAATAGAGTGGACTGATCTGGCCAATTTCCATATCAATAAAACGACGTCGCACCTGAGGACTTCCCTTTACTAAGTTAAGATCCTCAGGTGCAAACATGACGATGTTCAATGCGCCGATATAGTCTGTTAATCGTCTTTGTTCGATGTGATTGTATTTTGCTTTCTTACCCTTTTGGCTAATTACAATTTGTAAAGATAATGGACCGTTTCTTTTTTGGACCCTACCTTCTATTTTACCATACTCACAGTCCCAACGTATTAATTCTTTATCACGAGGGGTTCGATGTGATTTTGCAAACCCAAGGACATAGATCGCTTCCATGATATTTGTTTTCCCTTGGGCATTTTCCCCGATAAAAACATTGACATTATCTTTGAATTCCAATACTTCGGAATCATAATTTCGATAGTTTTTGATTTGCAGTTCTTCTAGATACAAAGGGAAACCCCCATTCAGCGTGTTACAACAAACGTTCCGGCTGCAGGTATTGTAATGGTATCTCCTTCATACAGCTTCTTACCACGTCGCTGTTCGAGCTCTTCATTTACGAATACCTCATGCTCTGCCAAATACCATTTTACCATGCCACCCGACTGAATCACATCTGCTTGTTTCAGCAACTGGCCAAGGGTAATGTACTCCGTCGTGATTTGAATTTCTTTCATTTTCTTTACCTCCTCTTTTATACTTTCTTATCTTCTAAAGAAAAGCTACCAGGACATGTGTGTCACTAGTAGCTCCCTTTTCGTTAGTAGGTTCGAACAGGTAAAATAAGTTGTTTAATTGTTCGTTCGTCTAATGGAGTAAGAACAAATGGGCGCATGGCACCAGTGAATTTAATTTTCACTTCTGTGCAATCCATTGCTTTTAGCGCATCCATCATATATTTTGCACTAAATGAAATTTTTACTTCTTCTCCATCTAGGGATTCTGTCGAAACATGTTCGAATACTTTCCCGATTTCAGGAGAGTTCGAGGAAATTTCTAATTGATCGTTTTCGATTGTTGCAAGTTTAACGACATTGTTTCGTCCTTCTCTTGCTAGCAAGGAGGCACGATCAATGGCTTGTAAAAATTCCTTTGTCGTAATCACCATCTCTGTTTTACTATCAGTTGGAATTAATTTTGACGTATCCGGATAATTCCCATCAAGTAATCTTGAGAAAAAAAAGATGTTCTTTGCCTTAAATAAAACTTGGCTCTCGGTTACAACGATATCGACAAGTTCACTTGAATCATCAAGAATTTTAGATAATTCATTTAAGCTTTTACCAGGGATAACCACATTGTTAAAGACTAACTCATCAGATAAGGCTTCTATTGCAGCACTTCGCGATGCTAGTCGATGACTATCTGTTGCCACGCAATTTAGCACCCCATCTTCAATATGCCAGTTTACACCTGTCAAGATTGGGCGTGTTTCTGAGGTGGACACCGCAAAAACAGTTTGCCTTATCACTGTTCTTAATAAATCCGCCTGTACACTGAATCGGTTATCTGCTTGTACCTCTGGTAATCTTGGATATTCCTGTGGATCGAGTCCATTTAAATTAAATTCAGATGAGCCAGATCGAATTCGTGTTGCAAACCTGTCATACACTTCAATTTCTACCTTTGAGCCCGGCAACTTTTTGACGATTTCTGAGAAAAAACGTGCTTGTAAGACGATGCTTCCAGCCTTTTGGATCTCAACATTTTGGTAGTCCTCCTCCTCGGCTGGAACGTATCGCTCAATTGATATATCTGAGTCACTACCTGTTAATGTTACCCCATCTTCGTGTGCGTCAATTTTTATCCCCGTCAAGATTGGAATCGTTGTTCTTGTGGTAACGGCTTTCATCACATCTTGTACACTATCTACAAGCTGATCCCGATTCATAACGAATTTCATGAATTCATTTCCCCCTCAGTTCTGGACTATTTCAGAATCCAGACATTCCGTTCATTTTCATGTCTAAATTACAGGTATATATTATTTATTAATTTATAAAAAAATAGTAGTAATATTAGTAGGGCCTGTGATTTTGTGGATAACCATAGCCGAACCCTTGCTACGACAGTTTTCCACATGTGGATAGACTGTGAATAAAATCAGTCGAACTCTGAAAATTATACACAATTGTACACAGCCTAATTTTTCAACAAATCACAGATTTCCTTCACTTGGTTTTGCAACTGTTGATCAGTCGCAAGTAATCTGGAGATTTTTTCATGAGCATGAATGACTGTAGTATGATCACGACCGCCAAATTCTTCACCAATTTTCGGTAAGGAGAAATCGGTTAATTCCCTAGAAAGATACATAGCGATTTGCCTGGGGAATGCTACGGATTTCGTTCGTTTTTTTGCTTTAAAGTCTTCAAGTTTCACAGTAAAGTGTTCGCCAACACGTTCTTGTATATCATAGATTGTAATTGTTCTTGGCTTTGAAGATGGAATAATGTCCTTTAGAGCCTCAGCAGCAAGGTCGGCATTCATATCCTGATTAATTAAGGAGGAGTAGGCGACAACTCGAATTAAAGCGCCTTCTAATTCACGAATATTCGTATCAATCTGGTTCGCAATATAAAGCATCACTTCGTTTGGAATATCGAGTCCCTCAGCCTTTGCCTTTTTACGTAAAATTGCAATCCGAGTCTCCAGATCAGGTGGCGTAATGTCTGTAATAAGTCCCCATTCAAAACGTGAACGTAAACGGTCCTCCAGCGTAGGAATTTCTTTTGGTGGACGATCACTTGAAATGACAATTTGTTTGCTTTCTTCATGCAACGTGTTGAAGGTATGGAAAAATTCCTCCTGGGTTTGTTCTTTTCCGGCGAGGAACTGAATATCATCAATCAACAAGACATCGACACTTCGAAATTTATTACGGAAATCTACTGTTTTATTATCACGGATGGAATTAATAAATTCATTTGTAAACTTTTCAGATGATAGATAGACTACTTTTGCACCTGGATTATGATCAATTACGTAATGTCCAATCGCGTGCATTAAGTGTGTTTTTCCGAGTCCAACGCCCCCATATATAAAGAGCGGGTTATAAGCTTTTGCCGGTGCTTCAGCAACAGCAAGTGATGCAGCATGGGCAAAACGGTTCCCTGATCCAATGACAAATGTATCAAATGTATATTTTGGATTCAGCATGCTCTGAGTCAGGTGTTCATCGGTTGAATCTACATTAACTTTTGGCTTTTTTTTCATCGATTGCTCAAAATCCAACTCTTCCTGGGATTGATTTTGAGGAATTATAAATTTCACAGTCAACTTTGCTCCCGTAAGGTTGTGTAGTGTCTCAGAAATCAAATTAGAATATCTAGATTCCAACCAATCACGTGCAAACTCGTTTGGAGCAGTTACCACTAAAGTGTCTTCCTGTAATGAATGAGCTGTTGTTGACTTCAGCCAAGTCTCAAAACTAGGCTTGCTTAGCTTTTTTTCAATTTCAGATAAGACCTTATTCCATAAATCTGTAATATTCTCCATCTCTCACCCTCCTTCATTTCAAAAAAATGAATTGCCATCCGTATCATTATTTTCAGCTGTACAACATATGTACACGCTATGAATCGTATATAGATGAATAATTATACTTTACACAGGAATTGTGAATAACTATTAATATAGAAGAAACAGAAGTTTTCCGCTGTGTACACAAATGTGTGGACAAGCTTATACACACAAGTGTACAAGTGTCCACAGCTTTATCCACACCATGTGGATAAACTATTTCATTGAGGAAGCTTTGAACGAGTTAAAACACAATAATCATACCAAAACGAGCCGGTAGATGCAATGGATTTTTCTGAGTTATCCACAATCACAACAAGTTGTGGAATAAAGTTTTCCACAACACTAGATTTTGTGTGTAAGGTGTCGATAAGGGGTGTGGATAATAACTAATGCCGTCGAAAACTATCCACAGAGAACTGATGTTGTCGATTAAAGAGGTTGTTCAAAAAGTATCCAACTGATAAACGGCGAATTTCTACGTTACTCGGTTTTTCCGGACTTGCACATGGACGTGCTGACTTCGACGTTTTCACAGGACGTGAAGTACTTAGTCGAAGTTCCATATGCACCTGCGTCTACAAGTTTATTCTTCGAAGCAGGCTTTCTCGGTGCAACTCGCAGCGTTCATGCAAGCATCGCTCGTCGTTCCGGTCCTCAAAACTGTCGTGCCTTGAACTTCTTGTTTCTGATTCGTCTACTTTTTGAACACGCACTTAAAGTGAAAAAGTGCTGTAAACAGAATAATTTTTGTAAAGTAATGACGATACCAAAAAATGTGTCGTTTTTTTACTTGCGCTTTTCTTAATTTCAGAAGTCTGAAATGATGAAGACGAATAGAATCTTGAAGAAACTTGACAGATAGAGAAGATGTTCTTATAATGACTAAGACTGTCTAAAAGCACTTGATATCCTCGGGGAGGTGTAATACATGAAACCAACATTTCAACCCAATAATCGTAAGCGTAAAAAGGTACACGGATTCCGTACGCGTATGAGCACGAAAAACGGGCGTAGAGTCCTTGCGAACCGTCGTAGAAAAGGAAGAAAAGTATTGTCTGCTTAGGCCACTGGTTGATCAGTGGTCTTTTTTCACACGTTAAGAAAGTATAAAAATACTTTCTATAGTATAAGTGCAACTAAGGCTCAGCCGGCGCCAAAGGCTTGGCTTTCCCAAGTTTTCTTTACGGAGTGAATCCGAATGACCAAGAATCACCGGATTAAAAAAAATAAAGAATTCCAAGAGGTTTTTCGAAACGGTGTATCCTTTGCGAACCGTCAATTCGTCGTTTATTACATGGAAAAGTCGGAACAGACATACTTTAGACTCGGTTTATCGGTCAGTAAGAAAATCGGAAATGCTGTCACTAGAAACCGAATTAAACGCTATGTTCGTGAAGTTTTCCATGAACTAGAAGATGAGATAAAAACATCTTATGATTATGTGATTATCGCAAGAAAACCAACCTCCTCCATGAATTTTCATGAGGTAAAGAGCAGTTTGATGCATGTCATGAAACGTTCAAAGCTACTGAAGGCGTCGAGGAGATAGTGGTATGAAACATATAGTGCTGGTACTGATTCAATTTTACCGAAAATGCATCTCACCATTTACTCCGCCAACATGCCGATTTTATCCGACCTGTTCTTCATACGGATTGGAAGCGATTAAAAGATTCGGTGCGGTTAAGGGGGGATGGCTCACATTGAAGCGTATTTTGAAATGTCATCCCTTTCATCAAGGGGGAGTGGATCTAGTCCCCGATAAAGATAAGATGAAGCAGGATTGAATATAAATATCAGTGAAATTCCATATTTATCAGCGTAACGGGAATACCATTTTTCATGAAGGTAATGTTGTAAGGAGGATTTAGCAAGTGGGAAAGAGAATAGGCTTAGTAATAACGACACTTTTTCTAGTAGCAGTCCTTGCCGGCTGTTCTCTTAATGAACCAATCACCGAAAAGAGTACAGGCTTCTGGGATGAATATGTCGTTTATCCATTATCATGGCTAATCACCGAGGTGGCTGATTTTTTCAATGAAAACTACGGTCTCTCAATTATCGTAGTAACCCTTTTGATCCGTTTTGTTCTCTTGCCATTAATGATTAAGCAGACGAAAAGCTCAATTATGATGCAACGAATACAACCTGAGATCAAGGCATTGCGTGAAAAATACAGCTCGAAAGACCAGAAAACGCAACAAAAGCTTCAGCAAGAAACAATGCAACTGTTTCAAAAACGTGGTGCAAATCCTTTGGCAGGGTGTATGCCATTAATTATCCAAATGCCGATTTTATTAGGGTTTTACCATGCAATCATGAGAACAGAAGCGATATCGGAACATAACTTTTTGTGGTTTGACCTTGGAAGTGCAGATCCTTATTACATCCTTCCATTGGTCGCTGGACTTACAACTTACCTGCAACAAAAAATTATGATGGGCGGCATGGATAGTAGCGCGAACCCACAAATGAAGATGCTGCTATATATTATGCCGGTTATGATTGTTGTATTTGCGGTTTCGTTTCCGGCAGCATTATCTCTATATTGGGTGGTCGGAAATATCTTCATGATTGCACAAACCTATTTTATTACCCTTCCTATGAAAAATAAGGAAAAGGATAGTAATGATACAGGGGGCGCGAAAAAGTGAAGCAAATAACGATAACGAGCAAGTCAGTTGAAGAAGCGGTAGAAGAAGGACTCCTAAAACTTCAGGCATCACGAGATCAAGTAGAGATTACCATTTTAGAAGAATCAAAAAAGGGGTTTCTTGGACTTGGTTTTAAACCAGCTGTCGTTGAAGTTACTTTAATTCAAAATCCAGTAGAAGAAGCAGCTCAGTTTCTTAAAGATGTTGCTGCTAATATGGGTGTTGAAGTGACGATTACGTTAAAAGAAGAGGAAGAAGGTACTGTTTTTGAAATGAGCAGTGAAAAAATTGCCATTTTAATCGGAAAGCGTGGTCAAACACTTAACTCTCTTCAGTACTTAACAAATCTTGTTGCAAACCGAACGTCAAAAGAGTACAAGCGTATCATCCTAGACGCGGAGAACTATCGTGAAAGACGAAAAGAAACACTAGAGAAACTTGCTCATCGTTTAGCTTCTAAAGCGTTAAAAATCAATAAAAGTGTATCGCTCGAACCGATGCCCTCACTCGAACGGAAGGTGATTCACTTGACGTTAAAGGAACATGGTAAGGTGGAAACCACTTCTGAAGGTGCGGAACCACATCGCCGGGTTATTATTACACCTAATAATCACTTATAATAGAGTAGTAAATTCATACTGACCCCATTAATTCGGGTCAGTTTTTTTTATGGTTTTGAAAAGATGTAATGTTTAGGCTCCAACACCGCAGCCACTCGACCACTATTGATTATTTACCGTGAAAGGTCTAAACTAAGGTGTTGTGGATAATAGATAAAATCAAGTTTGAAAGTTATCCACTGTGGATAACGACATTGAGATTTAATACCGATCAATAATTGCAGAAAGTTTGCTATTCTATAATGTTAAAAAGTACAAAAATCGGTTAACCTAGAAGGAAGAAAAGAGGTGAAATCCATGGAAGGAGATACAATCGCTGCCATTTCCACACCGATGGGGGAAGCAGCCATTGCGATCGTTCGTCTAAGTGGTGAGGAAGCTCTTCATATCGCTGATCGGATGTTTAGAGGAAAGAAACCATTAAAGGAAGTAGATAGCCATACGATTCATTATGGTTATATCATTGACCCAGATACAGATGAAAAGGCAGAAGAAGTAATGGTGACAGTGATGAAGGCTCCAAAAACGTTTACACGTGAGGATGTTGTCGAAATGAACTGTCATGGTGGACTTGTTTCGGTCAACCGTGTATTAGAAATAGCTTTAAATAATGGAGCCCGTATTGCCGAACCTGGAGAATTCACGAAACGAGCTTTTTTAAACGGACGAATTGATCTATCTCAGGCAGAGGCCGTCATGGATTTAATCCGTGCAAAAACGGATAGGGCAATGAATGTTGCGATAAATCAAATGGAAGGTAGGCTGTCGAAGTTGATACACACTCTTCGACAAACATTGCTCGAAACGGTCGCCCACGTTGAAGTGAACATCGACTACCCAGAGTACGATGCTGAGGAAATGACCCATCAGTTACTCACTGAAAAGCTTACAGAGGTGAAAAGGGAAGTCGAAAAGCTATTACAGACGGCAGAACAGGGAAAGATTTTAAGAGAAGGCTTGTCGACTGTCATTATTGGTAGGCCAAACGTTGGGAAATCATCCTTATTAAATAGTCTTGTCCATGAAAATAAAGCAATTGTAACAGATATACCTGGAACGACCCGAGATGTTATCGAAGAATATGTTAACGTACGTGGAGTTCCACTTCGATTAGTAGATACAGCTGGAATTCGTGAACCCGAGGATCTTGTCGAACGTATTGGGGTTGAACGCTCCAGGAAGGTTCTAAAGGAAGCAGATTTGATTCTACTTGTTCTCAATTCTGGAGAAGTTTTAGCAGAAGAGGATGAAAAATTATTTGAAGCCGTTCGGGGAATGGATGTCATCGTTATTGTAAACAAAACAGATCTTACGCAACAGATTGATCATGAAAAGGTTCATCAGCTTGCCGGAACACATCCGATTGTCTCCACCTCAATTAAAGAAGAGCAAGGAATTAATGAATTAGAAGAATCGATTAAAGAACTCTTTTTTACCGGATCCGTGGAATCAGGGGATATGACGTACGTGTCGAATTCAAGGCATATAGCGTTATTAAAGCAAGCAAAACGAACGCTCGAGGAATCTTTAAATGGAATAGATGCAGGGTTGCCTGTTGATATGGTTCAAATTGATATTACGAGAACGTGGGAAATTTTAGGAGAAATTGTCGGAGATACGGTATCAGAAAGCTTAATTGATCAGTTGTTCTCTCAATTTTGTCTCGGAAAATAAATATCTAGTAAAGGAGGTTGATGTTTCGTGAAACAATATGAAGCGGGGAAGTATGATGTGGTTGTTATCGGTGCAGGGCACGCTGGGGTAGAAGCGGCTCTAGCTTCGGCGAGAATGGGTGCAAATACGCTTGTTTTGACATTGAATCTCGATACAATTGCGTACATGCCTTGTAACCCTTCTGTCGGTGGTCCAGCCAAAGGTATCGTTGTACGAGAAATTGATGCACTTGGTGGTGAAATGGCCCGGAATATAGACAAAACACACATCCAAATGCGTATGTTAAATACGGGTAAGGGTCCAGCGGTTCGAGCCTTACGTGCCCAAGCGGACAAGGTTTTGTATCAAAATGAAATGAAAAAAACACTCGAACAGACTGAAAACCTAACATTACGTCAAGGAATGGTTGAAGAATTAATCGTAGAAGATGGTGTCTGTAAGGGAGTAGTTACAAAAACAGGATCTGCGTATTATGCAAATACCGTTGTTGTGACGACAGGTACGTATTTAAGAGGGAAGATTATTATCGGTGAGCTTACGTATGAAAGTGGTCCAAACAACATGCAGCCAGCGATTAACCTGTCTCATAATTTAACAGACCTTGGATTTAACATGGTCCGTTTCAAAACAGGGACGCCGCCTCGGATTAACGCAAACACAATTGACTATAGTAAGACAGAAATACAACCAGGTGACGATGTTCCACGTGCCTTTTCCTATGAAACGACTGAATTTATCATGGATCAAATTCCTTGTTGGCTGACGTATACAGGGGAAGTGACGCATGAGTTAATTAACAATAACCTTGAACGATCACCGATGTACTCTGGTATGATCGAGGGAACAGGACCGCGTTATTGCCCGTCGATTGAGGATAAAATTGTTCGGTTTAATGATAAACCAAGACATCAGATTTTTCTCGAGCCTGAAGGGCGAAATACCGAGGAAGTTTATGTACAGGGGCTCTCCACAAGCCTGCCAGAAGACGTCCAACGAAATATGTTGAAGACGATTGCTGGGCTTGAGAAGGCTGAAATGATGCGTGCGGGTTATGCGATTGAGTACGATGCTATTGTACCTACTCAATTATGGCCATCACTCGAAACAAAGTTGGTCAGAAACCTCTTTACTGCCGGACAGTTGAATGGAACGAGTGGGTATGAAGAAGCTGCAGGTCAAGGGATTATGGCAGGAATTAACGCTGCAAGAAAAGCAAAAGGAGAAGAACCGGTGATACTAGACCGTTCAGAAGCATATATCGGTGTCTTAATTGATGACCTTGTCACAAAAGGAACAAATGAGCCGTATCGCTTATTAACCTCTCGTGCAGAGTACCGTTTATTGCTTCGTCATGATAATGCAGACTTAAGATTGACAGAGATCGGTCATCGCATTGGTTTAATTTCTGAAGAACGAAATGCTCGTTTCACCTTAAAAAAACAGCAAATTGCCGAAGAAATAGACCGCATAGAGCATACATCGATCAAGCCTTCTGATCAATTGCAAGAGATTCTTGGCGAGATTGGTAGTAGTCCATTAAAAGAACCTACAAGTGCTGCAGCTTTACTAAGACGTCCTGAAGTAACCTATGATGTCATTGCAAAAGTGGTACCTGCTGAATCTGAAATCGACCCTGTAGTAGGAGAACAGGTTGAAATACAGACGAAGTATGCTGGTTACATTGATAAACAATTACAGCAGGTTGAAAAGATGAACAAGATGAATAATAAAAAAATTCCTGATGCTATAGATTACTTAGCTATTAATGGATTAGCGACAGAAGCGAAGCAGAAACTATCAGAAGTACGACCATTATCGGTAGGTCAGGCGTCAAGAGTTTCAGGGGTAAATCCTTCTGATATATCCATCCTTCTCGTTTATCTTGAACAAGGTAGGATTGCAAAAATAGCCAAATAACGGGGGTTTCCCATGAATACCGAACAATTTCAACAACAGCTGGAGGAGAAAGGAATTTCCCTTTCTCCCTATCAGCTTGGTCAATTCGATACATATTTTCACACACTTGTAAAATGGAACGAAAAAATGAATTTAACCGCGATTACAGAGCGTGAAGAGGTCTATTTGAAACATTTTTACGATTCTGTAGCTGCCGCATTTTATTTTGATTTTACCAAAGTCCAAACACTTTGTGATGTTGGAGCAGGAGCTGGATTCCCTAGCATTCCTTTAAAAATCTGTTTCCCTGACCTTGATATTACAATCGTTGATTCACTTAATAAGCGAATCAGTTTTCTTGAGCACCTCAGTAAATCCTTACATTTAACAGGAACTCATTTTTTTCATGATCGTGCTGAAACATTTGCGAAAAAGGCGAATCATCGGGAATTATACGATGTGGTCACAGCAAGAGCTGTGGCGAGAATGTCTGTCTTATCTGAGCTTTGCTTGCCGCTTGTTAAGAAAAATGGCGTGTTTCTTGCGATGAAAGCAGCCAATGCCTATGATGAATATGAAGCAGCCACGTACGCAATCAAGCTATTAGGTGGAAAATTAGACAGGATCGAACAATTTCACCTTCCATTTGAGGAAAGTGAACGAAACCTAATTTTTATCCAGAAACAAAAGACAACACCGAAAAAGTATCCTCGAAAACCCGGGACGCCGAATCGAAACCCTTTATAATACTGTGTTCCACGTGAAACAACGAAAATTGTCGAGAGAATGCTGTCGGAAGAAAAGATGATACAAAGTGAAGGAAAAAGGGTCTGGTCTGTAGAAAGTTATCTATGGAGTTTGGTAAAGGTGGTGTAGAGAGATGAAACATCCGTTTTCACGTTTGTTTGGAGTGGGAGACAAAGCGACCGAAGAAGCAGAAGAAGTAGTTTCGGTAAAAAATGATGAAGAGTACAGTGGAAACGAAGAAGTACTTCAAATACCTATCGATGAAATTGTGCCGAACCGTTATCAACCTCGTACAGTCTTTATCGACGAGCGTATTGAAGAGTTGTCACAAACGATTAAGACACATGGCATCATTCAGCCCATTGTCGTTCGCCGTCATGATCATCAATACGAAATTATTGCAGGGGAGCGCCGCTATCGCGCTGTTCAAAAACTCGGCTGGCCAACGATTCCAGCTATTGTTAAAGCGTTTAATGAATCACAAACTGCCTCGATTGCATTGATTGAGAATTTACAGCGGGAAGAACTTTCCGCAATAGAAGAAGCAACTGCCTACGCAAAATTAATAGAGTTACATGGGTTAACACAAGAAAGCCTTGCACAGCGACTTGGAAAGGGTCAGTCAACGATTGCTAATAAGCTACGCCTATTAAAGCTACCTGATCTGGTTCAGCATGCACTTCTCAATAAGGAAATAACCGAGCGACATGCTAGAGCACTTATTTCGTTGAAAACACCTGAAAGACAGGAACAGATCCTCACTGAAATTAAGGAAAAAGGATTAAATGTTAAACAAACCGAAGAACGAATTAAACGTATGCTCGAAACGGAAAAGGAAGCAAAGAAACCAAAACCAAAACGAAAATCTGTTAGTAAGGATACTCGGCTAGCAATGAATACCATTCGCCAATCCATTGATATGGTCCACCAAACGGGTCTATCAATTGATACACAAGAAGAGGATTTAGAAGACTACTATCAGATTACGATTCGTATACCAAAAAGATAGATTCCAAGATTCATTTACTTTGACAGTAATTGTCACATAGAGGATCAACTCAAGGGCAGGGATTAGAAGCACATCCACTACAGAAGAACCTGGCCTATAAAGAGTCTTCCTCTTTTTTCTTTGCAACAAAAGCTGTAAAAACCCTAAACTACTTCAATTTTAGGCAATTCATAAAAGGATAATATCTCATTGGTGGGTCTATTGTTTAAAATGTTTTACAATCGGGTATTTGTTTGTTGTAAGGAGGAGATTTAATTGAAACCTAAATTTAAAATATTCCATAACGATGAAAGTTTGAGTGAATCAATTGATAAGCTTAGAAAAGACGGCATTCGAGATGATGATATTTATATTCTCGCTCATGATAATGATCATGTTAGACGTACGAAAAAGGAAACAGATGCCAATAAGATTGGTGTCAAAGTAACAGGGGTAGGTACTGCAACAAAAAATGTATTTAGAAGTAAAGATGAGAAGTTAAGGTCCAAGATGAGGGAAATTGGATTTGACTCTTCCAAGGCTGAAAAACTAGAAGAAGAGTTAGACAAGGGAAAAATGTTATTAGTGGTAACAAATCAAGATGAAGTCAAGTTTTAAGGGACTTAAAACTAAACAACTTTATTTCTAAACCGTTCGAGGGGATCGAGCGGTTTTACGTATGTTTTCTGGCTATAAATTCACTGAGAATATTCATTGAATGATAGATATCTTTTGTTTATTTATGAGAAAGGGCATCCGATCAAGAGTTTTCATGATAAAATAATAGACAAAGAAGTGAAGGGTAAGGGTAGGTGACATTGTGGCGAAAGTCATAGCAATTGCCAATCAAAAAGGTGGCGTTGGCAAAACAACCACGTCAGTAAACCTCGGTGCGTGTCTCGCATACCTGGGGGAAAAAGTGCTGCTTATCGATATCGATCCTCAGGGTAACGCCACAAGTGGAATCGGTATTGACAAAGGGGATATCGATCAATGTATCTATGATGTTCTTGTCGATGACCTTGATGCTCATAAAGTTGTTCAACAAACAAACGTAGAAGGTCTTTACGCAATTCCATCATCCATTCAGCTTGCGGGTGCGGAGATTGAGCTGGTCCCAACCATCTCGCGTGAGGTTCGATTAAAGCGTGCGATTGAGCAAATTTCAGATCAATTTGACTACATAATCATTGATTGCCCTCCATCATTGGGCTTATTAACGATTAATTCACTAACGGCGGCAGATGCTGTTTTGATTCCAGTGCAGTGTGAGTATTATGCACTTGAAGGACTTAGCCAGCTGTTAAATACGGTTAGGCTTGTGCAGAAACATTTAAATACACAACTTATGATTGAAGGCGTCCTATTAACCATGTTTGATGCGAGGACAAATCTCGGAATTCAAGTCATTGATGAAGTGAAAAAGTACTTTCAGGATAAGGTATATGGGACTATTATCCCTCGTAATGTTCGTTTAAGTGAAGCTCCAAGTCATGGAAAACCGATCATTATATATGATCCGAAATCCCGAGGAGCTGAAGTTTATTTAGACCTCGCAAAGGAAGTGATGGCAAATGGGTAGAGGACTCGGTAAAGGGATTAATGCAATTTTTCAAGTCGATGAATCTGAGACAGAGCAGGAGATCCAAGAAATAAAGATCAGTGAAGTACGACCGAATCCTTATCAACCACGTAAAACCTTTGATAAAAAGGCAATTGAAGAATTGAGAGATTCGATTAAAGCCCACGGGATCCTACAACCAATTGTCGTTCGAAAAAGCATTAAAGGGTATGAGATTGTCGTCGGGGAACGGCGCTACCGCGCAGCAAAAGAAGCTGGGTTAGAGAAGATTCCGGTAATGGTGAAGGATCTTGATGAACAAAAAATGATGGAGCTTGCGTTAATTGAAAACCTTCAGCGAGAAGATTTAAACCCGGTTGAAGAAGGCCAAGCTTATGCAAGTTTAATGCAAGAATTAGAGCTTACCCAGGAGCAATTGTCGAAGCGACTAGGAAAAAGTCGGCCTCATATTGCGAATCATTTACGGCTATTGCAGCTCCCATCTCTCGTACAGCAATTATTAGCTGAAAAGAAACTAACAATGGGGCATGGGCGGGCACTACTCGCTTTAAAAAGTAAAAGGAAAATTAGCCCTCTTGTCCAAAAGATCATGAAAGAAAACCTTAGTGTTCGCCAAGTCGAAAAACTCGTACAACGGTTGAATGAAAGTGTTTCACGTGAAACAAATAAACATAAAAAGCAGAAACCGATTTTTGTTAAGGAGAAGGAAGCAACCTTACGGGAACGGTACGGAACGTCTGTTACAATAAAACAAAGTAAACAAAAAGGGAAAATTGAAATTGATTTCTTCTCGAATGATGATTTGGAAAGAATCTTAGAGTTGTTGGAAGGAAATCGGTAAAGAAGATCTGACAATAGTAGTTTTGTATCAGAAATTTCTTAATGTATAGACTAGAGACTGACTCAAAATGGATTGAACAATCTTCAAAAAGGCTTCTGCCGGGGCTGACTGAGATTGCAAATCAATCTTGCGAAGAGTCAGTTCTTTTTTTAACTCGTTAAGAAAATATAAATACGTTACCTTATTCATACTGGATGCTTGTCAAAAGATAGGATAGTGGAGGTGCACCTTTGGTATTACTCGGAACGATAGTAAATGGAATAGCGATTGCGGTTGGAACTTTATTAGGTCTTATTTTCACACGAATACCTGAAAATACGAAGACAATCGTTATGCAGGCGATGGGATTAACAGTGGTCGTGCTTGGAATCGATATGGGGCTTCAAAGTGAACATATTCTTATCGTGATCATTAGTTTAGCTTTTGGTGGGGTTGTTGGAGAACGTTTGCGATTAGATAATCGGCTTAATCAGCTGGGTGCGTGGATTGAAATGAAATCAGGTGCACAAAAACAGGGAAGTGTTTCGAAGGCATTCGTCACAGCTACACTCGTGTTTGTTATTGGAGCATTATCGGTTGTTGGTGCCTTAGATAGTGGGCTTAGACATGACCATCAAATTCTTTATACGAAATCGTTAATTGATGCGTTTATTGCAATGATTTTCGCTACTACATTAGGGTTCGGTGTTGTTTTCTCAGCAATACCGGTCATTCTTTATCAAGGTACGATTGCTTTACTTGCAACTCAAATTCACAATTTATTCAGTCCGGAACAACTAGAAATTTTAATTACCGAACTAACAGCTACCGGTGGAATTCTTATATGTGCGATTGGCCTAAACTTACTAAAAATCATCTCTGTTAAGGTGGTTAATCTGCTTCCAAGCTTGCTCATAACAGGAATTCTCGTTTATGCACTACAATATAAAGAAAATATTCTCGATATGTGGCCGTTTTAAAATTCATGTTAAAGTGGAAGGGGCTCGCGTTTGGATAAGCTAATAGGAAAAATGATAGAAATTGAAAGTGATTTGGGATTATCGGTGCTTTCAATCAAAATCCGCTTCTGTATGTCATTGGAGGAAAAGAATTACCGAATCGTTATGAACATCATGAGGCTGACAACGTAGTCCTAGAAGTAATCAATCTTATATACGAACAATATTTAAAACAAGATGACAAAACGCTTTGATCCAATGAATCGAAGCGTTTTTTTGTGAAGTAAAGAAAGTATAAAATTTTGCTGCATAGATGCAATGTCTAGCTTCAGCGCCTAGGTGCGCAGATCGTCACTTCGATTCTTCCACAAACACAAAAAGCGTGTTCTGTTACAGAATCTCCAGCGCTTGTCGCACCTGGTCAAGCCGCTTCCGCTTTTCTTAGTTAAGAAAGTAAATGTGATGTGTAGGTGCTCTTACTTTTCTAATTGCAATTACTGTAGTTCGGCGAGGTCGTTCGAGAAGGCGCGTTCAGCAGTTCGGTTTTGGAAGCTGATTCGTAAGCTTGCTAAGTATATTCCTTCTGCGATTAATTCAGCCATTTTCATGACTAGGTTCAACCGAGTGTTTTGTAGAACAAAATACTCCATAAATCCACTCACATTGACAATTCCTGTCATGTGTATATCACCGACTGGTGGTAGTTGTTTCTTAACTGCTGCACCTGGTTTAACCGGGCCATCTCCGAGAGAGACCATCCCGACACTGCTTAACTTTCCAAGACAAGCATCAATTCCGATGATAAATGGATTTTCATACTGAGCTTGAATTTGCTCTAGGCGCTCTTCTAGATTAACCGCATGAACGGGTTCTTCTAGTGTTCCGTAAACCTCATAATTGGGAGGTTGTTTTACTTTTAACTTTGTTCCGACTAATGGCCCTAATGAATCTCCTGTGGAGCGGTCCGTTCCAATGCATACAATGACGATAGGCCTTGAGTTAGGGACCAGTTTAATCAAACTCCTAGTGATTTCCTGCACAGCGTCCTGTTCTTCATGGTGAACTTTATGTTGAAACGGTTTTTTTGGCATCAATCTCCGTTTAAGATTCATAGGACCCTCTCCTTTGTAATAATAGTAACAGTATACGGAAAAATTTTGCTCTCTATACATACTTCCGATTAATTACGAACCGTTAGGGAGGATACGAAATTGGTGCGAGCTGGGTTTCAATGGATGTTCTTAATTTTAGGTACTGTAATCGGAGCTGGATACGCCTCCGGAAGAGAACTATGGCAATTTTTTGGCCATGAAAGTGTACTGGCTATCGGCTTGTTTTCGGTCTTGTTCAGTTTTTGTTGTTACGTCATCATGTCGGTAAGTTATAGCAAGAAGAGTATTCATTATCGACCCGTTTTGGAACAATTAATCGGTCCAAGGCTAAGTGTAGTCTTTGACCTATTAATTATTTTGTACTTATTTTCAACGACAGTCGTTATGTTGGCAGGTGGAGGAGCAACGTTGCATACGTTCCGAATTCCATATTGGATTGGTGTGCTTTTCATCGTCGTTCTATTAGTTGTTCTGTTCTTATGGGATGTTGAAGGGATGATCTCGATGAACGCATTTGTCATTCCAATACTTGTTTTGCTCTTATTGTTTGTTTTGTTTGTCTTTATGCAGGATCACATACAACAGTTTCCGCTTGATTTCAGAAATCAGAAAAACTGGCCATCAGCCTTTACATTTACAGCTCTCAATATATTACCGCTCGTTGCAGTGTTATCTGCTGTTGGAAACCAGATCCGTCGTAAAGGTGAAATATTGATCGCAAGCATCGGCAGTGGACTTGTTCTTGGTGGAATATCATTGCTATACAATCAATCTCTAATTTCTATCGCAAACGAAATTATGCTCTATGAAATCCCTTTATTTGGAATTTTAAAACATTATCCATATTTTTGGGTGTTGATCATGTCCATTTTGCTATGGATTGCGATCTACACGACAGCCGCTTCAGGGGTATTTGGTATTATCTCTAGGTTCCGAAAACATGTACAGCTGCCGCTTTGGATGATGAGTGCGCTTCTATTGATATTTATGATGCCACTTACGACGTTTGGTTTTTCCACGCTCATAGCGGTTTTATACCCGATTTACGGGATTGTTAACCTATACATTCTAGCTGCTATCCTTTTACAGCCATTTATGAAAAGATCAAAATCTTTACAGTAATTGTGAAGAGACGAAAATCATAGTTGCGTACAACTGCTATCCTCTGTACTATAGTAGTATTATCAATCACGGATACGTTTATAAGAATGGAGGTAGAGATGCTATGAACCAAACGAAAGAATTTGATCTTCATGATATTGTGGAAATGAAAAAAGCTCATCCATGTGGGGAAAATCGTTGGAAAATTATTAGGCTGGGTGCTGATATCCGAATTAAGTGCATGGGGTGTGAGCATAGTGTCTTACTGCCAAGAAGAGAGTTCACTAGAAAGATGAAAAAAACACTCATAAAGGCTTCGGAATAGTTGAGTTAAATGGGGAGAGGGGACCATTGAAAAAGGATGTAAAGTCAGCATGTCCACTGAATTGCTGGGATGCATGTGGATTTCATGTGTCGGTCGACAATAATACAGTAATAAAAGTGGGGAGATTCTGATCATCCGATTACGAAAGGGAAAATTTGTGAAGAGGACACATGCTTGAAGCTCGGACAAATTCCGCAGATCGTCTTTTATATCCCTTGAAAAAGATCAACGGTACATTTAAGCAAATCTCATGGAGACAGGCATTGGATGAAATTGCTGATAAAATGAGTTCGCTGAAAGAGACGGTCGGAACAACAGCAGTCTTGCACAGTCATGATTATTCGAATAATGGGTTACTAAAAAATTTAGACAAGCGCTTTTTTAATGCCTACGGCGGCATTACAGAGGTTGTAGGTAATCTTTGTTGGGGTGCGGGTATCGAAGCTCAGAAATGGGACTTCGGTAATGCATACAGCCATGCCCCAGAGGATATTGAGAATAGTAAAGCGATTGTCATATGGGGAAGAAATGTTGCAACGACAAACATGCATCTTTTTTCAAAACTTCAAGAGGCTCGAAAAAGAGGGATCCCTATTGCTGTCATTGATCCGATACAAAACGCTACAGCGAAAATCTCAAACCTTCATGTATCAATTCGACCAGGTTCAGACGGGTTTTTAGCATTGGGGATTATGAAGGTCATTTTCGAAGCGGGAAAAGAAGATTGCCAGTTTATCGAAAATCATTCCATCGGCTTTTCAGATATCAAGGAATTGCTAAATCGAGTAACCCTGGAAGAAGTGAGTAATCTGACGACTGTTCCACGTGAAACAATTGAGGAATTAGCAGAATACTATACATCTGGTCCCGCTTCATCTTTTATCGGACTTGGAATGCAGCGTTATCGGAATGGAGGTAACACTGTTCGGACAATCGACGCACTTGTAGCGATGAGCGGGAATGTTGGGATCCCAGGCGGCGGTGCGAATTATGCAAACCTTGGAGTAGGTCAGAGCTTTTCAAGAGAAGAGCTGACCCTCGAGCACCGTAAAAAGAAAGTACGATATTTTACGAGAATGAACCAGGCGGAGCAGATTTTAACGGCCAATGACCCCACCGTCAAGTTGGCTTTTATAACGAGAAGCAATGCCCTAACTCAGCTCCCGGATACGAACCTAGCGACAAAGGCATTTCAGTCCATTGATACTGTCGTTGTAATCGATCAATTTATGACCGATACAGCAGAAGTGGCTGATTATGTGTTGCCGTGTACCACGGTTTTTGAAGATGAGGATCTTTATTATGCGTCAATGTATCATCATTACGTAAACTATGGACCAAAGCTTGTAGATGCCCCTGGAGAAGCAAAATCGGCTCATTGGATTTGGACTGAGCTTGCTAAACGCCTAGGATTTGGAGATGCATTTGAATACTCAATAGATGAGTTTCTGAAAATGGGACTTGCCAATCTTAACAAACGAGACATTACACTTGAACAGATAAAAGAAAGAAAACGTATGCTTCTCCCAATCGATGCGGTCCCATGGCAAAACAAAGCGTTTCAAACCCCAAGTGGAAAATATGAATTTACTTCTCAAAAGGCTGAGCAAGAAGGGAAAGATGGAAGAATTCAATGGGTGTTTCCGAATGAATCAAAGGAACTTTCACCTGAACGCTATGAACAATTTCCGTTTCAACTGCTGACGATTCATCCATTACGTTCCAATCATTCACAGCATTATCAGTTGCTCAAAGGGCTACAAACAACTTCTGTACATAGCTTATACTATAATTAGTATATTTTCAGAAAAAATCGCCAAACCAGCTTGGTGGCTTGTATAAGAAATAGCGAGGGTATGCTTGTTGACAGGTGTTCCTCTGCTTGTGTTTTTATTGACTTCTCTCTATAATTGGGAAGGATGCAAGTACGAATGTGCTATTAAAAGGAGTGTATATAGATGGCTTTAACAACTGGAATTGTTGGACTACCGAACGTGGGCAAGTCCACTCTATTTAATGCAATTACACAAGCTGGAGCGGAAAGTGCCAACTATCCGTTTTGTACAATTGACCCTAACGTGGGAATCGTTGATGTACCTGACCATCGACTTCAAAAGTTAACAGAGCTTGTTAAACCGAAAAAAACGGTACCGACTCATTTTGAGTTTACAGATATAGCTGGAATTGTTAAAGGAGCAAGTAAAGGAGAAGGGCTCGGAAATCAATTTCTCTCTCATATTCGCCAGGTCGATGCTATCTCTCATGTGGTTCGTTGTTTTGAGGATGATAACATTACACATGTATCTGGACAGGTCGATCCGATTGATGATATTGAAACGATCAATCTTGAGCTAATCTTTGCGGATATGGAAACGGTTGAGAAACGGATGACGCGTGTTGAGAAATTAGCTCGTCAAAAGGATAAAGAAGCCTCCTTTGAATACGAAATCCTTACAAAGCTTAAAGAAGCATTTGAAGATGAACGCAGTGCCCGCAGTGTGGAACTGACAACGGAGCAGAAAAAGCTTGTTCATGGCTTACATCTATTAACGATGAAGCCTGTATTATATGTTGCCAATGTTGCTGAGGAAGATCTTATTGAAGGCGGAAATCAGCTTGTAGATCGTGTGAAAGACTTTGCAACACAGGAAAATGCTGAAGTGATCATTGTTTCTGCAAAGGTCGAATCTGAAATTGCGGAACTAGATGGAGAAGAGAAACAAGTCTTCCTTGAGGAAATTGGGATAGAAGAGAGTGGCCTCGATCAGTTAATCCGTGCTGCCTACAATTTACTCGGACTTGCAACGTATTTTACTGCAGGAGAGCAAGAAGTCCGCGCATGGACATTCCGTGAAGGAACGAAAGCACCACAAGCAGCTGGAATTATCCATACCGATTTTGAACGTGGCTTTATTCGAGCAGAGATTGTCTCTTATGAGGATTTAGTTACGGCGGAATCGATGGGTGTAGCACGGGAAAATGGAAAGGTACGACTTGAAGGTAAAGAATATGTTGTTCAAGATGGAGATGTCATTCACTTTAGATTTAACGTCTAGTTTAGAGAACTACAGAAGGCTCTTGTCTTGCCCGAAACATTTTGGTATAATAAGTCGATGTGAGTTAATATTGAAAAATAATTGACTCTCCTTGCTTCTGTATAAGGCAGAAGCCGCTAAGACCAAAAGGAGGTGACCGGAATGCGTAGATATGAAATCATGTACATTCTGCGCCCGAATCTAGAAGAGGAAACACAAAAGGCTGCGAACGAAAAGGCTCAAACAATCCTCACTGATAACGGTGCTGAAATTGAAAAAGTTAAAGACATGGGTAAGCGTCGTCTTGCTTATGAAATTAATGACTTTCGTGATGGCTACTACACGGTACTTTACGTTAAAGCACCGTCTGAAGCAATTAACGAATTCGACCGTCTTTTAAAGATCGACGATAACGTTCTTCGTTTTATGACGATCGTGAACGAACAGCAACAGTAATTGAAGGAGTGGTTCTGTTGATCAACCGCATTATTCTTGTCGGCCGTCTAACGAAGGATCCAGACTTACGATATACACCGAACGGAGTAGCTGTAGCAAATTTCACACTTGCTGTGAATCGTCCATTTACGAACCAACAGGGTGAACGTGAAGCGGACTTTATCAACGTCGTGGTTTGGCGCAGACAAGCTGAAAACGCAGCAAACTTTCTGAAAAAGGGAAGTCTTGCAGGTGTCGATGGACGTTTGCAAACACGCTCATATGATAACAACGAAGGTCGCCGCGTCTATGTGACTGAAGTGATGGCAGAAAGTGTACAATTCCTTGAACCAAAAGGCTCAGGTGGCGGCTCTGGACAGGGTGGATATGGAAATCAAGACAATCCATTCGGAGGACAGGGCGGTTACGGGAATTCTGGGAATCAGAATTCCGGTGGCGGAAATCAGAGTCCTGGTGGTAATCAAGGCGGCAACAACCAGAACCGTAAAAACAACTTTAATGATGATCCATTTGCTGACGATGGCAAACCAATCGACATTTCCGATGACGATTTGCCGTTCTGACCAATAGGCTCATCAAACGATATATGAACGACTAAGATCCAAAATAGAAATTCAAAAAGGAAGATGAACCGGACTTTTTGAATAACCGCTAAAGGAAGGAGGGGTATATATGCCTCGTCCAGGACGTAGAAAGCGTAAAAAGGTGTGCTTTTTCACAGTAAACCAGATTAAATACATCGACTATAAGGATGTTGATCTTCTTAAGCGTTTCGTTTCCGAGCGTGGAAAAATTCTTCCTCGTCGTGTAACTGGAACCTCTGCGAAGTACCAACGTCGATTAACACGAGCAATCAAGCGTGCCCGTCAAATGGCATTGCTTCCATATTCAGCAGAATAAATATAAAAAACGCAGTTGGATTACAATGTCCGCTGCGTTTTTTCCTTTCTAAAAGATAAGAAAGTATAAATTTTAGTTGCATAGATGCAATGTCTAGCTTCAGCGCCTAGGTGCTCGAGGTCGCTTCGATTCTTCCACAAACACAAAAAGCGTGTTCTGTTACAGAATCTCCAGCGCTTGCACCACAGGCATAAGGGCGACTATGGTAATCGCCTTGGCGTTTACCAAGTCTTCTTTATCGCACCTGGTCAAGGCGCTTGCGCTTTTCTTAAGTATATAGGTGGATTTTTGACGAAAATGTGTCAATGCCTTCAATCACTTGTCCAAACAATATCCGTTGCCATTCATAGTATAGTAATGTGAGATAGCTTGTCAGTTCTTAAGGGTACTCTGATTCTCCTTTCCTCAAGATCATCCGTATTCTCCTTTAGAACCCAGTGCGGAACATCCCTTTATCGCTTGACACACGATTGATAATATTAAGATCTGACAGTGTCTATCTCACTTACATATCACTTTAGTGGGTAATCAAAATGTAGAATGTGCGGTTCAGATTTGAATATAGACGAGGAAACTCATACAATAGGGTAGAGTGGATCGTTCTATGTTTTCTTTACACGTTAAGAAAGTATAAAAATACTTTCTATAGTATAAGCGCAACTAAGGCTCAGCCGGCGCCGAAGGCTTGGCTTTGCCAAGTTTTCTTTATGTACAGATGGGGTGACATTTTGAATCAAACAAAGGCATTAACTGAGGGTGCGATTATGGCATCCGTTTACGCTATATTATTGTTAATTACACTTTTCATACCAATCCTATCGTTGGTTAGTATGTTTGCGCTTTCCCTTCCATTTACACTCTATACAGTCCGTCATGGGTTGAAAAAGAGTTTTCTATTAGTTGGGGTTGCGTTAGTCTTAACCGTTATACTCGGAAGTCCTACTGCGATCCTCATGCCAATTTTATTTGGATCTGTTGGGGTTGTTTTAGGTGTACTTTATAACAAAAAAAAGTCTTCATTTGCACTGTTGTTAGGTGCGACATTAACGTATTTACTTAACTTAATTCTTGTATACATAATTACCATCTTGTTTTTAGAGATAGATTTCATTGCGCAAGTACAGAAACAGATTAAAGAAACCATTTCACTGACTAAAGATATTGGTGGCTTTGTCGGTGGCGATGTAGATCAGGGGATTGAACAACTTAATCAATATGTAGAAATGATCCCTTATTTGATTCCAACAGCACTAGTCCTTTCCGCGGTTGTTCTTGCGTTTCTTTCAATTTTTGTTTCTAATTTAGTGTTAAAGCGATTTAATGTTAAGGTACCTAAGTGGGGACCATTTCGAGATTGGTCGTTTCCAAAGAGTGTTATTTGGTATTACCTTGCTACAATTATATTGATGTATACCAGTCCTGAACAAGGAACAACCCTCTATATTGTGACAATAAACCTTTATAAACTTGTTGGAATCATCTTAGTTCTTCAAGGTTTAAGTTTCATTCATTACTATTTTTGGGTAAAGAAACAGAGCAAAGCGATTCCGGTAGTTATTACCATCTTTGTTTTTCTAACTCCAATAGGATTTTCTATCGTGCAGATTTTAGGTATAATTGATTTAGGTTTTGACTTGAGAAAGCGAATAAAGGCTTGAAGCGTAGGAGCTGAACGTCATGCCAAAGTTTTTTGAAAAAAGGTGGCAGGAATTACATATTCTCCTGCTCTTTGTTATCTTAATCGTTTTTATTGGTATTATAACGTTTTACAATTGGATTATTGGAATCGTCGCCCTTTTTTTCCTAGGTGGAACGATTTATTTGGTATTAATTAAAGAAATCGAATTTCGGTCACAAATAGAAGATTATATTACTACTCTCTCGCACCGTGTAAAAAAAGTGGGGGAAGAGGCACTTATGGAAATGCCGATCGGGATTATCTTATACGATGGGCAGTACAAGATTGAATGGACCAACCCGTATTTAACGACAATTATCGAACAAGAATCGTTTATCGGTAATTCATTGAATTTGATTTCAGGAGAACTTGTGCCATTTATCCAGGGAGAAGAAAAAGAAACGATCATTAAGGTAAATAAGCGTAAGTACCGCGTTTATTTAAAAAAGGAAGAGCGATTGTTATACTTTTCAGATGTAACCGAGCAGGTTGAAGTGGAGCGTCTTTATGATGAAGAGCAGTCGGTTGTTAGCCTTATTTTCCTTGATAACTATGATGAAGTAACCCAAGGGATGAATGACCAAGTACGAAGTAATATTAATAGTAAGGTCACGTCAATCCTGAATCAATGGGCAAATGATTATGGGATTTTTCTTAAAAGGACATCATCAGAACGGTTTGTTGCTATTATGAACCAGCGTATTTTATCTGATCTTGAGAAAACCAAATTTGCTTTGCTTGATGAGGTGCGGGAACTAACTTCGAAACAAAACATTCCATTAACACTGAGCATTGGACTTGGCAGTGGATCTTCTAATCTACCTGAGCTTGGGCAGCTAGCCCAGTCGAGTCTTGACCTAGCACTCGGTCGAGGTGGGGACCAGGTTGCGATTAAACAGACGAACGGTAAGGTGCGCTTTTACGGTGGGAAAACGAACCCGATGGAAAAACGAACGCGCGTCCGGGCAAGGGTAATCTCTCATGCATTAACAGAGCTTGTCGCTGATAGCGATCAAGTTATAGTGATGGGTCATAAGAATCCCGATATGGATGCGATTGGTGCCTGTATGGGTATTTTAAAAGTCGCAAGTATTAACGAGAAGCCGGGCAGTATTGTCCTTGATCCGGATGACATTGATATCGGTATTCAACGATTGCTTGAAGAAATACGAGAAAAAGAAGAACTGTGGGAGCATTTCATTACAGCAGAGGAAGCACTAGAGCGTGCGACACCGAATACGTTGCTCGTTGTTGTAGATACTCACAAACCTTCAATGGTCATTGAAGAACGCTTGCTATACAAGCTTGAAAAGGTAATCGTGATTGATCACCACCGTCGTGGAGAAGAGTTTGTCGATGATCCTGTACTTGTATATATGGAGCCGTATGCATCATCCACTGCAGAGCTTGTAACTGAGTTATTAGAATATCAGCCTAGGCTGCGGAAGATGGATATACTTGAGGCAACAGCATTACTTGCAGGAATTATTGTTGATACCAAGAGCTTCACATTACGTACAGGCTCCAGAACGTTTGATGCTGCCTCTTATTTACGATCGCACGGAGCAGATACGATTCTTGTTCAGAAATTCTTGAAAGAGGATATTGCTCGTTATGTGAAGCGTTCACGATTGATCGAAAATGCTGCGATTTATAAAGGTGGCATTGCGATAGCTCTTGGTGATGATGATGAAGAGTTCGGACAGGTGCTTATAGCCCAGGCTGCAGATACGCTCCTTTCTATGTCTGGAGTACTTGCATCCTTTGTCATTTCCAAGCGCACGGACAATAAGGTGAGTATTAGTGCTCGTTCACTTGGTGATGTGAATGTGCAATTAATTATGGAGAAACTCAATGGCGGCGGCCATTTATCAAATGCAGCTGCTCAATTAGAGAATGTGACGATTAAGGAAGCGGAGCAACGCTTGAAACAGATATTAGATGATTATTTTGAAGGGGGAGAAAAGGTATGAAGGTCATTTTAATGAAAGATGTGAAGGGTAAAGGGAAGAAGGGTGAAGTTAAGAACGTATCAGAAGGGTATGCTCGTAACTACCTATTTCCAAATAGCTTGGCAAAGGAAGCAACTTCCGGGAACATGAAGACACTTGAGCAAAAGAAAAAGAGTCAGGAGAAACAAGCTGAAGAAGAACGTCATGAAGCCGTGAAGCTAAAAGATGAGCTCGAAAACCTTAAAATTGAGCTTTCAACAAAAGCAGGTGAAGGTGGTCGTCTTTTCGGATCGATTACAAGTAAGCAAATTGCAGAAGAACTAAAGAAAAAGAAAATTAAAGTGGATAAGCGAAAAATTGAGTTGTCTGAACCAATCCGTAGCTTAGGATTTACGAACGTTCCAATCAAGCTTCATCCAGAAGTAACCGCTACGTTAAAAGTACAAGTGAAAGAACAAAATTAGTGGAATAGAACAGGAGGAAGTAGGATGAGTGATCTTTTTTCAGATCGAACCCCTCCTCATAATATAGAAGCAGAACAAGCAGTCCTTGGGGCTGTCTTTCTGGAGCCAGAGGCCTTAACGTCAGCTACAGAGCTGTTAATGCCAGATGATTTTTATAGAGCAGCCCATCAGAGGATTTTTTCAGTAATGGTCGATCTTTCTGAGAAAGGCGAGCCTATCGATTTGGTTACGGTAACGTCTGATTTACAGGATCGAAGACTTCTTGAAGAAGTTGGTGGAGTTTCCTATTTAAGTGACCTTGCAAATGCAGTACCGACGGCAGCAAACATTGATTATTATGGTCAAATCGTTGAAGAGAAATCACTACTCCGACGATTAATCCGTACGGCTACCGATATTGCAGCAAACGGCTATTCGCGTGAGGATGAGGTAGAAGAAATTCTGAATGAGGCAGAAAAGAATATTCTCGAGGTTGCACAACGAAAGAATACGGGTGCGTTTATATCGATTAAGGACGTCTTGGTGCAGGCCTATGACAACATTGAAATGCTTCAGAACAGTAAAGGGGATATTACAGGGATTCCGACAGGATTTGTTGAACTTGACCGGATGACTGCAGGCTTCCAACGAAATGATTTAATTATCGTTGCTGCCCGTCCTTCAGTAGGTAAGACAGCCTTTGCACTGAACATTGCCCAAAATGTTGCCACGAAAACCGATGAAAACGTTGCAATCTTCAGTTTGGAGATGGGTGCTGAACAGCTTGTTATGCGTATGCTTTGTGCGGAAGGAAATATAGATGCACAACGACTTCGTACCGGACACCTACAAAGTGAAGATTGGCAGAAGCTAACAATGGCAATGGGGAGCTTATCAAACGCAGGAATTTATATTGATGATACACCAGGAGTCCGTGTTAGTGAGATTCGTGCAAAATGTCGTCGTCTTAAGCAGGAAAAAGGACTCGGAATGATCCTCATTGACTATATGCAGCTTATTCGTGGGAATGGGAAATCAGGTGAAAACCGGCAGCAGGAGGTTTCTGAAATTTCCCGGTCATTAAAAGCACTTGCACGTGAGCTTGAGGTCCCGGTTATTTCATTGTCCCAATTATCCCGTGGTGTAGAATCGCGTCAGGATAAGCGCCCAATGATGTCTGACATCCGTGAATCTGGTAGTATCGAGCAGGATGCTGATATTGTGGCCTTCTTATATCGTGATGATTATTACGATAAGGAAAGTGAGAGTAAGAACATAATAGAAATCATTATTGCCAAGCAACGTAACGGTCCGGTTGGAACGGTCGAATTGGCTTTCGTGAAAGAATACAACAAATTCGTGAACCTAGAGCGGCGTCATGACGAAAGAGAAATGCCCCCAGGAGCTTAACAGAACGCAGCTAAAGCGTTCTGTTTTTTTGTTTTTTTGATACACAATAAACCTACTAAACTACGAACGTAATATAATTATTTTATATTAATGTTCGGATTTCATTGACTTTGATAGCATGAATTGATACACTAAGCATGGATTTTCGAACAATAGACGAATACTGATACATAATCGTGGAGGTGTAAAATAATGAGTTCTGTTGTTGTTGTCGGTACCCAATGGGGAGACGAAGGAAAAGGAAAGATTACAGACTATTTATCTGAAGATGCTGAAGTGATCGCACGCTACCAAGGTGGAAATAACGCTGGTCACACGATTGTTTTTAACGGTAAAAAATATAAATTACACTTAATCCCATCTGGAATTTTTTATGGGGACAAGACATGCGTAATTGGAAACGGTATGGTTATTGATCCAAAGGCGCTTGTAGAAGAATTGAAATACTTGCATGATCTAGGGGTTAGCACAGATAATCTAAGGATTTCTAACCGTGCCCATGTCATACTTCCTTATCATTTAAAACTGGATATTTTAGAAGAGGAAAGCAAGGGTGCTAATAAAATTGGTACAACGAAAAAAGGGATCGGGCCTGCTTATATGGATAAAGCAGCTCGTATTGGCATTCGCGTTGCGGACTTACTTGATAAAGAAGAATTTGAACAAAAGCTTGAACAAAACCTTCGTGAGAAAAATCGCCTGTTAGAAAAGGTGTACGAAGTTGAAGGGTTCAAAATTGAAGATATTCTTGATGAGTATTACGAATATGGACAGCAAGTTGCTTCTTATGTTACGGATACGTCAGTTACATTGAATGATGCACTCGATAAAGGACGTCGTGTACTGTTTGAAGGTGCACAAGGTGTTATGCTTGATATTGACCAGGGAACCTACCCGTTTGTTACATCTTCCAACCCAATTGCTGGTGGCGTAACAATCGGATCAGGTGTTGGACCTTCAAAAATTCAACATGTTGTCGGTGTTTCAAAAGCCTACACCACTCGTGTTGGAGACGGACCATTTCCTACCGAGCTTAATGATGAAATTGGTGACCAAATCCGTGAAGTTGGCCGTGAGTATGGAACAACTACAGGACGCGCACGCCGTGTTGGTTGGTTTGACAGTGTTGTTGTCCGCCATGCACGCAGAGTGAGCGGTATAACAGATCTTTCCCTTAACTCGATCGACGTTTTAACAGGGATTGAAACGTTGAAAATCTGTACAGCTTACCAATACAAGAGTGAAGTAATGGAGGAGTTCCCAGCAAGCTTAAAAGTACTTGCTCAATGCGAACCAGTTTATGAAGAGCTCCCTGGTTGGACAGAGGACATTACCGGAGTCCATTCATTAGATGAGCTTCCTGAAAATGCCCGCCACTATATTGAACGCATTTCACAACTAACAGGAATACCATTATCGATCTTTTCTGTCGGACCAGACCGAAAGCAAACAAACATGGTCCGCGGGGTTTTTTCATAAAACATCACTAAGGGGCCGACTCAAAAGTTCTCAACAGAACTTCTTGGGTCAGCCGTTTTTTCGTGAATTGCAATATTAAATGCAACACCCTATAAGGCCATAGGGAGAACCTCCGTTGTGTAGCTTTGGTGGCCTAGGCCACCAAAGCTACACAACTTTCGAAAAATTCATCCGGTGTCTGGTAGTCTAAAATTTTCCGCGG
>NZ_JANHJQ010000039.1 GCF_024609785.1 Pseudalkalibacillus decolorationis
CTAACTAGCTCCTTTCGTAATTATAGCTCTGATTTGGTATGTTGTTGCCTTAAACACAGTATTACCAAATTAACCTACGTTGTTACGAACAGGGGCTAGTTTCGTTCATGATAACTTATACTATAGAAAGTATTTTTATACTTTCTTAACGTGAAACAAAAACGAGAAGGACTTACTCCTCCTCGGCTTATCCAGAATGTCGTTTTTCAAGTACAGAGAGCACGTCATCAAGTGGTAGGTTCTGTTCCCGCAGTAAAACGAGCAAGTGATAAATGAGATCCGCCGACTCCCACGAGAGTTCGTCTTTATCGCGGTTTTTTGCGGCAATAATGACTTCAGACGCCTCTTCCCCAACCTTTTTCAAGATTTTATCGACGCCTTCATCAAAAAGGTACGTTGTATACGCAGCTTCCGGTCGATCCTTTTCCCGTTCAGCAATCACGGATTCCAACTGTGACAAAATCGAAAATCGATCCAATCCCTTTCCAACCCCATCACTAAGTTTTTTCTTTTCATCAAACAGTGATCTACTTTGGTCATCCATATGATCTCCAGCATCTAATAGCGACTCACCTTCACCGATGTTTTCCCCAGCCCTTAATAACGATCCGCCGCCGCTATCTGTTTCCACTTTTCTAGGCTCATCAACACCAGTATTCTCATCGTCACCTACGAGCAACGACTTAACAAAACAACTGAAGCTCCCAGTATGGCATGCCGGTCCAGCTGGTTCCACTAGCACGACTAACGCATCTTGGTCACAGTCGTACCGCAAATCCACAATTCGCTGTGTGTTACCAGATGTTTCACCCTTGTGCCAAAGTTCTTGTCTGGATCGACTATAAAACCACGTCTCACGCGTTTCCATTGATTTTCCGAGTGACTCTTCATTCATGTATGCAAGTGTCAGCACTTCCATACTCTCAACATCCTGAACGATTACAGGAATCAAACCATTCTCATCAAATCGCAGCTCAACTTTATTCATCGTATGATTACCCCCTGTTCTGTTAAAAATTCTTTGACAGCGGTAATCGAGGTTTCTTTATAGTGAAAAATCGAAGCCGCTAAAGCCGCATCGGCATCTGCCGCCGTAAATATTTCATAAAAATCTTCTGCCGTTCCAGCTCCACCTGAAGCGATAACAGGGACAGTAACAGCATCGCGGACGGCTTTCGTTAGCTCCAAATGAAACCCGGCTTTTCCACCATCCCGATCCATACTTGTTAAAAGCAGTTCTCCAGCACCACGTTTCACCGCTTCTTTCGCCCAGTCAATCACTTCCCAGTCGGTTGATCGCTGACCGCCATTCGTATAAACGCGCCAGGAGCCCATCTCTTCATCATACCGGGCATCAATTGCGACAACCATACACTGGGAACCGAAGTATTCAGCACCGAGGGAAATAAGCTCCGGTTCCTTTACCGCTGCTGTATTTAAGGATACTTTATCTGCTCCTGCACGCAAAACTGCTTTTATATCTTCCAAAGAGTTGATACCGCCACCCACTGTAAATGGGATCGCAAGCGTCGCAGCCACCCGCTCAACAAGATCGATGATGATGTTACGTCGCTCATTGGAAGCAGAAATATCGAGAAAAACTAGTTCATCCGCTCCTTGCTCATCGTAAAGTTTTGCCAGCTCAATCGGGTCTCCAGCATCCTTTAAACCTACAAACTGTACTCCCTTTACAACTCGCCCATCCTTGACATCAAGGCAAGGAACAATTCGTTTTGTAATCATACGCTACCCCTTCACCTTCTCCAGTGCTTCCTTAAGTGTAAATTGCTCTGTATACAAAGCCTTTCCGACGATTGCACCAACAATCCCATGATCCCGGTTACTTGCAAGCTTTCCAAGATCATTTAACGAGCTCACACCACCGGACGCAATAATTTCTGCACCTGTCTCGGCAGCGATTTCGTTAATGGCGGAAAGGTTCGGGCCCTTTAACGTTCCATCCCTAGAAATGTCGGTAAAAATGATTGTCCGTGCACCTGCATCAACTAGCTCATTTGCAAGCTCAACAGCCGGAACCTTCGATGTGTTCTGCCACCCTTCTGTTGCGACATATCCATCACGGGCATCAAGTCCGATCGCAATTCGTTCCCCGTACGTTTGCAGCATTTGCTTCGTGAAATCAGGCTTATTCACGGCAATACTTCCGAGAATAACCCGCTCGACCCCATTTTCTAAATAATAACGAATATCCCTCTCAGAACGAATTCCACCTCCAACCTGAACATTGAGGCCTAATTCATTTGCCACTTGTAAAACGTACTTATCGTTCACTTTTTCCGCTGATTTAGCACCATCCAGATCGACCATATGGATCCATCTTGCACCTTCCCCTGCAAACAAACGTGCCATCTCAAAAGGGGAATCCCCATAGACCGTCTCTTGCTCATAATCGCCCTGGTAAAGACGGACACATTTCCCACCACGCATATCAATCGCTGGATATAGCTCAAATTGATTCATATCGTCACCTCTCCCTTACATAGTTGGCGAAATTCCGTAACATCTCTAGACCTGCATCACCGCTTTTTTCAGGATGGAATTGCGTACCGAATATATGATCCTTTCCGACGACAGCCGGGACCTCTTCATAATAATCTGCCGATGCTAACAACACATTACGGTCCTCTGTCTTCACAAAATAGGAGTGTACAAAATAAACGTGATTCGCTGAGAGATTGGATAACAGCTGTGCCTCAGGGTTATGAATAATCAACTCATTCCAACCCATATGAGGAACTTTATACGACAACCCATCTATTGTTGTGCCCGGAATGTGAACGACTCTGCCTGGCAGCAAGTTTAACCCTTTTGTCAAGCCATGCTCTTCACCCTCCTCGAACAAAAGCTGCATCCCGAGACAGATACCAAGAATCGGTTTCCGCTCTTGTACGCTCGTAACGATAAACTCATCCATCCCGTCTTTTCTCAAGGCATGCATCGCGTCCTTAAACGCCCCTACCCCCGGTAAAAGCAGTGCATCCGCTTTCGCTAATTCCTCTTTATTTTCCGATAAAAAATACTCGATTTCTAGTCTTCGTAATGCATTTTGGACCGAATGAAGATTACCCATACCATAATCAATAATTCCAATCATCTATTTAAAGCATCCCTTTCGTTGAAGGTACCCCATTTACACGAGGGTCAACCATCGTCGCTTCATCCAGCGCTCGACCTAACGCTTTAAAAATCGCCTCTATAATGTGATGCGTATTTACACCGTTATGAACAATCACATGCAGGTTCATCCGTGCTTCTAATGCGAGCTTCCACAAAAACTCGTGAACAAGCTCCGTGTCGAACGTTCCCACTTTTTGCGAAGGCAGTGTGGCATTGTATTCCAGGTGCGGTCGATTGCTAAGGTCTACAACCACCTGTGCAAGTGCTTCATCCATTGGAACAAATGCGTTTCCGTAACGTCGAATCCCTTTTTTATCACCAAGAGCTTGTTGAAGCGCCTGACCAAGACAAATGGCTATGTCTTCGGTTGTATGATGGTCATCAATGTCCGTGTCACCTGTTGCATTGACACTCAAATTAAACAATCCATGGCGAGTAAATAAATCGAGCATATGATTCAAAAACGGAACGGGACTATTAATACTAGCTTCACCATTGCCGTCAACTTGAAGTCTTAATTCAATATCTGTTTCATTCGTTTTCCGTTGCAGAGTACTTATTCGTTCCGTTGTCATCGTTTACTCCTCCTCCAACCTTATGTCAATTGCTCGTGCATGGGCCTCAAGACCTTCAAGCCTTGCAAGCTTGCTAATCTTTTTACCATGATCATAAAGTGCATCGGTACTATAATAAATTACGCTTGTTTTCTTTAAATAGTCATCAACACTTAATGGACTTGAAAAACGGGCTGTCCCACTCGTCGGGAGCACGTGATTTGGACCCGCAAAATAGTCTCCAACTGGCTCTGCACTATTTTTGCCAATAAAAACAGCACCTGCATGCTTTATTTTCCCTAGGAGTTCAAATGGTTCATAGGCTACAAGCTCCAAATGCTCTGGCGCCAATTCATTAACAGCAGCAATCGCCTCATCCTCAGATGCAGCAAGATAAATGACCCCATTACTGATTACAGAAGCCTCAGCAATTTCCCTGCGCGGCAAGCTTTCTAACTGTCGAATCACCTCTTTAGACGTTTCCTTTGCTACTTTAGAAGAGGTCGTCACAAGAATAGAAGTAGCGAGTTGGTCATGTTCAGCCTGAGATAAGAGGTCAGCAGCAAGGTGTTCCGGGTTCGCTGTTTCGTCCGCGTAAATAACGATCTCACTAGGACCAGCGATCATGTCAATGCCTACAAGTCCGAAGACTTCTCGTTTCGCTAGAGCAACGTAAATGTTTCCTGGCCCGACGATTTTATCAACAGCAGGAATACTCTCTGTGCCATACGTCATTGCACCGATTGCCTGTGCACCGCCAACCTTGTAAATTTCAGTGACACCACCTTCATTTGCTGCAACAAGGACACTTGCTGGTAGGCTCCCATTTGAATCTGGCGGAGAAACAAGGGCAATGCGCTCGACTCCGGCAACCTTAGCTGGAATAACCCCCATCAAAACCGAGGAGGGATACTGAGCGGTTCCACCAGGTACATAAACACCGACTGAATCAATCGCGGTTACCTTTTGTCCGAGAACTGTCCCATCCTCTTTCGTCATCATCCACGATTGCCTCATCTGTTTCTCATGATAGGAGTGGATATTCGCAGCCGCTTCCCGAAGGATCTCGATAACCTCTTCATCGATTGAATCATAGGCGTGCTTAATTTCACCCTCACTAACCTTGAGGGATTCGAGCTTAGCACCATCAAATTCCTCCGTTAATTCAATTAAAACGTCATCTCCTTCCTTTTTTACACGTTCCAAAATGGCCTGAACCGTTTTTCGCTGTTCATCGGTTCCGTTGTCTAAACTTCGCCGTTGTATCTTTTCCCCATCGAGGGTCCTAATCTTCATATGACTCTCTCCTTTTGCACGATAACCTTTTCTAACCGCGTTACCATCTCATCGATTACCGTTGCTTTCATTCGATAGCTAACTGGATTGACGATGAACCGCGAAGTAATGTCAGTAATTTTTTCTGTCTCAACCAATCCATTTTCGTCCAGAGTCCGCCCTGTTGAAACAATGTCGACAATTCGATCCGCTAAGCCAATTAACGGGGCGAGCTCAATGGAACCATTCAATTTAATGATTTCAACTTGTTTACCTTGGGATCGAAAATAGGCAGAAGCCACATTCGGATATTTCGTTGCAATCTTTGGTGCAACTGGATCGAGCTCTGTATTCGGAAGACCCGCCACAGCCAGATGGCATTGAGAAATGTAGAGATCGAGCACTTCATACACATCCCGTTTTTCCTCAAGCATGACGTCCTTGCCGGCAATCCCAACATCAGCCACACCATGCTCCACATACGTCGGAACATCCATCGGTTTTGCTAATATAAATCGTAGTTCTGCTTCCTCAATATCAATGATCAGCTTACGGGAATCCTCAAACTCAGGGGGCAGCGGATAATCGGCCTCTCTTAATAACTGCACAGCCTCTTCGAAAATCCTTCCTTTTGGCATTGCAATCGTAAGCGGTTCAGTCATCGTTTCCCCTCCTTCTTACTACCGATAAAATATGTCACATCTGAAAATGTCTCCGTGAATGCATCAAGGTCCTTAACCCCTTTTAAATCCTGTAAAACAACCTGTATACCATCCTTCCTTTTATCCACCGAAAAAGCAATGGCTTCCTTTCGATGCTCCTCTGTAAAAATCACACACTGCGAACTCCTACCTTGTTCTTTAGGTTGTAATGCTTCAATTAAATAATCGAGGTGAACCCCAAAACCAGTTGCCTGTGCCTCAATATTAAATTTAGAAAGCAATGTATCATATCGTCCTCCATTACTGATCGGAAAACCTAGCTCCTCGGCATATCCTTCGAAAACAACCCCTGTGTAATATGTCATATGGCTGACAAGCGTTAAATCAAGGAGAATGACGTCTGAGACACCATAAGCTTCCAGAAATTCGCGAAGCATGGTTAGCTCTTCGATCGCTTGGTAGCCTGGAGTTGAGGAAATCAGTTCCTCGGCACGTTCGAGAATTGAAGCATCCCCTCTTAATTGTAAAAAGTCCAATAATCTACGTTGATCAATTGAGGAGAGCGGCAATTGCTTTACATGTTGCCGGTACCCTACATAATTCTTTTCATAAAGGAATCGCTTAAGTCTCCTAACACGACTGTCATTTCCAAGAATCTCTTTAAATAGTGCATCGACAAAACCGAGGTGACCGACCGCAACTTGAAAATGATCGAGCCCTGCCTGTTGAAGTGTATCTGTCATAAGCGCGATCACCTCACCATCTGCACTAACCGTTCCATCCCCTATTAGCTCGATGCCGAATTGTTCAAATTCTGCTGGACGTCCACCTTCTTGTTGTTGAGCCCGAAACACTTTCGCCATATAGGCGAGTCGCATCGGAAGCGCTTCGGATTGAAGACTTGACGCGGCAACTCTGGCAATCGGCGCTGTCATATCAGGCCTTAGTACGAGCGTCTTCCCTTCCTGATCGAGGAGTTTAAAAAGCTGCCGATCAAGCGTAGCCGATGCTTCACCTACAGTATCGTAATACTCAAGCGTTGGTGTATCCATAAACCGGTATCCCCATTGACGTACCGCTTCCTCCATTGTCACACGGACATTTGATTTGACCTCATATAAGTCTGGCAGCGTATCACGCATACCAAGTGGTTTTTCAAAAACTAACGGTTTCGCCATCTCACTCACCCCTTGATAAAAGTTCATCTATATAAATACTTTAATTCGCTAATATACTAACAAGATAAAGACTTAATATGTAGTTTATCTTTCATGCCTAGACACGTCAACCAAAAAATTCGCCCCTTCCTATTATATTTACCCTTAACTCCTTGAATTTAAATTAGTAACATGGGTTTTGTTTTCTAAATTTTTTGTAATGAGATCCCTATTATTGAAACAGCCTCTTATAATACGGATAATAATGAGATAAAATGAAAATGTTACTAAAAGTACGTGTTCAAAAACAACCTCTAATAGGTAAGGAAAGAAGGTGTTGTGATGTTTAATAAACTATTCTTCATTGCCATTTTAGTTGGGGTTCCGCTGTCCGTTGCTGGAAACCTGCTGCACTGGCCTCAAGCAATCATGTTTATCGTATTCTGCCTAACCATTGTTGCTCTTGCGGCGTATATGGGACGCGCAACCGAAAGCTTAGCAATTCATTCTGGACCCCGGATCGGCGGACTGCTGAATGCTACATTTGGGAATGCCGTTGAACTTATCATCTCTATTTTCGCGTTAAAAGCAGGGTATATTTCCATTGTTCTAGCTTCACTTACAGGCTCAGTGCTTGGAAATCTATTGCTTGTGGGGGGATTGTCGTTCTTCATCGGAGGCCTTAAATTCAAGCAACAAAAATTTAATGTTCATGATGCCAGACATAATTCCGCACTCCTTATGTTCGGTGTGGTCGTTGCGTTTGTATTTCCAGAAATTTTCAGTATGAACCTCGATGATACAGACTCTCTCACACTAAGCATCTGGATCTCTGCAATCCTAATTGCCCTCTATTTAGGTGGACTCTTTTTCAAACTGGTTACACATAGAGGGGTCTACAGTCAGGAAGGTGGAGACGAAGATACCCATGAGGAGGAAGCTGAATGGAGTCTAAAGAAGGCACTGACGATTCTGGCATTAGCTACAGTAGCGGTTGCCTATGTCAGTGAGGCTCTTGTTCATACATTTGAAGCGGTTGGTGAACAATTTGGCTGGAGTGAGGTCTTTATTGGAGTAATTATTGTTGCTATTGTCGGTAACGCAGCTGAACACGCTTCAGCAATCATTATGGCTTATAAAAATAAGATGGACATAGCAGTCGAAATTGCGGTCGGTTCAACATTGCAGATTGCAATGTTTGTTGCACCTTTACTCGTCCTGCTCTCATTACTGTTTCCAACTCCGATGGCACTTGTGTTTACAGTCCCCGAGCTCGTGAGTATGGTTCTTGCCGTCCTCTTAACGAATTCCATCGCAAATGACGGTGACACGAACTGGTTTGAAGGCGCCACACTACTCGCCGCCTATCTTATCATGGGGGTCGGATTTTATTTGCTTTAGATTGGGTTAACGAGGGTTCGTTCAGTAGGTAAGTAAAAGCCAGAGTGGGGTCACTTCCACTCTGGCTTTTTTCGTGCCGATGTTATTTGGTCTATTTGTGCAGGTCGAGCAGTTCAAGATAAATTCTAATAAGGATGGATTTCCAATTGAGGAAACACATCCCACTCTACTGTTTAATGTTTAATTGCTAACCTCTTGCTGTAAAATCGTAAGAAAGTACAACAAATGATCAGATCAAAGTGGACACCCATTTACCAAATGAAGAAAGTAGTGTATTCTTGTCCATACGTTAGTCCTTTATTTGGGATTTGGACAGGAACACCGCCTGTACATCCATTGTAAAGGATTTTTTCATGTCTAAACCATATATTTTTTGAGGATATTTAAAATCTTCAAAAATAATTAATGCAGCGCTAGTGTAGCCCCCTAAACAATGAAAAAATCATCCAGGTTGATCCTGAGACTACCAGATTAGACGTATACATTCTGAGTTGTGCATGTGTTTTTTGAGATGAAATCTTATTTTCGAGTTGCAATCGTATTTCTTGAGTTATGATCGTATTTTTCGAGTTGCGATCGTATTTCTTGAGTTACGATCGTATTTTTCAAGTTGCGACCGTATTTCTTGAGTTGCGACCGTATTTTTCAGATACAAGATTAGGAAACCATTACATACTAACAATATTGAGGATTGAGACCGTCAATCCTCCTTTTTAGAGCCCTTTTTATAAATTTTGATTCGGGTTTTTGAAAAAAACGATTTTATTGGAGGAATTTTATTATTTAATTTAGTTATCGGGGAGATAAGAAAGTGGGTTATCGGCGGATTCCTCACTCTATGTCCTGTCCGAACCGTTTCTTCATTCATCTTGAATTACCTGAACTACTGCAATTTTTTATCAAAGTTATCCACAGCTTTAAGATTTTATAGTTCTAGACCACAATCGAAGAAAGGTTGACTCGAATAGAGCCAACCTTTCTCATTTCCACCTATTTATAGACCAAATTCACATAACGGTGCACGAATCGGCGAATTTCACGTTCCTGAAAATAGTAATGGAATTGGCATCGATGTGCATTTTTAAAGTAACTGAATTCTGTTTTCAAATAACGTTCAAGCTGTTTACGATGAATATGCACGACAAGCTCATTATTTTGAAACGGTACGACAATTTTCAAAACCGTTATATAATGTAACTCTTTGAAAAGGTACACAAGGTTATCGAGTAAAAGCTTACCGATCTTCATTTTCGAACCAAAATAATGATCATAGTCATCAAGGAATTCTGGTGAAACGTGATCAACATTCTCAAAACGAACGACAGCTTCTTTTCCATTCCAATATGCATCCCTTATATAATCACTACCGCGTAATCGTGATACAGCTGACAAAAAGAAAAAACGATCCTGTTGTTCATGTTCTTCTTCGACTTTTTTGGCATTCGGACGAATCAACGCGTCGCACATTCTAAACTCTCCATTTATGTAGACCATTGACATTCTCTTTTTTGGTTCCATATGACACCCCACCTTTTCACATTAATAAACATCAGTGCAACTAAGTTTCATCTGCACTAACGCTTGGTTTCGCCAAGTTTATTCTATTTCTATATATCGTCGGTATTGGACATTAGTTTACGCTTGTCCATTTCCTCTCTCGTGTAAATTAATTTCATCGGATTCCCACCAACAAACGCTCCTGCAGGGACATCCTTATGGACAAGAGTTCCTGCTGAAACAACGGCCTGTTCCCCAATCGTAACACCAGGTAAAATCGTGCTGTTTGCGCCAATCATTACTTCATCACCGATTATAACATCTCCGAGACGATATTCCTCAATTAAATATTCGTGAGCGAGAATGGTCGTATTATACCCAATAATGGAGTTACGTCCAATTGAGATCCGCTCAGGGAACATTATATCAACCATCACCATTAATGCAACAGCTGATTGTTCACCGACCTCCATCTTTAGGAACCGGCGATACAACCAATTCTTTAATGCAATGATCGGCGTATAACGAGCAATCTGGATCACAATAAAGTTTTTCAATACTTTTACAAAAGGAACTGTCTTATAGATCTGCCAGAGAGCATTGCCTCCCTTAACAGGATAACGTTCGGTCTTCCTCATTATACGTCACTCCCAGAACCTTTAGTAAGTCTGGCATTGCTTCAAGCATAATATCTGGATTATAGTTTTCGAGATAGGCTCTTCCTTTAAGTGTCCAAGCGACTGCTGCAGTCAATGTACCCGCATTTTGGCCAGCTTCAATATCGTAACGGCTATCACCGACCATAATTGCAGAACTAATGTCAGATTGAAGCTTGTCCAACGCACGATGAACGGGTTCCGGATCCGGCTTTGCATGCTCAACGTCATCAAGGGTAACGATTGTTGTGAAATAGGCACTTAAACCAGTAAGCTCTAAACCTAACTCTGCCGCATCCCTCATTTTTGTCGTCACAACCCCAAGCTTAAATCCTTTATCATGTAGCATCTTCACCGTTTCAACTACACCCTCAAAAGCATGAACATACTCCTCATGATGGGCAAGATTATGTTCTTTATACGTCTTTACAAGCGAATCAACCTGACCTTCATCGACTGTTTTAAAACTATCGACAAGAGGCTGACCGATGAATGCGATAATATCCTCTCTAGTAAAACGACCAGGATAATAGCGTTCCAATGTATGAGAAAAGGAAGCGATGATCAACTCGTTCGTGTTAATCAACGTCCCGTCCAGATCAAATAAGATTGTATCAATTTTCATAAATTAGCTTCCTTCCGATGTTCTACTTTTTGTGCATCTACACGCTTCCAAACCCATGCAACAAGCATCGTCAAAATTATAGCAACCACAAGTCGAATGACCAACAGCGGCCAAATCGGAATTCCGAGTGGTATAAAGATCAGTGTATCCTCAATGACAGCATGACAGGCAACGAGAAAGATGAATGCAAGATACAAATCCTTCTTTTCAACACCGTCCTCTTTAACAGCCTGAATCATAACACCTGCTCCATATGCCAGGCCAAAAGCAATCCCTGCAGCGAGTGTAGTCGATGTGTTTTCTTTCATTCCAAGCGCTCTCGTAACCGGAGACATCCACTTAGAAAAGACATTCAGCCATTTCAGGTCCTTCATGATTTGGATAAAAATCATCAGCGGAATAACAATGGCCGCAAGCTGAAGAATACCAACTAATCCCTTTTCAATTCCGAGCCAAATAATATTCCAAACCCCGGATACATTCTGCTCTGTAGAAGAAATGAACCCATAAACAGCCTGTTCTGATCCACCGTTCCAAATAAGAGAAATTGCAACCCCCGTAAAGAGTGCCAGGCCGATACGTACAACAAGCACAACCCACATTTTGATACCGACCTTCGCAGCGACGGTCGATTCGATGAGTAGATTATGAGAAAAGGATAGCATCACTGCAAGTATGAAGACTTCCTTTACCGTTAAATCAAGACTCAGAATCGCACCAATCCCTGCGTACAGGTTCAGGAAGTTCCCTATAACAAGCGGTAAGGCAGCTTCTCCTGATAACCCGATCCAAGACATCAATGGTTCGGCTAATTTTACAAGCCAATCCATGATCGGGGTCTGACTGAGAATCGTCACAAGTAGGGTAATCGGAAAAATTACTTTCCCGAGCGTCCATGTTGTTTCAAGCCCCACCAATATTCCCTTTTTCAATGTGTTTAGCATACAGACCACACACTCCCCTTGCTGTACTCTCTCTTTTGCTGTTCCATTTATCCGGTAATCACAATGAGTTTAAAACATCCCGTACTTTATTACAGCTCTTCGTATTGTTTTTTCGCCAATCCGCTTTTGCGACGGTAAGCAATCAAGATCAGACTGAGAGCAATTAACACTATGGAAATCACCTGTGCAACACGTAGAGAATCAGTTAGCATAAGGCTATCTGTTCGCATTCCCTCAATGAAAAACCGGCCGACTGAATACCAGATGACGTAGCTTAAAAACACCTCACCGCGACGTGGGTTGAATCGTCTTAGCACAAGCAACATTACAAAACCTAGCAAATTCCAGAGCGACTCATATAGGAACGTAGGATGATAGTACGTTCCATTTATGTACATCTGATCGATAATCCAATCGGGTAAATAAAGGCCCTCTAAGAATGCCCGGCTTACTTCACCGCCATGCGCTTCCTGATTCATAAAATTACCCCAGCGGCCGATTGCCTGACCAAGGATAATACTAGGTGCCGCAATATCTACAAGCTTCCAGAATGATAGTTTTTTGATTTTCGTAAAAACATAAGCCGTTAACACAGATCCAATCAAGGCTCCATGAATAGCGATTCCACCTTCCCAAATGGCGAAAACATCACCAAGATGGTTTTTATAATAGTCCCATTCAAACGCAACATAATAAATTCTCGCAGAAAGAATCGCGATCGGAACCGCGTAAAGCACAACATCGACAAAGACATCTTTATCCATCCCAAGCCTTCTTGACTCTCTGACGGCCAGGAAAAGCCCGAGCAATGCTCCAAACCCGATAATAATTCCATACCAATATACTGTTAATGGCCCTAGTTCAAAGGCCACTCTGTCTAAAGGCTGAATATCCGAAACCATTTAAGTTCCTCCTATTATTAAAAATCAGTCACGTCCTATGATAACATCGATCTCCCTAACTTCTTGTAAGCCCTAAAAATCATCGGGCTCTGTTGAATCTAATACTTGATTCAGTTTATCTGAGAATTGCTGTGCTGCGTTTACGCCCATCTTCTTCAGACGGAAATTCATCGCTGCAACTTCAATAATTACAGCAAGGTTCCGTCCAGGACGAACAGGAATGGTTACCCTTGGCAAGTCGCAATCAATAATTTTCATTGTTTCTTCATCCAAGCCAAGTCGATCGTAGGCTTTTTTCGGATCCCATGTTTCTAGATTTATCGTCAATGCAATCTTTTTATACGTACGAATCGCACCCGCACCAAACAATGTCATTACATTGATAATACCGACCCCGCGGATTTCAAGCAAATGCTGAATCAAATCGGGCGCACTCCCAATTAACGTTGTTTCATCCTCTTGGCGAATATCAACAGAATCATCCGCAACAAGTCGGTGACCCCGTTTAACAAGCTCAAGTGCGGTTTCACTTTTACCAACACCGCTTGAACCCGTAATAAGTATGCCAATTCCGTATATTTCGACGAGTACACCATGTATGGCCGTCGTTGGAGCAAGCTTACTTTCTAGATAATTCGTTATCCGGCTGCTTAAACGTGTCGTTGTCAGCTGGGATCGCATCAACGGGATACCTATTTCTTCGGTGGCCTCTGCAAGCTCTGGTGGAATCTCCATTTCACGCGAAATAACAATACCAGGAGTTTGTTCAGTACAAAGCCTTCGGAGTCGCTCTCTCCTTATTCGTGCATCCAAACCATTGACAAAAGAAAGCTCTGTTTTACCGAGCAACTGAAGTCGATCTGCCGGATAATAGGCAAAATAACCAGCCATTTCTAGACCAGGCCTCGAAAGATCACTTGTTGCGATCGTGCGATTGATTCCCTCCACCCCACTAACAAGTTCAAGCTGAAACTTATCAATTAAATCTTTTATTTGTACGTTTGCCATTCTGATTGTCACTCCCACTATTAAAGAAAACTAAACAAAGCCAAGCTAAGCGCAGGCTGAATCGCATCTATGCAGCAAATTGTATACTAGTAAACATACAAGCGTATGTACGACCTTTATTTTAGCATGATTTTGAAGTCCATGCCCTACTTACACTTTTTTTACCAAAAACATCAAGGAATTATGATGAATTAAACGAATTGTTGTACGATGGAATTAGATTGTGTGATCATGAGTACTGGGTCAGCTGAAAAGTGTTTCCTTACTAACTAGGCTAAACTTATTATAGGCATAAAGTCGAGCAAAATTTAATGATAGGGGAACGAAAATAATGATAAAGATGAACCTTAATGATCCTGAACAACTGGTAGAGCTGCACAGTTTACAACACGCTTCTTACAAAATCGAGGCTGAACTAATAGGTTTTGCGGACATTCCACCATTATTAGAAACAGCTGATGATCTGAAAAATTGTGGGGAAACGTTTTATGGATATAAGGAAGATGGAAAACTAGCTGGGGCGATCGCTGTTTCGAATGAGGAAGGACTTTGCACAATTTGCCGACTCATCGTCCACCCAGACTTTTTCCGCCGAGGGATTGGCAGTGTGATGGTCAGCTATGTTTGCGAACACCTATCATGTAAAAAATTCATCGTCTCAACTGGTACCGAAAATCACCCTGCGAGACGTTTATACGAAAAACACGGTTTTACCCATATAAGGGATGAGGAGTTAGCAGGTCTTGAATTAGTGATCTCCCATTATGAGAAGACTGGGAACGGCATCAATGTTGATGAAAACAAAGGTGAATCGAGCAGTAATGAGGGATCTCTATAAATTTGTTGTTGGTATTTTTATACTTTCTTAACGTGTAAGAATAAATTGGGGATGACATAAAATGTCACCCCCTACACATCTATCTTACCTTTATTTTTGTTGCAGTGGTTTTACGATAATATTGTTAATCAACAAGTTTAATAGTGAAATAATGATCGAAGCTATGAGCGCCATCCCGAATCCGGAAATTTCAAATGAATCGCCCATTATCCAGGCTGTTAAATTCAATGTCACTGCGTTAATTACAAACAGAAACAATCCGAGGCTAAGTACGGTTACAGGCAACGTCAAAATTACAAGGATCGGCTTGACAATAACATTCATTACCGAGAGCAATAGACTGGCGATCACTGCTGCCCCGATTCCTGATAAATAAAACGATTCACTAAAGAATCCGGCAACAACCATTAATACAACTGTGTTGACAACTAAAGAAATCAACCAACCCTTCAAGCCGCTTCCTCCTTATCTATTTCCAATTGAAATCGAACCAGTCTTTGCCTCCGCCTCGATCTCATAAGTTATCGGTGCACCATCGTTTGCGATAAAGTTCATTCGCTTCTGTACAACCTCTTTGCTCTCCTTTAAAATTTCTACTTGATCAAGACTGCAGTTTAAACTACCAAGTGTTGCCTTCATATTCCCATCGACCTTCAACCCTTCAGGTATAAACATTTCAATTTTTCCTGCAACCGTTTTTAGCGAAGCCTTGCCAGCTTGTGCATCATCGAGGGTAAAATTAATTGCCCCATTTAACGTCTCTGCCTCCACGTCCTCATAGCTGCCATTCAACCGAATTGTACCATTTAACGTCTCGAGCTTCGATTCAGTCCACTTTCCATTTTCTATATTAATTTTGCCATTAGAGGTCGATGCATTCAACACTTTTCCTTCAACCTTGCTTAGAGTAACTGCTCCGTTTGAAGTGCGTACATTTGCTTTGTTTGTCTGAAGATCCACTGCTGTGATTGCACCATTCGAAGTTCTCAGCTGAATTTCATCATACATTTTCGTCGGAACATACATGTGAGCATGAACCTTCAGCTTGTTCTCATCGACAATGAACTGAAGCTCCCCGGATCCAATTGCAAATCGGACATTGTTCATAAAGTACGCTTTCGCATCCTCTTGTGTTTGCACCCTATAAACCGATGCTTGGCACTCCACTCTTACACTCTCTTCTTCCCAAGGGCGTAACTGGATTCCACCATTAATAATTTGCATCTTGATCCGGTCGATCTCACTCACATTTTCCTGAAAAACATGATCAACCTGGAAAGACTGACCGAAATTCAAATCGAAATCTGTGTCTTTCAATTTTGTTACTACCTTATCAAAAAAGCTTGAAAACTTGCTAACTGTCGAACTTTCTTTTTTCGGACGATCCCGATGTTCATTATGAGACGGCCCGCTTTCAACATCTTCAGTTACATGCTTAGATAGTTCCGTCGAGTCTTTTTGATCGATAGGCTCTGTATTACCAATTGTTTTTAAAAGTTCAACCGCTTCGGCAGATGTAATCTTTCCTTCATCCAGCATGCGCAAAATCATTTTCCGCTCTTCCATACCGCACTCCCCTTTTCTCAGATCCTCTTAACTTACTATGCGAACATTTAGCCTAACAGAAGGTGATTTTCACATTTTCAAAAGTTTCTTGCACGTTAAGAAAGTATAAAAATACTTTCTATAGTATAAGACGCTTCCGCTTTTGTTAAAACGTGGACGAATCTAAATGGTCTACTGGCTTCATTCGACCACTTTTCGAATGCCCTCTTTTTAAAATTTTCATGCCAATAACTACATTCATCGTAACAACGCTTATCGCGACTCCACCAAATAAAATGATGCATGTGATCGTCACACCATTGAATATTTGTCCTAGTTCAAAGAATGTAATCGATAAAAGCGCAAGTGAAACAATTGGGATCAAATGCAACCACAGTGCTTTACGCGCATGCTCCTGCACTCCCTTATCCTCGCTTGTTAGATAAATAATGGCCGCCACCAAAAAAGGTGCACAAAATATACTGAGATAGCTAATTGATGAAATGACCCGATCAGACCAAGACACCTTACTCTCCTCCATTCTGACCCCTGTAACAGGTACTCTTTTATAAATTTATGTATATTACTTTTTACCTTTCAATTGGAACAAAATTCAATCCCCTTTTTTCTTTTCGACACAAAAAGGAAAAAGCCTTCTAAGTTAGACTTAAAAGGCTTAATTCGCACACAAATAAGGGTTCGAATAATAGGGTTTTATGCTTCCTATACGAAAGGCGTTATTTCGCTACTGATTCTTTGGATTCTTCCTTTTCAAACTTCTTTTCCATCCGCTTACGATCACGTTTCAAAACCGGTGCTAAATATTTTCCAGTATAGGACTCTTTCGTTTCAGCGATTTGTTCAGGTGTTCCCGTTCCGACGATCATCCCACCTTTATCTCCGCCTTCAGGACCAAGGTCAATAATATGATCCACGGTTTTAATTACATCAAGGTTATGTTCAATAACAAGTACAGAATCCCCGTTTTCAACGAGTCGTTGTAACACCGTTAACAAGCGGGCGATATCGTGAACATGGAGGCCTGTTGTCGGCTCATCTAAAATGTAAAGTGTTTTTCCCGTTGCACGTTTATGCAATTGGGAGGCAAGCTTAACCCGTTGTGCTTCTCCACCGGAAATCGTCGTTGAAGATTGACCGAGTTTGATATATCCTAGGCCAACATCAAGCATCGTTTGTACCTTTCGTTTGATTTTCGGAATGTTTGCAAAGAACTCGACCGACTCTTCAACCGTCATTGCCAAGATATCGGCAATGTTCTTGCCTTTGTATTTCACCTCAAGCGTCTCCCGGTTATAGCGCTTTCCATGACAGATTTCACAAGGAACATACACATCTGGCAAGAAATGCATCTCGATCTTAATAATTCCGTCTCCACGGCACGCTTCACAACGTCCACCTTTTACATTAAAAGAGAAACGACCTTTTTTATAGCCGCGCATTTTCGCTTCATTCGTCTGTGCAAAGACATCACGAATATCATCAAAAACACCGATGTATGTGGCAGGATTTGAGCGTGGTGTCCGACCAATCGGTGACTGATCTATGTCGATAACTTTATCGATGTGATCCAAGCCTTCAATCTTCTTATGCTCACCGGGCTTATCCTTTGCTCGATGAAGCTTTTGTGCAATAGCTTTATAAAGGATCTCATTCACGAGCGTGCTTTTCCCTGAACCTGATACGCCTGTCACCCCAGTGAAGAGACCGATTGGTATATCAACCTTTACGTTTTTTAGGTTGTTTTCGGTCGCTCCTTTAATCGTCAATTTACGACCATTGGGTTTTCTACGTTCAACGGGTATTGGGATGAATCTTTTACCAGATAAATAGTTCCCAGTTAACGAATTTTCATCGTCCATAATTTCCTGTGGTGAGCCTTGAGATGTAATTTTCCCACCATGAGCACCAGCACCAGGACCGATATCAATAATGTAATCTGCAGCAAGCATCGTATCCTCATCATGCTCGACGACAATTAACGTGTTACCGAGTCTACGCATATCCTCTAGGGTATTAATTAACCGGTCATTATCCCGCTGATGCAAGCCGATCGAAGGTTCGTCCAAAATATAGAGTACACCTGTTAAGCGAGAACCAACTTGTGTCGCTAAGCGGATCCGTTGAGCTTCGCCACCCGAAAGTGTCCCTGCTGAACGACTAAGCGTTAAGTAATCGAGACCCACATTAACAAGAAATCCGAGTCTGTCATTAATTTCTCGTAAAATCAACCGACCAATTTGCATTTCCTTTTCCGTTAGCTCTAGCCCGTTAAAGAAGCTCTGAGCCTCTTTTATCGACATTTTGGTTACTTGACCAATATGATGCTCCTGAATCAAGACAGATAATGCTTCTGGCTTTAATCGATGCCCACCGCAAGAAGGGCAAGGCTTCCGAGCCATATATCCTTCCATCTGTTCACGAATATAATCGGAACTCGTCTCATGGTAACGACGCTTAATGTTCGGAACGACACCTTCAAATAAGATCTTATTTTCACGAACTTGGCCAAAATCATTTTCATACCGGAAGTGGATCTTATCTTTCCCACTTCCATATAACACTTTGTCAAGCTGAGGTTTCGGTAACTTGTCCAGTGGGACCTCCATATCGATTCCATAATGATTACATACACTTTTCAGTAGCTGTGGGTAATATTGTGAGCTTTGTGGAATCCATGGCGCAATTGCATTTTCTGCAAATGATAAACCCCAATCAGGAATGACAAGTTCAAGGTCTACTTCAAGCTTTGTCCCAAGACCGTCACAACTCGTACATGCGCCGAACGGACTGTTGAATGAAAATAAACGAGGCTCAAGCTCCCCAATTGAGAATCCACAGTGTGGACATGCATGATGCTGACTAAACAACAATTCTTCTTCACCGATCACATCGACAATGACTTTACCGTCCGCGATGTTCAACGCTGTTTCAAGGGAATCCGCTAAACGGGTCTCGACGCCTTCTTTCACTACAATTCGGTCGACAACAATCTCTATAGAGTGTTTCTTGTTCTTCTCAAGCTTAATTTCTTCACTCACATCTTGAATTTCACCATCCACACGAACTCGGACATACCCCTGCTTTTTAATATCTTCAAAAATCTTGACATGTTCACCCTTACGACCAGAAACAACTGGTGCAAGAATCTGCATCTTCGTTCGTTCTGGACTCTCCATAATCCGATCGACCATCTGTTGCACTGTTTGTGACGTGATCTCAACACCATGGTTCGGGCAGACCGGTCTCCCAATCCGCGCAAACAACAGGCGAAGATAATCATAAACTTCGGTAACAGTACCGACAGTTGATCGCGGGTTCTTACTCGTTGTTTTCTGATCAATCGAGATTGCTGGAGAAAGGCCTTCAATCGAGTCTACATCAGGTTTATCCATTTGTCCGAGAAACTGCCGGGCATATGCAGATAGTGACTCTACATAACGGCGTTGTCCTTCCGCATAGATCGTATCGAAGGCAAGCGACGACTTCCCTGAACCTGAAAGCCCCGTCATCACAACAAGTTTATTGCGAGGAATCGTTACATCGATATCTTTTAAATTATGTTCCCGTGCGCCTTTTATCGTAATGTTTTCGTTTAACATTCAGGGTCATCCTTCCGCTTTAAGCTCTAAAACCAAGTCTCGAAGCTCAGCCGCACGCTCGAAATCGAGATCCTTCGCTGACTGCTTCATTTCTTTTTCCATCCGTTCAATTACTTTCTCGCGATCCTTCTTACTCAATTTCTGAACCGGAACTTTTGATCCACCTTCATCGCCATCTTCCGCAGCAACCGTTGCTCTAATAAGGTCCGGAATGTTCTTTTGAATTGTTTGAGGCGTGATCCCATGCTTTTCATTGTACGCAATTTGCGTATTACGGCGTCGTTCCGTTTCGTCGAGTGCAATTTGCATCGAATTCGTCACTTTATCGGCGTACATTATGACATGACCATTTGAATTTCGGGCTGCACGACCAATCGTCTGAATCAATGAACGTTCCGAACGCAAGAACCCTTCTTTATCAGCATCCAAAATTGTAACGAGGGAAACCTCTGGAAGATCAAGACCTTCCCTCAACAAGTTAATCCCAACTAGAACATCAAATACACCACGTCGGAGATCCCGAATAATGTCAATCCGTTCAAGCGTCTTAATCTCCGAGTGGAGATAGCGTACCTTAATTCCATTTTCTTGTAAATAATCAGTCAAATCCTCGGACATTTTTTTCGTCAATGTCGTAACCAGCACGCGCTCTTTCTTCTTCACCCGCTCTTGAATTTCATCCATCAAGTCATCGATTTGTCCCTCAATCGGACGCACATCGATAGTCGGATCAAGCAAGCCAGTCGGACGAATGATTTGCTCCGTCATTTTTGGAGAGTGATCCAGTTCAAATGGTCCAGGAGTTGCGGATACATACACGGCTTGACAATATTTCTTCTCAAATTCATCAAACATAAGTGGACGGTTATCCTTAGCAGATGGCAAACGGAACCCATGCTCTACAAGTACCTGTTTCCTTGCTTGGTCCCCGTTATACATCCCACGGACCTGAGGTAATGAAACATGGGATTCATCAACCATGAGTAGAAAGTCTTTTGGGAAATAATCCATCAATGTGTATGGCGTGGAACCAGCTGGCCGTAATGTTAAATGACGGGAATAGTTCTCGATCCCTGAGCAGAAGCCCATCTCTTGCATCATCTCAATGTCATATCGAGTACGCTGCTCGATTCGTTGCGCTTCCAATAATTTATCCTGTTCCCTCAATTCTTTCAGACGCACTTCAAGCTCTTCTTTAATTCGTTCAATTGCAATCTTCATCTTTTCTTCACGCGTAACGAAGTGGGATGCCGGATAAATCGCCACATGGCTTCGTTCACCAAGAATTTCTCCCGTTAGTGCATTTACCTCAGTAATTCGATCGATTTCATCTCCGAAAAATTCCACGCGAATACACTGCTCATCACGTGAAGCAGGGAAAATTTCCACCACATCTCCACGAACCCGAAACGTTCCTCGGGTAAAGTTTAGATCATTCCGTGCATACTGGATGTCAACAAGATTCCGAAGCAGTTGATCTCGATCTTTTTCCATACCAGATCTAATTGACAATACGAGTTCACGGTATTCTTCCGGAGAACCTAAACCGTATATACACGATACACTTGCGATGATAATAACGTCATTCCGTTCAAAAAGGGAGGATGTCGCTGAGTGTCGAAGTTTGTCAATTTCATCATTAATACTTGCATCTTTTTCAATAAACGTATCCGATTGAGGAATGTATGCTTCAGGCTGATAATAATCATAGTAGCTGACAAAATACTCAACCGCATTGTTCGGAAAGTACTCTTTAAACTCACTATAAAGCTGTCCTGCAAGCGTCTTGTTGTGCGCGATAACGAGCGTAGGCTTGTTAACCTGCTGAATTACGTTTGACATCGTAAATGTTTTCCCAGTACCAGTAGCACCAAGCAATGTCTGGTGACGCTTTTCTGAACGAATTCCCTCCACAATCTCTTGGATCGCTTTCGGCTGATCGCCCTGCGGCTGATATTTCGATACAAGCTCAAATTGTTTACCCACGACCTTCAACCCCTCCGTTTCCTTTAACTCTCTATCCAACATTATAGCACAAAAAGATGGAAAAATAACAAGAAAAACGAACTTACATTCGCCTATCAAGATTTTCCATGCTTTTAAACTTTTCAAACTATATAAATAAATGAAACGATAACCCTATCATTCCCGTATACAGATTAAAAGAAACGTGGCGATTTACCACATGCTTGGAAGAAGAAAGGAATTTTTACTTAGGAGAGAGAATGTATAAAAGAAAAGCAGGTGATTCGATGTCAAAGTATTCAATTGAAGAGTTTGTCAGAAAGACAGCTCAAGAGGATAAAGGTGAAGGATTTTTCGAACTGGAAACGCCGCGAATTTTAGAAGTCAATTTAGATGGTACAGTCTGGGCGAAGTCGGGGTCGATGGTCACTTACCATGGACAAATAAAGTTTGAGCGTGAAGGAATTCTTGAGCATGGCCTTGGGAAAATGTTTAAGAAGGCACTTACAGGTGAAGGTGCTTCTCTCATGAAGGCCGATGGTTCTGGTAAGCTTTACTTGGCAGACCAAGGGAAAAAGATTACGATTCTCAACCTTCAAGGCGATTCTATTTTTGTAAACGGTAATGATTTGTTAGCATTTGAGAAATCTATTAATTGGGACATTAAACTCATGCGACGTATAACTGGAATGATGTCAGGCGGATTGTTCAATATCCACTGTCAGGGTACAGGTATGATCGCAATTACTTCACATTACGAACCGCTTACCATTGAAGTAAAACCTGGTCGTCCTGTACTGACTGACCCAAATGCAACCGTCGCTTGGTCGGGTGGTCTTTCTCCAGATTTCCAAACGGATGTCTCGTTGAAAACGTTCTTCGGTCGTGGCAGTGGCGAATCGATCCAAATGCGTTTTGAAGGTAGTGGATTTGTCGTCGTCCAACCATATGAAGAAGTGTATTTAAGCAACGATGGAAAGTAGTTAGAAAAGCGCAAGCGTCTTGACCAGGTGCGACAAGCGCTGGAGATTCTGTAACATAACACGCTTTTTGTATTTGCGGAAGAATCGAAGCGACCTCGAGCACCTAGGCGCTGAAGCTAGACATTGCATCTATGCAGCAAAATTTTATACTTTCTTTACTTCTTAAATAGGCAAAAAGTGGTTGGCCAACCGCTTTTTGCCTATTCAACATTTTTCTCCGATTCACACCTTACCATTTTAACTATCTCCTTGACTCGGACCATACTCAGAGTAATTTTCATCCATTTTACATTCAACAATTTGTTTCAGAAAGTGGAACTCCGCGATGCGTTACGTTAACATAGATGAGGGAACGAAAGAAAGTTATACTATGAGTTCAAAGAGCAGTAATTGACCGTTTATCATTCGGTTACTTTTTGAACCACCTCTATTGAAGGAGCAATTATGGAAATACTATACATCTTATTAGGTTTCGCGGTCGGGATTCTGTCTGGTTTTTACGGAATCGGCGGCGGATTCATCCTAACACCTATATTAATGCTGACTGGGTATTCGCCCATTGCGGCAATTACGACTAGCTTAATGTACGCAATTGGCTCCTCTGCATCGGGGGTTGTTGCTCATTTTAGAATGAAAAACGTCGTTTGGAAAATAGCTATTATACTCAGTATCAGCGGAGTTATAGCTACACAACTAGCCAAACCACTTGTACTTTGGCTCGACAAAAACAATTATGACGAAAAAGTTATTCCTATTTTTTATGCAGCTATTATCGCATATTTTGCCTATACACTATTGAAAAAAAATAAGACGGATAATATAGCCTTCCAAGGTGGAAATCCAAGTCTAATCAAAACGGTTATAATCGGTTTCATCGGTGGTTTTATGTCTTCCACTTTAGGTGTTGGTGGCGGTTTTATCATGGTTCCTCTTATGATTTCAATGATGGGGTTTGAATCCAGAAAGGCCGTGGGGACAAGTCTTGTCAGTGTATGTGCAATTGTAATTGCTGGTTTCCTCTCCTATGCTTTTACGATTGAATTTGATTTTCTAATAGGCGTATTGTTGGTTGCAGGAGCACTCTTTGGCAGCCAAATCGGAGCAAAGTTAACCAAATATTATTCTGATGCTCAAATCAAACAATATTTTGGACTTCTTTACGTTACAACCCTCCTAAGCATCCTGTTGGAACTGTTTAACCTAGATACGGAGGGACTAATCATAATCGGAATCTACCTAGTCACATTACTTGGAAAATTCGTCAAAGATACGTTTCAACGCCAGAGAAAACTCGGCAAAGTCTAACACGGATATAAAAAGAGTCAGCGCTCTGTTTAGGTGCGATAAAGAAAACTTGGTAAACGCCAAGTTTCTAGGCGATTACCTTAGTTGCCCTTTTTTCGCCTTGTTATCCTGGTGTCCCGAATCTTACTCTCAATTCGGATGAATTCCATATTTTTCGGTTGAATTATTCTCAGTACGGACGAATTCCAGATTTTTCGGCTGAATTATCCTCAGTTCGGATCAATTCCAGGTTTTCCGGACGAATTATTCCCAGTACGGATGAATTCCAGGTTTTTCGGTTGAATTATTCTTAGTACGGACGAATTCCAGATTTTTCGGCTGAATTATCCTCAGTTCGGATCAATTCCAGGTTTTCCGGATGAATTATTCTAAATACAGCTGTTAAATCTCCATGTTTTTCATTAAATAATGTCTTCTTCATACTCTTGAAGAAGAGTTATTGCTACTTTTAACGCTAAATTGGCTTCAGACAGATCTCTAATATGTACAATCCCCAAGCTAAAGGCTATTTTGAATCAAAATTTATTCTAAGCTTTAAGAATTTTGTAGTTTCCTGCTAAACATCAAAAAAGTCAGGCTCCCGAGAAATATCTCGTTCACCTGACTTTTCTTCTATACTTAGCTCCACTTCTTATTAACTTTTTTACCAATTTGCATCGATAAATAACTTCCAATAAGTAAACCGATCACGGCAAGCACTATCGTCCAGATCGAGCTGAAATTCTGAAACATCACTACCATAACAATGACTGTGAGAGCGATTGAAACCAAGCGATTATATGTAACTCTAGCTAAGAATGGGATCAATAATATAGGTAACACAAATGCTCCGACCATTTCCATACATTTCAAACTCCTTAATTAAACTCCCCCTTTATGAACAAGGAAGTGTATCTGCTAAATCTACCTTCATCTATTATAGGTTTTACGAGCAAGAAGTTCAATTTGTGTTATTTTTCGTGAAAAGCAAAAGCGCCCTGTTCAGCCCCGAAGGTCACTGGAAAGAGCGCAAAGTTTTAGCGTAGGCAACGCCTTAGCTGCGCTTATACTATAAAAAGTATTTCTATACTTTCTTACGTCTAAGAAGAAACTGAAGTGAACCCTTTAAAGAATAATTGAAGATTTGACTAGGCCGGGTGAGTCTTTAATAATTCCATCATGAGCGTGTGCGGAATCAGTTGGACTAAAAAGAATTGCAGTTGCCAAAGCCAGAGCAATTGTACCAACAGCAACAACTTTTTCTCCCTTTTTCATGTCAATCCTCCTTTAAATTTAATCTGTTCTTTGCGGTGATCACCAGTTTGTAGTAAGTTAATGCCTTTTCAAGGTTGTCTTCTTTCTCATAGTAATTCGCCAGTTCTTCTGCAAATCCTTCAAGAGTTCCAAAAAAACGACACTTTTTTAAAATAGGGATTTCGCCTTCAAGTTCACTCATGTATTGATCGTGTCCTAAGGTGTATTTTGCCCTTAGTAGATGCAATTTGCTTACGTATTCTTGATCAGAAATTCGATTACTAATGCCTTCTGCTTTTTCCGTCCATTCGAGTGCTTTTGACAGTTCATTTAATTTGAAATTTTCCTTAGCAATCAAATACATTGTTTTCATTTGATAGTAAAGTTGTTTATGCTCGATCATCCAGGGTAAGCATTCCTCAAGGCAGTGTATCGCTTCATTTGACATGTCTCGTTCTGAATACATCCAACCCAAGTTTTGCCAGGAAATCGTTTCCGTCTCTCTGCAATTAACCGCTTGAGATTCCTTTAGGGCTTCTTGCAAATAGACCTCTGCTCTCTCGTAATCTTTTAAAAGAATATTGTTCGAACCAAGTAAGTTTTTGCAATCGGCAACCCGAACACGATAATTTTCATCCGTTTGATAGATTTCTAATGCCTTTAAGACATGCTGTATGGAGGTAATTACATTTAGATGATGGGAGTAAACTGAAGCAATCTTGTAGTGGAATTCTGCCGTTTCAATAGGATCTGGAATGAACGTCAGCTTCTGTTCTGCGATCATGTAGCTCTTTATCGCTTCCTCATAATGTTTCCTTTCATAACAATAAATTCCCTTAAAATAATGATAGTAGTATTCCAGCACATGATCCGTCTCTGCTTTTTCACGTTCAATTGAGGAAAATACGGTTTCTGCATTCTCCGCCTGCTTCATTAGTAAATTATGACGTAACTCGAGTAAAGAGTAATACAGCAAAACATTCTGATTTTCCTCCATTTTCATCATTTTTTCATCAATTTCAACTTTCATTTGATGTGCCTTTTCTAGATTCCGGTCTCTCATCTGTAAGTACCACGAATTCAGCAAATTTGAAATCTCCTCAGCACTTATAACCTCAATACTCATATGAATCCTCCTTTGACAACTACATATATTTAAGTGCAAGATTCGACTGATGTTTTCATTAAACCTTCTTTTTCCAACTAAATGGTTAATGGAACCTAGTTAAGAATCGGACTATTTTATCAAAAAACGACTTATGTCCTACAGAATAAGAAAAGCGTAAACGCCCTGTTCAGGTATGACAAGCGCTAGAGGTTCTGCAGCACAACACGCTTTTTGTGTTTGTGGAAGAATCGAAGCGACCTCGAGTACCTGGGCGTTGGAGCTGGACATTGCATCTATGCAGCAAAATTTTATATTTTCTTAACGTGTATAAACAAAGAAAAAATGCCAATATATAAATTGACATTTTTATTTGAGGTGCTTTTGTCACTGACCTCACCATTAAGAGGCGGCTTTTCATTTGAATTTTGGGGTTCCTATATAACTTATCAATCTACTTTGGTTAGCTTTTTTACCTATTAAGTAGTTCTTTATCCAAGCTTACTTTTTCGTTTCTACTCCAGCTTTTTCATTTTGTTTTTTAACTTTTAACGCGACAATACTAGCAAAATCATGTACTAATGTAGCGGCTAATAGAGACGTAATCTGGGTTGGATCATACGGTGGAAGTACTTCAACTAAATCAAAACCAACATAATTAAAGTCTTGAAGACAACGAATCATTTCAAGGGTTTCAAGACTACTGAATCCTCCAACCTCGAGCGTCCCTGTTCCCGGAGCACAAGATGGATCAACGAAATCAATATCAAAAGATAAGAAACAAGGAGTATCGCCAATCTTTTCCTTAACTTGTTTAACGACATCATTTATCCCTCGTTCTTTAAGTTGTTGAGTTGTAATCACATTATAGCCCAAATCAAGACTAGCATCGATATCTCCTGGATGATTTAATGTACCGCGAATCCCAATCTGAAATACCTTATCTGGTTGAAGAAGTCCCTCCTCATACGCTCTAATAAAAGGAGAACCATGCCAATACTTCTCGTCATAATACGTATCCCAGGTGTCGGTGTGGGAATCGAAATGAATTAATGCAACCGGTCCATGCACTTTAGCTGCCGCACGTAGACTTGCTAAGGTAACGGAGTGGTCTCCCCCTAATCCAATCGGTACAATTCCCTGATTCATAAGATCTAATACTGCAGCTTCCATTAGTTCATAACTTCGGTGGATATTATGGGGGATAACGGATACGTCTCCAATGTCAATAGCATTCGTATCGTCAAAAGGATACACATTATTTACTGGATGGAAAGGGAACAATGTCATCGATGCTTGACGGATTGCTTGTGGAGCAAACCTTGCTCCAACCCGAAAGGAAGCAGCCGTATCAAAAGGCATTCCAAGGATCGCAAGCTTTACATTTTCTCCAGTCGAAGGTAAACGCATAAACGTACCAGTCGTACAAAATTCAGGTTTTACATCAGGTGTAAGTGGGTATTTCATTGTCTTTTTTCCTCCATATTTTACTTTGATTTTTAAAAGAGTAAAAAAGCCCGATATCTATACGAACTTAGAATACCAGGCTTTTATAAGTACCCTTCTGTTTAAAAACGTTATTCGTATAGCTTTTGTCTTATCGTTATACATCTAACCCAATTGAAATGTATTTCACTTCTAAAAACTCTTCGATACCGTGGTGGCCGCCTTCTCTTCCTAGCCCACTTTCTTTATATCCACCGAAAGGCGCTTGGGCTGCAGAAGGTAGTCCATCATTAAGGCCAATAATCCCATATTCTAGTTCCTCACTGATTCTGAATGCCCGGCTGAGGTTTTCTGTATATACATAGGCGGCAAGTCCATAAACCGTATTATTAGCCCTCTCAATCACTTCTTCTTCTGTTTTAAAGGTTGTAATCGGTGCCAATGGGCCAAATATTTCTTCATTTATACATAACATACGATCATCAATATTAGTTAGTATGGTAGGTTCATAATAAAAACCAGCATCGGATTCAGGTTTATTGCCGCTGTATACGACCTTTCCCCCCTTATCCAACGCATCGTCAATTAACATTTTTACTTTTGTTAATGCTGCTTGATCAATTAAAGGGCCGATATCCGCATCTTTTTCAAGGCCATTCCCAACCTTTAACTTAGCCAGCTCATTTTTGAAGAGTTCTAGGAACGGTTCCGTAACCTTTTCATGAACATAAACCCGGTTTGTACAAATACACGTTTGACCAGCATTTCTAAACTTTGAATTTACCAGCCCTTTTGCTGCTTTCTCTAAATCAGCATCATCCATTACAATAAATGGTGCGTTTCCACCTAATTCAAGAGAAATCTTTTTAACGGTTTCAGCGGCACCTTTCATTAATACTTTTCCAATTTCTGTGGATCCAGTGAACGTAATCTTTCTTACACGAGAATCCTCAAGCCATGCGTCCCCAATTTCCTTTGCCTTACCTGTTACAATGTTTAACACACCTTTTGGCAAACCGGCTTCGTCAGCTAATTCTGCTAGTTTTAAAGCAGTTAAAGGAGTCTGTTGTGCCGGTTTCACCACTGCTGTACAACCTGCAGCAAGAGCCGGTGCCACTTTACGTGTAATCATGGCAGCCGGGAAGTTCCATGGCGTAATCGCTGCAATGACCCCAACTGGTTCTTTACGGACAAGAATTCGTTTGTTTGGATGAGAAGCAGGGATCGTCTCTCCGTAAATTCGTTTTCCTTCTTCCGCATACCATGAAATAAAACTGTTTGCATACATGACTTCACCGACAGCTTCTTTTAATGGTTTCCCTTGCTCCAGCGTCATGATCCTGCCAATCTCATCTTTATTTTCATCAATTAATTGAAACCATTTCATTAAAACTTTGCTTCGATCCTCAGCCGTTCTCTTAGACCACTCTTTAAATGCATGATGGGCAGCCTCAACGGCCTGTTTCGCTTCGTTTGTTCCACCCCTTGCAATCGTTCCAATCACTTCATTTGTTGCTGGATTCATAACCTCAATGAATTCCTTACAGTCGTTTCCTACCCACTGTCCATTTATATACATTGGAAACAGTTGATCTTTCTCGTCTATTACACTAGTTTTCATTATTTATCACCTCACTCTAAATGTATTGTGGTGCCAAAACAGTTTCCATTGATTCTTCTAAAATAGTTAATCCTTCTTCTAGCTGCTCATATGTTATCGTAAGAGGCATTAATATACGAATCACGTTTCCAAACACACCGGCGCTTAATAAAAGCAGACCTCTGCTTGTCGCTTCTTTAACAATTTTTCCTACTGTTTCTTTATCCGGTGTTTTACTTTCTTTATCTTTTACGATTTCCAACGCGCACATTGCTCCAAGACCACGAATGCCATCAACTTGCTCAAAACGGTCAGCCAGCTGCTGAAACTTTTCGATAACTTTCTGTCCTAAAACTTGTGCTCGTTCATTTAAGTTTTCTTTTTCAATGATTTCCAGGACAGCAAGAGCAGCACGACATCCAAGCGGGCTACCAGAATAGGTTCCTCCAAGCTCTCCGGGTTCAGAAACACTCATGATCTCTTCTCTACCGATAACTCCACTAATCGGCACTCCTGCCCCCATCGATTTCGAGATGGTCATAAGGTCAGGGGCTACGCCAAAATGCTCGATAGCAAAGTAACTTCCTGTCCGGCTAAAGCCGGTTTGGATTTCATCAGCAACAAATACGATACCATTCTCTTTACAAATCTCATAAACTCGCTGTACAAATGCTTTATCAGGAACGATAAATCCTCCCTCACCTTGTACCGGCTCCATTACAACAGCTGCAATGGTTTCAGGAGCAACCTCTGTTAATAAAAATTGTTCAAATTGCTCGATAATAAATGCACTGTATTGTTCTTCACTCATACCTTCTGGACGGCGGTAAACATATGGATATGGAGCTTTATACACTTCAGGTGCAAAGGGACCAAATTCATATTTATAAGGTTTGACTTTGCTCGTCATCGACATCGTCATTAATGTTCGACCATGGAAGCCTCTTGTAAAGGAAATAACCCCTTGTCTTTTCGTATACTTTCGCGCGATTTTCACAGCGTTTTCAACAGCTTCCGCACCACTGTTAAAGAGAGCTGCCTGTTTTGGGAAATCGCCCGGAGCAAGTTCGATTAACTTTTCTGCCAGTTCAATATAGGATTCATACATCATGACATTAAAACCAGTATGGATAAAATTCTCTGCCTGTTCTTGAATCACCTTAACCACTTCCGGGTGAGAGTGGCCAACATTAACTGTTCCTATCGCGCCTGCAAAATCGATAAATGTGTTACCATCGATATCCTCTACTAGTGCTCCCTCTGCTTTTTTTACAAATGCAGCACATCCATTACTGATCCCTTTTGGAACGGCTCTTTTTCTTCTTTCTAAAAGATCTTGAGATTTAGGCCCTGGAATGGTTGTGTTCAACGTTGCATAGTTTGTTGTCATTATAACTACACCTTCCTTATGATTGCATCTATGCAGCAAAAAGGAGGAATCACCCTCCTTTTCACCCTTTCAATTATTATCCTTTAACTTTTGATAATACTTCTTTAAAGGCTTGGATGACGGTATTGACATCCTCATAACTGATCGTTAATGCAGGCTCTATTCGAATTGTTTTCGAATTAATGAGTGTACCAGCAACGAGAATTCCTTTATCAAACATGGCTTTTGATACTTCATATCCAACTTCATCTTTATGGAATTCAATCCCCATCATTAAGCCTTGGCCACGAATTTCAAGTACTTTATCCTCATGGCCTTTTGATGCATCTTTAAGTCCTTGTAAAAAGTATTCGCCAACTTCTAAAGCACGAGCCGGTAAGTTTTCTTCTAGTAATACATCAATCGTTGCAATAGCGGCAGCACAAGCAAGCGGATTTCCACCAAATGTTGTTGTATGCATAAACGGATTTTCAAACCAGCTTTTAAATACCTTTTCTCTAGCAACAACGGCACCAGCTGGCATTACGCCCCCACCGAATGCTTTTGCAAGACACAAAATATCCGGAACGACATCATACAGCTCAGAGCAGAACATTTTTCCTGTACGTCCCATCCCTGTTTGTACTTCGTCGAAAATAAGCACCGCATCATACTGATCACATAGTTCTCTGACTTGTTTAAGGTAGCCTTCAGGTGGAAGAATGATGCCGCCCTCCCCTTGAATTGGCTCTATGATCACTCCTGCAACACCTTCACCAACTAAGTAGCACGATTCGAACGTCTTTCTCATCATGTCAATATCTCCAAATGGTACATGACGGAAACCTGGGATTAACGGGAGGAATGGCTTACGGAACATTCCCTTTGCTGTTCCTGATAATGAACCAAGGCTTTTCCCGTGAAATGCATGCGTTGTTGAAATAAACGTTGAACGATCACTATACATTTTAGCAAGCTTTAATGCCGCCTCTACACTCTCTGTTCCACTGTTCGTAAAGAAAGAATATTTCAAATCGCCAGGTGTAATTTCAGCTAAAATTTTTGCAAGGATTGCACGAAGCGGGTCAAGCAAATCCTGGCTATGAAGCGCTTGACGCTTTAATTGATCTGTGACCGCTTTCACGACCTTTGGGTTACGATGACCAACGTTATAAATTCCAAACCCACCAAGACAATCGATGTATACCTTACCATTGATATCTTTAAAACAAGATCCTTCGTCGGACCATTCTACTGCTGCGAACTGACCATCTTTTGTTACTGTTTTACGGTACTCCAGAAAACCTGGATTGACATGCTCGCGGAAATTGTCAACCGTTTCCTTGGTTATCCATCTTGCTTCTTCCTCTGTCACTTTATCTTTTTCGATTAGCTGAAGCACCTTTTTGATATAATGATTTACATCTTCAACCTGTAATTCTTCTTTTTTATTTTCTAAGTTAGTACTCATGTTAACTCTCCTTTTTTTGTTATATTAATAGATTCGCTATTAGTCATGTCAGATATTTTATTTGGAAAACCAGCCAATAGGTTCGACTTGTAAATTGATGTTAATTTGTTTGATTTCTTGAAACTCATCTAAACCGTACGTTCCAAGGCCCCGACCGATACCGCTTTGTTTATATCCGCCCCATGGCGCTTCGTTGTAAGTTGGATGGTACGTATTAATCCACGTAATTCCAGCACGAAGCTTCTTAATGACTCGCAGTGCCTTTGCTCCATCCACTGTGAAAACGGCGCCAGCAAGGCCATAATCAGTGTCATTGGACAAATGAATAGCTTCTTTTTCATCTTTGAATTTTTGAATAACAACAACGGGGCCGAATATTTCTTCTTGCACAATTCGCATATCTGGTTTTACATCTGCAAATGCAGTTGGTTCAACAAAATAACCTTTATTCAATCCATCCTTTGTGATACGTTCTCCTCCGCATACAAGACGAGCGCCTTCTTCTTTACCAATCTTAATATAGTTCAAGACTTTTTCCATGTGCTCTTGACTGACAAGAGGACCCATTTCTGAGTTCGATTCATTTCCAGGACCCACGTTGATTTGTTTAGCCCGTTCAGCAAATCGGTTTACAAATTGATCGTAAATGCTCTCTTCCACCAAAATACGCGATCCTGAAGAGCATACTTGTCCAGCTCCGGCATAAATACCAAACAGTGCGTAATCAACAGCTGTTTCAAAATCGGCATCAGCAAAGATAATGTTTGGTGATTTCCCACCGAGTTCTAAAGAAATTTTCTTCACATTTCCGGTAGCTGCTCTCATGATATGTTTTCCGGTTTGTGTACCACCCGTAAAGGAAACGAGATCTACGTCATGGCTTTCAGCTATTTCGTTCCCTACAGTAGGTCCTGCTCCCAGTACCATGTTCGCTACACCCTTTGGTAATTCCACCTCTTCAAAGATTTCAAATAGCTTTGTTGGTGTTAAAGGTGTGACTTCGGAAGGTTTAAACACGATCGTGTTACCTGCTGCCAATGCAGGCGCAATTTTCCAAACGCTCATCAAGAGAGGATAATTCCACGGAACAATCAATCCACAAACACCGACCGGCTCACGCACAACCATTGCTTGCACTGGGTCTGAAACGTGGTAGGTTTGTCCATCAGGCTTTGTAATAAGTCCAGCATAATAACGGAAGCACGCAGCTGCATCAGCAACGTCAAATCCTGCTTCTCGAAGTGTTTTACCGTTATCCATTGTCTCGAATCGGGTAAGTTCCTCTGCATTTTCATCGATTTTATCTGCGACTTTAAATAAATACGATGCTCTTTCTTCAGCAGGCAACTCAGACCAGACACAACTGTTAAACGCTGCTTTTGCTGCCTCAATTGCTTCTTTAGCATCCTCTACTGTTCCCTCAACCGATTGTGCAAAGACCTCGCCGTTTGCTGGATTCACGACATTTCGCTTTTCCTTATTATGCGAATCTTTCCATTCACCATTGATATACATTTTCAAATTAAGCATCAAAAACTACCTCCTTCACTTGTTTTTTAATAATGCAAGTTCTATGCCAAAACAAAAATACTGTTTTAAGTGCCATTTTCCATAGAATAAAAACGTAAAGTTATGCAAAAATGCATAGTTTAGTAACAAGTGCATATTATTACGACATTTACATTTGTACTTTTTCAGACTGATATTGAGGTGGTGCCGCACGAAATAGTTTCGTGATATATAACAGATAACAAAAACCAACCGCGGCCCAAACCAGACCAAGAATAAAAGAACTCATTTCAAGATTGAACCATAAGACAGCAACTGCTGCAGCTCCGATCAATGGCATAACAAGATAGCTAAAAAATCCTTTCACCGTTTTATGTTGCTTTTTACGGATAACGAAATGGCTGATAACACTTAAGTTAACAAACGTAAAAGCAATTAATGCCCCAAAACTAATTAAAGAGGCTGCTGTCACCAAGTCAAAGAACATAGCTGACAGTGAAACGATTCCAACTAGAACAACGTTAAAAGAGGGCGTTTTCCAGCGCGGATGGACGTACCCAAACATTTTTCCCGGGAATACATTATCTCGTCCCATTACATACAAGAGACGGGAAACACTCGCATGTGACGCAAGTCCTGAAGCTAGTGTATTAACAAATGTCGTCACTAAAAAAATAGACTGGAACAACTTCCCACCAACATAAAGCGCTATTTCCGGCAACGCTGCATCAGGCTGCTTGAACCTTGACATATCAGGAAAAAACGATTGGATAAAGAATGAGGTTGTAATGAAAATAATTCCTCCGAAAAGTGCGGTAAGGAAAATAGCACGTGGAATGGTCTTTGTAGGGTTTGCTGTTTCCTCAGAAAGAGTTGTAACGGCATCAAATCCTAAAAATGAGAAACAAAGAACGGTTGCGCCAGCTATTAATGCAGGAATCGCCATACCTTCATTTAAAAACGGCTGAAAGCTAAAAACCTTTCCTGTGCCTTCGCCCTGATTAAGCCCATTTATAACTAACACGATAAATACGACCATGATCGCAATTTGAATCAAAACTAAAAGAGTGCTGAAATTTGCCAAGACATTGACACTCCTCATGTTAAGAAAAGTAACTAGAGCAACAAAACCAACCACCCAAATCCAGGAAGGTACATCAGGAAACAAAGCCGAAAGATAGATTCGAGTTAATAACGCGTTAACCATCGGTAGAAAAAGATAATCGAGCAAAGCTGACCATCCCACTAGAAAACCGAGATTTGGACTCATCGTTTTTTGCGTATACGTATAGGCCGACCCTGCCAAAGGAAAGACCTTAACCAACTTCCCATAGCTAGCGGCTGTAAATAACATGGCAACCAATGCTAATATATAGGCAGAGGGGACGTGTCCATCGGTTATATTTGATACGATCCCAAACGTATCAAAAACAACCATTGGGGTCATATAAGCTAGCCCCATCATTACAACTTGCCATAGATTTAAAGAACGCTTTAATTGTGCACCGTTTTCCATGTATCATTCCTCCATCTTATATTTAGATAAAACGCTTTCAAATACCTGAACCTAAACCTTAACCTTAATGATCCTCTTCCTTACCCAATTAACGTGAAATTGACTCTAGATAAAAAGCTCCCTTCTATTTTTTGAATTTTCTTACTACCTATAATCATTGCAACTTTTGTGCCAACATCTACATTAGACATCTAACTAAACCCCTGAATAGGTACAAACTAGGTATATAGTAACTGGAAAAATTTTAAGGATAACCGGGACTATTATGTAATTTGCTATTTTCAGAGTTGAATTTATTCACCCCTGCATACATTATTCCGTTTGTCATACTTAGGAACTATAAAGAAAAATAGAAAAATAGTAAACTCCACCTCTGATTCCTTAGTGGACTGATTGTACAATGAGAAAGGCGTAAGCGCTCTGTTTATGTGCGATAAAGAAAACTTGGTAAACGCCAAGGTTTTAGGCGATTACTTTAGTTGCACTTATGCTTTAGTGCAAGCGCTGGAGATTCTGCAACATAACACGCTTTTTGTGTTTGTGGAAGAATCGAAGTGACGATCTGCGCACCTGAGCGCTGGAGCTAGACATCGCATCGATGCAGCAATCTTTATACTTTCCTATGAAAAAAACCGAATGTGGGATTTTTTCCACGTCCGGTTTTTGTATATAAAAAAATATGATGCTCTTAGAATTTCAATTATTTTTATTACCATCCACGCTCTTGCATACGTTCAGAAGGATGAAGCGTTGAAATTTCGATCCCTTTCATTGCAGTTCCAAGACCTTTTGATATACTCGCAATTAATTCATAATCTTGATAATGAGTTGTCGCTTCAACGATTGCACGTGCGAATTTTTCTGGATTATCGGATTTGAAAATTCCTGAACCAACGAATACTCCGTCAGCACCCAATTCCATCATCAATGCTGCATCTGCTGGAGAAGCTACTCCACCTGCTGCAAAGTTTACGACAGGA
>NZ_JANHJQ010000004.1 GCF_024609785.1 Pseudalkalibacillus decolorationis
TCCCGTATATAAGTTTTCGGGGCTCCATCCCTTCAGCCATTTGGTTTTCGGCCCACTGTCTTGCTGTCTACGCTTAAAGATAGGAGTTACCTCCAACCCTCCAAGACTCGCTACAGGTGAATGGCTAGTTCTTACCTGATGGGGTTCCCACCCATTATGGAATATCACCTATGCTCGGACGCTCTATACTTTCTTACCTTTTAAAGAAAACTTGGCTAGCACCAAGCCTTAGCGCAGGCGATCGCCTTAGTTGCGCTTATACTATAGAAAGTATTTTTTATACTTTCTTAACGTGTGAAATAAATGCGGTTACAATTCTATCTTTTCCGTTAATATCCTTGATGATCTCAACCTTAGCACGGGGTCCGAACGTCTCTCTCAACCTATCGCCAACGGTCTGCGCCTGATCATAACCTACTTCAAATGCAATGAACGCTTTTTCAGCGATTACAGAAGGAATTTCCTCTATCAGTCTATTGTAAAAAAGGTAGCCATCCTCACCGCCAACGAGCGCCCTCACCGGTTCATGCTCTCGAACGATGGACGATAAAGCCTCAATATCCGCTTCTGGAATGTAGGGTGGGTTTGACACGATCACATCAAAATGTTCAGTACCGGACTGAAACGGCTGAAGAAGATCGCCATGGATGAAGCGAACATCGGCCTGCAGACTTCTGCTGTTTTCAGTGGCAACTTGTAAGGAAGAAAGGGCGATATCGACACCTGTTACTTGGAGTTTTGGATTTTCAAGCTTTAGCGTTACTGCGATTGCCCCACTGCCTGTCCCGATATCAACTACGTTTAACGTTTGGTCAGCCGCAAAATAATCCTTGATACGTTCCAGGACAGCAAGTACGAGCTCTTCAGTTTCAGGACGCGGGATCAGCACCTCGGGATTCACAGTAAATTTTCGCCCGTAAAACTCCTCTGCGCCAATAATGTATTGGACCGGAACTCCATTAGCATGTTGTTCGATCATTTGTTTAAAAGCGTTTATTTCGGATTCTGTTAAAAGACGATCCAGCTTTGAAAGTAGCTCACTGCGTTTCATATCGAGGACATCGCCAAGCAAAAGCTCACCAGCCCTCGCTTCCTTTCCCTCTTTCGTTAAAAAAGAAGAAGCCCAGCTCAGGGCTTCGCTCACCTTCATCCTATTCATTAAGCATCTTCCCTCATTGCACTTGTCTGTTCTTCTAAAATCAACGCTTCAATAATCTCTTCAACTTTTCCCTGAAGGATTTGGTCAAGCTTTTGAATCGTTAATCCAATCCGGTGATCCGTTACGCGATTTTGTGGAAAGTTATACGTACGAATTCGCTCGGACCGGTCCCCTGTACCAATCGCTGACTTACGGTTGGCTGCGTATTCATCTATCGCTTCCTGCCGAAACTTATCATAAATACGAGCACGCAATACTTTCATTGCTTTATCTTTGTTCTTAATCTGTGACTTCTCATCCTGACATGAGACAACGGTACCTGTTGGTACGTGCGTTAAACGGACAGCTGACATTGTTGTGTTAACGCTTTGTCCCCCTGGTCCACTAGATGCAAACGTGTCGACACGAATATCTTTTTCGTGAATATCTACTTCAACCTCTTCTGCTTCTGGTAACACGGCAACAGTAGCCGTTGAAGTATGGATACGTCCACCTGATTCTGTGGATGGAACCCGTTGAACCCGGTGTGCACCATTTTCGTATTTAAGCTTCGAATAAGCACCCTGTCCATTGACCATAAAAATAATTTCCTTGTATCCGCCAAGCTCCGTATAGCTTGCTTCAATAATTTCAGACTTCCAACCCTGAACCTCGGCATAACGGCTATACATTTTGTAAAGATCTGCAGCAAACAACGCTGCCTCGTCCCCACCTGCTGCACCGCGTACTTCAATAATAACGTTCTTGTCATCATTCGGATCTTTTGGAAGAAGTAAGACTCTCAATCGTTGCTCGAGTTCTTCATGGCGGGCCTTTAATTCTGACAGTTCCATTTTAACCATTTCACGCATCTCTGCATCGAGTTTCTCCTCAAGCATTTGTTCTGCACCTTCACGTTCTTCGCTCACTTCTTTATATTCCCGGTACGTTGTTACGGTATCCTCGATGCCTGATTGTTCCTTCGAATACTCACGCAGTTTCTTCGTATCACTGATAACATCTGGATCACTCAGCAATTGGTTCAATTTCTCATAACGATCTTCTATCGACTGTAAACGTTCTAACACACCAGCTCACCATCCCACATAATGTTCATGCCTTTTCATTTATATTCAAGTTTAAGCGATAACACCAAGTCGATGTCCCGCAATCATGTTCTGAAAGAAAGAGTTGCTTAACATTCATATTATAGTATACGTCTACAAGACCGTCAAAGGCATTCATGAAGTGAAAGTGAAGAAATACTGTTTATAGAGGTTGTTCAAAGAGTAGCGGAGGAATTAGATTTTTGCATTTTCCTTTATTCTTGCGTAGTCACTCCTACTTTGATTCATACGAATTTCAGCTGTTAACGATTCAATTACGGTTTTTTCATCGGTTACAATACTAAACACATAGGAGGATGTTGCAAAGTGTCCAAAAAACTGTGTACAGCCTTCAAATCGTCGTTTTTCCGCAGAAGTTCCTGTCGGTTGATAAGGGACAATAAAGTTTCCCATCTCTTCATAAATAGGATCAAGTGGTTCGGTTTGGAGTCGTTTTATTAAGGCTGGGATATTTTCAGGTTCAGTAGTGCTCCATTCCAGCCCGTTCGCATCAATGTATAACATATGTACAAAAACCCCTTTCTTCTTGTATGTTTCGAAAGGTAAACCGCGTTCTTGAGTGTATAATAAAAGAAGTCAGCTAAAGCAATACTGTTAATAGAGGAGTTTTCCAAAAGAACTTTATGATTATAAAAGGAGCCGTGATGATTATGCGCTATGTGATTATTGGTGGGGATGCTGCAGGAATGAGTGCGGCGATGCAAATTGTTCGCAATGAACCGAATGCTCAACTTTTAACACTTGAAAAAGGCGGGATATACTCTTATGGGCAATGCGGGCTTCCGTATGTGATCAGTGGAGTAATTCCTGAAGCAGAAGATCTGATTGCGCGGGATGTTGAAACATTTCGTGAAAAATACGGCATTGATGCAAAGACATATCATGAGGTTGAACAGGTTGATATCGAAAAGAAAACGGTACATGGGACCCATTTAGAGACCGGAGAAGATTTTACATATGAGTATGACCGCCTACTGGTAGCAACAGGAGTACGACCTGTCATGCCCGATTGGGAGGGGATTGATTTACCTGGTGTCCATTCATTGAAAACGATTCCTGATGCAAAAGCGATCATGGATGACCTTAATCACGATGTGAAACAAGTAACCATTATCGGAGGCGGCTATATTGGTCTTGAGATGGCTGAAAGTTTTGTTCATGCTGGGAAGTCCGTTCGAATGATTGAGCGAAATGAACAACTGGCGAAGATATTCGATCAAGACATGGCGTCTTATATTCACGATGAAGCGAAGAATTACGGGATTGAGCTTTGTTTCAATGAACAGGTAGAGGGATTTGAGGGTGATGAGCGAGTCGAAGCTGTTATTACCGATCAGAAGAAGTATCCAACCGATCTTGTGCTTGTAGCAATTGGTGTCACACCGAATACTGAGTTTCTTGAAAAAACGCCTGTACTGCGAAACGAACGTGGCGCTGTTGTTGTGAATGCCTATATGCAGACGAATGTCGAGGATGTCTATGCTGCTGGGGATTGTGCGACACATTACCATCGCGTTAAGAGAATTAATGACCATATTCCACTCGGCACGACTGCCAATAAGCAAGGACGAATTGCTGGTCAAAACATGATCGATCAGGCTAAGGTATTTCGCGGTATTCTTGGTACTTCCGTCATCAAGTTTATGGATCTGACACTTGGCAGGACAGGGCTTTCAGAAAGAGAAGCAAAAGCATTGAACATCCCATACGACACGATAAAAACAGAGACGAAAGACATTGCGGGTTATTATCCTGGTGCAGAAAAATTACATGTAAAGCTTTTATATAATACAGAGAATCAGCGTGTTCTTGGCGGTCAATTTATCGGAAAGCATGGTGTGGACAAACGGGTCGATGTGTTAGCAATGGCGCTTTTTCATAAAATGACCTTACATGACCTTGAGGACCTCGACCTTAGCTATGCCCCACCGTATAACGGGGTTTGGGATCCAATTCAGCAAGCAGCAAGACGAACGAAGTAAGTTATTCTCTATGATGGATTGTGAAATTGAAAAACTGATGAAGTTGAGATGAAGCACAGGTTGTAGATTTGAAGTTAGATTCCTATCCACTGAATTTGGAGATGGACCTGTATTTTCGGAGTTACGATCGTATTTTTGGAGTTACGACCGTATTTTCGGTGTTGGACCTGTAAATCTGAAGTTAGACCTATATTTTCGGAGTTACGACCATAGTATCTCTCCTCTAGAATACAAATTAAAGACAAAACGGACAAATTCTGCTTTGATCTTATCATTTTTAATGAGTTTTTAAACTTTCACTTCTTCCCTAAGACCTAAAAAAGGGAACTTAGACTCTCTCTCCGCCAACATTTAGTTGAAAAAACGTTGATTTGGAGATCAAGCCTAATCCCTAATTGTCTAAACCTTAACTATCGGTTATCTAATCGAACATGCAGATCATATCGCGGTACGGAGGTAGCAACAGCCTGTTCAATTTTGTCACGAAGCTCTTTTTGTTCTGCTTTCGTGTAGCCACGGGGGACATTCACATGGACCCAAGCATTGTTTCCGTTAATAGTAACGAATTGTGGCATTATACCACTGGCGTCCTTTGCAGCTTCGCGAATTTTATCTTGATCATCACTGATCGTAAACCGTTTAGAGGTCAAATTTCGATAGCTGTTTGGGTTTTGGTTCGTGTCATACATATTGCTACGATCTTGTCCCTGGTTCGTCATGTGATAGTTAATAATCCCATGCCCGATTAGTGGATTTTTATCTTCTTTCGTTTCATATGCAGAGGGTTCCCTGCTGGAAATATCTTCTGTAGTGGGAGACTCCATAGGTGAACAAGCAGCCAAAAGTGAAACCGCACTTAAGAAAATAGCTTTTTTCATTGATTGACACCCCCGTACAATTAGCATAACCTGTCACGTTTTAAACTATACGAGGGTTACTGGGGTTCAGGTACTCACTTGAATCCTTATCTCCAAATGGTTTTGTGGTGGGTGTCAAGCAGAGAAACATAAAGGACCAGAAACCAACGCTCGGTTCTGACCCTTCAAGTTAATATGTTGTATTCGTTTGTTCTTTCGTGTTGAGGTTCGGATGTTCTGGTACTTCATGGCAATGTCTACATCTTGGTTCGTATGATTCCGAAGCACCAACCATGATAATTGGGTCGTTGTAGGATGCTGGGTTTCCATTAATTAATCTTTGTGTCCGACTTGCAGGGCTGCCGCATACTAGACAAACAGCATGCAATTTAGTTACACTTTCTGCTAATGCAAGCAATTCAGGGACCTGTCCAAATGGTTCTCCTCGAAAATCTTGGTCAAGACCCGCTGTTATAACGCGCTTACCTCGATCTGCCAGGTGCTGAATCACATTTATTATTCCATCGTCAAAAAACTGAACTTCATCGATCGCAACGACTTCTGTATCAAATGAAACAAGGTTTGAAATGTCTTGAGAGGACTTGACAGGTACTGCTAAAACCGATGTTCCATTATGTGAAACAACAGATTCTTTACTATACCGATTATCCATTAAAGGCTTAAAAACCTGAACCTTCTGTTTTCCAAACGTAGCACGTCGAACGCGTCGGATCAATTCCTCCGATTTCCCTGAAAACATACTTCCACAGATTAACTCGACCCAACCGTCCTTTTTCATTACATACATGCCCGTCTCTCCCTTCACCAGTTACCGATCCTTCTATATGAAGTTTTCTTTGTTTCCGCTTTTCTATGATGTCTAACTTCAACGCCCAGGTATTCGAGGTCGCTTCGATTCTTCCTCAAACACATAAAGCGTGTTGTGTTCCAGAATCTCCAGCGCTTGCACTAAAGCATAAGTGCAACTAAGGTAATCGCCTAAAAGCTTGGCGTTTACCAAGTTTTCTTTATCAAACCTGAACAGGGCGTTTCCGCTTTTCTATGATGTCTAGCTTCAACGCCCAGGTGTTCGAGGTCGCTTCGATTCTTCCTCAAACACATAAAGCGTGTTGTGTTCCAGAATCTCCAGCGCTCTTCACACCTGAACAGGGCGTTTCCGCTTTTCTATGTATTCTTTCTCTATTGTAACAAATCATAAGTGTAAATAATGAAGTGTTTATTGAACACTCACTTCTTTTAAAAGTAAAAAACAGGCAAGAGGGCGATCCCCTGCCTGTTTTGAGACCTTATTATTTAAGGTTGTATTTTTTCTTAAAGCGATCCACACGTCCACCAGCGTCTGCAAATTTCTGACGTCCTGTGTAGAACGGATGACATTCGGAACAAATTTCAACGCGAATATTTTCTTTTACTGAACCTGTTTCGAATTCATTTCCGCAGGCACAAGTAACTTTCGCTAATTTATAATTTGGATGGATTGCTTGTTTCATCCTTATTCATCTCCTTCTGCCCTGAACCCTTTAGGAACAGAGTTATTTACGCACATGATGTAGTATATCAAGATTTACTACAAATTTCAACACCCTTATTTAACAGTCATTTTCCGATTTTGTCCAGTACGTTCTTTTTCAAACATATCGAAAAACTCTTGATTCGTTTTTGTTTTCTTGATTCGTCTCATAAAATGATCTGCAAAATCGTAGGAGTCATCCATTGTTTTTCGGATTGCCCAAAGATGTTCAAGATGCTCTTTCGGAATAAGCATTTCTTCTTTTCTCGTTCCGGAACGACGGATATCGATTGCAGGGAAAATTCTGCGCTCTGCAAGTTTGCGGTCGAGGTGTAACTCTTGGTTACCTGTTCCCTTAAACTCTTCATAGATGACATCATCCATACGAGAACCGGTGTCGACAAGGGCTGTTGCCAGAATTGTTAAGCTGCCCCCATCTTCAATGTTACGTGCAGCACCAAAGAAACGCTTTGGTTTATGGAACGCTGCAGGATCGATACCTCCAGATAACGTTCTTCCACTTGGAGGAATTACAAGGTTATAAGCACGAGCAAGCCGAGTAATACTGTCCATCAAAATAACGACATCTTTCTTGTGCTCAACAAGTCGCATCGCACGCTCAAGAACGAGTTCTGCAACTTTTATGTGGTTTTCAGGCACTTCATCGAACGTTGAACTTACTACATCACCGTTTACCGATCGTTCAATATCCGTTACTTCCTCTGGTCGCTCATCGATTAACAGAACAATTAGCTCTGCTTCTGGATGATTCGTTGATACACTGTGAGCAATTTCTTTTAATAACATTGTTTTACCAGCTTTAGGAGGTGCAACAATTAATCCACGCTGCCCAAACCCAACTGGTGCAATCATATCCATGATCCGAGTTGAAATGTTTTTCGAAGTCGTCTCAAGGGTCATTTTTTGCTCAGGATACAATGGAGTTAGAGCTGGGAAGTGGACGCGTTCTTTCGCAGTATCCGGGTCTTCACCGTTCACTGCTGCTACGTGTAATAACCCATAATACCGTTCGTTTTCCTTCGGAGGACGTACTTTCCCTGACACTTTATCGCCATTTCTTAAATCAAAACGGCGAATTTGAGATGCGGAAATATAGATGTCCTCTGAACTTGGTGAATAGTTGATCGGTCGCAAAAATCCAAATCCCTCAGAAGAAATGACTTCTAGAATTCCTTCCATAAATGAGAGATCTTCCTTTTCGGCTTGAGCTTTTAAAATCGCAAAAATCAGTTCCCGTTTCGTTAGTTTACTGTAGTATGAGACCTTAAACTCACGGGCCTTTTCATATAAATCTTTTAGTTTCATATTTTCTAATTGTGATAAATTTAATGACATAGTACACCACTCTTTTATTCAATTTAAATGAGAACCCTACTCGAAAAAAGGATTCGTGTTTTTTCTGAAGTTCTTTCACAATAGATCGTAATTCTTCACAAGTCATGCAAGGGACAATTCTACCTACATTTTTATTAAAAAGGAAGTCATTTACCGTTTCATCACTGTTGACCTAGGAACATGCCTTCGGAAGGAAAAATGTTGTATGAAGTGATTACAGAAGTAGAGTTTGTTGAAGCAAATCATAAAGCTACTCTTATTTTACCCAATTTCACATCAATTAATCAAGAAAAAAGAGGTTGGCCTATTAAGAGTATCTTCTTGACCCTATGCAGGCCATCCTCTTTTTATACTTTTCTAACGTATGAAAAATAGAATAAGTTCGTCTTCCCTATCGCCTTTTCAATAAAGCTCTAGCGTGCTCAATATACTTTTTATGGCTTGATTACAAGATTAGGCTTCTTCTTTAGACTATGCCGACCATCAATAAAGCGGACCGTACCTGATTTAGCCCTCATAACAACGGATTGAGTTGTTCCGGCTGTTCCTTTAAAGCGGACTCCTTTTAAAAGCTCACCGTCTGTTACACCGGTTGCCGCAAAAATAGCATCTTCGCCTTTGACAAGATCGTTCATCATAAGCACACGACTCACATCAGAAATCCCCATCTTTTTGCAACGTGCGAGTTCCTTATCATCTTGAGGCAGCAGCTTTCCTTGAAGCTCACCGCCGAGACATTTGAGTGCTACAGCAGCCAAGACTCCTTCAGGGGCTCCGCCGCTTCCAAATAAAATATCCACTCCAGTATCTTCAAATGCGGTGTTAATAGCAGCAGCAACATCCCCGTCCTGAATTAATTTAATTCGGGCTCCTGTATCACGGATTTCTTCAACAATCTGCTCATGACGTTTTCGATCCAGTACCACTGCTACAATATCTTCGATGTCTTTATTTTTCGCTTGGGCCACTGCTTTTAGGTTGTCAATAATTGGAGCGTTAATGTCTACTTTACCAACAGATTCAGGACCAACTGCAATTTTCTCCATATACATGTCCGGTGCATGAAGGAGGTTGCCGTGATCTGCGACTGCTATGACTGCCAATGCATTCCATGTCCCACTGGCAACGATGTTCGTTCCTTCTAAAGGATCAACTGCAACATCGACACGAGGGCCAAATCCAGTCCCAAGCTTTTCGCCAATATAGAGCATTGGTGCTTCATCCATTTCACCTTCTCCGATAACTACGGTTCCTTTCATCGGTACTGTATCGAAAACATCACGCATGGCAGATGTTGCTGCATCGTCCGCTTCTTCCTTACGACCTCTTCCCATCCATCGTGCAGATGCAAGAGCTGCAGCTTCTGTGACACGAACAAGTTCCATTGATAAACTTCTTTCCATACCTTTCCCCTCCTACAGTAATTCTCTCTTAGCTACTAGGTAGCTTTTTGGACTTCCTCTTCCATGTCGAAATTTTCACGCCAAACCTTCGCACCAAGCCCTTTGAGCTTTTGAACGAGATTTTCATAGCCGCGATCAATATGTTCTAATCCCGAAACCTCTGTTACTCCCTTAGCCATTAACCCTGCAACAACTAATGATGCACCTGCCCTTAAATCAGATGCCTTTACTTTTGCACCTTCTAATGACGAAGGTCCGTTTATAATTGCAGAACGCCCTTCCACTTTAACATTAGCCCCCATACGACGCAGCTCGTCGATATGCTTGAAACGAGAACTGTAAATCGTATCGGTTACAATGCTTGTCCCTTCCGTACTTGTTAAAAGAGCAGTAAACGGTTGTTGTAGGTCTGTAGCAAATCCAGGATACACGAGCGTCTTGACATCGACACTGTTTAAACGATCGCTCCGTTTAACATATACCGAATCATCGGACTCATCGATATGAATGCCCATTTCTCTAAGTTTCGCAATCAATGACTCAAGGTGCAATGGAATAACGTTGTCGATCGTTACACCATTCCCCATTGACGCTGCCATAATCATATATGTTCCAGCTTCAATTCGGTCTGGAATGATGGAATGACGGCAACCATGCAGTTCGTCCACCCCATCAATTCGAATGACATCAGTACCCGCGCCTTTAATTCGTGCACCCATGCTTGTAAGCAAGGTGGCTACATCAATAATTTCTGGTTCCTTTGCAGCATTTTCAATAATTGTACGTCCTTTTGCGCGAACAGCTGCAAGCATAATGTTGATGGTTGCGCCAACACTAACTACATCTAAGTAAATTCTAGCGCCAACAAGTTCGTCAGCACGCAAATAGATCGCACCCTGCTCATTCGTCACTCGAGCTCCAAGTGCTTGGAAACCTTTTATATGTTGATCAATTGGCCGTGGACCAAGGTTACATCCACCTGGGAGTCCGATGACAGCCTTTTTAAATTTGCCAAGCATCGCGCCCATCAAATAATACGAGGCTCTTAGTTTCTTTACCTTTCCATTTGGAAGCGGCATCGAGATCATATTTTCTGGATTCACAGTGAGTGTATTGTCTTCGAGCACTGCTTCACCACCAATTTCCTCTAGTAAATCACGTAAGATGGCTACATCCGAGATGCTTGGGAGATAGTCAATCGTAACAGTCGAATCAGCAAGTATAGCAGCAGGGATTAATGCTACCGCACTGTTTTTAGCACCGCTAATTTGAACCGTTCCTTCTAATGGATGTCCACCTTCAATCATTAATTTCTCCATTGTCTTCTCCCTTCCTAGTCGTAAGAAGTCTATGTTGGCTTATCATTATTGTAAGCAAAAACCATCGTTTCATCCAATATTTTCCGGATTTTTTAAGATAGTCTTCTTCTTTTTAGATTTGATGTAACAAAAGGCCAATCTCTACAATTACTGTTGCCTAACATTCTCCTGGAAGTCTGATACATGAGAAGCCCTTTGAATGGTTTTGCAATCGCTTTCGTTTTTTGGGAATAAAAAGAAACGGGAAGCACACAGAATAGCATTGAGAATACTACCGAATAGCGGATCGGTTCCATCATCAAGTTACCGACTTTGCCAACCCTGTGTTTATCCCTTTACTTTTTTCAGCCTTGATTTTGAGCGCTTTTCCAATCTGCTAGGAATTTTTCAATACCTTGATCGGTTAATGGATGTTTGATTAATTGGGAAAGGACTTTTGCTGGTATCGTGGCAATGTGTGCACCGCGAAGAGCAGCTTCTGTAACGTGGATCGGGTGTCTGATAGATGCTGCAATAATTTCTGAAGGAATGTTGTGTACAGCAAAAATTTCTGCAATTTCAGATATTAAATTCAGTCCATCCTGACCGATATCATCAAGTCTACCGAGGAATGGTGACACGTAAGCAGCACCTGCTCGAGCAGCTAATAATGCCTGGTTAGCTGAAAAAATCAGCGTTACATTTGTTTTGATTCCTAATTCCGAAAACGTTTTAACTGCTTTCAAACCATCCATTGTCATCGGCACTTTAACGGTAATATTAGGTGCGATTGCGGCAAGTTCTTTACCTTCTTTAACCATTTCATCGTAAGTTAAACCAATTACTTCTGCGCTGACAGACCCTGAAACAAGCGATGTAATTTCTTTCAGGCGTTCATGAAAGTCTATACCCTCTTTCGCAACAAGTGATGGGTTTGTCGTTACCCCTGCAAGAGCTCCTAGATCGTGTGCTTCTCGAATCTCATCTATGTTTGCAGTATCGATAAAAAACTTCATCAATTCCACTCCTCTTTCGCCTGACTGATGTTCCAGATTCCTGTTCATCACATAGAGTTAAATAGATCAGTAAACATCAGTGTTTAATACAACATTGAAAAATTAATGTTGATAAAAATGAAGGAGTCTGACCCATGAAGAATCAGCCCCATCTAATATTCTTTAATTTATGCTTTATTGGAAGAACCAAACTCACGCATTTTTCCTTTAACTGTTTCCTTAATCGCATCACGTGCAGGTCCTAAATACTTACGAGGATCAAATAGTTCTGGTTTTTCGCTTAAAACTTCACGTACTGCTTTTGAAGCAGAGATTTGGCTTTCTGTATTTACATTAATTTTTGAATGACCGTAAGAAATCGCCTTCTGGACGTCCTTAGTCGGAATTCCAGTTCCACCATGTAGAACAAGCGGTACACCTGTAAGTTCGTTGATTTCTTTCATGCGATCAAATCCAAGGTTTGGCTCCCCTTTATAAGGTCCATGTACAGAACCAAGTGCAGGGGCAAAACAGTCGACACCCGTTTCGTTAATTAGTTTTTCACATTCAGCTGGAATTGCATAGGCCGCTTCTGCATCTTCAACAACAAGATCATCCTCTTGACCACCAATGCGACCAAGCTCAGCCTCTACTGATACTCCAACCGCATGCGCAACCTCCACTACCCTTTTCGTAAGAGCAATGTTTTCATCAAGTGGGTAATGTGATCCGTCAATCATAACAGAAGTAAACCCTGCATGAATCGCCTCTACACACTTTTCAAAACTAGATCCGTGATCAAGATGAATCGCTACAGGTACGGTTACGTTATAATCTTCCATTAATGCTTCGACCAACTTGACCACGGTCTTGAAACCACCCATATAACGAGCTGCACCCTCAGAAACACCGCAAATTAATGGGGACTTTTCCTCTTCTGCTGCTTGAAGAATAGCTTGTGTAAATTCCAGATTGTTCAGGTTAAACTGACCGACTGCATATCCTTCAGCCTTACCCTTTTCTAACATCTCTTTCATTGAAACTAAAGGCATAACTAATTTCCTCCTTAAAAACGGGCTTATATATCCCTTATATTCTACATGATGGAGCATCTACTCCACATCATTTCTAGCTAACAAAACCAATTATAGCATATCAATTTTAAGGAGGAACCGCAATGTATCACGCCTTTCACTGTGTAAACGCTACCATCGAACTTATGCCTGTATAATTAATAGTTTATGATTTTTTAAAAAAGCGGAAGCGCCCTCGAACACCTGGGCGCTGTAGCTAGACATCACAGAAAAGCGGAAGCGCCCTGTTCAGGTGTGACAAGCGCTGGAGATTCTGCAGCACAACACGCTTTTTGTGTTTGTGGAAGAATCGAAGCGACCTCGAACACCTGGGTGCTATAGCTAGACACCCATCTATGCAGCAAATTTCCATACTTTCTTTGCTTGCAAAAAAGCTCGAACTACTGCTTTACGACCGTATTGGCAAATGTTTCCTGACTACATCACGAATTTCATCAATATCGAAAGGCTTGGCAAAATGAGTAATCGCCCCCAGGTCCATTGCTTCATGAATCATGTCCAATTCACCATAGGCAGTCATAATAATGACGTTTACACTTTCATCAACTTTTTTTACTCTGCGTAAAATTTCTAGCCCATCCATCCCAGGGATTTTCATATCAAGAATGAGTAAATCCGGTTTTTCATTTTTCACGATTGATAATGCCTGAACACCGTTTGCTGCTTGATACGTTTGATAGCCTTCTTTTTTAAAAATTTCATTTAGCAAAATCCGTATTCCGTATTGATCATCGACGATTAAAATTTTACCTTTCATTACAATATCACACCCTAATTTCATGTTGATGTTAGTGCATTCATCTGTATCTATTAATGTATTTCGTGAAGTATCTACAAAATCCTTCTGTGTCAACAAAATATTCCAATTTTCGCACTCGCGATGGATTACGTTTCATGCTGATGCAGAGGGCGGTTATACTAGCAGTAGAGGTGAGAAAAGATGTTAAAAATATTTACAACCCAATTGTTTGGGGTCTTTCGCAACATCCAAGAGAAGAATGAGGAGACCATCGAGGATTGTTCACGGTTAATCGCCCAAACGGTTACAGCCGGTGGGAACATATATCTTAAAGGATTCGATGAACTAGGAGCAGTTACAACCGCAGCAATTGTAGGTGACGAAAAACTTCCGAGTGTCGCCCCTTATAATAACGAAATGAGTCTCGGACCTACCGATTGCTTACTTATTTTTACCAAAACAAGCGATGATCCGCGCTTAGAGGAAATGTTAGCAATAGCCCATCGTTCAGGGGCTTCTTTCATAACTGTTGGTGCCATTGTCGAAAATGAAGAACTCATAAATAAGGACTTCCATATCGACACGACCCTTGTCCAAGGTCTTGTCCCAACAGAAACAGGAGATCGTAGCGGATATCCGACTGTAATGTGCGGGCTCTACATTTATCATGCACTCGTTTTTAATACACTCGAAATGCTAGAAGAATACAACGATTAATTTAATATAATAAAAAATATTATTAATTTTAATATTTTAGAAGGAATATGTTAAGTAGTGCAGAATTACTATCTTTAGAACGAAAATTGTCGTTCTACCCGCCTATATGCCCAACAGTCAAATCCCATAACCCTCCCATTCACAGCCCACACCCCTTAACTCCTCAAACAATGGACGTTTGCGAAGTGTTCATTCCAAAGTGAACACAACTCGATTTGATACTGCTTACTTGACTGTAACAGGGTCCACAATACATATGTGGTACGGACCAGAACTGGTTATATTCGATTGTTCCCCCTCGACCAATCGATATAGCCTTTTTTTGGTTGTTCATAAGGTTCGTTAATGGTGCAAAGGGGCTAACTCAAAAGTTTGCAACAGAACTTTTTTGATCAGCCGCTTTTTAGATTAGACATTTCGGTTCCGGTCCTTACTAAGAAGAGAAAAGACTCTCCACCATCCTGTGGGTGGTAACGTTTCGCGGCAAAAACCATCTCCGCGGCATATAGCCAAGTTCCGCGGCAAAATCAACTTTATCGCGCCAAGTTGCCTCGGTTCCGCGGCAAACTATCTTTTCACGGCTAAATTCTTTGGTGAAGAACCGGAAAAAACCTGACTTTATACGTTTTAAGGACGTTTTACACGTGTTTTGTAATCGTTCCATAAAATAGGGCCCATAAACTGAGATAATGACTTCAAAACAGAGAATTCAGGCATCTGCAACACAACATTTTGACGTTATTAAACCTAGATATTACAAAAACTACGTTAGACGTATGGATCCGGATACTTTTGAGTCAGCCCCTTTGATCAGCCTATTTTATTTCAGTGGTTTAACTGCTGGCAAATACTTAAATCTAGCAGGAAGATCGCTTATTTGGCTATAAACTCGAGTTGGCTAGAAATGTGTTGCAGCTAGAGAGTGCATTTATGCATTCAAAAAAGGACGATCCACAAAATGGTTCGTCCTTTTCTTTCAAGTAAAGAAAGTATAAAAATTTGCTGCATAGAAGTGATGTCTAGCTTCAGCGCCCAGGTGTTCGAGGTCGCTTCGATTCTTCCACAAACACAAAAAGCGTGTTGTGCTGCAGAATCTCCAGCGCTTTTCACACCTAAACAGGGCGCTTCCGCTTTTCTTGTTTATTTTTTTAATGAAGCGCGGATAAAGTCACGGAATAATGGCTGCGGGCGAGTTGGTCTTGATTTAAACTCTGGATGGAACTGACATGCCACAAACCATGGATGGTCCTTCAATTCAATAATTTCAACAAGTCTGTCGTCTGGACTTGTGCCAGAAAAGAGGAATCCGGCATTCTCCATCTCTTCACGGAATTCGTTATTAAATTCATAACGATGACGGTGTCGTTCGTAAACCACCGCTTCTTCATAAGCAGCCATTGCATTTGTATCCTCTTGCAGCTTACAAGGATAAAGGCCGAGACGAAGTGTTCCGCCAAGATCTTCAATATCTTTTTGTTCAGGAAGCAAGTCAATGATCGGGTGTGTTGTCATAGGATTAATCTCTGCAGAGTGCGCATCCTTGTATCCCAATACATTGCGAGCAAATTCAACGGATGCGAGTTGCATACCAAGACAAATGCCAAACATCGGAACCTTTTGTTCACGTGCGTAACGGATGGCTGCAATTTTCCCTTCGATGCCTCTATCTCCAAAGCCACCAGGGACAAGGATTCCATCAGCACCCTTCAACAGCCCCTCGACATTTCCTTCTGTCACAGTTTCAGAATCGATCCAATCAATTTCAATATCGGTATCGAACTCATAGCCAGCATGTCGAAGTGATTCTACAACAGAAATATATGCATCTGGTAACGATACGTATTTCCCAACTAAGGCAATTTTTGTAGTCGTTTTCAGATTACGTACTTGGTTAACAAGTGCTTTCCATTCCGTCATATCTGCTTCATTACAATCGAGCTTCAAATGTTTACAAACAAGCTTGTCCAAGTTTTGCTTTTGGAGGGCGAGGGGAACCTCATACAACGTATCTGCATCCATAGCTTCGATAACTGCATCAGAATCAATATCACAGAATAATGCAATCTTGTCTTTCATATCTTGTGCGAGCGGCATTTCATTACGAACGACAATGACGTTTGGCTGTATACCAAGACTGCGCAGCTCCTTCACACTATGTTGTGTCGGTTTAGTTTTCATTTCACCCGCTGCTTTAATATATGGAACGAGCGTACAATGGAGATACATCACATTTTCCGCACCGACATCACTCTTAATTTGTCGAATTGCTTCTAAGAACGGCAAGCTTTCAATATCCCCAACTGTGCCTCCTATTTCAGTGATAACAACATCAGCCTTCGTTTCTCTTCCGGATCGGAAAACACGTTCCTTAATTTCGTTCGTAATGTGCGGGATGACCTGTACAGTTCCGCCTAGGTAATCCCCTCGACGTTCCTTTTTTAGTACCGTCGAATAAATTTTCCCTGTCGTTACATTGCTGTATTTATTTAGATTAATATCGATAAAACGCTCATAGTGCCCTAGATCAAGGTCTGTTTCAGCACCATCGTCGGTTACGAAAACTTCCCCATGCTGATATGGGCTCATCGTTCCAGGATCGACGTTGATGTATGGATCGAACTTTTGAATCGTTACACTGATTCCTCTATTTTTCAGAAGACGGCCTAGTGATGCTGCCGTGATTCCTTTTCCGAGTGAAGATACTACTCCCCCAGTAACAAAGATGTACTTTTTACTCACGTTTAGTTCCCCCTAGAGATCGAGTTTGATTTTCGTGTCTAAAATTCTCTCTTAACAGTATGCCGAATATACCTGCTTTCAAAACGGAGTGCTTGCAGTCTTCTATTTTTAGTTTCATTCGGTGACTTTTTGAACATCCTTCAATAAGAGTTCAAAAATTGACGAATCAGAAACAAGAAGTTCAACTAGTTCGTAACGTCCTGTTACAACGTTGAACTGACTCACATCGTGTGAGCCCAAGGCACGACAGTTTTGAGGACCAGAACGTATATATAATACGTGAGGCCCGGAAAAACCGAGTAACGCAGAAATTCGCCGTTTATCAACGAGCAGTACTTACATATAAACTACGAGTTGTACCGAGGAAGCTTACATCCTAGAATACACTTGTAGACGCAGGTACATGGGCTCTTGGTGACTTTTTGAACATCCTCTAACAAATAAAAAAAAACAAAAGCGACACCAACCCTACAAAAAAAGGGGGGCACTTTTGTTTTGATATCAAAATGGGTTATTATTCAATTTAAAAATAGACTATAAGTAAAGCCCAAAAATGATTCTATCGGCTTTCCTCATAATTGTCAAGGTCAACTATTTATCTTTCTTCGCGTCATCTTCTAAATCGTACTCATCTTCATACTCTTCTTCATCTTCATCTTCTTCGTCATCATCACCATCAGTTTCCACTTCACTATCGACTGGATAATCGATAAATTCTTCGTCTGCAGCGTCAACATCTTCTTCGTCATCATCTATATTGTCTTCATCAAGGTCATCATAGTCTTCTTCGAGGTCTTCATAGTCTTCAAAATCCATATCGTCATCGCCGGCCTTCGCCTTGGCCTTTTTACGCTTTTTTGGTTTAATTGTTGTAGCAAGTTCTTCCTCACTACTTTCGACCGGATACCATGATTTTAATCCCCATTGATTGTCGCCGATACATACGAAACGCCCATCAATATTAATGTCGGTGTAAAATTGAGCAATGCGTTGTTTTTGCTCCTCTTTGCTCATTTCACGGATTTTTGCTACCTGATCCGCTAATTCAGTGAATGGAACTGGCTTCTTAGTTTCTCGAAATATAGTAAGTGCGATGTCAAGCATAGAAACTTCTTTTATTTCTTCCTTCGTATACGTATCCAACATACAGGCACGTCCTTTCTACTCATCTATCGAATCAATTGGTCCTATAAGAGGTTGTTTATAGTGGCCAATTGGCAAACAAAATTCAATCATACCATTCATTATAAACAAATTTTCGGAAGATATGCTATAGGTAGGCATCATTTTTTTAGCTTTGTTTTCATACGAAGAACCACCTCGGTCAGAAACTGAAAATCGAAGTGGTCCTTTTTATACGATTTGATGCTTTGTACTACATATTGCGGCGATACTTCCCGCCTACTTCATATAACGCACGTGTGATTTGTCCGAGACTGGCGTATTGGACCGTTGTCATCAATTCATCAAACAGGTTCCCACCGGATAACGCTACCTGCTTCAAACTACGCAATGCTTCCGTTGTTTGACCCTCGTGCTTTTGTTGGAATGCTTGTAAATTGTCAATCTGTTGTACCTTTTCCTCTTTCGTTGCACGTGCCAACTGAATGTTAAAGTCTTCTTCAGATGGTGGATTCGGATTCAGGTACGTGTTCACTCCAATAATTGGTAGTGTTCCATCATGCTTCTGCATTTCGTAATACATCGATTCTTCTTGGATCTTTCCGCGTTGATATTGGGTTTCCATTGCACCAAGTACACCGCCACGGGAATTGATACGTTCGAACTCTTGTAAAACGGCTTCCTCGACAAGGTCAGTCAGCTCTTCAATGATAAACGATCCTTGTAAGGAGTTTTCATTTTTAGCCAGACCGAGTTCCTTCGTAATGATCATTTGGATCGCCATCGCACGACGAACCGATTCCTCTGTCGGTGTCGTAATCGCTTCATCATAAGAGTTGGTATGCAGCGAGTTACAGTTATCATAAATCGCCATTAATGCCTGTAATGTCGTTCGAATATCGTTAAAATCAATTTCTTGAGCGTGTAGAGAACGGCCTGAAGTTTGGATATGGTACTTCAGCTTCTGACTTCGCTCATTCCCTTTATATTTATTTTTCATAATCGTCGCCCAGATTCGTCTCGCTACCCGGCCAATCACTGTATATTCCGGATCAAGACCATTACTGAAAAAGAATGAGAGATTCGGAGCAAACGTATCAATGTCCATACCACGGCTTAAATAGTATTCAACATACGTAAATCCATTCGCGAGTGTCAAGGCGAGCTGTGTGATCGGATTCGCTCCAGCTTCAGCGATATGGTAGCCGGAAATCGATACAGAATAATAGTTTCGAACTTTGTGGTCGATGAAGTACTGCTGGATATCTCCCATCAGGCGCAACGCGAACTCGGTTGAGAAGATACACGTATTCTGTCCTTGGTCTTCTTTTAAAATATCTGCTTGCACGGTACCGCGAACGACGGCCAACGTCTTTTCTTTGATATCGTTTGCTTCTTCGTCTGTCGGCTTACGACCATTTTCTTCCTCACAACGGTTAAGTTGCTGATCGATCGCTGTATTCATATACATCGCTAGGATAATTGGTGCTGGACCATTGATCGTCATTGAAACCGAGGTCGAAGGTGAGATTAGGTCAAAGCCGTCATACAGCTTTTTCATGTCCTCAAGTGTACAAATGCTTACACCACTTTCGCCGACCTTTCCGTAAATATCTGGACGGTAATCAGGGTCTTCCCCATATAACGTTACCGAATCAAACGCCGTACTTAAACGCTTCGCTTCCTCATCCTTCGAAAGGTAGTGAAAACGACGGTTCGTTCGCTCTGGTGTTCCTTCTCCGGCAAATTGACGTTTCGGGTCCTCTCCTTTTCTCTTAAAAGGAAAGACTCCTGCTGTGAACGGGAATCGACCAGGAACATTTTCAAGCATCGACCAGCGGATGATTTCTCCCCAGTCTTTATACTTCGGAAGTGCGACCTTAGGAATATTAAGGCCCGATAAGCTTCTCGTCTTCAATTCTGTGACAATTTCTTTATCCCGAATTTTAGTGACAAGCTGATCCTGAGTGTATTGCTCTTTAAGTGTATCCCATCCATCAAGGATTTCCTTCGTTTCAGGATAAATCTTCTTTTCATAGCCGCCTTTTAAATCAGTGAGTGTCTTGATCGTGATGTCACCGTTTTCAGTTGTTTCCCCAATGGCTTCAAGCGTCCCGTTGATCTGGTATACCTTTCTCGCTGTCTCAGATTGCTCTGCGACAAATTCATGATAGTTACGAACAGTCTGAACGATCTCGTTGAGGTACCCTGTTCGATCAGGTGGGATAATCATGTTTTGCTTTTCGACCTTCCCATCACTGTTAAAAGATGTCTTCCATCCGAGATCAAACTTTTCGTTCAACACGTTTACAAGGGCATTGAAAAGGATATTTGTTCCTTCATCGTTAAATTGGCTAGCAATTGTTCCGTATACTGGCATTTCATTAAGATCCTTATCAAAAAGCATTCGACTGCGTTGATATTGTTTCTTTACATCTCTTAATGCGTCTTCGGAACCTTTTCGATCAAATTTATTGATGGCAATCAGGTCAGCATAATCAATCATATCGATTTTCTCAAGCTGGGAAGGTGCACCGAATTCACTTGTCATCACATACATTGATGCATCTGATATTTCCGTGATTTCTGCATTCCCTTGCCCAATGCCGCTTGTCTCGACAATTATCAGGTCATAGCCTGCTGCTTTTACGACCGCTAATGCATCTGAAATTGATAGGGATAGCTCTGTTTTCGAGCCTCGTGTTGCGAGACTACGCATATAAACTCGCGGGGAGTGGATCGCATTCATTCGAATCCGGTCACCGAGGAGTGCCCCACCCGTCTTTTGCTTAGTTGGGTCGACAGAAATGATCGCGATCGTCTTATCCTCGTACTCCGTTAAAAAACGGCGCACTAATTCATCGGTTAATGAGCTTTTTCCAGCTCCTCCAGTACCTGTAATTCCGAGCACAGGAACGTCATGCGCCATTTCCTTCATCTTTGTAAGGGCCTTTTCTGCTGTAGCTGCCATTTCATTTACGGCTTGCCGTTGATTTTCTGCAACGGTAATTAGCCTTGCTACTGCCCCTGGCTCGCGAGTTTGCAACCGATCCATTTCATCATTTAGCTGGGTGTAGGTCGGGAAATCACAATCTTTGATCATCCCATCGATCATACCTTGTAGTCCAAGTTCACGACCATCATCTGGTGAGAAAATGTGAGCAACACCATATTCATGCAGCTCTTTAATCTCCTTAGGGATGATTACTCCACCACCGCCTCCATAGACACGGATATGGGAAGCATCGTGTTCTTTGAGCAAATCGATCATATATTTAAAATATTCGACATGGCCGCCTTGGTAGGATGAGATCGCAATTCCTTGCACATCTTCTTGAATCGCAGCCTGAACAACTTCGTCAACGGATCGGTTATGCCCGAGATGAATGACTTCCGCTCCGCTTGCTTGAATAATTCTTCTCATAATGTTGATGGAAGCGTCGTGTCCATCGAACAAACTAGCAGCTGTGACAAAACGAACATGGTTCTTCGGTTTGTAAATTTCTGTTTGCATCTGCCTTTCTCCTTTCTGTGAAAAAACGTTAGTTCCGTTTTTGTACGAGCCATTCAGATCCCCTACACCGAGCTTTTCTCTGTTTCTGTCTGAGTCCGCCCCAAATCAATTCCGTGCATGAGCAATTGAATTTGCAGCTCGGTGTATTCTTCGAGTGTATATTCTTTCTGTAATACCCAGCGCCGGAATGTCCACATCTGTCCTTGGATTAAAATGTTGTGGGCCAATAGACTGACTTCCTTTTTAGAAAGTGATAAATGACCTGCCTCCACTGAGCGCTGAATCAATGCTTCAAACATCCCAGTCATTTCGATCTCTTTTCGCAAGACATAAGGCAATGCCTCATTGGAAAGAGACTTTACTTCCTGATACATGACAAGAACCTCATCCTGCATCTCATCTACTACTTTAAAATACGCAGCGATCGCTTCTCTGAGCCTGTTCATACCTGGCTGATCCATAACGATCTCGCTTTGTAGGCGAGTACGCACTTCGTCGTAAATTGAATCACATACGAGGTAAAGAACATCTTCTTTCGTGCGGATGTATTCATACAGCGTCCCTATACTGAATCCTGCTGCTTTTGCAATTTCTCTCGTTGTCGTCCGGTGAAACCCTTTATCCTTAAAAAGGGTAACGGCTGCTTTTACCATTTCCTCACGACGTTTTTGAATGAGCTTCTCGTCTTTAACTAACGACGGTACATTTTTTTTACCCAACCTCATCCCTCTCTCGTGTTGGTATCGTTTCGAACTGAGCTTTTCCATTCCGATAAAATATTTCCGGCTGCTGTATAGGGATCGATTTCCCCCGAGCGAACCTGGTCTCTCCACTTACCATGCTGGTACTTCTCTTCAACCTCTTTCACGAGCTCATAATGTACAACCTCAAGAACTTCCTGCTGAAGGATTCGGTTCCGCTTACGCTCACCTTCACCACTTTCCTGAAGATACTCCTCATGCTTCTCAACTTGTTCCCAAACCTCTGCCAATCCTTTGTTCTCAATTGAAATGGTCTGAACGATTGGAGGACGCCATGGTGAATCGTGTTTAACAAGATCGAGCATACCTTCTATCTCAGTCATCAATTTAGATACTCCTGGTAAATCAGCTTTATTAATAATAAATAGGTCGGCAATTTCCATAATTCCCGCCTTAAATACTTGAACGACATCGCCGCTTCCAGGATTTAATACGACAGCCGTTGTATCAGCGATCTTCATGATGTCAAGCTCCGACTGCCCAACGCCAACGGTTTCAACGAGAATAACGTCAAACCCATAGGCATCCATTACACGAACCGTTTCTTTTGTCGTTCTAGCAAGACCACCAAGACTACCACGGGTCCCCATACTACGAATGTACACACCTGGATCTGTAAAATGCTCCGCCATACGAACACGATCGCCAAGTAGTGCACCACCGCTAAACGGACTCGTCGGGTCAACCGCTACGATTCCAACCGTCATCTCTTTTGCACGCAAAAACTGTACAAACCGATTGACGAGCGAGCTTTTCCCCGCCCCAGGAGAGCCCGTTATTCCGATCACATGGGCTCCCTTGCGGTGAGTATGGAGATCCTGCAAGATGGTCAGCTTATCAGGATGATCGTTCTCTAGGTAGCTGATTCCTCTTGCCAATCCTCTTAAATCCTTGTTCACTATCCGTTCAGCGAGGGCGTGCATTCATGGTCCTCCTTACGTAACCTTGCTCTCAATTTTTGTCTAGCTCCAGCGCTCAGCCTCTCGCAGCACTTCAAACCCCCTGCGGCGGCCACAGCCTCCTCGGTGGTCCTCCAGTGTCCTTCGCGGCTACCCGGAGCGCTTGCGCTTTTCTTGTCTAGCTCCAGCGCTCAGCCTCTCGCAGCACTTCAAACCCCCTGCGGCGGCCACAGCCTCCTCGGTGGTCCTCCAGTGTCCTTCGCGGCTACCCGGAGCGCTTGCGCTTTTCTTGTCTAGCTCCAGCGCTCAGCCTCTCGCAGCACTTCAAACCCCCTGCGGCGGCCACAGCCTCCTCGGTGGTCCTCCAGTGTCCTTCGCGGCTAACAGAGCGCTTGCGCTTTTCTTGTCTAGCTCCAGCGCCCAGCCTCTCGCAGCACTTCAAACCCCCTGCGGCGGCCACAGCCTCCTCGGTGGTCCTCCAGTGTCCTTCGTGGCTAACAGAGCGCTTGCGCTTTTCTATCAATCAGCTAAAAGCATTCTAGAAATAACAAGACGTTGAATTTCATTCGTTCCTTCATAGATTTGAGTAATTTTCGCATCACGCATATAGCGCTCTACCGGGTAATCCTTCGTATAACCATATCCACCAAAAACTTGTACCGCTTCGGTTGTAACTTCCATTGCTGTATCTCCAGCGTAAAGCTTCGACATTGCAGATTCTTTTCCGTACGGAAGCCCTTCGCTTTCTCTCCACGCAGCTTGATACGTTAAAAGCCTAGAAGCCTCTATCTTTGTCGCCATGTCTGCTAGTTTAAAACCAACACCTTGCTGCAAGCCGATTGGTTTTCCAAACTGTTGACGCTCTTTCGCATAACTGACCGATGCATCAAGTGCACCTTGAGCAATTCCGACTGCTTGAGCAGCAATTCCGTTACGGCCGCCGTCAAGTGTTTGCATCGCAATTTTGAACCCTTCCCCTTCTTCTCCAAGACGGTTTTCAACTGGCACACGACATTCTTCAAAAATAATTTCAAGCGTAGGGGACGAACGGATACCCAATTTCTTTTCCTTTTTACCAAATGAAAAGCCTGGAGTTCCTTTTTCAACAATAAATGCTGTAATTCCTTTATGCTTGCTGTCCGCATCAGTAACAGCGAAGACAACATAAATCTCAGCATCGCCACCATTTGTAATAAAGATTTTTGAACCGTTGAGGATATATTCTTCACCCTCTAGACGAGCCGTTGTTTTCATTTTTGCTGCGTCCGATCCAGATCCAGGCTCTGTTAAACCATAGGCACCAAGCTTTTTTCCTTCCGCCATTGGACGTAGGAATTTCTGCTTCTGTTCCTCAGTTCCAAATTTATAAACAGGCCATCCAGCGAGAGACGTATGAGCAGATAGTGTTACCCCTGTTGAAGCACATACACGTGAAAGCTCCTCCACCGCGATGACATAACTTAAGTAATCAGATCCGATTCCACCATATTCTTCCGGCCAAGGAATCCCGGTAAGACCGAGCTCTGCCATTTGATCAAATAGCCCCCGATCAAAACGCTCCTCTTCATCACGTTCAGCCGCAGTTGGTTCTACTTCATTTTTCGCAAAATCACGAACCATTTTTCTTAACATTTGATGTTCGTCTGATAATTGAAATTGCATATTTCCCTCTCCCTTTTCAATGATGTCTAGCTGCAGCCCCCAGGTGTTCGAGGTCGCTTCGATTCTTCCACAAACACAAAAAGCGTGTTATGTTGCAGAATCTCCAGCGCTTGCACTAAAGCATAAGTGCAACTAAGGTAATCGCTAAAAAAGCTTGGCGCTTACCAAGTTTTCTTTATCACACCTAAACAGGGTGCTTCCGCTTTTTTTAGTTGTTCATTAGATGTTTACTAATAACAAGATGTTGAATCTCACTTGTACCCTCGTAGATTTCGCATACCTTTGCATCACGGAAAAGGCGCTCTACCGGATAGTCTTTCGTGTACCCATAACCGCCATGTACTTGCACCGCTTCAATTGCCGACTTCATTGCAATAGTAGATGAGAACAGCTTTGCCATTGAGGCTTCTTTCCCACATGGTTTTCTATTCGTACGTAAATCTGCTGCCCGGTAGGTCAGGAGCTTAGCTGCTTCAACCTCTGTAGCCATGTCGGCGAGCTTAAATCCAAGCCCTTGCTGCAATCCGATTGGCTTTCCAAACTGTTTCCGTTCCTTTGCATAATCAGTTGAATAGTCAAGCGCTGCTTCAGCAATACCTAATGCTTGCGCCGCGATGCCAATCCGTCCAACTTCAAGGTTAGCCATCGCAATTTTGAAGCCCATTCCCTCTTCACCAAGGCGGTTTTCGACAGGAATCTTTGCATCCTCGAAGTTTAGCTGGCATGTGTTCGAACCATTCAAGCCCATTTTCTTTTCCTTTTTGCCAATTTCGAATCCAGGTGTATCTTTTTCGACAATGAATGCTGTAATGCCACGACTTCCCTCATCTGGATCCGTTATCGCAAACACAATGTACGTATCCGCTTCTCCAGCATTCGTAATAAACACCTTTGAGCCATTGATAATGTAATGATTATCCTTCCGCACTGCCTTTGTTTTCAAGCTTGCTGCATCAGAGCCTGCCGATGGTTCTGTAAGACCGAACGCACCAAGATACTGCCCACCGGCTAGCTTCGGAAGGTATTTCTGCTTTTGTTCCTCAGTTCCAAAATAGAGAATCGGGTGTGTTCCGACCGACGTATGGACGGATAAAATAACACCGATTGTTGCACTCACACTAGAAAGCTCGTTGATTGCAATAATATAAGAAGTGAAATCCATTCCAGCCCCGCCATATTTCTCAGGAATTGGAATACCCATTAAGCCAAGTTCACCCATTTTGTTAATAACCTTTCGTGGAAACTCGTCTGTTTCATCCATCTTCTCAACGATTGGACGGATTTCTGTTTCCGCAAAATCTCGGACCATTTTCCGCATCATGTCGTGTTCGTCTTTAAAACGAAGGTTCATACTAATCCCCCTGGCTCAAGTATTTAGCTGTATTCGTAAAATCCTTTTCCTGTTTTCTTTCCGAGCCAACCCGCTTTCACGTACTTACGTAATAATGGACACGGGCGATACTTGTCGTCACCAAAACCTACATGAAGCGTTTCCATAATATAGAGACATGTGTCCAAACCGATAAAGTCAGCAAGTGTAAGCGGTCCCATTGGATGGTTCATTCCAAGCTTCATTACTTCATCAACTGCCTCAGGTGTAGCTACGCCCTCATAAACCGTGAAGATCGCTTCATTAATCATTGGCATTAACACTCGGTTGGAAACGAACCCTGGGAAATCATTTACCTCCACCGGAACTTTGTTCATTGACTTCGTCGCCTGTTCAATCGAATTGTATACCTCATCAGTCGTTGCTAGTCCGCGAATAATTTCAACAAGTTTCATAACCGGAACCGGATTCATAAAATGCATCCCGATCACTTTCTCTGGACGCTTTGTTACTGCTGCGATTTCTGTAATTGGAAGTGAAGATGTATTGGTTGCAAGAATCGTATGCTCAGGTACGATTTCATCTAATTTTGAAAATAGCTTGGATTTCACTTCAAGGTTTTCAACAATTGCTTCCACAACCAAATCTACATCGGAAGCATCCTCTAATTGTGTCGAAGGTGTAAGGCGATTGAGGATTACATCTGCCTCCTCCTTCGTCATTCGGCCTTTTTCAACCTGACGATTCAAGTTCTTCGAAATATGCCCCATACCTTTCTGGACAAATTCCACATCTAAATCATTCAAAACAACATTATAATGCGCTTGTGCAAATACCTGGGCGATTCCTGATCCCATCTGTCCTGCTCCGATTACCATTACTTTATTGATTCCCATCATTCTCCTCCTCCAAAGTTTTGAATCTCTGTTTTGCTAAGGGTTTAGTAAAGGAAGTTCGACTAAATCATCACGCCGTGTGATTCCGTCGAACTGACTCACATCGTGTGAGCCCTAAACCTGAACCATAACGGCATCACCCTGGCCGCCTCCACTACAAATCGCAGCAATACCGATTCCGCCTCCACGACGCTTCAACTCGTGGATGAGGGTAATGATAATTCTTGCTCCACTTGCACCGATTGGATGGCCAAGTGCAACAGCTCCGCCATTTACGTTTACCTTTTCAGGATCAAGGTCAGCAATTTGAGAGCTGGCAAGAGCGACAGCAGCAAATGCTTCGTTTACTTCAAAGAGGTCAATTTCCGATAGTGTTTTACCGGTTTTCTTAAGTAATTCATTTATTACCACACCCGGTGTTTGTGGGAAGTTTTCAGGTTCCATCGCAATTGCAGTGTGTCCAAGAATAGTAGCCATTACGTCTCTGCCTTCTTTTTTGGCACGTTGCTCCGACATGAGCACGAGTGCACCTGCACCGTCATTCACACCAGGAGCATTTCCTGCCGTAATCGTTCCATCTGCACCGAAGACAGGCTTTAATTTTGCTAATTGTTCAAGGTGGGTACCTTTCCGCGGTGCTTCGTCCTCATTGACGAGAACTGGCTCGCCTTTTCGTTGCGGTACTTCTACTGTGACAATTTCTTCCGCAAATTTCCCGTCACTGATTGCGGTTACCGCTCGTTGATGACTGCGGAATGCCCATTCGTCCTGCTGTTCACGGGTAAGGTTAAATTCCTTCGCTGTTGAGTTTCCGTACGTCCCCATATGGACACCTTTAAATGAACACGTTAGCCCATCATCGACCATCGAATCTTTCACTACGGCATCCCCCATTCGAAATCCCCAACGTGCTTTCGGCATAAGATACGGTGCATTGCTCATTGATTCCATTCCACCTGCGACAATGACCTCTTCATCACCTGCTCGGATGATTTGATCCGCCATTGTTACACTCCGCATTCCAGATGCACATACCTTATTGATGGTTTCTGTTTTCACAGCCCACGGGATTCCAGCATTGTTTGCTGCCTGTCTTGATGGGATTTGTCCCTGTCCTGCTTGAAGAACGGAACCGATAATCACTTCACCGACTTCCTCAGATGAAACTCCTGCTCGACTTAATGCTTCTTTTATCGCAATTCCACCAAGTTTTGAGGCTGATAACGAGCTTAATGCTCCGCCAAATTTTCCAAATGGTGTCCTTACACCACTGATGATGACCGTTTTACCCATTTTAAATATCCTCCTTTTAAAAAATGAAGTACAGATGAGGCGAATTCTCTCGAACGAACGCTCAATCGGCTATTAAGTAAAGGGATTGGCAGAACCGGGGATGATAATTCGACCATGAAATGTGATATTGTGGCCGCAATCATGTTAATTGGGACACGGAGTCTAATATCGACCACTGATGCAATTATTTCGACCACGAAATCAATTATATCGACCACTGATCAGAATATATCGACCACGCATCCTACTTTAGAACTATATTCGCTGCCAATATTAAGTCTGCCAGTTCCCATTTTATATGAAAATTGTAAGTTTGTTGCAGTGTTGTCTAGCTCCAGCGTCCAGCCCCTCGGATCACTTCAGTCCCCTGCGGCGGCGACAGCCTCCTCGAGGACCTTCCAGTGTCTTTCGGGGCTACCAAGGGCGCTTCCGCTTTTCTCTGTCTAGCTCCAGCGTCCAGCCCCTCGGATCACTTCAGTCCCCTGCGGCGGCGACAGCCTCCTCGGGACCTTCCAGTGTCTTTCGGGGCTACCAAGGGCGCTTCCGCTTTTCTCTGTCTAGCTCCAGCGTCCAGCCCCCTCGGATCACTTCAGTCCCCTGCGGCGGCGACAGCCTCCTCGGGACCTTCCAGTGTCTTTCGGGGCTACCAAGGGCGCTTCCGCTTTTCTTACACGTTAAGAAAGTATAAAAATACTTTCTATAGTATAAGCGCAACTAAAGCTCAGCCGGCGCCAAAGGCTTGGCTTTGCCAAGTTTTCTTTATTATTGAGCAATTTTTTGTTCCTGACCGATGACAGAACGTTCGAGAATCTCAACGACATCAAGCGTTTGGATACTATCCTCTACTTCTTTTGCTTTTGTTCCATCACTTAGCATGGTTAGGCAATATGGGCAACCGCTTCCGATCATAGTTGGATTCACTTCCATCGCCTGCTCTGTTCTTGCCACATTGACACGGTGACCTGCATCTTCTTCTGTCCACATCAATCCACCGCCAGCGCCACAACACATTCCATTTTGACGGTTGCGGTTCATCTCAACGACAGTAACACCCGGAATCGCTTTTAAAATATCACGTGGTGGTTCATATACCTCGTTATAGCGTCCGAGATAGCACGAGTCGTGGTAGGTGATTGTTTCATTGACTTCATGAGTCGGATTCAGGCGGCCTTCCTTAATCCACTGTGCTAATAATTCTGTATGATGGTGTACTTCAACACCCTCGAGCCCAAAGTCAGGATATTCATTTTTAAATGTGTTGTATGCATGCGGATCAATCGTTATGATCTTTTTCACATTATGCTTTTCAAATAACTCGATGTTTTTCGTTGCAATCTCTTGGAATAAAAACTCGTTTCCAATTCGACGAGGCGTATCCCCTGAGTTTTTCTCTTTGTTACCGAGGATCGCGAACTTGATACCTGCTGTGTTCATAATACGTGCCAGTGATAATGCGATCTTTTGGCTACGGTTATCATAAGAGCCCATGGAGCTGACCCAGAACAAGTATTCAAACTCTTCTCCACTTTTTTCTACTTCTTTTACAGTTGGAATGTGAACATCCTCATGTCCATCACGCCAGTTATCCCGCTCTTTACGGCTTAAGCCCCACGGATTACCTTGACGCTCAATGTTTTGAATAGCACGCTGACCATCGGAATCCATTTTTCCTTCTGTTAATACAAGATAACGACGCATATCAATAATCTTGTCGACATGCTCATTCATAACTGGGCATTGATCTTCACAGTTGCGACACGTCGTACAAGCCCAAATCTCTTCTTCTGTAATGACATCACCGATAAGGTCGATCGTATATTCAAATCCACCGCTGCCTTCTGCAGTAGCTGCAGTTTCTTCAATTCCTTGTCCTTTAGCTGCAGCAGCAATTTGATTCCCTTCCGTGCCCGCAAAAGCAAAACCTGGAACCCAAGGTGTACGTGAGGTTACCGCCGTACCTTTTTCAGTCAAATGATCACGGATTTTAATAATCAAATCCATTGGCGAAAGCATCTTCCCTGTTCCTGTAGCAGGACAAACATTCGTACAACGTCCACATTCTACACATGCATATAGATCGACAAGCTGTTTCTGGTTAAATTCTTCAACCTTCCCAACACCAAATGTTTCTTGGCTTTCATCCTCAAAGTCAATCGCCGATAGACGACCAACTTTATGTGTTCGTCCAAGAAAAACATTAATTGGACCAGCAATTAGATGGGCGTGCTTCGATTGAGGCACATACACTAGGAATGTTAGTAGGATTAAAAGGTGAACCCACCAAGATACGTAAAAGAGTACAGCGGCTCCGGTTTCGCCAACCCAACTGAATAAAAACGCAATTGAGCTTGCAACCGGTGCTGTCCAAGTGCCTTCTAGATCATGCCAAATGATTTCCATACCGTTTCCGAATAGTACAGATAACATTAAACCACCAATGAATAGCAAAACGAGTCCTGCTTTAAATCCTCGTTTTAATCGAACGAGCTTCTCAATATAACGGCGATAGAACGCCCAAACAACGGCAACGAGAATCATTAACGATATAATCTCCTGGAACAATGTAAATGCTGGATAAAGCGGACCTAATGGCAAATGCGAGCCAGGTGCTAGGCCTTTCCAAATCATATCGATCGCTCCGAATTGAACCATTAAAAAGCCATAGAACATCATGACATGGATGATTCCGCTTTTCTTATCTTTCAAAAGCTTTTTCTGACCGAATACATTCACAAGAATCGCATGTAGACGTTCTTTCATCGTATGATTAAATTCTGCCTTCTTTCCAAGCTTGATGTATTCGTATCTCGTTTTGACGACATAAGCAAAAAGATAAACTCCGTAAGCGGTTACAAAAAGAAACGCAATCCAATTAATGAGTAACAATGTATCCACTTTCTCAACTCCCTTCAGTTTTTCATGCAGTAATGGAATAATCCAACTAAATGATCTATTCTGAATGAAAATAATTTTCTGACACAATTATAGCACAAAATACACTGAATGAGCATTCAGTCAATGCTTTTTAATAAGAATTTTTTTCGCGGATCACTATTAATTGTTCAAAAAGTCTCTATTAAACAAATTCAAACAAGGAATTTTCATACATTAACGACATAAGGAGATACTACACTTAGTGAGTCTGGACGTTGGAGGTGTGGTAGAGCATGTGGATTGTTTTTGTCATTGTCGTTGGCCTTGTGATCTGGGCCGTTCTTGACTTTTATTTCGGAGGACAACGACATAAAATGGAAAAAGACAGGCTCTCCCTCTCACCTAAAAAAGGGAACGCCGAGTTTTTCTCCACTGGTGATCCTTTTTTCGCAAAGCTGTTTGAGGATTTAAAACAAGCAGAGTCCTTTATTTTTGTACAGTTTTATATTGTTCGTGACGATTTGATTGGAAAAGAAATGCTGCAAATTTTAAAGAAAAAAGCATCAGAAGGGGTTGAAGTATATTTACTTGTCGATTCAATTGGAAGCAAGCTCCCCACGAACACGGTTGACAAACTTAAGGATGTTGGTGTGTTTTTTGCCTATTCCCAACGTCCGAAATTGCCCTTTCTTTTATATTCATTAAACCGAAGAAACCACCGAAAACTTACGGTTATTGATTCGAAAATTGGATATATTGGCGGTTTCAATGTTGGTGTAGAGTACCTTGGCCGGGACCCCAAACTTGGTAAGTGGCGAGATTATCACCTTAGGCTTACAGGTGATGTGATAGAAAGTTTTCTCGAAATCATTTCATTTGATTGGAAAAAGGCGACGAAAGAAGACCTTTATCCACCGGTCCACAAATCTACAAACAGCAGTACGGAGCACTTTCAAATGGTTGCAACAAACGGGGCATATATCGAACATTTTTTCATGGAATTTATCGAGAAGGCTGAAAAATCCATTTTTATCGGCACACCCTATTTCATTCCTGGACCAAATTTGGTTAAGACACTGATCAAGGCGGTGAAACGCGGAGTAAGGGTCACCCTTTTAATCCCGATGAAGGCAGATCACCCTTTTGTAAAAGAAGCCGCATTTCCATATTTCTTGCCGTTACTGCATGCTGGTGCTGAAGTATATCGTTATTATCCAGGATTCTATCATGCAAAGGTATTGATGATTGATCGGAAGGTTTGCGATATCGGGACAGCGAACTTTGATAAACGAAGTTTTTATTTTAATGATGAAGTCAATTGTATTTTTGAATCACCTGCACTGATCAAGGAAATTGAAAAGGTGATTGCCTTCGATATAGAGGAGTCCGAACGATTAACATTGACTGATGTAGGGAATCGTTCCATATTACAGCGTGGTAAAGAAATAGTTGCTCTTTCGATTTCAAGGTTTTTATAATAAGATAAAGTTTTGTTGAAGTTTAAAAAGGAGGGAATGTCGATGTGGCTTGCCTTAGCAACAGGAGCAATCGCAGGCTCCTCCGTGTTTCTAGGAGCATTAACAGGCATATTTGTGAGACTTCGTGAAATGTACATTGCGGTCATTATGGCATTTGGTGCAGGAATACTTCTCGGAGCCTCCGTCTTTGAACTATTGACAGAATCCGTTGAAATGGGCGGTCTAATTTTCACCTCCACAGGCTTTCTATTGGGAAGCCTCATTTTCACTGGATTTAATCTTTATCTGGCCAAAAAAGGTGGACACAAGCGGAAAAGTTCGGACGTTAAGCCATCTGGACACTCTGGTAAAGCGATTCTTTTTGGTACAATACTCGATGCGATACCTGAGTCTGTAATAATCGGGGTGGCGATCCTTCAAAATGGCACGATCGGCTGGCTACTCGTGATTGCTGTCTTTATTAGCAATTTTCCGGAAGGTTTATCCAGCAGTGTGGGCTTAAAGAAGAATGGCTATTCCAATAAGAAAATTTTAGTGATGTGGGGGGTCGTTTGCATTCTTGCTGGTCTCAGCTCACTGGCGGGCTATTTTTTCTTTGAAGATACTAGCCCCCAAACAATTGCGATGATCAGCTCGTTTGCTGCAGGAGGAATCATTGCCATGGTGACAGATACGATGGTCCCGGAGTCCTTCCGTAAAGGGGGGCCGCTTGTTGGTTTTGTTACCTCACTCGGACTATTAACATCACTAATCCTAACGCACTTTCAATAAGGATCAACTAAGGCATTAAGTAATTTATAAGGTTATAAAACCTTCGCCTGAATGAAAGTATCGATCATATGGTTTAGTTGGTCCGATTTCCGCGTCGGGAGCTCATGAAAGGCATGCCGTACGATGGCGATGTTGGCATTTTTCAAATGGCGTTGATAGTCCGATGCATGGGCCCTCGTATAATGTGCAAATTGCCCATACATAGCTAGAAATGGGATGTCGATCATTGATAACTGATTTAAGCAGGAGTAAGTGAGGGCGGCTTGGTAAAAGTCGTGCCAATTCATCGGATCTGATCGAATCATCGATTGTACTAGATGAGCACGCTCTGTTTTTGTTTTGGCATGAGCAGTCCCAATAATATCCGCAAGCTGCTTAGGTGCAGTCTTCGTAAACCAAAGGCCGGCTTGAAATTCAAGTTTTAATAGAGAGGTTTTCACACGTGGAAATCCACCGCTTAATAAAAGGCTAAGTGATCGTTCTGGATGGGAAATGACAAAATGCTGTGCAACAGAACACCCAGCTGAATACCCTACAACGATTGCCTTTTCGACACCTAATTGATTAAGTACAGCGTGAAGTTCATCAGATAATGCTTCGATTGTAACCGGTTCCTCAAAAGTCGAGCTATATCCGCTACCACACATGTCGTAAGTGATCACACGATATTTGTCGGATAACACCTTTTGATTATGAAAAACAGCCTTGCCCATACCAGGTGGATGCAAGAAAACGATTGGTATCCCCTTTCCGGAGTCTGTATAACTTACCTTTCGATTATGTACAGAAATAATAGTCAAGGGGACCCTCTCCTTCTTCTCATTGGTGTTAGTCAGTTCATCATTAAAGGTACCACTGAAACGACAAATTTATACCTAAAGAATAGCGGAAGCGACCTCGAGCACCTAGGCGCTGAAGCTAGACATTACCTCTCTGTGGTAAATTTTTTATACTTTCTTATCCCTCAACAAAAAACGGGTGGCACTAGCATAGAGAACTGGGCATCATTCAATGCACACAATCCTCTATTCGGCCACCCATTTGCATGGATCTTCCTAAATTACATAAATAATCATCAGATGTAGATTTGACTTCCTATCTTCTGTTTAGTGACTTATCCATACATTCTTTACGTTCTACATTTTCTCTGGTGCAGAAACTCCGATTAGCTTCAGCCCGTTTTCAAGCGTATGCTGAACAGCCTTCATGAGCGCAAACCGAGCCTGACTTTGTTGTGGATTTTCATCATCCAGAACCCGTTCAGCATTATAAAAGCTGTGTAACGTCGATGCTAGTTCATATACGTAGTTCGTTATCCTGTGGGTAGTTAGAGTATGCGCAGCTTCGGCTATAGCTTCTGGAAATTCCCCCAGCTTTTTCAAAAGATCATATTCCTTTTCTGAGCGGATCGAAGAAAGGTCGACATCATCAAAGGAATACCCTTTTTCTTTTCCTTGGCGGAGCATACTGCAGACTCGAGCATGGGCATATTGCACGTAATAAACAGGGTTTTCATTCGAGCGTGATACAGCAAGGTCCATATCAAAGTCAAGGTGAGAGTCCGAGCTACGCATCGCAAAGAAATATCGTGTTGCATCAATTCCGACTTCCTCCATAAGATCTCTCAAGGTTACCGCCTTACCAGTGCGTTTACTCATTTTGACCTTTTGCCCATTTTGGAATAAGCTGACGAGCTGAATAATTTGTATTTCGAGCTGTTCGCGATTGTATCCTAGTGCTTCAAATGCTGCCTTCATTCGTGGAATGTATCCATGGTGGTCAGCGCCCCAGATATTAATTACTGTTTCAAAGCCACGTTGTAGCTTATCATAATGATAGGCGATATCAGGTGTCAGGTATGTGTAGGTACCATCATTTTTGATTAAAACTCGGTCTTTATCATCGCCAAAATCACTCGTACGGAACCAAGTCGCCGCATCTTTTTCATAGGTAACACCTTTTTCGTTCAGTAATTCAAGGGCCGTATCGATTTTCCCTGATGTATACAGGGATGTTTCCGAATACCACTCGTCAAATTCGACACGGAAATCAGCGAGGTCATCTTCAATCTTTTCAAGTTCCTTTTTTAGACCGAATTCACGGAAAAAGCGAAGTCGCTCTTCTTGGTTGAGTTCTAGATATTTGTCTCCATCCTTGTCCACAATTTCCTTTGCAAACCCAATGATATCTTTACCAAAATAGCCATCCTCAGGCATTGGAGCCTCTTTGCCGAGTTGTTCCAAATAACGCGATTCAATGGAAAGAGCCAGATTATGAATCTGGTTTCCTGCGTCATTAATATAATATTCTCTCGAAACTCGGTAGCCTGCTTTTTCAAGGATGTTGCAAAGTGTGTCGCCTACTGCTGCTCCTCGGGCATGGCCTAGATGCAGGCTTCCCGTTGGATTGGCTGAAACAAACTCAATCTGTACCTTCTTGTTGTTCCCTACATTCGTCGAGCCATATTCTTCAGCAGACTGGATGATTGCTGGGATTAAACCTGTCAAATAATGATTATCTAGATAAAAGTTAATGAAGCCCGGACCTGCAACCTCGATTTTCTCGATCGATGCTTTCGAACGGTCAAAATGCGCGACCAATTCTTCTGCAATTTGGCGAGGAGCTTTCTTTGCGATTCGTGCAAGCTGCATCGCCATATTCGTCGCGTAATCGCCATGATCCTTATTTTTTGGGAGCTCAAGAATAACTTCCGGCATCTCCTCCTTGGATACTAATCCTGCTTTAACGACTGCTTCACCAATTTCAATTTTCAACTTTTCTTTTACTTGTTCAACAATGTTCATGTCGATTCCCCTTTCAGCTTGATTGACAACTGGTGGCGTCCAGTCTTTTCCCCTTCAAACAGGACATCGTATTCGAGTGATAAGCTCCCCCGTTTGGTTCGCTCGTTCCAATCAAACTCCATCGTTTTCGTATCCATGGCGATCTGAATAGGGCCATAAACGCTTCCATATGTCCCGGCTGTCAATGTTCCTGGTATAAATTGCTGTCGCATCGATACTGCTCCACGTCTAATAATGGTCGCATCATCGTTCGTTATTTTAATGGTCGTGTTCACTTTGTCTGATTCGTTTATTTCCTCATCGTAACGTATGTATATAGCCGTTTCCTTCTCATAAAGGTTTCCAAGAGCGGAAAACTGAGTCTCTTCATTTTGCCCCGACTGATCTGAGATGGAATGAAACGTTACTGTAATGGGCGTAGAAGCGTCCAAGCTATTCACATCCCTTTTTTGATTCTTTTATACTTTCTTTACTCATTTAAAAAGGAGGACTGACTTCTGAAACAGCCATCACCTTTAACCTTGCTATTATAACAAAGAAAACTCAGCAAAGCCAAGCCTTGGCGTAGCTCAGCTTAGTCATCAATGAGATGGAACATGGACTTTACACTTGCACTATAAAACGTATTTTTATACTTTACCATTAAAAACCCTTACCTCTTTCAAGCAAGTCGGGAAAAAGGTAAGGGTTCCCTTGTTAAAATTGACATTTTGAATACCCGAGACTATTTTAGGAATCATTTGAGACAAACTCGGCGTTTTTTAGTCGGAATTCTGAGATATCAGCCGACCTCGGGATTTATCAGCTAAACACCAAGCTTACCAGCCGAACATCGTGTTCATAGGCTTATTAGATTGGCAGTAGGATGTCCACCCTCGTCCCTTTCTGTTTACTACTTGAGAACTCTATACTCCCCCCATGGTCCTTAATAATTTTGAAACTGATCATTAGCCCTAATCCAGTGCCCTTTTCCTTCGTTGTATAAAAAGGTTCTCCAAGCCTGGACAATATATGCTCTGGTACTCCGGGGCCCTCATCTTGAATCCTTATCAACAGCTGCCCTTCCTCCATTTTGGAACAGCTAATAACAATCTTTCCTCCGCCAGGCATAACCTCAATTGCATTTTTTATCAAGTTGATAAATACTTGCTTGATTTGATTTTCCTCACATTCAATCTCTGCACTTGCAGCGGTAAGATTTTCGACAAAACGAATGTTGTTCATATTCGCCTGTCCCTCGAGCAGTTTCAAGACATGACGAATCATCGAACCAATCTTTTTTCTTTCATAGCTAATACTTTGTGGTTTAGCCAACACAAGCAATTCACTAATAATTAGTTCAACACGATCTAATTCTGATAAAATAATTTGGTAATAATGATCCTTTGTACCAAGACCGAGTTTCATCATTTGAATAAAGCCTTTTATTGAGGTCAAGGGATTACGAATTTCATGGGCAACAGCCGCCGCAAGCTCACCTACGACCGTTAGCTTTTCAGACCTTCTCAACATTTCCTCCGACCGTTTCTCATCTGAAATATCTCGTAAGATTCCATACATTCCGATAATAATGTTGTCTACAATTAATGGAAATCCAACTACCGTGACGTCAATGATTTTGCCATCTTTTCGTTTCATTCTCTTCTCAAATTCAATGGCATTTCCTTGAAAGATCTCCGTGTATTTTTTTGAAACATCTGACTTATCTTCCGGTAAAAGGAAATTTCCATAATTCTTACCCAACTGTTCTTCACTCGTATAGCCGGTTATTTTTCTAATCGCTGGATTAACGCTAGTCAATTCGCCTTTTAGGTTGATCGAATAAATACCGTCGGGATTATGCTGAAATAGAGACTTGTATTTACGTTCGCTCTGCTGTAGAGAACGTTTCGCTCTGTTTTTCTCGGTTACATCACGAAAAACTGCAAGCACAAGCGTTTTCCCTTTGTCGATAATCGGGATCGACTTTCCTTCCATTTCAAGAATTTCACCATCCGGTCGAACAATCTTCATCGGAAACAATTTTTCAACACGGAGCCCCTCCATCACATATTGCACACGTTGACGTGAATCACTACGGTCATCAATATGGATAAATTCACTAATCTCTCTACCGATCACTTCTTGTTTATTTCTGAACCCAAGTGTGCTAACGGCTGCATCGTTTATATAAACAATTTGTTTCGAATCATGTAAGCAGATTGGATCTGGGGAATTTTCAACCAACTGCCGATAGCGATATTCAGATTCCTTAAGTGCCTCCTGCGCTCTTTTTAAGTCCGAGATGTTTCTAGCAATCCCATATGCACCCGCTAGTTTACCATCTATAAAAATCGGGAGGTGACGAAATTGAAACTCAATGTCTTCCCCAGACTTCGTTGTCAAGGTCATTTCAAAAGTAATCCGTCTCCCCTTCTTCACCTCATCCAAGCATGAGAGAGCATGGTGATCTTTTGAGGATAATAGATTCTCTACAAAGCATTTCCCTACCAGTTCTTCTTTCTTGTACCCAATAGTTGCAACAACCGCTGGGTTAACATCGGTAATCAACCCTTCTAAATCAATGGAAAAGATCGGAACCGAGTTGTGATAAAACAGGGATTCATATTGTTGGTAAGCGCGTTCATTCAACTGCATAAATAGCGGGTTTTCAGTGTCATTATCGATCCTTGTTAAGAGATCAACCCGGCCATCCCCCTTTACGAAATAACAAACAGACACATCCAGACCTAATTGATTGTGCTTTAATGCGACAGTATGATGCCACCTCCCATTATTTGCCGAGTTGAATTCTATAATCGGTAAAAAGTCTCTAACCTTCTGTCCAACTATTTCCCTGTTGTCTACCTCAAATAGATCCACCGCTGTTTGATTCACATAAGTAACTCTGGCATCACCATCTACCTGGATAAAACCATCAGATAGGCAGTCCAAGAGGCTTTGATTGAACTCTAATGTTACTGCTGACGTCCGTTCCACTATACACTTCTCCTTTAAAGGTTGTTCAAAAGGCAACAATGATACACTATGATTTTGATTCATCAACTTCTTGAACATTTCCTTTCACCCAAACTCTACTACCTAGTTATTTGACTTTGGAATTGATTTTCCTTCTATTGTCGAGATAACCAACATTTTTTACCACTTATTACTAGGAAATTTTCCCTATTGACGGATAAAACCACTTAGTAGTCCTGTTCCTTTCACCTGAGAAATGATAAAGGCTGGCTCTTACGGAGACCCCTTCTCCCCACTTTGGGTAGTACAGGTTCTTCGACTTAGAGTCAGCCTCATTTTTATTTTAAATTTCAATTCATACTCGTTCATTTACTAGATGTAGGTTATTTTACCCAGCCTAACAACATTTCACGAATAAACTTACTTGCTGCGATTGGCGTTTGCTCAGAAGGGTCATAGATGGGGGCGACCTCTACAAGATCGCCACCAATCACGTTCACATCCGACTTTGCAATTAGATGAATTGCCTCTAGTAGTTCCTTTGATGTGATACCTCCTGCTTCTGCCGTGCCTGTGCCTGGCGCATGAGCAGGGTCAAGTACATCTATGTCAATCGTCACATATACATTCCGGCCTGCGAGCTTAGGCAGCACTTCCTTCAAAGGCTCCGCAACATCGAACTTTGCCATATGCATTCCGGATTCTTTTGCAAATTGGAATTCCTCCTGCATGCCAGATCGGATACCAAACGAATAAACATTTTCCGGTCCAATCAATGCACACGCTTTACGAATCGGCGTGGAGTGGGATAAAGATTCTCCTTCGTACTCTTCTCTTAAATCAGCATGAGCGTCAATATGAATGATTGCGAAATCGTCGTATTTTTTTTGAAACGCTTTAAAAATGGGCCATGATACGAGATGCTCTCCTCCAATACCTAGAGGGAATTTCCCCGCTTCAAGAATGTTATCAACGTACTCCTCAATCATATCAATGCTTTTCTGCGGATTCCCAAAAGGAAGTGGAATATCACCAGCATCATAAAATTTCACATCTTCTAAAATTCGATCCAAATAAGGGCTGTACTCTTCCAGCCCTAATGAAACTTCTCGGATTTTTGCCGGACCAAAACGTGAGCCTGGACGAAAGCTAACTGTCCAATCCATCGGCATTCCGTAAATGATCACCTTACTTTCTTCTAAATTGGGGTGACTTTTAATAAATACATTTCCTGAATATGCCTCTTCAAAGCGCATGACAAAGCCTCCTATTTAATGAGGTCACGGACAAACTTTGGCAGGGCAAAGGATGCTGTGTGAAGCTCTTCTGTGTAATATTTCGTATCGATCTCATGAAAACGGTCTTCTTTTACTGTTAATGGGTCGTACTTCTTAGATGCAATCGTGAACGTCCATAGACCACTTGGATACGTTGGGATGTTTGCTGTATATAGACGCGTGATTGGGAAAATTTCTTTCACATCACGATATACTTTGGAAATGAGATCTGCCTTGAACCAAGGGTTGTCCGTTTGTGCAACGAAAACGCCATCCTCTTTTAACGCTTTAGAAATCCCTTCATAAAAGCCTTTTTCAAACAACTTTACTGCAGGACCCACCGGTTCAGTTGAATCGACCATAATAACATCGTAGGCATCCTCGCTTTTTGCAATATGCATGAAGCCGTCATCGACCTTTACTTCGACACGAGGGTCATCAAGAGCCCCAGCGATGCTTGGTAAATACTTTTTCGAGTATTCAATCACCTTTCCATCAATTTCAACGAGTACAGCTTTTTCAACGGATGGGTGCTTAAGTACCTCACGTATCACACCACCATCTCCACCCCCAACAACGAGAACGTGTTTCGGGTTAGGGTGTGTGAAAAGCGGGACGTGTGCCACCATTTCGTGATAAACGAACTCATCCTTTTCCGTTGTCATAACCATTCCATCGAGAACGAGCATGTTTCCGAACTCTTCTGTTTCAATCATATCCAACCTTTGAAAATCCGTTTGCTCCGTATGTAGTGTCTGCTTTACCTTGGCTGTAATTCCAAACTTTTCTGTTTGCTTTTCTGTATACCATAATTCCATTTATATCACCTCGGGATTTATTCTAAAATAATCATCTGCCTGAAACTTATTAAGCATTTTAACACAGTCGAACTGCCGTATCGAATCTTTAATAATGACAATCGATAGTGCTGATTACTCCAATAGTCAGTTGGACAACCTCTTTAATTTTCATAACGTGCAAGAAAAGTATACTTGAATCCTCGATTTTTTCAATATATTTTTCGAGTCTGCCACTATTTCTCCGTATATTTACGACTCCGAATGCAATTTATTAAAGGAAAGAAGCAAGAGTAAGAGGCTGATTTAATTATTTCAACCATGGTCCTTGGATAATTCGGCCACGAAATCCGATAATTCGATCACAGAATGAATTATTCCGGCCACGTATTCCATTAATTCGTCCACATATCAAATTATTTCGGTCACACATAGTAAAAAAGTCTCAATACCCCACTGGAAACATCATTGCGCTTGTAAGTCTCTTTAAATCATGGATTGAACGTTTAGAAACTATGAAACCCTCCCATACTAGTAAAAGGATGTGGATTGGGGGTTCGCCTTATGGAAATCATTACAGTGGACGGCCTAATGAAAACGTGGAGATGGGTTTGGCTTTGGCTTCGTACTTTAATAATATTCTCCCTTCCGTTCGTTATAATTGGGCTGCTATTTATCGTCTATATTCATATACTTGGTCCACCACCGTTGCAGGTCCCTCAAACAACGGTCTTTTATGGTGCAGACGGTTCGATCGTCGGGGAAAATGAACCATCAGGCCATAACCGTCACTGGGTAAAGTTTGATGACGTGTCTCCAGAAATGATTGATGCGACCATAGCCATTGAGGATCGTCGATTTTTCGACCATCACGGATTTGATTATAAACGAATTGCAGGTGCCATTATTGCCGATTTAAGGGCTGGCGCAAAGGTCCAAGGGGCGAGCACCATCACACAGCAGTACTCTCGAAATCTTTTTTTGGTACCGGATAAAACATGGGAAAGAAAGCTAAAAGAGGCTTATTATACGGCGAGAATTGAAGCAAATTACACGAAGGAAGAAATATTACAAGGCTATTTAAATACGATTTATTACGGTCATGGAAACTATGGAATCGAGGCCGCTGCAAGGTATTATTTTGGAAAATCTGCAGATGAATTGAACATTGCCGAAGCTAGTATGTTAGCGGGTGTACCAAAGGGACCTTCCTATTACAGCCCAATTGATCATTTTAAAAGCGCCAAGGAACGTCAAAAGATCGTACTCGATGCAATGGTAGAAACGAAGAAAATTTCTCAAGAGCAAGCGAAGGCTGCTTTTCAAAAACCGCTCGAGATTATTGGATCAAGTTCATTGCCAAAGGACAAAGCAGCCTATTTCCAAGACGCAGTTGAGTATATTCTCAAAAATGAATTAGGACTTGATAAAGAGGAAGTAAAAATGGGCGGTTATCACGTGTATACAACGCTGGATCCTGAAATGCAGAAGGCGGCAGAGCGCTGGGTTGAGAAGACGATTCCGGATACATCAAATATTCAAGTCGCCCTAGCGGCTGTCGATCCAAGAACAGGGAGTGTAAAGGCGATGGTCGGCGGAAGGTCCTATAAGGAAAGCTCTTATAATCGTGCCACACAAGCGAAACGAGCACCGGGGTCTACTTTCAAGCCGTTTCTATATTATGCAGCAATGAAAAATGGCTTTACACCTTCAACCTTATTAAAGAGTGAACGAACGACATTCCGAATTGGAGAAGATGAAACCTACACACCTGAGAACTTCGGAAACCTGTACGCGAATGATGAAATAACAATGGCTCAAGCATTAGCCTTATCCGATAACGTATATGCAGTGAAAACCAATCTATTTATTGGACCTGAAAAGCTCGTTGATACAGCTCAAAAGCTCGGCATTGACAGCAAGCTTTCACCGATTCCGTCACTTGCACTTGGAACAAAACCTGTTGGAGTGCTTGAAATGGTTTCCGCTTATGGCGTGTTTGCTAACAATGGGAAAAAGACTGAGCCAAGTTTCATCAAAAAGATTGTTGATTACAAAGGGGATGTTATCTTTGAACGAGAGGTCGAGGAAAAACAAGTCATCGATCCCGCCTATGCTTTCGTGATGACAGACCTTCTACGCGGGGTATTTGATGAACGGTTGAACGATTATTCAAGGGTAACCGGGGCCTCGGTCAATCATCTCATTACAAGACCAACAGCCGGAAAAACGGGTTCAACTGATTATGATAGCTGGATAATCGGTTATACCCCACAGCTTGTTACAGGGGTTTGGACAGGATACGACGAAGGAAAGAAACTCCACCCGTTTAATGATGTCCTTTACTCGAAGAACATTTGGGCTCACTTTATGAAGGATGCTTTAGAGGATAAGCCTGTCGCGAAGTTCCACAAACCGGATGGTGTTGTCGGAGTTTATGTGAATCCGGATAACGGTTTACTCGCAACAGAAGCGTGTCCGGTCAAACGATTTTCATATTACATTGCAGGAACAGAGCCTACTAAGCACTGCAAGGATCACCTGCCAAATCAACATAAGGAAAAGGGAAAATCGTCCCCGAAACAGGAAAAAGAAAATCCCGGATTCTTCAAGGGAATTTGGAATTGGTTCGGTGGTGATTAACGAATTCATTTAGGTGAAACGGTTTAACTAGTTCTTATAATGTAAAGAAAACTTGGCTAGCGCCAAGCCTTAGCGCTGGCGATCGTCTTAGTTGCACTTATACTATAGAAAGTATTTTTATACTTTCTTAACGTGTGAAAAAGGAGCCAACAAATTGTCAGCTCCTTTTTCGTGTCCTAGTACTTTGTGTATAAAAGAGTACCTATAGTTTACTCCATTTTCCCAGTGTCGCACAGACCTTTTTATCAATGTTCAAAAAAGATTCATAAAGGATAAGAAAAGCGGAAGCGACCTGTTTAGGTGTGATAAAGAAAACTAGGTAAACACCGAGCTTTTGCGAAGGCGGTTACCTAAGTTGCACTTATGCCCGTGGTACAAGCGCTGGAGATTCTGTAACATAACACGCTTTTTGTGTTTGTGGAAGAATCGAAGCGACCTCGAACACCTGGGCGCTGCAGCTAGACATTACATCTATGCAGCAAAATTTCATAACTTTCTTTACTTGTTAAAAACAGCCCTGTAAAAAGTTAGTCGTTCTTTGAAAGGGCATGTTTCAGTTCATCACTGGACCTGGACCAAAATTCTTCATTGTGTCCAATCAGAAATTCCTTTAATAATTGTTTTGATTTGTCATCCATACGATCAACTACAATACGATTTTTCATCGCTTTATCCATATTGTTCACATGCTCAGGCATACTTTTATAGCCTCTTCGTGCCTCAGCATCAACCTGTAATTCACATGCACCAATTCCTGCGTAATATGGACCGTCATTTTTCGAATCCACCATTACCCATACAAGCCAGTACAACTTCGGGTTCGGTGCATCCTCTCGATTGGCTGTAAACTTTATTCGCTTTTCAACAGAACTTCGTGCGTGGAGAGCACCCATATCTATGAATGCCTCCCCGTCTTCCGGACTGACGAACACAGGGGTAAGGTTATTTAAACTAATTGTACCTACCCCATAACCACCATGGCCATCTGTAGAATCACCACTTAAAATCGTAAAACCTTGCTTCTTTTTAGGTTTATTGTCATCTTGATTGTTATTATTGAAGAGATTTTTCACGCTCAGAACCTCCTAGTCTCAGAGAAATGTATGGTTTTATCTTACCATACAATTGGATGTTCAAAAAAGTCCGGTAAAAATTATCTGTGGAAGTTCCATATGTACCTGCATCTACAAGCTTTTCTAGAAGTGTTTATATGTGTTTATGGATATCCACTTGCATTTACGATAAAAAACGAATAATATATTGGTTGTGTCATAATAACGTTCGTATTTGGGGGTCTTTTCTCATGATATCGAAGTGGTTTAAGCTACAAGAACATCAAACAACGGTTAAAACAGAACTAATCGCTGGCTTAACAACGTTTTTAACAATGGTATATATCGTAATAGTGAACCCTGGAATTTTAGGTGATGCGGGTGTACCATTCGATGCCGTCTTTATGGCTACAATCATCGCAACCGTGATTGGAACACTTTGGATGGGATTGTTCGCGAATTATCCGATCGCAATCGCACCGGGAATGGGCTTAAACGCATACTTTGCTTACTCCGTTGTTGGAGGAGCAGATAACATATCGTATGTTGTTGCATTCGGAACTGTTTTCATTTCAGGTATCTTATTTATGATTCTTTCATTAACTCCTTTTAGAAAAAAATTAATTGAAGCGATTCCGGCGAATCTTAAGCATGGAATAACCGCTGGAATTGGCCTTTTTATTGCTTTTATTGGATTACGCTTGACGGGCCTCGTCGTTTCCCACCCGGCAAACCTTGTCGGACTTGGTGATCTTCACTCTCCGACCGTTATCTTAACGCTTGTCGGGCTTGCGATTACTCTTGTATTAATGGCATTGAACGTGAATGGAGCACTATTTTTCGGAATGCTAGCGACAGGCGCAATAGCTTATTTTACTGGACAATTAGAGTTCTCAAAAGGGTTTATTGATGCACCGCCGATGCCGGAAGCCTTTATTTTCGGAAGCCCAATCACTGCCTTAACCGATATGATTCAATACGGCTTGTACGCTGTGGTCTTTTCGTTCTTACTCGTTACGATCTTTGATACAACTGGGACAATGATCGGGGTTGCAGAGCAGGCCGGTTTAATGAAAGGAAATAAAATGCCGCGTGCTCGTCAAGCATTGTTGGCCGATTCTGTCGCAACAACAGCCGGTTCCATTTTCGGAACAAGTCCAACGAGTGCCTATATTGAATCCTCCTCAGGTGTTGCTGCAGGAGGGCGTACAGGTCTTACTAGTGTGGTCGTAGCTCTCCTCTTCATTCTCGCGGCATTCTTTTCACCACTTGTGCAGGCGATTTCCGGACTCGCTGCAATAACTGCACCGACGTTAATCATTGTCGGAAGCTTGATGCTTGGTAGCCTTGCAAAGATTGATTGGAATACACTTGACGAAGCATTTCCGGCATTCTTGATTATCTTGACGATGCCATTAACATCAAGCATTGCAACAGGTATTGCCCTCGGATTTATCTCCTATCCGTTGCTTAAAGGGGTCAAAGGGAAGTGGCGTGAAGTTCATCCGCTCGTTCTATTGTTTGCTGTGTTGTTCTTCATCCAGCTTGCCTTTTTACCACATTAAGACGGCAATATAGCAAACAGTAGTCCCTTTTCCATCTTAGTAGGGGCTGGAACTATCTCAAAGGGCTGACTCAAAAAGTTCCATTGCGAACATTTGAGTCAGCCCCTATAGTATTAGTTCAACTAAGGCGATCACCAGTGCTACAACTTGGTGCTAACAAAGTTTTCTTTTTAACGGTCTTTCTACTTTCTACAGTTCATTTTCAGGTAAGTAATCCTCAAGCTTGAGCATACGCTTCTGTGCGGGACGTGGACACGATAGATTATAGTTGAAGATCTTCTTGTTAATCTCCTCAACTGACTTTCGGATATTGTATTCATTTTTGTATTCAGAGAGTTCAGCTTTTCGCTTTTCGATTTCCTTGTCTAATTGGATCCATGGAGGCAGTAGATTATTTTCTTTCAACGTTTTGTTCAACTGTCGTTCTGGGTTATAAGTTAAGTCCCCATCAAGCTGGAGTGGCTTCCCCTTCCCTTTCAGGTTATCAAAGGCTCCCTCTTTTTCAGCTCTACGAATAATTTCACCGATATGGTCCTGATAGTGGAATTCGTCTTGCATTAAAATATCACGTTTCTGCTGCTCTTTTGACAATTCATCATCTTTTGGACTCACAGTCATCCCTCCTTACCTTATGTATACGCTTTCATCCCCGATGTTCCTCTAAGATAAATGAGCAAAACTGTGGCAAAAGGATGACAAAAATAATTAAGAAAAGCGCAAGCGCCCTGCTTAGCCACGAAGGTCACTGGAAGACCGACGAGGAGGCTGTTGCCGCCGCAGGAGGCCTGAAGTGATCCAAGTGGTTGGGCGCTGAAGCTGGACATTACATCCATGCCGCAAACTTTTATACTTTCTTAACGTGTAAGAAAAGCGGAAGCGCCCTGCATAGGTGCGACAAGCGCTGGAGGTTCTGCCACATAACACGTTTTTTGTGTTTGTGGAAGAATCGAAGCGACCTCGAGCACCTGGGCGCTGGAGCTAGACATTGCATCCATGCAGCCAAATTTTATACTTTCTGAACGCAAATTCGAAACGCATTCCTACAGATCGTCAAACCCATTATCATCAGAGACTTTTGTATATTGTCTTGATTTTTGTTCGAAAAAGTCACTCTTTCCGTCATTAATTGATTCATATGCTTTAATCCATGGCATCGGATTTTTCCTATGATCCGGATAAGGACGATTTCCTCCCAGCTGATTCACGCGTTTGTTTGCCATGAACTTAATGTAAGCATCTAATTCAGTTGATGAAATCCCCGGAAAACGGTCCCCTAAAATATAGTTACCCCATTTTATCTCTAAATCAGCTGCCTCCATAAACGTTTTTTCAACAAACTCGTTCGCCTCTCGAACATCCAATGAAAACTCCTCACGAACGGCATCGAAAATTTTCGTAAACAGATGGACATGCAATTGTTCATCTCGATTAATGTAGTTGATCATTGTTGACGTAGATACCATCTTCTGATTTCGGGCAAGATTGTAAAAGAAACTAAATCCAGAATAAAAATTCAATCCCTCCAACACTACATCGTAAACGATAGAGCGTAAAAACGTTTCTGGTGTAGGATTTTTCGTAAATGCGTCATACCCATCAATAATAAATTCATTTCGTTCCCGCAAAACGTTATCGTGCTTCCAGTATTCAAAAATTTCATCCTGCTTTGATTTATCGACAAGACTTGATAGGACATAGGAATAAGACTGATTGTGCACAACCTCTTGAAATCCAAGAACTGTCATTAACGCGGTTAAACTGGAGTCGGTTATATAATTGGCTACACGTCCGGCATAATCTGTTTGAATACTGTCCAAAAACGCCAGCAATCCAATGATTTTATTAAACGATTCCTGTTCATCAGAAGAAAGCTCAGCGTATTGTTTGCGGTCGCTCGACATATTGATCTCGAACGGTGTCCAGAAGTTGGCGAGCATTTGTTTATATAACGGATAAGCCCACGGATATCTCACATCATCCCAGTTCAGCACATTCGAGCTCTGACCATTTAAAATCCCTGTAGACGCATTCGGGGATTTTGGATCATACAGCTTCCGTTCGATGATTGTTTCATTTCCTTTTATAATTGAATTAGCTTTCACATGAGTCACACCCTTCAAAATCATCCTGAGAGGTTGAACGTACATAATAGGTTGTTTTTAATTCGGAATCCCACGCTGTTAAATGCAGATCAAGCAGTTCTTTTGCCTTTATATCGTGCCGCACATATAGATTGAATGATACCGATTGGTCAATATGTCGCTGACGGGCTGCATTTTGGCGGATACTCCACTTTTGATCGATGTCGTATGCACTCTTGTAATACCAAGTCGTTTCTGGTGATAGGTCTGGTGCTGTTACAGGGATCTTAAAGTTCTTCTTCTCTTCGGCATATTGCTTCCGGAAAATCGGATCGATGCTTGCTGTTGAGCCTGCAATGATACTAGTTGATGCATTCGGTGCAACTGCGAGTAACCAGCCATTGCGGATTCCGGATTCATTCAGCTTGTGCTGGACAGCGTCCCACCTTAATCCCGTGTACCCTCTACTTTCAAAATACCGACCTGTATCCCAGTCACTTCCTTTGAAGACCGGGTAAGCTCCTTTTTCAGCAGCCAGCTCCACACTTGCCATCACAGTTAAGTAATGGATGTCTTCGTAAAGCTGGTCCGCATAAGCGACTGCCTCTTCAGACTCCCATCGGATTGCTTGTTTTGCTAGGAGATGGTGCCATCCAAACGTCCCGAGTCCAATCGCACGGTATTTTTCATTTGTAAGTATCGCTTGTTTTACTTCAATTTTCGTTGTATTCAATTCGATTACGTTATCAAGCATGCGCACCTGTATCGGAATCACCCGCTCCAGAACATTGTCTTCAATAACGCGTGCAAGCGACAAACTCGATAAATTACAAACGACAAAATCTCCTGGCTGCTTTGTAATAATAATTTTACCGTCAACGGTTTCTTCCTCTTCCACAATAGTTGGAGACTGATTCTGAGTAATTTCCGTACATAAATTTGTACAATAAATGATTCCTTCATGACGGTTCGTATTCCAGCGGTTCACCGTATCCTTGTAAAACATGAACGGCCCACCCGTCTCGAGTTGTGAAACCATAATTCGCTTCATAATATCAATAGCAGGTACACATTTCTTTGAAAGGATGGGGTGATTCACGCATTGATCATACTTCTCCCGAAAGCTTCCCTTACCTTTTTCTTCATCATAAAAGTCATCGAGCTCAAAGCCCATGATGTTTTTCACTTCATGCGGATCAAATAAGTACCAATCTTCCCGGTTTTCGACTTTTTCCATGAAGAGGTCCGGTATGACAACTCCAGTAAACAGGTCATGCGTTCGTTGGCGTTCATCACCATTGTTCAATTTCGAATCCAAAAACGAGAAAATATCCATCCCGAATACAGGATAATAAACCGCAATCGCTCCGTTTCTTTGCCCAAGCTGATCGACGTTTACTGCGGTCGTATTCAATTGCTTCATCCAGGCAATGACACCACTCGAGGTATTTTTATATCCTCTAATATCGGAACCTTTACTGCGGATTTTACCAAGGTAGACGCCGATTCCGCCTCCTGCCTTGCTTAGCATTGCAATGTCCGTGTTTGAATCATAAATTCCTCTTAAGCTATCATCAACGGTGTCAATAAAGCAGGAGCTTAGTTGGCCATGGGCTTTGCCGGCATTTGTGAGCGTAGGGGTAGCAACAGTCATGTACAGATTAGAAAGCGCCCAATAAGCTTCTTTAACAAGTTCTAGTCGTTTCGATTCAGACTCTCGGCTCATTAACGTCATCGCGATAACCATCCAACGTTCCTGGGGGAGTTCGTATAAATTCCCATCGTAGTCACGTGCAAGGTAACGGTCTGCAAGCATTCGAACACCTGCGTAGGTGAACCGTTCATCCCGGGAAGGTACAATGACGGACTCAAGCTCGTTAATCATTTGCTCGGAATAGGATTCCAACAATGACCGGTCGTAAATTTTCAAGTCAACAAGCCGTTCAATTAATGCATAGAAGTTCCCATAAGCGTTGTCTTGATTCCGATTATGAGCCGCTTCTTTATAAAGAGTTTCCGTATAAAATTGTGAACACACGTACGTCCATTCAGGCTGTTCCTGTGTCACATTGGAGAGTCCGTTTAAAATGAGCAGGTTAAGAATGTCCGGTTCGTTTTCAGCACCTGATGTCCGAGCTTGTTCAAGTATTTTTTCCACAAACTCGTTTACTGCTAATTGTGGAAAATGATTAGCAATTGTTTTCAAGAGCTGTTGAAGTTCGTTTGAGATCGTGTATTGAGCTTGTAACGTAGTCATGCGATATCCTCCTTGAATAATATGCATTTAATAGTTGTGAAGATAAAGCGCAAGCGCCCTGGTTAGCCACGAAGGTTACTGGAAGGCCACTGAGGAGGCTGTCGCCGCCGGAAGAGGACTGAAGTGATCCAAGTGGTTGGGTGCTGGAGCTAGACATTGCAACTGTGCAGCAAAAATTTATCTTTTCTTGTGCAATAAAAAAACCACCCGGATAATCGAGTGGTCGAAACGATGACATTAGAAAATTAGAACCGAAGATAGATAGACTTGTAAACTACATGAAGTCATAATCCAGTCCTTACGTCAACGTTTCACTCCTCAATCCCCGAAGAAATCGAAACGATCGAAAACAGGCAGGTCTACTGACTTATGCTTCTTCCTACTAGGATCCTTCCCATATAAGCGCCTTTTAAAAGGGGTTGTTCAAAAAGTCCGGTTTATTCTCCTTTTCGAACACACATTACAAGACTAACTTATACAGTGGCATATTCCGTTCGTCCACAATTACAGTTGCGGGGACAGCTCTGGACTTCACACCAGATTCCCTATTATGAGATGGCTTACTCTCGTAGCACACTCTCACCCGTTCATCGATTTTTCAATATATTGTGTTGTTACAATAAACTTATCACTAAATATAGTATGTGTCTAGCTTTTTATAATCTCTAAATCTACGAAGCTGAGATGTTGGTCCTTAGTTCTTCAATGTATCGAAAAGCTTCCTCAATCTCTTCATCGGTATATTTTTGCTTTTGCTTTACTGTTTTTACTTTTTCAACAACCTCTTCCTTAGCTAGGTGGTCAAAATACATAATTGTCGAGATCAGTTCTAAGATCCGTGAAGGCTGTTCATTCATTGAAGTTACACATGTCTTAAGTGAGGCGAGATCCATCTCGTAATGTTTAAGAAACCCCCCACCCTCGTCGGTTAATATATAACGATATTGATAATAACCTCCGACCTTCTCCTTCGTCTCCTCTAGAAAACCTAGATTACAAAGCTCCTCAACACGCAACGTTAGTTCCTCTGAATATGGCCCGTAAAAGTGAAATTGATATTTTTCGCAAAATGGAAAGTTCAGCTTTTTAGCGATATAGACCATCTTCTGAAGTTTCTTACGCCCCACAACTTCCCTCGCATAATCGAACATTGCAATCAACCTCGCGTGATGTTCAAGCACGACGAATCCCCTCCTATAATTCTAATATTTCTCCGATCTTTTTCCTTAACCCTTTATCGTGTATTCCGTCAATTAAATCGGCTGGATAATAAAGCTTATGGTCTGTCCGTTTCTTTCCGGAAATTGCCTCAACGATCGTTGATTCCCGAGAAAGCTCCCTGTATTCCCCTTTTTTCGTAAGCAAATGGATTGGCAATCGCTCTTCTTCTTCTCCTGGCCGGTAAAAATCGTATGGGAGATCAGAGGATGAATCGACAATCAGGTAATAATCAGGGTCAATCTTCGCCTGAACAAAATACGTATGGAGCTTATGCCACGCATTCATATGAACAGTAGGGTTGAACTCCATGTATTTAAACAGACGTCGATTCGAAAACCGCTCGCATAAATCCCGTAAAATTTCGTCCTCTTCCTCTTGCCACGCTTGGAAATAATATTGAATAATTCCTTCATCGAGCTTTATGTAATCGTCTAGGTCGACTTTATCATTAAATAATGTAATAAAATGAAGCGGCTCAAACTTAAATAAATAACCTTCCTCATACAGCGCCTTCGCACGATGAAGAATTTTAGATAAAATAACCTCAGCACTTCTCGTAACAGGGTGAAAATAAACCTGCCAATACATCTGATAGCGGCTCATAATGTAATCCTCTACTGCATGCATCCCACTGTGTTTAATAACAACTTGATCCTCCTGCGGCCGCATGACACGCAAAATACGTTCAATATCAAACTGACCATAACTTACACCTGTAAAATAAGCATCGCGTAACAGGTAATCCATTCTATCGGCGTCGATCTGGCTTGAAATCATGCTGACGACCAGTCTATTTTCATAAGTCTTAGCGATAACTTCAGCTACCTTTTTCGGGAAATCTTTATCTACTCTTTTTAATACATGATTGACTTCAGTTTCGCCAAGAATAATCTGCTGTGTGAAATTCTCATGGTCAAGACCGAACACCTTTTCAAACGAATGGGAGTATGGACCATGGCCGACGTCATGCAACAACGCTGCAGATAGACAGAGTAACCGTTCATCGTCATTCCAATGTGGCCTACCTTTAAATATTTCACTGATACGACGTACAATTTCATAAACGCCTAGCGAATGGCTGAATCGACTGTGCTCAGCCCCATGAAAGGTAAGAAACGTCGTCCCTAACTGCCGAATCCTCCGTAAGCGTTGGAATTCCTTCGTTCCGATCAAGTCCCAAATGAGGCGGTCACGTACATGGACATAACGGTGGACAGGATCCTTAAATACCTTTTCTTCATCTAGTTGTTGCAGCTTATAGTTCATTGTCCCGACTTTTCCCCCTTTCGTACTTTAAAGAATACGTGCACTATATATGCAGTTCGCACCTCGTCTAGGCACATCCATTTTTTCTATATGGTGATTCATTATGTACATTATTTTCTCACGACAATACCTAATTATATATTCTTCATAACCAAATGAAAACCTCCCCTCCCGAATCGAATTGTTCCAGTCTCTAAATTTAACTAATAAATTCGGCCACGGAATCTGCTAAACCGATCACGGATTGAATTATATCGGCCACGCATCACGATATATCGATCACAGATTGAATTATATCGCTCACGCATAGTAAAATGGTCCTGTATTCACTTTGATGAAAAAATTTAAACTCCTAATATAAGCAAAAAATTACCGTTCTTCTAGAAATACACATAAAAAGTGACGCAATAGCAGGATTAACCTTACTACTGAGTCACTTTTTCGTGTTATCGGAACATCTGGATATTCAATTGACCAGCAATACTCTAATACAAATTCCTACTTTTATTAAATATCCATATCGGGTATATGCTGTGGTTTGCCGCCGTGCTTTTCTTCAGATTTTGCAACGATGACTGCACAAGCTGCATCTCCTGTAATGTTCACTGCTGTTCGCGTCATATCAAGCAAGCGGTCAACACCAAGTACAAGGCCAATCGCTTCGACTGGAAGTCCAACTTGCTTTAGAACCATCGCAAGCATGATCAGTCCTACCCCCGGCACACCTGCTGTACCGATACTAGCAAGAACTGCCGTTAAAACAACCGTGATGAGCTGTACCAACGTAAGTTCGATTCCGTATACTTGGGCGATAAAGATCGTTGCGACACCCTGCATGATCGCGGTACCATCCATATTGATCGTCGCACCAAGCGGTTGTACGAAGCTACTGATTTGCTTCGGTACTTTCAAGTTTTCCTGAGCCGTTTTCATCGACACTGGTAACGTACCACTACTGCTCGAAGTACTGAATGCAACAGACATCGCTGGTGCAAAACCTTTAAAGAAGGCTAGCGGATTCATTTTACTTAGCAAGGCTATCGAACTTCCGTACGTCAGCACTGCATGAATAAGCAATGCAAGCAGCACGGTACCGAAATAGAGTCCCATCGCCTGCAGCGCATCAATTCCGAAGCTCCCGACCGCGGAGGCAATCAATGCAAAGGCACCATAAGGAGCCGTCAACATTACGATGTTTACGAGGTACATCAATATGTCATTACCTTCTTCTAAGAAACGATAAACCGTTTTCGTCTTCTCTTTCAAAATGGCTACTGCAAACCCTACAAAAACAGCAAAAGCAATGATTTGTAGCATGTCACCTTTAGCCATTGCGTCAACAGGGTTTGTTGGAATGATATTCAAAATTGTCTCTACAACAGGTGGTGCTCCAGAACCTTCTTCAAAAGTAGCGTCAGCTGTATCGAATCCTCCACCTGCTCCTGGTTGGATCGCATATGCTAAAATAAGCCCAATCACAATTGCAATTGTGGTCGTAATTAGGAAGTAACCGATTGTCTTCCCACCAATACGACCTAGCTTTTTCGGGTCACCGATTCCTGCTGCACCAAGTGCAATCGAGAAAAAGACAATCGGAACGACAAGCATTTTAATAAGATTTAAGAATAAAGTCCCTACCGGATTCAATACATACTTATCTATAACCTCAAAGGCTCCAGGTGCAAATAAATTGAGTACAATACCAACAACAATACCCAAGATTAAACCAATGATAATTTGAACACTTAATTTCATCTATTTTCCTCCCTCTACATTTCCACTACGCTATATTTTCTAATGCAAACCGTAACTTGTCAAATGTAAATATTAAGAAATACGTATGATTATACACAGTTCACCGTGTTAACGTATTGATATGAAAGCGTTCACAAAAATATAACCTCCTACTTAAAATCATAGTTTAGTGCTTTTTTCCTAGTAAGCTAAAGACCAGTTTTGGACCTACCCTTATGTAATCGATAAATAAGATCAAGGTACTATTCCCGTTTTCAACTTAAATTAATCACAAAATTGTGATATTTTTCTAAAAATAAATGACAGTACACACTATGATATAATAAGACGGTTAAGATTGTAAAAGGAGTAGTACGTATGATTAAACAACACCCGTTTTCTACCGAACTTTTCAAACAGCCAACTTGGCGTATTATAGATCAAACAACACTAGGTTCTTCCTTTCATGCACTTCAATCATTTGCAATGGATGATACGTTATGCACATCAATCGGCAGTGAAGATTCCCCGCCTACCGTACGTTCTTGGGTTCATCCACGCACAGTCGTGTTAGGAATACAAGACAGTCGCCTACCCCATTTATCGGATGGTGTTCAATACTTGAAGGACCATGGCTATGAGGTCATTGTACGAAATTCTGGCGGGCTTGCTGTGGTACTAGATGAAGGGGTATTAAACCTTTCTTTGATCGTTCCAGAAATAGAGAAGAAAATTGATATCGATTCCGGATATGAAGCACTAGCTTACCTAACTGAACAACTGCTGTCTCCATATGGGATAACGTTTGAAACAAAGGAAATCACAACTTCCTATTGTCCAGGAAAATTTGATTTAAGCGTTGGTGGAAGAAAATTTGCAGGTATTTCGCAGCGCCGTTTACGTGGTGGGGTTGCGGTCCAGATTTACTTATGCGTAACAGGATCTGGTTCCGCCCGTGCTGAACTAATAAAGGGCTTTTACGAGCGATCTCTTCAGACGACCGAAACGAAGTTCACCTATCCATCAGTCGATCCAAAGGTTATGGCATCGTTAGCTGAATTAACCGAAGAACCGATTCAAATTTCCGACTTGATGAAGGAGCTTTTTTCATTTTTAAAGGATCAAGGTTCTGAGCTTATGTCTTCACAGCTAACCATTTCTGAAATCAATTTGTATGACTTTTATTTAAAGCGTGTCATCGAACGTAATGAAAAAGCGATCGACCCCAATTAGGGAATCAATCGCTTTTGACTGTTTCTTAACCCTGTAAAGCCTGCATTGCTGTAATTAACGCAAGCTTGTACACATCTTCTGAATTGCATCCTCTTGAAAGGTCATTAACCGGTTTGTTTAGACCTTGTAGTATAGGCCCTATTGCTTCAAATCCCCCGAGACGCTGCACCATTTTATAGCCAATATTACCCGATTCAAGCCCTGGAAATACGAATACGTTCGCTTTCCCTGTTAATGCAGAATTCGGTGCTTTCTTCGCGGCTATCTCTGGTACAAACGCAGCATCAAATTGGAGTTCTCCATCATACGGAAAGTCAACTTCAAGCTCATCTAGCATCTGTACAGTTTCAACAACCTTATCTGTTTCATCCGATTTTGCTGAACCCTTTGTCGAGAAGCTAAGCATTGCAACCTTAGGATCTATCGCAAACACACGTGCAGTTTCGGCACTAGCTGTAGCAATTTCGGCAAGATCTGAGGCAGAGGGGTTTATATTAATTGCGCAATCTGCGAAAACATACCTCTCCTCTTTTTTTACCATTAAGAAGGCACCTGATGTACGCTTGATCCCCTCTTTTGTTTTTATAATCTGTAAGGCTGGCCGAACCGTATCCGCAGTGGAGTGTGAGGCCCCGCTAACGAGACCATCTGCTCTCCCAGTATATACGAGCATCGTTCCGAAATAATTGACATCCTGTAAAATTTCTCGAGCTTCTGGTTCGTTTACTTTTCCTTTTCTACGTTTCATAAAAAGGTTTACAAGCTCATCAAATCCTTCATATGTTTCAGGTGATATGATATCAACATGATCGAGGTTGACACCTGTTTTTATAAAGGATTCCCGGACTAAATCCGTATTCCCGATTAGAATGGGCTTTATAATTTTCTCATTAGCAAGACGAGCTGCAGCTTCTAAGACTCGTTCATCGTTTCCTTCGGGAAAAACAATTGCTGGATAGGACAATTTTAACGTTTCCTCCATTTTCGAAAACATTGTACTCATCAAAGTCCTCCTTACGATTCTCTATTTTCAAATCAATTACTATTCTTTAAGACTTATCTCTCTTCATTTCCAAGAATACTCCTTTTTAACCGTTAACGAAACCAATATTATTCAGGAAAACGCTTTACCGTAAAATGTTGTTAACTTGTTAATTTTCAAAGATTTTTGAAACCTGTTGAACAGACATCCGTAAATGTTAGAGGAACTATTAACTATTCTTCAAATTAGAAAGGGGTATGTTAGATGTCTTTTGTTAATCGAGTACTTGCTAGTGTTGGAATTGGTGCCGCTGTTGTTGATACAAAACTGGAAGAGAGCATGTTTTATGCAGGAGAGATGATTAAAGGGGTTGTCGAAATTAACGGAGGAAAGGTTGAGCAACATATCGATGAAATCAACCTATATCTGATGACCGAATATATACGCGAGGTGGACGATAATAAAGTCAAGCAAGCACACACTCTTGATTCTGTTCGTGTAGCTCAGGACATTACGATTGCAGCTAATGAGCAGAAGAAAATTCCTTTTACCATGCCTTTACCATACGATGTCCCACTAACAATCGGAAAGACGCCGGTATGGTTAAAGACAGGACTAGATATCAAACAAGCTATAGACCCGAAGGACGAGGATTATATTACGATAAAATCTACAGATATAGTTGAAAACGTGTTTGCCTCCCTAGAACAGCTTGGCCTTCGCCTTCGAAAATCCATGTGTGTACATGTGAAAAGGCATTTACAAAACAACCGGCCTTTCGCACAGGAATTTGAATTTATTCCATCATCAGGACCGTTCCATGGTGACCTAGATGAACTTGAGGTCGTCTTTTACCCGGAGCGCGATCGTGTTCGCTTAATGCTTGAGGTTGATAAGCGCGGAAAAGGAATGCTTGGGTTCTTGGAAGAAGCTCTTGATGTTGATGAGCAAAAATCAATGCTAACGATCTCTCGTATTGAAGCCGAGGACCAAGCAACGCTAACACAAACACTAGAAAATCATATTCGAAGATACATTTAAGATTATAACGCGGGCTACACGAGTTGATTTACCATCTCCATTGTTGTAATGAAAACATCAATAATTTGAGCGTTTTGTGTCAGCTTTTAATCTTCAGGACTAATTATGGTATGATAGAAACGGAACTTTTATAGAGGTTGTTCAAAAAGTCCGGTAAAAATAGCTATCGAATTTCTTCGTTACTCGATCTCTGCGGTCCTCACGTATTACAAGAAAGCGTTGAGTTCATCGATGTACATTCATTGTGCACCTGCGTCTAACTAGTCAATGCTATCGATGAAAGTTTCCTCGGTGCAAGGCAGCAAAGAAACCTTCAAGTGAGTGGCCTTCCTCGAGATTTTCGTGCCTTGGGCTCACACGATGTGAGTCAGTTCAACGTTGTAACAGGACGTTACGAATTTAGTTGAAATTCATATATGACGGCTCTTTTTGTCCTCCTTTTTGAACACGCACTTATAGTAAAGAAAAGGGAGTGTCTTGTGATGAACGAAGCTGCCAAAACATTAGATGGTTGGTATTGTTTGCACGATTTCCGTACGATGAATTGGGCTGCCTGGAAAGCCTTATCAAGTAATGAACGAGAATATGCGATAAATGAATTGCTGACTTTTCTCGAAAAGTGGGAAGTTAAAGAAGCACAAAAGCAAGGGAGTCACGCGGTTTATTCAATTTTAGGACAAAAAGCAGATGTAATGATCATGCTCCTCCGCCCGACGATGGAAGAATTAAATGAAATCGAAACTGCATTTAATAAGACAACATTTGCCGAATTTACGCTTCCTGTTTATTCCTATGTTTCGGTAGTCGAGCTAAGCAACTACATGGCTTCAAAAGATGTCGACCCAGAAACAGATCCGATGATTCAAGGACGCTTAAAGCCTGCTCTACCGAAATGGGATCATGTATGCTTCTACCCAATGGATAAGCGACGTGAAGGTAATGATAACTGGTACATGCTTCCAATGGGGGAGCGTCGTGAAATGATGCGCAAGCATGGCATGATTGGCCGTGGATATGCCGGTAAGGTGAAACAGATTATTACTGGATCAGTTGGATTTGATGATTGGGAGTGGGGCGTGACATTGTTCTCGAATGACGTCCTCCAATTTAAAAAGCTTGTATATGAAATGCGCTTTGATGAAGTGAGTGCACGCTTTGGAGAGTTTGGTACCTTCTATGTCGGGAATATCCTGCCAAAAGAAAAGATCAGCTCCTTCCTAGCAGTATAAGCGGATATAAACATTGTACGAAGCACCTCTTTTATGAAGCGGTGCTTTTTCTGTTTATTGATTTTCCGGGTAATGGTTTCATTATTTGCTGTCATGATTTTTCTAATATCATCATAAGTATAAAAATGTGCGTTTTAGGCAGTTATGTATTGCTAATTCGAGGAGGTGACAGGTATGGCTGTTGTAAAGGCACCTCAATCTGATGTCAAGTTGCTTGCTAGGCTCATGCGTGCTGAGGCTGAGGGTGATGGTAAACTCGGGATGTTGATGGTCGGTAATACTGGAATCAACCGTGTACGAGGAGATTGCATGGATTTTGAGAACATTGATACGATTCGCGATATGGTATTTCAGTCACCAGGAGGATTTGAAGCGACCCAAAAGGGATATTTTTACCAACGCGCACGACAAAGTGAAATTAAACTTGCCAAAAAAACGATTGCTGGTAAAAGATATCATCCTGCTTCCTACTCACTTTGGTTCTTTAAGCCACCAGGTAATTGTCCTGAGCAATGGTTTAATCAATGGAATGCTGGTCGTTATAAATCTCATTGTTTTTATAAGCCTACTGAATCTAACTGTGCGGGCGTTTACTCTACTTATTAAGGTGAATTCAACTTGCTGTAATCCCGATTCTTCCTTTTAGGTGTCATAACTCATACGAGCATTGAGTATACCTAATTAGTAGAAGTCTCATTGAAGACGAGGAGGTCTCTTATGAATTATCGGCAAAATCCAGGCGGTATGAATGGTTATCCGATGGGTATGAACCCAGGGATGAATCAAGGTGGGATGCAAGGGCAAGGCGGCTATCCATCAGGATTCCCAGGGCAAGGACAGGGGCAAGGCGCAGGCCAGGCACAAGGCCCACAAGGTATGCTCCCTGTCGAACAGTCTTATATTGAGAATATTCTACGACTCAATCGTGGAAAAATCGGAACCTTCTATATGACATTCGAAGGCAATCCGAAATGGACTGCAAAAATTTTCAAAGGGGTTATTGAAGCAGCTGGGCGTGATCACATTATTATAAGTGATCCAGAAACAGGTAAACGGTATTTACTTCTAATGGTTTATCTTGATTACGTTACATTTGATGAAGAGTTGGATTACAGCTATCCTTACGGTGGGCAAAGCGGGCAAATGGTAACATATTCTCCAAGGTGATAAGGTGGAATTAATAGCACCTGGTCAGGAGCTGTGACAGTGGGTTTATCGTTAACTGAACTGTGAAACACGAAAGAGATGCCTCCTGTGAGACATCTCTTTTCTTTACACGTTAAGAAAGTATAAAGCAAGGGCCTTCAGGTCATCCCTTTAGGGACTAAGGCTCAGCCTGCGCAGAAGGCTTGGCATTGCCAAGTTTTCTTTATGCCTTAATTGCAGCAATTACAATCAACAGCCAGCTAATGATGAATGCCAATCCACCAAATGGAGTAATGATCCCGAGCTTTGAAATGCCAGTTGTGCTTAGGACATAAAGACTTCCTGAGAAAAGTACGATTCCAATTAGCATCACCCATCCTGCCCAGTGAATTAATGCGGAGCCCGCAAACTTATCTGCCAAGAAGGCAATAACAAACAGACCGAGCGCGTGAAAAATATGGTATTGAACGCCTGTTTTAAACACTTCCATCATTTTTGCAGATAGTTTTGATTCAAGGCCATGCGCACCAAATGCACCTAATATTACGGCTAGCCCAGCATTAACTGCGCCAAGTATGATAAACAACTTAAACATTAAGCTTCTCCTACCTATCTTTTATAAAATATTGATTGTTCAACTCTAACTTACTAACTAATTTTAATGTTAAATCATCGAACCCTTCTTGCCAACTCCCGGCTCTGTATATTCGAAGTTTTGTCACCTTTGGTTAAGAAAAGCGGAAGCGCCCTGGGTAGCCAGGAAGGTCACTGGAAGGCCACTGAGGAGGCTCGGCCCAAACAAGTTCGGCCCTGCGTGGGAATATACATGGAGTACTTCAGTGTGTTGCCGCCGGAAGGGGACTGAAGTGATCCGAGTGGCTGGGCGCTGGAGCTAGACATTGCCTCTTTGCATTAAAATTTTATACTTTCTTACCTCTTAAGAAAAGCGGAAGCGCCTTTTTAGGTGTGGTAAAGAATGATTAAGAATGTTCCGACTTCTTAGTGAATTGTTGGACCTCCTCTAAAAGATCCCTTCCCTCCTTCGACTTTTGCAATAACTGACTTAACGATGGTGTACCACTCGTGTCATACGTACGAACCGCTTCAAGAATTTTCAACTTTACCTCCTGTTCTACGTCCTCCTGATACCTTGTTCCCATTGACTTTACCGTTTGCTTTATTTTCGGCTCGAAGCGGTCAATAAGATCTTGCTGTGCCTTCACATCACCTTGCTTTGCGCTTTTGACTAGTTGAAGAAGGTTCATCTTTTTCCTCCCGATCCTGATTTTGTAAATCATCGCTAAGCGTTTCAATCGACTTTTCAAGACTTTGAAGACGCTTGTCGTACTGAAGCAGTAAATAGAGTGCCACAACCGCAGGAAATCCAACATTGTGAATAAGGTTAAACCAGCCGACAGCACTTGCTCCTTCAAGCATATTTTTTCCCCTCCATTCGTAATTGGAGCTGATCTAACGCTCGTCGATGTGTTTTCGAAATCGATTGCGGACTCACATTGAGGTAGTTTGCAATTTCCTTTAACTTCCACCCTCTTTGATAGTGAAGTTCAACAATTTGTTTCTGAAGACTTGTTAAATCACTCATTGCCGCAAAAAGCAAAGGGCTAGCGATCTCATTTTGCTCAATTGTAAGATCCGCCGCATTTACAATCCACTCTCCTTCTGCTGTTTCACCATACATAAGTCGGGACTGACTTTTCCGGAGCTTACGAATGTAATTAATCGCCTGAAAATAGATCATTCGAGAAACGTAATGGATGAAGCGGCACTCGAAACAAAAGGCTTGGAATTGTCTATCTATCCGTTTGTAATGTTCTATTGTTGGATTTTCAATCAAACGTATTATTTCTTGCTCGTTTTCTGGACTTTGTAAAAATGCGCTTAAAAAGTCTTGTTGTTCTGCGATTCGATTCAAGAGCTGCTGTTTGTTCTTTGTCATGTTAGAATCACTCCTTTATCAATAAAGCAAGTCCACACATTAAAAAAACAAATTAAATGCGAACATTTGTTCTTGTTTTAAGTATAAAAAACGAACACCCTTTTCCGCATGAGGCTTTTCGGGTGTTCTTTGAACGCTTCTAAAGACCTAATATTTCCATAAATGAACGATTTTATGTAAATTTCTCGAAACTTATTTTGATCAATTCCCAGGAAATGAACAAAAATCTAAAGAAAACTTGGCTAGCGCCAAGCTTTAGCGCTGGCGATCGCCTTAGTTGCACTTATACTATAGAAAGTATTTTTATACTTTCTTAACGTGTAAAGAAAACTTGGCTTTTGCCAAGCCCATTACTGTTTCTTAAAAATCAAAAATGGAATCCCCATTATCCTCTTCACCGTTCAATTTACTAGAATTATTCGAGGGCCAATTTTGTACAGACTGCTGCTCTCTCGGTTCCGATCCCGACTTAATAGAGCGTACAGTAGGCTTTTCTGATGTGTTATCATTTGACGTTTCCATTAATAGGTCACAGTAAGCTTTCACGGCACTTAGCTCTTCCTTTACCTTGCTTGATGATGGATTTTGGTCAACCTCACTTTTAATATTTACTAAACGATCGATCATTTTTTGTACAACAGAGCTTGATTGTATGCTCACGAACATCCCTCATTCCTTCATAACATTCTCCTTCCATTATATAAGTCATTCAGTGTAAAGAAAACTAGTAGCCCTCAGCCTTTTGTCTTATGAAGTATCCCAAAGCACATCCCCCTTCAGACGAAATAGTTCACTTCTTCTTAATTTACGTATAATTTGATTCCTATTTCGTTTGACTGTAATTTCATGCTGAACCTTTACAAACTTACAGAAAGTCGGAGTAGAGAAGTTCCATTCTTGTTGTTTTGTGCAAACCATATGAATAATTGCAAACCATAAAACCATACAATACGATACCAAATCAACCATTATAAATCCCTTCTCCCTTCTATTTTTCAATCTCATATCCCGATCCCCCTCAATAGACACCTCCTTCAAATCGGAACCTAATATTCTATGCCTTTGATAATATGAGTATACTTTGTCCGATTCACAATGTTTGTCAGAATCTGGTCAAAATTTAAAAAAGTTATCTACAAAAACCAATCCTATTTGTCATGACTGGTCAAACAGTTCAATCCTTTTTATTTACCAATCGCAAAAACCCTCGTATCACCACATTTAAAGGCTGAATTTTGTATAAAGAAAAATGCAAGCGGCTTTAATTCTATACAACAAAAGTTTCATACTTTCTCACCTATGACCACCTAAGAAAGAACGGATTGGCCATCGTGTAAGGATCCGTTTATTTTCTTGTACATTAGGAGATTAAAATTTTTTTATCAAGGGGTAAAGCGGAATCGGGACTATTTTACTATGTGTGGCCGATATAATTCAATCTGTGGCCGAAATAAAAGAGGGAAAATGATCATAGGAGCTTAAAACTTATTCAAATTAAACAGGAGGTACCCAAAAAGAAGGACCCCCTGATTTTACGATTTTCCTTTATAAGGTAGGCTGAATTTATATATCCACAGCCTTTAGTTTAAATTTGTCTACGCTATATAATCGATCACCGATTAAACATTTGCAGATTGGGGCGTTTGATCAACATCCTTACGTTTAACAAGGTATTGAACAGCGAGAATACCTGCAAACATTCCTAATCCGATTAGATCTGTTAAGCCCTCAGGATAAATTAACAGAATACCGGCTGCAAGAGCGAGTATCCGTTCAATCCAGTTTGTTCGTTGGATCCAATACCCAATCATAGCGGCACTAATAGCAATCATCCCGAGGAACGAGGTGAAGAAAATCCAGATGACTTCTGTCCACGTCGTATCAATCATCATTAGTTCCGGTGAATAAACGAAAATAAACGGAATAATGAAAGCTGCAATCGCTAGTTTTGAGGATATGACCCCGGTTTTGAGCGGGTCACCCCCAGATACCCCTGCGGCAGCAAAGGCAGCAAGTGCAACAGGTGGTGTAATGTCGGCGATAATTCCGAAATAAAAGACAAACATATGGGCAGATAATTCTGGGACAGCTAATGCCATTAAGGCCGGTGCTGCGATCGTGGACGTAATCACATAGTTGGCTGTCGTCGGTGAGCCCATCCCGAGGATAAGGGAAGCGATCATTGTAAAAACCAGTGTTAAAAACAGGTCGTTGTTAGCAAGGTCAACAAGTCCATTGGCCATTTTTAACCCGAGCCCTGTAAGTGTTACAACACCAACGATAATACCAGCTGCTGCTGTAGCCGTCGCAACACCGATCGCAGTCCTCGCACCATCGATCAGCGCGTAAATGATATCCATCAATCCCATTCGCTGATCCCTATTAATAAAACCAACCACAATTGTTGACAAAATTGACCATAATGCAGCGCTCGTAACACTCATGCCGGTCATTAACAGGATGACAACAATGACAATCGGAAAGAGTAAATAGATCTTTTTAAGAATTTCCTTTCGATCCGGTAATTCATCTTCTTTAAGGCCTTGAAGACCAATCTTTTTTGCTTGGAAATGGGTCATAATCCAGATCCCCGCAAAATATAAAACTGCAGGAATCGCAGCTGCTTTTGCGATTTCCCAATAGGAAATACCACCAATAAATTCAACCATTAGAAAGGCTGCAGCTCCCATAATCGGCGGCATCAATTGTCCTCCCGTGGAAGAGGCTGCCTCTACCGCACCAGCAAAATCTTTTCGATAACCCAGCTTTTTCATCATTGGGATTGTAAAAGCTCCCGATGTTACTACGTTAGCGACAGAGCTTCCAGAGATTGTCCCCTGCAGTGCGCTTGAGAAAATAGCAACCTTTGCAGGTCCACCAACACGCTTTCCTGCAACAGCAACAGCTAGATCGTTAAAATACTGCCCTACTCCAGTCTTTATAAGGAAAGCACCGAACAATAAGAATAAAAAGATGAAGGTTGATGATACCTTTAATGGCGTACCGAGAATCCCTTCGGTAGTGAAGAACATTGTCCGTATAATTCGGTCGATATCAATACCTCTATGCTGAATGAAACCAGGCATATAAGGTCCGAAATAGGCATATACGAGAAACAAGGCTGCAATAATCGTAATCGGCATTCCGACTACACGCCTTGTTGCTTCTAGGACAAGGACTATCGCAAGTCCCCCTATGACAAAATCCATCATTTCCAACCGACCAACTCTTAAAACAAGTTCTTGAATATTAAAAGGCCAATACAATCCGACAACGACGCTCAATAACGCTAGAACGCCATCAATCCAAGATATTTGAAACTTTTTCTTTTTCGTCCGCGGCTTTTTTTTCTTAGATGCCGGGAACAACAAAAAGGTCAGTGATAATGCAAAGCCTAAATGAATCGATCGGTGAATTTGCGGATCGAATCCAATAAAAAGAGAGGTATATAATTGATATAGTGAAAAGCTGAGGAGTAACGCTATTACAATCCAACCCATGACACCCGTCAGCTTTCGAAAGCCAGCCTCAGGATCATACTTTGCCATCAGCTGTTCAATTTCTTCCTCAGACAATTGTTGATTCTTCTTCAATCCTTTTTCTTCCAAGTAATTTCATCTCCTCTCAACCGCTGCCAGAAACTCAGTGATGCCACTTCCAACCTCGCCCAAGTACCAGGTTCAACAAACTCACGAAACGGCTTTTGAACACCATCGACAATCAAAGTGTGGTTTGCGATAACTTGTCCCGTCCGTAAATCTATTTTGTTAAAAACACGGTGCATATTCGAAATGAAATACTTCCCGTCTTTGTGATTAAATGTTTCTTCGCCATGTGCATTTGAAGGCATTCCAATGGCAAAGTTTTCATAGATAAGCTCTACTTGCACAATTTGCTCATTATCGATTTGATAGATTTCCACAACAAGAGTGCGATGAACGGAATGGGTATAACGGATTTGAAAGCGTTGTTGATCTTCGATAGGCATATAAGCAAGTAATCGATTAGAATTCTCGTATTCTACTGTTAATGCCTTTCCATATGGGATTAAGCCTGACAAAGCCACTAACAGCATTATTATTAATAGAAGAATGATACCTTTACGCTTTACTATCATGTGTTCACCTGAATGCATATTTATCATTTTTAGTACAGCCTTTATAAGTGCGTGTTCAAAAAGGAGGACAAAAAGAGCCGAGAAGTTCGAGACGTGAAAATCTCGAGGACCAGAACGTATGCTATTAATACGTGAGGACCGGAGAGATCGAACAACGAAGAAATTCGACAGCTATTTTTACCGGACTTTTTGAACAACCTCTATAAAAAACATCGCATCTATGCAGCAAAATTTGTACTTCTTATCTCTCATGTAAAGAATAGGCCGAGGAGGCTGCCCCGACCTAGACTTTGTTTACTTAGTTTCAATCCCTTTTTCATCAAAGTATTTTTTAGCACCTGGGTGGAGTTCGATTCCAACTCCATCCAGTGCTTTTTCAGCGCTGATTTTCTCACCTTTAGCATGTTTAATTTGATCCAAGTTATCGAACAGTGCTTTTGTTAATTCGTAAACGGTATCTTCACTTAAATCTTTACGTACAACAAGCATGGCAAGAACCGCTACAGTCGGCACTTCCTTCTCAAGACCATACGTACCCGCCGGAACTACATCCTCCGCATAGTATGGATATTCATCTGCAAGCTCTTTCGCTTTATCTGCAGAAATTGGTACAATCTTAACTGGTTTCATGGCAGATAAGCTTTCAACCGCTCCAGTCGGGGCACCTGATGTAATAAATGCCGCATCAATTTTACCGTCTTGGATGCCTTCGGTAGATTCATCGAATGCTAGATTTTGAACATCGATATCTTCTAACGAAAGGCCGTGAACTTTTATAATTTGCTCAGCATTAGCTGCCGTACCACTACCAAGTGCTCCGATTGAAACCGTCTTCCCTTTTAAATCCTCAACGGACTCGATGTCACTATCTTTTAGTGTGACGATCTGAATCGTTTCAGGATACAAAGTTCCAATCGCTTGGATATTGTCCACTTTACCGTCCTTGAACATCAACTCTCCATTAACTGCATAGCTCGCAATATCTGTCTGGGTGAAGGCTAAATCAGCATCTCCACTTTGTAATGTTTGCATGTTTTCAACCGATGCACCAGATGATTGTGCAGTGACAGTCTTTTCAGTTTTGTCAGACATGAGGCTAGCAATTTCTCCACCAAGTGGATAGTACGTTCCACCTGTACCCCCGGTTAGAAGACTAAGTTCACTAGGCTCTTCCTCGGAACCCCCATCGGAACCCCCGCCACTTGAATTACAAGCTGCAAGAATCATAGAAAGACCAAGTACAATGACTAGCATTGATAGCAATCTTTTTGTTTTCATCTAAATCCCCCTTGTAAAAATATGTACATTCCTCTTCATATTACCATAGTATTTTGGAGGTTAGTAGATAAAAAGACTTATTTTTTAAAATTATTTGAATATTAATGATCTGCTAGAATCCAATTTATTAATAACGGTCGTTGGGCAATTGTATCTTGTGGAAAAACGAAGGTCCAAGGCATTGAAGTGTGTTTTTCGATGATAATTTTCGGAAGGTTGAAACAGTGTTGTGCGATGACCCCTCTTCCTTCTTCTTCGTATTGAAGATCTAGATTTCGAATCGAAAATGAATCTTTGGTCCCGTTTTGAATTAAAACCATCGCTAATAGTGCGCCATAATGGTTAAGTGCCGCCCGGATCGTTGTATATGTAATGGTGTTTCCAACTGGTGGTTGGTTAAGATAAATTTCCGTGATCGTTTTGCGGTCAACCGGTGAAATGGCTTTTTCCCATGAGGATTCGAACATTAATTTATGATTCATATTATTTTCCTTTCGAGGGTGGACTAGAACAGTCGATAATGAATTATCAACGTGTAAACGAGGATTGGCTCTCATACTTGGAGCCAATCCCCGTTTCTTTAATTCATTATCCTACTTCCTGCTCCAGTTCTTCAACTCTTTTTTCCAGATACTTCGTGTCCTTTTGGGCATGGAAGGTTTCTGATTTTTCCACAATTACTGCTGTATTATATTCAGGAATACCTGCTAGTTCTTCATAAACACCCTTCGGCAAGAGGACGTTTCCCTCTGGCCAGTGCACCTCAATGTTTCCAGTCTTTACATTCACAAACTTGGCTTTCCCATGAAGAAGACCGAACTTATTGTAAACAACGATAGCTTCCCCTTCTTTAATTCCGTATGTCTTTCCATCATCAGCATTCATCAACACATCATAACGATCGGCATCATTGAATGGATCTTTGTCTGAATAAATCATTGAATTAAATTGCTTTCCACGCCGAGTCGTAACATAGAAACGTCCTTCCGCCCGTCGTAATTCAGGGATGTCCATCGCAATCAAGTTCCCTTTACCATCCGGAGTTGGGCAATTACCGTCTTCACACAACCAAGCACCACCCCACTGGAACACATCTCCCTTTTCCTTAAGGTACTGTATTCCATTATAATTCGGTGCAGCTTTCGCAATTTCATCCCGAATTTCCTGCGCGTTTTTAAATTCAATCAGATGACTTTGCTCCGGCTTAACACGTTTAGCAAGATCCACATAAATCTCCCATTCAGCACGTGCTTCTCCGATACGGGGACCCTTAATCTCAGGTGAAAAATAGACCATTCGCTCTGTCGATGTTGACGTTCCTCCTCCTGGCTGCTCATATCGAGTCATCGCAGGTAGAACAATGACTGCTTCCTTCGCATCGGCAAATGTAGACGTATTGAAAATGATGTCCTGATGAACACGGATATCTACTCCCTCAAGACACTCTTTTACAAAGTCAGGATCAGGCATCGTTTCGAGGAAGTTTCCACCAGACATATAATAGAGTTTAAGCTTCCGTTCATGATCTTCCGGTAACACCGCATTTTCAAGACTTACCCCAACGATATCCCCCTGCCATTTCGGAATATCGAAGTTCCAAATCTTTTCAAGTCGGGCTACGTTCTTTTCATCAAAACCGCCACCAGGTAGTACAAACGGGTCGGCTCCCATTTCTCCTGAACCTTGTACACCGGAATGTCCGCGGATGGGCATAACACCACAATGCTCTCGTCCAACATATCCTTGTAAAAGTGCTAGATTTGCAACTTGTGAGACGTTGTCTGTACCAAAGCGATGCTGAGTGAGACCCATCGACCAAACGAATACGGCTGACTTTGATTTTGCGAGTAAAACAGCAAGCTCTACCATCCGCTCTTTTGATAAACCCGATGACTCTTCAAGAGTTTCCCAATCATAGGACTGCACTTTCACTTTTAGCTCATCGAAATGGTTCACATGCTCTTGAATAAATTCATGATTAACGGCTGAACCTGGTTCCGCTTCCTCCATCTCAAACCAATGCTTCATGATTCCGTGCATGAAAGCAATGTCACCGCCGATGTTCACTTGATAGACATCATCTGCAATCTTTGTTCCAAATAAGGCAGATTCTGCAATCGAAGGAATCCAATAGTTATCCATTGAAGGTTCATGGTAAGGGTTTATAACAATAATCTTCGTACCTTTGCGTTTCGCTGCGTACATGTATTTCGTAGAAACAGGTTGGTTGGTTGCAGCAACTGATCCCCAGAATACGAGGACGTCAGTACCGATCCAGTCCTTATAAGTACAGCTTGAGGCACCAATCCCCATTGAACGACTCAATGCTGTTTTTGAAGGTGAATGACAAATACGAGAAGCATTATCTACATGATTTGTACCAAGGAATCGGGCTGTCTTTGCTGCTACATAATAAGATTCATTTGTGATTCCTCGAGACGTTAAATAAAATCCATATTGTTTTGGGTCAATTTTCTTTACTTTTTCCGCAATTGTATCAAGTGCATCATCCCATGAAAGGCGGCTGAATTTCTTTTCACCTGGTTTTCGAATGAGAGGATACGGAATTCTCCCAAGCTTTCGAAGCTCTGTACTACTCATCTTTTTCAATTCATCAATGTCCGCATGAACAATTTCAGGCTTCATTTCAGGCATTGTGTTTAGTCGGAGTACATTCAATCGTGTTGTACAAAGGTGTGGCCCCTGAAGGGTTTGATCTTGAAGGCCTGCAACACCGAGCGCGCACCCATCACAAACACCTTGTGTTAAAATTCGTGTCGCATATGGCAGATTATCTTTATTCTCCCAGGCAACCTTTATCGTGTCTCGAATGTGGTGCGGTTTTATTTTACCAAGTCCAAATGGAACCTTACTCACCCAGAGTGAAGGATCCGGAGATTTCGAAATATGCATCGGTCCTGTATGTTTTGTTTTCCCCACGTTCATTCCCCTTTTTTTGTGATAGTAGTTTAATAGTAGTATGAAAGCGGCTTCAACGCAACATTAGCTGATTGGATTATACGGCTAATCAACAGCTTTTTCAGAGACGGGTTTCCTGAGTTACATCTGAATCATTCGGTTATACTGATATGAAGGAAATACGATCGTTTTTGTGGAATAGTTAAGAGAATACATATGCAAAAGGAGAAAGAGACAATCATGAGAGAAAGCTTTAAATTGCGTAACGAGGACTGGCTGGAGAGAGCAACGGTCCTCGAACTTCAGAAAGCAATGAACAACGGTGAATTGACTTCTATGCAATTAGTTAGCCGTTGCCTCGAATATATTTCTCGCCACAATCACAAATCGGAAAAACTAAACGCCGTATTGGAAGTGAATCCTGATGCGCTACAAATTGCAGAAACTCTCGATTCTGAGCGGAAGGTAAAAGGAATGCGTGGGCTTTTGCACGGAATCCCTATCCTTTTAAAAGACAACATTGAAACTGGTGATCGTATGCATACGAGTGCGGGGTCGGTTGCTCTTGAGAATCACTATGCTGAACACGATGCCACAATCGTCCAGAAACTACGTAATGCGGGAGCCGTTCTTATCGGAAAAGCCAATATGACTGAATGGGCAAATTTCATGAGTGAATCGATGCGCAATGGGTACAGTTCACGAGGCGGACAGGTCCTTAACCCCTACGGAGGGGAATTTGACGTTGGTGGATCAAGTTCAGGTTCAGCTGTCGGAGTCGCTGCTCATTTTTCAACTCTTTCAATCGGAACGGAAACATCCGGATCAATTTTGAGCCCTGCAAGCCAGAACAATGTTGTTGGAATTAAGCCTACCGTAGGACTCGTAAGCCGTACAGGAATCATACCGCTTTCACACAGCCAGGATACTGCAGGTCCCATTGCTCGGTCTGTAACGGATGCTGCCATTCTTCTTGGCTCATTAACTGGACTCGATGAAACAGATGCAATTACGCAAACCAGTATGGAACGTAATTTTCGCGACTACACTTCTTTTCTTAATGCAAAGTCACTGCACAGTGCCAGAATTGGGGTAGCGCGTTCCATGTATATTGACGGCCTTAATCCACTGCAACAAGATGTCATAGAGCAAGCAATTCGTGACCTTGAAGCAGAAGGAGCGTCGATTATTGACCTTGAATCCATCTCTCCAATGGAAAAAGATGAATCGTGGGATTACAACGTCTTACTTTATGAATTCAAATCCGATGTGGACCACTATCTGAAAGGCCTCCATCCATCATTACCTGTTCACTCGTTGTCTGAAGTAATCTCCTTTAATGAGCAGCATTCAGAGCGAACACTTAAGTTTGGACAAGGCATTTTGATTGATTCAGATAACACGTCTGGAACGATGACCGAGCCGGAATACCTTGAAAGTAAACTTCGTGATCTAGAGCTTTCACGAACAAGGGGTATTGATGTTGTCATGGAGGAACACCAATTGGATGCACTTCTCTTTCCGAACTCGAACGGGGCTGGGATCCCGGCAAAAGCAGGCTATCCCTCGATAACGGTTCCAGGTGGATTTACTAAAAAAGGAGAACCAGTAGGGGTTACGTTTACTGGAATTGCCTACAGCGAACCTGCATTAATAGGACTAGCCTATGCCTATGAGCAAGCAACGAAACACAGGAAAGCCCCTGATTGGAAGAAATAATATTGAAGCCACCGTTCTAAAAACGGTGGCTTTTTATATAGGAAAGTATAAAATTTTGTTTCATAAATGCACTGTCTAGCTCCAGGCCAGTGCTTCTGCTTTTCCTAATTGGAGAAATCTTCATTGTAGTCGGACGATATCATTTTTCTGGATCTGACCGTTTTTCACTACTGTCGGATAAACGCCAAAGATCATTTTGTTTTCCTTTACTACTGTTTTCAATACACTATGATCAATTTGCTGGGTGGATGGATCAATGTTGACATAGGCACAACGCTGGCACCCCTTTTTTATGGACAATACAGCATCACCAATCCTCACTTCCTTTCCAATCCATACTTCTTCTTGAAAAGGTGTGTGATCATCTAGGTCGATAATGAGGTTCGGTCGAAAACGAAGCATATCTAGTTCATTGCGGTGGCTTACTTTTTGAATCGCCTGCAGTGAAGCCGTGGTTGTAATAAGCAACGGTTCTTCCCAGTAAGCAGGACCTTCAGTGTTTGGATTATCTCTACTAATTCTCCTTTAATCGATTTAAGGTTTAATCTAAATTACGGAGGTGAAAATAAAATAGCAGAAATTGAAAACAAATCCATGGAAGTTAAAGAAAACTTGGCTAGCGCCAAGCCTTAGCGCTGGCGATCGCCTTAGTTACACTTATACTATAGAAAGTATTTTTATACTTTCTTAACGTGTAAGAAAAGCGGAGGCACCCTCTTTATCCCCCGTATTTCAATTCATGTTTAGGCATCATAACATGCTTACACCTTCAGCCACCTTTAGCTTATACTAGATAGGCATTTCGCATTCGAATCATTGAATAGGATAAAGAAGAATTCAAAACGTCGTCGCGCAAATTTTTTAATGAACGAATCCACCTGAGCTCCACACTCGAATCAATCAGATGTTCCCGCAAGTGACCTATTTTAACAACCTCGATTGGCTTTACACTCTTTTCCGATGTAAAATAACCCGCATTTTCATCAAAGCATTGAAACGATTCCTCTGCAAATGTGTATTGAAAGATCACCGTCTCCTCTAGCTTTGGCAACCACCTGCTTTCAATTGTGATGACCATTTTCGCATTCAGATGAAACCGTTCCATATCCTGATCTGTTGTGTCCTTCCCTTTCCAAATCGCGATTCTTGGACAGTCCCTCGGGAAATAATACAACGGGGCATGCGTCTTATCAATTGCCCAGACCTTTGGAGGCAGCTGTGGAAAGGAAGAACTTTTTCTCGGTATGAACTGCTTAATATCTGCTTCCTCGCTAAAATGGTAAAGAAACTCAATCACGATTTTTGTTCTCCCTGTTTGGACAGGTGTTTACAGCAATTGAATAACTTTAGTTCCCATTTATCCTTTTGCTCCAAAATGGTCACAGATGTATTTTCCAGGCGTCCTTTTTTATACTCTTGTTTTAAAAGAATACCAAAAAGATCATTAAGGAATGCTCCGTGGCTGACTACGATCACATTACCACTTGGGTGTTGCTCAACAATTTCCTTTATAAACGTTTCAACCCGCAGTTGGACAGCCTCGTCGGTTTCAATCTCAAGATCTAGGTCCTTCCAGTTCTCTCCCCATTGCTTCACGCGTTCTTCCTCAATCGTTCCCTCCATCAAGCCAAAGCTCACTTCTCGAAGCCGTTTATCTTCTATAACGGGCAAGTCCAGGATCTCACTGACAGCCGCAGCGGTTCGTTTTGCTCGTTTCAAATCACTTGTGTAAATCGCATCCCATTTCTCGCCGTCAAAACGTCTGCTCAGCGCTTTTGCTTGGAGAATCCCATCCTCATTCAATGGGATATCTGTTTGCCCCTGAGCCCTTCGCTCCAAGTTCCAGCTCGTAGTACCATGCCGTATAAATGCAATCGTCGTCATGATTATCACTCCTTAAATTTATCCAGAACATTTGCTATTCGGTATGAATAAGTGGATTTCCTTCCTTTGTTAAGAAAAAATAGAGGAGGCTTTATGTAGGCCCCCTCTATCATATGAATCATCCGTAATTGTGCTAGTAGTATGGAGAAATCAAGATATAAACTAACACACCTGTCACGCTGACATAGAGCCATAACGGCATCGTCCAGCGAGCGATTTTGCGGTGTTTCTCAACCTGCATGCTCAACCCTCTAAACAAGGACAACAGTGCAAGTGGTACGATGGCCGCAGCGAGAATGATGTGTGTAATTAGAATAAAGTAATAAATATATTTAAGAGGTCCTTCTCCACCATAAGAGGTAGATTCAGATAAATAATGGTAGCTAACATAGGACAATAAGAATAATGTGGTTGATGTAAATGCAGCAAATATAAAACGTCTGTGCAGCTTTATATTCTTTCGCAAAATAAACCAAAGCGCAGATAGTAAAAAGACGAATGTAAAACTATTAAATATCGCATTCAATAACGGCAAGATGGTAATGTCGAATCCTGTCTCCCCACCATACTCCGGTAAAAAGAAAAGGATTACAACGAGTGCATTAACCACGATTGATAAAAGGACGACAATTCCCGTATAGCTCTTTTGTTGAGTAGGTTCCTTGTAAGTCATAGTTTTTCTCTCCTGTTCTTGTAAGCCCCAGTTATCCTTGGCCACTTTTTGAACATCTCCCTCAAGGATATAAGAAGTGGAGTCCTATCGGCAACTATTAACCAACGATTCCACAGAACGTTCACATACACTGTCAATTGTTTTTGAATTCGACCGGCTTTGAACATAGACTTCTATCGAACCATTCTTTATCAAAAAACCGAACATTCACAAGTTAAAAATACTGTTTTATAAAGAAAATGCTGCAATTTTTGACAAAAAATACACCAAATGTACTATATAACTGACTATTTCGATATAGATAGTAAAATTATCCTATTGATATAATATTTTGAATTTTATACTTTTAATATAATACTTAATAAGGGGTGACCAAATGAGTAAAAAATTTACAAAAAAGAGAGTTAGAAAAAAAGGGGTTGCGGTAAGTTTAGCATTATCACTTGCACTTAGTGGTTCTTTATTTCCACACGATGCTGATGCTGCAACAGTAAAGAATGACAAGATTGGTAAGAAGCAAGAGCAGATGAAGGTACTTCACAAGTTCGACAAGAATAACTCTAAGAAAGAGTTGAAAGTTTCTTGGGATAAGAAACGCGGGGTTCCAGATTTTGTTTCTGGCGTTTTATCAGACAAGCCGGTCAAATCTAAAGAGGATCTTCTTCAATACTTGGAGAACCAAGCAGAGTTATTCGATTTAACCGCTGGTAGTTTTAAAATATTGGACGTAAAAGAAGATGAGCTTGGCATGACTCATTACAAGACACAGCTCACAGTGGATGACATTCCTGTATATGGTGCAGAACTTTCTGTACATACGAATAAAGATGGTAAAGTCATTGCCATGAATGGACAGGTAGAGCCAAAGCTTGCAAATATTAAATGGAGTAAGAGAGTAAAAGTTTCAGAAAAGAAAGCGATCAAAAAAGCAGAAAAAGTCTTAGATTTCAAACCAACTAAAGAAACGTATACTTCGGAACCAACAGCGGATCTTTACCTTTATAAAGATAAAAACCGTTGGCTGCCAGTCTATCTGATAGAGTTGCAATATCTTTCACCAGAACCAGGACGTGATTTTGTATTTGTAAGCGCTGTCAATGGTAAAGTTGTTCATCATTACAATGCTTTACATGAAGCCACTGGATCTGGGATTGGGGTGAACGGGGATACCAAAACATTAAATACGTATTTAAAGAATGGTCAATATTATCTCTATGATGATACAAAACCTATGAATGGAGTTATCAGGACATACACAGCAAACAATGGTAGTTCCCTTCCTGGAAGCGATGTATTAGATGCTGATAATAACTTTAATGCTACTTCACAAGCGGCAGCAGTTGATGCCCATTATAATGCTGGTGTGACGTATGATTATTTTTACAATACACATAATCGCAACAGCTATGATAACAATGGATCTGATATCATTTCTACGGTCCACTACGGAAATAATTACAACAACGCATTCTGGAATGGTTCACAAATGGTTTATGGAGATGGGGATGGAAGTACATTCATACCGTTATCGGGTGCATTAGATGTTGTTGCTCATGAATTGACGCATGCTGTTACAGATACATCTGCTGATTTGGTATATGAATTGCAGCCTGGCGCACTAAATGAATCTTTCTCTGATGTTTTTGGTGTTATTGTAGACGCTGAAGATAGTGAATTGGACTGGTTACTAGGAGAAGATGTTTACACACCAGATACCCCAGGGGATGCTTTACGAAGCATTTCAAACCCTGAACAATACAATCAACCTGCACATATGGATGATTATAGAAACCTACCAAATACCCGTGAAGGAGATTGGGGTGGCGTTCATACAAATAGCGGGATTCCAAACAAGGCGTTCTACTACATTGCTTCTGACATCGGTTTAGATAAGTCTGGAAACATTTACTATAGAGCTCTTACGACTTATTTAACATCACAGTCTGACTTCAATGATGCTAGAGATGCGTTATTACAATCAGCTACTGATTTGTATGGAGCAAGCAGTGCAGAGTATCAGGCTGTCGCTGATGGTTATGCTGCAGTTGGTATAGGTGGTGGTACAGATCCTGGTGGTGAGGATACGTATGAGCCTAATAACTCTATAAGTGATGCATATGGTCCAATAACAACTGGTACAACCTACAATTCTTATATTTCATCGGCTTCAGATGTTGACTATTATAAATTTGATGCATCAACTACAGGAAATATTTCTGTAAGCTTATCAAATCTACCTGGGGACTATGACGTTTATCTTTATAACAGTAATGGTAGTTTAGTAGCTCAATCAGAAAATGGCGGAACATCGAGTGAATCTATCTCGTATTCGGCATCAAATACAGGAACTTACTATGTAAAAGTTGTCGGATATAACGGAGCATCAAGCACATCCACTGCTTATGCATTGAATGTAACCTACCCATCCGATTCATCAAGCACTGCACAGTGGTATTATGAGACAGCATCGGCTGACACACCACATCCATACCCTGACAACTACAATAATGGTCATACGTACTCTAAGCCAGGTGCACAAAAAGTTGCGATTCACTTTTCAAGATTCGAAACAGAAGCTGGATATGATTTCGTAAATGTAAAAGATAAAAATGGAAATGTCATTGCACAGCATGATGGAACTAAATCAGCATTCTGGGTAATAGTAGATGGCGACGAAATCACGGTCAACCTTGTTTCTGACGGTTCTATAACCGATTATGGCTATCATATTGATCAAGTTGCATACTTTAATGACCAACCATTACTAAAAGGCGATAATACAATTGTTAAAGATGAGCAAAAAGCAGATACAACTTTTAAAACGCCCATAGAATAATAAGAAAAGCGCAAGCGCCCTGGTTAGCCACGAAGGTCACTGGAAGGCCACTGAGGAGGCTGTTGCCGCCGGAAGGGGACTGAAGTGTCCGAGTGGCTGGGCGTTGGAGCTAGACATTACATCTTTGCACCACAAATTTATACTTTCGCTTAACATGTAAAAATACAAAAAGCGATGGCTGTCGATAAGCCATCGCTTTTTGTTATAACATGTTTCAATTTACTCAAGTTACATCTGTACCATTTCATCCTTCTTCAAAATACGGTCGACACTATATAAGCGCCCTTGCTCATCACGATAGGTAATATGCTTTGATTCAAATTTCGTCGGTGAATCAATACCCACCGCTGCTGCTAAATAAAATAAACCTTCTCGCAAGGACAATACGTAGTTACATACACGGTATGATTTTTCTTCTACAATCAATGCCTTTTGCAGTTTAGGATCCGTCGTTGCAACCCCAACAGGGCAATTATTCGTGTGACATACTTCAGCCATGATACAGCCGACACTGAACATGAATCCTCTAGCAATGTTCACAAGGTCCGCCCCCATTGCAAGTGCCACTGCAATTTTATCTGGCGTAATCAATTTTCCCGAGGCAATAATCTTAACATGATCTCGCACCTCATATTCTCGCAATGTTCGATCGAGCAAAGGTAACGCTGTTAGGAGCGGCAGACCCGCTGCATCAGCGAGCTCCTGATAAGACGCGCCTGTACCTCCTTCACTACCATCAACCGTGATAAAGTCAGGGCCTTTTCCAGAAGACTGCATATATGCAGCAAGCTCTTCAAGTTTCTCCAAATCCGCTACGACAATTTTGATCCCGACTGGTTTACCGCTTACATCGCGTAACCGATCTATAAAATCAAACATCGTTGGGATATCATCAAACTCACGGAATCGGTTTGGACTATCAACGGTTTTCCACGGCTCAACGTTCCGCATTCTTGCAATTTCTTCATTAATCTTTGAACCATCCACGTGACCGCCGCGTGTTTTCGCCCCTTGTGCAAGCTTTAGTTCAAACGCTTTAACCTGCTCGATCTCACTTTTTTTCTTAAATTCTTCCCAGGAAAATTCACCGCCCTTTGTACGAACACCAAATAAGCCAGGGCCAATTTGCATGATAATGTCGACGCCGCCCTTTAAATGATAGTCGCTCAGGCCGCCTTCGCCTGTGTTCATCCACGTTCCACCGGCAATCCCGAGTCCAGTTGAAAGAGCCGTTATTGCCCGGTCACCTAACGATCCAAAGCTCATTGCAGATTGACCAATCAGTCCTTGAGCTTTGAAAGGCTTCCGAGCTGTTTTTCCCCCGATTACAACCGTATCCTCCTCATGCAGAAAGTAAGGTAAACGGTCTTCTGTTTCACGGTGTTCTTTTCTGTTAAGCAATTTTTCATTATCAATATGGTAAACACGTGTTGTGATCTTTGGATTTTGTTCCATACGCATTTCCTCGTGCTGCTTCGGAAACATGGCATTTTTAATATAATATCCTGGCTTACTGAAATCACGCTCCGAGCCAAAGCCCATCATTCTTGTTACATATTTACCTGCTTTCACCACGTTGATATAGTCATTTCTTGAAAAGGGTTTCCCCTCATTATTGTTATTAAACAGATATTGTCTGAATTCAGGACCAATTTTTTCTATAATGTAACGTGCTTTTCCTAAAACGGGGTAATTTCGTAATACTGAATGTTCATCTTGTCTGGCGTCCTCTAGATAAAGCCACACAAATAAACCAACTGGCACAAGAAAAACAACCCCGATGATTACGAGAATAATCGTGGTTAATGTTGTCGTTAAACCCATTCTGTCTCCCCCTTGTTCACCTATTCACTTTAAAAGCATAAAGAAAACTTGGCTCAGCCAAGCCTTTGGCGCCGGCTGAGCCTTAGTTGCGCTTATACTATAGAAAGTATTTTTATACTTTCTTAACGTGTTAAATAAACTATTGCTAGAATCGCCACAAGTAAACCACCGCTTAAAGAAATCCATTTAAACCCTTTTCTCTCGGTTTGGATATCCATGAAAAAGAACAGTTGAAGCATTACCTGTACGATTGCAAAACCTATCAACACGACTGCAGTCCATTCCGATATAACGCGCTTATTCATTACTAAATAAAAAGCGATTCCACTCATAAAAAGCATTGCAGCAAAACCCATCCATTGAGCTCTCGTTGATATTTTCATAATACCACTGCCTTTCCGATCAAATAGACGATCGTGAAGATAAAGACCCAGACGACATCAACGAAATGCCAATAAAGACTAAACACTTCAAGCTTTGTACTTGTATATGAAGAAACCTTTTCTTTACCAAGGTGGACGAGTAGGACAATCATCCAAAGGCATCCAACGAGCACATGCATCCCATGTGTCCCGACCAGTACGTAGAACGAAGACATAAATGGGCTTGATGTAAACGTATGACCATCGCGTACATACGAATAAAACTCGTGCACCTCCAACCCTAAGAATATCAAGGCTAATAATAATGTGCCAATAAGGAAGCTTATCGTTTTGTTGAATTGTCCTTGTGTCGCACCAATCAGAGCCTGTGCGCACGTAAAGCTGCTTGATAATAGTACAAAGGTAGACAGAATAATCTCTTTAAGTTCAAATAATTGTTCAGGGGATTCCCCAGCTCGCGTTTGGCCGTTCAGCGTTAAATAAACTCCAAACAAACAACCAAATAAGACGATCTCAGCTCCGATGAAAAACCATAAGCCAAGTACCTTGTCAGCTTGTTCCGATTTTGAAAATTGCTTGCTTGATACTGTTCGTGAAGTCGTCATTCCTTCTCCCCTCCGATCGATTCATCCTCATCGTAAGGTGGTTTAATCGATTGGCTGCCAGTATCTTGGAAAGACCTTGCTACCAAGAGCAAAGCAACTCCAGTAATCCCTACTATTTGAAAGACAAGAACGTGAAAGATGAACCCGAAGGAAGCGATCGTTAACGCACCACTCATCAAGACTGGTTTCACAGTCGACAAAGGCATTTCAATCTCACCAAGCGGTTCAGCTGCTTCAATTTCTCCATTGGTATACGTTTTCGCTTGCCATAGCGGGTCGATGCCGCGAACTTTAGGAATTCTTGCAAAGTTATATTCGGGAGGTGGTGAAGGGATTGTCCATTCTAACGTACGTCCATCCCATGGGTCCTTCCCAACAGATCGTTCACTATGACGTGCACTATAATAAAGATTCCATAAAAAGATCATCATCCCTGCTGCCATCATGAAAGCACCTATTGTACTTACCATGTTCAAGCCAGCAAGCCCATCCTCAGGTAAATACGTATAAACCCTTCTCGGCATTCCCTTCAAGCCCATAATATGCATTGGAAAAAATGTAATGTGGAATCCGATCAGAAATGTCCAGAAATGCCACTTACCAAGCACTTCATTTAGCTTGAAGCCAAACATCTTCGGCCACCAGTAATATATACCAGCAAATATCCCGAGAATCGTCCCACCAATAATCACATAATGAAAGTGTCCAACGACAAAATAGCTGTCATGGAATTGATAATCAGCTGGAACTGTTGCAAGCATAACACCAGTGACTCCACCAATAACAAACGTAGGAATAAATCCAAGTGCAAACAACATTGCGGTGCGCATTTGAATAACGCCGCCCCTGATCGTAAACAGCCAATTGAAAATTTTAATTCCAGTCGGTACCGCAATGGACATTGTTGAGATTGCAAAAATTGCATTTGAGGTTGGCCCGAGTCCGACGGTAAACATGTGATGTACCCATACCATAAATCCTAGGAACCCAATCAACATGAGAGAGATGACCATCGAACTATAGCCAAATACACGTTTTCGTGAAAACGTACTGATCACATCTGAGAAGATTCCGAACGCCGGTAAAACGAGGATATATACTTCCGGGTGACCGAAAATCCAGAATAGATGCTGCCATATCAATGAGTTCCCTGCATCAGCAGCCAAGAAATTCGTTCCATAAAGACGATCGAACATTAGCAATAACAACGCCACAGTTAAGGCTGGAAACGCAAATAGAATCAAAATGGATGTAACCAGTGTTGACCAAGGAAATAACGGCATACGCATAAAGGTCATCCCAGGCGCTCGTTTATTGATAATGGTTACGAGAAAGTTAATGGCCGTTAACAAGGTCCCTATACCAGAGACCTGGAGACCGAGGGTATAATAATCGTTACCTGGCCCTGGCGCAAACTTTTCTAATGCAAGAGGCGCATACGATGTCCACCCAGCTGTTGGTGACCCACCGAGAACAAAGCTTATATTGACTAAAATGCCCCCAGCCAAAAACAGCCAAAAGCTCATTGCATTTAAATACGGAAAGGCAAGGTCGCGGGCTCCAATTTGCCATGGAATCGCTACGTTCATAAGTCCAATTAGAAGCGGCATCGCGACAAAGAAAATCATTGTTGTCCCATGCGTAGTCATCATTTGATTGTATTTATCACCTTGAAAGACCCAAAATTCATTTTGTGGCAATGCAAGTTGGACACGCATGATCAACGCATCCAGTCCTCCCCTTAGAAAGAAAGCAAAGCCTGCAGTTAAATACATAATACCGACTTTACTATGATGGGTAGACTTCAGCCATTTCCAGAGGGATCTCCACTTTTTGTAGTAAGTTAGAAGAATGGCTACAGCAATACCCATAATCAATATCGAAAGATCGGCTACGATAATATCGGACATCATTTTGATTTTCGTATCAAAAAATGTAAAGGTCATTTCTCATCCCCCTCGACCTCTAAAGACATTAGAAAGTTAATCAAGTCTTCTTTCTCTTCATTATTAAGCTTATCTTTAAAGGATGGCATCGCGACGTCAGGCTTGATCGCCTCAGGGTTATCCAACCATTTCTTCAAGTGCTCAGGTGTATTAGGAAGAACATTGGCAATCCGCTCACGTGAAGCGAAATCCCCTAAATGGGGTGCCACTGCCCGATTAATTTCAGAATCCATCGTGTTCGTAGCATGACAGCTAAGACAATTATCCTTAAATAATGCTTTCCCACGCTTTTCCGAAGATGTTAAGTTACTTCGGTCAGGATTCTTCATACCTTCCACCCATGAATCGAAATCAGCTTCGGATTCAACCTTTACATGAAAACGCATATACGCATGGGCTGCTCCGCACAACTCGGCACATGATCCACGGTACATCCCCGTTTCTCTCGGAATGAATGATAACTTATTCGTCCGATCCCTTATCGCATCCTGCTTACCTGCTAGCTGTGGAACCCAGAACGAATGGATTGTATCAGCAGATGTTAGCTCAATAACGACATTTTTATCAACAGGGACATGAAGAATTTCAGCGGTCGTAATCCCAAAGTCAGGGTACTCAAACTCCCACCAATATTGATGAGCTATCACCTTTACCGTAATCGTTCCCTCTGCTTCTTTCGGTTCATCTGCAAGTTTATATGTATCTTGCACGGTTGGAATCGCTAGTAGCGTTAAAATAAGGATCGGGATGATGGTCCAGATGATTTCAAGCTTTTTGTTTCCCGCCTCTTGTGAAGGGTTCCGGTTTGTCTGTCCAGGTTGTTCCCTATATTTAACGAGAAAAACCGTAAATAATGTAATAACGGTTACAAGGACAATCGACATTAATAACATACTTAGTTGTATTAAAGAAAGCTGTGTTTCAGCAGTGGAGCCTTTCGGATTCAACACATCCCATTTAGACGGACTACACCCTGTAAGTAGCAACATAAAAACAGACCACATTAATAAATGAATTGGCTTCAAGGAACCTGACCTCCCCACTCATTGTAATGTTATCGATCGTTCGGAAAAATTGTAATAAGGGGAATGGATTACCACCTCCCCTTTTATGTACCGAGTTTTTTACACGTTGAGAAAGTATAAAAATACTTTCTATAGTATAAGCGCAACTATGGCGATCACCTGCGCTAAGGCTTGGCGCTAGCCAAGTTTTCTTTATATACTTATTCCCCGACAGATTTCATGCCTAAACCCAGAATTGAAAAAGTTCGGAAAAATGAGGTAATAATTCATAAAAGTTGTTCCATAGTATACTAAATTATGACAGAATAAGTAGAGGAAACAACGGTAAAGAGAGGGAAGAAAAATGTATTGTTCGAATTGTGGGAACCAGCTTCACGAAGAGGATAATTATTGCCAGTCATGTGGGGCAAAACGGACATCCACAGCTGAAAATAAACCATTACATATACGTAAGTGGCACTGGATTGTTCCTTTACTGACTCTTATCATTGTAGTTAGTAGTTTAGGAGTCTATGCTTTATCGGAATTTGTACAAACAAACTCCGCCCAAGAGGCATTTCAAAAAGGGGAAAACCTCGCGCTTGAAGGGGATTATCAAAAAGCAAAAAAGTCGTTCGAACGCGCTCTCGAACAACGTGCGAACTTTAAATCCGCCACAATGAACCTGAAACTAATCCAAGCTGCTACTGCTACTGATGAACACCTACATAAAGCTGAAAAACTCCAAAAAGACCATAAATACGAGAAGGCAATGGACGAGATCCAGGCTGCTGAAACGATTCTCTCAGGATACACTGGTAAATTCATTACTCAACTTGAGAAGGAAATAAAGGAAAGTAGAGTTGAAGCAAATGTTGCTCAGCTACGCTTTGAAATGAAAGGGAAATCGACTATTGAAGAACTCGAGCCGATACTTGTAAAAGCTGAAAAGCTCAATATCCCTGAGGCAAAACAGATCGCCAACAAAATTCGAGTGCAAATTGCTGACTATGCCTACACTGCAGCGAGCGACCTTTTGAAAGAGAAGCAATTTTCTGCCGCACTCGCTTCTGTCACTAAGGGTTTGTCTTATGAACCTGAAAACAAAAAGCTAACCAACCTAATGGCAACAATTAAAAGTGAACAAAAAGCGTTTGAACATGCTGAGCAGAAACGAATCGAACAAGCACTTTTAGCCGCTTCCAAAGAAAAAGAGCACAATTTAAATAGTGCAATTGAGGTTACTTCCATTAAGACGACTTTGGATGAATTTGGAGATGTTGTTGTATCAGGGAAAGTAAAAAGTAACGCAACAGTACCTGTTTCATCAATCATGATTTCCTACACACTGACGAAAAAAAATGGCACAACGTTTAATGAAAATGAAGTATACGTATATCCAGATGTTTTGTATCCGGACGAAACTGGTTCATTTGAGTACACACATTATCTTGTAAATGAAGAGCTAAATGTCAAGTTTAATAAAGCGACGTGGTACCTACAAAAATAAGGAGGGAAAATCTTTGAATCGAACTGCAATTATATCGATTATTCTTACCGTCCTTTTGATTGCCGCAGGTGTGGGAGGATTTTATGCCCTCTACGACCATTATGATGGGTACAAGGTAAAAGCGAGCTCTTCTCTTGGAGAGGTCAGTGAAAAGACTAAACAGTCAACAGCATCTAATTCTTCAAAAGACTTAAAGACGATTATTTATGAAAGCCAAAAGGGTGTCGTTCAACTCGAAGTGACGACCTCCGCTGGAGAAAGCCTAGGCTCTGGCTTTCTTTACAACGATAAAGGGGATGTAGTAACGAATGCACATGTCGTCCAAGGAGCGAAGAAAATAATTGCAAGGACAGCAGATGGACAACAATATGAGGGATATTTAATCGGGATGGGTGACACAACCGATGTTGCAGTTGTTCGTGTACCTGAATTAGCAGGGAGAATGCCTATTCCAGTTGAAAAGAAAGACCCTGCAGAGGTTGGAGATGAGGTCATCGCCCTCGGCAGCCCAATCGGCTTACAAAACACAGTTACTACAGGAATTATTAGTGGGGTAAATAGAGAGTTTACAATCGATGACTTCACATATGTAGATGTCTATCAAATTTCCGCTCCAATCACAAAGGGAAACAGCGGTGGGCCATTAATAGATAAACAAACCGGAAAAGTTCTTGCAATCAACTCTGCAGGAACAGAGGAAGGATCAATCGGATTCAGCATTCCTATCACCAACGTATACGATAAAATCATTTCATGGTCAAAAAACCCCGACAAGGTTCCCCCTGAGATGATGACCAAGAAGGAATCACCAACACCCACGGAAGAACCTATTAAACTCTATCCCGGCGATGGAGAATACATTGTTAATTACTTTTATGAAAGTCTTACCATTGGGGATTACGTAACTGCCTATTCCTTATTAGGTAGCAAACGACAATTGGATATTTCCTATGAAAAATTTCGAAAAAGCTACCTTCATACGGTTAATGCAACGGTTGATAAAATTAGCAGCACTCATAATAAGGACAATGAGGAAGCAACTGTCACGGCATTTATAAGCACGATAGAACGCAGTGGTAATCAAAAAACACAGTCGATCCCTTACAAAGGTACGTATAAAGTCGGATTCGAAAACAATCAACTTAAAATAATTAGTGAGGAACTAGAGAAACTTAAATAAGTGATGGTTTATGGAAAAAGCTAACGATTCGGTTGATACTTTCTTACCTTCGAACTAAAGGAGAACTACCGAGATGAAGACATTGTTGATTGATATGGACTCAGTGATTTGCGACCTTATGACTGAGTGGCATAGAAGATATAACCGAGATTATGATGATAACCTAAGCATTCAAGATCTAAAGTGTTGGGACAGCGAAAATTATGTAAAAAAGGAATGTGGCAACAAGATTTATGATTACCTAGATGAACCAGAACTTTTCATAAAATTGGACCCTCTTCCTAATGCAATTGAGGTCTTAAGACGTTTGCATGAAAACTACGAAATCCTTATCGTCACTAGTAGTAGAACATACGCCTACACCGAAAAAGAAAAGTGGATTGAAAAGCACCTGCCATTTATCGGGAAACGGAACCTCATTTTCACCCACCGGAAAGAAATGGTCCGAGGCGACATTCTTTTTGATGATGCCCCCCATAACTTAATTGCCTTTAAAAAAACCGGGCGTACAGCGATTGCAATGGATTATCCTTATAATCAAGATGTAAAAGTGGACCGGGTAAGTAGCTGGCTTGAATTTGAAGGTTGGTTGGAAGCTTACGAAAAGGGTGATCAATAGTGAAAACAACGGATATCTTAATAGTTGGCGGCGGTCCAGCAGGGATTTCAGCAGCAATATGGTGTCAGCGCCTCGGTTTGGATTACTTGTTAATTGAAAAGGCAGAGCAACTTGGTGGTCAATTAATGGGAATACATAACCAAATTGTCGATTACCCAGGTCAAATTTATGCAACTGGGAAAGACTTTAATGACCAACTCATTCACCATATCCACCACCTAAAATGCAATTATAGCGTTCGAACACCCATCAAATGGATCGATTTAGATAAGCAAATTGTGAAGCTCCAATGGGATGAGACTTTGTTGCATTACTGCTATTTAATCGTCGCATCTGGTACATCAGTTAGGAAACTGAATATTCCAGGTGAGCAAGAAATGATCGGTCGAGGTGAAATCTATTCCGCGACGAAGGATCGTCATCGTTTTAAAGGTAAAAAGGTTGTTGTAGTCGGTGGTGGTGACCGTGCATTCGAAGGCGCATTGTTGCTTGCTGATTGCGGCGCGGACGTTGTTGTAGTACATCGTTCCAAACAGTTCCGAGCGCGTGAAGAATTTCGAAAGCCTGTACTTGAACATACGAGAATTTCCGTTGTTGAGGATACGATTATTAGTCGAATTCACGATAATGGGAGCCAAGTAGATTACGTTGAGTTAGAAAATGTAAAGGATGGATCGATGCAAACACTAGCTGTTGAAGGCATTTTCGTTCGGATCGGTGTTCAGCCAAACACCAAATTTGTTAAGGAATATGTCTGTCATGATGAAGATGGCTACATTCAGGTTGATACATGCCAACGAACAAACCATCCTTCTATATACGCAATCGGGGACGTATGTACACACCCTATTTTCTCGAGCATTTCTGTAGCCACTTCCCAAGGAATGATTGCTGCGAAACACCTGTCATTGCAGCTCTCATGCCGAAATGTTGATTGATCCAGATGAACTTATAGTAACTCATACACCAAAACAGCTCTTTCCGCCGTTTTGGTGTATTTCGTCTCTACTTAGGTCTTTTACTTACTACTAAAATTGTTGATCTTCCCTCTCTATGAAACTTGTTCAGCACCTATCTTCGTTGTGTTCTTCTTAGCAGTCGTAATAACAAAAATACTTACATCATTTCTCCGGTAGTAATCGTAATTTGTCACCTTTTCGATAGTCATCTTTAACTATACTTGTAATGTGGTATCTCCCCGTTGTCCATTCATTGATTTGATCATCATACCAATCGCTTAGGACGTGGCCGGATTGGCCTGGGCTAACGACATTAAACGTATGGCTAATGTCTGAAAGGTCAACCACCGTTCGCCAGGCTGCACCATGGTTCACATTCCCGCTCCCCCAATTCCAGCCAGCTGCCATTACAGTCACACGACTCCCTCCGAGTGGGACTGGATCGGAATTAAATAGCAGGTTAAGAGGTTTAATTGATCCTAGCGGGTGTTCGAATGATAGAGTATGATAATCTCCCCATTTCCATTCGTCTGAATCGTCTCCTTGCAGTTCCGTTATTTTGTCAACTGTACGTTTGAAAGCTTGTGACGCTACATTAGACAATCCTCCTGCCTCACTGATCCAAATACCATCTTCTCCAATATTGGCATTCCTGATTAATTCATCAACGACCTGTGCCCTTCCATCAAATAAGTCCATCATTTCTTTATCAATCTGTTCGTCAAATAAGGTATGGCTAATCTCATTCATCCAGAAATGGAAAAGGAGAGGCGCACCTAAATTCTTATCATCATTGTAATTCCATTGGACGAGCATATTATAGGCTTCCTTCTCTACTTCAGACAACGATGATTGGGATAGCCTCGGCAACAAAATAGGAATCATTTCCACTGCCTGCAGATTATATTGATCGAACTGTAATTGTTTCATATCTTCTACTGTAAATTGGCCAAGTCCTGACAGAACATCAACAATCCGCTCATGGCGATAAGGTTGCGCCCAAGTATGGGTGATATGGTACGGATACTCTTCACCGACGATCTTATTGTTTGCGGTTGCGATAAACCCTCGATCCGGATCTTCGATTGTTGGAAGCTCATCCCACGGAATAAATCCTTCCCATTCATATTCATCCGTCCAACCAGGTACAGGGAGCATACTGTCTCCTTTTTTACGAATTGGAATCAGCCCATTTGCTCTATAGGCAATCTTTCCATCCTTAGATGCAAACACAAAGTTTTGAGCAGGTGTATGAAAATAGGTTAGTGCCTCCTTGAATTCGTCCCAATCCTTTGCACTATTCATGAGAAGGACTGCTTCTAGCTCGGTTGAAGGTTGTAAGGCAGTCCATTTCAAAGCAAGTGCTGTGTCAGGATTATCGTCGTGAGCAAATTCTGAAATAATGGGTCCATGCCTTGTGATCATAACAGTATGCTCAACTGGATTAGCACCTTTTATCTGAATGGTTTCTTCAATAATTTCAGCCTCTTTCCACTCCCCCATATATTGAAAAAGTGTTGGATCCTCCGGATGTCGCTTCTCGATATAGAGGTCCTGCACATCAGGCCCGACATTCGTCACTCCCCAGGCAATATTTTCATTATGACCGACAATAACCCCGGGAATTCCGGCAAAAATTACGCCGCTTACATTCAGATTATTCGACTTTAGGTGGGTTTCATACCAGATGGATGGTGTACCAAGGCCTAGGTGAGGGTCATTCGCAAGTAAAGGTAATCCACTTTCTGTTTTTTGACCGGAAACGACCCAGTTATTACTTCCATTAAAAGTGTTTGGAACCACAGCGTTCGCAAAGCTTTTCTTAAAATGAAGCGGATTATTCTTGGCGGCTGAAATAATGGTCGAACCGTCTTCAGGATAGGATGGAAAGAGCTCCAGCGCCTTCTCTTCCGGAAACTTTTGAAGCAGGTATTGACGAAAGGCCTGGCCTTCCCAATGACCTCCCAAATCAAAAGCCATATATTTTGCAATCGTTAAAGAATCTACTGGTGTCCATAATTCTGGTTCGTAGTTCATTAGTAGAAATTCCACTGGCAGGGTGTTTTTCCTTTTTGCCTCTTTTATGTATGTATTGACACCCTCCGCATAATATTTCAACACTCGTTTCGCCTGATCTGAATAACCGTCCCATGAGGCCTCTGCAGCACGCCTCAAACCAAGTGTACGGAAAAATTTATCGTTATCGACAGTCGCTTCACCTACAACCTCGCTAAGCCTTCCTGAAGCTAATCGACGACTTAAATCCATTTGAAATAAGCGATCTTGAGCGGTTATGTACCCTTGTGTAAAATAGAGATCTCTCACATTTCCGGCTTCAATATGAGGAACCCCGGCTTGATCCCGGAATATCGAAACTGGTTCTGAGATTCCTGAAACAACAACTTCTCCCTTAGTGGTTGGCAGTGTTTTTTGCAAAATATAAATGGATATCGATGAGGTAATGATCAGTACAATAAGTAAAATCGAACAAAGGATCAAAATGACCTTTTTGAACGGAAGACGACGTTTGACTACGTACTCTCTTTGGACGACTTTTTCCATCTACATCCCCTCTCTTATGAACCCTCTCTATCTCATCTAATCGACTCAGCTTTACCAGACATCGGCCGCAAAGATTGAGCATTTGATTTAAGCTTGTGAATAGTAATATTCGGACACTCGTTTTCAATTAAATGGAACGTATCTTCAATAAGGGTTTCTAATGTTTGAACTCCTTCATCAGGCTCTAATTTTCCAAAAACCTTCAGAAGACGGTCGCTGAAATACTTCGGCTTAATGTCGAATCGTTCAGAAGTTTCTTTTATCCATTTAAATTTAGGATGATGGATATATTGCTTGTTTAAAGCACTCAAAATGGCCATGAGGTTCATACTTACGCCTGTCATAGTTCGATGTAGCATCAAATAATCTCCTCTATGTAAGAGAGCAGAACGATTTTGCCATGGACCACCAAAGTCCAAATGCTCGAGGATCATGTTCGACTTTAAATGCTCTGGGTAGGTTTCTAAGGCTGTTTTCATCTCATTTAGACGACTTTCCCCTTTATGCGGGATCCCGTCTATAATAGCCCCTAACAAGCATTGCTTATCAAGCGAAGAATCCCCATTCTTACATACATCTTTTATATAATCCTCAGCTGTTGCGGTTAAAAAGTTGCTAATTTCAAATTTCGTTTGATCAATCACAAACGATTCGGACCATTCGTTATCTTCATACGGATGGAAATCAAGAATGGTTCCATTAACTTTCTCGATTGGTGTTAACCGATCTTCATCTTTTGGGGCCCTGTCCCATAATAAAAAGAGCTCTATATCCGAATACTCATCCTGCCACCCTCTCGAAACTGATCCACCGACAAAGAGAACGGACAGTTTAGGATTTTCACGATATATGGCTGACATTTGCTGTGCTTTTTCAAATAAGTTCATACTATCTCCCCTAGCGTGGTAACTACTTCCAATTATATATTATAATATTGTGAAAATATATGAAATTTTAGATATAATTTGAATCTTACCTTCAAAAAAAATCAGGACTTTCCGATAGGCGTAGCCCGTCATCGGAAAATCCCTGAATTGTTGTTATCGCGGATCTGTTTCATCAAGAGATAATGTCGTAACTTCAGTATAATCTCCCTTTTTAACTTCCTCTTTTGTTGCATTCTGTTTCAGTTGATAATCAATATCCATGCCTGGTGCAACAGTCGGTTCATTAGGTTCATTAGGCTGTTTAGACTTTTCCTTATCTTTTCGTTTGTGGGGCATTGGGCACCCTCCTTTTCATAAATTGATCTTTCGTTTATTCTTATGAGTAAAGAAAGTATAAAAGTTTGCGGCATGGATGTAATGTCCAGCTTCAGCGCCCAACCCCTTGGATCACTTCAGGCCTCCTGCGGCGGCAACACACTGAAGTACTCCATGTATATTCCCACGCAGGGCCGAACGCGTTTGGGCCGAGCCTCCTCGTCGGTCTTCCAGTGACCTTCGTGGCTAAGCAGGGCGCTTGCGCTTTTCTTAGTATTCATTCTTCATTTGGATATAATCCTTACTTTAAACTCAACACATTATTTTACCCTTCCCGCATTTTCTGATAGATTACAATTAACGTGCATATTTAATATGAAAGTTCAACCGCCTAAAATCGGTATATAACAACGGCGATAACGTCACCTTAAAGGAGTACTACTATGCGGGAAACAATTGAAAATTGGGTCAACCTAGCAACTGATCTTTCGTTATGGAAAGATATCGGAATTGCTTTGGCGATCCTTTTAGCTTTTGTCTTATTTCGAAAGCTATTTACGAAATATGTTTTTAAATTAATTAAGCGGTTTACGAACAATTCACGAGCAAAGCTTTTCCATAAGATACTACTTGCTTTTGAAGGTCCTTTGCGTGCCTATTTCATCTTTCTAGGTCTGTATATTGCCTACCGTTCTTTAGAATTTAGTGGTGGGTATCTAGATGTTCCTCAACAGTTGTTTCGGACCACAGGGATTCTAATGGTTACATGGGGCTTGATTAATTTAGCATCATCGTCATCAATATTATTTGATCATATACAACGCAGATTTAATCTTCAGGTCGACCAAATTTTAATCCCTTTCCTTTCTAGGGTCTTAAAGGCTATAATCGTTGCGATTAGTATCAGCATCATTGCGCAAGAGTGGGGTTACAATGTCAATACTTTTGTAGCAGGGCTTGGTATAGGGGGGCTTGCAATTGCCTTCGCTGCGAAAGAATCCCTAAGCAACCTGTTAGGCGGAGTTATCATTATTATTGAGAGACCTTTTTCAATTGGAGATTGGATCCAAACACCATCGGTTGAAGGTGTCGTAGAGGATATCAATTTCCGAAGTACTCAAGTCCGTACCTTTGCAGACTCATTAGTCACTGTACCGAATTCAATAATCTCAAACGAAACCATTTCAAACTGGAGTAGAATGAGAAAGCGCAGGGTTACGTTTAATTTGGGATTAACGTATAGTACGCCAAAAGATAAAATTCAAATCTGTGTAGAGCGAATTAGAACTATGATCCGTGAGCATAAAGAAGTGCACCCGGATTTAATCGTCGTTAATTTTGACCATTATAATGCGAGCAGCCTCGACCTACTCATTTATTTCTTTACAATTACAACCAGCTGGGAGAGGTACCTCGATGCTAAACAAGATATCAATTTAAAAATTATGGATATTTTGCAGGAAGAAGGCGTCGATATTGCATTCCCTAGCACAAGTGTATACGTTGAAAAAGCCGAAGAAACACAAACAAAACCAAACGTCTATCAAGAACAACAATCACCTTTTGAAGAAAACACAAAACAAGAACTCGATGAAAAGTATGATGATTCGGTTGAACGAAACATGGAACACTCTTCTGAAGGTGAAAGAGGTTAAGGTACACACTTTTTGAATTTGATTTCATTAAGGAGGACAAATTAAAATATGGAGGTGTTAATAATGTCAAAAAGGAAAGCAAACCCTACAACGATTGGTTTGGGTTCTCCGCAGCCAGAAGGTCAAGGAACCGGTTATGAAAAAGGAAAAGCTGTCGATTCCGCACGTAAAAAAACGAAAAAGCACTAGACTTATCTTCTTAGAAATTAGGATGGGGACGACTTCATTTAGTCCTCCCCCTTATGGTTAGTATGTTGATCACTGTACTAAAAAACGATCCACTACTTGTTCGATTTCATCTTCGTTCGGTTGCTGACCTGAAAATTCAAACGGTAATTCCTTAATGAATTTGCCATCCTGGTAAACATGAACCGCACCATTTTGATGAGATACACTGTACTCGACTTCAAACGTAAAGCCGTCTCGTTGAATAGCACCCATAGGGTTAAAACCTCCTCTGTTCCTACCATATTTTATTAGTATGAGCAGAGTTAGTCATTTTCAACAGAGAGGTTTGGGATTTCCCAATCAATTTCGTCCAGCCCACTTTCTTTTAAAAACTGATTCGTACGCGAAAAAGGTCGACTCCCAAAAAAACCTTTGCTTGCCGAAAACGGACTTGGATGTGGTGATTTTATAATACAATGATGGTCGTTCGTGATCAATTCTTCCCTTTGTTGAGCGTGGCGTCCCCATAAAATAAAAACAATAGGCGTAGAACGTGCATTCAAATGTTGAATGACCTTGTTCGTAAAGTGCTCCCACCCCAATCCTTTGTGGGAATTTGGTTGGCGCTCCTTGACTGTCAGAACCGTATTCAACAACATCACACCTTGCTTTGCCCAGTGAATAAGTGATCCGTGGTTTGGAATGTCATGACCGAGATCCTCATTTAATTCTTTAAAAATGTTCCGTAATGACGGTGGATGCTTGACCCCAGGCTGAACAGAAAAGCTAAGGCCGTGTGCTTGTCCGGGACCGTGATAAGGATCCTGTCCTAAAATAACCACTTTCACATCTTCGTAAGGTGTATAATTCAGCGCATTAAAAATGTCATACATATCCGGATAGACCTTCTCCACTTCATATTCTTCCTTTAACTGTCTACGAAGGTCTTTATAATATGGTTTCTTAAATTCATCCTCTAGTACTTCTTCCCAATCATTTTGTAAAATTGCCATTGATAATCACCCGCTTGTAACAAGATTAATTGATATCCTAATGAACTATATGGTTACTAAGAACTCAATCTTTCCCCCTACACTCTATACTGCTTGATGACACTTTTCATATCTGCTTTCAAGTAGCTGGAACGTCCTAAATACAGTGGAATCTCCAACTTTCCAAAGTCCGGTAATCCATCTTCTTTAAATAACGCATCGTCTCGGTAAAATTTCATAATATCAGCGACGAACCAATCATGGTCTCCGTATGAATTGACGTCGATCGTTTGACATTCGTACGCGACATACGCATCATGTAAAATTGGTGCATCTACCATTATGCCACGGTCAAAACCAACACCGCCAAGCTCCAATTTATTCGTGTCACTCCCCGAATAAGTGCCCGTTTGTTGAATGAACTCCGCCTTTTCAAATGGAAGAAAATTGATCGCAAAACGACCCGCTTTTTTAACAAGCTCGTGTGTATGTCTTTCTCGTCCAATCGCAACGCCATAAATCGCTGGTTTATATGATATATAAGAATGCCACCCTGCTGCCATCACATTGTCTTCTCCCTTATAGGACACCGTTACAATCGCCACCATTCCTGGATAGCTATGCATCACAGTTCGATCTGTAGGTATTCGCATCGTTCTTCTCCCCCCATACTCTCTTTCTGGTTATTATCACATGAAAGTGAATTGACTGTCAGTTTGATTGCCTCGAATTCTGATATAATTGTAGAAGATATTCAAAATACTACAAAAACTATATGTGTGATGTTCAAACATTTAAAGGAGGATCAGCGAAAATGAACGCAATGACAAATGAAACCAAACTTTCAAACCTAGCGAAGGTTACGGTTGAAGTAGGAATTAACCTTCAGCCGTATCAAACGCTTTTTATAAATGCATCAATTGAAGCTTTAGGGTTTGTTCGAAAGATAAGCGAATTGGCGTACCGAAAAGGGGCAGGAAATGTTCATGTAGAGTGGTCTGATCAAGAGCTTTCCAAACAAAGGTTGACTTATGCGAGCGAAGAAATGTTAGCTTCATACCCTAATTGGAGTAAAGGGCGGGCCGAATCCTTTGTCGAAGAAAACGCAGCATTTTTGAACATTCAAAGTACAGATCCAGATGCATTTAAGGATATTGACCCGAAGCGAGTAGCGATCCAAAATAAAGCGGCTGCACTCGCACTACGTAAAGTGTCGACAGCCAGACAATCAGGGAAAGTAAAGTTTTGTGTCGTGTGTATACCAAATGAAGCTTGGGCAAAAAAGGTCTACCCACACCTAAACCCTAAGGACGCGGTTGAGCAATTATGGGAAGCGGTTTTTCAGATGACTCGGGTGGATACTCTCGAACCGGTAAAAGAGTGGGACAAACATATCGCTTACTTAACAAGTAAAGTAGATGAGCTTAACGAAAAAAGGTATCGCCAGCTCTATTTCGTAGCACCTGGTACGGACTTGACGATAGATTTACCCGATGATCACCTTTGGGTTGGCGGGGGTACGAAAACTCACGACGGCGTCTTCTTCACACCAAATTTACCGACTGAAGAAGTGTTTACAGCACCACTAAAAACGGGTGTAAATGGAACTGTTACAAGTACGAAGCCTCTCATTTATAGTGGGACTGTCATTGAGAACATCCAGCTGACATTTAAGGATGGAAAGATCGTGAGTGTCAACGCTTCAAAAGGACTGGACACTTTAAAGGAATTAATCAAAACCGATGAAGGGGCTCGGTATTTGGGAGAGGTCGCTCTTGTACCCCAGGATTCACCGATTGCGATACGGGAAACGATCTTTTACCATACATTATTTGATGAAAATGCGTCATGTCATTTAGCAATCGGTGCTGCTTACCCACTTTGTGTACAAGACGGAAACAAAATGACGGGTGAGCAGCTTGGAGAATCTGGTCTAAACACAAGCATCACACACGTTGATTTTATGATTGGTTCGAATGAAATGAACATTGATGGTATCCAAGCAGACGGACACCGCGAACCATTGTTCCGAAACGGCTGTTGGGTAAAGTAAAACACCTATCCTTCCATTATAAGAAAAGCGCAAGCGCCCTGGGTAGCCACGAAGGTCAATGGAAGGCAACTGAGGAGGCTGTTGCCGCCGGAAGGGGACTGAAGTGATCCAAATGGCTGGGCGCTGGAGCTAGACATTGCCTCTTTGCATCAAAATTTTATACTTTCTTACCTCTTACGAAAAGCGCAAGCGCCCTGCTTAGCCACGAAGGTCACTGGAAGACCGACGAGGAGGCTCGGCCCAAACAAGTTCGGTCCTGCGTGGGAATATACATGGAGTACTTCAGTGTGTTGCCGCCACAGGAGGTCTGAAGTGATCCAAGTGGTGGGGCGCTGAAGCTGGACATTACATCCATGCCGCAAACTTTTATACTTTCTTAACGTGTTAAAAACTCTGTGAAAAAACATTATCCGTAGAGTAAAAAATTACACAAAGTAGAGACAAATTACTAGGGGGAAAAGCTATGATTACACGATCGATACGAAACGGCCAACGTATCTATCTTGGCCGATTTAAAGAAGAGGATCTTGAAACGATATCGAGCTGGTATCACGATGATGAGTATATGCGCTGCATGGACGCCTCTCCATCGTTTCCACTTCTTGCCCGTGATTTTAAAGAATGGGTAGAACAAAAACCGAAGGAGCACAAATCCTATTTATTTGCTGTTCGATTAAAAGAAGATGATCGAGTTCTCGGTTGGGTCGACATCGATGGAATCCTATGGCCACATCGAAACGCTTGGCTTGCAATCGGTATTGGCGAACGGGACATTTGGCAGCAAGGGATTGGCTATGAAACAATGCAGCTCGTCCTTGATTTCGCTTATAATGAACTGAACCTGCACCGTATACAGTTAAGCGTATTCAGCTATAACAAGCGAGCAATAAAGCTATACGAACGACTCGGCTTTACGTATGAAGGAGCACAGCGTGAATTCGTATTCCGGGATGGAGAAGCCCATGACATGCTCATGTACGGGCTATTGCGTCGAGAGTGGCTTGAGCTTAACCAAAAACAAGATACAAAGCCTATTTTCGAATAAGATTGCTTTAACTCTACAATTCAACACGTTTCTTTTTCTAAAGGAAACTTGATATAATTAAAGATACGATAAAAAAAACATAGATTTCATATAGGAATTCCAATAGATTGAACACTAGGAGGTTTTACAGTTGAAAAAGGCATTAACGATTGCAGGCTCTGACAGCTCGGGCGGCGCTGGGATTCAGGCTGATTTAAAAACATTTCAAGAATTGAACGTTTATGGTATGTCCGCGTTAACCACAATTGTGTCGATGGATCCAGACAACAGTTGGCAACACAATGTTTTCCCGCAAGAAGTAAGTACGGTTGAGGCACAATTAAAGACTATTGTATCTGTTGGTGTGGAAGCGGTGAAAACAGGTATGCTTGGTTCCCCTGAAATCATCGAACTTGCTGCTAATACGATAAAAGAAAACAAGCTACCAAACGTAGTCATTGATCCCGTTATGGTTTGTAAAGGAGCTGAGGAGGTGCTTCACCCCGAAAACACGGATGCACTACGCGATATCCTTGTTCCAACGGCTGATGTTGCGACACCAAACCTTTTCGAGGCAGCATTCCTTGCAAAACAAAAACCGATTACAACGGTGGACGACATGAAGGAAGCGGCAAAGAAAATTCATGAAACGGGTGCGAAGTATGTCTTGATCAAGGGCGGAGCTAAACTGGAGCATTCAAACGCAATTGACCTTTTGTATGACGGAAAAGAATTCAGCATTCTTGAGTCTGAAAAGATTGATACACCATACACGCACGGCGCGGGATGCACTTATTCTGCCGCGATAACAGCAAGCCTAGCACAAGGAAAACCCGTTCGGGAAGCGATCGAGGCTGCAAAAGCATTCATTACAGAAGCAATCCGTCACTCGTTCCGCTTAAACGAATATGTTGGACCAACTAATCATGCAGCTTATAAGCAATTGGTTGCACAAAAATAACGAAGCATTCATACAAACATACACGTCTAATTTCTAGTACAATGTAAGATAGATGTTGTATTTGTAGGAGGGATTTTTTTGGATCCAATTGATACTACGAAAGTACAAGCCGTTATTGAACGGTTTGTTGATAAGGATGTCTATATTCACCTTGAGACAACGAATGGCGCGTATGCTTCTCACTTTAATGAATCATTTTTTTCAGCAGGAGCCTATATTCGCAATGGAAAAATTCGTTATACCCGTGGAAAAATCACTGGAGACGAACCGTATCGTGTTGGTCTGAAAATGGAACTTGGCTGGATTTATGCGGAGGGGATCACCCACTGGGAGCTCGATGGTGAAAACCGTCTCCTAATGGCAGGGTACGATAAAGATGGAAAGCTTGCCGTCGCACTGCAGATCAGTGAAACTCCTTTTGATTAAGGAAAAGCGGAAGGTGCGAATAAAGAAACCTTGGCTAGCGCCAAGCCTTAGCGCTGGCGATCGCCTTAGTTGCGCTTATACTATAGAAAGTATTTTTATACTTTCTTAACGTGTAAAAAATGAAAGGAGTGGACCAAATGGAAAAGCATGATCACGTCCTTGTCGTATTCCCTCATCCGGATGACGAAGCATTTGGTGTTTCCGGATCGATTGCATCTTTCATACAAAATGGAACACCTGTGACTTATATGTGCCTGACCCTTGGAGAAATGGGGCGAAATATGGGAAACCCACCCTTCGCGAACCGTGAAACCCTTCCATTGATTCGTAAAAAGGAATTAACAGCAGCCTGTGACGTTCTTGGGATCAAAGACGTACGAATGATGGGCTATCGCGATAAAACGATCGAATTTGAAGATAATGCCCTGATTGCGAAACAAGTAACTGATGTAATCGATGAACTGAAGCCGACACTCGTTATCACCTTTTACCCTGGTTACAGTGTGCATCCTGACCATGATTCGTGCGGTGAAGCGGTTATTGAGGCAGTAAGGAAGCTTCCTGAATCAGAACGTCCGAAGGTAGAATGTGTCGCTTTCTCTAACAACTGTGTCGAAGAGCTTGGAGAAGCGGATGTCAGTCGTGATGTAAGTACTGTTCAGGACAAGAAGATTTCCACGATTGAAGCACACCGATCACAAACAGCGGGTCTCATAGCGGGAGTAAAGAAACGCCTTAAAGCCAATGAAGAAGAACTGCTCAACTGGTTGCAAAAAGAACGCTTCTGGACGTATAAATTTGATTAGGATTTATAAGGGAGCATTGAACTTTCAATGCTCCCTTGTGTTTGTACGGGAGGAAAGTATAACTTTTCATCAAAGAGCAAATCGAAGCGGGTGAAAAATTTAAGTCCCAGTATAAGCTCAAGGGGCTTTAGAGCTAAAGCTCAGCCTACGCAATGCGCTTGGCCATGCCACGTTTTCTTACTATCAATGAAACCCCATATTAAAAAGCTTCTGGAATGCGGATTTATTGAAGGTTAAGTCAGCAAGAGTATATCCGTCAAGTACTTTAAAATAGGCTTCCAAGGCTTCGTTCAATACTCCTTTTAATCCACAAACCGGACTGATGATACACCCATTCCGTGAATCTTCAAAGCATTCAACGATATAGAAGTCCTCCTCTGTCTTTCGAATCACCTCACCGATATTGATCTCTTCTGGACGTTTGTTTAATCGTATTCCTCCATTACGCCCACGAACGGTTTGGATTAATCCAAGCTTCCCTAATTCGTGTATGACCTTCATCAGATGATTTTTCGAAATTTGATACATATCTGCAATATCTTTTATGTTAATGAGATGATTATCCTTTTGTACAGCGAGATAAATCAGCACGCGTAAGGAATAATCCGTATAATTCGTTAATCTCATTCTTTATCCTCTTCCCTTTTTGCCTTCTTTAGCGTCTATCTTACCATTCTCTAATTGCTTATTAAAGAATTGTGAACAACGATTGACACTAAATATGGTGGAACTATGAAAGATGTATTTAAAATATTGCTTTAACACAACAATGGGTCTACGATAAAGATGTATTTAAAATACTTCTTTTATCGAAAGGGGCTACCAATCATGCTAGAGCAAAAAACAATCAATACGATTAAAGCGACCGTTCCCATGTTAAAGGAGCATGGAACGACGATTACGACACGATTTTACGAACTGCTTTTCCAAAACCATCCTGATCTATTAAATATTTTCAACCACTCCAACCAAGAAAAGGGCCGTCAGCAACAAGCACTTGCAAATGCGGTTTATGCAGCAGCCGTCCATATTGACAGACTTGAAGAAATCTTGCCTGCAGTCAAACAAATTGCCCATAAACACCGCAGCCTTGGGGTTCGTCCAGAACATTATCCAATTGTGGGAAAAAATCTACTAGCTGCAATTAAAGATGTACTTGGTGATGCCGCAACTGACGAGATTATCCAAGCATGGGGGAAGGCTTACCAAGTAATTGCAGATGCTTTTATCAATGTTGAAAAAGAGATGTATGAGAAAGCAAAGCAACAACAAGGCGGCTGGGAAGGTGATCGCGAATTCATACTTATGAAAAAAGAGGTGGAAAGCAGAGTAATTACGTCCTTTTACTTACAACCGTTAGATGGTGGTGAGCTTACAGGGTTTCTAGCAGGTCAGTATGTCAGTGTAAAAGTACAACTCCCGAATGATCCTTATACGCACATTCGCCAATACAGTCTCTCAGATGCTCCGGGAAAAGACTATTATCGCTTAAGCATTAAGCATGAAGGAATCGTCTCAACCTATCTACATGAATGCGTTGAAGAAGGTAATACGATTCTCCTAAGTGCTCCAGCCGGTGATTTTACGTTGAACATGAACGAGGAACGACCATTAGTTTTGATCGCTGGAGGTGTTGGTTTCACCCCACTGATGAGTATGCTTGAAACGAGCTTAAGAGATACTCCAGACCGTGACATCTACTATATCCATGCAGCAGTTAATGGAGAATACCAGGCAATGGGCCAACATGTACTCGAGCTGACTGAACACCATGATCATTTGAAAGCTTACTTCTGTTACGAGAATCCGACTGACAAGGACCGCCTTAATACGTGTTTTGGAAAAGAAGGGTACATCGATCTTCCTTGGCTGCAAACGGTTCTTCCAAGTCGTGATGCGGATCACTATGTATGCGGTCCAGAAGGGTTTATGAAGGCTGTCATTTCCGGATTGAAAAAATCAGGAGTAACTCCCAAGCAAATCAACTATGAATTTTTCGGTCCAGCTATTGACCTTTCAAAAGAACTACAGGCATCAGCTGGATAAAGAGTATATCCGGAATTCAATTAAAGAAAACTTGGCTAGCGCCAAGCCTTAGCGTAGGCGATCGCCGTAGTTGCGCTTATACTATAGAAAGTATTTTTTATACTTTCTTAACGTGTAAAGAAAAGCGCAAGCGCCCTGCTTAGCCACGAAGGTCACTGGAAGACCGACGAGGAGGCTCGGCCCAAACAAGTTCGGCCCTGCGTGGGAATATACATGGAGTACTTCAGTGTGTTGCCGCCGCAGAAGGCCTGAAGTGATCCAAGTGGTTGGGCGCTGAAGCTGGACATTACATCCATGCCGCAAACTTTTATACTTTCTTTACTCACAAGAAACAGGGATGACGCAAAACTACGTCATCCCTTATACTTTAATCAAATAACTGTTTATATTCGCTAAGCCCTTCTTTATCTAGATCCTCTTTTGCAATAAACCGAAGTGCTGCTGAATTGATGCAATAGCGTACTCCCTTTGGCCCCGGCCCATCAGGAAATACATGTCCTAAGTGGGAATCGGCTTCCTTACTCCGTACTTCTGTCCGAATCATGCCATGACCCAAGTCTTCCTTTTCCTCGATTTGTGCCAATCGGATCGGTTTCGTAAAACTCGGCCAACCGCAGCCTGCATCGTATTGATCTTTTGAACTGAAGAGCGGCTCACCAGAAACGACATCAACATATATTCCTTCTTTTTCATTGTTCCAGAATTCATTATTGAAGGGCGGCTCTGTACCATTTTCCTGCGTCACCTTGTATTGCATATCCGTCAGGCGTTCTCGAAGCTCTTTCTCATCCTTTTTAGCTTTCCAATTTGTTTCAATAAAATCTTTACGTCCTGATCCTTTGTGAAATTGATTGTAATGAAACGGATTCTTTTTATAATATCCTTGATGATAGTCTTCTGCTGAATAAAAGGCGGATGCTTTAATAATATCAGTGACGATTGGTTTCTGAAAACGCCCGCTCTCTTCCAGTTCTCTTTTCGAAGCCTCTGCTTTTTCCTTTTGTTCCTCATTGTGATAATAAATCGCCGTTTTGTAGGACTCTCCACGATCGTAAAACTGGCCGCCTGGATCTGTCGGATCAATTTGCTGCCAATAGAGCTTTAACAGCTTTTTATATGGGAATACATTAGGATCAAACGTGATTTGAACCGCTTCACGATGCCCAGTCGTATTCGATTTCACCTGTTCATACGTCGGATTTTCTATATGTCCACCGGTATAGCCTGAAACCACTTTTTCAATCCCGGGCATCTCATCGAATGGCTTGACCATACACCAGAAACAGCCTCCCGCAAAAGTGGCATGCTCGAAACGTTCATTGCTTTCAGTCATTTGAATCCCTCCTGAATATCGCTTTTTCCTTAACATAACCTGTTTTCAAAAGGAATTACAGAAAAATGCTTATTATTTTACTTTAAAGGCTTTTCTGCAACTAACGTAAATGTCTTTGGGAGCCCGATGTCATGGACCTTCTGATTCGGTTCCTCATCTAATACTTTGATAACAAGCCCTTCCTGTGCGACCGCTGTAACCAATTCTCCTAAGGTCCATTTCCGTTGCAATACATTTGTTACTGGAGCAGCCTCCCCTGATGCATACTTGGTGAATGCAACCTCTCTGCTATCAATTGTCGGATCGAAGTAATTTCCGCTTACTTTGTGCTTTTTCCCTTTTGAGGTAATCAATTTTGTCGAAATAGGATGAAATTCATGTAATACAAATTGGCCACCTTCACACAGTAATTTGGAGATTGTTTCGACAAGTGGCTTCAAATCAATAAAATAGTGAAGGACACCAAGCTCCATTAAAACAATGTCAAAATCTCCTTCGCCTTCAAATGATAAAGCATCTGAAACCGTGTAATGAATAGTAACTCCAGCTGCACCGGCAAGTTCAGCCGCAAACCTAGCATTTTCCTGTGAAAAATCAACAACTGTTACATGAGCCCCTAACATCGATAGCGCCACCGCTTTAATTCCGTTCGAACCCATCAAGTGAACAATTGATTTTCCTTTCACTGGCTTCATATACTTATAAAATGGCCTAAGCCTGCCTTCAGGATTCTGTGTTATTTTTTCAGCTACCTGATCAGGATTTCCATATCGATTGATCAATGCTTCGTAGTTATTCTGGTTCCATGCGAATTCATTCTGTTCTGTTACCATTTTTTGCTGGTTTTGTAAGTACTCACGGACAACACGAGCATATTTTGAAGTACCCGATAGCTCATAATAAAGAGACTGACACCAATAATCCATCCCCTCTGTTTCTACTTGTATTCGAGAGGCATCTGCTCTGAGCACTTTATTGTAGATACAGTGCAGAGTGACATCGATCCCATTCATCTGAAAATGAAAGCGACCGATTAACTGATCCTTCTCCAATCCGGATGGTGTATAAGAGTTAAAGAACCCATAGATATTTTCAATCAGGTCCCATTGTACTTCTATTGAGACATCCCCCGGATCAGTTAAAACCCCTTGTAAAAACAATGCGGATTCCTCAACAAATTGATAAGGAACTGACTGTTCTTCTAACGTTGATGCAAGATTATATAAGTTAGCCCTATAGATGGATGTGTTCATAAAGTCCTCCGTCTCTGCGTTCTGTTTCTAAAATGACAGATTCACGTTGGAATTTCAACATATGGAGCATTCTTAGGTGAAAAAGGATTGGAAATTTGGCATTTGAGTAAAGCGGGTGTAGCTTTTAACAGCGCATTAGGCCTTTTTGTCGACAAAAAATAATTTTATCGGCGATTTTCCCCTTTTATCGGCGAAAAAATCAATATATCAGCGATTTTCCCTTTTTATCGGCGAAACACTAAATATATCAGCGAAATCCAGGATTTATCGGCGAATAGACCATCACTGGAGCATTAACAATATTAACATCCTTTTGGGCACCTCTTATCTCAGCTCCCCTATAATTCCACAGAAAAAGAGCCCGAACGCATCCGAATTACTCGAAGTTGGTTTGCATCAGGCTCTTTCCCGTGGTTAATATTTCTGCTTATTGATGTGCTGGTTCTTTTGCTTCAACTTCCTCCTCTCCCTCTTAATCAGTTGAAACTTCCTTCTTATTCGGTTTCCTACTTTTCCGACAAATATCGTTCAAAGGTCGGAAATGAATAAACGGAACAAGGAAAGAAGGATGGAATAACAAAAAGGACTTTTAGACTGCAAGAGAGGGAGAAAAGAATTTCTCTAAATAAATCCTTCATTTTTCCGGTTCGTATCGATAGAAAGTATTTTTATACTTTCTTAACGTGCAATAAATTAGCCGATATCCCTGCGGTAAGGGGTATCGGCTTCTTTACGTGTTATTGCTTTTGATCGTCACTCGCTCACCTAAAACGCCTGAACTGCAACTTCCAATCGCTCAATCTGTTTTTGTATGTCAAACTTAATACGGTTTACCTTTTCATAATCCATTGCTTCAATATAGTATTGCTCAAGTTCATCATGCAGCTCTTTTTCTTTGGCAAGACAAGCGATGGCATCCTTCATTTTACCTGAATAGCGGTCTTTAATATCTTCAAGTTCTTCCTCGTACTTTTCGTCTGTTCCGGGTGTGATCGTTCGTTTGTACATATCCACGATCTCATCATTTTCTCGGTCTGGAAAATATTCATGTGGGGCCGTACTGTCGAAAATTGCAAACCCCAGCTCTCGTACAATCACCATGTCCAAACTGTTCGGATCAAAACCGCAATGATAGACTTCTGTATCGAATCCTTTATCCTCTGCAGCAGCAGCAATTTTCTTTAGCATGGTTGACTTTCCTGAACCTGGACGACCCTTTATGAAGTATCGTTTATAAACATCCTCTGTTAAATTTTGAATAAAATCAACTGCCCCTTCAGGAGTGGCAGCACCAAGGTAGCGATGACGAATATCCGCGTCCTTCTTTAAACTTTTTCCAGCAAAAAAAGTCTCCAAAAGCTCTCCCGTCAATTGATCCGCTTTATGAAAGTCCATGTTTTCGATATAAATCTTTTCCCATTCATCATGTATGGCAAGTGCATCCGCAAAGTTTGCATAAGCTGATTGGAAGCATACTTGAATTTTGTCATTCAACTCAAGGATTCGTTCTTTGTACGGCGCTAACAAATCGGCATTCCAGGCAGCTCCTAGATTCACATATTCCTCTATGACACCTGGTGCTTTTGGTTCTATGACATGCGGCGCAGTACCGTCAACAATACCAACTTTTAAAACTGGTATGATAACCCCATCGATTGAGTGATTATCCGAAGAACAATGCAAGTATTCAATATCAAAGCCCTTTTCGTTCCAAGCGTTCCCGATTTCCTTCATCAAAGTTGATTTTCCAGTTCCAGGACCGCCTTTTAAAATAAAGAGTCGATTTAACCCAACCAGATTGTTCTCATATAAACTATAAAATCCTTTTGCCGTATTACCACCTGCATAATAGTTTTTTATTTTTCCAGCCAAATGAAGCACTCCCTCCACGGTAAATTTCACTAAATTGGCCTGCCTTCATTACCATATGCACATAGCTTGGTTTGGGTGAATGCCTATTGAAATGTTAACAGTTTCAAATCCACCCTCAAAAGGAATAATAAAAGTAGGTGAGACATTAATGGATCGGAGGGTTTTCAAATGAGTATTGAACTCAAGCGAATTTATGATTCTAAGGGTGAAAAAAGCGGAAAACGAATTCTTGTTGACCGCGTTTGGCCCCGAGGTGTATCGAAGGAAGATGCCAATCTAGATGAATGGTTTAAAGAGGTAGCACCGAGCTCTGACTTAAGAAAATGGTTCGACCATGATCCTGAAAAATTTGAATCGTTTAAGAAACAGTATAAAAAAGAGCTGGATAATGATGAAGATCAATCTAAAGCGCTTAAGAAGTTGAAGGGGCTTGCGAAAAATGGAAAGCTCGTATTGCTTTACGGGGCAAAAGATGAGGAACACAACCATGCAGTTGTGTTGAAAGAATTGCTTGATTAGGCGGATAACTTTACACATGTTTCAAAAAACAAAGATAAATCGTAAAATCCACTAATCTAACAATACATGCCCAGATAATTTTATTTGATTCTTAAGATCATGCTCAAGCCCCATGGAGAAGAGATGTTTTGTTTTTTGAAATCGGGCATATAAAATCATGAACTTTCCGTGACATTTCTATGGATAATTTGTTACAATAAATGATAAGAATATGATTACGCTTACAAGTAAATTTCGAAGTGTCTTTATCATACGTGTTCAAAAGGAGGATCAACTTTTGAACATCCTCTTAATAAGGAGATGTATTCGATGAGTATCATACTTATGTTCATGTTAACAGCTACCGTTACTCCATTCGTATTTATGCATTTGAAAAAAACAGGGTTTGCTTTGGTTCAAACAGTCCTTCTTGTAGGGATGTGGCTTTACTTTTTCCAAGCAGTGTTTAGCGTGGCACCAGCACCGCTGACTTTATTATGGAGCACGTTCTATGTCGGCCTTGTCGTTTCTTTTGTGGCGTGGATTATGATGATTATACACATGGTCGAATCGCCTTCAGAGCATAAGAAAAGTTATCAATAATAAAGAAAACTTGGCTAGCGCCAAGCCTTAGCGCTGGCGATCGCCTTAGTTGCGCTTATACTATAGAAAGTATTTTTATACTTTCTTAACGTAGAACATACAAAAAGCTCCTTTTCCAATTTGAAAAAGGAGCTTTTTTTTCACGTTAAGAAGTATGCTTTTCTTAGTGATTTCAGGTTCTCTGACTCGCACTTATATAAAATAACTGAAGTATAGCCTGCAAGAAAGCAAATACTGATATGGCGTAAAGAACTATTTTAATCGAATACCCAGTATTATTTGCAGTCCAAAGCGAGAAAGCCGTCAATATAATCGACAAAACAAACCCAACCACATGCTTCCATGAAAAACCGCTGTATCCTTTTCCATGTCCATTGTTAAAATTCTTATTTTGTACCATATCATATCACCATCCCTGTTTGCTAGTGTTCAGTGTGTCCTTCATGTTGTTCCTGTTGTTGTTCATGCTTCATATCGCCATCATGATCTCCTCCAGATCCATGACCAGAGTACATCGTAAACAGGGATCCTGCGACGACGATAGCCGCTAATACTAAACCATGAAAGATCATGTTCCAGGGTACATGACCGTTATGGCTTTCGGATTCAATCATATGCATGAACATGAATAACTGGATACCAGCTTGGATGATCGCCAAAGCCATAATAGATACAATAATCCAAACCGTAGGTAAATCAGAACCTAGGGCTGCCCAGAGGGCCAACAACGTCAAGGCAATCGATAAGATGAAACCAATAACATGTTTGACTGGAAAACGTCCTGTATGTCCTGCCATCTTAAACCACCATCCCGATCAAATAGACGCTTGTAAAGATGAAAATCCAGATAACGTCCAGAAAGTGCCAATACAAACTAATAATAAAGACTTTTCTGCTTGTCACAGGTGTTAAGCCCCGTTTTGCAAGTTGGATCAACAAGAGAATTGCCCAGCCGATCCCTAGCGTCACATGCAAGCCGTGAGTACCTGTCAATATAAAGAAGCTAGACCAGTATGCACTTGACTGTAATGTAACCCCTTCATGTGTATAATGAATAAACTCGTATATTTCAAAACCAAGGAAACCGAGGCCCAAGACTAATGTAATAATCAACCAGGTTATGAGCCCTTTAACAGAACCTCGGCGCATTTCGTGAACCGCGATACCGCATGTAAAGCTACTTATGAGTAAGAGAAATGTCATCACGAGCACGGTACTCGGTTCAAATAGTTCGCCCGGTGTCGGTGCATTAGCTGTCCGGCCGAATAATACAGCGTAAGTGGCGAATAGGGTTGAAAAAAGTACAATCTCCGCGGCGAGAAAAATCCAGAAGCCGAGAATGTTCATCCGCCCTTGTGAACTACGATATTCCAATGGACCGGATTTCAGTTCATGTGCACTCATATCATAGCCCCCTCGCTGAGCGCTCTGTACGCTTAATTTCATCAACTTTAACATAAAAACCGTCATTATAGTCGAACGAACGGAAAGCCATCATCACAATAACCCCGATAAGACCAGCAATAGCCATCCACAACCATTCAAAGACGAGACCGAAACTGGCCACAAACATGATGGACATCATAATGAATGGCTGGCCTGTATTACTTGGCATATGAATCGGTTTTAAATTCGCTTCATCGAAGGTGGTTTGCCCTTTTTCCTTCATAATTAGATAAGCATCAAGCCCTTCAACATGAGGAACGGTTGCAAAGTTGTAAAACGGTACTGGTGTTGGTGTGGCCCACTCGAGCGTACGCCCATCCCAAGAGTCTCCGCTTTTTTCTCGTTCATTGTATCGCAAGCTGTAGTAGATGTTATACACAAAGATCGCAAATCCCATTCCCATTCCAAATGCTCCGACTGTCGAAATGACATTGAGCGGCATCCATTCTGGGATAATCGTAAACACCCTCCGCGGCATACCATCTAAGCCCACAAAATATTGCGGGAAGAAGCACACATGGAAGCCGATCACAAAAAACCAAAGGCTCCACTTACCGATTCTTTCATTGAGTTTGTGCCCGAACATTTTCGGATACCAATACACTAGGCCAGCAAAACAAGCAAATACTGTACCGGCAATCAAGACGTAATGAAAGTGAGCGACCAAGAAATACGAATTGTGATACTGATAGTCCGTTGCGGCCATTCCTAACATGACACCGGTTACCCCGCCGATCACAAAACTCGGGATGAACGCAAGCGACCATAACATCGGCGTCGTCAATTGTATACGTCCTTTGTATAAGGTCCCTAGCCAGTTAAATATTTTAACCCCTGTCGGTACGGCAATCAGCATTGTCGATATGGAGAATACGGAATTTACGAATGCCCCCATACCCATCGTAAAGAAGTGATGGACCCATACGAGAAAGCTTAGGCCGGCAATAACAATCATCGACCATACCATAGCCTTGTAACCGAACAACTGCTTGCGTGCAAATGTTGATATGATTTCCGAAAAAATACCGAAAGCCGGTAAAACTACGATGTAAACTTCCGGGTGACCCCACATCCAGAATAAATTCGTCCACATCATTGGCATTCCTTCACCTGTCAGCGTAAAGAACTGTGAACCGAAAATCCTGTCAATCGTCATCAATGCCAAGGCAACCGTTAAAATTGGAAAAGCGAAAACGATGATGAATGACGTTACAAGTGTTGACCAACTGAAAATCGGCATCTGAAACATTTTCATACCTGGTGCACGCATCTTAAGTATTGTAACCATGAAGTTAATGCCCGTGGCCAAGGTCCCTATCCCTGAAAGTTGTAACCCAAGTAAATAAAAATTTTGCCCAGGTCCAGGGCTCATCGCTGCACCTGCGAGAGGAGTGTAACTTGTCCAGCCGGCATCCGGTGAACCTCCGATAACAAAGGAAATGTTGAATAACATCGCTCCGAAGAAGAAAGACCAGAAACTGACAGCATTCAAATACGGAAAAGCAACATCCCGTGCGCCAATTTGTAACGGTACCACAATATTCATTAAACCGATCAAGAATGGCATCGCCATAAAGATAATCATAACTGTACCGTGTGTTGTGAAAACTTCATCATAATGTTGTGCATTAAGGAAATTCATGCCAGGAAATGCTAATTGTATCCGCATCATCAGAGCATCCATACCACCTCGGAACAACATAGCCAGAGCACTGATGATATACATGATACCTATTTTTTTATGGTCAACAGTCGTCAACCATTCGCGCCACAACCAGCCCCATTTTTTAAAATAGGTTAAAATAAAGATAATAGCTGCGGTCACGAGCGCGATCGAGACCATCGCTCCGTAAATAAGCGGTTCGCCTGTGACAAAAAATTCATCTAGTTGCATGCCTTTTCACCTGCTTTCTTCGATCAATGTTCATTGTTGCCATCTTCTTTACCATTTTCTAAATGTAATAACTCTTTGTATGCCTCTCTATGTCGTTTGATCGCATAATCTTTATCCGCCATCGTCCCATGATTCACCCATTGCAAGTGCGTTGACGAGAACGTCATCTCATTAAGCAGTCCAGGTTTTAACAGCTCATCATATTTATCTTGAGTTAAGTCCGGCGCTTCATTTTGTGATTCATTAACCCAATCAGAGAATGCTTCTTCACTTTCAGCATGCACTTCAAATGTTTGCTCCGTAAAGCCTTCCCCATTGAAGTTGGAATTACGACCCTTATACATTCCAGGTTCATCAGCCTGAAGATAAAGTTTGGTCTCCATACCCGCCATGGTGTACTTTTGACCACCAAGTGCCGGAATCCAAAGCGCCTGCATTGAATCAGCCGAAGACATTCGAAATTCAATAGCACGGTCCGTCGGGATGTGCAAATAATTTACGGTTTCAATGTCTTGCTCAGGGTAGCTAAAGAACCATTTCCAGTCAGCCGATGTCGCATAAATAACGAGCGGATCCTTATTACTCGTCGATTCCGGAGGTTTTTCCAACTCGTAAAGAGTCTGTACATTCGGTACCGACAAAATAACGATAATGATGAGTGGAATAATAGTCCAAAGAATTTCAAGACGAGTGTTGCCATGAAGACTAGGATCATAATCTTTGTTACCCCGTCCAGGACGGTCCCTGTATTTGACCACCATGTAAGTAAATAAGACAAATACAACGATAACAATCAACAGCATGAAAATGATAGAGAACATAATTAGATCTTTCTGATTTTGGGCGACTGGGCCTTTCGGATCGAGCACGGTCAGTTCACTGCAGCCGCTTAAGAATAATATCAAGCCAAGTGGTAACAAACTCAGCCATTTCATCAAGTGCTGTTTCCTGTGTTTCACTGGGCACAACACTCCTCTCTTTTCATTTTTGAATTGTATTGTGTAATTAGTTTTAGTATTGAGCATTTTTGTCATACTAGCTGCTACTTAAACTCTTTTACCCATATCCTATCAAAGAACAAACCTTTTGAAACCACAAAAGAACAAGTGTCAACGGATGATCACCGTTTGCTCATAATTTCGCAACAACTTCGTCATACAATGTTCAAATGAATGGAAACTAATTCACCCGTGAGGTTGCCTTTTCCATACATAAAGAAACCGAAAGCATATAAAGAAAACTTGGCTAACGCCAAGCCTTAGCGCAGGCGATCGCCTTAGTTGCGCTTATACTATAGAAAGTATTTTTTATACTTTCTTAACGTGTGAAAAAGGTCCATCTCCTCCAAATCAATGGAGGAGATGGACCCCTCATATAAATCAGTCTTTTTTAATTAGCTTTAATATACTTTTCCATTACTTTTTAAACTTGAGCTCGATAAGCTTTTATATTTTTCTTGAAAACGATCCTGCCCTTTATTCGGAGGTCCGAGACTCACGATAACATCGCCTATATCTCCGCGGAGTTCATTCTCTTCAGTGTAGAACTCTAATTTTCCAGATGCACGATAAACAAAAAGTAGTTCAGCATCAGAAGCTCGTTCTTCTACATATTGATCGTACGGGTATTGTTCAGTAATCGTCGTTCTCCGGAACACATACCCACTTTCGACTTTCTTGTTGAGAACTTCCCATGTTGCACCATCGTGGAAGATGATATTCCCTCCAACAGTCGGTTTAAGTGCTATTAAGTTATCTCCATGCGAATTATGCAGGCTTAACTGGAAAATATTCGTCCGCCCGAACGACGGGATGAATGTTTTACACACGAGTGCGTTATAAGAATCAATATCCGTAGACGCAATTAAATATTCATATGGTGTAAGGTCGATTTGAAAGTCCGTTTGATCCGATAAAATTTCACCTCGGTAATGGGGTACGCCAAGATTTCTTGCTGCTACGAGTCGATCCCAAGAAGAATCGGTAATCAGTACAGGTATTTTCATTTCCTTTAACACTTCTGCAAATTTCGCACTAAAGACGCTACCCCCAACAAGAAGCACTCCAGGCTCGTCATCTACCGCTAATCCGAGCTTACTTGCAAATCCACGGATTGAGAACCCATGAGCACATACAGTTGCAAAGACGAGCCCAAGCGTTAAGGAGGTTAGAATCGTAGCGTCCTCAAATCCAGCCTCAAGTAGTGAGTTAGCAAAATAACCTGAAACCGTCAATGCAACGATTCCACGGGGTGCAATCCAACCTAACAGTGTTTTTTCCTGCAAGGAGAGATCTGTTCTGACTGTCGATAAAAAAATAGATATCGGACGGACGAGGAACATCATGAATAGGACATAGCTTATAATTCTCCAATTAAAAATCTCCAATAATGTTTCCATCGAGAGAGATGCCGTTAGCATTACGAATACGGTAGAAATAAGCATGACAGACATGGTTTCCTTAAAGTGGCGCATGTCATCGATTGAGGAAATGTGTAAGTTAGCCATTGTAATCCCCATCGCCGTAACCGCAAGAAGTCCGGTTTCGTGCATCAATCCATCAGACAAGGTAAAGCAAGCAAGAACGAACGCAAATACAATAGGAGATTTCAGAAACTCAGGTACATGCCCCTTTTCCATCATCCAGCCTGCGATACGACCAAATGCCCATCCTAAAAATCCGGCAAAGATCGATGCAGCAAAGAATAACAACAAAGCAATCGCAGTCACATCTTCGAGTAGTAAAAATTTGATAATTTCAAAAGTAAAGACCGCAAGTAATGCACCTAAAGGATCAACGATAATTCCTTCCCATTTTAAAATCGCAGCAGGTCTAGGTTTAAGCTTAGCTTGCCTTAACAGGGGTAAGATTACAGTTGGGCCCGTAACGATAAACAATCCGCCAATGACAGATGCTACAGCCCATGAAAGACCAGCCAAATAATGCGCTGCCAACGAGCCGAGAACCCAAGCAATCAGTGCACCGATTGTTACAATTCGAAAGATAGGACGACCTAACCCTTTTATTTCTCGATAATCAAGGTTTAAGCTGCCCTCAAATAAGATGATGGCAACAGCAGCTGTAATTACTGTATTAAAAAGGTTCCCAAAGTCTTCAGCAGGATTAATTAACCCTAAAAACGGACCAGCGACTAAACCTGAAACGGTCATAATAACAATAGCCGGCATCCCAAAACGCCATGACAGCCATTGAGAACCTATACCTAGTACAATTATTAACATAATGGTAAATAGAGTTGATTCGTACATGTATTTCTCCTTTTGATGGGTTTTTAGTTACCCTAAACTATATACATCCTTATATTAGATTACAACAAAAACACTTATTTATCCTGTAAAGAAAACTTGGCTAGGCGCCAAGCTTTAGCGCAGGCGATCCCTTAGTTGCGCTTATACTATAGAAAGTATTTTATACTTTCTTAACGTGTAAGAAAAGCGTAAACGCCCTGCTCAGCCCCGAAGGTCACTGTAAGGCCCCTAAGGAAGCCCGGTCCAAACATATGAAGATCCGTTCGTTTTCTTGTACATAAGGAGTTTAAAATTTTTTCATCAGGGGGAAATGAAATCGGGACCATTTTACTATGCGTGGTCGATATAATTCAATCTGTGGTCGAAATATTGGATTCGTGGTCGATATAACACCATCCGTGATCGATTTAACACAATTCGTGGTTGATAAAACACATTCCCTGCTTGATTTAATGTGTGGGGTGGAGGTTAATGCTTATTAAATCCCCCAAAAAAGCATCTCAACTCAATCGTTATTCGACTTTCCCATTAAATGGATTGTAACGGATCAACTTTACATCCGTTAAGTTGCCGTTCCTTCGATTTATTCCTCTTAATAGTCCATTACTTAATCTAATACCCACTATACATCTCAAAAAGATAACACCTAAATCCAGTTCAACTTATAAATTTGAACTATAAGAAAAGCAAAAACGTTCTGGGTAGCTCCGAGGTCCCTGGAAGACAAACAGGAGGATGTGGTCGCCGCCGAATAGGACTAAAGTGATCCAAGGGGGTTGGAGTTAGCCATTACATCTTTGCAACAACTTAACTTTCCCTCTATGCAAAAAAAAGCTGACCCATGCTACAATCAGCATGAGCCAGCTTCTAATCTTTCTATTGTTGTTTCTGGTCACCCTTCAATACTCTCGCCTTGATATTATTCGGGTCTAGTCCATTCCCAAGTGAACCGAACACATTACCGTGATATGGATCACCTAGCTCTGTATTCTCGTAATAGACACGAGGTGTTTTGAATAGAGCTATGAGTGCTCGTCCAAATCCCATCTCATGATAACGATCCGGCCACATTTGTTTAATGTGCTTTTTCACCATTGGATAATATTTTGGGTTCATTCCCGGAAACAAATGGTGTTCAGTATGGTAAGAAAAGTTGAAATGTAAGACATCAACCCATTTTGGAGTAACGACCGACAAACTGTTCGCAAGCGGGTCATTCACGGGAACAATCGGGTTTAATCGATGGTTTGTCGAAATATAGCACATCACGATAAAATTCGCAATCAACAATGGCAGTAAAAATGCAAAGAACCACTTTTCAAAGCCGATCCACGCAAGTAATCCAAGCCAAGTCGCCCATGGTAATATTGCTTCAAGCCAGACTGCTGGACGCTTTTTCGGATTAAAGTCCTTAATATATTGCCAGAACATGTGGATAGAGTGCAGCGTAAACGTTACTGCTAAGAACGCAAATTCCGCTATAGAGCGTATAAAAAACGGAATCCGGTAGATCCATTTCAAAAATCGACTTTTCTTAAATTTTTCCAAAGTCGGCCATGCATCTGGGTCATTTTCCTCATCCTGTGTATGAATGTGATGGTTCATGTTATGCCACTTCCTCCACAGCTTCGGACCAGTCGTTAATGGCCAAAACGCGATAGCTCCAAGTAGATCGCGCAACCATGGCTTCCTTACAACAGTTCCGTGCAATATTTCATGTCCTAAGAAACCCATCCCAGCAAAACTTGAACCGAGGACAATACTAATGACAAGGTTTAACCAAATATTTAAGTCAAAGAAAATAACGGTGAAAAAACTAGCGATGATGATGAGCAAATATGCTAACCCGCCTAGAAGTCGAGCAGGTACCGGTTTAAACGCCTTCTTTGGCATATGTGGAGCAATTCGCGCAGCGTACCAACCAAATGAATGAAGATCTTTCATGTTGAGAATCATCCCCTCTGTTGTCCTGTTAATCCGTATGGTTATGCGGTGCAACAAATGATTCCTTGCCCACCTTGCAACCAAATAGAGTAATAACCATCTAATAAAAGTATTTGTAATTTTATAAGAGTTTATAATAAAAACCGCTGACAAATTATATGACTCAACGCTATCAGCATCCTAGGTGCTTGTCAATTAAAAGTATTAATCCGCTTTCTTTTTACGACGAAATTTACTTAACAATTCATATACAAGTGGAACAATGATTAATGTTAATAATGTAGAGCTTGTTAAACCACCAATTACGGTTACGCCGAGACCTTTCGAGATAAATCCACTTCCCTCAAGCCCGAAAGCTAATGGCAATAACGCCCCAATGGTCGCAAGTGCTGTCATCAGGATCGGGCGTAAACGAGTAGCTGCCGCTTCTAATAGCGCATCTCTTGTAGTTAAACCTTCCTCTTCCTTATGGATAACCCTATCGATTAATACAATTGCGTTCGTGACAACAATCCCAATCAGCATTAACGCTCCGATCATCGCAGAAATACTTAACGTTTCACCAGCCACAAGTAGACCAAGGAGTCCACCAATTACACTAAACGGTAAGGAGAACAAGACCGCAAATGGTGCAAGTGCCCCGCCAAAAGTCACAACGAGAACAAGGTAGACGATTGCAATCGCCGCAAGCATCGCTAAGCCCAACTGGGTAAATGATTCCTGAATGTCTTCTGTTACTCCACCCATGTTCACTTCTACACCTGCAGGTAAATCAATCTCTTCGATTTTCTTTTTCAGACTAGCGGATGCTTCTGCTACATTGTCAGAAGTAGGTACACCACTCACTTCTACATAGATGCGCCCATCACGCCGGGTTACAGTATTGGATGTGTCACCTTCCTCCAAATCAACTAGATCCTTGATCGCAACTTCTGATCCAAGTGGCGTTTGGATGGTCTGTTCAATCAAGTCATCAATGTTGTTATACGTATCTTCATCAATACCTACATATACATTGACTTTTTCCCCATCCTTTTTAATCGTTGTTAAGGCTGGCTGCTGTCGATGGGGGCTTAGTGCCATTCCGATTTGACTAGCGGTTAATCCGAGCTCACTAAGCTTGTCATGGTTAACGACCAATGTATATTCTTCATATGTTTCTGAGATACTTGAGTCTACCTTTTTGAATGTGTCGCCTTCTTCCATCTTACTCTTTAATTCAGACACGACAGGCTTTAACTCTTCAAGGCTTTTCCCGTATGCGAATAACTTTATTTCATTACCCGTCCCACTAGATGAGAAATCCTGAGTGGACCACTCACCTTTTGATGACAATTCTTTAATGTCCGTAATCACTTGTTCTTTTTCTTTGCTAAAGTTTTCAGTTTCATCATCATACTCGACAAAGAATAATGCTTGATTGGAACTGCCAGGACTCATTGGGTTCTCTCCCCCAACCGATAGCTGAACAGTTTGAACCCCTTCACGACCAAGAAAGTAATCCTCCGCTTTTTCAGCTTGTTTCTCTACATCTTCTTGTGTTTGTCCAGGAGCTGGATTGTACGTCACAATGATCATCTTTTCTTCCTGTGGAGGTAAGAAGCTGACCCCAACGATAGGAATAAGTGCTAAACTACCTCCAAACATCGCAATTGCTAAGATCGAAGTAATGATTTTATGATTGAGCGTCCAACCAAGAATGCGTTTATAACCTGAGGCAAGCTTTCCAGGTCGTTCTTCATCATGCTGGTGTTTAAGTTTCGTTCCTTTATTGAACATTCCGTGTGCCATCATTGGAACAATCGTAACCGCAACGAGTAGGGACGCCAGCAAGGCAAAGACAATCGTCAATGCAAACGGTAAGAACAATTCCCCAACCATTCCTTCAACAAGCCCTAGCGGTAAAAATACAGCAATCGTAACAATCGTCGATGACAGGATTGGCTTGAACATTTCCTTCGTCGCTTCCCTGATCAACGCCATACCTTTAAGCTTTTCACCTGTGAGTGACATCCGTCGATAAATATTTTCAACAACGACAATGGAATCATCAACGACTCGTCCGATTGCAACAGTCATTGCACCTAACGTCATTATGTTCAGTGTTATCTCCATCTGATTCAATAATAGGACTGCAATTAATAAAGATAACGGTATTGAGATTACTGATATTAATGTCGTTCGTATGTTTCGTAAAAACAAGAGAATGATAATTACAGCAAAGAGTGCCCCAAATAAGGCTTTGCTTAACATCGTATTGACCGAGTCCTCAATTGGCCTTCCTTGGTCAAAGGTTGAAATAACTTCTAGTCCTTTTTCATCCGATTCAAACTCTTTAACTTGTTCTTTAACGGCATTGACGACATCAACCGTATTTGCGTCCGCTCCTTTTACAATTTTAAGTCCGATCGCTTCCTTACCGTTTGTGCGGGAAATTGATTCCGCTTTCCCGACCAATTCAATGTTTGCAATCTCTTTAAGCTGGACTGTTGGGATACTAGGGCTTTGTTGTGCTTGCACTTGATTTGCACCGTCACCTGTAGGAGGAGTTGTGCCTTTACCGCCTTGTGAAGGTGTACTTGGCTGGGCTCCACCTCCAGCGGATGGAATAGCAGGAATTTCGAGAGACTGAAGATCCTCAAGTGTCGTGATAGGAAGTAGAGTTAATAACACTTACCCCATTTAAATTCTGAACCTGTTGCTCAATCGGTTTGGTTACATTTTCCGTAACCTCCTCAGGCGTTGCTCCAGGATAAATTGTTGATACAGTTACAATTGGTGTCGTAATACTTGGTATCGTTTCAAGCTTCATATTCATACCAGAATAGATACCAGCAATGGTAATAATTATCGTTAGTAACCATACTGCAAATTTATTCTTTAATGAAAAGTTAATGATTCCGTTCATACAAGCTTACCCCCTATTAATTAAGCTAGTTTTACTTCTTACTTTTTGTATCATTGACCAATTAGTCAGTCCTTCTAAAATATAAATGCACAGCTAAATACGGTCAACAGACAAGGGTCAGTTTTTTCCAAAAACAAGTAAAATCATCAAAAAATTCACACTTCTGCCATACTCGGATTCCTTGTATATAATAAACTTAACAAGGACAATTAAAAGAGAAATGTTCTTAACCGTATTTGGGGTACGAAACTTCCCTCTTCCTTTACATACTTATCTTCTTTAATTTACTTAATATTGATTGCTTCATTTTTAGCTTGGTTGTTTTATTTGAAACTTGTACAAGAGGTACCGCCAACATTTTAACGAATAAATACATTAAGACAATATTTGGAACATAAAGTCCGAATTTCCCAACGCTGAGCGAGATTCGTGTTCACTTACAATAAAGTTGTTTAATATTAATACTCCAAACATACATAACACCGTTCGCAAAAGGAACGGTGTTCAAAAAACAGTTGTTTAATGTTCTTTAATTTATTTCATTTTTCTCAAACATTATTAACTTACACTATGAGCTCTACGATAGGGAGTTTAATTACGATTTATCTTTCCGAGATTTTATTGCAGATAGTGTAAAAGGTTTTATAAAAAGGTCTAATAATAAGAAAAACATTTGGATTTTAGAAATAGAAGGAAAACAAAGTGGGTCTATAAGTTTTAAGAAAGTTAATGAGGGTACTGCTTAGTTTGAGGCTATTTCTTGTTGAACCCAATGTAAGGGGTGCTGGTTATGGACAGCAGTTGGTGCAAACAGCTATTGATTTTTGTAAGGAATTAGGTTTCAAGAATCTCGATGGTTAGGTGGTATTTCTTTAATAATAGCCCCTATCCTGTTAGTTATATCTGCTTTGCTTCGAATACAATTTAATTTCTTTTTCACTGACCAGTTAGCAGCTTATATCACACATCCAAATCTGATGCTCACATCATATAGCCTTTTTTTAATCGGAATTATTTTATTATTTCCAGCTGTTCTAACGCTTGTTCAGTTAATTAGCGTACAGAAGCCACGTTTAGGGTTGTGGGGAGGCTTATTGGTAATCGTAGGTTTGTTCGCTAGAGCGTTCCACTCTGGAGTAGATCATTTCGCTTTTCAAATAGTAAGAAGTGCAAATGTTGAGATTGCCACAAATCTTGTTGGTGACTTTTATGGTATGTTTCATGTTGTTCATATATTAAATTTCTCTACCCTTTTTACAATAAAAATCACTATTCTCCCATTCCTTCTAAATGGATGAGAGAATAGTAATTTTGAAAGTCCTTCACCCGGTCATTGACAAACTCCCATTAATAATTGATATCGATCGCCGAAGCCACGTTGTTCCAATCCGAAGCCATATTGGCAGTTTTACCATACCAATCGGAGTGTCTGAATAAGACTCCTCTGCCATACCCTTGATAGGAAGTATGCTGCCAAAGCGTCGTCGAATAGCTTGCAGAAGGTGACGCCGTACTTAAAGAGGAAATTCTGTCATTCCAGCTGGAAGGCAAGTTTTTAAACCCGTCTCTCCAATAGATGTACTGCCCGCCTTTATTTTTATACTCATAGAAATCCGTACAGCAAGTGCCGGAGCCCATGATCTTGAATTTGTTGTTATTTTGAAGTCTCTGTTTATCTTTTTCGATAAATGCCTGCAAATCTTCCATGCTCGTAAATCCATACGCCAACCAATCACCATTTTTATTCTGTTTAGGCAGGACCATGGTTACTTTAATGTTATTGTTTGATAGGGTATTCACTTTGGACTTGGCATCCACATCTTTTCCATCCACATTTAAATAATAGAACGATTCGATCGTATAAACTTTTTCTGATTCAGCTTTAGTATTCACAACAGTATCACTTGAAGCTGACGCGGTAGAAGCAACAAGAACAAATACTAGCATTGTTACAAAACCAGATAACAATTTTTTCAAACCATTCACTCTCCCTCTTATTTTGATACAATGCAATTTTTACAGTAATACCCAAACATATCAATTAGGCAAATGACCTATCTTTTTGTCCCTAACAAATTCTTCTTAATAATTAAAAATAATGTCGTTTAAACACAAATAATGTTGTTTTTCGATATAGTTAGTTAAAAACGTCCATTAGGTTGTTCAACCAAAGTTCCATATTCTTGAAAATCAAGTGGTTATATATTCAATAAGAGAAAATTTAATATGGGAAAATTCGTAATAAAATCGTAGTACCTAAGTACCTAACAAATCTTTACTACAAAATTGGACGGAAGATCTGCTTTGTACAGGAAATTGGCAGAGAAATATAAAAGAGGCCAGTCACGCAGAAGTTGGAAATATTTTCACATGTGGTCCTCAAATCCGCGAATCGTTTCCGTACCCCTATTTCTCTTTTTCTTTTCCATTTCATACATGAATATCACTCTTTTGGTAAAATTATCTATAGATAGGTGAAATGAGGAGGATTATTATGAATGATCAACATAGAATGCCACAATATCCAGAGCCTTATTGGAGAGACGGAGTTAACTTACCATCCTTTGATTCTTTAAATGGAGATCAAAATGTAGATGTTGCGATTATCGGAGCCGGTATCTCTGGGATTACAACTGCGTATCTGCTTTCTAAAGAGGGGTTAAAGGTAGCTATCGTAGATGCAGGAAAGATATTCAACGGCACAACCGGACATACAACTGCAAAAATCACTGCTCAACATGACCTTATCTATGATGAACTGATTCAACATGTCGGTGTTGAAAAAGCGAAACAATACTACTACTCCAACACAGAAGCAATCCAGTTCATTCAACAAACCGTAAATGAAAAGGGCATTGATTGTGATTTTAGCACAGAGGATGCTTTCCTTTACGGAACAACCCAGGCTTCTAAAACAAAACTCGAAAAAGAATGGAACGCCTATCAGAAGCTTGGCATTAAAGGAGAAACAAAAAGCTCGATCCCATTCCAAGCCGGAGCTGTATCTGCGCTTGTCATGAAAGACCAGGCTCAATTCCATCCAATTAAATACTTACTACCAATGATTGAAGAAATTACAGCTGCAGGCGGTTTGATCTTCGAAAATACAACAGCAATTGATGTCCAGACCGGTGCTAAACCCATTGTAATAACAAGAGATGGGTTTCGAGTGACATGCAATTTCGTTGTCTCCTGTTCCCACTTTCCTTTTTATGATAGGCTAAGCTTTTATTTTACAAGAATGCATGCAGAAAGATCCTACGTAATTGGGGTTGAAACGGACCAGCAATACCCTGGAGGAATGTACTTAAGTGTCGATAATCCTACGCGCTCACTCCGATCAACACCGTATAGAGGTGGGAAATTGATTTTGATTGGGGGAGAAAGTCACAAAACCGGACAAGGAATCAACACAATGAGGCATTACGAAGCATTACAGGAATGGGGAGGTAACGTACTCGGGATTAAATCGTTCCCTTATAGATGGTCGACTCAAGACTTAGTCACACTTGATAAAATCCCATATATCGGAGAAATCAGCTCGAAGGAGGAAAATATATTTGTAGCTACTGGTTATAAAAAATGGGGAATGACGTCAAGCACCGTTGCTGCACGTCTCATTTCTGATCAGATCATGAGAAGACAAAATGCGTACAAAGATCTTTACACCCCATCTAGATTTATTGCAGATCCGAGTGTAAAAAACTTCTTAATCCAAAACGCTGATGTTGCCAGTCACTTAATCTCTGGAAAAATTGAAATGGCCCCTAAGAAGGTTGAAGAGTTGGAAACAGATGAGGGGTCCGTAGTGAAGGTCAGTGGTAAACGCGCTGGTGCTTACAAAGATTTGAGCGGAAAGCTTCATATTGTTGATACAACTTGCAGCCATCTTGGCTGTGAATGTGAATGGAACTCCGGTGATCGTACGTGGGACTGTCCTTGTCATGGCTCAAGATATACATTTGATGGAGATGTGATTGAAGGACCAGCGGAACGCCCGTTAAAGAAGCTGAATCTCGATTAAACCTTTTTTTTAGAGTAAAGAAAGTATAAAAGTTTGCGGCATGGATGTAATGTCTAGCTTCAGCGCCCAGGTGTTCGAGGTCGCTTCGATTCTTCCACAAACACAAAAAGCGTGTTGTGCTACAGAATCTCCAGCGCTTGTCACACCTGAACAGGGCGCTTCCGCTTTTCTTAGACTGGTTCAAGCAGTGCTTTGGCAACGGTTATTCATCCTACAAGCTAAGAAGGTCTAGAATAGATTAACGTCTCAGCTAAAACAAATCATTTGGGGGATATTCAATGAAAAAAGTATCTAGCGTATTTTGGATTTCCATCGTAATATCGATTGGTTTTGTTATATGGGGCGCCCTAGCACCTCAAAACCTTATTGAGGTCATGAGCAATACTCAAGCCTTCTTTATGAAAAGATTTGGTTGGTTCTATCAGATCTCGGCTACTTTTTTTCTGATCTTTGCGCTTTTTCTTATCTTTAGTCGATACGGAAAAATAAAATTGGGTAAGGATGAAGATAAGCCTGAATTTAGCCGTCCAACATGGTTTGCAATGTTATTTAGTGCAGGCATGGGAATTGGTCTTCTCTTTTTTGGTGTTTCAGAACCAATCTCTCACTTTTCAAACCCTCCTTATGGGGAAGGAGGAACAATTCAATCCGCAAAGCTTGCTCTGCAGTATACATACCTGCACTGGGGTTTTCACGCTTGGGCTATTTATGCGATCGTTGCATTAGCACTCGCTTACTATAAGTTTAGAAAAGGGTACCCTGGTCTTATGAGTGCAACTCTTTATCCGATTCTTGGGGAACGAGCAAAGGGGTTAATTGGAAAGATCATTGATGTTATCGCTGTTATTGCAACCATATTTGGCGTTTCCGCTTCATTAGGATTAGGAGCGGCACAAATTAACGGCGGTCTCAGCTTTCTAACCGGTATTCCAAACAACTTTTCAATTCAGCTCCTCATCATAGTCTTAGTGACGGTACTGTTTCTTGCCTCTGCGGCTACTGGTATTAAACGAGGTATCAAATGGCTGAGCAACGCGAATCTTGGTCTTGCTGTTGTTCTCTTTATATTGTTTATTATCATTGCTCCAACCGTATTTGTTCTCGATCTCTTCACTACTACTTTTGGTGGATATGTCCAAAATCTTGCGTATATGGGTATGCGCCTTGCACCATTTAATGAACAAAATGCAACGTGGCTTCAAAATTGGACGATATTCTACTGGGCTTGGTGGATCGCTTGGGCGCCATTTGTTGGAACCTTCATTGCACGGGTTTCCAAAGGAAGGACCGTCAGAGAATTCATTACTGCTGTATTAATCATTCCAACTCTTGTGTGTGCAATATGGTTCGCTGTGTTTGGTGGAACTGGAATCTTCATGGAGTACAACTTAGGCCTAGATGTTTCAGGACAAAATCTTGAAACGGCATTATTTTATGTGTATCAGCATCTCCCTCTCACCATTGTGATGATTGTGATCACCTTGATGTTGATCTTAACCTTTTTCGTCACATCTGCGGATTCCGCTACATTCGTTTTAGGAATGCAAACAACCTATGGTAGCTTAGACCCGCCGAATATTGTAAAAGTTATCCTTGGTTTGATTTTATCAGCATCTGCTGCTGTCCTTATGGCATCTGGCGGGTTACAAGGGTTCCAGTCCGTCATCATCATTAGTGCCTTTCCGCTCGGAATTGTCCTTCTTTTCATGTCATATGCACTGTTAAAGGCATTCAAAACAGAAGTAAGGAAAAAGAAAGAACCTGAATCGTATCGTATCGCTAAACCGAAAGGCAAAGTTCGTCCAACTCTTTTTAGAAGAAGGGTACGTTAATATCTAGAAAGTATGTTTATACGTTCTTAACGTGGAACAAAAATCGAGCAATGATTGTACTCGACTCTTGTTCCCCACCTATTCTATCACGTTCTACGTTTGTTCAAGTTCACTTATTCGAGCCTTTAAGTCTTTTATCCGCTCCTGGTATCGAGCTTGTATGTCTACATCATCAGAAATTTCTTCTGTTAATAAGTTCGCAAGTTGCAGCTGAAGCCGTTCTTGTTCATTCTGAATCTGTTGCTCATCATTTGGGATTTGTCTATGACTTTTCCATTCTGAGTACGATCCACGGTAATCGATAAATTCACCTTCACTGAGTGCAACCACACGATTTGCTACTTTTCCGAGCATATAAGGGTCATGAGATACCGTCACAACTGCACCTGGATACAAAGACAAAGCATCTTCAATACGCTCTCTCGTTTCAATATCAAGATAGTTGGTCGGCTCATCAAGTACAAGTAAATTTGCCTCTGAAAAGTAAAGCTTCACAAATGCGACGCGACATCGCTCACCCATGCTTAAATCACTAATCCTTTTATAAACAGCATCACCACGAAAAAGGAAACAGGCAAGGATCGTTCTCGCCTCAGACTGGGTCATGCTTGGTAGCTCTAACACTTGATCCAGTACTGTCAAGGTTGGGTCAAGGCCTTCTAATTCCTGCATAAAATACCCTACCCGAAGCCTCGGATGCTGGAGAACCTTACCTTCATCCGGCATCAGTTGGCCTGTAATCAAGTTTAAAAGCGTTGTTTTCCCAGAACCATTGCGCCCAACAACTGCAATACGATCTCCACGCTCAATTGAAAAAGAGATGGATTCAAACAGTTGTCGTTCTTTTGAAAAAGAAAAACAAACATCCGAAAACGTTACCATCATTCGACTTGAAAACCCGTGACCCTCTAATTCTACATTAAGCTTTGGACTCTCCTTTGGCTTATCAACACGATTATTTTCAAGACGTTCTAGAGCCATTTCTTTCGCCTTAAAGCGAGTCATGTTTTTATTCGCCTTTTTCTTAGCAAAAGGGTCCCGCGCACCTGCTGCATCATGGGCCTTTTTGAACCACTGCCTGTAGCTCGATATCGATTCTAATAGCTTCTTTTTTTCAGATTCCTGCTTCTGATACAGGGCGAGTTGTGTCTTTTGATCATGTTCCTTTTGCAATTGATAAGACGAGTAACCTCCATCGTATTTTGTCGTTCCGTTTTCAGTTAACTCGTAGGTTGTTCCCGCTACTTGATCAATGAATGCCCGGTCGTGAGATATAAACAAAACCGCACCCTTAAATTGATTAATCCATTCAGCTAACCATTCCATCGATTCAACATCAAGGTGATTCGTCGGTTCATCTAACACAAGTATTTTCGGATTATTAAGCATCGCCCGAGCCAATTTAGCTCTAGTCTTTTGACCACCACTTAAGTTTTCGAACGAAATTGTCCACAGTTCTGCTGAAATTCCCAGTTGTCCAAGATGCTTTTCAACAACCGCCTCCCACTCAAAACCGTTGCTATCCATATAACGTTGCAAACAATTATTATAAACAGCCATAGCCTTTTCATCATCTGGACTTTCACTTAGCATCCGTTCAGCGTTCTTAAGTTGTTCTTTAAGCCTAGAAAGTATTGGGTTCTCGAGTTCGACAAATTCTCGAGTTGTCAGCTGTTCATGTATGGTAGCGTCCTGTTTCATCCATCCCCATTCTTGAGGTTTAAGTTGGTTTTTAATTTTACCCTTCGTGATGTGCTGGTTTCCAATCAAGCAATTGATCAAGGTTGTTTTTCCGATTCCATTTTTACCAATTAAGGCAATATGGTCTCCTTCACGGACTTCGATTGAAGCATTTTCGAACAGAACATTCCCATTCACTTCAACGGCTATATTCTCAGCTTTTAAAAATAACATAGAATCCCTCCACCGATTACAATACATGTTCAAAACTAGCCGAAACTTGGTTACCTTTTGAACATCCGTTTAACTCTGCGTTCAAAAAGGAGGACAAACAGAGCCGAGAAGTTCAAGGCGCGGTAGCCACGAGGACCGGAGCGTAGATAAATTACTACGTGAGGACCAAAGTGGCAACGCAACGAAGAAATTCGAAAGCAATGTTTCCCGGACTTTTTGAACATCCGTTTAAATGTAAAAAAAACACAGGCCGCTGCCTGTGTTAACGATGAAAGGATAAACCACACGTGAAAGCATTCACCATAAGGAACAGGCAAATAAACTTATACGAGCAGAAAAATTTTTGTTGATCTAATTTAGGCACACTTATCCCATCACTCTGACTACAGGCAGAGCCACTTTTTCGTATTAATTTAGCGAAATAAGTGTTAGGACTTCATGATTTCTAAATTAGATACCTCCTTAGGTTGTTCTAAACCCATTATATGTGATTTCGTTAAAAATTGGAAGGGTCGTTAATCTCAGAGATTATTAATGAATTTTTCGATACGATTCATTGCTTCTTGTAACTTTTCCATCGAAGCGGCATAGGAACAACGAATATGTCCTTCTCCACTTTCTCCAAATACATTCCCAGGAACAACGGCAACTTGCTCGGAAACAAGTAGTTGTTCGGCAAATTGTTCAGACGTTAAGCCCGTTTCTTTAATAGAAGGAAATACATAAAATGCACCTCCAGGCAGGTCACAAGAAAGTCCGATTTCGTTAAAAGACTTCACCATATAGTTCCGCCTTTGTCTGTAGCTCTGTTTCATTTGATTAATACTTTCTCTCCCGTTCCTTAAAGCCTCTAACGCACCGTGTTGGGCCATTGTAGGCGCACACATCATTGTGTATTGGTGAATCTTTAACATACTGCGAATGATTTCTTTAGGTCCTACCGCAAAGCCTAAGCGCCAACCTGTCATTGCAAAGGCTTTAGAAAAACCAGAAATTAATATGGTTCGTTCACGCATTTTCTCAATTGAGGAAAAGCTTGTCGGATTATAGTCATAAGTCAATTCCGCGTAAATTTCATCAGATAGTACAACCAAATCATGTTTATCTATGAGTTGTGCAATTTGTTCTAATTCTACCTTTGTAAGGGCCGTTCCAGTAGGATTATTAGGATTGCATAAAATAATTGCTTTTGTTTTTGATGTTATACTTTTTTCCAGTTCATCAGGCTGTAATTTGAACTCATTTTCACTACGCGTATTGATCGATACAGGAACTCCACCTGCAAGGGAAACAGAGGGCCCGTAAGAAACAAAGCTGGGTTCGACGATAATCACTTCATCACCAGGATTAACAATAGCGCGTAAAGCTAGGTCAATCGCCTGACTTGCTCCAACAGTAATTAAAATCTCTTCCTCCGCGTCATAATCGACATCAAAGAACTTCTCTAAATAGTTTTTAATTTCGACTCGTAATTCTATTAATCCAGCATTAGCCGTATATGCCGTATAACCACGTTCTAATGAGTGATAGCTTGCTTCAATCACATTCCAAGGTGTAACAAAGTCTGGTTCACCTACTCCAAGTGAAATGACATGTTCCATTTTTGAAGCTAAATCAAAAAAACGTCGTATACCTGAAGGTTTTAATTGTTTAACAGTGTCTGATAAGTATGTTTCATAAGATTGTGTTCCTCCTAGTTTCATGGGGTCACCACAATTCTTCTATCGTCTTCCCCTTCATCAAACACAACCCCATCGTGCTTATATTTCTTTAAAATAAAGTGGGTAGTCGTTGAAACGACCGAGTCTAGCGTTGATAATTTCTCTGATATAAAGCGCCCGATTTCAGCCATTGTTTTTCCCTCAATAGACACGGATAAATCATATGCACCCGACATTAAATAAACAGCTTTCACCTCAGGGAATCTGTAAATTCGTTCTGCCACTTTATCAAAGCCAACCCCTCTTATTGGCGTTACTTTTACATCTATCATTGCAGTTACACCGTCATTTCCAGACACCTTACTCCAATCAATAAGCGTAGAATGCCCTAATATGACTTTGTTTTCTTCCAGTCTTTTTACAATACTACTTGTTTCATCAATCGTTAAATCAACCATTTTTGCAATCATTTCAGTAGTTGTTTTTGCATCTTTTTCTAGTATTTGTAATACTTCTATTTCTTTTTTATCCATTTGTAATATCACTAGCCTTATTTAAGTTTTTTACTATTATAGTTTATACCCTCAAGTTTTTCAAAGGGGTTATTTTATTCCATCGTTATCGACTGATTAACTGATTAACGTTACGAAGGCATTTAAGCCTTTTCCAGTAAACCGAAAAGCAATGGTTTCTCCATGAGTTAGTTCAAACTCAACTGTTTCGCTTTCTACCCAATCGATTTTACTACTAATCGTATGCACACCTGGATTTACATCAAATACCATCTCTTTTGCTCTCGGAATTTCTCCAACTTGTTCACCATCAATGATTATTTGATATTTACGAAGCAAAGCATAAAACTCATTTCCACGAACTACTTTAACATAAGCTTGTTCAGACATACAGTTTACCTCACCTATCGATTATTTAGTTTCTTTAAAATCATTATATACTTTCTTTCTTGCGAAAAAAGGAAGATGCGAATTTTCACATCTTCCACTTTAGTTTAAATTTATTTTACTGCTAACTTATCTTCCTCTTTAGTGCTTTACGTGGGAAGATCTAATTAGGAAACTATGAAAACCTTTAGGCCCCTTTCCTAATATCACCTGTATTGACCCCGTTTTTTGAGAATAAATAGTCCATTACTGGATTAGAAGCGTCTTTCGTTTTCTTCGCAAACAAAGGATTTATGATGGCAATCGTTAATAGGTTTGTTGTCAATCCCCAAAAGCCTTCGTAAATGCCAAAGGAGTTACCAGTGGAGTAAACAGCAAACGTTGTGAACAAGCCTACAATAAGGCCGATAATGGTTGCTTCACGAGTTTGGTTTTTCCAGAACAGGCTTATGACAACCGCCGGGAATATTTGAACCATCCCTGAAACGCCAAGCAGCTGTAAGGATACTAGTGCAGTTGGGAACAAGAGTCCAAAAATCAGTGCAAGTCCGATGACAACAAATACCATTCCTCGTGTAATAAGTGTTAATTTTGTGCCATTAACGTTAGGATTGATTAAATCCCGATAAATATTGTTGGCAAATAGATTAGATGCGCCAATCGCCATGATTGAACAAGGAATCAAAGAAGCTAAGGCAATCGTCGAATAAGCCAATCCTTGAGCAACCCCGCCATAAGATGTTTGAATCAGATTCAGTAAGGCAAAGCGCGGGTTTGTGTCGCCAGGTAAAACAAGAAAGGCGATAAAACCTAGAAAAACAACAAGAACTAAGACAATATTATATAAGGGCAAAAACATGGCGTTCTATCGAAGTGAATCAGCGCTCTTTGCTGTAAAAACGCCTGTTGCAGCGTGTGCCCACATGAATAACGCCAAAGCAGAGACAATTGATGACGTAATAAACCACATGATCCCTTTTGGTCCAGAGGTTGGGATCGTTAATAACTGAGGTGCTTCATTTACGACTTTGTCCATCATTCCTCCCCATCCGCCAAAATGGATCATTGGTAGAGAAGCAATCATGAACAACATAATCGCCCAAACAAGAACGTCTTTAATTATCGCTGTATATGTTGGGCCTTTGATCCCACTGAAGAATGTAAACAGAGCGACAAGCAGGAATGAAGTAATAACGACGACCTGAACATTAATATATCCCGTTCCGGCGACTCGAAGCGTATCCATAATTCCGCTTAACTGTAAATCAATATATGGAATGAGCATAAATACTCCGACAATCGCAATTAGTGATGAAAGAAGCTTACTGTCAAAACGCTGTCTCACATAATCTGCAAGTGTAGTTAACTTAAATTCATTTGCAACTTTCCAAAGCTTTGGAAGGAAAAAATAAGCGATAAAATACGCCAATATAGAATAAGGAATCGCGAAGAAAGCAATACTGCCAGCTTGATAGGCCGTACTTGTCAGCCCTAGAAAAGTATAAGCGGTATACAAATCGGCACCAATTAAAAACCAAACTAGGAGTCCTCCAAATCGTCTCCCACCAACGGACCATTCTTCTACGGAGCTACGTACGGCTTTATCTCGACCGGATAGAAATCCAATTAGAACGACGCTTAAAACAATAAAAACCGTAATCATTAATGCTGTGAAATTTCCTTGCATCAGTCAAGACCTCCCTGTGATTTCTGAAGATGATAAATTCCCCATGTGCAGAAGGGAGTCAGTACAATCCATAAAATCAGCCAAAAATGAAGAAACGGTAACCCAAACACCCTTGGTTCAATGGTATTGACAAAGGGCAATAAGGCTAATTGAAAAAATGGTAAAACAATCAGTATGAAAATTATGAATTTTTTAGGCAAAGCTCGACTTCCTCCTTTGTTGTATAAGCGATGATGTGAATGTTCACAATAATAACAATTTTCGACGAAATAAACAAGAAGCTTTTATTTTACTGGTAACTTATCTTCCTTTTTCATTTCTGAACCTTCTAATTGTCTATCTACTGGACAGGGCTAAAGGATGTTAACATTCCGACTAGAAATATAATCGCGAACATCAATGCAAAATCCCATTCAATCTTTTTACTGAATGCCCCATCATTTTTCTTTTTTATTGCTTTACGAAGAGAATATCCCGTTAGGACAACTATGAAAACGAGGGCGATTTTTAAAAGTAAAACCATTCCCCAGGCTGTAGTAAACAAATCATTAAGATCAGATAAATAACGAAGCGCCAACAGACTTCCGGTGATGGAAAGAATAATAATACTAAAAAAAGCATAGTTCGAGAACCGATTAGTAAATGGAGTTAAGAATGTACCTTTTTCTTTTTTAATGATGAAAAGTAGAATCAATCCCGATACCCAAACAGCTGCTGCAGCTAAGTGAATAACGTCAAATGTAATACTATACCACAAAGGACGGAATGCAGCTGCATGGCCACTAAATGCTTCTGTGATTAAAACGAGAAAGATCCATGTACCATCAATCCATTTTCTCTTCCGTAAAATAACAAAACTGAGAATGCTTAGAATTAATGAGGACAACCAAGCGTTACCAACCGTTGTATTCAATATAAGATCGGTCAGGTTTGAAAGGCTAATATCGCTAAGCAGGGGTAACAATCGAGTAAAACCATATCCAGCAGCCATAAATAGGAAAATCATTTTTAACCTTTTTAACCAGCTCGTATACCGCCGTTTAATAGCAGAAAGGTCTGATACATTCCCCCAGAATAACCATCCTGTTAAGATTAGAAGTACAAGGTAATAAACCATTTGCATGGCCCAATAAAGCATACCGCCATGCTGGTGCTCAGAGCTTGCCGAAACAGGCGATGGGTTCAAGTTAGAACCTTTAGCTGTCTCAGATTGTTCTGAACCACCATTTTCATTCGTATCCGATTGATCTCGACCTGAATCTTTAGCCGTATCCTCTTGGTTCGCTGAGCCACTAGTTTCTCCGGATTGACCTGATTCAGATTTGCCATTTCCATCTGCATGGCCGTTTCCTTTTATCGTGAATCCATATCTATCGCTAATCGGGTGTCCATCCGCGGAAATGACATAATACTCAACAAAATAGGTTCCGCCTTCTAAATCTGGGATTTCCAACAATAACACTTTACTGTCTTCACTTAGTGTTGCTTTATTCGTTCCGATTTTCTTTCCGCTAGAGTTGTATATTTTAATGTAATACTGACTATTTTCAAGATTGCTGCTAAATTCCAACACAATCTCATTCGGAGCTTCTGTCAATTCACTATTCGGGGAAGGTGTGGCGCTCGAAAGTGAAGTGTGAGCAAACGTATTACTAGGAGCAATTACGAGAAAAACTCCTATGAACAACAAGAAATAAACCCTTATACGATTAATCATCAAACCTCCCCTTTTCCTTTAACACGTCTTGTGAATTAATAAGAAAACGTTTTAAAATCTAAAATGGATCACAAGTACCATAAATCATCTGATGTCATTCATTTTTACTATGCCTATTTAACTATAACATCAAGAACACGACAGAATGGAATATAAGGTATAATGGTAGGAATAGACAAAGAGGGGGATTAGCATGAAGCTTGCTCCAATAACAACGAACGAGCGAATAGAGTCACTAGATATTATCAGAGGCTTTGCTTTGCTCGGAATTTTCCTCGTAAACATGCCCGCCTTTTTTGCACCGGCTTTAAAATACGACTTATACGGATTAACACCAGAGTACGATGGAATCGATCAATGGGTTCGTCTTATTTTTGACCTGTTTGTACAAGCCAAATTTTATCCAATGTTTTCTTTCCTATTTGGACTCGGTTTTTATATCTTTTTAACGCGTGCCGAGCAAAACACGGAAAGACCGAAGCTATTATTTGGACTTCGCTTGTTGATCTTATTGCTATTTGGGCTATTGCACTTAGTCCTATTTTGGTATGGGGATATTTTACATACGTACGCAATATCCGGATTCTTTCTATTATTCTTTTATAAAAGAAAAGCGAAAACAGTCCTCATCTGGGCTTTGGCACTAATTTCTTTATTCTATGTGTTTATGGCATCCCCATTACTCCTACCCGAATCATTGCTTGAGCGGTCAAATGAGTGGAATCAGTCTGTAGGTTCTGAAAAGGTTGAGGAAGCCGTTCAAATATATAAGCACAAGACATATATGGAATTAATCTCGTACAGGTATACAAATGAGGTTGTTCCTATTCTAGAAAACATCCCTTACTCAATCCCACATATCCTCGGATTATTTCTACTGGGACTTTATATAGGGAAAAAAGGGATACTTGCAAACCCAAGCCAACACAAACGTTTCATTCGATTAACTTGGATGATCAGTGGATTAATAGCCATTCCATTTTCAATATGGCTTGCTGCAATTCAACTGGATACGCTCAATTACGGAGCATACCACGATATTGTAAGCCTATTTGTCCTTACCGTAGGTGGTCCCTTTTTGACATCGTTTTATGTATTCTCATTTGTGCTTTTGCTACAAAACGGACGTTGGCGAAAAGTGCTTGACCCAATCGGAACAACCGGAAGAATGGCTTTGACGAATTATTTAGCGCAAACCGTAATAACCCTGGTGATAATACTCGGATTTGAACTGTATAATGAGCTAAGCATAACGACTGGATTACTTTTGACGCTAGTCATTTATGGGCTGCAAGTTGTATTTAGTGTTTTTTGGTTAAAGCATTTCCGGTTCGGGCCCCTTGAATGGGTATGGCGTTCGCTGACATATGGCCGATTGCAATCAATGAGAATTAACCAGCCAACAAAAAGTACTAATTAATTCTACTAAAAATCAAAACTTGTGTAAATTTCTCGGGAAATATGTCGTTTCATTTTATTAATAATTTCCAACCTGTTTTCTTACTTAGTTGTTTAAAATGTAAAAAGGTCAAGGAGTCTCCTCCCTCATCATAGAATATATACAGGTATGCTTTTAAAAGGGGGACTATAATTGAAGATTTATAGATTTGATCAAGAGGTAGGTAAACACATTACGCAATTCGATTCTAGCTTTATTATGTCTCGGGTTGTAGCAGCTGATGAGCCCGCGCATATAGGGTGTATGCACATCAAAGCTGAAGGCATTGTAGGTTACCATAAAGCAGTTTCAGATCAATTGTTCCTTGTTGTGGCGGGTGAAGGATGGGTTCGAGGAGAAGAAGATGAGAAAACTAAGATCAAAACCGGAGAAGTAGCTTTCTGGGAAGATGGAGAATGGCATGAGTCAGGAACAGATACAGGAATGACAGCGATTGTTATAGAATCGACCAACCTAGACCCCTCTATTTTCATGCCCGATAAGGATGATCAGTAGTTACTTAAGGAGTATTGAGTTGACTCAGCTTTGTGGCTGAGTCAACTCTAAACTAGCCTTTGATCTTTTTAATAATCGCAACCTTTAGGTAGTCTCCTTCTGGAAACGCCTTGATTGTTTTAAAGTCTTTTGGAAGTGAGTACTCGTCCATCAATTTATACGATCCGTTCATCTCTTTAAACGCCTGCTCGATAAATTGCTTGAACTTGCTCATGTCGAAGCCAGCGTAGTTCGTTGAAGCAACAATCGTACCCTGGTCTTCAGTTATCGAAATGGCTTCTTTTATAAGATCCTTGTAATCCTTTGCGACACTGAAACGATGCTTTTTCGAACGGGCAAAGCTTGGTGGATCAAGGATGACCATATCAAACTTCAAGTTGTTTCGTTTTGCATATTTGAAATAGTTGAACACGTCCATAACACGAATATCATGGGCTTCATAATCGATTTCATTTATGCTGAACTGTTCAATCGTCTTACTTAAGCTTCTCTTTGCGAGGTCAATGCTAGTCGTTTTCGAAGCCCCACCAAGTGCAGCAAAGACTGAAAACGCTCCTGTGTAAGAAAATGTATTAAGGACCGTCTTTCCTTCCGAGTACTGGTCGTGAATCGCTTCTCTAACGTCCCTTTGATCGAGAAAGACTCCAACCATTGCCCCATCATTCAAATATACCGCAAAATTGACTCCATTTTCTTTTACTAAGATTGGAAATTCACCGCGTTCACCTGTTACGAAGTCATCCTCGTCAATGTATTGACCCTTTTGATCAAAACGCTTCTTCTGATAGATTGCCTTGTACTCCACGAATTGTTTCAACGATTCCAAGACATAATCTTTAAATTTATAAATGCCTTCACTGTACCAATTAATCAAATAATAACCATCAAAATAATCGATCGTGAAACCGCCAATGCCATCCCCTTCACCGTTAAAAACACGAAACGCAGTTGTGTTTGGATCATTGAAAAAGGCTTTGCGAAAGTCAAGAGCAGCTTGAATTTTACGATCAAAAAGTCCTTGATCGATTGCTTCATCTTCTTTTCTCGTTAAAATCCAACCGCTGCCTTTGTTCTGTTCCCCATAATATCCTTTACCTAAAAAGCGACCTGTATCATCGACAACCTTTATAAGCGTTCCTTCTTCTTGTAGATCATTGGGATTAAGAATCGCATCCTTAAAAAGCAGTGGGTAGCCACCTGCAAATTTATTACTGAATTTCGATTTGACGGTTATCGTCGTTTCTATACTCATCACGGACATCCTAACTGTCTGAATTTAAATGCTAACTCTATCCTACCACTATCTTTCTCTCCGTTTTTAATAATTATTTAAGAATTTGTTTGGGGGTGATTCGTGGAAATAAAGTTGTTTACTTTAAAATAAAGTTCTATACTGAAACCAATTCACAGTCTTCCGCTATCAGGGATTGTTGAATAACATCTTCACTGACTGGGTTTGTAAGGGGAGTTGTTTTATTATTAAACCAATCAAAAAAAAAATAAAAATAAAGGAGTGATGGAAGTGCGTTATCTTGTTTTGAGAACCAACCGGCCCCTGTGATAATGTTTTAGCTATACCCAATATCTGAATATTAATAACTTGAGGTGAGGGGAGAAAGCAAATGAACCTAGAACTGATGGATATTTTTCGCATGGAATATGACTTTAGTTGGGATACTGAGACCTGGTTTTTACCTTTAGAATCTGCTCTTGAGGATTTAAATTCCACAGATGCAAGCTGGCAACCCCCTGGAGGAGGGAATACAATTTGGCAAACTGTGAACCATCTAAATTATTACAACGCCCTACTTGTTAGACAAATCAATGGCACAACGCCTAGAAAAAAGGCATTTAATAACAAGGCTACATTTGGAGATATCGGGGAACCAGATTCTGAAAAATGGAAGGCAGTCTTGGCAGAGAATACATTTGGAGATATCGGGGACCCAGCAGATTCTAAAAAATGGAAGGCAGCCTTGGCAGAAACACGCCTAATTTGTGAAAATTTGCGTAAATCACTAGCACAAGTTAATGACAGTCAGCTGGAAGAGGAACATGTTGGGGGTCTGGCTCGTCAAATTTTGCACAACGTATACCATATAGGGCAAATTGTATTAATTCGCAAACAACAAGGCTCTTGGCCAAAGGAGCGAGAATAATTTGTATATTCCGCTATAGGGCGCGCTAATCGAATAAAGATCGCGCTCTTTTTTTATGTCTAGGGCCAGATTGTTGAATAATTTATGTTAAAAGGAGGTAATACATGGATTACATTTCACCGAAAGAAGCGACGTTAAAGATGAAACGGTGGCCTAAAGATACCATAGCGGCGGGTCGTCGTCATACCGTTGGGCTTAAATCTGACGGTACGGTGACGGCTGTGGGTGATAATAATTATGGCCAATGTGATGTAAGCGGCTGGCGCGATATGGTGGCGGTCGCGGCAGGTAATGTTCATATGGCGACGAACACGGGTAATGCTCATACAATCGGGCTTAAATCTGACAGTACTGTGGCGGCTGTGGGTTGGAATAAGCATGACGAATGCGATGTAAACGACTGGCGCGATATTGTAGCGGTTGCGGCGGGTTGGCGTCGTACTATTGGGCTTAAATCGGATGGCACGGTGGTAGCAGTAGGCCGAAATAATGAAGGTCAATGCAATGTTAGCGGCTGGCGTGATATGGTGGCGGTTGCGGCGGGTGACTGGCATACCGTCGGCCTTAAATCGGACGGCACGGTGACGATTGGGGGTAATAATGTGTATGGCCAATGCAATGTAAGCGGCTGGCGCGACATAGTGGCGGCAGCCGCGGGTTACCTTCATACCGTCGGGCTTAAATCGGACGGTACGGTGACGGCTGTGGGTTTGAATAAGCATGAGCAATGCGATGTAAGCGACTGGCGCGGTATCGTGGCGATAGCGGCGGGTAGTAATCATACCATCGGCCTTAAATCGGACGGCACGGTGGCGGCTGTGGGTTTGAATAAACATGACCAATGCAATGTAAGCGGCTGGCGTGATATGGTGGCGGTTGCGGCGGGTTGTGCTCATACTCTCGGCCTTAAATCGGACGGCACGGTGGTTGCTGTGGGTGATAATGAATATGGCCAATGCAATGTAAGCGGCTGGCGCGGCATCCAACTGCCCGGCAATTAGTTTTCGGCTATCCGTAAAAGTGTGTTGATTGATCTTCCGTTATAGGGCGCGTTCATCTAAAAACGCGTCATTCTTTATTGGACCAATGTGGAATTAAAACCTATTCACGTTATGTAACTCATATATAAAGATTCTGTGTTCCTTCATAATGAAACAATTCTCACCCTAACATAAGTTCAGCATCTCCCGGTAGGACCCCAATGGTGAGAGATCAGCCTTTTATTTGTTTCAGTTCCGAAATGCTTTCCTGAGCTTGCTTCAAATGTGAAAAAATATGCTTGCTCTGTTCATATAACAGATTTCCGTTTCTGTTATGGTATCCGTTTGCCGATACGATTAAAGAGAGGGACACCCAATTCACTTTCTAGTAACTTGATTTGCTGGATCAGATTAGGTTGAGAAACCATAATTTTCTCTGCTGCTCTTGAAAAATGAAGTTCCTCGCAGATAACCATGAAGTATTCCAACTGCCTTAATTCTATGTAAACTCCCCTTCCAACTATTTTCATAACTATAACTTATCATAATGATAAGAAACACTGCATTGATAAACTCTTGGGGGCTAGATATACTTGCGTTGTAATCAGTTATTTGAATTTTTTTAAAAATGAATGGAGGTTTTTATTATGTCAAATGCATTGTTAAGTACGGCTAAGTCTGTTCGCCAAATGGTTATTCAACAGGTTCAATCGATTCCTGAGGAGCTGTTTGACGTTCAACCCGAACCATTTAATAATACGATGCGATGTAGACAATATGACATACTTTAAAGCTCATGATGATACACGCCTCTTCTAGGACCCTTCGAGGCGGTCTCTCAATAATAGGGCACCAAATATAATGTCCGGTTAGAACATCAGCAAACGGAGGAGAAGTCACAGCCGCTGAATTGTCTTTATGATTTTGAATAATGAATTTGTCATATGGGAGAGGAGACAGTCAAACGATGGGGAATAAAATGGACAAAACAAATGTAGACGAAACGTTATGCAGTCGAGCATTTCAGGCTTTCCGTACAGCAATTGAGGAAGGAGATACTGCACATTTTCTAACGCTAGTGGATGAGGAATTTCACTTTTCCGTTCCATTGCCAATCGATGGTTGGAAAGAAAAACAAATAGGTGCACAGCGTTTTAATGAACTGATTCGCTTTGAACGGGAAGTTTTGCAAGTAAAGCTTACTCCTTTGATTGAACTTCATGATACTCATTTTGGGATTGTAGTATTTCAAGCTGAAGGGACTTTGAGCAACCAACCATTTCGCAATGAACTTGCTATAGTTTTTGAATTCAAGCACAATCAAATCAGATCATTTAAAGAATTTGTAGGTATGCCACTTAAAAAATATGAGGAATAAGTGAAGCCATTTATGAATGGACACAAGTGGTAATCAAGGACTTATCGTCTAAGGCTGTCACTTAGGTATATGGCAAGTCGATACGTGTAATCCATTTAACTATCTAGAAATAAAGAAAACTTGGCTAGCGCCAAGCCTTAGCGCAGGTGATCGCCGTAGTTGCACTTATACTATAGAAAGTATTTTTATACTTTCTTAACGTGTAAAAAAACTTGGGGCTAACTCCTATTTTTGAGTTAGCCCCGTATTTTCAGTTATTGCCTTGTTTCATTCCCTTGGATCTGTCTTCGTTTAAACGGCTGAGTTTATCAGGATTTGCAACCATATAAACGGATTTTATTTTTCTATCCTTAAACTCAAACGAAACGACGTAGGCGACGTCTCCATCAATTGTAACAACAATTCCCGGTCCGCCGTTCACTCTTTTAAAATTAAAAGCAGCGTTCTCTGGTAATTTATTTATTACACCCTTGAACAGTTGTGTAATTCGATCTGCGGTGTAAATCGGCTTAATAGCAGCTTTAACTTTCCCACCACCATCTGCAAAGAAGATCGCATCTTTTTTTAGCATTTGCAGCATTTCAGAAATCTCACCGTTCTGAAGCGCAGCCATGAACTTTTCCACATAAACAGACATTTGTTTATAATTCTGCGGGTAAGAATCAGGTTCATGTACGAGGCTTTTCTTCGCTCGGTGAAAGATTTGCCGACAGTTTGTGCTGCTTTTATCCACCATGGAGGCAATTTCATCATAATCGTATTGAAAGACTTCCCTTAAAAGGAACACTGCTCTTTCGACTTCAGACAATTGCTGCAACAACATTAAATAGGCAGTGGATACAGATTCCTTCATAAAGTAAGAACTAGCTGGATCAGCGAGGTAATCTTCAACTACCGGTTCGGGAAGCCAAGTTCCCACATATGTTTCTCTTTTATGGGAGGCAGACCTTAATTGGTCAATACAGCAATTGGTCGTAATTTTACACAAATAGGATTTTACGTTCGTAATTGACTGGGGATTTTCCAGCTTTTCAAAGGTAACGAATGTTTCTTGAACAATATCCTCCGCATCCATAACACTGCCCAACATTCGGTAGGCTAGAGAAAAAAGCAAGGGTTTATACGATTGATAAAGTTGCTCCATTTCCACATTCGGTTGCTTCATACTAACACCCGATCCCTTTTTAAAATGTGTAGCGCTGCCCGTTTCGCGCTAGCTACAGCAGCATCTACCAGTAATTCCTCGTCTCCTGTCCAATCTCCTGCTATATATAAACCCTTTATTTCAAGAACAGCAGGGCCAGGCCTTTCGGTTCTACCGGTATGAGGAAAATTATGCACCACCGTCATTTTAGGTAAAAACTGTTGCTCAACCACTTCTTTACGCCAACCTGGGTGAAGTAAATCCATTGTATGTTCTAATTGTCGTTTATCAGATTGAGAGTCAATTGAGCTTTCGTTCAGGTCATGATATTTTAACAGGGAAACAACGGATGTTCCGTCGTTACTTAATTTCGCTGCCCTAGATTGATTTGTAAAAGGGGTTCATTTGTGACACGACTATTTTTCTTTTTTTCTAACATTACATGTTTAAAAAGATATGTTCTTGTGAATATCCTCAATCAAATCTTGCGGGTTACTAAACACTTGGCGCAAACCGTATCCGACATATAACGGTGTTGTCGCATAGCGAGGCACAATCTTTATAAATATCTTACCAAGCCAATGGTAGAAAAAGAGATTATAGCTAGAGCAGCCACGGCCATTGAAATAATTTAAAACATAATGCAAAACGTTTTGAATATATTTGGAAGCCTGTTCAATATCATTGAGATTAGTAAGAATAATATTGAACTCCGTAAACCCAATCATCGGTTTCGTTGAAAGGTTTAGTTGAACCCCATTTGAAGAGTGAATTTCATTACCGATAAAATAATCTTCTTTTAAGTTGTCTCGGTAATCCGTGTTGTTCAAGCCTACAATTTGCATATGCGGGTGACGTACGGATCCACCTGAGAGGGGGCCGTGGTTTTTAAAGAAAAGAACAGATTGAAACCTGCTGTCTTGTTCCATCTCCATCCATTTCTCAGTACCGAATCGAATCAATTTATAAAGATGCTCTAAGGGATACTCTGATAACTCCGATTCACACTCATCCGTTTCGATTAATACCGTCTGGAAGGCATCCTGTAAAACGGGATATTTGTTTTTCACTAGGATGATAGAGTCGCGGGAATCCAATATTTCTGATAGTCCCTCCGTTTCACAAAACGGGCAGGCACGCTTCTGATGAATGTTGTTTGGCTTTTGGCTTGCTATTGCTTTATTAAAATGAAGAATCGTCTCCGTTTTCATTAAATCACCTTTTTACATTAGAATAACACATATACAGTGCATCACATCGAAACCTTATTCTCACTTTGCTGAGTGTGAACGAGGTCGGCATAAAACCCGTCCTGCTTGACCAGTTCCTTGTGCGTACCCTTTTCAATGATCTCTCCACTCTTCAATACAAGAATCAAGTCCGCGTTTCGAATCGTGTTTAACCGGTGGGCGATGACAAAGCTTGTTCTCCCCTTCATCAATGTTTCCAGTCCGTCTGCTATCTTCATTTCGGTTACCGTATCAATACTGCTCGTTGCCTCATCAAGAATTAACAATGCAGGATCTGCAAGCATGGCACGTGCAATCGATAACAGCTGCCTCTGCCCATAACTGATTCCTTTTCCATCAGAATCAAGTACCGTATCATATCCTTTAGGCAGCTTTCTAATAAAGTCATGTGCATTCGCTGATCTAGCTGCACGTTCTACATCAAAATCTGTCGCATCCAACCGTCCATAACGAATGTTTTCCCGTATTGTCGTCTGAAAGAGAATTGAATCCTGGAGTACAACCCCCATCTGACTTCGAAGGCTTTCCCTTGTAATCGTCTTAATGTCCGTTCCATCAATAAAAACTGTCCCATGATCGGTTTCGTAAAAGCGCGACAACAAAGAAATGATCGTCGTCTTCCCTGCTCCTGTAGGACCAACGAGTGCCACAGTTTCACCCGATTTTACATGAAAATTGAGACCCTTTAAAGTAGACTGATCATCATCGTAGGAAAAATCAACATCCTGAAAGCGAATATCACCATTGATGTTTTTGATACCTGCCGCGCCATTCTCATCTGCCTCTTCTTCCGCCTCATCGATAATTTGAAACACACGCTCTGCCCCAGCCACTGCTGATAAGATCATATTATATTGGTTGGCTAAGTCGTTCAACGGACGTGTGAATTGTCGTGAATAGGTTGTAAATGTCACAATAACGCCTAGCGAAATCATCCCATTCAATGCTAACATTCCGCCTGCGCCAACGATGATCGCAAAGCTAGCATTGTTAAGCATATTCATCAGCTTGGGAATGAAACCCGAATAGGTCTGCGCCCAATAACCTGATGTTCGTAATGCTTCATTTTTTTCAGCAAATTCATTGATAACCCGCTTTTCCTGTGAGTACATCGTAATGATCTGCTGGCCTGAGAACATCTCTTCGACATAACCGTTCATCTCTCCAAGGTTCCTTTGTTGTTCTTTAAAATAACGTCCGGTCCGTTTCGTAATCCATTTCATACCAATATACATTACTGGCACAATCGTCAAAGTTAAAAGCGTTAACAACGAACTTAACCAAATCATAGCAGCAATTGTCCCTGTTATCGTCAATACACTTGTTGTAAATTGGATAACAGCCGAGTTCAGCGTCTTGCTTACATTTTCGATATCATTCGTTAATCGGCTCATTAACTCCCCATGTTGTCGTTTCTGAAAGAATAACAATGGCAACCGTTGCAAATGGGAAAATAGATGGTTACGTAACCTATACACCGTATTCTGAGCAATTCCGATCATCCAGTAATTCTGCATCCATGTTGTGATGGAATAGAGCACATATACGATCAATAGAACAATCACCATCTGTAAAAGTGTCGTCGTTTCAGGCTCTGAAATTACGTTATCAACAGCAAACCCAAGCAAAAGTGGACCGAGCAACGATAAAATTGAACTTACAACCACCACACTGATAACGAGCTTGAATAACCGTTTCTCCCCGCTCATATAGCTCCAAATCCGAAATAGTGTCGACTTCATATTTGTTACCTTTGGCGGTTTTGTTCCGATTCCTTGATGACGTCGATGTGACTGCTGTGACAAACGTCTTTCCCTTTCATTCTTAGACGACGCCATCTATATCACTTCCTCTTGAAGTTGAGATTGATAAACACTTTGATAATAGACATTCGTTTTTAACAAGGTCTCGTGATCCCCGTTTCCAATAATCTTCCCTTGGTTTAAAAGCAAAATTTGATCAGCCTCTTGAATCGAACTGATTTTTTGAGCGACAATCAATACCGTACATTGCATCTCCTTTAACGTCTGAAGGAGTTTCATTTCGGTATGGGCATCGAGAGCACTCGTACTATCATCCAATAATAGGATTTTCGGGTCACGAACGAGAGCCCTTGCCAACGATAAGCGCTGCTTCTGACCGCCGGAAAAAGTGACTCCTTTTTGGCCGATCTGAGCATCATAGCTACCAGGCAGACTCATTATAAAATCATGAATTTGTGCCTTTTTTGCAGCCTGAATGATATCCTCCATTGTAGCGTGATCCTTCCCCCAGCCGATGTTGCCTTTTATTGTACCGGAGAATAAATGAGCCTCTTGTGGAACTAAACTGATCTGTTTACGTATGTGTTCGACATTAAGTTTGTGAATATCTACTCCATCGAGTAAAACCCGACCAGTCGTAATGTCGAGGAGCCTTGGAATTAGCTGCAGGAGAGACGTCTTTCCTGACCCTGTTTCGCCTAAAATTCCGATTGTCTCACCCACGTGAGCAGTAAATGATAGATCTTTTAACGCTGGCCCATCACTCGGCGAAAACTCAAAAGAGACGTTTTCAAAAGAAATACCGCCTTTGAGCGATGGACATTCTGACCCACCCAATTCATCAAGGCCCTCAGTCTCCTCGTCAAGCACCTTCCTAATTCGTCCAGCTGATGCATTTCCTCTAGAGAAATTCATGATCAGAAATGTAAACACAGAGAATGTAAACATCATACGGGTAGCGTAGTTGATAATTGCAACAAGCTCCCCCGCTTGAGCACTTTTCATATTCAGCTTAGTCGCACCAATCCATAAAATAATAAGGATCACGATATTCATCCCGAGCATCACAATCGGCATCGCAAGCTCCGTAATCCAGAGTGCCTTTTTATTATCGTTCATTAACGAACCATTCACATCTTCAAAACGGTTTTCTTCATAAACACCTCGGTTAAAGCCCTTTATCAAGCGAATCCCCGCCAAATTTTCACGAATGACGGTATTGACCCGATCCAATTTATTCTGGACACGGCGAAACAGCTTAACTCCTTTTTTCAAAATCCAAAAAAGAAACAATAGCAAAGAAGGTACAGATATCACGAGAATTGTAGCTAGACCTGGATGTATGAAAAACGCCATCACCATTCCAAAAAGAATAAAAAGCGGTGCGCGTAAAGCAATCCGCATCATCATAAACAACAGGTTTTGAATCTGAATCACGTCATTCGTAATTCTAGTGATTAGGCCTGGAGTTGAAAACGAACCGAAGTTTTTACGGGTAAACTGCTGAACCTTCTGGAAGATATCCCGTCGTATGTCATGGCCGACACCTTGACTCGCCTGTGCCGCATAAAACGAGCTGCTAATACCAGCCGCAAACGCAATAAATGAGAGCCCAAGGAGGATCCCGCCCCATAATCCTACGACGCTCATATCCCCTTTCATAATGCCCTCATCAATAATCTTAGCCATAAATAGTGGTTGAACTAGCTCAACGACTAGTTCTATCCCCATTAGAAACACAGCAATCCAAACCGCTTTTTTATATGTAGACGTGTATGATAAAATCTTCCGCATGAAGTGCCTCCGATAATTTCTGAAAGTTCCTATAATTATACAGGAATTGCTCCTAAAGGTACAAAAGAGCGACTTAAAAAACAGCCGCTCTTTCCAATCACCAATTTAAGACCTACGTCGAGACCAATGGCTTTCAGTAACCTCGGTTTCCGCTAGTTCAAAGGTTGTTCGGTATGGACGAAATTGCACTTGATTGTTAACCGCATAAAGATCGTGAGGACTGCAAAGGAACAAGCCCAACGCCTCTTCATAAGAATAACGGTCAATCTCACGCGCAGCCTCTAACAGCATGTTCAGATCTGTCTGTTGAGCCATTTTTTTAAATAAGGAATTAAACTCTGGTATCTCAGGACCCATTCTTAAAGCACCATCTGATCCAAAGAATTCCCGATGGAAAAATGCAGGAGTACCTTCATAGAACAATGCTGTTGCATCTGCAAGCAGAATATCCCAGCTTGGAACCAATTTCTTTTCTGCAACCATTCGCTTTGCTTCTACCTCTTCACTTGGTGGTATGACGATAACCTCAACTTGAATTCCAAGTGCATTATTGATCTGGGATCCGATTAACTCAGCTGCTTGCTCGTATTTCGATAGTGTTGCCAATCTTAAAGATCTTCCGTCAGGCCAGCCAGCTTCTTTAAGAAGCTTTCGTGCACGATTTGGCTCATAATTTCTTGCTTTGAGTCCTTCTGGAAAATCAAATGCCCATGGCGGTGTTAATGCGGGAACTTTCTCTGCATATCCTTTAAAACCCTTTTCAATGATTGCCTGACGGTCAATAGCGAGATTAAATGCTAGCCTGAGATTGCGATCTTCAAAATTGATATCTGTTCGGTACCGATTAAATGCCCCTGCAACGATTCGATTACTTTTCACTTTAATGAGCTTAGCGTATTGTGAATTCAGTACTTTATTTGCGTCCTCAGGTGCAACATGTGTTACGAGATCCACTTGACCTTCAGTCGTTGTACAAAGATCCAGAGCCTGTGTAGGAGTTAGGTCATTACGAAACACAACTTTACTTAGTCTTGGCCCTCTTTCTGGATTCCGGTAACGGGTATTCGCATTAAGAATGACATAAGGCGTGCGCTCCTCCTTGGTTGTTATCCAGGTGGCTGCGAACGGGTTGGTTTTCATGACTGCCTCGACATTTTGAATCGAAGAAAATCCATCTGAAAGGATAAACGGTCCAGTACCCCACGGGCCCGGAGCATCGAGTACTCACCAGTGGCCTTCCGCTGACCCCAGCTTCGCATAACCAAAACCAATCGTTTGCCAGAAAAGCTTGTTCGCTAAATGGTGTGCACGCATTTTTGCTGGTGCTAGGCCATCCGGTTTTGGAAAATGAAATCGTACGGTATAATTATCCAGTATTTCAAGCGTCGTTTCTTTTGAAAGATTAAGCCACGTCCCGGGTGGATGCGGTGCGATCCAGCGCTGGAGCTGATGAAAGTTCAAACGGACATATCCTGAATAGAAATGCTCGTTGTTTTGATATACGACTTCTTTATGCAACTTAAGCTCGAAAATGGTATCCGTAACCCAGCGGTAGCTTTGAGCTAATGATGGGATAATCTTGCCTTTATGATCAGCCCTTACTGCTTCCTCCATCGTGTTAAATAAAATATAGAGCCAGTTGAGCGGAGACGGATCGAAAACATGTATGGTGCCGACAGGGCTTTTTCGGTTTCCATCCATTTGGTCGTGAGTTATAGGTTTTTTCATTTTTACGCCCCTTCCCCAATTTTTACATATATACTCACACCCGACCATTGTTATCCCAGCATTCAACTGAATTTGCTTTTTCAGCTGGTTAATCATAAGTTTGACTGATTTATTCTTTGTTTGGATGATAAACAAATAGTTTGGACGATATATAGGGGACTGACCTAATTATTTTTGTCAGTCCCCTTCTCTTTAAAAGCTAGATATCTAGTATTTCACGAATGTCATCTTCACTTAATCGTGCGAGCATCGATTCGCCTGGCTGAATGACTTTCTCGATAAGCTCCTTCTTTTTCTGTTGCAGCTGATAAATTTTCTCCTCAATCGTTCCTTTAGTAATCATTCGCATCACTTGAACGACTTGCTTTTGGCCAATTCGATGAGCTCTGCCTGCTGCTTGCTCTTCAATTGCAGGGTTCCACCACAAATCATAGAGAACGACCGTATCAGCACCAGTCAAATTTAAACCCGTGCCCCCGGCCTTTAATGAAATTAGAAAGATATTATGCTCGCCGTCGTTGAAGCGCTCGGTCATTTGGACCCGCTCTTTGGAAGGCGTCTGGCCATCCAGATAGAAATAACCCAGACCTAAGTCATCAAGCTCTTTCCGAATCAGTTCAAGTATACTTGTAAACTGCGAAAAAATCAGCAGACGTTTTTTATTTTCCATTGCGTTCATGATAAGTTCCTTAAGCTGATCAAGTTTCCCCGAGTTACCTTCGAAGTTTTCAAGAAACAGAGATGGGTGGCAGCATAATTGTCTGAGCCTTGTTAGCGCTGCTAAAATCTGCATTCGACTATTGTTAAAGCCTTCTTGCTGAAGGGTCGCCTTTGTTTCGGATTGAATTCGATCTAAATAGCCGACATAGAGTTCCTTTTGCTTGTGGGTAAGCTCAGAATAGTGAACCGATTCGATCTTATCAGGTAATTCCTTTAAGACATCCTTTTTCAAACGCCTTAAAAGGAAAGGTCGAACCATTCTCGCAACCTTTTCCTGTGGCAACCCTCTAAAGGTCTTTTGGTTTGGGAAGAAGCCCGGTAGTATCGCATCAAAAATCGACCACAGCTCATCAAGAGAGTTCTCAATCGGTGTTCCGCTTAATGCGAATTTCTTGCCAGCTTGAATCTGTTTGACCGCTTTGGCTGACTTCGTTGCATGGTTTTTGATGGCCTGAGCCTCATCAAGAATCATCGAATCAAACGATATTTTTTTATATAAATTCAGATCTTGACGCAGTGATGGATAGGATGTGATATATACGTCAGCCTGTCCGTCTTTAATAATATTTGTACGTTCATTCGGTGTCCCATAAACGACTTCAACCTTCATTTCAGGGGCAAACTTTTCAAATTCTGTATTCCAGTTATACACTAAGGATGCCGGCGCAACGATTAGAGAAGGTTTTCGCGCTTCCCCTTCTCGTTCTTTTTGTTCTGAAAGCAGGTAGGCGATGCTTTGCAATGTTTTCCCGAGTCCCATATCATCGGCGAGAATTCCACCCATACGGTAATGAGCGAGACTTTTTAGCCATTGAAAACCAACCTGCTGGTAATCTCTCAAAGTTGCATTTAACGAGTTAGGTATGGTGAAGTCGATCAATTCAGGATTCTTAATGTCCTGAATCAAGCGTTGAAACTTTCGACTGACTTTAGCTGCCGTGTCCTGGTGGCCCCCACTGTTTAGCATTTCATCAATCTGGAAACCCCTGTACAATGGAACCTGCATTTTCCCATCATTAAGCTCGGATTGGGACGTATTTAATTCTGTTATTAGGTTATCGATCGTCTGAATGGATTCGCCTTCTAATGAAACAAATGCGCCATCAGGTAACCGGTAATACTTTTTCTTTTCGACGAGTGATTGTAAGATAGCCTGAACCTCATTTGGATCAATTCCGTCCATATTAAAGGAAATTTCCAATAGGTCTCCACCTGATTCAATATCAATCGAGGCCGACGGTGTTTGGTTCTCTTCGAGTATCATTGACTTTATAGCACCAGTCATATAAATGCCTGCGTATTCCTCAAGCCTTGGTATCGCATGATAGAGGAACTCATAAAGCTCTTCTTCTCCTTCAATATAGAAGTTTTGACCGTTATATTTTAAAGCTGTATGCTCAAGAATGTTCATAATAATCTGTTCTTTTTCAACGTCCCGGATCAGGATAAACTCGGTCTGGTTTGACCCTTCTTGATGGAATGGTCCTATGACAATCTCTCCATAATGGTATTCAAGCTTAGCGATCAAGTCCTCTTCATTCAAATCAAGATAAAGTTTAGCCTTAAGTGGGTGTTGGATTAACTGATCCGAAATGTTCTCTGCAATGTTAATGTTTGCAACCTTCTTTAAGCCGGGTATAACGTGCGACAGAAACGGTTCAATTTGCTCCTGATGGATGGATATGGAGCTTTTATTCACCGTGTCTTGTATATCTAGGAAATCGGATAATAACTCCAACTGAGCAGGTTTTAGTTTGTAAAAAACCCCATTCTGAAAGAGGTAATGATAGTTGTCAAATAATGAGGCATTCTTCAAATCTTTTAAATCCAGTTCAAAAACACTCGCTGTCTTTTTTTCGAAATTAAAAGAGAAAGGCAGTGTACCCGCATCTTGAACTTCAATTGTTGGATAGATCTTATCGAGGGCCTCCATCGTAACCTTTCGTTCTTGTACCAATTGAAGAAATCGCTCGGCCATGAACGGTGGAATAGTAAGATATCGCTCATTTCTGCTAGGTTGCCTCCAATGGGAAAACTGCTGCTGATCACGTAGAAACCCTTCATTTTCAAACGCATAGTACAAAAGTTTAATAATCTCCATATCTTCATCAATGAAGTGGTGCTCCGTCGGATCATAAGAGAATTTTTTTGTAAACTCATGTGAATCTTCATTTATAATTCTTTCGAGAAAGTCACCAATGCTCCGAACAACATACGTCCGATTAACGCCGACCTTCATTTCTACAGCAAGATAATTCCCATAACCAATGTATCGTTTCGAAGTAGCTTTACAATGAAACTCTACCGTCAAAGGTTGTTTTTTGTTAGATACCGGCTTCGCAATAGTTGTCGGTTGATGACGCGTCGAAAAGGATTGGATAAGCCGATTGGTTACATGGTAATCGCGCGTATTAGTGAATGTGTCTCCCTTATTTTGTGTTCTTCTCTCTGCGTATGCTTGATTTGCCGTTTTTTCACCGATTTCAAGCAAAACTGCAACGCAATGTTTACATGCTCCATAAGTCTCATAGGCCGGACAATCACAATATGTAAGTATATTCGCCCCATCCCTAATTTCTATAGAAACGTCGTACCAGTCACTTCCTTCAACGATAGCCGTCCATTCATTGGTAGATGGATGAAACTCAAGATCAGAAACGAGTCCCTCAAAATAATAATCATTGCCACGATTATAAACGGCATCCGATGGGGACCAATTATAAATATCTTCATTTGTAAGGATATAAGGTTCTTTTGTTTTCATATAAACCGCCTTTATTCATATCATTCTTGATTTAGGATGATTTTAACATCGCATTTAATAGATAGATTTTATTGATAGTTTAACACATTAATCCCTGTTTCTTGATCGCTTTTTGTTAAATTCACCCTTACATTTAATGGATATCTTTTTTAACCATTTACAATGTTTATTTCGAGCTTGGAACGGGTAAAACTTGCACGAGGAAGGGATTATCATTAAGAATAGTAGAGAGTAATATTAGATAAAAGGAGTGTTTCACATGGAACAATTGGTATTTATCCAGACAGGAATGGGCATTGACGTCCATGGTCAGAACGTTACAAAAGCTGCTATACGTGCGATTGAGAACGCCATTTACACAAATTCAATGCCGGGCATTAGAAACAGCTTACCCGAACAATCATTAGACAATATGAAGGTAAATGTAAAGCTCGCAATCCCACGTGATAAGGAAACTTTAGACGAAGAAGCAATTAAGAAAATCATTCCATATGGCACAGTCACTGTTGAAGTGATCGATGGTGGAATGGCAACAACAAGTGGTATTTTTCTTGAAGACAAGCACGACAAAAACGATTTGATGTACATGGTTAACGCATCGATCGAAGTTGGCTATTAAAATAAAGAAAACTTGGCGCTCGCCTCCGTTGCGCTTATCTATAGAAAGTATTTTTATACTTTCGTGAGAAAAAGCAGACGTACTTGGTTAGCCTCCGAACGTCACCGGAAATCTATTGAGAAGGCTGACTTAAACCCGGATGAAATATCCCGATTCCGGATAGAAAAACTTAAATCTGGACGAAATATCCTAATACCGGATGGAAAAACTAAAATCTGGATGAAATATCCTGATCCCGGATGAAAAAACTTAAATCTGGATGAAATACCCTGATTCCAGATGAAAAAAGTTAAAATTTCTTGACTCTTAAAAGGAAAAAAACAGGCTAAAGCTGCCTGCTTTTTTCCTTTTATAAAATTAACCGATTGCTGCTTTGATGTTCTTAATATAGGTTGTGCGGATGATCAGGAAATAGACGAACTGTAGTAAAAAGAAGCTACCAAGTACAAACGCCGATTCTTTTAAAAGCGAGTAATGGAACATATTGTGCAACGCGGTTAGTGCAACTGCACCATGGACCAATGCAACACCAATCGGCACGAAAAACAGCAACGAGATTTGCTTAGTAATGACACTAGACAACTCTTTATCCGTTAACCCAAGTTTCCTTATTGCTGCATACTTCCGTTTATCATCCTCCAAATCCGTATAAAGACGGAAATAAAGGAAGCTACCAGATGCTACGAAAAAAACTGCCCCGATAAATAGCCCAACAAACAAGATAGCTCCATAGCCTTGAGTGATTTCTTTCATTTGAAAGGCCAAAGAATAAAATTGATACTCGCCGCCAGGATTTCGTTGTGGCAGCTGAGTAGTAAGTTCTGTACCTACCTCTTCTGTGGCTTTCCAATCTTCTGCATCGTATGCATAAAACTGCTCGGTATATTCAACAGACTTTAATTGATTAAACATTTGATTGGATACAACATAATAGCTTGAGAAGGATGGGAATGCACTAGACGTAGTCACTTTCTTGATATCCAGCACTTTTTCGTTTCCATTCAATTTCAGAGTTTCCTTCTCTTTATCCAAAGATTGATTCCCGCCTACTGTATTCGCATACCGGACCTCGACGGTTTGATCACCACTGACGTCCACCTGTTTATTTCCCGCTGCTGCACTAATCGTATTAAACTCCGATTCACTGACAACCATAACCGGATGCTCCTCATTTGGAATCGAGACATACTTCATCGTCGCATCGTAGCGTGTATACTTTATTTCGTCTTCCTTCAAGGATTTGTTGATTTCTTCCAAATGCTTTTTCTCTGTTTCTTTCGTATTACCTTTGTAAGAGACATATTCAAATGCAAATGGATTTTCTTTAATAACACTATCAGTAAACATCGCTTTAAACCCAACGAGAGATCCAATCGCAGAGAACGAAACTGTTGAGACAATCGCTACCATAAAGAAGGTACGTGCATTATCTTTCATGCGATACGCTAAATCCGATAACAATAATACATTCGTTTTGCGTAAAAAGAACGTTCGATTCCGTTTCATCGAACGAATCAAAAAGACACTAAGCTGTGTAAACAAGAAATACGTTCCAATGATCACAATAATTGTAACTGGGATCATTGCCATGCTTACTTGTACACCCTTAACCATTAACGCCGCAACATAACCACCGATCAATAAGACAGCTGCTAACAAAGATAATAAGATTGATGCTTTCGGTTCTGTTTTCGGTTTCGTGCTTCCCTTAATGAGGTCGATCAATTTGTTTCCCCTTAAAACGACAACTGTAAAGAAAGAAATGGCAATGAACAAGACAAGAAAAGCTCCGAAAGTTAAGAGAATCGCCTCAACTGGAAAATAAAATGGCATTGTTTGACCTAGTTGTAGCGCATTTTCAGCAATTAATAGAATTAACTTTGACAGAGCAATTCCGAGAACAATACCAGCAATCGTCGCAAAAAGCCCGATTAACACATTTTCAAGAAAAACCATCGTTCTAAGCTGCCGGTTTGTCATACCGTGCATGACGAGTAAGCCAAATTCCTTTTTTCGTGACTTTAAAAACGAACTCATGGAATACAGTACAAAGAAAAATGAAAACACATAAATAATTCCTTCAGCAAAATGAAATCCTTGAGCGGTATGTCCACCCATAGCTAAGCTAGTAAGCTGTGGGTGGAACGCAAACATCGCATAGACAAAGAACACCATAACCGAGAAGGCACTGCTCAGGAAATAGGCGGCATACGTCCGTTTGTTTCTTAACACGTTGTTAAACGCGAATTGACGAAAGGTCATGAGCGTTCCCTCCTAAGATCGACAGCACATCAATGATTTTTTGGAAAAATGATTGTCTGTTGTCACCGCGGTGAATTTCATTGTAAAACTTCCCATCTTTAATGAACACCACACGTGTGCAATAGCTTGCTGCCACGGCATCATGAGTAACAAGCATCATTGTCGTATCGTCCTCTCGATTAATCGCCTCGAGAGTTTCCATGACATCACGTGAAGATTTTGAGTCTAGGTTACCCGTTGGCTCATCCGCAAGCAGGAGTTGCGGTGTATGAATGATCGCACGGGCAATCGCTGCACGCTGGGCCTGTCCCCCAGAGATCTCATAGATTCTCTTTTTTAGAATGGAGTCAATACCAAGTTTCTTTGCCACCTTCACGACTTTTTGGTCCATTTCTTTTACCTTTACGCCATCAAGTGTGAGCGGTAGTACAATATTTTCCTCGACCGTGAGTGTGTTCAACAGGTTAAAGTCTTGAAAAACAAAACCGAGCTCCCTTCTCCTAAACAAGGCCAGATCATTTTTCTTCAATTGATGTGGATTCTTCCCGTTGATCAAAACCTCTCCAGTAGTAGGAGTATCAATGGTAGAAACAAGATTCAACATCGTTGTTTTCCCACTTCCAGACGGTCCCATGATTCCTACAAATTCCCCTTTTTCTACTGTAAGATTTATATCGGATAATGCACGGTACGCCATTTTGTCACCATACACTTTACTTAATTGATTTACTTTAAGCATCTCCATGTTCTCTTTTCTCCTTTCGTAATTAAAATCTTCTAGTGTGTGTTCAAAAAGGAGGATAAAAAGAGCCGAGAAGTTCGAGGCGCGAAAAGTCTCGAGGACCGGAACGTATGCTATTAATACGTGAGGACCGAAGAGACTGAGCAACGAAGAAATTCGACAGCTATTTTTACCGGACTTTTTGAACAACCTCTTCTACGATACTTAGTTTAGGGGATTTTGTGAATTGGACCTATCGATTCATCTTTCATTTATCTTACATCGTTGTAAGGTTTCTTTGACATTTAGAAAAGCGTAAGCGCCCTGAACAGGTGCGATAAAGAAAACTTGGTAAGCGCCAAGCTTTGTGAAGGCGGTTGCCTTAGTTGCACTTATGCTTGGGAGTGCAAGCGCTGGAGATTTCTGGGCAAGAACGCGTTTTTTAGCGTTATGCCAGAAATTGAAGCGACCTCGAGCACCTGGGCGCTGGAGCTAGACATAACATCTATGCAAAAAAATTTTCTATACGTTCCTAACGTAAGAAGAAAATTTTAATCGAACCGTTGTCCCAACACCGACTTCCGACTCCAATTCGATCAGGTGACCGAGATGTTCACATACCTCTTTAACGAGATATAAACCCATCCCGGTCGATTCACGAAATTTCCTTCCATTTTCACCAGTATAAAAAGGCTCAAACACTCTACGCAGGTCAGCAGCTGGAATGCCTACACCAAGATCCTGGACTTCAAGAATTACTTCTTTATCCTTTACTCCAGACGAGACCGTTATCTTTTTGTTCGATCCTTCAGAGTATTTGATTGCATTAATAACGATCTGTGAAAGTACAAACGTAAGCCACTTTGCATCTGTTTCAACATTTAACCCCTCTTCCACCTTGACTTCAGGATAGACAAAACTACGGATAAAAAGCCGTTTGTTTTCATGGATAACTTTATCAACGATTGATAGGAGCGACACTTGTTCGACTTGAAAATCATGCTCAAACGCACCAAGACGTGCCGCGTAAAGTACCGTTTCAAGTCCCTTATGCACCCGGTCTACTTCTTCACGGATGCTTGTAAAACGAGGGTCATCCTCATCTTGAACAATTAATTCGATAACAGATAAAGGTGTTTTCATTTGATGGACCCACTGATTCATGAACGTCATATGCTCATTTCGGTTCCGTTCCCATGCCTTTAACTGTTCCTGGTAGTGACGATACTGCCCCTGTAGCAGCTCATCCAACGCCTCTGAAAGCGGTGAATAACCTGTCTTCTTAATCGATTCATCCAGCGTATCGAGAGGTTTAGTAAGTCTTCGGTAAAACGATTTATGGCTGACGTATCTGTAAATCAGGTAGACTGATAAAATACATAATCCGATAAAAACCGAATATAGGGCGGTCAATAAATTTTCATACCCATCTAACCAGTAAATCAACACAATAAGAGTGAGTTGAAAGATTTGTAAAAGGATAAGGAGAAAGTGCTCTTTGAAGAATAACTTCATTGGCTTGTATCAACTCCCCAAGTCATTTGAAGACGATACCCTGCCCCTCTAACCGTCTCAACAGCATTTTCAATTCCAAGTTCGTGAAGCTTTTTCCGAACCCGTGTGATGTTGACGTTCAATGTATTTTCATCCACGTAGGAAATGTCATCCCAAAGCCTTTCCAATAGGGCCTCACGACTTACTACTCTTGGTGATCGTTGTAAAAACGTTTCGAGAAGCTCCGTTTCCTTTTTCGTAAGTGGTACGATCTGATCTTTGAAGGTTAATTCCATACGTTCTGGATAAAGCTTCAAGCCTTTCAACTCAACCGTTCGCTCCACTTTATCCGGTGCATATTCCCCATACGCACGACGAAGGTGGCTGCGAATTTTGGCCATGACAATTTCATAGTGGAACGGCTTTGTGATGTAATCATCTGCCCCGTTTTCAAGTGCCATAACTTGATCCATCTCGCCAGATCTTGCTGAAATAAATAAAACCGGACATGTGGAAATATTACGGATTTGCCTGCACCAGTAATACCCGTCAAAACTTGGTAAGTTCACATCGAGTAAGACTAAGTCAGGATTTTCATGATGAAAATCCTCCAAAACGTGATCAAAATTCTCTACGATAACCACCTCGTAGTTATATTTAATAATATGCGAGCGCAGGAGTTCACATATTTTCGGATCGTCCTCTACTATCATGATTTTATGCAATGGAACCTCTCCTTTCCCAATCCTATTACTTCCATTATGCCAAAATGGGGAGTTGAATGTAAGAATCGGCTATTATCTGTTATAAACCTTCTTTTGCATTCAGCTTTACCTAAGATATTAATTTTTAACACAGCAGAAGAATCCACCTTAATGGAAATATTTAAATCCTATTTGATTGTTTTAAAAACTAACACTAATCTCAAAAAGGTCGGCATCTATGTCGGCCTTTTGTCTTTTCACCAAAATTTTTAACGATAAAAACTGAAACAAAAACGGTTCTCAATCGTAATAAATATAAAGTGAATGAGGTGAGTTTAATGAGTTTTGCCGTTTGAGCTGCGATATTTATATCCATATTTGGTGGAGTTTTTGCAGGGTACTCCATTAAAAGGAAAAGTAACCGTTTTGGATCAGGAGTGAGTCGCTGATGAAAAAGTTTTTAAAGAATATTTCCGGCATAATTGTAGGTATTGCCATTTATCAAGTATTGAAGCACTTTCTATTTTAGTGTACATAGAAGACTTAAAATGCATGTCCAGGAGTGAAAACTGTGAAAAGAAATTATACTGTAGCGTTCTTAATGTTATTCGTTTCATCCATAGCAGGTGGGCTAGCATTAAAGGATATCCTAGATTATTCGATGATGTTTGGTGTTAGCCTTGCTGTTGTTTCCCTGTTATGTGCAGCTTTTTTTGCAGGAAAACAATCACAAAAGGAAGACTCCAAGAATTAAATTCCAGGAACAAAGAATCGCAGGAAAAAAACTGTGGTTCTTACATCTTCCCAGATTTAGAAACTATATATTGTCTTATTATCCTGGTGTCCTGAACCTTTTGGTTGAATTATTATCAGTACGGATGAATTCCAGGTTTTTCGGAGGAATTATTTTCGATACGGACGAATTCAAGTTTTCGGGATGAATTATTCTCAATACGGACGAATTACTCCCAGTTCGGATGAATTCCAAGTTTTCCGGATGGATTCTTTTGAGAACAGCTATAAATCTGCATGTTTCTCATTAAGTATAATTTTCTTACACTCTTGAAGAAGAGCCATTACTACTTTTAACGCTAAATAGGCCCCAGACAGGCTTCTAATATGTACAAATCGCCACACTGAAGGCCATTTTGAATCAATAGAGAAATGTATAGTTCTCTAAAAATAAAAAAAGGCTCTACACCTCAACTACTGGTATATAGCCCCGATTTTATGCAATTAAATTAATATACCTGTTCTTCTTATAAAAAGGGAAGTCTATGAAAAGCTGCTTTTTTTCCCAGAAGATTTGTTCCACACTACTAGAATAAGTACTAGAAGCAGCAAACAAACCCCTACTAATACACTTATTAAAATAGACAGAGAGGAGAAGGAAGAAGAATCTATTTCCTCTTCCTGATCACCTAATTTAAGAGAATCCTTTGAAGCAAACAACTTCAGCCGATCCGCTTTTGCTTTAATTGTATTTTTATCATCAGAATTATTCGCAAATAGCTTGTGCTCAATTCCCTCATTTTGAAACGTTTTAATGCCTTCAAACGTGAGGTCCTTTTGTTCCTCAGGGATGTTAGAGCTTTCGTTCGATAATGAGTCGCCATGAAGCAAGTCTTCGTTTTTCTTAAACTCGTTTTCTTTATATTCATTTGGAACGAGATCGTCAATCTCCGTATTCGCGTATACTGTTCTAGATTGTAACGAGCAAGCCAGGACTATAGCAACGAATACAATAATGCTTAGATTACATCGCTTCATTTGCTTCCGTTCCTTTATCTACCGGAAGAGCTTTCCGCTTACCTACGACCAACTGAACGATTGCTAGCGCGATCAAAATTACAGCAAGAACCAATACCGCATTTGTGAATAACGATTCCGTTCCATATTGAATGGACATATACACCTCAGACATTGGATCGCTAAAGTTGAAATTCGGCGTCGTTAAAGCTAACAACGGTGTAACGAAGAAGGCTATCAACCCGACCGAAATGAACCAACCCAATAACTGATGAATTGAAAATGCAACACGTACAAGTGCCGATCCTGCAAGTAGTAGAAGAATCGTAAAGACAGTCCATTCTAACGAACCTTGCTCACCTAACGGATATATTTTTAATCCGAATAAGCTAATCACAAACCCGACTATCAGGTTTAGTAATAAGAAAATCACACCTTGCATCCAATACGGCGCTTTTTGGAAGTAATAGCTTGTGTACCCAATCATTAAACTGCTTAAAAGGATGATAAACAGCACAACTACTGGAGGTACATTCGCACTCTCTTCCTCTGTTGGTACGGATCCACTGATTTTTAACGGATTCGATAGGAAATTATATACATAGCCATTGGACTGGCCATCTACAAACGTATTTCCAAGAACGCCGAACACATCATCACGAATCAATTCAGTCGAAGCTACGTTATTCGACCATTTGTCGTTAAGCGTGTTCGCATCTTGTTGAACCTGTGCCACTTTACCTTGAAGGTCAGTTGTATAATTTACAATCGTACCTTGGTTTTCACTGATCGAGTCCATCCACGTATGAATGGAGGCAAGCTGTTCACCAATTTGATCCTGACCAGAAAGCATACTCGGCCCATCCGCACCACCTGTCGTTTGCGGTGGAGGTGACGCCAGCATTTGCTGTGGTTGCTGGATTTGGTTTAGCACAGTTTCCGCTTCCTTTTGGACGGAAGTTAGATTATTCATTAACTGCCCGTGCTGTTCAACGATGGTTTCCTCATACTCAGCAATAAACGCTGTAAAAGAATCTTCAAGTGCAGTTAAAGCGTCATAAGTAGTAGGTAAACCTTTACCAAGATCATCCCACTTCTTAGCCTCATCTTCTGTTTCTAAAAGCTTTCTTAAGGCTTCTGCCTTTTCTTGCATTTTTTCATCTTGAAGAACTGTTTCTTTCACTCCGTTGGCAACTGCTTTACGGTTAAGAGTCCCCTCATACTTACTCAAATAATCATAATACTCTACAATATCCAAAATTTCTTGGCTATTAATTTCCTTAGCAAAATAATCATCTAAAGCATCTTTTCTACTGTCAGATAAAACTGCAGATTCTAATATTGATTGTTCTTTGTTCTCAGTTACGGTAATTAGTTCATCAACTTTTGCTTGATATTTATTTCTACTTTCAATAAGCTTACCGTTTAAAACATCAAGCCTTTGAACCTCTCCCTCGAGATAAGTAATTCTTTCATTTGCTTTATTTAATTTGCTCTCTTGAGTCTCTAATTCTTCTTTCAAACGATTTACATCGTCCTGAAGGGGATTTTCTTTGCTCTCTTCTTTCTCTAAATCAGTCTCTACTCCCAGGATTCTATCATTTAATCGGGCTAGATTTTTCTCCACTTGTTTAATCGCATTTGGATCACGTTCCGGAGCATCCGACAAAGTTATGAGACGTTGTTGAATTGTAGTCAACTTTTCAGAGATTGAAATTAATTCTTCTCTCTCTTCCTTCAAATCTATATAAGGCTCATTTGTTGAATCTCCCGGTGCAGGTTCATTTTTAGTACTAGATGCTGTGCCTCCACTATTTTTATTCACTGTACCTTTTGAACTCAAATTACTGTCACCTTCAACAGGATCTGGCGGAGGATTATCGCTTCCTTCGGTTATATTACCATTTTCTCTAATAATATCTGTTTGAAGTTCATTTAACACCATAGAATCTGTTAATTGTTGGTAATAATCTATCATATCCTCTTGGAATGTATAGAAACTGTCTGATTGACCTTGCAATTGTGCTTTTCTACTATCATCTATTTCTTCCAATTGATCAAATAGATTATTATGGCTACCCATTTGAGTATTAATGTCATTAAGATTCTGAGCATAAAGGTTACCTGCATCTACAAAATTCTGCTTCAGTGCCAAGTAGCGTGGCTGTTGTGCTTCTGTAGCAGTATTTATATTCTTAATCGATTGGCTCTGTATTTCGGCAAGGAGCTGTTGTTGGTTTTCTTGGTACTTTCGGTATTGCTTCACATATTCGACGAAATTCGTTAAATTTTGATCAAATGCTTCCATTGAACTCTTTTGAGCGGGTACTCTTTTGTCTTGCTGTTGAATGGATGCTTGAAGGCTCTCAAGCATCGCTTGCTGTTGCTCGAGTTGTCCAGCTAAGTTTTTCGAGCTCGGCTTGTAAAAAGAGAGCATCGTTTGTTGGAACGCCACTTCTTTTTCAAGAATTTCATCAAACTCTTCTCGGATATTTTCCATGTCTGCAGACACGTAATTCCAATAAAGAGATGAAATCTTTGAATTTACACGGTCACTCGCTTGCTCAATTTCAAGTAATACTTTTTGCTTGTTTACTGCATTAAGCTGACTCTGAACTTTATATTGAAAGTTCGTTTTGACTGGGCGTTGCTCATCATAGGACATAATTTTGTCTGAGAAATCAGATGGAATATAAACAATTGCATCATATTTCAAATCGCGAAGGCCATTTTCTCCGGCACTTCGGCTTACAACGGCCCAGTTAAAATCGGAGTTATCTTTAAGGATGGACGTAACATCCTCCCCGAACTGAACGTCCTCATCGCCTTCTTCTGTTCCGGTATCCTCATTCACAATTGCAATAGATTGTGTTGCATTTTCCTTCACCTTCATCGGATTTTCACCGACTGATTGGAAGAATACAAGAGGCGTAGTCAGTATCATAAGAACCGCTAAAACGAGTTTAAACAGACTTGCCTTTTCTGTCATGCGTGAACCTTCCTTTCTGTCACCATAAGCGGGATTTGAACCTTCCGCTCTTTTCCATTTTCCACATAATAGCCATAACCCGGTTGGATTTCCGGTTCGCGGCGGTCATAGGTTAGCGTGAATAGGGTTTGTTCTGACTTTTTCATTAACACGATTGCTTGACGAATTTGCTTAATTTCGACGGTTAACGAGTCATAGCCTTTCGTTAATTCATTGTTGTTTCCGGATACAATGACGTTAAATCCAAGGTGACTGTAGTTCTTCATGCAACGTACAATTCGTTCCTGTAATGGGTTATCGATGCTTTGAATGAACCTTGAGTAGCCATCAATAACGAGAAGAACCGGGCTGAATGGTGGATGAGATGTACCCTCCTGAATGTTTTGGTGGTACTCTTCCCCTCTTGCCTCGAATATTTCTTCCACACGCTCTAGCCATTTTGCCACGTGATCCTTCGTTTCCATGTATACGACGTTATCTTCACCCATTAAACCAGACAACCCTCGGTCAATTGAATCAAAGACAGCAATGTGATCGGTTTCTTGGAGTAATGCCGTGTTTACCAGTACTTTCAGGACATTTGTTTTACCTTTTTGTGCTTGTCCTAATACAAGACAATGTTTATTTTTCAATAAATTCACATAAGTTGGTTTAACCATTTCCTCATCCAATCCAACCGGTAGTAAGCCTTCCTTCTTGTCCCGTTCTGTAAATTGGGTAAAGTTGACCATCGTCAGCTCTGTCGGAAGCATCGGAACAGGATCTGGAATCTCCATGCCTTTGTACTTCTCCTTCAGCATTGCGATTTCTTCTTTAATTGCCGTCAATTGCTCATAGTTATCCTTACCTTCAGTTGGTAAAAAAACTTGAGAAAAGTGTGCAGCATCCTTCTTGACGATAGCTCTACCTGGGATTGATTCAGGCACAAACGGAAGTCTGCCAAGTAAGGTATACGCTTCTGAATTATCTAATAAGTAATGAACGATTTTCGTTTTCAAGTTGTTCATTAACGATTGACGAATAGAATTGATTCGTGTTGCTGTAAAAATCATATAAATTCCAAGTGATTGACCATCACGCGCAAATTGATTCATTTGCATTTCCAAATCTTGCATTTCTTCTTTTACTAAATCAAAATTATCAATGGTGACAAACAATAGAGGTAGTTTGTTTTCACTTAACGTGTTGTACATTTTAATCGAGCTGACCTCTTGCCGTTGGAACAATTGCTTTCTGCGAGCTAATTCATCCTTCAAGATCCCAATGAACTTTTCAATTTTTCGTTCCTGATCAATTAAGAAGTAGTCAGCTGTGTGTGGAAGTTGCTTAAGCGGCAACAATCCTCCATTTCCGAAATCGAGTAAGTAATAATGAATTTCCTCGGGACTAAACCGCGATGCCATTCCCATTAATAAGGTCATTACAGTCTGCGTTTTCCCATACCCTGCTGAACCGAAAATACCGATGTTTCCATCCTCTATCATTCTGTACTCGTATGTCGTTTGGCTTTGTTTCTCTGGCTCATCAATCATAGCGAACAGAATATCGTTTTCATCTTTGCTTGAGTACCTGTGTCGATAAAGACGACTCTCCAAAGGTGGCAGCCAAGGGCTTGATAACCTCTTTAGCTGCATTTCGTTCTGGAGTTCCTCGATTTTATCTACAACGACCTCAATTTCACTCATCACATCTTTCTGTGTGCTATCACGTGAAGACACTTCAGACAATGGAATTAGTCCAAGGTCTGTTACTAACGCAACCTCATCCTCCAGATTGGACGATTCTTCTTGATACGGTGCACCACTCCAGGCAGATTGAAATAGATCGTATACTTCGTTGTTCCCGACCTGCAAATACCCTCGACCGGTTACCGTAATCGATGCGGCATCCCCGTTTTTCAAAATCTCCCGGCTATCCTCCGTATTTTGCACTTTTAAGGCAACACGAAATCGTGCGTTACTCCATATTTGATCGTCAATGACTCCACCCGGTTTCTGTGTTGCAAGTATGAGGTGGACTCCAAGACTTCGTCCAATACGAGCTGCACTGACAAGTTCGCGTATGAATTCAGGTTCCTCGCTTTTCAATTCCGCAAATTCATCAGATATGAGGAATAGATGTGGAAGCGGCTCCTCTGTTTCCCCTTTTTTGTACAGCTTCGTATAATCATTAATGTGATTCACTTCATAACGATCAAATAACCGTTGGCGTCGTTTCAATTCACTTTTTATAGAAGCCAATGCTCTTGTACTGAAGTTCTTACTACCCTCAATATTTGTGATTGTACCTAATAGGTGTGGCATATCTTTAAACGGTTGTGCCATTCCCCCGCCCTTATAGTCAATTAATAGGAAAGCAACCTCATGCGGATGGAAATGAACAGCAAGTGACAGGATATACGTTTGTAAAAATTCACTCTTCCCTGATCCGGTCGTTCCAGCCAATAAACCGTGTGGACCATGTGCTTTTTCATGAAGATTTAATTCAACGAGATCTTCTTTTCCCTTTAATCCAACGGGAACGGCTAAAGACTTTGCAGATTCCTTCGTTAACCAATTTTCTTTGATTGGAACCTGGTTAATATCTGTCGAATTCAACATTCCAAGGAAAGAGACGCTATTTGGAATCGAGTTCGTCATCCCGATTTGGTGATCCAACGTACGAAGCATACGAGCAAAGTCCTCATTGCCCTTATAAGCGTGTATATCTAAGTCGAACGGAATTCTGACAGCCTTTTTCTTTTGAATCAGAATGTCTCCTTGACGATCATTGATATAACGTACAAGGGTATGAATATTATCCGATAGGCTTTCCTTCGTTTCTGCTGCAAAAATAACAGAAATTCCGAGCTGTCTATGCTCACCTTCTAAATACTCTAAAATGACGTGATCCGAGATAAGCTGTTGATTTGTGACGATAAAAATGTAATGAGGAGCAAAACGAAGCTTTTCCTTCTCTTCCTCTAAATCACGCTCGCGGATCATTTCATAAATCGACGAAAGTAGCTGATCGCGTGTTTTCTCATTATAAATAAACCCTTTCGCAAAGGATTGGGGTAGCTGAAAGTGCGGGAGCCACTTCATCCATTCCCAGTCTTTATATTCATCCTCATTGAAAATAAAGACGAAGCGCACATCATGGTAGCTGTGGAAAAAGGATAGCTGGCCAACCATTTGATGGAGCTCTTTTTTCAAAACCGATTCCTTCCCGACTAATCCGATCGCACCGTCGAAAAGGTTGGCTGTTACAGGTAGATTCTCGATGTTTCGATAGATTGCCTCTAACTTTTGGGACTCTTCCATTAATTCATCCATTTCCCGATTGGACATATCCGAGGAATTAACAGAAATGCTATAGCTGGAAGGTACAGTACCAATCCCTAAACGAAATTGTAGGAAGTCGGGGCTTTCTAGTGTTCGTTCCCAAAGTCGGTCCGAGACCTGATCCGTTAAGTACTTCATTCGTTCGAAGGAAGGAAAATGAAACGTTAACACTTCTTTTTGCTTCGCAGCCAATTCCTGAAGCTCTTGGCGCTTATTCACTAAGTACTGGGAGTATATTCGCTTTCTTCTTGCCTTCGATCTCTTTTGATTACCTTTATCTTTAAAATATTGGACCGTTGACGTAACAAGAGTCGTGGTAAACATAACGAGAGAAATGATGATGAAAATTCCTCTTGGGATGACGATTGCTACAATTCCCATAACGAGAAGCATCATTAGTGGAGGAAGTACAATCATCCACAAGCTTCTCTTATTGTCCTCAGATTCTTGGCTTGGAAAAGATAGCTGAACCTTTTCATCCGGAAGCTCATAAACCATTCTTGGTGTCCGGCGATAAACCGGATACTTCTTCTGCATCTCCGTTTGGGGCTTGATCGTCTCTGTAAGCTGTGTCTCATAATCAATTACACTATCGATTTGAATTAAATCAGCTTCTAATAGATTGATAGACATATTTAACCATAGGAGGTTGTCCCCTACCTGGAGCGTCTCTTTTTGAGTAATTAATTGTCCATTCTTGTAGACATGTGCCGAACCATCTGCTTCTAGCTCCCAGCCGACTCCTGTTTTATATAAAGTAAAAGAACTCTTTTGACTGTTCTGTTCAGCCTTACCTTTAATATCTGCACCAGTATCCTCCGAAGAAAACGTAACCTCTTGTTTATGTCCGATATAAAAGGCTTTCTTCTCCGATTCATACGTTGTTAGAAAGAAGGATAGCCGTTCTTCACCGTATTGAATTTCTTTTGAGGTATGAAGCTGTAAAGCAACGTCCTCCCCATTAGGTATTTCTAACGCATAGGAGCCACTTTTTCCTTTAACGCGGATAGGTTCCGTTTCTTGGGAAGAAGTTCTGATCGTTACTGAATGTTGCAGATCCGGGCCAATGGTTGTCTCATGTTTAGAATTCAACAAAACCTCTTGATATATCTGTCCGTGACAAACCCTTAGTGCGTACATGATGTCACCACCTGTTCTCTATGTGAATTTCACTATCAGTGCGTGTTCAAAAAGGAGGATGAAAAGAGCCGAGAAGTTCGAGGCGCGAAAAGTCTTGAGGACCGGAACGTATGCTATTAATACGTGAGGACCGCCAGAGACCAAGCAACGAAGAAATTCGACAGCTATTTTTACCGGACTTTTTGAACAACCTCTATCAGCTTTCCATGTGAAAGATATTATTCTTTCTTAGTATCTGCAGGCTGTTCTTTTGAATCAGCTGCCTTTTCAGTTGCTTTCTTTGCGTCTGCAGGTGATTCCTTCTTATCATCGGAAGCCTCAGGACTTTTTGCAGTATCCTTTTCCTGCTGATCAGCATTCGGATCTTGTTCGGAGGATGAATCCGATTTCGATTCCTCTTCTTGCTTTTCCTTCTGGGCTTCCATCTCTTTCTCGTATTCCTCAATTTCACTTTCGATATCATCCAGTGTTGACTGCTTTTCATCACTAGCAAGCTCGTCATTTGCTTTCACTTGCTCACGGTATTTAAGAAGTCCAAATAAAATTAAATCCCGATCCTCTAGGAACCTCGCTATGTCTAACGCTTCCTTCGCATTCCCTCTACCAATATGAATCCAATACTCGTAATAGCTTGGGTCAGACTGAAGCGTAACTGTATTTCGAACATTTTCTTTCTGATCCTCAGTTAGCGATTCATTAATAATATAAGATAAGGCTAACTCGTACTGGGCAACCTTAGGCATATCTTTAATTTCGTAAGGCTGCATTGCTGTAACAACCTCGCTGTATTCATTGGAAAGAAACTTCTCCTGTGCGTGGATAATACTGGATTGTTTGGGCTGTATAAAAAAGATCGAATAAATTGAATAAATAAGAGCTGGTAGTAAACAAAGGATTAACCCTAACAACACATATCGGTTCATCTTCCACTTTTTCTTGCTGACACTGACTAGTAGAGATCCAGCTTCTCTCGTTTTATGTATTTGTTCATTTAACAATTCGTTCAATTCTTGTTCTGATTTTGTCTCAAGAATCTTCGCTGCTAACGGGGAGAGCTTAAGTGTTTCCTTGAATTTCAAGTATTGTTCAAATGTATATTGCGGGTCTGCCATTGCGGCAACTGCAGCTCTCGTTTCCAACCATAATTGCCCAGCATCCTTCTCATAAGGAGGTAAACTTTCCTTCACCCCATAATGAAGGAAGTAAGGTGTTAAGCCCTGGTCAAATACGATATTCTCCGGACATACAAGAATATTTACCCGTGACAAAGAATGGATGTTCACTCTTTCGACGAGCTGATATGCACACATGAGCCGTTCCTTTTCATCTAAATGCTTCAATTGCGACCAAAATGAGTATGATTTCGGTAAGGTATGCGTAATCTTCAGTTCGTCATCAACCATTTCAATCTCTTTATCGATCTGAGGATTCATCTCCTTAAGAAAATATACTTCAGTCGGTTCATTCAACTTGATCTGTTCCTTTTGAAAAGTGAAGGTAATATGATTGTCTTTCTGATGAACAGTTGCTTCTAATAATTCTTCTAAGTATGATCCACCGTTCTGTGACATTCTATTGCTCTCCTTCATAATATTTCAATTCGATCTCCGGTAGTTATCCCAGCATCAACAAGTCGTTGGTTTCCTGGTAACACCTTTTGTTTATTAGCTACTCGGATCCAATAACCCTCTCGAGGCATTTTCTCTAGTTTTTTAGTTTGCCAGACAAGATCCACTAGCTTTTTTATAGAATGGTAATTTGATAGTCTTAAATCAAAGCTTTCCTGGTCTTCATAATGATGAAGGTCTATGGTGATTTCTATGTACATGTCAGTTCACCTCATAAGGAAGGAGCGCTGGTGGAAACCAGGCGCTCCCCATTTATTCATGGATTTTAGTAATAATTAGCCACGAATTTGATTCGCGATTTGAGTATCTGCATCTTCAAGAGATTTTGCAGTGCTGTTTAATTGAATAGAGATATCTTCAAGAAGCTGTTGCATTTGCAAGAATGATGGACGAAGGGATTGATACTGCTCGCTGAATGCACGGCTAGATTCACCTTCCCACATACCCTCTAGCTCTTGAATCATGTTATCTAGACGAGAAATTTGTTCTCCAACCTGACTACTTTCACTTGTGTAACGATTAGACATGCTTGATAATTCTGCTGGTGTAACGCGAATAATTCCTGACATGTAATTTCCACTCCTTTAATTCATCATTTTTATTGGCATTTATCTATATAAAATGAAAATACCCGAACCAAAACTACTTTTGATGCATTACTAATTTTCAGAGCTTATTATAAGTCCCTGTTTTTTTACTATAATATACCAATAACATACATTCCCAATTAAATACATAGCTAAACCAAATTGTAATAAAAAAGCAAACTTAGTAACTATGAAATTTTTATGTAATAGTATAAAGGTCACGCAATACTACTAATCTATATTAGTAAAATAGTTATATGGAAATACTGGTTTAAATCATTCAATTATTAGGGTATTAACAAATAATAGCAGTATTTGTATAAAAAGTATGATTTTTGCGCCATTCATAACCTTATCATAACTTTAATCGACAATATTTTAAATAGTAACTTACATCCTTCTTTTTCCTCATTTTCACACCTTTTAAGTTAAAAATGTATGATGCACATGTAAAATGATTCCTTTTCCTATACAATAGGTAGATGAATTCATTAATGAGAAAATAACCTATGCCTTAACACCATACATAAGGAGGATGAACGTCATGAAAAATAAAAACAAAATGATCGTATTAAGTATTGGATTTTCACTATCGCTAGGAGGTTGTGGAGATATGGGTAACTCAAATGGCAACAATAATGAAGACAACAAGAACTTAACAAAAGAAGAAAAGCACGATAAAGAAAGGTACGTTAGCGTTCAGGACTATACGGGGCAAGGTTATGAGACACTGGAAGGTAACGGTGAAGAAGAAGATAAAATTGCAGAGGCAAACCGAGAAACAGTTCATAAAGCTGTAAAGGAGTTCTTCCTCAATGACTACAAAACAGAGGTGAAAGTCCATAATATTGTCGGTGCTGAGGATGCTGCCATTGTATTTGTAGAATCAATTGGAGAACCTCACTTTTATACTTATGCACTAGTACCTGTAGATGTTGACCAAGAGAAAGTACTAGCTGATCAAATTTGGTCACAGGAAGGGCAAGTTGAAGAAGCACTTACTACTTCAATCTTTGCTATGATCCATGATAAGGAAGTTACGAAATTATCTAATTATCTAGAAGGTATAGTAGAAGAATACCCTGTTGTTGGTAAACAGATGGAAGCATTACAAAATGTTGGGGCAGATGGGTACGGAACACCTTATTTTTTCATTAGTAGTTTAGATCCTGCCTTTGAAGTACTATATAATTCTTATTTAGACAATCCCGATATCACAAAAGAAGAGTTGAAGGAAAAATTTAGCAAACTTGACTATCCACCTAAAGGATTAATATTTGCTATTAAGTTATATATGGAAGAACCAAATACCGAACCGAGTAAAGAAATCTTCAATAAAATTGTTTCTGATTTAGAAGAAATGGATGGGTTGGCTCGGGGATCCTATGCTGTTTATCTAAATGACAACCGAGTAGATAAAACAACTGCAATTGGTACAAAAGATAATACATTAGAACGGGCAAATCCGAACTATATTATACAAAAAGTAAGGGAGAATTTGTAATGAATAAGCCCTTTATCAGAGAGTCTAAACAGAATAACATCGAGATCTCAACTAATGACAAAGATTTAGTTGAACTTAGTGGATACCATGCTTATCTACCATATGAAGAAGAAGATATATTTTTTGCTAATGAAAAAAGGTACACAGTTGTTGACACCAACTTCAACCATTCTTCTGGGCTTGATGCATTAACCGTTCAAAATTACGATACTGGTAAATACACGATTGTTTTCGTCGGTTCAGCTGATGACACAGATTGGACAAAAACCAACCCAAAATTATTAAGCGATTTGGAAAATGATCAAATGAATGCTGCTCGAGATTACTTTGATGAGATGGATGAGAAGTACAACATCTCTTCTATTTGTGGGAACTCGTTAGGTGGAGCAACGACGAATGCAGTAGCAATTTTACACCCAGAAGTAAAGGCGGTTACGATAAATCCTGCCCTACTGCCAGATGGATTGATGGACCCAAATAAAGAGTATCTAAACATTACGAACTATTTCAGTAAATATGACCCTCTCACATTGGATGAAACTGCCCTCAAACTAGATCAGCGCATACCAGGGAAGCAGTATTCAATTAACAACGGACTTCCATTAATGGACTTGCTGGCGTCTAATCATAAAGGATATTATGAAAGCGAAGAAGGAAAACCATTCTACGAAATCGGGGTAAAAGGTCAACCAGGTTATGGGAGGATTTTTCTTGATGCTGATAACCATGTGGTGACTAGTATATGGACCGGTATTCCGTTATATGGCGGTAATACCGAAAGAATTAAAATCAATAAAGAGAATCTGGATCAGCTGGTCGATGCATTGGATAACAACGTCCTTGATCGGTTAACGAGAGCACAATATTATATGGGGAATTCCGTTGCAATTGTGAAAAACGAAAGCCAAAATTTTTCTATGAGGGTAACGAAACTTCAAAACGTTTTTGAAGACTTGTTTGAAAACCTAGTGGGTAATGTAATGTTCACAGGGATTACTTCTACAGGAAGCCGTTGAAGGCAGAAGTCGATCACCTTATCTCTTTAGTAGATACTGCGGAGGGTTGGTGCCAATCTCTAAATTCAATTCTAAATTCCCCTCCTACTGAGTTTGTGGAATCCATAATCAAAGCGAATGTCGACGTAGAGTCAATTTTTAACCAAATTCGCAAATTATTAAATGACCTAAAGACCGGAATCGATGAACTAACGAACAATATAACGAATATTATTACAAATCAAATACCTGAATTATTTACAGGTGTAAAAAACTTTTTTGTTGATGCTGTTGTTGGTGAATTGAAAGCTCATTATTATATTATTGATGGCAACAAAGACAAGGTCCTGGACCATGTCACACAGTTTAAAACACAAGTCCACGAGGTAGGAAATGCATTTCAAAATCGAGACCAAACTCTTGCCCAAGCTATTGAAAACAAAGGTGGCCTCCTAAGCAGCGTAGATAAAGTCCAACAATCAACTGATTTCAAGCTCAGGGATTCCCCTCATATGATTGAGGAAATGCGTATTAAAGAGATTCATCTAGATATTGCTTTTAGTACATTTGCTACTGGTACACGCGATTTTCTACTGCCAATAATCGGAACATTAAGAATGGTTGCTGTAGAAATCACCCAATTATTAGATCAAATCTCTATGACTGTAAAAGGTGTAACGAATATTAGTTTAAGCGGCACAATACCCGGGTTCTTTATCAGTAAACTTACTGATTATGACGATAAAATTAGAAATTACGTTAACAATACGCTCGAACCAATCGAAGAGGCATCTGCACTAATAGATGGGTTTCGAAAAGGATTTGACAGCATGATTGTCAATTTCCCATCCTTATTTTATAACTTTAGGCCGTATGTTGATAATGCAATACTTAGCGTTTCAGACTATCACAATGTGCACCTATACAACTTAGCAGCCATTGCCATCCTTGATGAGATGAAAATGCTATTTGAAGACGTTGTATATCAGCTGTCTGATCATCAAGCGAAGGCTATAGACGAACTTCGTTTTATCTCTGAAAAAGTACTAGCGAACATGACAGTCTTAGAAGAACAGGTTAACCGAGTAACATTGAACTAACAGAGCTTTTGTTTGTATTTATGAAACCATTAATTTTAGGGATATCGTTTCTCAGAACGATATCCCTTGTTTTCTTCTTATTGAAGTCTATTAAACACATATGACTTTACGAGCGAGTACATAACTTACATTTCCTTAAAAAAATAATACACTTAAGCGTTCATATACACCCCTATCAAGTAAAGAAAGGAAGATGAACATTTTAAAACATAGAAATAAAATACTCATATTTAGTCTCGGGTTATCAATTTTACTGGTAGGTTGTTCAAATATGGGTAAGTCAAATGATAACAATGATAAGAATATAGCAAAAGAAGAAAAGTATGTCAGTGTGCAGGAATACACTGGCCAAGGGTATGAACTCAATAACGGAGAAGAAACTGACAAAATAGCCGAAGCACATCGAGAAGAAATCGATAAAGCAGTGAAAGCGTTTTTCCTAGAAAAGTATAAAACAGAAGTAAAGGTTCATAATGTCGTCGGTGCTGCTGAAGGAGCATCAGTATTTGTAGAATCTGTGGGAGAACCACATTTTTATACCTATGCGATTGTTCCAATTGATGTTAAAGAGAAAGAAGTGCTTACAGAAAAAGTTTGGTCCAAGGAGGAACAGGTCGAAGATGCAATAAAAGGTGGATTGTACGCACTCCTCTTTGAAGAAGAATTTAACACTTTAGATGAGTATTTAAAAACGTTCTCTAAAAAGAATGATGTCGTTGGAAAAAGAGAGGAATCACTTGAGAATGTAGGGGGTACCGGATACATGACTCCTTATTATTATATTACTACTTCAATCAATGATGATGCTATTAAACCCGTTTATGAGCTATATCTTAAGAACCCTACTGTAAATAAAAATGCACTTAAAAAAGCTTATAATAATAGTGCATTTTCAGAAGAAAACTTCAAAATTACCATACAGCTTTTTATGGAAGATAAAGAAATGGCACCAAGCGAGAAAATTTTTAATCAAGTCTGTGATGATTTAGAAAAGATGAATACTATTCCAAAAGGATCTTATAGCGTAGTGGTTAACGATAACAGAGTTGATAAAACAACAGACACAGGTTATAAAGACAATTCGTTAAAAAGAGCCTATCCAAATTATATTTTAAAGATAAAAGTTCGGTGAATAGGAAGGTAAATTAAAAATGCCAAAAGAAAACAAATGGACATCACTTTCGAACGATATCCATTGTTTGTGCTCTTATGAACAAAAGCAATAAATTAACCGCCCACGACATGTTTCTTATTCACTTTCTTAGATAGCCATTTCATAAATAAAAAGGTGAAAATACCACCCAATATACCAGCAAATGGAAAGGCTAATATGGCTGAACCAAACAAGAACATTGTAATGAGACTACTCACCCAATCATCTGGAAGAACAAACTCCATTGCAATATATATTAAAAAAAGGTACGAAATAGTAGAACTTAGTACAAACGTGATCGTACCCCATATTATTTTTTGTGAAGTAGTCATCCTGCTCTCCCCTTCATTACCTTAATCTTAATATTTAATCACCATTTTGAACAATAACTACCGGTACCTACAGTATTTCATATCGCAGGTTCCGGCAGCATATCTATTTATACAGTGAATTCTCTTTAATGTATTGATAACAAGCTTCTGGAAGCAGGTAGCGGGGTTCTCCGCCTCTTGCGAACTCTTCTCTGATGTACGTTGAACTGATTTCCATTGCAAGACCTTTGTCAATCAAGTGGAATCTGGTTCCGTCATCATGATTCCGTAAAATTGGGGAGCTTGCAATCGTCTTCAGCATATCGACCCCGTCTCTAGCCATGACAATGAATTTATTCGTTGAAATAAGTTCCTCGGAATACTTCCATTGACCATCTGCAATATCCTGCAAAAGATCTGCACCCATGATAAAGTATACCTCATCATTTGGATACTTTTTCTTGAAGTGCTCCATCGTAAAGTACGTGTACACTTCCCATGCTTCTGATTTCATTTCATAGTCATCAACTTTGAACTTTGGGTTGTCTGTCAACGCTAATTGAAGCATGTCCCAGCGGTGTTCATCGTTCGTCTTCATTACTTTATCCTTACGTTTACTTGAACATGGTAAGAAGATAACTTTATCAAGCTTACAACGATGCGCTACTGTGCTGGCAGTCCATAGGTGAACGTTCGTTACCGGATCAAAGCTGCTTCCGTAAATCCCGATTTTACCCATTGTCTAATCCCCTCTATCTTGAAATATTATTTTCTTGTATTCACCATTTCCGCCACTTTTTCTTTTACCTCTTTAATATTTTTCATTTTATTGTCCCAGCAATCTTGACTTAAATCCACTGGATACTCTTCAGGGAACATAGAGCGTTTGTATTCATCCCAGATTATGTTGAGGTTAGCCTTTGCGTATTCCTGGATTTCTTGTAGGCTTGGTAATGTATAAACAAACTCTCCATTCACAATTATGTCTTGATGCAGTTCTTTTGCTTCAAAATTGGTAACGAATTTGCTAACAAAGGTATGGACAGGGTGAAACATTTTAAGACGTTCTTCTTGTTGAGGGTTTTCATTTTCTAAGGCGATATAGTCCCCTTCTGCTTTATGATTGACTGTATTGATAATTCGATAAACGTTCTTAATACCCGGCGTCGTAACCTTTTCGGGATTTCCACTTATTTTTATCGTATCCTTCATTTTGCCATTATCATCTTCAATGGAAACAAGCTTGTAGACGGCTCCTAATGCGGGCTGATCGAATGCTGTGATCAACTTTGTACCAATACCCCAACTATCAATTTCTGCCCCTTGTGATTTAAGGTTAATGATCGTATCTTCGTCTAGATCATTGGATGCTATGATTTTCGTATTTTTAAAACCAGCCTCGTCCAGCATTTTTCTCGCCTCTTTAGAAAGGAAAGCTAAATCCCCGCTATCGAGTCTTATCCCTACAAAATTGATCTTATCACCTAATTCCTTGGCAACTTTAATCGCAGTAGGAACACCGGATTTCAGGGTATTATACGTATCAACAAGGAACACACAATCTTTATGGCGCTGAGCATATTTGTGAAACGCAACGTATTCATCCCGGTAAGCCTGGACCATAGCATGGGCGTGCGTTCCTGCCACTGGAATTCCGAATAACTTTCCGGCCCTTACATTAGAAGTCGCCTGAAATCCGCCGATGTAAGCCGCCCTTGTACCCCAGATCGCTGCATCCATTTCATGTGCACGGCGAGTTCCGAATTCCATAGCCTGTTCTTCTTCAATTACCTGTTTAATACGAGAGGCTTTCGTCGCAATTAAAGTTTGGTAGTTTACAATATTCAAGAGTGCAGTCTCGATCAGTTGAGCTTCGATTAAAGGTGCTTCGATACGAATTATTGGCTCATTACCGAAGACTAACTCCCCTTCTTTCATAGAGCGAAGGGTACCTGTAAATCGAACATCCTTTAAATACGCTAGAAAGTCGTCTTTATACCCTAGTTCGTTCCGTAAATAATCAATATCGCTCTCGGTAAAACGGTAATTTTGTAAGTATTCAATAACCCTTTCTAGTCCAGCAAACACCCCATATCCATTACCAAAGGGTAGATTCCGAAAAAACACTTCAAAAACGGCTTTTCGTTCGTGAATATTATCTTCCCAATAAGTCTCAGACATATTGATTTGATATAGATCAGTATGAAGTGTTAGACCATCGTCAGCATATTGTTTTTTCATTTGTGAAAACCTCCATCAATTAAAAGTGACACTGCTATGTGTAGGATGAACTTTTTTGTTAGTGGTAGTTAAATGACTTCTGCCCCTAAGCAATTACGAAAATGTTCTAATGCCCAATCGTGACCAGCTTGATTGAAGCTAGCAACTGCTTTCTCATGTACAACCATTTTAAAGCCTTTATTATAAGCATCTACGGCGGTGTGTAACACACAAATGTCGGTACAGACCCCAATTAAATGAACTTCTGTAATATCTCTCTCCCGTAGTTTCATTTCAAGGTCAGTCCCTGCAAAGGCACTGTACCGCGTTTTGTCCATCCAATAGACATTTGATTTATTTTTGTGGGATTGATAGAGAGACTCTATAGAACCAAATAATTGATGCCCCTCTGTCCCTTCTATATTGTGCGGTGGAAACAACTTGTTCTCTGGGTGAAATTCGTCCTTTTCTTGATGCAAGTCTACGGCAAAAATGACGTAATCTCCAGATCGAATAAACTCCTCAGTTAGTACAGCGACTTCATTTTCGATATCTTGACCTGGTTTTCCACAAGTTAATGCACCAGCATCTGCAATAAAGTCATTCGTGTAATCGATGTGGATTAAAGCTCTCATCATTAGAACCCTCCTAAAAAGGAATTTTATTTAATACCTAGCAGTGTAGATCGACTTTACTACTTTCATGTCATTAAATTGATAAAGTTGGGTTGGACGCTTCGACGTTCTAGATGTTTTTTTGCCTTCTACCTCGTTAATAAAAGGTAACGTTTTCACTTTACGTGCAAAAGCTTCTCCACTCATTATCGCTGGATCATCTGTCACTGTCATTAATACTGATTGAAGTTCAGAATAAGTGAATTGCTCCGGTAAGAATTTTTTTGCAACCGTTGTTTGTAATAAATCATTCGTGATAACCTCAATCGCATCATCAATAATATCTTTGTGATCAAATGCAAGCTTCAGTCCGCTTAACTCTTCTAACGAGAAAAGCTCAACCTCTGCAGCATCGTCATTTGCCTTCCTTTGCGCAAGGTATTCCTGCGGGACAATCGCGTAATGCGCATTCGTAATCATCCAACCCCTCGGATCTCTTCCAGGAGTGTCATAAGAGCCAAAATGCTTAATGTGTATCCCGCTAACGCCGGTCTCTTCTTCTAGTTCCCTCTTCGCTGCCTCAAATCCTGATTCATTCTCATCAACAAATCCACCTGGTAATGCCCATTTACCTGCTTCGATATTTGGACTACCTTCTGAATTGAACTCAGATCGTTTGATTAACATAAGCTTCATTGTCATTTTCGAAGGCTTATAAATCTCTATCTGTTCGGAAACAATCGTAAAAACAGCAATGTCTGATGTGTATCCATCAGGGGTTCGGTATTTGCTGACTTCATATTGTTGTAATGCATCTTGGTTTGACATATCAGATCCCCTTACTTCGATTTGATATACATTGAATTTTATTAATTAACAATATGTTATTTGTTAATTTTATTATAACAAATGTACTTTCTAAGTCAACAATTATTAAATTTTTTGTTTTGTTTTTTCATGAAAAACCCGTATCGGTAAATATGATACGGGTTTTTGAATGATTAATTACTAAAATGTTTCCTTCTACCATTTCCAGCTTTCGTAAAACAAATATACCCCAGTAAATAATAGAATGATATATGTAAAAATCCGAAATGTTTTTTGGTTAATCCGTTTAAACAGCTTTTGACCGACGAACATTCCGATTAATAGGATGGGCAAAGCAAGTCCACTAGATGTCCAAACGATTTTATTCGTTCCAGCGAAAATAACTTGAACAATTAAGCTCATCGCATATATAAACAAGTAAAAGCCTAAGGTCGTCGCTCTTAATGTCTCTTTTTTCGTATCTGTTCCTGAAAAGTAGAGAAGTATTGGTGGACCGGGCATTCCTATGCTCGTCGTAAGCATCCCTGAAAGCCCTCCTATTGTAAAGTCCCTGTTGTTTGTTTTTTTGACACGAAATTTTAACATTAATAAAACCGTTAGAACTAAAATAATCACGCTTATGCTGAGTTTTAACAAAGTCATATCCAGTAAAAGAAAAAGGGAAATTCCAACCGGTAAGCCTGCAGCACTACCAATGACAAACCTTTTTAAGATACCAAGGTCGATATCCTTGCGAATTTTCGAGATTAGCGCAAATGAGATGACCAGAGATAAGACTAAATTAATTTGGATCGCTTCTCTAGGTTCAAAGATCAACAACAGAAAAGGAGTTGCCATAATTGAAAAACCAAACCCTGTACTCGTTTGCAAGATCGCCGCAACTAAAATAATCCCTATAAATAATACGATCGTATCCACCAAAAACACCTACATTGTTTTTATGTCTTAACATATTATAAGTTTAACATACAGGTGGAATCACAGAGTCAATGATGAGGTCGACAGAAAAGTTACATTTTACACTATTGGATAATAAACCTAATAATTTGGATAACAAACTTGGAGTTTTGGATAACAAACCACTAAGTTTGGATAATAACCTCCACATTTCAGATAATAAATCGTTATTTATTACTTTTCGATTTGAAATTATCTGAAATGTGGTAGATGTTAAAGTGGGCATCATTACTATTTACAGTGATTTTTACCTCTTCAATACAACAAATGACGGGGTTCTTACACCCGCCATTCGTTTTTTCACCCAATTTATGATTTTTTGCTAGTGCTACTACTTTTCGAATCTGATATCTTCCCTAGGAAAAAGCCATCTATCTCGCTTAACTTCCCTCTCCAAAGTATTTTCCCCTTGGAAGGTGTAGGCTTGTTATCACCACAATAGACGCGGGTATTTTTCAGGTGGATAAAGTCTGCTCCTCCATTACTGATCGAATCCACTGACTCGCTTGTTGCTGCAAGCTGACTGCTAACCTCTTGAGCAATGTCGCTTCCATCCTCAAACGTTTCACTCAACGTTTCAAAGTATTCCTTTGCTGATACCATTGTCCCTGAAACGACAGCACCACTTACATTCAAGGTAATATCTAATGCAAAATCGTGTTTATTGGATGCATTAACAAAGAATTCTAGAATACTATCTTTTGGTGCAGTTGAACTCATCTAAATTATCTCCCTTCAATTCCTTTACAAAGTATAATTATTAAATGTTATATACGCTTGGAACCGCAGCCTCTCTATGTGGATGTGTCATCATCACTTGAAAGAGCTGTGTCCTCTTCGTCTTCTTTATCCTTGCTGGATTTCTTCGCTTTTGTCTTTTTCTTTGCTTTTGACTTGCTTGGTTTTTTCGCTGCTTTTTTCTTGTCTTTCTTTACGTCTTCCTCTTTTTCATTAGTATCTTCTTCTTCGCTTTCGTCTTCACTTTCTTCTTCTTCTTGTTCATCTTGTTCTTCTTGTTCTTCTTGTTCTTCTTGTTCTTCTTCAGTATCCTCAGACTTCTTCTTGCTTTTCTTCTTTTTCTTAGGTTTACTTTTCGTTTTCTCTTCTTCCTCGTCGTCTTCCTCTTCGCTTTGTTCCTCTTCTTCATCCTCATCTTCTACATCGAGGTCGCCTTCATCATCTTCGCCTTCTTCTTGTTCTTCTTCATCCTCATCTTCATCTTCATCACTGTCCAGGCCTAACTTACTCATTTTCTCTTCAAGTGCGTTTAGTTGGTCTTGAAGCATTTTGTTCTCTTCTTTTAGATCGTCATAGTCGTCACTTGAGTCTTCTTCTGTGGCGCTAACCTGTGTCTCTGTCTCTTCATCAACTTCATCTGATTCGTCCTTATCTTTCTTTAAAAAGCTAGTAGTAGATGATTTTAGATTACGGACAGCTTGCATTGATCTTTCTTTCCCGGAATCTTTAAAACTACCAAGCTTTTCTTTTGCTACTGTCCCAAGGTTAACACCTTTACTTTTCAAGGCTTCTTTGTCTACACGGGCGAGTAGCTTTTTACCATTTTCAGGGGTAGCAAGATATCCGACTGTAGCACCGAGAATACCACCTGCTACTGTCCGTTTGACCTTTCCACCTTTTATCATGTTCTTCGCATGTTTTGATTTGTTTACCATACTATTCGCCTCCAATTATTACTGATTTTCTGACGTATTCAAGCGGTTTGTGCTCATTTTACTTTCAAGCGATTCGAGTCGTTCATGCAATTTCTTGTTTTCTTCCTCAAGCTCTTTCGTATTATTTTCTGAAGCCTTTGAACTTAGGTACGGATCGGTTTCCCACCAGTCCATGCCTATTTCCTTCGCTTTATCAACAGAAGCAACAATAAGGCGAATTTTAATCGTAAGCAGTTCTACATCGGCAATTCCTACTCGAATATCACCTGCTATGACGACTCCTTTATCCAAAATCTTTTCTAATACATCTACAATCGTACTTGATTGCATGGGATGTTCGACTGCCATTGCTATCCCTCCATTTGGTCATTCTCGGGTTATAATAAGCTTCCTAAAGGGCCAAGATCTATATTCAAATCTTCAGCATCAAGGCCAAAGACTTCTTTTAGTTCATCCATTTTCTCTTCTAAGTTCATTAAGGCTTCACCAAGGTCTTCAACTTGCTGATCCGTCAGAGTTCCACCTTCTACACGCCTCATCGCATGACGTTCGACAATTTGCCTTAATAGCTCGATAACCGTCATGACGAGCTGTGTTAATCCATGTTCTGCATTGTCAGGGTCCAGATTAATCCGTCCACTTGTTTGGCTGGCCGGTTGCATGTACTAATTCCCCCCTTTGTTTATCAAAATGTATCGATGACGTTTTTTCCCGGTTGCCCTCATGAGATTGAACGAGGGTTTCTACAGATGCAATTAGTACACGTAAGTCTAAATACACCAAGTCCACACCGGCAATAGAAATAACTAAATCACCTTTGATTGCTACTCCTTTATCAAGGATGACATCTAATATATCGATAAGTGCAATATCCTTATTTTCAATGGATTCTTTTAGAGACATTTCTCTGATCCCTCATTTCACGAAAAACTGGAGAAATGATAAGCTGGCCATGGACCTGATGCCTCGAATCTCCAGCCTGATTCACCCAATTCCTCTTCTACTTGGTAGACCTCTTCTAAAAAGCGTTCAACCTGAGCAACCGGGATTAAGAAGACACTGTTCCAAGCCATATTTTCCTTAAGACCTGTCACATCCTTACTCCAATTTTTTTTGATAGCGGCATGTAGCGAATATTCTTTTAGCTTTTCATGTACCCTTTCACAGACACGGTTTTTTTCATTTTCAAGTTCTGTCTCAATTAGTTGATCAATTTTTTTGTTTTCGAAAAATTGTCGTCCGCGTGGTAGCTCACTAATTTCCTTCTTTTTCGCCTCAATAGTAGGGTTGTTTTCGCTAACTTGTTTTTTTAACGTGTTGTCGTCACAATAAATTTTCAAATTCCATTCTTCATTTCCTTTCAGAAGCTTAAAGGAATCTTCAACTTTCTCTTTGCTGGACTGAATTGTACTGCGCATGCTCTCTTCATTCTTATAAATTGTACAAAATTTCAATGGAATAATCGTAAACTTCTTATAAAGAGCTGTTAGCATTTCGTGATGGTGGAAAGCTTTTTCCTGTAGCCATTCCGTATCGTTTCCTATCTTATCCTTTATTAATTCCTCTGAATAATCGGCGGGATTAAGATCACTAACCACCGCGGTGATCTTGTTCATAGAAACGGTGTAAATGCTTCCTTTCCCGTCGAATCCTTTAACCGATGGAAGTGGTTTATCAGTTACTTCTTCTGTTGGTAGTAAGCCGTATAAATAGATTAGATTTTCCATCTGATTTCCTCATTCCTTCCGCTTCGTCAACTCTTCCCATTGTTCCATTTCTCTTCGTTTAGCAATCTCATATCTGGTTAATAATTCGTCTTCCTTTTCTTTAAAAACGTCTTCTGGAATTTCCTCAAGCTCATACATCATTTGAAGCTGTATAAGCTTCTGTTGAATGGTTGGAAGGTCATACAGTTCCTTGTCCGCTTCTTCCTTCACCTTTTCACCGACTTTAATGACTAAATTCATCGGCGCGGTTACCAACTTATGCAGCATTAGCTATCCTCAACTTTTAACCTAATATTGACAAAGTTATATGCTGGCCATGGACCTGTATAATTAAAATCGACCTTATCCTTCCATCTTTCATGCGCTTCATTCACTTTTTCATCGAACTGCTCTTCCTTACCCCGATCGATTAAAAAGGAGGCATTTAAGAGCATTTTATCTCCAAGTGGATCATTGGCTTTTGCCGCTTCAGCTGATTCCTCTAATGGTGCAAAGACTTCTGCTTCTACTTCCTTCTTAATCGTTGCGAACATTTGCTGAGCGATACCCCCGAGTTTGATACGATCATAATAGCCAGCCGCCTCTGATTTTCCACGGACGGACTTAGCCATGACTTCGACATCTGGATTTTCATTCACCTTAGATTCAAGCCACTCTTTTTTACCTATTACCTTTAAGCCTAATTCGATTTTCCCTTTAATTTCAGGGAACAGCTTTTCAAACTGGGGGTATAGATTTTCAAGCAGTGCCTCAACATCTTCTCTCGATTGAAAAACGTTCCCAAAGCTTATCGGAATGACCGTATCCTTTTGAGCCATTACATCAGATACTGCATTTTGGTGCATCATCAAATTTTCCCGGTTCGGATGATAGATTTTCTTAGGAACTTCGGCTGCAACCATTGCGGCATCCTTATAGCGGATTGTGAAGGTTTCTCTTTCCTCACCTTCCATTTTGATTGTTCCAAATTCATCATCTTCATTCGTTTGAATTCCGCAGAAAATATAAATACCCATTTTATCCTGTTGGCTCATAGTTCTCTCTCCTTTGATCTATAAGTTGCTGCATTCATCGACGATTAACTGCTCCGCATCCGATTGTGGTTGATCGGAATCGAGACATCGACTAACTGGATGACACAATATATCGATACATAGACGTTGGAAATCTGAATGTCCGCCATCTATGGGAATATCCTCTTCTGACGCAAGCCGAGCTATCATCATCGAAGCTCGCAAGCTTGGTCCGTAACTGCTATTCTTCGTACATTGTTTTCGTAAGTTTGAGACAAGCGTTGTAATTGCTTTTGCCTCATGTTCCTCTACTCCTATTTTCCGGGAAACAATTGCCGTCTCCCGATCAATATTCTTATAATCGACGAAAATGGTTATCAGCCGATCCAACAAAGCATCTTGTGTCTTGTATACCCCTGCATATTCAGCCGGATTACTCGTGAATATAATCGAGAACTCCGGATGCACACGTAAGAAAGGCTCGGTTGACTTTGAGCCGTATAGCGGAAGTACACCCTCCTCCAATATCGATAGAAAAATATTGTTTGTAGTTGGATGAGATCGAGTAAATTCGTCATAAATGAGCGTGTATCCGTTCTTGACCGCTTCAAGTAAACGCCCATCCTTCCAAGATTCCGTTACGCTTTCATCTTTTTTGTACACCGAACGCACATATTGATCAACGACCTTCTTACTCGTATAACCTGTAAAATCGCCAATTAAATCCTTATTGTCTAATTCATGATTACCATGCATAAGCATGACCGGCCGCTTTCGTTTCTTTGCAAGAGCGAGTGCTAATGAAGTTTTCCCGGCACCCGTTGGACCTGTAAAATGAATCGGATAACCTGCTTTCAAATAATGTAATGAGCGAGAGAGGAGGTCTTTTGTCTCAGCATCTTGTATCATCGCTCTAGAATCTCTGTTTACCTTTTCCTTTAAAACAGTCATAATTGTCTCCCTCCAGTCCACTCACTACCTACTGCTCAACGCCAATTGCACTTCTAAAACGTACATCCCTTCTCGTAAATGAGGTTACCTCTTTTTCTTTATTTAAGATGACGTCGTAAGTTCCAAGCATTTCGTCCTTAGCGTATTTCTTCATATATTCCTTCTCTTCAATGACTTCGACCCTGACTTTCCAGCCTTCGTCCTCCGCAGCCTCAACGGATGTAATCTTATGAGGCGGCGCTACATGTTCACTAAAAAAGTCATTAACATTATTCATAATTTCTTTGATTTTCATAGTCGCCTCCACTTGTTCAATTAATAAGAGAGATGGGGGATAACCCCCTATCTCAATTAAATGCTAAATTGCGGACTTCTTCTTTCATTGGATTGTGCCGGAAGACCTTCTTCCTCCACGTCGTCTCTAAGCAAACCAACAGCCTCTGCATAACGTAACCATGTGTCAACACTTGCGATAACAACCCTGGCTTCAATGGTTAGAATTTCAATCCCTACAACGGAAACTCTTGCAAACGCGTCAATAACAATACCTTTATCGAGAATTCGGTCAATTACCTCGGCAAGACTTGAACTATCCGTACTTTTTTGAACAGCCATTTTTACATTCTCCTTTCAATATTTGAGCTCTTACGATCCTAATGTTTTGATATCTTTTGACGATTTAAGATCGGTTGAACTCTTTATTTCCGTGGAACTTTTAATATTCATCGAGCTTTTGATGTTGTTCACACTTTTAATGTTGCGAACACCTTTAACCTTTTCACTACTATCGTTGTTGGATGAGATTTTCTTCTGAAAATCTTCACCAGCTTCTTTCACTTTGCCTAGTTTATCTCGGACAGATAGTAAAACATCTTGGACCTTATCCTTGGCATCCTCTGCTGTACTATGAACTTTATCTGCATTCTTTTCCTTCGCATCAGCCAATTTTTCAGAAGCTTTGTTTGCCTTAGATTGAACTTCTTCTTCAACCTTTTCCTTTGCCTTTTCTTTAACCTTATCCTTCACTTTCTCTTTTACTGGTTCAGGGGCTTTTTTAATGACTTTTACTGCTGCTTTTGTAACAGCCTTTTTCACAGGTTTATCGCCCATCGAATTCCCCCTTTAAAGGGTTTAACTTTTAGCATCCAGCAATTCATTTAACTTTTGTTCGATTCGCTGAAGCTGATCGTTCAAATTCTTATTTTCCTCTTTTAATTCCTTATATTGCGACGAATCTTCTGTTTCTGTATCATCCTGCGCGTTCTCTTCATCTTCTTTTCCTTTAGTTAGACCAAGTAAGTTTCCTTCGTATTTGCTCAAGTAGCCTGATGCCGTTTGGCGTAAAGCCATCATCGCTTGCTCAGTTACAATTTCCTGTGCAGTTCTTCTCAACTCATTCCCTGCCACTCTCATTACTTCTGATTGACCAAGGCGATTTACGAAGTCCTTTCCTGTTGAGGGACTGTATAGCAGCCCAATACCCGCTCCCACCACTCCGCCAATTAGAGTACGATTCATCGAGTTCCGTTTTCCGGTAGGTTGTTGTTCTTTTTTTTCTTTATGTTGTGTTTGCTCGCTTTTCATTTTCTGCGTCATCCCTATCCCCCTTCCTTATTTATTTTGATCCGTCTAGGTAGAGTAATCGTTTTATATGATGGAACCGTTCCTAAAAGCTAAACTGAGAGCTTCGTTCGCCTTGCTGTTCCATTAGTCCTTCCTCTTGTACGTCATCTCGGAGCAATCCAACCGCGTTGGCGTACCTTAACCACGTATCAACACTTGCAATAACGACTCGTGCTTCAACGGTAAGAATTTCAATTCCTACAAGGGAGACTCTAGCAAACGCATCAATAACAATCCCCTTATCTAGAATCCGATCAATGACTTCCGCAAGACTTGAACTATCTGTGCTTTTCTGGATACTCATATAACCTTACTCCTTTCGATTATTTACTATTGAATGGCTTTCCGATTGCTGTTTATCGGTTTAGATGGACTATACCCCCTATGTTTAAGGGTTGAAACACGTCATGGATACAAATGGTTATAATCTTCCATCATTTTCACGTATTATTGTTCCTTTTTAATGGTTTGTAATAAAGCAATCCTTTCGTAGCAACAATCTTTCAAAGTTCACAAGATAATAAAACAAACATAACAATAAGATTACATTTGATAATTTCGGAAAAAAATAAAGAAAACTCGGCGATTGCCGAGCCTTTAGGCGAAGTCAGAGCCGTAGTTGAACTTATACTATAGAAAGTATTTTTATACTTTCTTAACGTGTAAGAAAAGTATATAAAAAGCCTTAGGTTTAACTGCAGGCTTCTTGTTTTTATAATGGAACTAAAGAAAATAGCTTTACAGAAAACACGCTACTATCCCGAATTAAAAATAAAAATGCCACCCCTCAGGTTAATAACATCCTACTACAGTGGATGCACCTAAAGAGTGGCATTTTATAAAAGTAAACATGAAGGTAATCGTGTCATTTGTTCATGCTTGAAAGGAAGTCTCCTAATGGATCATCTTCCTGACTGTCTTCGTTATCGTCCATTTGAGTGTGGAGATCACCTTGTAAATTATCTAAACTTATATCATTTAAATCAGCTTCTATATCGTTCCATTGCCTCTTTTCACCAGGATCAGCTTCACTGTTAATAGGAGGTTCCTCTAAAGCTGGAGTCGTGGCTGCCTCTTCTTGAAGATACAACGCCTCTTCAATGTTTATTGAATTACTATTTAATGAAGCGAGAAGAGTAGTCGCTCTCATGGGATCAATGAGCAACTGATAAAGAATGCTTCCAATAAGCGCTTCAGAATGCTCATGCTTAATCCAATTCCGCTGCTCTTTTGTAAGATGTTTCGGTAATGGAATCGTTACTGTTTCTCTTTCTTTTGAAAGGGTTTCATTAACCCCCTGTAGAACATACTGAGCAATTTTGCTCGAAAAATTTCTTCTCTCGTTTTCCTTAAGGTTTTGTAACTGTTTTAAAAGATGATCAGGTGTATCTGAGGGGATACGAAACGTGATAGACTGGCCCCTCTCAACACCTTTCTTTGAATCTCTCATACAATCACCCTACTTAGCAGAAGCAGTCTCTTTTTTCTCTTCTTTGGTTTCTTTCGTTTGTTTCGTAGACTTACGAATAAAATCAGAAATCAGTTTATAATACGCATTCGCCATCATCCAAATGCTTTCATTCTCGTCTTCAAAGAACTCAATGTTAAAGCCGTCTAGCTTATTATTTAATGATTTCAAGTAATCTTTTAATACAGCGGAACCGCCACCAACAAAGTAGCAGATCTCGGATTGAGAATTCTTCTGCCATACATTTCTTAGGTACCGATATTCCTTTTTAGCAAGTTCTAGAAGAATCCGGTCTGTAATGTCATGAACATTAGTACGACTACCTTTTACCATGATGTGATGTCGATCATTTTTCCGGGTAATAATATCCACAACATCTCGACGACTGTCTAATTCGACACCATGTTTCGTCAGAATTTCATCGCGAATCATTTCTAACGATTCTACTACACCAAGGTTAAATCCTTGTGCCTTATCGTCGTCCACATTGCGATTACGAATGACAGCGATATCTGTTGAAAGACCGCCAATATCCTGAATAAGAATTTGTTTATCAATCAGCTCTTTGTTAATGATATTCAAGTCGTTATCCATTACCAGATTTACATAGGCAGCAAACCCTTCTGGATATACCTTCACTTCATCAAATTTAATATTCACCTTCATGCCTTGGTAACGCGGCGTTACTAAAAACTCGACTTGGTGAACCGATCCTAACAACTGAGAACGGTATCCTACGTCTTTTCCTTCCTTAACTTCTCGAAGGGGTAGGCCTGTACCGAGTGTATAGTTTGCTTCAATAACGCTTTGGGAGTTCTTAGAAGGTTTGAAGCCATCATGATTGACGGCATCCATTGCAATAGATGCAAACAGCATAACTAACGTCTGATCTTCTTCTGATTTACTACTCCCAGGATCCAATTCAGTAGAGTTATTCGTTTTCGTTGCTAGATTTCCTACACGGTAGACAGCGTTATTCTCCTTCAAGGCTGGAGAATGAACACGAATATGTAGGTTATCTAGAGGTTCTTTCTCGTCCAATTCTTCGATTCCAATGACAGGACGGTCCTCCATGTCCCTTGCAATTACATTAGGTATATACAATTCGTTTTCTAACTTACCAAAGTTTGCTTTAACTGCATCATTACCAACATCAACTGCAGCAATTCTAGATTTTGTCATAATATAGTACCCCTCTCAATAGAAAGTGATTTACTAGTTTAAATCTATTAGACATACGTCAATTAGTCAATGCGTCTTTTTTCGTATTCTTTTTTGTGTACATGTGTACATTTTTGTATACTTGTACACAATCACGCAAACATCTTTCATATCAACATGTACACATATTTGTATACTTGTACACGAATTTGCACACATCATGTTTTCTTTTTGTATACATGTGTGCGTTTTTGTATACATCCTTATTTTGGAGTTGCTTTACTGCCCTTCTCTACCTTCGTATCTTTTCTAGTGTAAATTTTGCCCATTAAAATAGTAGTAAACTTTTAACTTAAACAAAAAAATTCAAGGAGAAAAGTGCAAGAAAGGTATTGAATGAAAATAGATGTCTGTTATTAGTTGGATTATGAAACATCAAGGTACTACTAATGGTTTCTAATAAATTATGAGGTTAAGTTTCACTTTAAGGGGATAGAAAGGCCAAAAGGGGAAGGAGATTAGAGAGGGCTCGTTTATAGCTGGAAAAACCCCTCACTTGCCAGAGAGGGGTAGTAAATTTAAACAAACCTTGATAATATTAGACAGTTTTCCCTACCTTCAACCATCCAGTTGTTTATTAGTTTCAGAGTTCTCCGAAAATGGATGGTTCGTTTATAATGGTAGCAAGAGAAAAGCCACAGTAGTAGTATATACTGTGGCAAACCCATCCCCTAAGGCTTTTTTATTAGACCCCTGCCATCGAGCTTGTATGCTCTTCAAAATAGTTGACTATCTTCTTCCCTATTTCAATGGATGCTGTGGCTGCTGGGGAAGGGGCATTGCATACATGGACGGTTCGTTTATGCTGAATGATTACAAAATCATCTAATAGATTACCTTTAGGTCCCAACGCTTGTGCTCTCACACCAGCTTTAGAAGGTTGAATGTCACTCACTTCTATTTCCGGAATAAATCGCTGGACATCCTTGATAAAAGCCCTTTTACTATATGATCGAACCATTTCCTTTAATCCTTCAGACATATTTTGACCCGCAAGCCTTATAAATCCTGGGTAAGTGAGTGTTTCAATCATATCTTTTAAATGGATGTCTGTCTTGTTATAACCTTCTCGCTTGAAACTCAATACTGCATTCGGACCTAGCAATATCCTTCCGTCTGTCATCCTTGTAAAATGGACTCCAAGAAACGGGAAATCTGGATTTGGAACCGGATAAATAAGATGTTTGACAAGATGTCTTTTCTCAGGCTTTAATTCATAGTACTCACCTCGAAACGGAACAATCTTCATATCGGTTTTGATATTCGCCATTTTGGCAACCCGATCACTTAACAGCCCTGAGCAGTTGATAAGGTAGCGGCTTTTGAAGACTCCCTGATTTGTCCTAACTTCAACGCTTTCATCCTTTATATCAATGTCTTCAACCTCTGTATTTAACGCTATTTCTCCACCATTTTGCTTAATCAATTCTGCAAAGACTTCTGCAACTTGTCGGTAATTGACAATTCCAGTGCTTGGAACACGAATCGCACCAATTCCATTAACATGCGGTTCAATCGTCTTTAATTCGCCCTCAGAAATTCTTTCAACCTGAAGTTGATTTTCCACCCCTCTATTGTGGAGGTTTTCCAACAGCGGTAACTCAGCCTCATTTGTTGCAACGATTACTTTCCCGCATATCTCATGTTCAATCCCATGCTCCTGGCAAAATAGAGCCATTTGTTCGTTCCCTTTTCGAGCTAATTCCGCCTTTAGGCTCCCTGGCTTATAATAAATTCCTGAATGAATTACCCCGCTATTTCTTCCTGTCTGATGAAGTGATAGCTTTGGCTCCTTATCCACAAGTAAAATGGATGCATTAGGGTAGCGTCGACTAATCTCCATTCCGACAGAAAGACCGACAATGCCGCCCCCAATAATCGTAAAATCATACATCATTCTTGTTCCTCTCCCTTTAAAGTGTGACTTAAGGTCAGCCAACACCACGTTTTCTTTCTATTCCCTTTAAATGGACCTATTTTTAAAACATATCAATAAGCTTCATAACCCCAAGATATGCAAAAAGAAGGACACATCCGGTTAATACGGAATTGGTCACCCACCCATTCTGATAGTCTTTATCAATTCGTTTTGAATTAAGAAGCCATAGCAGGGAAATCGCTAAGAACGGCATGAACAGTGCCCCTAGTGCTCCATAAATAATAACGATTGCCACGGGTTTTCCAAAGAATAGAAGCAGCATAGGTGGAAATGTGAGCCAGCAGAGATAAAAACGATAGGCTGGATCTTTTTCAGAAACTGGCTTTTCGGTGTTGTTTTTCTTTTTACGAACAATTCGAACAAAATCGGCAAAAAGATAAGGAACCCCATTCCACACACCTAACAGGGATGAAAAAGCTGCAGACCATGCACCGATTAGGAACATCCATTTGGCTACGCTTCCGAATTCTGCGGCAAACAGAGTTGCAAGTGTAACCAAACCTTGTTCCCCTTTAATTTCAACACCAGATCCGAACAGAAATTCCGCACCGACAATTAATAAGGATAATGTAAAGAGTGCAGTAATACCGTAACCTACAGTAGTGTCAACCCGCATCATCGGGACCCATCCTTTTCCTCGCCAGTTCTTCTCTTGAAGCCAATAACCATAAGATGCCATTGTAATGGTTCCGCCTACACCACCAAGCAATCCAAGTACAAGCAATAACGAACCACTTTCAATTTTTGGAATAACAAGACCGGTTAGTAAGTTCCCAACATCGGGCATTACTAGGACAGCTGAACCAACAACAGTGATAAACATAACTCCAATCAATACAATCATGATTCGTTCAAATAACCCATAGCGTCCGGTCCAAACGAGCAGGAATCCAGCTAACCCATGAACAATGGCCCAAGCCCACAATGGCATGATTGGAAACATTGTGGCCATCATGAGGGCACTCGTAGACATTGCTGCAGCACCGTAACTAAATCCCCATAATATCGAATAAACACCAAAATACCCCGTAGCCCAACGTCCAAGTGCACGCCAACCCTCCAGCATCGTTGTGCCTGTAGCTAAGTGCCAACGTCCCATTCCTTCAGTAAGAAAAAATTTTAAAATGGAGCCCAACAGAATGGCCCAGCCATACATCATACCGAACGCCGCTCCAGCTACGAGAGCTGCAATTAAATCTCCGGTCCCAACACCCGTAGCTGCTGTAACAAACCCCGGTCCAACGGTCTTTAGTTTTCCGACGAATGTGGTCGGCGGCACTGGCTGGCTTTGTGTCTTTACTTGTGGATTTTGAGTTACTGTTTCTGTTTTCATCGTAATCCCTCCAAATAACCTCACGTATTTTGTTTTACATAATAACTATTAGTGCGTGTTCAAAAAGGAGGACAAAAAGAGCCGAGAAGTTCGAGGCGTGAAAATCTCGAGGACCAGAACGTATGCTATTAATACGTGAGGACCGGAGAGATCGAACAACGAAGAAATTCGACAGCTATTTTTACCGGACTTTTTGAACAACCTCTATTAATGAAGAAGTTACAAATATCTTTGCTTCACCTTTTGGAGATGATTATGCATCGCTTCTCTAGCCGTTTGTGGACTTCCGTCTCGAATGGCTTCANTAATGAAGAAGTTACAAATATCTTTGCTTCACCTTTTGGAGATGATTATGCATCGCTTCTCTAGCCGTTTGTGGACTTCCGTCTCGAATGGCTTCATAAATGCGAAAATGCTCATCAAGGATCTTCTTACTCTCCCCTGGAACCTTTAAGGTTTTCGCCCGACTTTCTTCTAATCCAGCAAGAAGCTCTCCAGAAACCATATCCATAACCTTATACAACAAAGAATTACGTCCGGCTTTTGCAATGGTCATGTGGAACTGAAAATCCTCATCCGCAGCGAGGGACTTCCCTTTTACCGCTCTTTCCAATCGCTCATAAGCCTTCCGTATACTTTCGATAGTTGTCTCGTCGCCACGCATAGCAGCGTAATAAGCTGCATCTCCTTCTATCGCTTGTCTTAATTCCATGAGTTCGACAATATCAATCGAATTGCTTTGAAAAATCATAGTGATCTTAGCAAGGAGTTCATCTGTACTGTTTTTCAGTAAGAAAACGCCGCTTCCCTGTTTGATCTCTACAACTCCAGATGATTCCAACACACTAAATGCCTCTTTCACGGAGGTTCTCGACACACTCAACGTGGTTGCTAATCCCCGTTCTGAAGGCAATTTACCTCCCGGAAGTATTTCTCCTCTTTCAATTTCCTCTTTGATGTGTTCGACAATCTCATGATACAGGCGTTTCTTTTTTTTAGGTGATTCATTCATGCACAATAATCATCCTTTCATAGCTTCCATTGACAAGTGGATGGTCCAGTTGAATATATTCTAGTATAAAAACGTTTACATTTCAATAAATATTCTGAAAATAGCTAATAATTTATATTCTTAATGAACAATAAAAAAAGCAGAGAGGATTTTCTCCTCTCTGCTTAACTAATGCTTAAACAATTTTACGATTCCAGTGGCGGTGAGCAGAAATCGCTTCAACGAACGCAGTTGCAAATTTCTTCATGTCTTTTCCTGTTACTACACCTGTACTTTTCTCTATTCCATTCTCTTTTAACCATTTGGTGCCTTTATGAGTGGCGCCGATCGGCTTAAAATGAGAAAATGCTTCGTTAATGAAGTACGCTGCATCTTTACGGAACTTTTCGTCTTCATCTTTTCCACCTACAGCATAGATTGCATCAAATAAAACAGATTCACCCGTTAAGAATGTGTGGTCAACTTCAAGCTTTGTTTTGTCTGACCCTTTTACTTTTCCAAGCTTATTACTAACGATTTCAGGTTGTATGCCCTCTGCTTTCAATACATCTAATACAGACATAATCTCAGCCCCGTTAAAATCGTTACCAATGATTACACCGACTTTACGTGTATCGGGCTTTTTCTTTGTATTCTCCTGGCTAAGTGCTGGAGACGTTTTTGTTACATCAGAACCCATCCCTTGAGGTGGAGCCGCACCGATTGCTTCCGCAAATGCTGTTGCTAGTTCCAGATTGACGTTCGCAAACATATCAACAACTTGCTTCTGTACAGACTTGCTCTTCACTTTCCCAAGTTCAAAGCTAAAAGCATCCTTAATGTGCTGTTGTTCAGGCTCACTCATACTGTTCCAAAACAATGTTGCTTGAGAGAAATGATCCTTAAAGCTATCACTTCTACTCCGTACTTTACGACCTTCCACTTTTTCCTGATAATGCACATACCCGCCATCCGCTTCACGTGCAGGAGTCGGTGTATTACCAGCAATTGAATTGTTATGATAACTCACTTGTCCTTGATTAATGGTTTGTCGGCTAATTCCATCCCGTTGATTGTTGTGGAACGGACAGACTGGCTTGTTAATCGGTAGTTCATGGAAGTTTGGACCCCCAAGACGTGATAACTGCGTATCTGTATAAGAAAATAAACGACCTTGAAGCAATGGATCATTCGAAAAATCAATGCCTGGAACAACATGACCTGGATGAAAAGCTACTTGCTCGGTTTCAGCAAAAACGTTGTCCACATTACGATTCAATGTCATCTTCCCGATCATTTTTACTGGTACATCTTCTTCTGGCCATAATTTTGTAGGGTCAAGAATATCAAAATCAAATTTAAATTCATCTTCCTCATCTATAATTTGTACACCTAACTCGTACTCCGGATAATCACCATCTTCTATAGACTCCCATAAATCAAGGCGGTGAAAATCAGGGTTTTTTCCTGATATTTTCTGCGCTTCATCCCAAACAAGCGAATGCGTTCCAAGTATAGGCTTCCAATGAAACTTTACAAAGTGTGCTTTCCCTTGATCATTGACAAAGCGGAATGTATGGACCCCGAATCCTTCCATCATACGCAAACTTCGGGGAATCGCCCGATCCGACATCGCCCACATGACCATGTGAGCCGCTTCCTGATTATTGGCGACAAAATCCCAAAATGTGTCGTGAGCCGATGCTGCCTGCGGGATCTCATTATGTGGCTCCGGTTTGAGTGCATGTACAAGGTCAGGGAACTTCATAGCATCTTGGATGAAAAAGACAGGTATATTGTTCCCTACTAAGTCATAGTTCCCTTCTTCCGTATAAAACTTCGTTGCAAATCCACGTGCATCCCGGACCGTCTCAGCGGATCCGCGTGAACCTGCAACCGTTGAAAAACGTACAAAAACAGGAGTTTTCACAGATGGATCCTGCAAAAATCCCGCCTTCGTATACTCTTCCATCGATTTATATAGTTCAAATTCACCATGAGCAGCAAAACCACGAGCATGTACGATCCGCTCAGGAATCCGTTCATGATCAAAGTGTGTCATTTTTTCCCGAAAATGAAAATCCTCCATCAACGTTGGACCTCGTTCACCAGCCTTTAAAGAAAACTCATCCTCGGAAACTTTTAATCCTTGATTAGTTGTCATATTTTGGCCTTCGTCATTAACTCGAGACTCTTCTAGTTGCTTATCTTTGCTATTTCCATTCACTTTACGTTCGTCACTCATTTATAGTTCCTCCTTGTAAGTGATCTATCAAAAACATCCCATTATCCTCTTACCCCACTGGGAACTTGATAAAACAGGAGAAACATGAACTTTTATTAATATTACAGCTTTAATGACTCGTCAAACTAAATGGGAGAGTGGTCTTGATTGTCAGACACATCAACCGTCCTTATCAAATCAGACGTAACGATAACCACTGTGACCATCCAAACAAGCAGCATGACTCCAGAAAAGATTGGCAATAAAGTAAGTTCAAAAACGCTACGGCCAAGCCCGGTTTGTATTCCTATCAGTAGTAGGGAAAACGTCCAGGCGAGACATCCTGTATGACCAAGCAGCCTTGCCTTTTTCTGTTCTATGTTTGCCAACTCCAATAATAGTCCTAGTATCGGAAGTGCTTGCAGAGCATGAAAGCCAATTCCGTGAAGTACGATTAAATTTCCATACTCACCTATATACCTGCTTTGTAAGGCGATCATCCATAAGCCTCCCCCGAAGGCAATCATCGTGGAAATAAAGCCATATCGAATACCTAGTATCAACAGGGGATGATCATTAGTCTGTGCTTTACGAAAAAAGGGAATGGCTATTAATACTGTTACGATGATGATCAGTAAAGAATCCAAACCGAACAAAGCACCAATAATTGAATCTCCTACGGAACCTGCACGTGAGAATCGTGGATTAATACCCCTAAAGTGTTGTATTGTCTCGACTGCGTAGGCGTACAGCGTTGTCGTTATAATAACCCAGCGTAGAGTTGACCGTTTCCGGGGACTTATATTCGCTAATGGTAAAATTGCCGCTATTGTCAATGTAAACAAGGCCAAAGCAGCATTGAATGAAAACGCACGCTCCAAATTTCCTTCAGGAGGGATGATCGATCCGTATATGGCGATGTAAAAAGAAATTCCAGCCGCGAAAGCAAAACCAATCATGCTAAGTATCACAAGCAGCTTTTCTCCTGCAAACAGCCTTATATTAGACATTTTGTGGATCTCATTAATCCTGATTTTCAACAATTGAATCATTCCTTTCATACCATTTTTAATTGCACATGACGTTTATTGAGAGTATTTATTTATCAATAAATAAATACAAGTTAAATAAAGAAGGCAGTTCATATGCTGCCCAGACCCTAGTTTCAGTTATTTAACTCTACTTCAAAGTGTCCTTAAAATTTAGCAATTGTGGTAAATCCAATACTTCAGATAAGGTAATGAGTAACCCTGTCCCGATAAATTGTGATGCCACCGCTTCAGAGTTGGGAATCCCCGCTTTTTGAAATTTAGTAGTAATCACCTCATGGATCAAACGGAACTTCTCCCTGACATACTTCCGAATTTCCGGCTCAGATATAGCATGCGCTTGCATAACCATTATCGTCTCGTCTGGGTGAGCTTTCATAATATCAGTAAATGCATTCCCCATTGTCTCCATCAAGCGGTTTGGAGGTGACTCGACTGTAGAGAAGGCTTCATATATTCGGTTCATTGCCCTATCATTTACAGCCATGAAAAGTTCCTCTTTATTTTTGAAAAAGTGAAACACATAAGGTTGCGTCACTCCTGCGGCTTCGGCAACTTTAGCTGTCGTAGCCTTGTAATACCCTAGCTCTGCAAATATCGCCACGGCTTTTTCAATAATTTGTTCTTTGCGATCTACTCGGTTGCCCAATACTAGTGTCCTCCCTATTTATTTATTGACTAATAAATAAATTATATTCCAGTTTTTATCAAAAATCAATTGAATAATTTTTTTCTTACTTGTCCTATTTTAGAAAGGTACTAGGCATTACCACAGCAACAACTTCTCCACGAACACAAAGCGTGTCATTTGCAAATACTTCTGTATCAACCTTCCACTTTTTTGGATGAATCTCTTGTATAGTTCCAATCGCCTTTAATGGGACTCCCTGTGGGGTTGGCTTTATATAATCCACTTTTAAAGAAGCTGTAACGAATCTAGGAGGCTCCTGTCCATCCCCTACTTCATGTCCATTTTTTCGATGCAATGCCAATGCTGCTGATCCTGTCCCATGACAATCAATTAACGACGCAATCACTCCACCGTAAACAAAACCCGGAATTGCTGTATGTTCTGGCTGCGGTGTATAAATCGTAGCTGTATGATCCCCTAGCCATTCCGTACGAAAATGATGACCATCTTCATTCAATCTACCGCACCCATAACACCATGCAAAATCATCCGAATAATCGTCTTGAATCGCCTTTAGCACCTTATCTTCCATTGATTTCACTCCTTTTTCAGAATAGTATAGCACATTTAACTTAAGGGAACTTTATCAAGCAGTGATTTTGACAGAACCTGCAATGTGTTGTATCTTATTAAGATAATTTCCGACTAAATTTATAGGAATATGAGGTTATTGTGTTGGGTAACTATTTCTAACAACTGTAGGGAAACCTATCAAAATAGATAGAGGGGGACGTTTTATGAAAGCGATTTGGAGAGGATATATTAATGCATCGCTTATTTTGAAAATTACCATTGCTCTCGTTCTCGGCATTATTGTCGGTTCAATCTTTGGACAACAAGCAGCTGTTTTATCACCTCTTGGAGATATTTTAATTCATTTGCTCAAATTTCTTATAATACCACTCATTTTATTCACTTTAATCGTCGGAGTAAATCAAACAAAAGCAGGCAATTTAGGGCGTATGGGTGGAAAAGTATTTCTCTATTACGTGCTGACTTCTGCTTTAGCCATTGTCGTCGGAATAATTGTCGCCAGTATTTTCGACCCTGGAAGCGGGATGAATTTTGATACGAATAATGAATTCGAAGTCCCTAAGAACCCTGGTGTTATGAGTGTTCTATTAAATATCATACCTGAAAATATTGTGACGGCTTTCAGTGAACTTAATCTGTTAGGGATCATTTTCACTGCGATCGTTTTTGGGGTTGCTATCTCCTATATGAGGACATCGAAAGAACATGCTGATCTGGGTGAGCATTTATATAAAGTTGTTGAAGCATTAAATGAAGCGACATTAACCATTATGAAGGTCGTCCTACAATATATTCCAATCGGGATTTTTGCAATCATAGCGAAAACAGTCGGTAACCAAGGGATGGATACTTTACTGTCTCTAGGGAATATGATCATCGTTCTCTATGTGGCTTTAATTGTACAGGTTGGCATTTATATTATCTTTATGCTTTTGTCTAAAGTCCGTCCTGGTAAGTTTTTTGCCCAAGCGCGTACACCAATGATTACCGCTTTTGTTACACAGAGTAGTTCAGGTACACTGCCTATCACGTTGGATGCTGCAAAAAATCTAGGATTATCCAGAAGTCTTTATGGGTTTAGCTTACCGCTAGGTGCTACGATAAACATGGACGGTGCAGCAATCCGTATTGCTGTATCTGCCGTTTTTGCCGCCAATATAGTGGGAGACCCTTTGAGCTTCACAGACATGTTGGTAGTCGTATTAGTAGGAACGTTGGCATCTATAGGTACAGCAGGTGTTCCCGGAGCTGGTATTATTATGATTGCCACCGTATTCGCCCAGTTAGGTCTTCCAATGGAAACGGTGGGCTTATTGACTGCAATTGATGCAATTGTTGGAATGGGTTGTACAGCCCTAAATGTCACGGGAGACTTGGCTGGTACAGCAATAATTGATCAAACAGAACACCAAAAACAAGATGAGCAAACCTCCATATAAATATATTTTGCTTCAACTACAAGAGGAGGCTGTTACCCCGAGACTAGGGGGTAATGGCCTCCTCTTTATCTGTCACTACATATCGTTTTGATCCTTGCTTGAATTCTATCGAATACTGAATATCGACTCTGCATTCGCCAATACGATTTAATTTTTACCATTATGCTTAGCTTGATATAAGCTGTAATCAGTAGCTTTGAAAAAACTTTCCTTTCCAAGTTGGTTTTTCATCAGACCATTATTTTACACATATCATTTGTAAATTCTACTGGGTCGTGGATTGGTAATCCTTCTATGAGAAGTGCCTGATTGTATAGTAGATTTGTATATAAGTTAAGCTTCTCTTTATCGTTTTCAAACGCCTCTTTTAATGATTGGAATACCTCATGATTCAAATTGATTTCTAAGATTTTATCCGCTTTTACATTTTGGTTATCTGGCATAGCGCTCAGGATTTTTTCCATCTCGATGGTTACTTCGCCATCTGTCGATAAGCAAACAGGGTGGGATTTCAATCGTTTTGACACCCTTACATCCTTTACTTTATCGGATAAGATGTTTTTCATAAGATCAAAGAGTTCCTTGTTTTCGTTATCCTCTGATTCCGAATTCGTATCATTGTCTTCGCCTTCGATTCCTAAGTCACCGCTTGAGACAGATTTGAATTCCTTCTCCTCATAAGCTCTGATCATTTTAATGGCAAATTCATCAATATCCTCAGTGAAATATAAAATTTCATAACCTTTATCAGCAACCAGCTCAGTCTGCGGTAGCTTTTCGATTCTATCGTAAGATTCCCCAGTAGCATAATAAATATAGTTTTGATCTTCAGGCATTCTCGATACATATTCATCTAGGGTTACCAGCTTCTTCTCCTTGGATGAATAGAACAACAATAAGTCTTGCAGTAGTTCTTTATTGCTCCCAAAATCACTGTAAACGCCGTATTTTAACTGTCGGCCAAAAGATTGATAAAATTTCTCATACTGCTCCCGCTCTTCCTTCAACAGGCTTTGCAGCTGGCTTTTGATTTTCTTGCTGATGTTCTTTGCAATCAGCTTCAATTGGCGGTCATGCTGCAGCATCTCTCGGGAAATATTGAGGGATAGATCCTCGGAATCGACGAGCCCTTTTACGAAGCTGAAATAGTCTGGGAGCAGCTCTGAGCATTTGTTCATGATCAACACACCATTGGAATATAGCTCAAGTCCCTTTTCATATTCCTTCGAATAATAATCGAACGGTATATTCTCTGGAATATAAAGAATCGCATTGTATCGTACAGCACCATCGACATTGATGTGGATATGCTTTAAAGGCTTGTCAAAACCGTAATGCTTGTCCGTATAAAACTTTTCGTAATCTTCTGAAGTAAGCTCGTTTCTGTTCTTTCTCCAGATCGGAACCATACTATTGATGACCTTTTCTTCAGTTACATCCTCATATTCATTTTCACTGCCCTCTTTAGGTCGTTGTTCAGTAATATCCATTTTGATCGGGTAGCGAATGAAGTCGGAATACTTTTTAATGATCGCTTTTATCCGATGCTCTTCTAAGTACTCATCATACGTCTCATCTTCTGTATTCTCTTTGATCGTTAAAATAATGTCTGTACCTACTGAATCCTTTTCAAACGGTTCAATCGTGTATCCATCTGTACCCTTCGACTCCCACTTGTAAGCTTCATCGTTTCCTAATGCCTTACTGATGACCGTTACCACGTCAGCTACCATGAAGGCTGCATAAAACCCAACCCCGAATTGACCGATAATATCATGACCATCCTTCAATTCGTTTTCATTTTTAAAGGATAGCGAGCCGCTCTTGGCAATAATTCCAAGATTGCTTTCCATTTCGTCCTTCGCCATTCCAATCCCCGTATCGGTGATTTTCAACGTCCTGTCCTCTTTATCAGCGGACACCTTTATGTAGTAACGCAACGCATCGTCCGTCAAAGCTTTGTAATAGATTTTATCAATCGCATCACTAGAATTGGAAATCAACTCTCTCAAAAAGACCTCACGCTGAGAATAAATCGAGTTGATCATCATCTCCAACAACCGCTTCGATTCTGCCTTGAATTGTTTTTTTGCCATTACACGTTTCCCCTTTCGATTGTATAAATGAATATCCTAGGCCAACCAATGAAACTGTCAGCACGTTTAGCACTCTATTTCCTTGAGTGCTAACCACTATTTTAATATCATACAATAAGGGTTGTGTCAATATAGGGGCTTTCGTGGTACGCTAGATTTAGATTTTTTTCAATAGAAAAAGGCCGAATATACAAGCTTACGAATGAAAGCTTGTATAATCAGCCCTGCTCATGTCCTGTGCTTTATCAATAACCAATTCAAATTCCCTTTTCAATGGACTCCTTTTGGTTACGTTTTCGGAAATATGCGTTTGCAGCCGGTTGATACATGCAGATCAGTGCCGCAATAACTGCAGCGATGTGAACAAGTATACTCATAAACACAGAATAAAATATAGATCCAAGCCTCATTAATGGAGTGACCCTCAACGAGCCAAGTGATCGGCTCAATTATTAAAGATAGCATTCCGATTACGCCAAGGACGATCGTCAGTGTCATTCTGGACCAGTTCTTCCCTTTACCCAACTGTTTAATAATGTAGATTAGAACAGCAAAGATTATCAACCTTGTAACAGGCTGAAGTCGTTAAACTCCTAATCTATTTAAGGGGCCGACATTCACTTACAGGGGCGACCACAGGACATTAACTATTCTTCAATAGGTACAATAATCTCAATATCTTCATAATCCTCTCCATATTTCTTTATCATTTTGTCCTTATAGTCTTCAAAACATAAAGAGAAATTTTCAGGCGGCTTTCCTAATAGAATCGTAAATATTTCTTTTTCATAGGAAACGAGATAACTTACAGCTTGATCAACATCATTCTCCATGAAAGATTTTGTAAACTTTTCAATATCATCTTTCCTTATAGGACTGTTGAATAATGTCATGTTTCTCTGTCCATTCCTTTTCACCAAAGAAAAAACACCGTGCCCGACCTGCTTTTCCTCCTTATATTCAATTCGTCGTCTGTCCGATTTACTAATCGTTTTGGAATAATTGAATCCGCACCGATAGCAAATAATATAGCTTTCATCGCTCTTGTAATAAAAATCTTCAATAGCAGAACGACCACACTGAGGGCATTTTACAGCAGAATAAATAGAACCCATTCAATTCACTCCTTATTTGTGGTTTTTAAAATCGACGGATAATAAAGTGATGTTCATGGAAGAGTTTAGAGTTTTAAAGATGATAATGTTTTTCAGCAGAGGTAATTGTAACAGGGACTGTAGGATATGAATAGGATGCTTTCTTGATAGCTTAAAGTAGGATAGAGAACAAGTAGATATAAAATACGTGGACTAATGAAGGTTTAAACTTGTCTTTATTTTACTCCAATTCATCATGTTGTCAATAAAAATTCCATTCTCATTTGGTACATAACTTTCCAGGTAGGAGAACGCCTCTATTCAAGCAAAATAGAATCTACCTCTTACATGGAAATGCAAAAAATGCTGCCACAAAATACGGGCAGCATTTTTTTACGATTAGAGATTGTTCAAAAAGTCCGGTAAAAATAGCTGTCGAATTTCTTCGTTACTCGGTCTCTCCGGTCCTCACGTATTAAACGTATACGATCCGGTACTCGAGACTGTCGTGCCTCAACTTCTCGGCTCTTTTTACCCTCCTTTTTGAACACGCACGATTAATAACCAAGTGCTACTTGAGCGTAAAAAGGAAATAAACGGAATTTACCAAATGTTTTCTATGTCACGTACCGCAATAGGTTCGGTAAGGAACTTTTAATTCAGGCACTGTTGCGTACTCTTCCTGTTCGGCAGAGTGTGCGTAAGGGTTTGAGAGAACATCCAAAAGCCGTTCCATCACGCTGTAGTCTCCATTTTCTACTGCATCTTCCAGTGCCTCTTCTACCCGATGGTTCCGTGGGATTACCGCAGGATTGCTGTTCCGCATCAATTCATCTGAAGATGCTTTTGACTCCTCCTGTCTTCCTCGTCTTGCTTGCCACTGTTCCTGCCATTGTGCAAATTCCTCAGTATCAAACAGATCCATATCATTAGCATTATCAAAAGTGAGTGCACGGAACGTATTCGTATAGTCCGCATCATGCTTATCCATCAGTTTAAGGAGATTTTCAATTAGCGCCTCATCCTCTTTTTCCTCGTTAAATAATCCCAGCTTTGCTCTCATTCCAGCGAGCCAATTGGAGTTATATAAGTCATTGACACCTGAAATCTGCTCCTGGGCTATTTCAATAGCCCGATCCTGATCATCATCCAATAGCGGCAATAAAGCTTCAGCAAATCGCGCAAGATTCCATCCGGCAATAATTGGTTGATTGCCATAAGCATAGCGGCCTTGCCTGTCAATGGAACTGAAAACCGTTGCCGGGTCAAACGTGTCCATGAAGGCACAAGGACCATAATCAATCGTTTCGCCGCTGATAGCCATGTTGTCGGTGTTCATCACTCCATGAATAAAGCCGACCAGCTGCCATTTGGCGATAAGCTCAGCTTGACACTTAATCACTTCCTGAAGCAGTGAAAGGTAACGATTCTCATCCTCTTTAATCTCAGGATAATGACGTTCTATTGTATAGTCAGCCAAAGCTCGGAGTTCCTCTTCTGTGCCCCATCTGGAAACATATTGAAAAGTACCAACACGCAAGTGACTCGCAGCAATACGGGTCAGAATTGCACCCGGTAGCTCGGTTTCACGGATGATCGATTCACCGGATGTCACGACGGCTAGACTGCGGGTAGTAGGAATTCCAAGTGCATGCATCGCTTCACTAATGATGTATTCCCGCAGCATTGGTCCGAGTGCCGCCCGGCCATCACCCCCACGAGAATATGGTGTCCTGCCTGATCCCTTAAGCTGAATATCAAATCTCTCACCTTGAGGCGTAATCTGCTCGCCTAGCAGAACCGCTCGACCGTCTCCTAACATTGTAAAATGTCCGAATTGATGTCCCGCGTAGGCTTGAGCAAGAGGAGAACCACCTTCGAGAACCTCGTTTCCAGCAAAAACCTCAACGCCATTTTCGCTTTGCAACTGTTGAACAATTAAACCGAGGGACGCTGCTAACTGATTATTGAGAATGACTAACTCCGGTGAGTTTACAGGAGTTGGCTTGGCGCTGGAATACAACGATTCTGGCAGACGGGCATAACTGTTATCTAAGTTCCATCCTGCTTCATTACTCTTTGTCATCGTTTCTCCCTTTCTTCTCTTGTCTTTTGAAATAGCTTTTTATATGTAAAAAATCAAAGCATTCAATGTTATCTTTAGTTATCTACATTCCATCATAACAAAATGCAAAGTCTTCACAAATATATATCCATTTTTAGTTTTCTTGATGAAGCATCCCTTTAATATCCCCAGGGAGATTTAATGTTCCCTGTTACCCTCCATCCCTTTCTTTTATTAAATGCTGAATATCTTTCAACTTCTAACATCATATTTTTTCTAAAATAAGACATTCTAAAAATGATCCAGAGAAAAATAAGTTGTGTATAAACATATCACAGTAATTCTTTTAGCTATTACATAACTTAAGGTTTATATGCTGGAAGGGAGATCTATTCGTGAAACTATTTCAAGTCAGAAAAGGACATTTTGTATATTATAACAATGAGTTACATAGGGTATATGGGGTAAAACCGATGTATAAAAAATCCGTTCATCTGATAAGACTGAGGGATTTAACACAGGTTTTAACGAATGCAACTGGTGTGGAAAGATACAAACCAAAGGAACTTGACAGCTTTATATATAATAACAAAGCCTATACGCTCAGTAAGGATCGAAAAGCTGAAGAAGGCGATCATATTTTAATACACCATCCTATGCCTGATTCCCTGGATACGTATTCACTAAATGAAATTGAAGTGGTTGAAACTGTTGAGAAACAGGGGGTCACCACAACTAATTCTCACGGAGTCAAGCATAATGAATATCTATTAATGGTACCTGGCCGTGTTAATGGCAGCAGCCCTATTGATTATCAAAACTTTGAAGGTATTCCTGCAGAAAACTTAGATGACATTGGGCCACACCATTTTACTAATCCAAACAGTGAACAGTTGCCCACATTAGGGGATATATATATTCAGAAAGACAGCAATGAATCATTTGAAACGATGGTAATCGCAATAAAGGGTCAAACGGTTTATCTTGGGGGCGGTTTAGAAGTCTCGCAGGAAGAATTGATGAAGACCGACAAGTGGGAGTTTCTCTACAATCTACTTGATAAGTGACCGTACTTTCGGATACTGAACTTTTTAACTACAATAACCTATTCTTCCACTTTATAAGGAGGGTTCTATGAGTAGCAAAAATCGAACTGGAAATAGTGTTTTTATCATCTCGTTAATACTTACCGTTACGTTTATTATATGGGGGGTCTTTTTTACAGATAACCTCGCCAGAGTCACCAATACGATCTATAATGGTTCAATTGATTACCTTGGGTGGGTCTATCTTGGTGCGACCCTATTCTTTGTGATCTTCTCCATTTATTTACTATTTTCGAAATACGGTGATATCCGGTTAGGTAAAAAAACAGACAAGCCTAGTTTCAAAACCGCATCATGGCTCGCGATGTTGTTCGGTGCTGGAATGGGAATCGGAATTGTCTACTGGAGTGTTGCCGAACCCGTCACCCATTATACAACTCCTCCCTATGGGGAAGGTTATTCTCAGGAAGCAGCCAATACGGCAATGAAATATACCTTTTTTCATTGGGGACTAGATCCATGGGCTATCTACACGGTGATCGGTTTAGCCCTTGCCTTTTTTCAATACAACAAAAAGCTTCCGGCAGCCATTAGTTCAGCATTCCATCCGATCCTAGGTGATCGAATCTACGGACCGATCGGAAAAACGATTGATGTCCTGTCTGTTTTTGCAACCGTTTTTGGTATCGCCACATCGTTAGGTCTTGGTGCCATGCAAGTAACGGCGGGAATGCATGACATATTCGGGGTTCCCAATGAGTTATTCGTTCAGCTGATTGTCATTGCAGTCGCAACAGTCCTATTTATTATCTCAATCAATACCGGCTTAGAGAAAGGAATCCAATATTTATCGAATACAGCGATGATTTTATCCTTTACGATCATGCTGCTGATTTTGATTGTCGGTCCAACTACGACGATTATGAAAGTCCTCTTTAATACAACGGGTCTCTATATTAGTGACTTTGTACATATGAGTTTAAGGTTAAAGCCTTATGGTGAAGGGGAATGGATTGCCTCATGGACTTTATTTTATTGGGCATGGTGGATTGCCTGGGCACCATTCGTCGGTATGTTTATTGCCCGCGTTTCAAAAGGAAGAACAGTGAGGGAATTTGTGATTGGCGTGTTAATCGTCCCCACTCTCGGAACATGCTTTTGGATGTCCATATTTGGCGGCTCAGCACTAGACATCGTTCAAAACACAGGGAATAATGAACTGGCGACATTCATCACTGAAAATGTGTCCTTGTCGATCTTCACATTCTTTGATTATCTGCCATTAAGTTCACTATTAAGTATCTTGGGGTTTGCCGTCGTATCCATTTATTATATAACCGTTGCCGATACTGCAACCTTCGTATTGGGAATGCTAAGTGAAGGCGGAACTTTAAATCCTTCCAATAAAATAAAAATGACATGGGGCGTCATTCAATCTGCTGTAGCAGCTGTATTGCTTTTAGCAGGTGGTTTGAACGTATTGCAAACCGCCTCCATCGCAGCCGCTCTCCCCTTTGCAGTGATCATGCTCGTCATGTGTTACTCATTACTGAAAGGTTTAAAAAGTGAAGTCGAATTACAGAGAGGCCATAAGAGAAGCACTCAACATTCCGGTAAAACAAATTAAACATAAAATCTTCCTGATTGATGGTTTCAATGATCAGGAAGATTTTTTAAAATACATACAATTTGCTTAACTAACATTGCTATTAATAATTGCCAGTATAGAATTCTGCTTAGACTAGCTTATCATTATTTATCTTCATCAAATTGAGGAGGCTGGACTCTAAAAAATCTAGTTACACGCAACAGATACACCACACCGATAGCAGCCCATATAAATCCTACTATTTTAGCGGAAAAGTCGAGTTCAAACCATAAATACAGATTGAATCCTAACCCTATTAGCGGTACAATGATTGAGGATATAATTGACTTTACTGTAAAGTTTTTCGGTTTTTGGTGTTTAAGGAAAAACATTATAACGGATAAGTTAACAAACGAAAATGCGATAAAGGCTCCAAAGTTAATAAGGGATGCTGCCCTTGCTAAATCTAAAAACATGGCCGAGCATGCTAATACCCCGATTAACAAAATATTTAAAATTGGAACTCCTGTACGTGGGTGGATATACCCGAAAAACCTTTTCGGTAAGACACCATCTCGACCCATAGCATATAATAAGCGAGAAGCACTCATTTGTTGAGTTAAGCCACAGGCGAGGACGGCGATGAGATAACCAGCGATAAATATGGCCTGAAAGAGGGCTCCACCGATATACTTGGCGATTTCAGGAGAGGCACCAGCTATGTTTTCTATAACGGAAATGTCAGGAAACAAAGCCTGCATAAAATAGGATACTGCAATAAAGAAGATACCCGCCACAAAGGCAATAACGAAGATCGCCTTAGGTATTGTTTTTTTGGGTTCAATTGTTTCTTCTGACAATGTTGTGACTGCATCAAAGCCTAGAAATGATAGTGCCAATATGGATGCTCCTGCAAAAATATTAGAAAAGGACATTTCTCCACTGAAGAATGGTGTTGCAGAGAATAACTTTCCATCCTCAGCATTTATAATTCCCCGAATAGTAAAGACAACAAAAAGAATCGCAACAAGAAATTCAATGATAACCATAAAATAGTTGATGATAACGGCCAGTTTTATATCAGCAAGATTAAGTCCCGTAGTAATTACAATTGTAGCAAAAATCCATATCCATGGTGGCACGTTCGGAAATGCCGCTGAAAGATAAATGCTAGAAAGTAACGCATTAATCATAGGTAAAAAGATGTAATCAAGTAATGCAACCCATCCCACCAAAAAACCTAGGTAAGAATTCATCGTCTTTCTTGTATAGGTATAAGCAGACCCCGATGTGGGATATGCTTTAACCATTCGACCATAGCTGTAGGCAGTAAATAGTACCGCAATAGTAATTAATACATAAGCTGCTGGAACATGTCCGTTTGTTATGTCGGAAACAATACCAAACGTGTCAAAAACGGCAAGTGGAGCCATATACGCCAAACCAATAAAAATAACATGCCTCAATTTTAATGTGCGTTTTAATTGTCCTTCATTAACATCCGTATTCATACTTGGTTCTTTTAAGGCACTATCCACACTCATTCCTCCTTTAAGGTTTGGGTATTATACAACGGCAATTGAATAGTTATATTACTAAAGATGGAACAAAGGAATTTTTCATAAGTATACTGATTATCCAATTGAAAATACCAAGGATGTATCCTGATATTTATTTAGTTTATAACATCTTTTTCTCCCAAAATTTATGGTTAGGCTGAGCTAAAGTCATGCAATGAATATTGCCACCACTTAGAGACCACTCTTTTGTCGGGAGACCAATTACTTTTCTGTCCGGCATAATTTCTTGATACTTTTTAATAGCCTCTTGATCCCGAGGATCATTAAATTGTGGAACTAAAAATGCGCTATTAATAAAACATCCATTAATATAAGTTACAGCTAATGGCTGATTTGATTCACGAGGTGCGGCATCCGCGACTACATCAAAGCCTCTATTTTCTTCTTCTGTAATATAAATAATTTCCGGTATGTATATTTTATGAATCTCAAATTTCCTACCTCTTGCATCTGTTTCCTTACTTAAAGTATCATAAGCCTCTTTGAATACTGAATACTGCGGATGATTTTCATCATCAACCCATGAAAGAGCAATAACCCCTGGTCTGACAAAAAAACAAATGTCGTCAATGTGACCATCAGTTTCATCGTATAACATACCTCTTTTAATCCAAATGACTTTATCCAAACCAAGGTATTCTTTGCAATTTCTTTCTATTTCCTCTTTGGACATATCACCATTTCGGTTTGGATTCAGATTACATTGTTCTGTCAAAATAATAGTGCCTTCTCCATCTACTTGCGTAGCACCGCCCTCAAGAATAAAATGCCTTGCATCATATGAATCTATATTTTCAAGTTCAAATAGTTTTTGTGCAAATTGTTTATCTAAGTCCCAAGGAAAGTAAAGTCCCTCATTTAAACCTCCATATGCATTAAAACCAAACTGAACTCCTCTTAATTCATCCTCATCGTTAATAACATAAAAAGCTCCTTTATCTTGAGCCCATGCCTCGTTTGTTGACATTTCAATAACACGAACTTTTTCTGACAATCTTACTCTTGCATTTTCATACTGCGCCGCAGAGCAGATGACCGTCATTTCCTCATACTCAGCAATTGTATTTGCAACAATAACACAAACTTCCTGTGCAGGTTTGCCTCCATCTCTGAAAGCAAAACCTTTTTCCGGCCATATGATAATTGACCCCTTATGCGGTTCAAATTCCCCCGGAATTCTAAAACCATCTTTTTTAGGTGTGGTGTTTTTAATTACTCTTGCCATTTTGACTTTCCCCTTTTCATTTTAATAATAAGATATCTGACCTCACGAATTTAGAACGGCTTCTGTCTCATTAAAAGTTATAGTGTAGGTGCTGAGTCAGACGCTATCCCCCCTCCCTTAAATTCAATTTTTCGAAAACCGGACGACCGGTCTGTAATTATTTTAATGCATAACTTAATTAGGAGTCAATTGTTTTTTGAAATTTTAGAAAATTATAAGTAATATAAATAGTTATAGAACAAGTTTATAAATAAAATATGGATAAGATACTTCTTTACCTCCGAGTCCTTGTAATTGGAAGAAGAGGAATGGAAGAAACCAAAGACTAAAATGAAGAAACTTATTGGACTAGGTGTTCAGAAACAACGGGTATATGAATGGGGAATTTATCGAAGGTTATATTGGAGAATAGCCAGAAGTCCAATTCTACAAAAAAACCTCACAAACTCCTATTGGGAGTCGTGAGGGTTAAAAAGACTTTATGCAAGATAATCATAACTACGTCAGACCAGGGGGTTTTTTAGCTTTTAATTTGTATCTTTATTAACCCTAATGCCCTCTAAAAAAATATTTATACCTTGTTCAAAATACTTTACTAATTCCTCTTTATCTTCCCATCGAAGTGATAACTTTGCAAAAAGTCCTTCTAACATTGAGATATAAATCCAGGTTAATGCTTTTGCATCGGATATTTGGATTTGGTTCTTGTTAACAGCTTCTGTAAAAATAGCGTGTATTAATTCATCATCTTTAGAATAGCATCTATTCAGTCTTTCACGATAATGTTCTCCAACTTCGCCCCAATATGACTCCGGTATCAATTTAAAAACCGGGATATCAATTTGAGAATAAAACATTTCCCCATATTTTTTAAGTTTTTCAATAGGATCAGAAATTGTTGATAAAGTAGACTGGATACTATTAAGCCATGGTTCATACTCTTCTTCAATCATTTGAACAAACATTTCTTCTTTACTCTTAAAATGCCAGTATATACCACCCTTGCTTATACCAGAGCATTTGACAATATCACTAATGGACGTGTTTACATAACCATCCTTAATAAAGCATTCAAGGGCAGCTTTAAGAATTATCTGCCGTGTCTTCATATTCTTTTTCATTTTTCCCTCTAATTTATTTTATATTTAATAAATCTGCTTCTACTATCTAGACTACCATAAATTTTTGCAAATTACCGAAAAAATTATTAACTTTATATTAGAATCAATTCCATAATTGCCTGTTGTGAATTACCCGCCACTTATCGGTCTTACGGTCTAATTGAAGTGGGGGCTTTTTTTGCGTAGTAGCCACTTTTGACTAAGTTGAGTTTGCTTGCGTTTTGTTGGTAGAACCCTCTGCCCATCAAGCTAAGGAAACAGATTTCCCCCAAAAACGATAAAAAATGAACTTCATCACTATAAAAATATCACTAATGTTGCATTAACAAAACCTAATTATAAAAATACTCAAAATCTTCAATAATTTCAATTTGTGCAAAGAAAAAGTCCTTTATAATGGATAGAGTCAGGTGGTAACCCGTCCAAATCCACTAAAAAGGACCAATCTCATGGACAAGATTACACCAAAAACTTCATTTGGACAATGGTTTTCACCGATAAATCTTCAATTATTTGAAGAAAACGTGAAAACCATGAAATTAGATCATTATACGAAAAAACTTACGACGGATTCATTTTTAAAATTATTGCTTTATTCGCAGCTGTCACGACGACTCAATACGATCAATCCAGAGATCTTTCAACAGTTATTTCTAGATTTAGTCGTTCAAATTCATCGGAAAACGAACCACTCAAAAATTACGATGCCTTTAAAAATCATTGATTCGAGCACATTACCACTCAATTTAACGAATCACAAATGCGCCTAAAAAAATCAGCGATATACTTTTCAACAAACTATTCTCTTGAGATTGAATACCGCATAACGACGCTCCAAGCATTACTCTAGAGGGGCTAGCCATAGTTGAATGGGAAGAACTTGCATTTTGAGCGAATGTAACTAAATCTATTGACAGTCCAACTTGTCCGGCAGTTTGAATTTGTAGCATAATAAACATGGTATTGGAACCCGTGTTACTTCCTTAACCAATTAGTAAGGCCAATGACATTGGGGCTTTTCCCCCTTCTCAGTCATTGGCTCAAAAATTATTCAGCAATTAAATTTTATGCAAAAAACTTTACAAAAAAATTAGAAAAACCTCATTTACTTATGGTACGGTTCCCCCCGATTAATTCTAAATGCTCTATATATCTGCTCTAATAGTATTAGCCGCATAAGTTGATGTGGAAAGGTCATTTTGGAGAAGGAGAGTTGGTCGTTGGATCGGTTGAGGATGGCTTGGCTTAGTCCGAGGGATCCACCGATGATAAAAGCGATTTTCGATTTTCCGTATGTAGCAAGCTGATCTATGTTTTTGGCGAGTTGTTCTGATGTTTGCTGCTTTCCCTCAATCGCAAGTGCAATGACATGGGCATCCGGGTTTATTTTTGTGAGGATCCGTTCTCCCTCTGCATTTTTCACCTGCTCCATTTCAATTTCACTTAATTGTTCTGGGGCTTTTTCATCTGGAACTTCGATAATTTCGACCTTCGCATACGCTCCGAGCCGTTTTTGGTATTCCGCTATTCCTTGCTTTAAATACTTTTCTTTTAGCTTTCCGACGGTAATAATTTGTATATTCACAGGTTGTCCACCTCTATAAACACGTTATCCACAAAAGTTATCCACATATACACATTTTCTATCCACATCCGGTATAGGAACATTAGTTTGACACCATATATATGGCGGGTTTTTCGCAATATTCACAGGTTGTGGACATCTGTTCGTTTTCTGTGAGTTTCTTCATTTCTGGTGCCGTTTCGTATTCATCTACAATGACATCAAGAGCCAATTCGATATGCTCTTTACAGCAAGGGATCATAGCTTTCACGTCCTCAAAAAAGTTCTTCTACTTACTAGTTTAGCACATTCTTTCATTTCGATAGACCTACTGTTGATAACTTGTGTACAAATGCATTCCTGCTATTACATTCAGTTGGTTTTAGGAGTTTGCAGCTTCTTTTCCTCCAAAAAGAAAAGGAGAGTGGCTATCACTCCCCTGGTCCTTTCGCTTCACCTAATGTCATGGTAACTGTTTTCTTTTCTTGTTCACGGTAAATTGTTACTTCCATCTTATCGCCAATTTCTTTCTCTTTATATAAATGTTTACGGAGTTCCGCTGGTGATGCAACCTTCTTTCCATCAAGTTCGACGATGACGTCGAATTCCTGTAGTCCCGCTTTACCTGCTGGGGACATTGGATCGACCTGATAGAGTACAACACCTTCGTTGACATCACTCGGTATTTTCAACGTTTGTTCACGATGGTAGTTCGATACTTGCATGAGTGGGACGATTTGAACACCCATATACGCACGCTTTACCTCACCAAATTCTTCAAGGTCAGCAATAATTGGTTGGGCAATATCTGACGGGATCGCAAAACCGATACCCTCAACTGCCTGTTGTGCAATTTTCATCGAGTTGATTCCAATTACTTGGCCTTTAATATTGATTAAAGCGCCACCACTGTTACCTGGATTAATCGCAGCATCAGTTTGGATAACCTCAGTTTGCCAGTCAGGCTGCTTATCTCCATTCAGATCGACAGGGACTGTTCGATCTGCCGCACTAATAATCCCTTTTGTAACTGTGCCTGGGAAATTACCTAGTGGGTTACCGATGGCAATCGCCGGTTCACCTGGTTTCAGTCCACTTGAACTTCCGAATTCAGCAACCGCATTTACTTTATCACCTTTTACCCGTAAAACTGCTAAGTCCATGATTGGATCAGATCCAAGTAGTTCCGCTTTAAGCTGGGTTCCATTTGACAAGGAAATCTCCACTTGGCTTGCATTTTCAACAACGTGATGGTTTGTTACAATGTATGCATAATCGCCTTCTTTTTTATAAATGACTCCCGAACCTACACCTGCAGACTGTCCTTGTTCAAACAAACTGGATTTCTGGATGTTGACTACTTCGACCACAGCATCCTGTGCCTTTTCCACTGCGTCGGTTATTGCTGTATTAACATCGACGTTAACAGTCTCATTTACAGTCTCCCCTGTATTCGTTTCCCCGCTCGTTGCTTCTTTATTGTTCGAAGGTAGATCACCGGAAAACAACCCTATGTCTGTTGCAAAAACAACGATCAGTGCCCCGAGCACCAATCCGGTAATTCCCATTAAAAAACTGCGGGCTCGATTCCCCTTATTCGGCTTGTTACTCCGGTAATTATCATCATAGTAACCCATGTATCTCATCATCCCTTTCACTTATAATTGTTATTCCCATTATAAGAAAAAATATCGTCTACCACCTAATTTTGGGTGAATTTTGACATTTGTCTGCCACTTAATACATTTCCCATTTCGGGGGTTACTAAACCTACTATTAATTTATACCGTGATAAGATCCGTCGGAACTTCAGCATCTGTATCATACAGACTCAGCTTTTCACCAATTTGGAAGCCGCGGTTTTCTAATGTTTGCTGGACAGACATACGGGCAAGATCTTTCATATTGTTGTCTTTACTTAGATGAGCAAGGTATACACGTCGTGTTTGGTCTCCAATAATCTCTGCAAGAGCTTCCCCTGCATCTTCATTTGATACATGTCCCTGGTCTCCAAGAATCCTCCGTTTGGTATTCCATGGATATTTACCCATCATGAGCATGTCAATATCATGGTTTGACTCGAAGATCAGCATGTCCGAATCACGAATGGTCCCTTTAATACGGTCACTCACATAACCCATATCCGTTGCCAGAGTCAGCTTCTTTCCTTGACTGTGAAAAACATAAAACTGCGGAGAGACTGCGTCATGTGAGACACGAAACGATTCCACTTCAAGATCTTCAAATGTTTGAATAGTCTCGGATTCAAAATGAAACTTTAAGTCGGTCGGGATCTTTCCAATCTGGTTTTCCATAGCAAACCATGTCTTTGCATTGGCATAGATCGGTAGGTTGAATCTTCTCGAGAGTATCCCAAGTCCTTTAATATGATCACTATGCTCGTGCGTAACAAGGATTCCGTCGAGCTGCTTCGGGTCACGATTGATTTTCTTAAAAAGTGCTTCGATTTTCTTGCCGCTTAAACCGACATCGACGAGCAATCGCTTCTTTCCAGTTTCTACATAGCAAGCATTTCCCGTGCTTCCACTTGCAAGTACACTAAATTTCACGTCATTCCACTTCACTTTCTTCGGTTGGTTCCAGGTTGATAACAGTTGAGTTAGTCGCATCCACGATAAATTCCTCTTCCTCAGTAACAATGTGCCAGCTTGGAACAAATACCTTTACCTGAAACTGTTCCTCATCTGTAATCAACGTAAAATAAACGAGCTCTATGTTCTTCACTTTCGTTCCTGGTGGAATATTGGTCACAAGCAATGCAGCCTTCGCCTTAATTAATTTCTGTTTATCTCCTTGATCTTCAAGGGTCATATACGTCTGGCGATAGCTCGTAATTTCCCCCTTTTCATTCGTTGCAATTTCTATTAATCCGGTCAAATTTTCTTCTGTAATATACTCATTGAAATATATCGGTACTTCTTTATGCTCTTGGCGAAAGATATATAAACCCCGATCTTTGTCATGCTTCCAATATTGATAGTCCTCGCTCATCGGCACATATTCCTCAAGAAAGATTTGAAGCTGCCCCTTAAGTTCATCTTCACTTTTATGTGAAAGGTCGTCATATGGATCTTTTAAGGTTGCATTGATGATGGTGCCTGACGTTACTTTAACTTCTTGGTTGGAATTTTCCTTTTGAAATTGTGCATTGATCTCTTTTTCTGTAAATACCTTACTCTTTCCTTTTACTAAGGCGAGCTGCTCTTTTACGACAGGGGGCTTCTTGTCATATTGAATCTCATCGAGTCGTTTTGCGGATTGGGTATTATTTTGCAGTTCATCAAAACCCGGATTTACTTTTTCATAAACCTCAATTCCGAGATAAATATTAAGTATGAGGAAGGTAAAAATGAAGATGGTCTTTATATTATTCCAGTCCATTCCATTACCTCCCTTTATTCTCAAATAATTCATTATCATCAAAATTAATTTTCTTCCATGCCGTACCAACTTTATAATACCACGCTGGAATTAGTTCAACGGTGCGGTTATCGTTTATATCAACATAATAACCGATTGTAATATCCTTCACGTTTATCTCATTTCCAGATAATTGTCTAAGGGTACGAACGACCTCTGCACCATTTTCCAGCTTCACTGTAGTCGGTTCAAGCTGCAACGGCTTATCCAGCACAAGTAAAGAACGCTTGTATCGATAGAGCTCCTGATTTGAATATTCTAATTCAATTAGTGACAGTGCATCGTCCATAAGCGGGAAGCCGTTTAAGGTTAATCGATATTGAATTTCCTTATAATTCTTATACCCCTCATAATTGCTGTTGGCGTCTGAAAATTCATACAATTGAAACTGATCCGTCCATCCTGTATGACTGTTTATAAAATTCATACCTTGTACAGTGACATGTTCCTCTAATGCATCACTCTGATTCGTCTTAATAGAAGGACTAGTATAAACGAATATTTCTCTGTCTTTGTAATACTGCATGAATGACTTCGTTCCTACAAATTTGGATTCGTCAATTTTCACATGCTGTGGCAACAAAAGCTTTACAAACGGCTCAATACCCAAATCATCTATACGGTAATTAAGACTTTGTAACGTAATACCTCTCTTGGGTAAATAAAACGCTTTACCGTTAAGCTCAAAACGATCTAGTTCCTCTACCTGTAGATCACTCCGGTATTCATCATCAATATTCGTTAAGTGATTCGCATCCGTAATTTGAAACTCATAAACAAACTTGGAGTTCTCATTTTCTGCTGGTATGAATCGAACCATCCAATCTTTTCCCTTCTTGTAGATATATAGGGTTTTGATTCCACCTGGTTCCGCCGAAAACGGGTTCTCCTTTGAAAATTCGAATACCTTCTGAAGGGCTGGGGCAGGAACAGCTGTCGGAAAAATTACTTCGAATCCTTCTGACAATTCATCTACTTCATCAATTGGAAGCGGATCTCCGGCAACAAGTGTGGCCTTTTGTAACCGCTCATAAACCCCTTCAGTCTGCTTGCCTACTCCCATGGACGGTGACCAGTAATGCTTCTTATTTTGATGCAAAATAACCTTCATTGGTTGAATAACATCCTGTACCGTCGTTTTCACACCTTGCTCAATTTTTGAATCAATCGTTCCATCCGGGAGCTCTTGTAAATTTGGAGTGTAGGTCCATAAATTCCACGTTAAGAAAATACTTAATCCAATTAGTAAAGTAAGAAGTACGGTTTTGACCGGCTCAATATTCTTCCAAATCGCTGAGTAGAACCTGGCAATCTTATGTTTTATGTTATTCCAGCTCATTCCATAGACCCCCTGGTATCATCCGTTGGAAGCTTAACATGAACGGTCGTCCCTTTTCCATACTCACTTTCAGCCCAGATCCTTCCACCGTGAGCTTTCACAACCTCTTTAGCAATTGCAAGTCCAAGGCCTGTTCCTCCAATTTCACGTGATCGGGCTTTATCTACTCGGTAAAAACGTTCAAATATTTTCGTTAGATTTTGTTTCGGTATCCCCATACCTTCATCCTTCACACTAATGTGAACGTGGTTTTTTGTTTTCTCCAAAACAAAAGTCACTTTTCCTCCATCAGGTGAATATTTCAAGGCATTGGAAATAATGTTATCAAGCACTTGAATAATTTTGTCCCGATCCACGCGAACAGGTAATGGTTCATTTGAGATATGCTTTTCAAATCTTATGTTGTCTTTCTTTGACATTTGAAATCGATCTATAACTAGAAGCATTAAATCCGTAAAATTAATTTGTTGCAGATCGAGATTGTAGTCCTTATTATCCATTTTCGAAAGCTGCAATAAGTCTGTTACTAGACGAATCATTCGCTCTGTTTCTGCCTGTGTTACATTTAGAAAACGGGGAGCCAGCTGTTCATCCTTCCATGCTCCTTCCTCTAATGCTTCTAAATAACTCCTCATTGTTGTAAGCGGAGTACGAAGTTCATGGGAAACATTAAACACAAACTCTCTTCGGTCCTTTTCGATCTGTTCCTGCTCAGTAACATCGTGAAGAACTGTAATAATCCCGTTTACAGGTCCATCGTCCTTTTGGATGACAGAAAAACTCGCTCTTAATATAAACGGAACTTGATGGGAACTGTAATCAAGTATAAGGGAATCGGGTGACTCCTCAAGCTTTTCTATGGAAAACCCTTCTTCAATACCGAGTACCTCAGGAAGGTACCGACCCATTGTTTCATGTCTCGAGTACTCAAGCATCTCTTCTGCACGATCATTCATAAGGATAATGTAGCCATCACGGTCAGTAGCAATAACACCATCTGTCATATAGGAAAGTACCGATCGCAATTTCGTTCGTTCACTTTCGGTAATGACATTTGCCTCCTGCAGCTTTTTCGTTAAATCATTAAAAGAAGCGGCGAGCTGCCCTATTTCATCCTTGTCGTATACACGTACCTTTCGGGAAAAATCCCCACGGGCCATAACTTGTGCTTGCTTCTGCATATCTGCAAGGGGACGGGTGATCGTTCGGGCGAGAATAACGCCTAAAAATCCCGATATTGCCAGGGCAATAATTGTCGCATTTGCAAGAATTCCGTTGAGACTTTGCGACATTTCATAGATATTCTCGATTGGAGTTTCGACATAAATTGCACCAAGGACCGGCCCTTCCTGTCCAACACGAATTGGTTTTGCCAGCACATAGGTCCGAATATCTCCACTTAAATAGATACCGCTATTCTGTTGGCCTAACAGTGCTTGTGTTATTATAATCCGTGAAGTTTTCTGGTTTACTTGACTCTCCTCATTCGAAGCAATAATTTGTTGTTCACTATTTACAATTTGGATTTTATCATTTCCATCAAAGGAAAAGTCATCAATAAGATTATTAATGTTCTGTTGTGTTTTTTCCTCTTCTTCACTGTTTTGGAGTTCTTCTTCAAGGCTTGTTTCAATAAAATCAACGTTTCTGTCGACTTGGTCCGTGAAGTTTTTCTTCAACAGCTCCTCTTGCTTCTCCATAAAAAGAACGCCAATGACCTGCATGGCGATAATGATGAGTAAGATATAGACTAAAACAAATTTAAAATGAATAGATCGAAAAAACGTTACAATTTTCATTTACTTACACTACTCCTGATCTGGGTTTCTCAGGTAATAACCTACTCCACGACGGGTAATGATCCAAGCAGGATGACTAGGATTATCCTCCACTTTTTCTCGTAGACGTCTTACCGTTACATCCACCGTACGGACGTCACCAAAGTAATCATAACCCCATACCGTCTGCAGCAAGTGCTCACGTGTCATAACTTGTCCAATATGTTTGCCCATATAATGAAGCAATTCAAATTCACGGTGTGTCAGTTCAATCGTTTCACCACGTTTGGTTACTAGGTATGCCTCAGGATGAATCGTCAGTGAACCTATCTTAATTTCACTTGTACCTTCAAGACCATCCTTGTCACCTTCGTTTTGATGACGTCTCATGTTCGCCTTCACACGTGCAAGCAATTCACGAGTACTGAACGGCTTTGTTACATAATCGTCCGCTCCGAGCTCGAGTCCAAGAACTTTATCAATTTCTGAATCCTTGGCTGTCAGCATGATGATCGGCATATCATATTTCTTTCGGATCTCACGGCAAACTTCCATACCATCCTTTTGTGGAAGCATGATATCAAGCAGGATCATATCAGGCTGTTCTTCTTCCGCCCTCTCGATAGCGGTCGTTCCGTCATACGCGCAAATAACCTGAAAGCCCTCTTTTTCCAAATTAAACTGTAAAATATCAGCAATTGGTTTTTCATCATCAACGACTAAAATCTTCTTATTATCCATAAACGTGGTCTCCTTTTCGCGAAAGTAAACACCATTTCATATTCATTAAATTACATTATCTATTGTTTCATAGTTTTCACTTATTTTACCACACTCAGGCAGGATGAGGAAATTTCATAGTAATTACTTAAGAAAAGCGTAAGTTTAGGTGTGAATCATTACCCTTTATATAATAAAATCCCTGGCAATACAAATCTGCCAGGGGTATTTACGTGGATCAATTAATATAATTGAGTGGGTCTTTTCGGCTTCCGTTTTTATAAACTTCAAAGTGCAAGTGAACACCAGTGGAGTTTCCTGTTGACCCCATAACACCGATCTTTTGTCCGCGTTGTACGGTATCTCCAGCTGAAACACTAATCGATGCAAGGTGCGCATAAATCGTCTTGAATCCATTATTATGGTCAATGACAATCTTGTTCCCATATCCACCGTCATTAAAGCCTGCAGAAACGACTGTCCCATTATCAGCAGCTAGAATAGAACGGTTGCTTGGTCCTGCAAAATCAATACCTTTATGCATACTGCCCCATCTCATCCCCATCTTACTGGAAATATGGCCACCAGCTACGGGTCTGTGAAACGAACCAGTTCCATGAGATGGGATGATCTTTGTACCTTTAATTGTAATTTCTGTTACTGGCTCTGATAGGATTTCTTCTGAAAGCTTCTTTTCTTCAGTTACTTTGCCGTTCACTTTCGTTACAGAGTAAAGCACTTCCTTGGAACCTTCTTCTCCATCTTGCTCTGTCTCTGTTTCACCTTTAGGCATTGAACTGTCTTCTTTTACCTCAGTTTTATATGGAATCGTTTCTTCACGCTGAACCTTTCCTTCTACAATAACCTTCGCAAAGGGTTCATAAGCAGTTACATTAAGCGTTTTTCCTGGTTTAATGTAGTCATTCTTTTTCAAATTCGGATTAAGTTCATATAATTCGTCAATGCTGAGGTCATATTGTTCGGCGATCTCTTCTTTCGTTTCGCCATCCTTGATTTCATACTTTTTTTCCTCTAAGGTCCCTTTATTAAATAAGGAAATTGCTTCCTTCACAGACATCAGTTCGTCAGGTGTTACTTTAGCTGGTTCAATTTTTACCGGTTCGCTAAAAGAAACATTAAGAATCTTATTAGAATCATCCGTCTTTTCATTTTCAGAATCGGATTCCATTTCTACCTTTTTTGTTTGTGCGTTATCCGCAATCGCAGGTTTCACTCCAGCTTTTGGAACCGTTTCTTTTTCATTTTTCTCTTCTTCAGCCTGCAATCGATTGAGTGTTTGTTCGTCTACATACTCAAGCTTGAGCTCTCGAAGTACCTTTTTTGCTTCTTTTTCATTTTTAAAATAACCAAGTGTTTCCCCGTCTACTGAAATTTCCATAGCTTGTACACCAATCGTAAGCATGCTTGTAAGCTTCTTTTTCATTTCCCCACGGTCAATTTCAGGACGGAAAATTCTTTCAGGAACGTACTCAATATCCTCATTAATCGTCAACTGTACATCCTTGAAACGATCTTCCGCGTCTTTAATAATTTCTTCTTTCATTTGTTCGACAACCCTTTTGTCATGGACAACCCCAAGCTCTTGTCCATCAACGTACACATGGTAGACTGTCTTGATTAGTGCAAATTTATCATCCGCTGCAAATGCGCTTGTATTGAATCCTACTAGACTCAATGCGACTAGTAATGTACTTAATAAAGTTATATTTCGCACCTTGGCCATTTGTGATGTCTGGTGCTTATCAATCCCCATCCCCAAAATTCATAAACCTCCTACTATGTACCTTTTTATCTATTTATTTCTATACATGACTTTTTATCTATGTCTCATCATCGTTTAAAACCATACCATATGCCCAGAAAGTTCGACAATAAAATACATTGTTTTGTAATGAAACTGTATCATTGTTGTAAAAAGGGTACCAATTTTGTTGAACTAGAGGTAGTTAATGGAACATTATTGGGGGAAATTGGTGAATATTTTAGTAATGAGGTTTTTGATCGGGTTAGTTTGATTACTCGCTAGTTGTTGAATGATAGTCAAAAATAAAGAAAACTTGGCTAGAGCCAAGCCTTAGCGCAGGTGATCGCCGTAGTTGCGCTTATACTATAGAAAGTATTTTTATACTTTCTTAACGTGCAAAAAAGCATGAGTTATTCATGCTTTATGTTATAAGGATATGGTGGCTCGAGACGGAATCGAACCGCCGACACGAGGATTTTCAGTCCTCTGCTCTACCGACTGAGCTATCGAGCCTTAATTAGAAGTATTCAGTTGTGTTCGTCGGTTTCCCTGTCCCTTTCTCTACAAGCTTTTCCTATCGTTGCTGGCTGCGTCGGGACAACTCGCTGACCTTTCGGCGATGTATCGCTCGTGACTGAGCTATCGAGCCTTAATATAGAAGTATTCAGTTGTTCGTCGGTTTCCCTGTCCCTTTCTCTACTCAACTATCCTATCGTTGCTAGCTGTGTCGGGACAACTCGCTGACCTTTCGGCGATGTATCGCTCGTGACTGAGCTATCGAGCCTTAGTATAGAGTACTGAGTTGTTTGCCTATAAATCTACCATTGAAATTAAATGGCGGACCCGACCGGATTTGAACCGGCGATCTCCTGCGTGACAGGCAGGCATGTTAACCCCTACACCACGGGTCCAACTTAGAAAATGGTGAGCCATGAAGGACTCGAACCTTCGACCCTCTGATTAAAAGTCAGATGCTCTACCAACTGAGCTAATGGCTCTCGTTTATGGATGATGATTACTCACCTCTATGTCCCTTCCTCTACATGCACATGCTTTGCAGCAGGCTGTGTCGGGACAACTCACAGATCTTTCATGGTGTATCGTTCGTTGCTCTACCAACTGAGCTAATGGCTCTCGTTTATGGATGATGATTATTCACCTCCAACTCTGACCTTTCCTCTTCCAGCCACTCATTGCAGTATGCTGTGTCAGGACAATTCAACGATTATTCATGATGTAATGTTCATAGCTAAAGGCTCATGTATTGATGCTGATTACTCACCTTATGTAGGTCGTCCTCTTGACCGACAAAATAAATAGTATCATGTTATTTCTTAAAATACAATAATCAATCAAGTATTTTTTTAAAAAAACGGCTGAGGTTAATTGTAAAATGAAGTGCAACACATATAAATAGAAAAACCATAGTGAGACCGTGTATCATTAATGTCGACGAAAACAATTAACTCACGGAGGTCACACTATGGCTCAAACTCATTCTAGCACAAAGGCTCGCTCCTTTAAACATCTTAGCGATTCCGAGAGAGGGGAAATCTCTGCCTATCTAAAATTAGGTCTCTCTCTTCGTGAGATTGCGAAAAGAACAAATCGCGATGTAAGTACCATCTCTCGAGAACGCAAACGGGGTTCCGTTACACAGCTTGATACNAAGGCTCGCTCCTTTAAACATCTTAGCGATTCCGAGAGAGGGGAAATCTCTGCCTATCTAAAATTAGGTCTCTCTCTTCGTGAGATTGCGAAAAGAACAAATCGCGATGTAAGTACCATCTCTCGAGAACGCAAACGGGGTTCCGTTACACAGCTTGATACCAATCGAAAGCCAAGTATAAACTATTTCTCTGATACCGGCGCCCGTGTCTACAAAGAAAATCGTCAGCACTGTGGAGCTCAATCTATCGTCATGAAAGCATGGGAATTCCTTCAGTTCGCAGGGAAGAAAATTTTAGAAGATAAATGGTCACCAGACGCGATCGTTGGTTATGCGAAAAGAGCCACTACATTCAACAACACTTATATCCCGTCCACTAAAACGATTTATAATTTGATCGATCAAGGGAAGCTGTCTGTCAGAAACCTAGATCTTGCCATGAAAATGCGCCGATCCACTAAAAAGAAACCCTCTCGTAAAAACAAGCGTATTCTAGGGCAGAGCATTGAAGAACGATGTGACTCCGTTGAGTCCAGAGAAGAATTTGGACACTGGGAAATTGATACGGTTATTGGAAAGAAATC
>NZ_JANHJQ010000040.1 GCF_024609785.1 Pseudalkalibacillus decolorationis
AAATCATTTGATTGGGATAAGTTCAATCTATTTCTTAGAAAATATCCATTGTCGAAGCTACGAGTAAAAGTGAACATATACGATCTTAGAAGCGAATTAAGCTATATTCTGTAAATGATGATGGAGAAGAGCCGTGTGCGGGAGTACCGCTCGCACGGTTCTGTGAGGGGGGCGGAGCACAATCCATAATGGAAAGGCTCCCTCCTACTCGACAAATTTTGATGCAAAGAGGCAATGTCTAGCTCCAGCGCCCAGCCACTCGGATCACTTCAGTCCCCTTCCGGCGGCAACACACTTATTTACATCATGTGTATTCCCACGCAGACCGAACAGAGTTTGGTTCGAGCCTCCTCAGTTGCCTTCCAGTGACCTTCGTGGCTACACAGGGCGCTTGCGCTTTTCTTACACGTTAAAGAAAGTATAAAAATACTTTCTATAGTATAAGCGCAACTAAGGCTCAGCCGGCGCCAAAGGCTTGGCTTTGCCAAGTTTTCTTTATTCTGAATAGGTTAAATTATATAAATTTTCAAAAAACATATTGATTTTTTTCAGGAGCTTGTTATAATGTGGTTAGTATGGTTTCTCTCCACTCCTATCCATATAAATGGACTTAGCCGGTGACTTCGTATTTACGAGGTTTACCGGAATTTTTTTGGTCTTTTTTTATGAGTAAAGAAAGTATAAAGGTTTGCGGCATGGATGTAATGTCCAGCTTCAGCGCCCAACCACTTGGATGACTTCAGGCCTCTTGCGGCGGCAACACACTGATTTACATCATGTGTATTCCCACGCAGGACCAAACAGAGTTTGGTTCGAGCCTCCTCGTCGGTCTTCCAGTGACCTTCGTGGCTAAGCAGGGCGCTTGCGCTTTTCTTACACGGTAAGAACGGAATAGCATACAAAAGTTCTATCCCTCTCTGTAAAATCATAGCTTGACTATAACAGTTGAGCATGATTCTAAAGGGGGAGAACAAGTGGAATATATTCTTGAAAATGTATGGACAGCAGAAAATGAGTCGAGAAAGAAGAATGTTTACGTCAAAAATAACACCATATGTTACGTATCAGACCGCCCTCTGAAAATAAAATGCATGAAGGTCAACACAAACGGTCTCCAATTCATACCTGGATATATAATGAGGGATTTTTCTTTAGAGTCTCTAGATACCGAGAGTTTGTTGAAACGGTGTGAAGAGGTGATCAACCTTGGATGTACAACTTTGGTTACTACATTCTCGATCCGTTATGGTAAAGAGATAGAAGACCGATATAATCGATTCCTAAACCATCTTTCTGTGATGCCAATCGATTATGTAATTGGGCTATCTATACCGATGAGAAGGATTACACCAGCTATTGTCCGATTCTGCCAAAAGAAAAAGGTTCCGTTCATTTATGCGGTCGTGGAACAGGAAGAAGATCCAGATACAGTTGTTTGGGAATGGATACGTAATGTGAATTTTCCATATACGATACCAATTATTCCAGGGTGGGGACAGCTTGCTCTACATGATAAACGAACGATGCAACTGAAGGATAACTGGCAACGGATTTGCAGAATGAAGTCGATTACTACGATTCAATCCTTTCCTCTAGAGGAACAACCACTCACTAAATATCATCTTCAGGAACTCGGCATCTACCCCAAAAAAGGTTCATGGATAACAGGAAGCGATGTCGATTATCAAGTCTATCAACAAGACCCATCACTTGCCGCACCACCAAGAGTCCAGTATGATAAAAGTAATAAACCTTTATTAGTGGTACGAAATGGAACAGATTTGAAAGTTGGGGGAGATCTTCGGATTAACCCAGGAACAGGGAAACATTTGAAGATAACAAGGCCTGGGCTATTTCGGGCGATGACCGATGACCTTTTATAATAGTTGTTTTGAAATAGAAAGGATGTCCGTATGTCGACATTGGAAAGTGTAATTGAATCAATTGAACAAGGCGAAGTTAATGAGGGTTTATCTGCATTGAAAGAACTTCGAAGTAATTGTAACCACGATACACTCCTTGAGGTCGCTCAACTATATAATGAACTTGGTTTTGTAGAAGAATCGATTGATGTAATGGAGGAGTTAATTGCATTTTATCCAGACGTTAATGAATTAAAGATTTATGCAGCTGAATTATATGTTGAAATTGACCGTGATGAAGAAGCATTGAAGTTGATTGGTACAATCAGTGAAGACGATGACGAATACCTTCCTGCGATGCTGTTATCAGCGGATTTATATGAGCGTCAGGGACTTGCCGAAGTAGCAGAACAGAAACTGCTCGCAGCAAAGCGACATGAGCCAAATGAACCTATCGTTACATTCGGACTTGGTGAATTTTATCTCTCACAAGGTAACTTTCCACGAAGCATTGTGCATTACCAAGAATTAATCGAAAATGGAATAAAAGAAGTGAATGGTATCTCAATTGAGTTAAGAATAGCGGAAGCCCTATCTGGATCTGGTGCATTTGAAGAAGCCCTAGAGTATTATAAATCAGGGATTAAGGAAGAAACAAATCCGGATGCCTTATATGGATATGGTCTTACGGCAACAAGAATTGATGAGAACAAGAAGGCGATTCAAGCATTTAACCGTTTAAAGGATTTGGATCCACAGTATACGACCTTATACCCGCTTTTAGCAAAAGCCCATGAGAAGGAAGGCTTTGTAAAGGAAGCTATGGAAACGTACTTGGAAGGGATTCGTTTAGACGAGTTTAATGAAGAGCTTTATATTCAAGCAGGAAAGTTGGCAATCCGCATTAATGACCTTGAAAAAGGGGAAGAATTGTTGAAGCATGCTCTTTCGTTAAATCCGGTGAATACCGATGCAACCCTTACTCTTATGAACATATATCAAACAGCAGAGAGCTTTGCGGATCTGATTGAACTCGGAACTGAAATTGAACGTTTCGGTGACCTTGACCATGAAGCAAACTGGAGAATGGCACAATCTTACCGAGAGCTTGAAGATGATGAACAGGCATTAAAACGGTATGAAATAGCATATAATGGACTCAAAGACAGAGTCGACTTTTTAGAAGACTACGGGACGTATATGCTAGAAACTGGAAAAAGAGCAGAAGCGAAGCGATTATATAATCAAGCACTTCAAATCGATCCAAGTCTTGTGCAGCTTGAAGAGGAACTATTGAGATTGGAAGATTTATAAATTTTTTAAAAAAAGCAGGAATTGAACGTTAGTAAATCGAACATAGTATGTAATTATCGCTCTTTATCTCTGTAAATGGAGATGTAAGCTGTAAGGTTGTAAGATCTCGAACGACATGGGAATGATGGGGGGATTGCAATGGGCAGCACTGTTTCCGTCTTAGAAAAGAAGGACTTTCTCAAATGGTTTTTAAACCATTACCAGTTAAAAAAACGCGAGAGTGTGTATGGTTGTTAAATTACTTAGTGAGCGATGAAGTGTTAATGGAAAACGTTCACTTTGTTGAGAATGCTGAATATTGTCCGAAAGCGATCATCATGTCGACCAATTGTGTAGACGGGGTCCCTTTCCGGTTTTATAAGCAAAATATTTTAACAACAGATGCAGAGAAATCGTTCCATGATATTCGATTGAACCAAGAAGAAGAGGTTTTTATTGAATTGAAGTTTAAAGGAGCTTATCGAACTCCTCAGTATGCCGCAGTTATTGAAGAGAATCCATATATACCAGAAAATATGATTCCAGATAAGAAATATGGTCTCTGGGCGGAGATGATTCTTGATCAATCTTTTAGCCATTTCAGAAGGAAGAAACTTCAAACAGAAATTGACTCGGCGCTGGACAGAAAAGATTACGAATCATTTGCAAAGCTAACAGCAGAGTTGAATAGGCTGTAATTAATATTGATTGTTTTATATGAACTAAAGGTTGATTCGACACTCGGATCATAGCTACTTCCATATAAATTTGGAGGTTTAGCTGATTTCCGGAATGAATCAACCTTTTTTCTTTATGCAAAATTGTCACAACTCTTTCCTATTTTCTTTATGAAATGGTAAAATGAAAAGTGTACATAGGATAGGGCATTTAAAGGGTGTGATATGGAATATGAAATGGCGATCAGAAGATATGGACCTGTATTTACAATCAACAGAGTATGTGGACACAGCAATTGTGCCACTGATTCCAATAGCTTGGGGTAACCAATTGAAACATACGGTTCTTAAAGGTGAATTTCCACTTATCGTAAGTGAAGAGCTTGAAAGGCAATTAAAAGGAAGGGTCGTTCTTTTTCCTACACTTAGCTACCTTACAAGTGAATCAGATGTTGATATTATAAGTAGATTATTAGCTTTAAAGGACGAGCTGTCTGAGAATGGGATACCCCACATTGTATTTGTTTCCTCGGATGCACGATGGAGTGATGTAGATGAGTTACGAGCAGACCTCATTAACATTCCGCCTGTACCACTTGAACACATGGAGGATGAATACCGTCGTGATGTAATTGGGGAACAAGTCAAGCATCTTCTTCAAATTGTCACAAAAAAGTGGCAAAACACGAAACTCGGCGAATAGATTAATGGAAATGGACAATCATAATATTGACGATGATAGGAAGTTACGCTATTATGTTAATGTCCTAGTAATGTGTGTATTAATCAATTGTCCGGTTGGACTTAGTCTACTGCATAGGGGGGAAACCAATGGCCAAAAAAGATGACGTTTCCAGACGACAATTTTTGAACTATACCTTAACCGGTGTCGGTGGATTTATGGCTGCAGGCATGCTCCTGCCAATGGTACGGTTTGCAATTGATCCGATCATGAAAGAAGGCGCAAAGCAGGATATGGTACCTGTTGTCGAAGTCAGTAAAGTAACCGAAAAACCGCAAAGGTTCACGTTTGAAATTGAACAAAAAGATGGTTGGTATGAATCTAAAGTTACACAAGCAGCTTGGGTGTATAAAGACAAAAATGGTGACATCGTAGCGCTTTCACCGATTTGTAAACACCTCGGTTGTACAGTAGACTGGGCAGCTAGTCCAGCTCATCCAAATCAATTTTATTGCCCTTGTCATGGAGGACGTTATGAAAAAGACGGTACAAACATAAAGGGCACGCCGCCACTTGCACCACTTGATGTTTATAAGAAAGAGGTCAAGGACGGCAAACTTTATTTAGGTCAAGCAGTACCACAGTAGAAAGGGGCGTAATCGATGTTACAGAAAATGTATGACTGGGTAGATGAACGTCTTGATATTACGCCTATGTGGCGAGACATAGCAGACCATGAAGTGCCTGAGCACGTCAATCCTGCTCACCATTTTTCAGCGTTCGTTTACTGTTTTGGTGGATTAACCTTCTTTATAACGGTTATCCAAATTCTATCTGGAATGTTCTTATCAATGTACTACGTTCCAGACATTATTAATGCTTATGAATCCGTATACTATTTGCAAAATGAAGTTGCGTTTGGCGTAATCGTCCGTGGAATGCACCACTGGGGCGCGAGTTTAGTTATCGTAATGATGTTCCTACATACTTTACGTGTCTTCTTCCAAGGTGCATACAAAAAGCCTCGTGAATTAAACTGGGTGGTTGGAGTTATGATCTTCGGAGTCATGCTCGGACTCGGGTTTACAGGCTACTTGCTTCCGTGGGATATGAAAGCACTATTCGCTACAAAGGTTGGACTTGAAATCGCGCAAACGGTGCCTGTCATTGGACCTGCACTTAAAACATTGCTTGCAGGGGATGCGACAATCATCGGTGCACAAACGTTGACCCGATTCTTTGCGATCCATGTATTCTTCTTGCCAGGTGCTCTTCTCGGCCTAATGGGAGCGCACTTTATCATGATTCGAAAGCAAGGAATTTCTGGACCATTGTAAAAGATTCGATAGGATAAAGGAGGGAGAAAGATGCATCGTGGCAAAGGTATGAAGTTTGTCGGGGATTCTCGAATTCCTGCTGAACGTAAACCGAACATCCCGAAAGACTACTCTGAGTATCCGGGTAAAACGGAAGCGTTTTGGCCAAACTTCTTATTAAAAGAGTGGATGGTAGGATCCGTATTCTTGATTGGCTATCTCATTCTGACAGTCGTTCACGAATCTCCGCTTGAGCGTAAAGCGGACCCAACGGATGCGAGTTACATCCCATTACCTGACTGGTATTTCTTATTTTTATACCAATTATTAAAATATAAGTATGCAGCAGGAGATTATACATTAATCGGTACTATGGTAATGCCTGGACTTGCTTTTGGTGCTTTATTGTTAGCTCCATGGTTGGATCGTGGCCCAGAGCGTAGACCCGTAAAGCGTCCAGTCGCAACTGGATTAATGTTATTAGCTCTAGCATCTGTTATTTACTTAACTTGGGAATCTGTTGTCAACCATGATTGGGAGAAAGCAGAGCAGCAAGGTAAGATTGTTGAAGTTGAAATTGATAAAGAAGCACCTGGTTATAAGGTCTATCAAAAACAAACCTGTATTGGTTGTCATGGTGGGAATTTATCTGGTGGAAGTGGCCCTTCACTGATTGGAACAGGATTGTCAGCTGAGGAAATTGCAAACATAGCGAAAAACGGTACAGGAGCCATGCCTGCTGATCAGTTTAAAGGTACACCAGAGGAACTAAAACAACTTTCTGAGTTTATCGCAGGACTCGAGAAGAAATAACATCAATCAAAAGGTTGACTCAAGTATGAGTCAACCTTTTTCCTGAGTAAAGAAAGTATAAAAGTTCGCGGCATGGATGTAATGTCCAGCTTCAGCGCCCAGCCACTTGGATCACTTCAGTTCTCCTGCGGCGGCAACACACTGAAGTACTCCATGTATATTCCCACGCAGGGCCGAACTTGTTTGGGCCGAGCCTACTCGTCGGTCTTCCAGTGACCTTCGTGGCTAAGCAGGGCGCTTGCGCTTTTCTAACTATACTGGATATTAAAGGAGACGACAATGCTCAACATATTTACAATTCTTCGACATCCATCCTTTATATGGATGCTGCTCATTATTAATATTTTTGGAACGATTTACGGCTATTACTGGTATGCAAGTCAACTTGTTCAAACGCCATGGTACTTTCTACCGTTTGTACCTGATAGCCCAACGGCTAGTTTATTTTTCATCTTCGTACTTATTGCCCTCTTAATGGGTAAAAGCTGGCCTTTAATGGAGTCATTAGCTGCAGTATCCCTGTTGAAGTATGGGTTATGGGCTGTGGTTATGAATCTTGCTGGGGGATATGTGAGCGGTTCATTAACATGGGTTAATTACATGCTTATTCTTTCACATCTTGGAATGGCGATTGAAGGTCTTCTTTACACACCCTATTATACAATTAAGCGCTGGCATATCTATGTTGCAGCAATTTGGGTGTTTCATAATGAAATCATCGATTATGTCTACGGTATGATGCCAATTTATTCTGTTCTTGATAAATACACTGTACAGATCGCTTATTTTACCTTCTGGTTAAGTGTTTGGTCAGTGGCTATTGTCTATTTATTAACCATCAGAGAAGGAAAGAGAGAACTACATAAATTCACTTGACGATGTTCTACTCTTGTCCCACCCCTCATAAGATGAAGTATAACTTGAAGGCTCGTCACGCTCTAAGATTATGATAGAGCCAAGGGTTCATTTCATTAGACGGAAATCCAAGTATAAAGGTAACTAAAAAGCTCGGTCATCCTAAAATTTGGCCTTGCTAGTTTTCTTTAAAGGGGGACAAGGTATATGAGAGGGGTATTGATCACACTAATTGTCATACTTTGCATACAAATACCCAATGTAGCATGGGCGGCTGAAGCTGAGGACAATCCATGGCAAAAGCTAAGCGATTTATCGTATAAAGCACTACAACTTACAAAATCGGAAGAGTATTCCGATGCTAAAGAAGTGTTGAAGTATTTTGAAGATCAGTTTATGGAGCTTTCAGGAAAAAACCAAAAGCTTTCAATGCAAAATTTACGTATATTCACAACGAGCTTTGATGAATCCAAGAAACTATTGACAAGCACGTCAGCATCACATGAGGAACGTGTGGATGGTATAACTGAGTTCCACTTGGTTGTTGACGCTGTTTATTCCCAACACCAACCCCTTTGGAAGTCCACACAAGAGCAGGTTATGGCTCCACTTGAAAAGATGAAGAACGCTGCCGTAAGTAATGAAGTACAATCCTTTTACGCACATTTTAACCAATTTCTTTCCGAGTATGAAAAGGTCCATCCTGCTTTAAGCATTGATTTGCCGGAAACTGTATTAGGAAAGTTGGATTCATATATTACTTATTTGGATAAGAACCGTTCATCAATCGTTACATCTGATCAACAATTACAACAAATAAAGGCATTAAAGGTAAGTCTAAATGAAGCATATAATTCGTCAGGTAAAGATGAATCCGATCCCTCTTTGATCTGGGTAATCTTGACGATTGGAGGAGTTATCATATCCACATTATTTTACGTAGGTTGGAGAAAATATCGAGGAGAAAAACGAGAGATTCGAACCGTTTCGAAACAATCGAAACAAAAGGAATATAATCGCTTTCGTTAATAAAATCAGAATCACCTAATAAGAACGTTGGAGGAATATAACATGTTCTTACTCTATTTCTTTTTACTATTAGCGATTCCATTATGGGCACAGTTCCGAGTTAAGAAAACATACTCCAAATACTCTAAAATACCTTCTTCACTTGGAATGTCCGGTGCAGAGGTTGCTCATAAAATCTTGAATGATAATGGAATATATGATGTGGGTGTTGAGCCTGTTCGAGGTAAATTAACCGATCATTATGATCCCCGACAAAAAGTTCTTCGTCTATCAGAAGATAATTATCACGGCCATTCTATAGCGGGAATAGCGGTTGCTGCGCACGAGGTTGGGCATGCCATTCAAGATGCGAATGATTATGGTCCCTTAGGGTTCAGACATACTCTTGTTCCTGTCGCTTCAATTGGTTCAAATTTATCTTACTTTCTAATTTTAATCGGAATCTTAATGGGAGCGGCGAACTTGATTTTACCAGGAATTTTATTGATGGCAGGTGCAGTATTGTTCCATCTTGTAACACTTCCGGTTGAGTTTAATGCAAGTAATCGGGCGATGGATCAAGTCGTCTCATTAGGCTTAATACGTAACGATGAAGAAAGACAGGCGAAAAAGGTCTTAAATGCAGCTGCATTTACCTATGTTGCAAGTGCTCTTGTTGCCTTATTAGAACTTTCACGGTTTGTTCTGATCTTTATTGGTATGAATTCAGACGACTAAATAGATATACTGAACGAGGTTGCCCAAAGGTTGAAAAACCTTTGGGCAGCCTCGTTTTTGGTACTGAGTAAAGAAGTATAAAAGTTTGCGGCATGGATGTAATGTCCAGCTTCAGCGCCCAACCACTTGGATCACTTCAGGCCTCCTGCGGCGGCAACAGCCTCCTCGTCGGTCTTCCAGTGACCTTCGTGGCTAAGCAGGGCGCTTGCGCTTTTCTTAGTTGTGTAATGGATTTTTATTTTCATCTAATGTGAATCCTTCACCAAGGACATCATGGACATCATTTACGGCAACAAAGGCGTGGGGATCAATTTGTTGAATTAGGTTTCGCAAACGGAAAATCTCGTTCCGAGCAATGACACAATAGAGAACCTCTTTTTGGGCACCTGTAAATGTCCCTCTTCCGTTTAACACAGTTGCTCCCCGATCAAGTTCTTTAATAATCCGGTTCGCAATTTCTGCATTGTTTTCTGAGATGATCATAGCAGCCTTTGCAGCATAAGCTCCTTCTTGTATAAAGTCGATTACACGTGCACCTACAAAAACAGCAACGAGTGTATACATCGCCTCTTTATAATTGAGGTAAGTTAATGTTGCACAGACAATAACGAATGCATCAAACAAAAACATTGTCTTTCCAATACTCCAGCCGATATACTTGTTGGCAAGTCTAGCAATAATATCAACACCACCAGTAGTTCCACCATTTCGAAAGATGATGCCGAGTCCAATCCCTATGAAAACACCTGCGAATAGTGCTGCTAAGGTCAGGTCATTGTGTAGCGGAATAGAGATACGGATATGATATTGAAAGAGCCAAAGGAAGAATGAAACCCCAACTGTCCCAATAATCGTATAGATAAATGTATTTCGTCCGAGTAACCTCCAACCCACGATAAAAAGCGGAATGTTTAATACAAGGTTAGAAATGGCAGGGTCCAATCCGAAAAGATTGAATAAGATTAGTGTTATTCCGGTAAATCCACCCTCTGCAAGATTGTTTTCAATATTAAAATGAATAATTCCGAAACCAAAGATCGCTGCACCTAGCAAAATAAATAAGATATTTTTTAATTTGATTTTTGGCATGTCCTACCCCCCTCGTTGTAAAATGATAAGTTATAAAAGCCACCTCATCAAACTTATCCATGTCTTTAATATTTGTCAAACTGAAATGATTTAGCTAACATAAAAGCTAAGAGAAATGAGGTGTTAAACATGGATGAGAGAACGATGAAAGAAATGCAGAAGGAAGTAGACAACTACATTAGTCAGTTTAAAGAGGGATATTTCAGTCCACTTTCCATGCTCGCACGTATGACGGAGGAGCTTGGTGAACTTAGCAGAGAAGTGAATCACCATTATGGGGAAAAACCAAAAAAGAGTTCAGAAGATGAAAGTACTATGGAAGAAGAGCTAGGCGATCTTTTCTTTGTCATTATCTGTTTCGCCAATTCTCTACATATTAACCTAGATGAAGCATTAAAGATTGTTATGAATAAATTCAATACAAGAGATAAGGATAGATGGACAAGACTTGAGGAGGAATAAGGATGAACAATATTCGTATCATTATTGCAGGCCCAAGAGGAAAAATGGGTACTGAAGCTGTAAAAATGGTGTTAGAGGCTGATCAATTTGAACTAAAAGCGGTTGTCGATACGAAAAATGCCGGAAAAACACTTCAAGACCTTAATGGACAACCTGCACTTAACATACCGGTTTATGACGATATGACCACATGCGTTAATGAAATAGAAGCAGACGTCTTGATTGATTTAACACGTCCTGAATCAGGGAAAGCACATCTAGAAATCGCACTTCAAAATGGGATCCGTCCAGTCATTGGTACGACCGGTTTCTCAGATGAGGAAATTGAAAGGTATAGCCAGATAGCAGAAGAAAAAGAACTTGGCGCTGTTATTGCTCCAAACTTTGCCGTTGGAGCTATTTTGATGATGAAGTTTGCTCAAATGGCTGCAAAATTCATGCCGGATATTGAAATTATCGAGCAGCATCATGATCAAAAGTTGGATGCCCCGTCAGGTACAGCAATGAAGACAGCACAGATGATTAGTGAAGTTCGCTCACCGAAACAACAAGGTAATCCAAATGAGAAAGAAGAGCTAGAAGGTGCGAGAGGTTCAGACTATAATGGGATTCGAATCCATAGCGTACGACTCCCTGGACTAGTCGCTCACCAGGAGGTATTAATGGGGGCAACTGGCCAAACGTTGACGATCCGTCATGACACGATTGATCGTAGTGCATTTATGCCTGGAGTTAAAATGGCTGTGGAATCTGTTATGAAACTTGATCTGCTTGTTTATGGATTAGAAAGTCTAATGGAGTAGGTGGATAGCTATGAATATTGCACTGATTGCTCACGATAAAAAGAAGCAAGATATCATCCATTTTGCCGTTGCCTACCGACCTGTGCTAAGAGAACATACCTTATATGCAACCGGAACAACAGGGTTAAAAATTGTGGAAGCGACCGGGCTATCTATTCAGCGCTTTCGATCAGGGCCTCTTGGCGGGGATCAACAGATTGGTGCACTGATTGCGGAAAACAAAATGGACCTTGTCATCTTTTTTAAAGATCCTTTGACTGCTCAACCCCACGAACCTGACATTTCAGCATTGATTCGCCTATGTGATGTCTATCAAATTCCTCTAGCCTCAAATATGGCAAGTGCAGAACTATTTATCCATGCACTTGAACGTGGAGATTTCCATTGGAGACATATTATTCGAAATAAGGGAGAGAGAGAAGAATGAGCCAACTTGATTTGTTAGCATTCGGTGCACACCCCGATGATGTCGAAATCGGTATGGCTGGAACAGTGATCCGCCACTCGAAGATGGGTTACAAATGTGGTATTTGTGATTTAACTCTTGCTGAGTTATCATCCAACGGGACTGTCGAACTTCGTCAAGAAGAGGCTTCAGAGGCGGCGAAGGTGTTACGCCTACATACACGATTGAATCTTCAATTACCGGACAGGGGACTTCAATATAATTCGGCATATGTTAATAAAATTGTTGAAATCATTCGTACTTATCAGCCTAAAGTTGTCTTTCTTCCATACCATGAGGATCGTCATCCTGATCATGGAAACTGTGCAAGACTAGTTGAAGAGGCCCTGTTTTCAGCAGGTATCAAAAAGTATCAAGCCGATCAGGAGCTTCCACCTCACAAGGTCAGAGATATTTATTATTATTTTATTAATGGCTATGAGCATCCGTCGATTACTGTGGATATTACGAGTGTAAGAGAGGAAAAACTAAAGTGTTTGCAAGCGTACAAAAGTCAATTCACCTTATCAGAAGACGGGGTCGACACACCTTTAAACAATGGGTATTTGGAGACCGTACTAGCAAGAGATACGCTGTTCGGGAAAGAAACAGGGGTTAAACTTGCGGAAGGATTCTATATAAAGAAGCCTTTACTGATAGATAACTTTTTAGGAGAATCATTATGAAAAAGCTGAAGATTGGGATTACATGCTACCCAACTGTTGGAGGTTCAGGTGTTATTGCAGCAGAGCTTGGGAAGATGCTTGCTCGAGAAGGACATGAAATCCATTTTATTACATCTAGTATTCCGTTTCGTCTTGATAAGTTTTACTCGAATATTCATTTTCATGAAGTCGAGGTAAATCAATATTCCGTGTTCCGCTATCCTCCATATGATCTAACACTTGCGAGTAAAATGGCAGAAATAGCGAAGCGAGAAGAGCTCGACCTTCTTCATGTCCATTATGCGATCCCACATGCGATCTGTGCATATTTGGCAAAGCAAATGGTTGGCGATCATTTAAAAATTGTAACGACCTTGCATGGGACGGATATCACAGTCCTAGGTTATGATCCAAGCCTTATTGATTTAATCCGTTTCGGGATCGAACAGTCAGATACAGTTACAGCAGTTTCTGAAAGTCTGATTGAACAAACAAATGAGCTATTAGATATATCCAGAGAGATCCATTGTGTATATAACTTTGTAGATGAACAAGTGTATAAACGTAAAAAATCAGATGCACTGAAAAAGGAATATGGGATTCGATCCGACGAGAAGATTTTGGTTCATGTCTCTAATTTCAGAACGGTTAAGCGTGTCCCCGATGTTATAAAGACGTTTGCTAATGTCCATTCCAAAATTCCAGCAAAGCTTCTCTTAATAGGCGACGGACCCGAAATAACCGTAGCCTGTAGGCAATCAAAAGAACTTGGAATCGATGAGGACGTCCTTTTCTTAGGTAAACAAGACAATATTGCCGACTTATTTTCAATAAGTGATCTGAAGCTTCTACTATCTGAGAAAGAAAGCTTCGGTCTTGTTTTACTAGAAGCAATGGCATGTGGTGTTCCGGTGATTGGAACGAATATTGGCGGAATTCCAGAAGTGATTAAAGACGGTGAAACCGGATTTATTTGTGAAGTTGGAGATATTGACGAAATTAGTGAAAAAGCACTTTTGCTACTAGAAGATCAGCAAATGCATACTCAAATGGCGGAAAATGCAATTCGACACGTCCAAGAGCGGTTTCATTCAAGGAAGATTTTGGATGACTATCTTGAAATCTATGCAAAAACACTTGATCTTAAGTCGGTTTCACAATAAGAGTTTTTTAAAGAAGAAGGTGCGAGATGTCCATTTCTATTGCGATTGAAGTAATTAATCATCTTCGTAAGCATGGCTATGTGGCTTATATGGTCGGTGGAGTCATTCGAGACAAACTTCTTGGACGGCCAATTGGAGATATTGATATTGCCTCTGATGCGCGACCTGAGGATACTCTTCGTATTTTTCCGAAAACGATCCCTGTAGGCATTGAACATGGTACGGTCATCGTTAGATGGAAACATGAGTCCTTTGAGGTAACCACCTTTAGAAAAGAAAGTGACTATGCTGATTTTCGTCATCCTACAGAGGTACACTTTCACAAATCGATCGAAGAGGATTTATCGAGAAGGGACTTTACGATAAATGCGATGGCAATGAGTAGTGATGGAACAATCATCGATCCGCTTGACGGTAGGTCAGACATTAAGCGAAGACAAATGCGTGCAGTAGGGGATCCATTAGAACGATTTTATGAGGATCCCCTTCGCATGATGCGGGCGATCCGGTTTGTAGGTGTTCTTGGTTTCAGTCTTGAAGAAAAGACGAGACAAGCTTTATTGAAACAGGCTCATCTACTTAAAAATGTTGCAGTTGAGCGAAATCGAGATGAATTTGAAAAGCTGATAACAGGTGAATATTGTCAAAGTGGTCTTCAACTGTTAATCGAATCGTCTATCCATAGGTTTCTCCCTGGAAAGGATTATGAGCGTTTATTACCTTATGTAAATAGAGAATGGAATCAGCTTATTCGAATTGAAGAGCGTTGGGCTGTGATTGGCTTTTGTCTACAAGTTAAACAGCTAAAACAATGGCTGAGAGACTGGAAGCTCCCTACGAATAAAATAAAAAAAATCATTCGACTCTCCGCACTTATTCAATCATCCGATGATTTAAAGTCGGATTGGTCATTATATGAGTATGGTCCTTTCGATTTAGAATCGGTTGTCAGAATGGAATGGTTTTTAAACGTGGATGAACCGGTTGAATTTACAGAGAGTGAACTCAGATCCCGTTATGAGCGGTTACCGATAAAGCGTAGAAGTGATTTAGCAGTAAATGGCCATGATATCCAGCAAATACTAGGATGGAAACCGGGTCCATGGCTAGGGGATCTAATGGCGGTTATAGAACGAAATGTAGTTGAGAATCGTTTGGAAAACAACCGATTCGTAATAAAGGAGTGGGTACAACAATGGGGCTATCGACAAGAGAAAAGTTGATTGGTCTACTGTCAGAGTCAGAAAAATTCAGTTCTGGTCAGCAGCTGAGTAAAGAGTTAGGCTGCTCAAGGACAGCGGTCTGGAAGCATATAGAAGAGTTACGTAAGGAAGGTTACATAGTGGAAGCAGTACAGAAAAAAGGCTACCGCATTCAACATCGTCCGAATAATCTCCACCCTGGTGAAATTAAAAATCAGTTAACAACTAAAAAATTAGGACAAAACGTCCACTTTGAGGAGCAGGTCACTTCTACACAGGAAATTGCCCATCGAATCGCAATGGAAGGAGCACCAGAGGGAACGATTGTCATTGCAGAGCAACAAACAACCGGCAGGGGACGGTTAGGAAGACCATGGCATTCACCAAAAGGCAGCGGAATCTGGATGAGTATTATTTTAAGGCCAAACATCCCTCCACAGCAGTCCCCCCAGCTAACATTATTAGCAGCGGTGGGTGTTGTTCAAGGGATTGAGCGCTCTGTTGGTCTCAATCCTCAAATTAAATGGCCAAATGATATTTTAATTGAAGGGAAAAAGGTTGTTGGAATTCTAACTGAGTTACAAGCAGAAGCGGATCGCATAAATTCAGTCATCATTGGTATTGGGATTAATGTAAACACACCTAAGGATGCATTTCCAAAGGAACTAGAAACGATTGCAACTTCTTTAAAGGCGGAAAGTAGTGGCAATGACATTGATCGCTCTGAACTTGTACGGTCCATTCTAATCGAGATGGAAAAGCTCTACGACCTATATCTTGACCATGGGTTTACGCCAATTAAACTATTGTGGGAAGGTGCTGCAGCTAGTCTTGGTAAGAGAGTGGTTGTACGGACACTATCTGGGGAGATAACAGGTAAAGCAAAAGGGATTACCGAGGAAGGTATCCTTTTGGTTGAAGATGATTTTGGTGATATCCACCGGGTTTACTCTGCTGACATAGAACTTCCCAAAAATGATTAAATCTCTGCTATAATGTCATGGAGGCGGTATCGTAATTGAACTGTACTCAGAAGACTGTATCAGTAAAAACAAATTGATCTGCCTTGATCCGTTAATGATGGACATGGACAGAGGGATGAAAGTTTGAAAGCGTTTTAAAATGTCCTTCTTTCTGTCTGAAAGAAGGTTTTTTATATGGATATTCAAAAATCACCGGGCTAACAGGAATTAGTTCGACGTTATCACATGAGTTGGTTTTAGTCGGACTTCATTAATAACAAGATTCATCGATTTTTGGACGCTCATCATTTAGCTTTCATCTTCCTCTGAAAAAAAGGGAGGAAAAATGCAATGAAGAAAACGAGTGACTTTCGAAAGATGAAGGAGAAACAAGATCCGATTGTAATGCTCACAGGCTATGATTATCCATCTGCCTTGCTTGCCGAAGAAGCTGATGTTGATATGATTCTTGTAGGAGATTCACTCGGAATGGTTGTGCTAGGATACGATTCAACCATTCCGGTTACTATGGAAGACATGATTCATCATACGAAGGCAGTAAAAAGAGGTGCTAAGGACACATTTGTCGTAGCAGATATGCCATTCATGACCTATCATACAAACACCTCAGATGCACTTGCAAATGCCGCCCGATTAATGCAGGAAGCAGGTGCCGATGCTGTTAAAGTAGAAGGCGCCGGAGAGGTTGTTACTGTTATTGAACGGCTGACTCGTTCTGGCGTTCCAGTGGTTGCACACCTTGGGCTTACACCACAATCTGTCGCCGTTCTTGGTGGTTATAAGGTTCAAGGGAAAGATGCTCAAGCAGCTAAACAGTTACTAAATGATGCAAAAGCAGTTGAACAGGCTGGAGCATTTGCCGTCGTGCTTGAGTGCGTTCCCAGGCAGCTAGCAGAAGTCGTTAGTAATAATTTGACAATCCCTACCATTGGTATTGGTGCGGGAATAGGTACAAATGGACAAGTTCTCGTCTATCATGACCTCATCGGATATGGAAAGCACCATGTCCCTAAATTCGTCAAACAGTATATGAATATCGCAACTGAAATAAATGCTGCGATTAAGGGCTACGTAGAGGATGTCCGTGAATCCCGTTTTCCTGAAGAAAAACATACATTCACGATGAAGGAAGAAGAACTTTCAATGATCTACGGAGGAAAAGAATGAACCTTTTTGAAATCATCAAGGACATGCAGCTATACATTACAACACGAAAACAATCAGAGTTAAAAATAGGGTTTGTTCCAACGATGGGGTATCTTCACGAAGGACATGCAGCGTTAATGCAAAGAGCAAGGGAAGAATGTGATCTTGTTATCATCAGCATTTTTGTTAATCCACTTCAGTTTGGACCGAATGAAGACCTCGACCAATATCCTAAAGACTTTGAACGGGACGTTACGCTTGCTCGCATACATGGAGTTGATGCGATTTTTGTTCCTCATAGTGAGGAAATGTATCCTGAAGATGAACCAGGTTGTCAGTTATCTGTAACAGGTCGAACGGGTGTATTATGTGGAAAAAGTCGTCCAGGACATTTTGATGGTGTTGTTACCGTTCTTACGAAGCTTTTCCATATTATTCAGCCCGACCGCGCCTATTTTGGATTGAAGGATGCTCAACAAGTTGCTGTTGTAGATGATTTAATTAAAACATTTAATTTTCCAATAGAATTGGTTGGATGCGCAACTGTACGGGAGGATGACGGACTTGCCTTAAGTTCTCGTAACGTCAACCTGTCTGAAACAGAGCGTGAACAGGCTCCGCTCCTATATCAGAGTCTCTTATCTGCCAAAAAGTCCTTGGAAAGTGGAAGTTCGATTCGTCATATAAAAAAAGCATTAATTAGCCAGCTGGAAAGTATTGAAATAGGTCATCTTGATTATGTGGAAATATTGACCTACCCAAAGCTAAAGAACGTAACCTCGTTTGAGGAAACGATTATTATTGCACTTGCCTATCAGTTCGAAAATGCTCGTTTGATTGACAATATTATTATTTCTGAATCTGAGGATCATAGTGAATAAAGTTCTTCTGAAAATGAAAGGGTGAAAACAACATGTATCGTACCATGTTAAAAGGAAAAATTCATAGAGCACGGGTAACCGAAGCAAACCTAAATTATGTAGGTAGTATTACAATAGATGAAGCCATACTAGAAGCGGTTGATATGTACCCGAACGAAAAAGTTCAAATTGTAAACAATAATAATGGTGCTCGTTTTGAAACGTATATCATTCCAGGCGAAAGAGGGAGCGGAACGATTTGTGTTAACGGTGCAGCTTCCCGACTCGTACAAGAGGGGGATATCGTAATTATTTTAAATTATGCAATGATGGAGGAAGACGTAGCCCGTCAACATCAACCTGCGATAGTGATTATGGATGAACATAATGACATTATTGAACGGCGTTCCTATGAACCTGCCGGAACGATTCTATAGGAAGTTGAACGGAATTTAGTAGCGCAAGCGCCCGAGCTTCAGGTGCTTGCGTTTTTCACACGTTAAGAAAGTATAAAATTTTGCTGCATAGATGTAATGTCTAGCTCCAGCGCCCAGCCACTCGGGTCACTTCAGTCCCCTTCCGGCGGCCACAGCCTCCTCAGTGGCCTTCCAGTGCCCTTCGTGGCTACCCGGGGGCGCTTGCGCTTTTCATTTCAATTGCAGAAAAGGTGCGGGAGGCGTAAAATGGACAAAGAGTGTTTTAGTCGCAGATGCGATTATTTGAGGTGAAATGATGAACGAGCGTTACGTAGTTATCGATCTAGAAACAACTGGTCACTCCCCGAAGAATGGAGACCGTATTATACAAATCGGACTCGTTGTAGTGAAAAATCGGATCATTACTGAACGGTTTTCTTCTTACGTGAATCCAAATAAAGCAATTCCACCTTTCATAACCTCCTTAACAGGAATTAGTCAATCGGATGTGGAAGAAGCACCATTGTTCGAAGAGATCGCTCCCAAGATCCTACAAATGATGGACGGGGCTTATTTAGTTGCACATAATATTTCATTTGATCTGCCTTTCCTAAATGCTGAACTGACAGACAGTGGTTATTTTGAGTGGAGAGGGACAACGCTTGATACTGTAGAGCTTACTCGGATTCTCATGCCTAATCTCGATTCATATAAGCTCTCTCAACTGTCAGATCTTTTATCACTTAGCCATGAGAATCCACATCAAGCGGATAGTGATGCTGAAGCTACAGGCAACCTGCTCATACAATTGTTAGAACGACTCGATACGTTGCCCTTATTGCCCTTGCAACGATTACATCCACTACTCTTAGGTCTGAAAAGTGATCTTGCAGATATTGTTCAGAACAAGATTCAAAGTAAAATGGGGCACCTTGAGGATGAAACAGAAGGACTTGATGTGTATCGACAGCTCGTTCTTAGAAAAATAGCTGAACTTGATTCTGAATCGGATGTTGAAACTGAAATTGATCATTATGAGACCGTTTTGGAGCAGCTTGAGAAAACGATGCCAAGCTATGAAAAACGCGATGGACAAACTGAAATGATGAGTAATGTAGATTATGCTCTTTCAAATGGAGAGCACGCTTTAATTGAAGCAGGGACAGGGATCGGTAAATCTCTAGGGTATTTAATACCTGGCCTACTACATGCGAAGAAAACCGGTCGGCCCCTGGTCGTCAGTACACACACCATTCAGCTTCAGGAGCAGTTGTTAGACCGTGACATCCCATTGCTGAAAAAGTTGGTTCCATTCGACTTTGAAGCGACCGTGTTAAAAGGACGAAATCATTATTTGTGTCTACGAAAATTTGAACAACAACTAGAGCAGTTGTACGAAAATAATTACGATGTTCTTCTTGCGAAAGCACAAATACTCGTATGGTTAACAACAACGGATGAAGGAGATATTGAAGAATTGAACCTTCCATCTGGTGGCCAATTATTCTGGCACCAGATCAAAAGTGATTCAAACTCGTGTCTGAATTACAAGTGTCCTTGGTTTTCGAAATGTTTTTATCATCGTTCAAAACGAAAATCTATGGAAGCTGAGATTGTCATTACAAACCATGCTCTACTGTTCACTGATTTAGTTAATGATCATGCCCTCCTCCCAGCGTATAAGGAAGCGGTGATTGATGAAGCACACCATTTAGAAGATGTTGCAAGCGATCACTTTGGTCAACAAACAGATTACTTTTCGTTCCATCGACTTCTGGAACGCCTTGGATCAGATGATCAATCAATGGTGAGTTTATGGGAGAAATATGCGGAGATCCTTTCCCAATGTGAAATAAAATTCACGAAGAAAAGCATCATTGAGCCTCTAAAGGAATTGAAGTTTGAAATTGACCAGCTGTTTAGTATGATCAAATCCTATGTGGTAAGCAAACAGCGCTCTAAATCAGAAGTGGGTAAAATCAGCTACAGATTTCAAATTGAAGAAGCAGATGCAACTTGGTATAACGATGTCAAAGAAATTGTAGCACGGGTTCAAATGCTAATAAACGATTTTATACGAACAGCTCAAAAGCTAATGAAAGAAGCACAATTAAAAGAAGAGCATTTAACCGTTCAACAAAAAGGTATCCTAGTCGATTACACTGGACTGCTTAATCGATTGGATGAAGAGAAAAATACACTCGCACATATGCTTTTATCGGCAAACGAGGGAGAAGTGTGCTGGATAGAAACGGATCAAGGTGGCGCGCGCAATGCAGCTTCACTTTATAATCAGCCGATCGATATTTCCAATAGGCTTGCAAGTGACTTCTTTGCTAAAAAGAGAAGCATTATCCTTACTTCCGCCACATTAACGATTCGAAACCGATTTAATTATGTCATGGATCGACTTGGAATTGATGATGCGTTAACGATTCAACTCCAATCTCCATTTGATTATCAAAAGCAATCAAAAATATTAATACCAACCGATCTACCAATGATTAAAGACGTATCAACAGCAGACTACTCTGCGACTATTGCTGAGTCAATTTATCAAATTGCTCATATTACTGATGGACGTATGCTTGTCTTATTTACGAGTTATGACATGTTGAAAAAGACGTATTATCGATTTAAAGAGCTTTCAGAACCTGAAGATTTTTCATTGATAGGTCAAGGGATTGACAGTGGCAGTCGGGCAAGGCTAACGAAAAATTTCAAACAAATGGATCGTGCCGTATTGTTTGGTACAAGTAGCTTTTGGGAAGGTGTAGATATACCAGGAAATGACCTGTCTTGCCTTGTCATCGTCCGTTTGCCGTTTACACCACCAGATAATCCTGTAATGGAAGCACGAAGTGAACAAGTTCGTATTGAAGGGAAAAGTCCTTTCATGGAGCTCTCATTGCCACAAGCGATTATCCGCTTTAAACAAGGGTTTGGCAGGCTTGTTAGAACAACTGCAGATCGGGGAGCAGTATTTGTTTTTGATCGTAGAATTGTAACAACAAAATATGGAAAAATGTTCATTAATTCACTGCCAGATGTCCCGGTTCAAAAAGGTCACATGGATGACCTTCTCGATGATTTGGAACACTGGATAGATTAAGAGCGGATACGGAGCATACAATAAAGAAAACACCGACCTTGCGGAGGGATCTTTTGTGTATCGTAAACCGTTGATTATGTTTGTGCTATTTCTTCTGATGATTGTTATCAGTAGGTTTCCGGATAAAATTAATCCGGATCTTTTTATGACAGAACCAACAAGGGGAAATATCATTAAGGATCTTGATCTTAACTTACAACCAGGGGAAGTAGCATTCTCATTTTTGGAATTATCGAGTGGTGAATCAACATTGATTCAAGAGTCCAGTGGGAAGAATGTCCTGATCAACACAGGAAGTAAAAAGGCGAAAAAACAATTTCGTCAGCAATTAGAGGTTTTTCAAGTTAAAAAAATCGATGCGTTGATCTTTACGAATATTGGTAAACAGTACACGGGTAATTTATCTTGGATCTTGGAGCATGTGGAGGTAAAGGAAATACTCATAGCAGAAGAAATCAAAAAGCAATTTTTGGAGCAATTCGATGTAAAAGAGGAAAATATTCAATCGTTAAAGGAAAACGACCGTCTCACCATTTTGAACGGAGTGACTTTTGAAGTTGCTTATATTGAGAAGCGTGAAGATTTTAATGAAGGTGGATTAGTTTTAGTCACAGAATATGGTAACCACCGCTTCCTGTATATGGGTGTAGCCAGTAAAGATGCGGACGAGGCGTTAATAGAAAGAGGTACTGAAAATATTGAGCTCATTAAAGTAGGTGGATTTGGTCATTACTTTGGAACAAGCGAACGTTTGTTAAATCACGCTGACCCTCAAGTAGCTGTCATCTTCAAAAAAGATAGTTATACGATAAGCGACGAAGTTCTAAGACGCCTACAAGAGCACTGGGCAGAAATATTATTACCACATGACCAAGGGATTATCATGATGAAATGTAATAAAAAGGATTATGAAATTACAACTGTGCCATTAATGACACCAGATTTAGCATTGCGTTCATAAACACTTTTCAATAATTTGTTGAAATTATTCGTTATATGGTTGAAAATAAACTACATAGATAACTGATTACCTTGGAATATAGATACGCTGACTCAAATGAGCCAGCGTAAGGTGTCAGGGAAGGAGAAGTTGTGCATTCAGTAAAGAACTGATCTGCTCTATAGCCATAGTTTATCCTTTAATGGACAAGTTATAAGTGAGAAAAGAAGGTAGAAACATTTGGGGGAGTAGTCGACATGGAAAGCAAAATAGAGGTATTATCGACTGTAAAAGTAGAAAAATCAAAGGATTTATATAAAATAGTTGATGCACTCAACCGAACATTAAAGCATGAAGATTTAATGTTTGGGTTGGCACTTGATCAGGAAGACGAAGAGATGATGGTTTTTACTATATATCGTACATAGGTGATATGGATGAAAAAGTGGAAATACGTAACGACAGTTGGTTTATTGCTCACAATCACAATAGGGGTCTCGTATTATTATTATGTAATTAATGACCAACGGCATGAACAAAGCGAAGCGGTTACAGCCGCTAGGAAAGAACTTAAGCTTACAAATATAAAAGATATTGAACATTATTATGGTTCTTACGGCTCATTTCAAGTCATCAAAGCAAGCATTGGTGAAAACAAACAATATGTATTCGTTCCAGTCAAAAAAGGGGAGCCAAGAACAATTTCTGTTAACGAAGGCTGGAGTAAGGAAAAGGTGAAAAAATATGTGAGTGAGGAGCTTAATCCAGACGAATTGATTTCAATCCAACTCGGTTTGGAGAAGTATACAAAATCTTCTACTCTGACACCTGTATGGGAAATTGTCTTCGAAGATGGTAATCAATCGTATACCTTTCATTATATCCGGTATGCTGATGGTACCTTTTTTAAAGAATATAGCATGACTCAAGCATCTTAGAAGAAAAATCAGCCAATATTTAATAACGATACAGACGGAGGTTAACGTAATGAAATTAGCAAAAAGAGTAAAAGCATTAACACCATCTAGTACACTGGCCATTACCGCAAAAGCAAATGCTTTAAAAGCAGAAGGTCATGATGTAATCGCCTTAGGTGCAGGGGAACCAGACTTTAATACCCCGGAAAATATTATTCAAAAGGCAGAACAAGCTATGCATGAAGGGTTCACAAAATATACTCCATCCGGAGGGCTTCCGCAATTAAAGAAAAGTATTATTCGGAAATTTGAACAAGATCAGCAAATTTCCTATGAACCAGGAGAAATAATCGTAACAACAGGTGCGAAGCATGCCCTGTATACACTCTTTCAAGTTCTCCTCGATGAAGGAGATGAAGTTATTGTTCCATCACCGTACTGGGTAAGTTATCCTGAGCAGGTTAAGCTTGCGGGTGGCATACCAGTTCACGCGGAAGGAAAGGAAGAAAATGGATATAAAATAACCCCAGACCAGCTTGTAAGCTGTATAACACCCCAAACGAAAGCAGTAATCATTAACTCTCCATCGAATCCTACAGGGGCGATTTATACGGAAGATGAGTTAAAAGCAATAGGGAAGGTATGTATTGAGCATGACCTCTTAATTATTTCAGATGAAATTTATGAAAAGCTTGTTTATTTTGGAGAACAACACATTTCAATTGCTCAGCTTTCTACAGAGCTAAAGGATCGAACCATTATTATTAATGGTGTATCTAAATCTCATTCTATGACGGGATGGCGAATCGGATATGCTGCAGGCAATAGAGATATAATTCAAGCAATGACCAACCTTGCAAGCCACAGCACATCTAACCCGACTTCCATTGCCCAATACGCAGCAATTGAGGCTTATGATGGCACACAAGAACCAGTGACAGAGATGAAAGAAGCATTCGAACAACGATTAAATCAAGTATATGAGCTATTGATTCAAATACCTGGTTTTAAATGTGAAAAACCTTCAGGGGCATTCTACCTTTTTCCAAACGTAACCGAGGCAGTTCGATTAACAGGCTTCGAAAGTGTTGATCAATGGGTGGAGGCATTGTTAGAATATGAAAAGGTTGCACTCGTACCAGGCAGCGGGTTCGGTGCAAAGGATAATGTCCGACTATCCTATGCCACTTCATTAGATGTTCTTGAAGAAGCCTTGAAACGGATGAAAAGCTTTATGGAAAAGCACCAAAGTTAATAGGGTTGTCTATCCAGTTTAGTTTCATGTAAAATATAAAAAGCAGAAATTAGCGGACAAGTTGTGAAATACCCGAAAAATGTAATAGATGGGTGGAAGGAGCAAAGCGTGAAAACAACAATAAAATTATTACGTGCTCATATTGATGAAGAAGTAAAAATTGGAGCGTGGCTTGCTAATAAGAGGTCAAGCGGTAAAATTGCGTTCTTACAATTACGAGACGGGACTGGATTTGTTCAAGGAGTTGTTGTCAAAAGTGAAGTAGAACAAGAACTGTGGGAACAAGCAAAATCAATGACTCAAGAAACCAGTCTTTTTGTAACTGGTATCGTAAAAAAAGATGACCGTTCTCCAACAGGTGTTGAACTTGTTGTCACAGGGATCGAGGTACTCCATGAAGCGATTGATTATCCGATCACACCGAAAGAACACGGAACAGAGTTTTTAATGGATAATCGTCATCTCTGGTTACGATCCAAAAGACAACATGCCATTATGAGAGTTCGAAATGAAATTATACGTGCTACATATGAATTTTTTAATCAAGAAGGATTTGTGAAAATAGACCCGCCAATTTTGACTGGTAGTTCTGCCGAAGGAACAACAACCTTGTTTAACACAAAATATTTTGATGAAGATGCTTACCTCTCACAAAGCGGACAATTGTATATGGAAGCAGCTGCGATGGCATTTGGTCGTGTATTTTCATTTGGACCAACATTCCGAGCTGAAAAGTCAAAAACACGTCGCCACTTAATTGAATTTTGGATGATTGAGCCAGAGATGGCTTTCGTAGATCATGAAGAAAGTCTTGAAATTCAAGAACAATATGTATCTTTTATCGTTAGTGCTGTCCTAACAAATTGTAAAATTGAGCTTCACACACTTGGCCGGGATCTCGAAAAGCTACAAAAGGTACAAGCACCATTCCCAAGGATTTCCTACGATGATGCCATTGAGTTGTTGAAGGAAAAGGGCTTTAACGATATCCAATGGGGGGAAGATTTTGGGTCTCCTCATGAGACTGCAATTGCTGAAAGTTTTAATAAACCAGTCTTCATAACAAATTATCCGAAAGACTTTAAGGCTTTCTATATGAAGCCTGATCCAAATCGTGATGATGTTGTTCTCTGCGCAGACTTAATTGCTCCAGAGGGTTATGGAGAAATTATCGGGGGGAGTCAACGAATTGATGACCTTGAATTGATGAAACAACGTTATGAGGAGCATAGTCTGTCCCAAGAGGCTTATAAGTGGTATTTGGAACTCAGACAATATGGAAGTGTTCCACATTCTGGATTTGGGCTAGGGTTAGAAAGAACCGTCGCTTGGATATCAGGAATCGAACATATACGTGAATCCATTCCTTTCCCACGTTTGTTAAATCGATTGTACCCATAAACAGTTCATGAATTGAGGAGGGGTGGCTCATACAAGGGTCATCCTTTTTCTATGCTTTAGTGGGCAATCCTTAAATGATTTTCCCATTTCAGATGGACGGGTCTGTTATAATAAACATGAGGTGTAGTAAATGAAACGAGAAAGCTTTTTAAACTGGATTCAAGCTGGAACGCTAGCCATCCCCAACGTATTATTACTGAACTATCATCGTTTAGGTGTAAAGGAAGATGAGATGATGGTTCTTTTACATATGCATTCTTTTATTGAAAACGGGAATTACTTCCCAACCCCTGAACAAATTTCCTCACGGATGACCATTTCAGGACATGAATGTATGCAATTGCTCCGATCTTGCATTCAAAAAGGCTTGCTTAAAATCGAAGAAGACAAAGATCCTGAACAGCTAATGTATTCAGAAACATATACACTCCAACCTCTTTGGGATCAATTGTTACGTTTATTAGAAGAAGAGAAGATAGACGTTGAACAAGAAAAGCAATCGGAGGATGAAGCGCAAATCTATACACTTATGGAAAAAGAATTCGGTCGTCCACTTTCACCAATTGAGTGTGAAACTTTGGCGATGTGGATCGATCAGGATCAGCATCGGTCTGAATTGATTATTGCAGCATTAAAAGAAGCTGTATTATCAGGTAAGTTGAATTTCCGATATATTGACCGAATCTTATTTGAGTGGAAGAAAAATGGAATTCAAACGATAGACGAAGCAAAGCAATACGGTGAGAAGTTTCGTCGCCATCAATACCGTCGCAATGAAACGAAAAGCGAAGAAAGTCATTCCGACTTTCCTTATTATAATTGGTTAGAACAATCATAAATGTAAATGAAACAGCAGCCTCTAAAAAGGATGAGATGCAATGTTAACCAAAAACCAAATTCGAGAAGTATTAGATACGATGGGAGAAATGTTTCCTGACGCTCATTGTGAATTGAAACATTCGAACCCTTTTGAATTGACGATTGCCGTCTTATTATCTGCTCAATGTACGGATGCACTTGTCAATAAAGTGACTCCTGGTTTGTTTGAGAAATATAAAACACCCGAGGATTATCTTGCTGTACCACTTGAAGAACTTCAAAATGATATTAGATCGATTGGGCTTTTTCGGAACAAAGGGAAAAATATTCGTAAGCTTTGTGAAATGATTATTCATGAGTATGGTGGAGAAGTTCCGAAAACGAGAGATGAGCTCATACGATTACCAGGTGTCGGACGCAAAACAGCAAATGTCATCGTTTCTGTAGCGTTTGGGGAACCATCGATAGCTGTCGATACCCATGTGGAGCGAGTATCCAAACGGTTGGCGATATGCAAGTGGAAGGACAGTGTTCTTGAGGTTGAGAAGACATTAATGCGAAAAATCCCAAATGAGGAATGGTCTGAAACCCATCACCGGTTGATTTTTTTTGGACGTTATCATTGTAAGGCCCAAAACCCTCAATGTGATGTCTGCCCATTGTTCTATTTATGTCGTGAAGGCCAGAAACGGATGAAGAAGGTTAAAGTCAATGTGTAACGGTCATTCAACTTAATATGTTGTAGCTAAATGTTCAAATAAATTAACAGCATATGGACAAGAAAGCTTGACATAGTATATAAGCATGAAGGCGTAACGAAGGAGGTTCGTCCATGCAAATACATGTCATTAAGCAAGGACAATCATTGTGGGGAATCTCTCAACTTTATAGTGTACCTTATCCAAGACTTGTGGATATAAATGCGTTAGAGCAGCCAGGCCAGCTGGCGATGGGACAAACGCTGCTAGTTCCAACGCAAAACCGGTATACTGTACAGCAGGGAGATTCCTTTTATAGTATTGCGAGTAAGACAGGTGTATCCATACTAGAACTACGACAAGCAAACCCGCAAATTACAGGGAATGTACTTTACCCAGGTCAAGTACTGAGGATTCCTCAAAAGCCTAAACCAACAACTTTAGTAAATGCATTTGCAGAACCGTATCCAAAAACAGTCGACTATGCCAGAACTGCTGCAAAAGCATTAAGCTGGCTATCAATCTTTAGTTATCATGTTGATGCTGCAGGAAACTTGAGGCCACTAGAAGATGAAACTTTGTTGCAAGTCGCAAAATCGAATGGTGTGAAACCATTGCTTACAATCACGAACATTAAAGAGGGAGCGGACTTTGATACCGAACTTGCTACAACAATATTAACAAGTGAACAGGTCCAAAATACGTTAATTAACAATGTACTTACAACTATGAATCAAAAAGGATATTCAGGAGTTAATGTAGATTTTGAATTTCTCGGGATTGAAAACAAAGAAAGGTACAACCAGTTTCTTAGGAAGCTTGTTCAAAAGTTAAGGCCACAGGGGTATATCGTAACCACAGCAGTCGCACCGAAAACGAGTGCAGATCAAAAGGGTGTTTTATATGAAGGTCATGATTATCAAGCCCACAGTAAAATTGTAGATTACGTTATTATTATGACATACGAATGGGGATGGAGTGGAGGGCCGCCATTACCCGTAAGCCCCCTTCCACAAGTTGAAGAGGTATTACGCTATGCCTTAACGGTCATTCCGAAAAACAAATTAATAATGGGTATCAATCTGTACGGCTATGATTGGACATTACCTTATGTGGAAGGCGGTCCGTTTGCGAAAGCGTTGAGTATACCACAGGCAACTAGACTGGCATATACGAAACAAGCGGAAATACAATATGACCAAGAGGATGAAGCACCGTTTTATACTTACTATGATCAGAACAGAAAAGAACATATTGTCTGGTTCGAGGACTTACGTAGTTATGCAGCTAAATTTAATCTTATAAAAGAGCTTGGAATCGCTGGGATGGCTTTCTGGAATCTTGCTTTTCCATATCCTCCATTATGGATACTGATTCAAGATCGCTTTCAAGTAAAAAAGTGAGGAAGGGAAAACAAGGAAAAATCGCTAAGATCATAGTAGATAACTAATTATTTATAAAGTAAGAAAGGAACGGACCATCGGCCCGTTCCTTTTGCTTAAGATTCTTCCAATAATGGGGGTGGTTCAATTGGAGGTGGGGTTGGACCACCTTCATCAGGTGGGGTTGGAGGTTCTTCTCCACCCTCTTCTGGACCAGTACCCTCGTCTTCACCGGTTCCACCACCGCCAGTACCCTCGCCACCACCATTACCATTACCATCTCCGTTACCGTTCCCGTTTCCATTACCTTCGCCATTTCCATTTCCGTTCCCGCCGCCTTCACCATCTTCGGCGCCCTCACCATCTTCATTGGGTTTATCGGGCTCATCTTCTCTTTTGGCTTCGGTTTTGACTTGAACACTAGCTGGATCACTTTGTTCTCCGCTTTCTCCATCAATGGCTACAACCTGGAAGCTGTAGGTAGCACCTGGAGAGATGTTTTGTACAACGAGTTCTGTCTCAGTCTGACTCGACAATTCTTGATAACCCGCTCCATCAACTGAGTAGAGGACTTTAAAGCTAATTCCTTTATCAAGTAAATCCTTTGGATATTTCCAGTTTAGTTTTACTTCTTGTTTCTTCTTATCATACTTAGCTTTCAAATTTTGTGGTGCTTCAACTTTATAGTACTCTTCCGAAACATCTGGTAGGTTGGTGCCTTTTACTGCGAGTTCGATTCGTTTTTGCCCATCCGGGGTAAAATCGCTTGCACGTTTCCCGGTTCCTATTTCAATAGGAACTTCGATGACAGAATCAGGGCGTTTCCAATCACTATTTTCTAGGTCTTTACTAGATTGTTTCATGACATATTCGAAGATTGCCTTCGAGTAGTCGTCTGTATCATCGGACAAGGCATGATAATTCCCTTCTTCGTCCTGATCGCTTTTATATCCGGTCCAAATTGCAGCTGTAAGATCAGTAGAATACCCAGCAAACCAGGCGTCCTTTGTTTTGCCTTGTAGTGGTTCAGCAGCATCTGAACCATAATTTGTTGTTCCTGTTTTCCCTGCAACAGGGAAGTTGAGGTCCACACTCTTAGCTGTACCGACAGTCATAACATCTTTTAACATATCCGTAACCATATATGCCGTATAGTCTTCCATGACAACCTCTGGATCGGATTTATGCTCGATCACACGACCATCAGGAAACTTGATTTTGGTTACTGTGAACGGCTCATTATAGACACCTTTATTTCCAAATGCCGCATAGGCAGCCGCGAGTTCCATCGGTGAAGGTCCTTTGTTAAATCCTCCGATTGCATAGGAAGGACTATAGTGTTTATCATCGATTTCTATACCGAGGCCTTCAGCGAATTTCTCCGCATCATCAGCACCAACCTCTTGCCATGTTCGGATCGCAGGAAGGTTATATGATTCATACAATGCCTTCCGAATCGACATCGTGCCATGATTTTTGTTGTCATAGTTATGAAATTCATGACCATTGATTACAAGTTCATCGTCACTAATTTGTTTATATGTTGGCCATTGTAAGTGCTCAATCGCTGGTCCGTAGTCAAGGATCGGTTTAATGGTCGATCCAGGTTGTCTTTTAAGCTGAGTCGCATAGTAGCTGCTCATCGTATTTTCTCGACCGCTCCCAATCGCCCGGACCGCTCCTGTTTTCGTATCCATTAACACGAGTCCAGCTTGGATGTTTTTCTGTGCAATAATTTTGTCCGAGTATAAAGCATCCTCAACAGACTCTTGGGCATTTGGACTAAGTGTCGTATAGATTTCAAGTCCTGAAGTTCGAACTTCACCTGGATCATCAAAACCAGCCATCTTAGCAGCTTCTTTTACAACTTGTGAAACAAATGTATTATATGGTTCATTTTGCTTTTCAGGATCCGGTGCTTGAACGTATTCTTTGACCGGAATCGCTTTTGCTTGTTCATATTGCTCTTTCGTAATATATTCGTATTTCTCCATTTGTGAAAGAACGACATTTCTTCGTTTTTCAGCAGCTTCAGGATTGTCAAACGGGCTGTAATAGCTCGGTGCTTTCGGAAGTCCTGCAAGCAGGGCTGCTTCATGGAGCTTGAGCTCGCTAATGTCTTTACCGAAATACGCTTTTGCTGCAGTCGCAACACCCCAAGCACCTTCACCAAAATAGATTTTGTTCAAATACATCTCAAGGATTTGGTCCTTTGAATAACGCTGTTCAAGCTTTATTGCTAGGTATGCTTCTTTAATTTTCCGAGTTATTTTTTTGTCACTTGATAATAGTGTGTTTTTAATAACCTGTTGCGTAATCGTACTTGCACCTTCAGCTCCGAATCCTTCAGTCACATTGGCGATAACTGCACCACCAATACGACGAACATCGACACCAAAGTGGTCATAAAAGCGAACATCCTCCGTTGCTACAAATGCGTTTTGAACAACTTCAGGTACTTCGTCAAGGTTTGCACGAATCCGTTTTTCATCATTATAAAGCATTCCGTACTCTTCACCGTTCATATCATACAGCTTTGAGGATACAGGAGTTTCAAGAGCTTTCGGATTAAGTTCAGGCGCATTACTTATTATCGCAAAAACTGCAATGGCACCGGCCGTCATCGCAATCAATCCAAAAACGAGTATAAAAGCTGTTATTTTCTTTAACGTACTTTTCTTCTTCTTTGGTGTGGTAGCTTTTTTATTGTTCTTAGAAGAGGCTTGTTGCTGACGCCTTTCCTGTCGTGATCGATAATCGTTACTCATAGTTGTTCCTACCTTTCTAAACTTAAAGAGGTTGTTCAAAGAGTTAAAAATGAATGCGTATAATTTTACATGTAACCTATATATTCTTCGTATGCTCCAATGTGTTTATAACCCTTATTCATCCAGAAAAAAACAATTTATCTATTATTTTTAAATAATCGATTCTTGGATTAAACCCGAGCTGCATCGAATGAGCATTATCAGTAAAAAATGTTTTCGGAATGGATTTTCGCCCACCTTTTTTCTGATGTTCCCAGAAATCGAATAAGTCCGTTGCATTAAGCAAAAAATCTTCTTGAGAAGCTTTAAAGCGAACAAGGATAAAACATATACCATCCTGATTTGTTACTTGCTTCATATGCTCAATTTGATGTTCATGAAAATTAGTTAAAGGGAATGATGTCTTGTTTCGTGTTTCTTTCGCCTCAAAATCAATATATTTTCCACGATATACGCCGTTATAATCGGTTGTTGAAGGTTGTTTAAAGTAAGCTTCTTTAATTACTGCTGCACTTCGCTTTGGATAATCAACAGAAACGATTTGTACGGGTGTCGGTTTTTTATGAATAACGGCACTTCCGGTTTGTAAATAATATTGATTAGAATAGTTAATGTCCTCCTCAAAGGTCATGCCGCGATTAGCAAAGGACTTATTGTGTTCATCCATTTTCAGAGAAGTCCGTTGGATCGATTGTTGTTGTTCAGACTGTGCGGGTTTTCGATTGGGATAGCGAAAGTTCAATCGGCTTCACCTTCCTTAACACGAAAATACGAACCTATTGAAAATCCTTATCTTATATAGACGTTTTTCGTTGCATTTAGTTTCATTTGTTCCAAATAAACCTTCATATATAGAATTGCATTATTAAAAATATACCATACACAAACGGTTTGTCGAGTATCTTTAGACAATTTAACGAACCTACGTTTGCAGGACTGAGGTTAAAATGAAATGACCAACCTTCAACAAATAACGAAGAGAAGGAAGATCCAGCCGTTATCAGAGGCTGAAAAACATCTAATTGAATCGATAAAAAGGAAAACAGAAAAGCTAAATATCGATAATATTTCACGTACAAAAGCTTATCATAACTTTTACAGACAAAATGGTGAAATCTCTTGGTCATTGTTAGCAAGTCTCGTTTCAAGAAATGCAGGCTGGAATATGTGTGACTTGATCATTCCTGAGTTTCGTGTACTGATATCTGCACACAAACGGCGATGGTTGTTTTATACATACGAACGGGCCAATTGGCTAATTTTTAGTGACGCTTATCCCCAACTGTTACTATACGAACGATCTAAAAAAAATAACAAACCTTTGTTTTATTTATTAAAAGAATTTCAAGTTTCATCCTATATGGAGGTTGAATGGGAGAGGTTTTGGAGGAGGAAGGAAGACCACCGAATCAATACATGCCTGATCGTTAATGAACAACAGTTAATTCAAAAGCCTGTCTTGGAGCATGAGAGTTACCAACACCATGTATTTCAGTCAGTACCCTTTTGGCTTCAGGACCGATTTCATTTCAGTACCGTTCTTTTCCCAACTGTGGAAGGGGATCTCTATGGGTTATCGGTTCATGGATTTCGTAATGTATATAAGCGGATTCTTCTTGGACGGCGTCTATTAAAGTTGCTCCTCGACTCGGAGTATCACAATCGATTTCTTACCTTTGTTGAAGAAACGGAACCTATCGGGGCTAGAATGGAATATGAGCGTTTCCTACAGGAAGGGAGAAGGGGGCACGATGGTTCTCTTCGAATGGCATTGCCAATTATTAACCATGATAGAGAATATGATGAAGATTGGTCGATCGGACACTCAAGAACAACCACATTTTCATCTGTTTCTTTACCGAGAAAGATACACCTAAACGGTTGGTACGCACGTAAACGATTGGAATTACATTTGCTTTCCACTTTAAAAAGCAAATTAAAAAGCTGACTGTTATAGACGGGTTTGGTATTAGTATGGGAGTCAGCTTGTTTTTTTAGAGAAAGTATAAAAGTTTGCGGCATGGATGTAATGTCCAGCTACAGCGCCCAACCACTTGGATCACTTCAGGCCTCCTGCGGCGGCAACAGCCTCCTCGTCGGTCTTCCAGTGACCTTCGTGGCTAAGCAGGGCGCTTGCGCTTTTCTTGATTGATAGTTAGGTAGAGGGGCGATTGGGGCCTTCCGTTTTTTTATCTCCATAACCCGTTTTATTAGAACGACCATTTCGAGTTTCTTTCGGATTCTCTTTCTTCTTAGACATTTTCGATCACCTCCTAATATTAGTATGGTTGTATACAAAAACAACTATTCAAACGACATGATGCTGTCGAAAACAGAAATTGAAAGAGAAAATCCGCTTTCTTTGCCGAACAGATTCTAGTTTTGTCAGGCGTGAAGGGTTCGGGAAAAATCCATAGAATACTTCTCATAACAATAACTGCGGGAGGTCTTTATATGGAAAGCTTAATTAAGACGAAAGCAGCTTCAAAAAAGTTAAATGTAAACCCGACAACGATCCAGAGATGGGTCAAGTATTTTGAGATCCCCTGTCCGAAAAATGATCATGGCCACTATTTATTCCGTGAATCTGATATCGAGCAATTACAATCCATACAGGAACAATTGAATCAAGGCATGCAAATGAGTGATATCAAACTTCAAAAGCAAGCAAAGAGAGAAGATCATCCAAAGAGAAAATCCGGTTTAAAAGAAATGGATGATCGATTTAAACAATTACAATCTGAGTTGGACATTCTCGATCAGAAGGTGTCACAGAAGGCGGATGAGGTACTCAGTTACCAAGTGTTACAGCATCGTAAAGACCTTGATCAAATGTCAACTCGTTTAACTGACCTTGAAGAAAAAATGATTGTGCTAGAAGAACAATTACTTCTTCAAGTTACCGCAACCAATGAGATAAGAACAGGAACGAATCCAGTTGCAACCAAATCAAAGCGTAACTGGCTTGTAAGTCTGTTTTCATTGTAGATTTTGGATACCGCTTTTGTTAGGATAAGAAAAGCGGGGTGAACAGGATGAATGGCATGTATAGCCGATTAAAGGAATTAACATCCCAGTTGCGAATGTACAATAAGCAAGCTGAGGAACAATATGAAGAGAGAACAATTTTCGAGGAATACACAGTCGATTTCTACGGGGAAGTAAAGCCATTTGCAGATAAAGTACAGATGTTGGTCGATGAATGGAAGCCTTTAGCGACCGAATGGGCAATGAGAGAGCACCCGAAATATGTTTATCCGATCCAGATTAAAGATACATCTGAGAACTTGACGATTATTGCTGTACAAGCTTTTCAAACCGATACGAAGGCGAAGCGGTTTTTGGCGATGACAAAATCGATTGAATATATCCTGGAATCCATGGAAAAACAATTGTAATAGATGAATGATGGCTGGTTCCTTAACAGGATATCAGCCTTTTGTATTGAGAATTACAAAAGTATTTTTCCGATAAGACTGGGATGTAAATGTACCAAAATTCGGAGTCTATCACATGAAAACAGGATTCATATATACATTTTCAAGTGTTCACGGAATTGTAACGGTCCACACGTCTGTAAAGGTGCTTCAATTTTGTTATACTAAGAGAAGTTTAACTTGAAAGGGTGTGATACCCATGATGGAATTTCTATATTTTCCTGAGGATAAAGGTGAATACATTCCATCAATAATCATGCTCCTAATCTTCATTACTGGAGCAGTTATTGCTACATTCTTTATCCGAAAGCATTCTGAAAAGGAATTATCGAAAATGGAGCAATCAAGCGAAGTTTCCCTTGAAACTCCTAAGGAACCGAAAGAGCCGACTCGTCGATAGAAGTAAGAAACTGGTCTTAAAAGATATTTAATTAATAGAAGCTGATTTTTCTGTACAAACAGGAAAATCAGTTTTTCTATAGGAATAGTAGTTAAAAATTTCACGTACCGTACTGATTATTCAAAATTAAAAAATCCAATGCAGTAAATTAAACTGTTGTTTGATAGAAAATGAATTAAAAGGCTTTAACTAATAGATCACTGTTTCTTTGGCTTGTTGAACTAACGGATGTGCGCGACAAGTTCTGCTATAAGTGCTTTGTAGCGTGAAATGCAGGGAATTCGTTTGATAGATTCCAACTTTATATCGGAAGGTCGGAATGATGAAACCATGTTTTCTGAAACGACCTCATCAATACTCCTGCGTGCGTCATGAATGACAGTTCATGGGGTTCGAAGCACAGGTAGAGTCGGCAGAA
>NZ_JANHJQ010000041.1 GCF_024609785.1 Pseudalkalibacillus decolorationis
AAATCATTTGATTGGGATAAGTTCAATCTATTTCTTAGAAAATATCCATTGTCGAAGCTACGAGTAAAAGTGAACATATACGATCTTAGAAGCGAATTAAGCTATATTCTGTAAATGATGATGGAGAAGAGCCGTGTGCGGGAGTACCGCTCGCACGGTTCTGTGAGGGGGGCGGAGCACAATCCATAATGGAAAGGCTCCCTCCTACTCGACAAAATACTTTCAATAGTATAAGCGCACTAAGGCGATCGCCTGCGCTAAAGCTTGGCGCTAGCCAAGTTTTCTTTAACTATTTTTTGCGAGCTCCATAAAGCGAAGTAAATCTCCATATATGACACCATCTGATAGTTTAAGCTCTTGAAGTCCTTTTTCCTTAATTTCGGTACAAGATTCACTGGATAGTTGCTTACCAGATTTTCGGTCATAACAGGTTTCGTCTGTATAAATAAGCTCATTCGAAACAACACTACGATCCCGAAATACAGCTAACTCCTTATGTTCTTTTGAGAAAAGATCTGTCCCAAAGTGAACACCTTCCGTTTTGATACCTAACAGGTGCAATATTGTAGGTTTTAAGTCAATTTGGGCGGAAACCTTTGAAATCGTTTTTCCTTCTTGGCCTGGGATATGGATAATTAATGGTACTCGCTGAAGCTTTACGTTTTCATAAGGTGTGATTTCTTTTCCTAGCACTTGTTCCAAAGCTTCATCGTGGTTTTCTGATATACCATAGTGGTCTCCATAAAGGATAATGATTGAATCCTTGTAAATCCCTTCATCCTTTAAGTTTTGGATGAACTGCTCAATTGCATGATCTGTATACCGAACTGTTACCGGGTATTGGTTGACAATCGGGTCGTCTGTATTATAAGTGGGAATCATCTGATCTTCTTCGTCGAACTTGTACGGATGATGGTTGGTTAACGTAATAAACCTCGCATAGAACGGTTGCGGAAGAGCCTTAATATATTTCATGGATTGTTCGAAAAAGGGAACATCCTTCAGACCGTAATTAATGCGGTTCTCCTCGTTGATGGTGTAATACTGCTCCGCAAAAAAGTTATCATACCCTACTGTTTTATACATGATATCCCGGTTCCAGAAGCTTTTGTTGTTGCCGTGGAAGACAGCACTGTAATATCCATGCTCTTTAATGATCTCAGGTGTTCCGTAATATTCATTGAGCGGATGTGTTTGGAAAACAGCTCCTCTAGGCAACGGATAAAGAGACTGATCGATTAAGAATTCAGAATCAGAAGTTTTCCCCTGGCCGGTTTGATGATAGAAGTTATTAAAGTAATAGCTTTCTTTTATAAAATCATTAAGGAAAGGTGTAATCTCTTCACCATTTACCTCTCTGCCAATAACAAATTGCTGGGTCGATTCCATTGAGATGACAATGAGATTCTTTCCCTTTGCAAGGCCAAAAAAGTCAGGGTTAGGAGCAGCCGATTTTTTCTCAGTGTATTTTTTTACCTCAATGACATCGACATTGTCAGCCAGTGCTTTTTGTGCCGACGTTTTTGATTGTAAGAGTAGATCGTAAACATGGTAGTTATACGTACCAAGATTTTTCACAAGCAATTCTCTGTCAAACGTACGTGTCAACAACTGAGGACGTTCGATTTCTGCTAGTCCGATATTCACAATGAGCAGGAGGAGAGCGGTTAAAAGTACCTTCGAAATGTTCTTCTTCTTTACGGCCACGGGTTGGAATGATTGACGCTTAAATACAAAGTAAAGCAGAACCAAGTCTAGAAAGAAGAATATATCGTACCAATACAACTGGGCTAGTAAGCTATTCCCTATATCTCCTACATTATTAGTTTGAAACAAAACAGGCACAGTAATAAAATCATTAAAGAACCGGTAATAAAGCGTGTTTACGTATAAAAGAAGTGAGAGTAAGAACGCAATGATTAATGTTACTCGGTTTCGAATACGTTTTGAAAATAGAAAGACCAGTGATAATGAAAATAGCACGGAACTCATTGGATTAATGAATAAAATAAGTTCTTGCTTCCAGTCTGTAGTCGGTAAGTTAAACGATAGTTTATAAATAATATAGGTCTTAATCCATAATATAAAAGCAGTTACAATAATCGTATTATATTTTTGAGTTGCTTTTAGCATAAAGCTACCTCCCATTATAAAAGTGCAAGCGCCCTGGGTCGGCCGATTACATCCATGCCGCAAACTTTTATACTTTCTTTACTCACGAGAAAAATAATGGATTTCCTTTATAGTGCGTGTTTAAAAAGGAGGACAAAAAGAGCCGAGAAGTTCGAGGCGCGAAAATCTTGAGGACCAGAACGTATGCTATTAATACGTGAGGACCGGAAAGGTCGAGCACAAGAATATTCTACGGAAGCAGTGCCTCGCACGCCGGAAAAGTGTACTCCTTTTCCAAGGAACGAAGAAATTCGACAGCTATTTTTACCGGACTTTTTAAACAACCTCTTATACTTAAAGACGATTTTAAGTAAAAAAGGTTCCAGACTTGTCTTGAGATAATTTTTGCACAAGGGTTCATTATCCCCGTATTTGATACAAGTGCAACCATTTTACAAAAAACTTTTCGTTAAATTTGTACAGGTGGGTTTCCTTTTTTAAAAAATATGGCTATAATAAGTAAAAAATTACACATCGGTTTGATGAAGAGGAGAGTAAATGCATCGGTTACTATCTAGCGAGCTGGAGTTGGTGGAAGTCTAGCAAACCATTGCATTGAAGCGCACCTCAGAGAAGCTTTTTTGAAATAGAAGTAGGGAAAGCCGTTACCTGCGTTAAGGGATCAAGAAGGGTTGTTTTCTATGCATACGTATAAATACGTAGTATGGAGATGTGTTCGTTCGGTAATGGACAGCCCGAAGCAGAGTGGTACCACGGGGAAAACTCGTCTCTTATTAGTGAGAGACGAGTTTTTATTTTGTAACAGAATATATAAAATTTTTCTAGGAGTTGAATTTAAAATGACAATACAACACATAGCAGCTAAAGAAATTTCAAACATTGTTAAAGATATAACGGTGGGGGAGATCATGGATAAACTCGAGATTCCTCCAGATACATCGTTTGGTGACCTCGCTTTTCCTTGTTATATTCTTGCTAAACAGCTTAGACAATCTCCTGCTCTTATCGCACAATCGCTTGAAGAGAAGTTGTCCAAATCAGATGTGTTTGAACAAGTGAAGGCAGTTGGGCCATACCTTAATCTTTTCTTGAAGCAGGCTCCAATCGCAAAGAATGTACTGACAGAAATTTTTACAATGGGAGCGGATTATGGATCAAGCAAAAAAGGGAGTGGAGAGTCGGTTACGATCGACCTTTCTTCACCAAACATAGCCAAACCGTTTTCTATGGGCCATTTAAGATCGACGGTAATCGGAAATTCAATTGCCAATATAGCAGAGAAGCTCGGATACAAGGCTATTCGAATTAACCATCTTGGCGATTGGGGAACACAGTTTGGCAAGCTTATGACGGCTTATGAAAAATGGGGGGATGAAAAGCGCGTAAAGGAAAATCCAATCAAAGAGTTGAATATTCTTTATGTTCGCTTCCATGAAGAAGCTAAAGTAGATGACTCTTTAAATGACGAAGCAAGAAGCTGGTTTAAGAAATTAGAAGAGGGGCACTCAGGTGCAACAGCCTTATGGAAATGGTTTAGAGATGAATCCCTTAAGGAATTTCAAAAAATCTATGACCTGCTTAATGTTTCCTTCGATTCAATGCAAGGTGAGGCGTTTTACAATGATAAAATGCTTCCTATTGTGGAAGAGCTCACTGAAAAGGGGTTGCTCCTAGAATCAGAAGGTGCAATGGTTGTGGACCTGCATGAAGCTGAGCTGCCACCTGCACTTATTAAAAAGAAAGATGGAGCGAGCCTTTATGTAACACGGGATCTCGCCGCTGCTAAATTTAGACAAAACACGTATGATTTTACACAGTCTTTATACGTTGTCGGTCACGAACAGTCCCTTCATTTTGAACAGGTTAAAAAGGTTCTTCATAAGATGGGGTATGAATGGGCGAACGATATGCATCACATTCCATTTGGCTTCATCCTTCAAGACGGCAAGAAAATGTCAACCAGAAAAGGAAAGACGATTCTGCTTGAAGAAGTACTTAAACAGATGATCAGTCAGGCTGAGCACAACATTAAAGAAAAGAACCCTACCCTCGCAAATAAAGACAAAGTTGCGGAACTGGTAGGAGTTGGTGCGGTTATCTTTAATGACTTGAAGCAATCCAGACTGAACAGCGTAGAATTCAACATTGAAAATATGCTTCGATTCGAAGGTGAGACAGGGCCATATGTTCAGTACACCTATGCACGAGCAAGCACATTATTAATGAAAGGCGGCTGGCAAAAGAGCGATGACTGTGAACTACATGACATTTTGAAGGAACCGTATGTATGGGAACTGATTATAACATTGGAAAAGTTCCCCGCAGTAGTAGAACGGGCGTTCAGGGATTATGAGCCATCAATTGTTTCGCGATATGTTATTGAACTAGCTCGTTACTTCAACCAGTACTACGGGAAAATTCGTGTTTTATCAGGAACAGATGCAGAGCAGCAGCTACGACTAACGCTTGTAAAAGTGGTAACGATTGTTTTGAAAGATGGATTAAGGTTATTAGGCATTCAGGCACCTGAACAAATGTAGGGAAGAGGGCATGTGATGCAAAAGAAAATACAAGCAGGACTGATTCATCATATCGAATTATACGTTTCGGATTTACAACGGACGATCAAATTTTGGGAGTGGCTCCTTAGTGAGCTGGGATACACAGAATATCAGAAATGGGAGAAAGGACGAAGCTATAAGTTAAGGGAATCGTACATTGTTTTTGTCCAGGCAGAAACGAAGTATCTTGATATTCCATATCATCGATGCAGGGTTGGGCTTAATCACCTCGCGTTTTATGCAGAATCCAAGAATCAAGTCGATTGGATTACCACCGAGTTAGAAAAGAAAGGGGGAACGATTTTATATGGAAATCGTCATCCTCATGCTGGTGGAATAAATCATTACGCTGTATATTTCGAAGACCCCGACAGGATTAAGGTTGAAATTGTTGCTCCTAGGTGAGTGAGATTAAGCTGAGGTAGGCATTTTAAGATAAGAAGTTTTTTACGGCTCGTAAAACTCTCCAATTGAACATTTTCGGTCGCTTTGTAAGGTGAAAACCTTAACGACGACTTAAAATGATTAGGAAAAGCGGATTACGATCCGCTTTTCACATTTAGAGGAGAGTTGGGAGGCGAATTCGAAAAATCGGATCCTAACTCAGAAGGCTGACCTAGCATCTGCATTTTCGATGTTAACGGCCAGTCCTTTTTTATACGTTAACGCTTTTCTTAATAAAATCATAAGGTCTTCTTCAATTCGATGGACTCCCTGCTCATTTTCTGATCAGTTTTCACGTTTGTTGCTAAACTTACTGCAATAAATGCAAGAGTTGAAAGTGGCAGAGAGTAAAACAACGGATCAATATGGGTTACTGGGTATTCGAGCAATGTATCCGTCCCAAAAAGAGCATTTGATAATCCGATTCCGGCCGCTTCTTTTTGGTGAAAAAATAAAAAGCCTATTATACTAACTGTAAACCCAACAATAATGCTGGCGACAGCACCGCTTTTTGATGCTCGTTTCCAGTACAAGCCGCCAACTAACACAGGTAGGAATCCGGCAGCACAAATCCCGAACCAAAAGGATGTAGCCTGGGCAATCACTCCTCCTGGTAACAGATATGCTAAAATGACTGCGGCAATCATCCCGATGATTACCCCTAAGCGAGACAAGCTGATTTTGTTATCAAATGCCGATTTAATTCCAAAGTTCTTCAAAATGTCCTCACTAAAGGAAGTGGATTGGACATGAATTAAAGAACTGACCGTTGAAATTACGGCTGATAACGCGGTTAAAGTAAATAAATAGACAACCCAATCTGGCATCATTTCATTGATAAGTATCGGTATAATGAGATCTATGTTCCCGCCGGCCGCTGTCAAAGCAATCTCACCTGACGTATTGTAGAAATAAAGATTACTAAGTGGCCCGATCATGAAGACTGCCCCTGTCATAAAGAAGATGAAAATTCCACCCACTAGTACACTGCGATATAATGCACGGTTGTCTTTTACTGTCATGCACCGCATAGCCAGCTGCGGTTGGGCTAACACGCCAATGCCCACACCCATAATTAGTGTGCTGACCAAGGTCCACCACATTGGAGATCCTAAGGCTGGCATAGATGTCCAACCACGGTGACCCTGCTCAACGAGAGCATCAGGTACAAGTCCTTTTAGTGCTGTTAAACCATTATGTCCTTCCATTACACCCCCCACAGCATAATAAGTCCCGACTAAAAAGACGATCATCATTACCAGCATGACCACCGCTGCAAATGCATCCGTATACATAACCGCTTTGAGCCCACCACTGATTACGTAAATTGCAACAATCAACGCTAATAACAATAATGCGATGTTAAAATTAACCGACAATGTTTCTTGTAGAAAACGCCCGCCTCCAATTAAGACAATACTCGTATAAGCCGGCATAAATAAAAAGATCATGATTCCTGAAAATACAGTGATGAACTTTGAATTATATCGTTCTCCCAAAAGGGATGGAAACGTGGACACATTCAAATCAGCTGAAAGTTTTCTGATACGGGTACCAAATAATGCAAATGCTACAAAAATCCCTAAAGCAATATTCAAGAAGGCTAACCATAACAGACCAAATCCATAAACAGCGGAAACTCCACCAAAACCAACAAGAGCAGAAGTACTAATAAAAGTCGCCCCATAAGACAGCGCCATAACCACAGGATTAATGTTACGACCAGCTACTAAGTAATCTGCTTCAGTATTTGTTTTTCGATAACCGTAATAGGCAAGGCCCGACATAATAGCCATGTAAACGATAACCAATGGAATCATAATAGCTAGATTCATTTAGAGTCGTCTCCTCCCCTATTCCAAGTCATCATTCCAAAGATCACACAACCCACTGCTGATAAAACTGTCCCGATCCAGGCTAAAGTAATAATAGGATCATCCATTCCCAACATGTTATTTCCCCCTTGGTTTTTCAAAAACACCTTTGTAATTTAATACTCGGAATACTTTTAATACCGTCGCCCAACTTATGTAGTCTTTCTGAAAGGGCTTACAAAATCTTTAAAAATAAAACCTCCCCCCTATGACAATAAAATCAATAACGTATTTTTATCGTCATTATCCCTTTTTGTTATATTATTTATGAGGTTACCGCGTAATAAAGAAAATGTCAATATTTTTTGAATATTAAGATTCATGAAACTTAACTGCTATATACAATGAAATCATCAGAAAAGATCAAGAAATAAATAATCTATTTCGGAGGAAAGTCCTTTTGGAAAGTCAATATAGAGGATAATAAATTCATTTAATCCCATACCAATATCATTTTATTGTTATGGGATTTTTTAATGCAATACTAAAAAATAATATAGGATAAATTGAATCCAGAATTAAAAAGCAATAATTAAGAAGAAAATTCATCTATTTAGTGTTAATTTAAAGAAAAAGAAGGTGAAATTATGAAAAATAAAACTATTGGGTTATTTGAAGGAATAGCCTTATACATCGCTGCTATTTTAGGATCGGGTGTTCTTTTTTTATCTGGTGTAACTGCTTCAATAGCGGGTCCTGCTTCGATAATATCATGGGTAATAGTCATTGGAATTAGTTTTCCTTTAGCTTACTCATTCGCTTGTTTAGCTCGTAAATATCCAGATTCTGGTGGGGCAGCAACGTTCGTGAGAAAGTCCTTTGGTAACCATTTAGGTAATATCGTTGGTTGGTTTTATTTTGTTACAGCAGCAGTGGGCCAAACTATAGTCTCCCTTACTGGTGCGTATTATCTGTGTGGGTCCATTAATATATTACAAGGCCAAACTGTACCGGTGGCTATTTTCATTTTAATTATAGCGGGATTTTCAAATTACTTTGGAGTTCAAATGAGTGGTAAGTTGGCCTTACTTTTAAGTTCTTGTTTGCTTTTGCTATTACTTTTGACAGTGACTTTTACATTTTCAAGTATACAGTGGGAAAATTTCACACCTTTTTTCTCACACGGTTGGAGTTCAATAGGTACGGCGTCTACTATGATTTTCTGGTCCTTTTTTGGCTGGGAGGCCATATGTAGTTTAGCTAATAATTTTAAAAGACCGGAAAGAGATATTGTTAAAAGCACATTAATTAGTGCAATTATCATTGGGGTTTTATTTCTAGCTTTGAGCTTTGTCACTATTGGAACCGCTACTTTCGGTAGTGAAGAAAGTAATTTATCCCCTATCGGTGTAATGATGAATGATACAATTGGATTAGGAGCAAAAGTCTTAACAGGAATACTGGCATTTATAATATGTACTGGTACTGCTAATGCTTTTGTGGCCAGCTTGACTCAGCTTGGTTATTCATTGAGTAGAGATGGTGCCTTTCCGAAATATTTTTCAGTTTTGCATCATTCTACAGAAATGCCAAGGAGAATGGTCGTATTTGTTATATTATTTGCCGTTATGGGTGTTTTAATAACTTCGGTACTCTCTCTAACCTTTAATGATATCTTATTTATTCCTACATCATTAGGTATTCTAGTTTATATATTGTCAATGGCTGCAGGTGTGAAATTATTCAATAGATACGTATTATCTTGGTGGTGTTCCTTAATTTCATTAGTACTATGTATTCTTATGCTTCCATTTTTTAAACTTTATATAACCGTTCCTTTAATTGTAACCATTCTTTATATAATATATATGAGCATCGGTAAGAAAATAAATAAATATGAAAGGTCACTTTCACATGAAGTTAAAAACTGAATTATCACATGATGATATGTGGAAAGCAATAATTACATGTGACTCAACTTATGATGGTAAATTTTTTTACGGAGTAAGTACTACCGGTATTTTTTGCAGACCATCTTGCAAGTCAAAAAACCCTAAATATGATAATGTTTCATTCTTTTATAATTCAAATGAAGCAATACATGAAGGATATCGTCCTTGCAAAAGATGTCAATCTGATTTGAATCAAGAAACTTACCATCCAGCTGAAGAAATAGTTAAAAACACGAAACTATTTTTGGAGCAAAATTACAAACGAAATTTTAAACTCGATGAGTTATCTTTAATAATGGGAGTAAGTGGTTTTTATTTAAATCGGATTTTCAAAGATCAAACGGGGTTAACGCCTCGCATTTTTTTAGAAACATTGAAAATTAAATGTGCAAAGGAATTATTATTAAAAACTTCTTTAAGTGTCACTGAAATTTGTTATCAAGTTGGTTTTAAAAGCCTTTCAAACTTTTATATTGTGTTTAAAAAAAACATTGGGGTTACCCCGAACAAGTTTCGAAAGGGTTTTGATGATTGATGTGCATCTTTGTTAATAGATCTAAAAAACTTAAATACAAAAGGGGATGAATTTTAAGGTCATCCCCTTTATATATTCTCTCACTATTACTGAATTGGCATCCAAGACACGGTCCAAACACCGTCTTTATTTTTAATTAATCGAAAGGATGTAATGTCATTATCTTTTCCCCAGTTTATAAGTGCGTAGTCTAACCATTTGGGGTCAGGCTCATGATAAATCGTTTGTTTGAAACTTTCAATCTTGCTAAAACGTGTAATTTTACGCTCAATGGTATTTACAATAGCAGAATCCTTGGAAGTGTCATCCAAATATGCTTGCTTGGAAGGAGTTCCATAACGTACGTCCTGTATGAACAAATCATGCTGGGTTCCATATTCTCCTTGTTGTGAAGCGTGATAGTATAATTGCATTACTTCGAATGGATTTAGATCAGCTAGCGCACCCTGATCATGGCTTTCGCTAAAGGTTTCATAAACATTCAAAAGTTTGTCGTTTAATGGAAGCATAGGGCCTTCAAATGTTTTTTTATCAATAACATTCGCAGATTGGTCTAGTGCAAATGTTTCATTTTTGGCTTGTGAATTCGATTCAGCTTTTGGACCAATCGACTTGTCAGTATCTGTATGCTTTTCAAGAAGGGTAGCTTTGTTAGACGAGTCATCCTTCAACGCCGTATTTTGATCTCCAGAAGAGTTACCCCCGCCACCGGCACTTTCCATGGAGGATGGTTTTCTAGATGATTCGCTCATTATAAACTGTGTAGCAAAGATAATAAGAATCAGACAAGCTGCCACACTCGCAATGGCTTTCCATTTGGCGCTGAAAGGACGATTAGATTGCTTTCGTCTTTTAGCGATTGTTTGGCGAATTTTCGTCCGTTGCTCCTCTGTGAATTTTGGTTCTTCAGAGATCATTCGATTCATTGTCTGTTTCAGTTCTTTAAGTTGTTCTTCCATCGTCGAGGCCCCTTTCCGATGTAATAATTTCCTTTAAGAGTTGCCTTCCGCGATGCAACCTTGTTTTTACAGTTGATTCGTTCAAGAGAAGCATTAAGCATATATCGTTCACAGCCAATTCCTCAAAGTAATAGAGAAGCATCACTTCACGATATTTGATCGGTAAGGTAAGGACTTGGCTTGCTAATTCTTTTTTTTCATCACGGGCGATAAGGTCTAGTTCAATGGTTGATTTTTCGCCTTTTATCCATTTTGAAATTTTGTCAGTAAATTGAAGGTTTCGATAAGACCAGCTTCTTAAATGATCATGACTCCGGTTGATTGTAATTCGATAGATCCATGTCTTCACTGAAGATTCACCTCGAAAACAATCCAGCTTTGTATAGCAGGTTACAAACACTTCCTGAACAATATCCTCAGCCTTACCCCAATCTTTAACATAGGTATAGGCAAGGCGTATTAGCTTTTCGCCGTATTGGTTCATCATATGCTCAATAACCTCATCTTTTGGGTAACGACCAATGATGTTATCGATTTGTACCTTCGAACCCTGTTTTGGTTGATAGCCTTCCAATCTACTGACCTCCTTATCGAACCGCATCTATATATTTGACGTACCAGCACCCAAATCCGTTTCATAATTAAAAAGGATGTATATAAGCGAACGAGATATTAGACGCCTATGTAGTTAATATTGGATCAATTTAGTGATTTTCCTTTATGATTGTATTTGAACGGTGTAAACTTTCCTTTAGATGAATGTATTTCTAAAGGACGAGGAGTGCAATTGAAATGTCAGCTACACAAACGCGAGAAAGATGTAAGTGGTGTGAAGAAGATCCGCTATTGATTCAGTATCATGATGAAGAGTGGGGGGAGCGGGTTACAGATGATGACCTTCTGTTCGAAGCATTGACATTAGAAATATTCCAAGCAGGGTTAAGCTGGAGAACGATTCTGCATAAGCGTGAAAATTTTCGTAATGCATTCGAAGGGTTAGAGATTGCCCGTGTTGCGGATTTTGGGCCTGATAAGGTGGAGGAGCTTTTGCAGGATAAAGGGATCGTCCGGCATCGTCGTAAAATTGAAGCAACAATTGAGAATGCCAAAACAGCTCAAAGTCTCATAAAGCGGGAGGGGAGTCTATCGCATTTTTTTACATCCTTACCGGAGGCGAAAATAGATAAACAAAAGATAATCAAGAAGACATTCCGTCACGTTGGGTTGACGACTGCGGAAAGCTTTTTACAAGCAGCAGGGTTTATTGGAATTGACCATGACCATACATGTTATTTATATAAAAGATAATTAATAGGTAAATGTAATTAAAAAGAACAATAAAAAAGGAAGGCGCGATGCCTTCCTTTTTTATGCTATTTAGGTACTAGGACTCGCAGGAGGATTCTCATCGTAAGCAACCAATTTAGGACTCGCAGGAGGATTCTCATCGTAAGCGATCAATTTAGGGCCCGCAGGAGGATTCTCATCGTAAGCAACCAATTTAGGACTCGCAGGAGGATTCTCATCGTAAGCGATCAATTTAGGGCCCGCAGGAGGATTCTCATCGTAAGCGATCAATTTAGGACTCGCAGGAGGATTCTCATCATAAGCGCCTAATTTAGGACTCGCAGGAGGATTCTCATCATAGGCATTATAATTAGAATTTCCAATAAGAAGTATACCACCAAAAAGTATTATGCCAATTGAAACTGACCAAAGTATAGAAGATAAATTTTTTTTCAAACCACACACACCCTTTTAAACAAATTTTTTATTAGTCTCTAATGCCAATTTTAAATATTCACTTGAATTTTTATATTGTGAATTATCATAATAGTAGTCAGCCAATAGAGCTGAGTATTCACTTACAAGTTCTGAAATATTCTTTTCTTGGAAGTAAGGAATTGCAATCTTTTTTAGGTAAATTTCAAATTCTTTATTATAGAATTTCTTAATTCTATATTTAAGTATCTTTGCGTGTATAGAATATTCTTCATTTTTGTCATGTTTTAATTGTTCTAAGACTTTTTGCAACCACTCGGATGATAACTCGAACTTACCTAAGTTTACATATTCCTTAGCGATTAAATAATAGGTTATATATATATTTGTTACATCATTCTTTTCTTTTATTTTAACGCTTTTTAAGTAATATTGAATTGCTGATTCGGGCTGTCCTTTATTGGAATATACAAAACCTATATTGTGGTAGATCATCCCTAAACTTCTATTATCATTAAAAGATTCTGCAAACTTTAAAGCCTGGTTAAAATGATATTCTGATTGAGAATAATTTTTTATACGCCGATTTGAGATACCTAATAATATTTGGCAGTCAGAACTTCTGCTAAAGTGATATTCCTTATCAAAAATTTCGAGTGCTTTGTATCCGTAGGTCATAACGGAAGTACTATGGAATAAATAGCTATGGGATAAAGCAATACTATAATAAAATACGCCCACTTCCACCTGATTTAGAGGTGTTTGTTGTAAGTGACTTTCAGCCTTTTCATAGCCGTATAAAGCCTCAGAATAATTCTTTAAGTAATATTGATAAAGCCCTTTTATGAAGTAAATATAGAAATGAATAGAAGAATCATATTGTGTTTCATGTAATTTTCCGATTTTTTCCATAATAATATTAGCTGATTTAATATCACTATTTAATAAGTGATATCTAACCAAAAATAAATCATATCGAGTAAGTAAAGAAGGGTCTTCAACAAAAGGAAGGTACTCTTTTATTTTCTTGTGGGCTAACTCAGCTTCATCATATTTTCTTACAACCATCAGGTAGTTCCACTCATTCAACATACCCAATAAATTGACATCAAGTTGTTTTTCTTCAGGGGATATCCCGAGACGTTCACAGAGCAATTCGATTACGTCATCACTTGATTTGGCGTCGCCGTTTTCGATTTTACTTAGGTAGGAGACTGAGCATATGCCCTTCGCAAGTTCTTCCTGGGTGAGACCTTTTGTCTTTCTATAATATCTTATTCGCTGTCCAATCATAATATCCCCCCTTTACAACTTGGGAAAATTGACCCGAGGAACCCTCAAATAATGTCTATCAAAACTACTAGTTTTCCCAATACAGGACCATACGTTCCTTTGGTAAACTAAATATAACACAAAAACGAACAGTAAGTTAGGCTTTTTAGCTAGTTTTCCACTTATTATTAGAAAATTTTCATAATAATTGTAGTAAGAACGTGCTTATTTTTGATATGACATGAAAGGGAGGACAGCATAATGGGAAAAACGAATAATTTACTTGGTGAAAGGTGTAATGCAAACGACCTACTTTATACTTCTGAGGAACTAGAGCAGTCCAACCGTCCAATAAATAGAATTCAAAAAAGAGGTAGTATGACCTATTCAGATCGGAAGGGGCTTCGAACCGATGACCTGCAAAACAAATGGTACTATCATCAAATCAATGGAATGAAAAAGTTCGACCTTGTCGGGATGAATCCCCATTCTGGTAACGTTATGAAGAAGGGTGTTTATGGGACTCCGAACATTTATGAGTTTCCTGATTATATTATCGTTGCCTGTGAAGGTGATGGTGAAACAGGGACTGTTTATCAGTTCTCAAAGCGAACATTGGAACTTGTTCAAGAATGGGAGCTTGATGGATTCATCTGGGATGTTGAAATGGTGGGACAAACTGTATGTGTTTCAGCCTATGTTGTGGATATTGATACAGCTCGTCTTTACAATTTAAAGGGTCGCTCAATTGATTTTGTTGAACTTGGGACACTTTTTGCACCTGCAGATCTATTAGCTTTCCAAGGCCATCTATTCGTATCTGTTTATCCATTAGCAGAGACAAGCCCTAGGAAAATATTACGATTAGATGAGGAATTTGTGATTGATCAAGAATATGAGTTGTCAATTTGTCCAAGGTTTCTTTTTGAAAATGGAGACGAAATTTTGATTCAAGAGCTTGATGTGAAGACAGGACGATCAGATCGGTATGCGTCCCTTAATATTCAAACTGGGGAAGAGATCGTTTCTAAAAAGGCACCATTGTTAATTTAGGAGAGATTCATAAAAAAAATGATTGTAGTCCTATAAATTATGCCACGAGGGTTGTCTCCACTGAGGGACAGCCTTTTTGATAGGTTTAGAAAGTATAAAATGTTGTTGCATAGATGTATTGGTAAGGGGTTTATAGAGAAGTTGTATAGGAGAAGGGGGGGTTAAATGAAGTGGGAAGGCTCTGCGGCGATATGTATACAGGATAATCGCCTGTTGATGGTGTATCAGGGTCGCGATGATGAACAGAAGCTTTGGACGGTTCCTTCGGGTGGTAAAGAGGAAAATGAATCAGTTGGGATGTGTTGCTTAAGGGAATTGGAAGAAGAGACTGGGTATCGAGGTGAAATAATTGAACCGCTGTTTGTAAAAAAAGGACATAGTTTTGGTTATGAGGTCACCGTTCATTACTTTCTTGTCCGCATTATTGGAGGGAAAGCTATCATTCAGGACCCTGATCATTTCCCGAAGATCTCCCGTGGCTTCACCGTTTATTTATAAGTGAATAAGAGAGTTGAATAAACCGGTAAAACCTGTTTTGCATACGTATCCCAAATCGAGAAAACTGGTAATTAATACCTATACCTGACAATCGATACCGTAATACGAAGACTATATAAACTGTTTAAAATGTCAGTGTGTCCAGCCAATCAAGCTATGAATACATACAAATATTACTAGGGGTACGACAAATGAACCGAAGGATACCATTATTATTTACTTTTACTCTCATATTCGTGTTGTGGATTGTTCCAACGAATACGTTTGCTAATACCGATATAACGATGAATTTAAATAGCAAAACATCCATTTTAATAGATGCTTCAACGGGTGAAGTCCTTTATGATGACCAATCGGGGAAACGAATGTATCCGGCGAGTATTACGAAAATTTTAACAGGGATATTGGCACTTGAGTCCGGAAAGCTGAATGAAGATGTGACGATAAGTGAAAAAGCTTCAGAGGCAGAGGGAACGAGTGTGTATCTTTTAAAAGGTGAAGAAATGAAACTGCATCAACTTGTAAAAGGAATGCTAATTAATTCCGGAAATGATGCTGGGGTCGCTGTTGCTGAACATCTGTCTGGAAGTGTGGACCGCTTCGCCAAAAAAATGAACACATTTGTTGAAAAAAAGCTCAGTTTAAAGGACTCTCATTTCACAAATCCACATGGTCTGTTTGATGAGAATCATTATACGACAGCTTACGATATGGCCTATATTACAAAGTATGCGTTGCAAAATCCGAAGTTTAGAAAAATCGTCAGCACCAAGGAAATGCCGTGGGTAGGTGATGGCTGGAAAACGACTTTATATAATCATAATCGGCTCTTATGGCGTTACGATGGGGCCATTGGAGTTAAGAATGGATATGTTGATCAATCTCAGCACACTCTAGTGACAGCAGCGAAACGAAATGGTACAACATTGATTGCAGTTACGATGAAAGCTAATACAACTGAGCAATCCTATGAAGATACAATTGCCTTGCTTGACTATGGATTTGCTCATTTTGAAACAGGTACAATAAAAAAAGGTACGATTTTACTCAGTGCTAATGGGAAAGAAATTCGTGTGAAGGAGGACAAGCTGTTCACTCATAACATTGGGGAAGGATTTGAAGCCACGGTCGATAAAGAGGGGCATTTAGTTGTTGAAAACAATCAAGGAGAGGAACTTGCATCGTTTCCAGTCGTACCGAAACTAGATCAATCGGTAAAAGCCAGTGATGATAGCGGTGGAAAAACGTCACAAGGAACAGTTGGTTTTCTATCCTTCGTTACCTCGATCCTGCCAATGGTAGTACTTGGTGTTCTTCTTCTTGCTGCATTCCTAATTATTTACAGAATCCGACGCAATCTGAGGAACAGAAGACTTGAGAGAATGAGAAGAAGACGTATCGTTGACGATCTCCAGCACGATGTTTTTAGAAGGTAATACCTATTTTTATAAAAGTGCCAGACTTTAAGAGTAGCGGGTAACGCTACTGTAAAGAGCTTGGCGCTTTTTTGTATTTACACAAAGATGTTGTCCTACTAATCATTTTAAGGAAGTTGGGATCAATGAGTTATTTGGGATTTGCTCTAACCTCGATGTAGGAAAAGAATCTGAGATAAGATATACTAATTTGGAAGAGAGTGCGAAATTTGCAAAAAGGTTCCTCTACGTCTCGCAAACTCTGCTCTACCTGTGTTAATTAAACTTCCTAGGAGGATACATATATGCGTCAGGAACCATCTAATCAGATTGATCCGAGGGCATTGAAGGTATGGAAGCTATCCGGCTGGATTACTAGCTCCATTTATCTATTAATTGCAATTGGAAGCCTCATACTTGCTATACTGACTCCAGTGCCATTTTGGGTTTCCCTCATTGTCATTGTCTGTGCACTCATACTTACTTATTTTTGTGTCGTTTTCATTCCAAAAATCCGTTTCCGTGTTTGGCGATATGAGATCGATGAATATGAAATCGAGCTAAAGTTCGGACTCTTCATCATTCGTAGAATACTTATTCCAATGGTACGTGTACAGCATGTTGATACGAAGCAAGGTCCATTATTACGCCGTCACGATCTCTCAAGTGTAACGATTACGACTGCTGCAACAACCCATGAAATCCCAGCACTCGACAATGAGACGGCGAACCAGGTCCGAGACTTCATCTCACAAATGGCAAGGGTGACAGAAGATGATGTTTAAACCGAAACGATTACATCCGATCGCTGCGGCATTCTCATTCGCCAAATCATTGAAAGAGTGGGTTTTCCCAATTATCCTTTACTTTTTCTTCGGACCTGGTGACGGAGCGAAGATGGAGTGGCTGTACTATCTTCCATTTTTTTTTATCGGATTGTTGGCGGTCTATGGAGTCATTCAATGGTACCGTTTCACATACTCTATTGAAGACGAAGACTTGAAAATTGAACAAGGCGTATTTATTCGGAATAAACGCTACATCCCTAAAAAACGCATTCAATCAATTGATTATTCAGAAGGGATTATCCATCGACTTTTTAACGTTGTTAAACTAAACATTGAAACTGCAGGGGGAGCAGGTAGGGCAGAAGCTTCATTATCTGCGGTGAATAAAAAGGACGCTCACTTACTTGTTGAACATCTTCGCCAAAACCCTGACAAAATGGCAAATGCTGAGGAGCAGATTGAAAAGGAGCAGCCGACATATCAATTTAAGCTATCCTCAAAAGACCTATGGATTGCTGCATCTACTTCTGGAGGATTAGGTGTGGTCTTATCCATTGTCGGTACATTTGGTTCGCAAATCGATGATATTTTACCTGATGACTTTGTAGTCGGGGCCGTTGAATGGCTAAGTGGGTTTAGCTGGTTGTTGTTAGTGATAATGGGTATTTCGATTTTGACCGTTACGTGGCTTCTATCTTTCCTAGGTGTCATTCTAAAATATGCAGGTTTCTCGATTAAGCGCTACGGGGATCGAATTGTTATTAAAAGAGGACTCCTTGAAAAGCGAGAACTCACTTTACCTGTTAAAAGAATTCAAGGAGTCCGTGTAGTTGAAAGCGTTATCCGCCAGCCATTTGGTTTTGCGACTGTTCATGTTGAAAGTGCAGGAGGAACAGGAGCGGACGAAGGCTTATCTGCGATGCTATTTCCGATCATAAAACGGTCGCGAATCAACGAAGAGCTCACTCAACTTTTGCCAGGATACTTCCTTCCGCCTAAGCTGAATACATTACCAAACCGCTCGTTAAAACGCTATATTTTAAGAGCTATCTTACCATCATTCTTTCTCATATCGTTATTTTGGGTAATTCCTAAACTATGGTGGATTTTGATTCTCCTACCGGTCATTGCTTTAGCGTTATTGGGAATTCTTCAATTTAAGGATGGAAAATGGGCGGTGGATCGATCAAGCTTTTATCTGCAAAATCGATTTATCTCCAGATCGCTATTAATAACGGAAAGAAAACGAATGCAACACTTTGAAGTGAAGCAGTCGATCTTCCAACGGCGAACTGAACTTGCCACTATCCATACGACCGTTCTATCTGGTGGAGTAGGTAGACAATTCAATTTAACAGATACGAGAGTGGATGACGCCAAAACTGTTTTCAATTGGTATAGTAGGAAAGTAGATGTGCAACAAGATTGATTTAAATTAATCTCACGCCAGCAATTGCGTAGAAGTTAGTGACATAATAAAAAAGCAGAGGTGCTGACTAATGAGCGTCATTCTTTTCGACACTTGCTCAAGGAGTCTCTCCGATGGAACGATTTAGTAAATATCTATACATATAAGCTGAATATTTAGCGTATACTCGGCCATATTTGAATAAATATTCGCCTTTTTAACTTCGTCGGACAGACTCCTAGGTCATTCCACTGCTTTTTTCGATTCATATTGTAAAAAGTGTTCGTTTCCTCGCTTATACTCTACGTTTTGTACCCGTTAATAGGATTGGTGCTAATGCTGCTCCTCCAACGAGGCCGAACAGGTGGCCAAGAATATTGATATTTGGCATTACAAACGTCATAACTACACTAAGGACAAGGATGGTAAGGATCAACTGTGAGTTCTGCTGGTCCATCAGTTCTTTTCGTGCATAAATGATATATACAAAGAAACCAAACAAACCAAAAATAGCTCCAGACGCACCAATATGACTATAACCTGGCCCTTCTAATAAAAAGGTTGCTACGTTTGCGATCACACCTGCGCCGATGTATCCGATCACAAACTTAAATTTACCGAGTATTCGTTCTAAAGCGGGACCGAACAGGTATAATGAGAACGTGTTAAAAAGCAGATGAGGGAAAGACTGATGGATGAAGATTGGTGTTATAAGACGCCAATACTCCCCAACACCGATGTAATAATTAAACCCTACTGTTAACTGTAGAACATAGGGGCTCAAATTAACGGCAATAAATAGTAAAATGTGAGCACCGATAATAAATGATACGATTGGATATAGCCGTATGAAGGTTCGGAAATTTTCAGTTCGAACAAACAAAGAGAGACCCTCCCAACAGGTTTCTGCAACTAAAATAAAGTTTTCTTCAGTTTACCATATTTATGAGGATCCAATAGTATGAAACGTTTATAAGAGGTTGGAGGTTTAAGTATGATCATCGGAATCGGCATTGATATTATAGAGATTACACGGATTAAGAAAACGTTGGAACGTCAACCACGATTTTCAGAACGTATTTTAACTGAAAAGGAGTACAAATTATTTAATTCCCACTCGATTGATGAAAGACGAATCGAGTTCCTAGCGGGGAGATTCGCAGCAAAGGAGGCCTATGCGAAGGCGATTGGAACCGGAATAGGAAGCAAGCTTAGCTGGAAGGATATTGAAATCCTGCCAAACGAATCCGGTAAACCTGTTCTCAAGAGTAACGGTTCATGGACGGCTTTTGTGTCCATATCCCATAGTAAAGCATACGTAGTTGCTCAGATAATTCTCGAAAGCTCGTCAAGCTAGTCTGCATATTGCTAGAAGTTGTCTCATATATTTGTAGTGCGGTTAGGAGGGAACGTTGAGCATATGTGCAGATGGTCAATTTGATGCGACTGCCGCAGGTTTTCATTGCAAGGGGGTGTACATTATCTAAGGAAGTTCGAAAAGCACCGAGCGATAAACGGCGAATTTCTTCGTTACTTGGTTTTTGCGGTCCTCACGTATCAACATTGATGTTAAGGATTACTAACGATGAACAAACATTGTGCACCTGCGTCTCCAAGGTTACGCTAAGAGTAAAGCTTCCTCGGTGCAAGGCAGCAAGGATGTCTTTCAAGTTAGTAGCCTTCCTCAAAACTGTCGTGCCTTGAACTTCTTGTTTCTATCTCGTCGCCTTTTGAACATAAATTAAACTGGAAGTTCGAAAAGCACCGAGTGATAGACGACGAAATTCTATTGAGGGTATACTGCCCCTGAATGCGTCGTACAAAAGGAACCATCTGCGATATGTTAGGTCCCTCTTTTGTCATCGATATGAGGCAAAGGAGATGAATAATTTGAAAAAAATAGTATCATTATTTGTTATGTCGCTCCTGATTCTAGTTCTTGCAGCATGTGGTTCCAAAAGTCAAAAGGATGTCGTCTCGGATTTGAATGATATGCTTGATGAAATGTCTGGGTATAAAGCAGAGGCAACAATGACCCTTCAGACCGGAGAGAAGCCACTATCATACAACATTGATATTTGGCACAAAAAACCAAGTTTTTATAAAGTGAGCTTAAAAAACCCTGAGAAAGATCAGAGTCAAATGATTCTTCGAAACAGTGAAGGTGTCTTTGTTCTTACACCAGCATTGAATAAGAGTTTTCGCTTCCAAAGCGAGTGGCCAGAAAACAGCAGTCAGGTGTATTTAATGGAGTCATTAATCAGTGATATTATCAACGACGATGATCGCACCTTCAAGTCAGGGGAAAAAGGATATGTATTTAACACAAAAACGAACTATCAAAACAAAAACTTGTACCAACAAGAAATCACCCTTGATAAGGAAAACTTGCTTCCTACTAGCGTGAAGGTGATGGATAAAGATTTAAAAGTTCTTGTAGAAGTTAAGTTTAAGAAGAAAAAAATGAATGCTAAATTCGACGATGGTGCCTTCGATATGGAGAAAAATATGCAAGGAGCCAAGCTGGAAGTACCAACAATGGCTAAAGAACAGCAAGAGCTAACAGTCGTTTATCCAGAGTTCGTTCCAGCTGGTACGACACTTTTTAACCAGACTGCTAGCAAAAAAGGGGACCAGGCAATCTTATCCTATACAGGAGACCATTCCTTTACAATTATTCAGCGCCAAGCTGAGGTTGCTCCTGCATCGAAAATGTTGACGATGCGAAAAGGAGAAGTAGTTAACCTTGGTTATGCGATTGGGATAATGAAAGATAAAACACTAACATGGTCAGTCGGAGGAGTAGAGTACTACCTAGCTTCGAATGACCTCTCGGAAGAACAAATGGTTTCAGTTGCGTCTTCAATGACGATGATGCAAGGGAAATAAAATAGAACAGGCTGGGAGAATTCGAGTTATTCTGATCAGCCTGTTTTATACGTTAGGAAAGCATAACTTTTCAGCGTTTTAAAAACAGGAATTTACCTCATAACATGGCTTCATGTACAATAGAAGAAATCATTTTTCAACTAGGAGTCGTGGTTATGTGTTTTTATAGAGATACTTGGGCAGAAATTAATTTGGATTATATTAAACAAAACTACCTTCATATAAAAAACCATCTTTCAAAGGGTACAAAAGTGATGGGGGTAGTTAAAGCTAATGGATATGGTCATGGGGCAGTTCAGGTCGCAAAGGCATTGATCGACAGCGGTATTGATTACCTTGCTGTCGCGATTCTTGATGAAGCGATTGCCCTTCGAAGAGCTGGAATTGATACACCAATCCTTGTGCTAGGTTGGGTCGGACCGCAATACGCTCAACTTGCTGCTGAAAATCACATTTCACTTACTGTGTTCAACGCTGATTGGATTGATTCTATAGAGCGAACACTAGATAGATCTTTAAACGTTCATTTGAAATTTGATACCGGTATGAATCGACTTGGTATAATTGAGGAAAAAGAGGCAAGTATAATAATTAAGAAGGTTCAACAAAATCCGCGGTTAAAGTTAGAAGGAGCGTTTACACATTTTGCGACTGCTGATGAACTAGATTCAAAGCTCATTAATCTTCAACAAGATCGCTTTACAAAGTTTCTTGCAATGCTTAAAGAGAAAAATGCGTATCCAGAAATTATTCACATGAGTAATAGTGCTGGGGCAATCCAATTTCCTAACCTTGGACAACACTATGTTCGAGCTGGAATCTCATTGTACGGTTTGTCACCTTCCGAAGAAATTCAATCCATATTACCATTTAACCTTTTACAAGCCTTTTCCTTACACAGTAAATTGAGTAATGTCAAAAAGGTAAAGCCGGGAGCGACAATTAGTTATGGAGCGACCTATCAAGCTGAAGAGGAAGAATGGATTGGGACCATACCGGTTGGTTATGCAGACGGGTGGCTAAGAAGGTATGCTGAAAAAGGCGAAGTGCTCATCGAAGGCAAGCGTGCGAAGATTGTTGGTCGGATCTGTATGGATCAGTTTATGGTGAGATTACCTCATTATGTAAGGACTGGCACGATGGTGACACTGATTGGTTACCAACATGAAGGTGCAATCACAGTCTCCGAAATTGCAGGCAACAATGGAACGATCAACTATGAAATTCCCTGCTTAATCTCTTCTAGAGTACCAAGACGATTCGTACAAGATGATAAAATAATTGAAACTACGAATGATATTTTAAATTTTTCGTAAATTAATAAAGGATTTATGCATAAATTGGCGAATAATTAGTCTTAGATAGCTTTGCATAAAAGCGATTTGAATGGTACTATTAATAAGGGATTTTTACAGAGATCGAAGCAGTTAGCTGGAGGTGGATGTTTGTGTCAGATATGAACACAAAACGAATCGTGATTAGCTTGCCGGAGCAACTGATTGAAGAGGTGGACGGAGCGATTATGAACGAGAACTTGAATCGAAGTGAGTTTATTCATCAAGCTACAAAAATGTATTTACGCGAACGGCAAAGTCGTCATATCCGTGAAACGATGCGTCAAGGTTACATGGAGATGGCAAAGATTAATTTGAACATTGCATCAGAAGCCTTTCTTGCTGAGGAGGAAGCTGATCTAACTTTGGACCGCTTAGTTAGCGGGGTGTAGTGATTTGATAGTAAAGCGTGGCGACGTTTACTTTGCAGATTTGTCTCCTGTAGTAGGCTCGGAACAAGGTGGTATCCGTCCGGTATTGATTATACAAAATGATATCGGTAACCGATTTAGTCCAACAGTAATCGTCGCGGCCATTACAGCCCAGATTCAGAAGGCTAAACTACCTACACATGTTGAGATCAGTGCAAAAAAGTATAAGTTTGAACGGGATTCAGTCATTTTATTAGAACAGATTCGTACGATTGATAAACAACGTCTTACAGACAAGATTACACAATTGGACGAAGAGATGATGAAGAAGGTTGATGACGCTCTTCAAATTAGTCTTGGACTCATTGATTTTTAACAATACGGAACATCATATAAGTAAGCGGGCTGCTGTTGAATTCAGCGGCTTTTTTGTTGTACGTTAAGAAAGTATAAAAATACTTTCTATAGTATAAGGGCAACTAAGGCTCAGCCTGCGCACAAGGCCTGGCATTGCCAAGTTTTCTTTATTTAGCGTGACTATAAAATCTTTAGTGTGAATAACTGATCCTGCCAATATAAGTCGACTAATCGGGGTAATGGTCGAATTAATAAATAAACGGCATTTCGATTTTATTCATCATAAAGAGACAGTATTACCAAGAAATAGGGCATATTCTTAAAAAGATTGAAAGATTTACCCAATAATGAAATAATGATTTTATGAATAATCTCTGATCGGAGGAAAAAGATGAACTCAACTGCGTTCCAGGTTATAAAACATAACCGTCTTTCAATCATTGAAAGATGGCAAGAGGAAATGAGTAATTTTCAAGAAGGTGAAAGGGAATTAACGCATGTTACCCGTGAGGTTTTCTTAAATGCGAATACTGAATTTATAGATAAATTGATGGCCCAAGTAACGAATGACCATGAAACCATTTCTCCAGAATTAAAGGACTTTTTTGAAAGAACGATTCAAATTGGTTGGCCACTGAACTACATTACTCAGGGTCTTCAGACATTTCTTCGTGTTACATTACAAGTAATAATGGACCAAGACTTTGATAAAGAGGAAGCCTTTAAGATTTATGATTTACTTGATCGTTCTATTGATGGTTTATTTAATGAAATTGTCCAATACACTACTCATACATGGAAGAACACAATTTCCGTTCAAAAAATGGCGTTGCTAGAGCTTTCAGCACCGCTTATTCCTGTGTTTGAACACATCACTGTAATGCCGTTAATCGGAACCATTGATACAGAACGGGCAAAATGGATCATGGAAAATCTGCTTGAAGGAGCAATCAAACACCGTTCTCAGGTCGTATTGATTGATATAACCGGAGTTCCTATCGTCGATACAATGGTAGCACATCATATTATCCAAGCTGCTGAGGCCGTTCGACTGATCGGAGCAAAGTGTATTCTTGTAGGTATTAGACCTGAAATCGCACAGACCATTGTTAATCTAGGTATTGACCTAAGCGAATTCCCAACAAGAAGTAATCTTCTTAAAGGAATTGAGGCCGCACTAGAATTAACGAATAAAAAAATTGAAACCTTATCCTAGGAGGGCTATGGGTGAGAATACCAATTCTAAAATTACATGAATATTTACTCATTTCGATCCAAATGGAATTAGATGACATGACAGCGCTCCAATTCCAGGAGGACCTGTTAAATAAGATTCATGATACAGGTGCTAGGGGTGTCGTAATTGATCTAACATCTGTAGATATGGTTGACTCCTTCATCGCTAAGGTTCTAGGTGATGTTGTGAAAATGTCTAATCTCATGGGTGCGAAGGTGGTAATGACAGGAATCCAACCACCAGTTGCCATAACATTAATCGATCTTGGAATCGTTATGCGCGATGTTCCAACAGCATTGGATTTAGAGCAAGGGTTAGATAAACTACAACAGGAATTGGAGGTATGATTGTGGCCGCCCAAACCTGTGTAGATGTGAGGAATGAATGGGATATTGTAAGTGCTCGTCAACTTGGGAGAGATTTATCAAAGGAACTAGGATTTTCCAGCGTGGATCAAGCGAGAATAACGACAGCAATTTCAGAACTAGCACGAAATATCTATTTATATGCAGGCAAAGGTAAGGTCTGTATTGAGCCGGTTAAAGACGTGAACAGGAGCGGACTACAAATTATCGCAAGTGATACTGGACCTGGTATTCAAGATATTAGAAAGGTAATGCAAGACGGGTTTACGACGTCTGGTGGCCTTGGAGCTGGGTTGCCAGGGGTTAAACGTTTAATGGACGAGTTCTCTATTAACTCATCAGTTGATATTGGGACAGAGATCCTTATTACGAAATGGCTCCGCTAGGAGGAATTATGTTGGGGGATAGAGATATTTTAATCGACCGTTACAAACAGTTTTTAACTGCTTACTTAAGTGGTAGAACTGAACAAGCGTTATATAGAGCGCAACAGTTTAGCCGGAAGATGCTAGAACAAAACATCTCCCCTGAAGAAGTGATCAACATGCATTCAACAGTATTGCAGACGATTAATGGTGGCATCCCTGAGGAGATCAGGGATTCATTTGATTTTTTGATAGAAGTCATGATGGGATACGGAATGGCATACAGAGAGCACCAAATTTTAAGAGATAAACAAAAGGCTCTTGAATCTGAAATTGAAGTTGCGGCAAGTATGCAACAAACCTTACTTCAAGGGGACATACCTGTAACCGATAAGCTGGATATAGGTGTTATCAGTAAAGCGGCCAAACAAATGAGCGGAGACTATTTCCACTTTGTCCAGAATAGACCGGAATCGATCAATGTGGCTGTTGCTGACATCATTGGGAAAGGTGTACCTGCTGCCCTCTGTATGTCGATGATCAAGTATGCGATGGACAGTTTACCAGAACAAGAAAACCATCCAAGTATGGTATTAGAAAACTTAAACCGGGTTGTGGAGCAAAATGTTGACCCTGCAATGTTTATAACGATGTTTTACGGTAACTATAACACTGATATACATCGTTTTCATTATGCAGGAGCGGGCCATGAACCTGGTTTTTATTATGATGCAAAGAATGATAACTTTGAAGAGTTTATGGCAAAGGGTCTAGTGCTCGGTGTATCAAAAACAACTCAATACCAAGCTTTTGACAAAGACATCGAAGAAGGGGATATGATCCTCCTACTATCTGACGGTGTTACAGAATGTAGAACAAGTAAAGGATTTATCTCTCGTGAAGAAATCGTCACGCTCATCCGGTCTTATATGCACTTAAACGCACAAGAAATTGTTGAAAATGTTTATTCAGACCTCGAACAATTACAGGATTTTGAATTACGGGATGACTTTACCTTAATCATTTTACGAAGATCGGTTTAAATAAGTAGAAATAGTGGTATTCACTAATGTACGTCTATATCTTCAAGGGGGAAAAAATAATGAACCTGCAGATTCAGAAGGAAACAGAAGGAAATACAGATAAACTATTAATAAATGGTGAAGTAGATGCTTATACTGCACCTAAGTTGAAGGATACACTGATTAGTTTAACCGAACAAAAAGGCCGGGAAGTCGTTGTAGACCTCAGTGGTGTTCAATATATGGATAGTACAGGGCTAGGAGTATTCGTCGGTGCTTTAAAATCGTCCCAACAACACGGTAGTTCACTAAAACTGACCGGAATGACAGAACGGGTACATCGATTATTTGATATTACAGGATTAACGGACGTAATGAATATTGAGGCACATACAAAGGGGGAGGTACGATGAACGACTTTATTGAAATGACGATCCCAGCTAAAGCAGATTATGTAGGAGTTGCGCGACTAACGGTTTCTGGCATCGCCAATCGTATGGGATACACATTCGATGAGATTGAAGACATTAAGATTGCTGTATCAGAAGCTATTACAAATGCGGTGAATCATGCATATAGCGATGGGCAACAAGGGTTTATTAAGCTTGCTTACGAGGTACATGATGATAAATTAGAGGTCACAATAAGCGACGAAGGTCAAAGCTTCGATGTGGAAGAAACAAAAAAAGAAATGGGTCCTGTAAACGGGAAAGCCTTGGATCAGATAAGTGAAGGAGGGTTGGGCCTTTTCTTAATTGAAGCGCTAATGGACCGGGTTGATATTAGTGACAAAGCAGGAGTAGTAGTTGCGATGACGAAATACCTAAATAGAGATGGGGTGGATGATAGTGTCGACCAATACAAGCCAGCCCGCTCACAATAACAAGGGCAGAGTATATGAGCTTTTAGACCAATTGCGTGAAGATCCGCAAAACGAAGAAATTCAAACGATTCTTGTTGAACAGTATAAGGACTTGGTTCATTCGCTTGCACGCAAATTTTCTAAAGGGAAAAGTATCCATGACGATCTTGTTCAGGTAGGGATGATTGGATTGTTGGCTGCATTCCGTCGGTTCGATCCGGAATTCGGAAGGAGCTTTGAATCTTTCGCCGTACCTACAATCATAGGTGAGATTAAACGCTTTATTCGTGATAAAACATGGAGTGTTCATGTTCCTAGGAGAATTAAAGAGCTGAGTCCTAGAATAAAACGCGCGGTTGAGGAATTAACAAATGAACTTCAACGATCTCCTCGTGTAGAGGAAATTGCCGATTATCTGGAAGCCTCTGAGGAAGAAGTGCTGGAGACGATGGAAATGGGTAAAAGCTATCAAGCGCTTTCTGTCGATAGTTCTATAGAAGCGGACCAAGAGGGCAGCACAGTTACACTCCTAGATCTTGTCGGAAATGTTGATGAAGGATACGGTCAAACGGATCAGCGCATGCTGCTTAAGAAAGCATTTAAAGTGTTAACTGAACGTGAACAGGAAATTTTGAAATGTACCTATTTTGAAAACTTAAGTCAAAAAGAAACCGGTATCCGCCTCGACATTTCTCAGATGCATGTATCGAGATTACAACGCCGAGCACTTGAAAAGTTAAAAGATGCAATACGTGTTAGTCCTTCGGAGGCTTTCGAATGATTGAAGGGAATGTCGATCAGCAGGTAAACATCAGTGCATTCCAACGATCGAAAAAAGAAGGTCAATGTAACGGGGATAGTTACATGGTTAAAGAAACCGACGAGTATTTTATTTGTCTCGTAGCAGATGGATTAGGTAGCGGTGAAGCTGCACGTGATGCATCTTCCAAGGCGGTTGAGATTGTTGAAAAACATCATAGCCTTGACGTGAAGTCGTTAATGTCAATGTGCAATGAAGCTCTTTATCAAACAAGAGGTGCGGTAATCACGCTGTTTAAGTGTTATTTTAAAGAACAGAAGCTTGAATATTGCGGTGTCGGAAATATTCGATTCGTTATAAGTGCCCCGAACGGAAAAATAGTGAATCCACTTTCGAAGTCAGGTTTTTTATCTGGAAGACCATCGAATTTCGCTGTTAAACAACTTGATTACCAAAAGGATTCCATGTTTATTGTATATTCGGATGGAATCGTACTAACTTCTTCCGACAAACAGAACATTTTAAGGGCAAGGAACCCACAAATCGCTACACAATACCTAAAGCAAAGAGGATTACCTAACATTGACGACTTGACGTGTATTATAGGAAAAATTAATTAAAGAGGGACGACTCAAAAAGGGTCTGGATTCATATTCCGGATTGAAATGAAGCAGGGTTGATTGATGGCCTGCAGTTGAGTTACCCTCTTTTTTGTACGTTAAATTGTTAATTTGATACACTAGCATTAGGTAGTATATGTACACCTATTTAGGGAGGAACAATTTTGGAAAATAACAATGATATGATCACGCATGTTGCAAAAGAAACGAAACTACCAATTAAGTCTGTAAAAAATATTATTCAGCTATTGGAAGAAGGAAACACCGTACCATTTATCGCCCGTTATCGAAAAGAATTAACGGGGGCAGCAGATGAAGTGCAAATTCGGGATGTATCCGAATCATGGGAATATAAACAAAACTTAGACCAACGAAAAAGTGAGGTCCTACGACTAATTGAAGAGCAGGGGAAGCTAACAGAAGAGTTAAAGCAAGAAATACATAAAGCAGGAAAGCTTCAACAAGTGGAGGACTTATATCGACCATATAAACAGAAGAGAAGAACAAGGGCAACAGTCGCGAAAGAAAAAGGACTTGAGCCACTTGCAGAAATACTCTTAGAACAAGCACCTTCATTAAACCCACTTCTAGAAGCAGAATCGTTTTTATCTGAGGAACAAGAGGTACTTACTGTAGTGGATGCGCTCCAGGGTGCAGAGGATATTATTGCCGAAATGGTTTCAGATGAACCAGATAATCGATCTTGGATACGCACAATTTCTTATCAAGAAGGAATCATTGAAACAACAGTCAAGGGGGAGGACGAGAGTGAGAGCAAAACCTATGAAATGTATTATGACTATCAAGAGCCTGTCCGAAAAATCGTTCCCCATCGAATTCTTGCGGTTAACCGAGGAGAGAAGGAAGGTATCTTAAAAGTATCGATTTCAGCTCCAGCGGATAAGATTATCCGTCGTCTAAATAAAAAGTATGTAAAGGGTAACTCAGAAGCAAACGATTATTTAGAAAGAGCAATTGTGGATTCTTATAAGCGATTGATTGCCCCTTCCATTGAGCGGGACATCCGAAATGAGCTTACCGAACGTGCTGATGAGCAGGCCATCCGGATTTTCTCTGAGAATTTACGTCACTTATTGTTACAGCCGCCACTAAAAGGTAAAATTGCACTTGGAATTGACCCGGGCTATCGAACTGGATGTAAGCTTGCGGTGGTTGATGACACAGGTAAGGTTCTAGATATAGGTGTGATGTATCCAACGCCCCCTCGCTCTGAAACTGAAAAATCTAAGAAAATCCTAGAAAAAATGATTAACGAACATAATGTTGAAGTGATCGCGATTGGCAACGGAACAGGGTCGAGGGAATCAGAGCAGTTTACTGCAGACCTTATAAAAGAATCAAACCGATCTCTCGCCTACTTAATTGTAAATGAGGCAGGGGCAAGTGTTTATTCCGCTTCTGATATCGCCCGACAGGAATTCCCGCAGTTTCAAGTTGAAGAGCGTAGTGCGGTCTCTATTGCAAGACGACTACAGGATCCATTAGCTGAGCTCGTAAAAATTGATCCAAAATCAATCGGTGTGGGGCAATATCAACACGATGTTTCCCAAAAGAACTTGAATAATTCATTGACGTTCGTTGTAGAAACCGTAGTTAACCAGGTAGGCGTAAATGTCAATACTGCCTCTGCTTCGCTTCTACAATATGTGGCGGGACTATCGAAAACAGTTGCAAATAATATTATCAACAAACGGGATGAAGAAGGGAAGTTCACAGATCGTGGTCAGCTTAAGAAGATTCCGAGGCTTGGAGCGAAAACGTATGAACAATGCATTGGGTTTTTACGCATTAGTGAGGGAAAGAATCCACTAGACCAAACACCCATTCATCCAGAAAGCTATCATGACACAAAACGATTATTGACATTGCTGCAAGTAACAGAACATGACATCGGAACTAACCAAATGAAAGAAAAGCTAAACAAGATCAATGTACCAGAATACGCAGAGAAACTGGAGATTGGCGAGTTAACGTTAAGGGATATTATTGAATCCCTTGCTAAACCATCAAGAGATCCTCGTGATGAGGTTACAAAGCCTTTACTTAAGACAGATGTGCTTAAAATGGAAGACTTAAAAGAAGGTATGGAGCTCGAAGGAACAGTCCGTAACGTTGTCGATTTTGGTGCGTTTATAGATGTTGGCGTTAAACAGGATGGCTTGGTTCATATTTCTAAGTTAAGCAACAGTTATGTGAAGCATCCAATGAATGTGGTTCATGTTGGGGAAGTCGTTAAAGTGTGGGTTGAGCATGTTGACCTTCAAAAGCAACGGATTGCGTTAACGATGGTCCAGAATTAAAAGGCAAAAAGCACTGCTTTTACGAGCAGTGTTTTTTTCTGTAAAAATACCAACATTGGTTTAGGAGTTTGATTTGGTATCGATCTTTATTTAAGTACGCAGTCCTTAACTGCTTTTTGAACCAGTAAGGCATGATGAGCCCCTCCCCACTTTCCTTAATGGTAGTTATTAGTTTATGTTAAACGGCTTGCCTTTGTTCCAAGTAAAGAAAGTAGAAAATTCTGCTGCATCGATGCAATGTCTAGCTCTAGCGACTAACCGCTCGGATCACTTCAGTCCCACTGCGGTGGCGCCAGCCTCCTCGTTGGCCCTCCAGTGACCTACGGGGCTGTGAACAGGGCACTTCCGCTTTTACTTAAGCATTTAAGCATTTCCCTTTTCTTGAAAAGAAGAACATGCGAAAATGGAACTCAAAGGGAATGAGGATTATGACACAATCGGAGCTTCAAATATTAATAGAAGAAATATCAATTAAATACTTTAATCGCCCATTTACCCATGCTGCTCGGTTCAATAACCGCTTGAGAACTACCGGTGGCCGCTATTTATTGAGTAGTAACGATATTGAAATCAACCCAAAGCATCTTGAAGTGCACGGTATGGAAGAACTGATCGGGATTATTAAACACGAGCTATGCCATTATCATCTTCATTTAATGAATAGAGGCTACCAACATAGAGACAGTGACTTTAAACAATTATTGAGTAAGGTTGGAGGGACTCGTTTTTGTCAAATCGTTCCCGGACAGCGACGAACGGAATCGGTCAAATACATATATAAATGCCGCAACTGTCTTCAACGCTATCCTAGGAAAAGGAAGGTCGATACTCGCCGATATGTTTGTGGGAAATGCAGTGGGAAATTAATTCTGAAATAGATATTGACTATAAATATTGATTATGTTACTTTAATTAAGTCGCTATTAAGGACAAACGGTCTTATTTTTTAATAAAAAGAGCAGAAACATCGCAAAAAAGTTATTGACTTTCAAAAGCTGATATTGTATGATATTTATTGTCGCTAAAAAGCAAATATACATTATTCCGCAGTAGCTCAGTGGTAGAGCTATCGGCTGTTAACCGATCGGTCGTAGGTTCGAGTCCTACCTGCGGAGCCATGGAGAAGTACCCAAGTGGCTGAAGGGGCGCCCCTGCTAAGGGTGTAGGTCGTGTAAGCGGCGCGAGGGTTCAAATCCCTCCTTCTCCGCCATCTAAATAAGGCCCCTTGGTCAAGTGGTTAAGACACCGCCCTTTCACGGCGGTAACACGGGTTCGAATCCCGTAGGGGTCACCAAAAAAACTAACATGAAGGACCCGTGGTGTAGGGGTTAACATGCCTGCCTGTCACGCAGGAGATCGCCGGTTCAAATCCGGTCGGGTCCGCCATTTACTATTTAAAATTAACTTTAGTTTAAGAATGAAATCAGAATTGTTATCCGGTGGGCTATAGCCAAGCGGTAAGGCAACGGACTTTGACTCCGTCATGCGTTGGTTCGAATCCAGCTAGCCCAGCCATTTTCTTTTTACGAGTAAATGCTAATAAATAGCAAGAGCTAATAGCTTTGAACGATACATCTTGAAGTGACGTTGAATTGTCCTGACACAGCCTTCATCGAAGGATGACTGGGAGAGGAAAGGACAGAGTTGGTAGAGCAACGAATGTTACATCATGAAAAAACTGTGAGTTGTTCCGACACAGCATTCTACGATAGCTTAGTCTTGTAGAGAAAGGGACATAAGATGAATAATCATCATTATAGCAAGAGCCATTAGCTCAGTTGGTAGAGCATCTGACTTTTAATCAGAGGGTCGAAGGTTCGAGTCCTTCATGGCTCACCATTTTTTCGCGGGTGTGGCGGAATTGGCAGACGCGCTAGACTTAGGATCTAGTGTCCTTGTGACGTGGGGGTTCAAGTCCCTTCACCCGCACCATATTATCCTCGATGATAAGTAAAAGAGATAATAAGGTTGTATTACTTGAAGAGCAGCATCTCTGTTTTTTTACTCAAAAAACGATTTAGCGGTCGTGGCGGAATGGCAGACGCGCTAGCTTGAGGGGCTAGTGGGTGTATACCCGTGGAGGTTCGAGTCCTCTCGACCGCACCATAAATTTTAGCGCCCTTAGCTCAGCTGGATAGAGTGTTTGACTACGAATCAAAAGGTCGGGAGTTCGAATCTCTCAGGGCGCGCCATATTACGGGAAGTGGCTCAGCTTGGTAGAGCACCTGGTTTGGGACCAGGGGGTCGCAGGTTCAAATCCTGTCTTCCCGACCATCTAATTTTTGCGGGTGTAGTTTAGTGGTAAAACAAGAGCCTTCCAAGCTCTGGTCGTGAGTTCGATTCTCATCACCCGCTCCATTTATTTATGGGCCTATAGCTCAGCTGGTTAGAGCGCACGCCTGATAAGCGTGAGGTCGGTGGTTCGAGTCCACTTAGGCCCACCATTAATAACTTTTCCTTACTTTAGAGAAACCATTTCTTTTTTATCGCTGTAAAACAACATGTAACAAAGTTGTTGACATCAAATCGGATGAGTGATATACTAGTGAGGTTGCTTTAAAAAAAGCGAAAATAAAAGCTCTTTGAAAACTGAACAAAAGCCAAGCGTGAAACGGGTTTTAACGAACCCTGATCAATTTTTTGAAATGAATGAGCAAGTCAAGCTAAACTTTATTGGAGAGTTTGATCCTGGCTCAGGACGAACGCTGGCGGCGTGCCTAATACATGCAAGTCGAGCGAACCAACGAGGAGCTTGCTCCTCAGCGGTTAGCGGCGGACGGGTGAGTAACACGTGGGCAACCTGCCTGTAAGA
>NZ_JANHJQ010000042.1 GCF_024609785.1 Pseudalkalibacillus decolorationis
ATGTGAGAACCCACGGATATCAGAGTATTGACCGATGTAGAGATCTTTGCCTTCGTGCCGTGCGCTTATCCTGCTCACGTAAAGAGCCATATGGAGTACAAATAGACGTTAAGAGAACACCAAAAAGTGCACTCTTAGTTAAGGTTGCCCAAAAGTTGGCGGGGCTTGACAGTTTCGTTCATATCAGTGCAACTAAGGCGATCGCCAGTGCTAAGGCTTGGCGCTAGCCAAGTTTTCTTTATGCACCACAACTTCCCATACTTTAAATCCACAATTCCTTGTGTTCGGACTCCTTTAGCTGTGTTATACTTTCCAAAGAGAGTTTCAGAGAACGGGTGAGGGTAGTAAATGAAAGCAAACAAGAGCATGATGCACCAAGGGGCAAACGTAATCCCATTTGCTCGAACTGGGGAATACTTTTTTCAAAAAGGATTAAAGTCCTATCAAAAAAAGGACTTATATAAAGCGCAACGCTTATTTGAACGTGCGGTCGATTTAGAACCGAAAGATCCTACTTACTTGTGTCAGCTAGCGGCAACGCATGCGGAATTAGGCGACTACATCGAATCGAACGATATTCTTGAATATATTGTTAGTGAAATAGATCCCGAAATATCAGAATGCTATTATTTTATGGCAAACAATTATGCACACCTGAATATGTTTCGTGAGGCAGAGAGAGAAGCCGTGCGCTATATGGAGCATGAGCCAAACGGTGAATTTTACGATGATATTGAAGAACTCCTTGACTTGATCCAACTTGAATTTGGTGAGGACTCGGAAAATGATCCATCTGAAGAGAGACTGATCGTCAAACATGAGAAAGCGCGTCACTCTCTTGAAAAAGGGGACTTTTCGAAAGCGCGGGATATCCTAAAGGCAATGGTTCTTGAGCATCCTGATTTTTGGGCTGCCTACAATAATCTGGCGCTTGCTCACTTTTACCTTGGTGAATATGACGAAGCCTTCCTTGTTTTAGAGGATGTGCTCGACAAAAACATCGGCAACCTTCATGCGTTATGTAATGCAGCACTTTTCCATAAACAGCTGCATGAAAACGAAGAATGCGAACGTTTTCTCCGCATTTTACACACAATCCACCCGATTTCTCCAGAACACCGGTACAAGCTTGGAAGTACGTTCGCCTTGCTTGGTGAAGATGAGGCTGCATATAAGTGGCTCTATTCGATTAAGAAATTCGGTAACGCCTGGAATACACCGTATTTTCACTGGCTTGCGGTTGCTGCCTTTAAAATGGGTAAAAAAGAACTCGCGCGCGAATCATGGGAAAAGCTTTCTGTTCTCGACCCGGAAAGTTCGGTTGCCTCTTTTTACCTAGAACAATTGGAGCACGAACTTCTTGATCCAGGGGAAGTGGAATATCAATACACGATTCCAATGGGTAATCTTCAAGACCCCGAGGAAATTTCGGATCGAATTTTAAAATTAAGAAGTACGATTCATAAAAACAAACTATCTCATCTCTTATTGCTTAGAAAGTGGAGGGATGAGGATGCATTTGCGACACTAAAATCATTTTGCACGGAACCAAAGGAGTCAGAAGTAATGAAAGAGCTCGCTGCTACCATGTTGTTTGAGCTTGGCAACGAAAAAGTTGAGGTCCATAGTGAAGAAGGATTAGAAGAAGTTGTAAAGCCTTCTACAGAAATGAGAAATGGACTGCAAATACTAGAGCATCTGATTGCGGGCAGGCAAGAGCTAGATGCTGAAACGGCTTTACTGTGGCACCTTCTCCTTCATAAAACGAAAAGTGAAACGCATACGTTAACGAACACAAATGCATGGTCCAGTGCGATTTCGTATTTTGCTGATGTTTTAAAAGGGAAGACCGAAACGACACAAAGAGAAGTTGCTGAACAATACGGTGTTTCAATTACAACAGTGCAAAAATATGTGAAGATAATCAAAACGTATTATTCGCAAGTGAAATAGAGATATTGAATACATTTTTCCCGTTGAAACCCTGGCAATTGCCAGGGTTTTCAAACAATATAAGGCTTTTTGAGCATTTTATTAGACTTAAGCAAGCCTGTTTTAATACGATACTAATAGGAAATGAAACAAACGTTAAAACTAACATTAGAATGTGGATTTTATCGAGTAAGGAGTGGAGAGCATGAGTGAGGAAAAAATTTATGATGTTATTATTGCTGGTGCGGGGCCTGCCGGTCTGACAGCAGCTGTATATACTTCACGTGCGAATTTAAGCACATTGATGATTGAACGTGGGATTCCAGGTGGGCAGATGGCGAATACGGAAGATGTCGAAAACTACCCTGGATATGATCACATTCTCGGACCGGATTTGTCGAACAAAATGTTTGAGCATGCGAAAAAATTCGGTGCTGAATATGGGTATGGTGATATCAAGGAAATTATCGACGGAGAAGAATATAAACGTGTTATAGTCGGTGGGGGAAAAGAATATAGGGCTCGTTCCATTATTGTCGGAACAGGTGCTGAGTACAAGAAGCTTGGTATCCCAGGAGAAAAAGAATTAAGCGGTCGCGGTGTCTCGTATTGTGCGGTTTGTGACGGAGCGTTCTTTAAAGAAAAAGAGCTTGTTGTTATTGGCGGTGGTGATTCCGCCGTTGAGGAAGGTGTATACCTGACTCGTTTTGCGTCGAAAGTTACCATTGTACACCGACGAGATAAGCTTCGTGCCCAGAATATCTTACAAGATCGTGCATTTGACAACGAAAAAATTGAGTTTATTTGGAACCATACTGTCAAAGAAGTTAACGCGGAAAACAATAAAGTTGGCAGTGTTACCTTAGTAAATACAGAAAACGGTGAAGAACTTGATTTTAAAACCAATGGTGTCTTTATTTACATCGGGATGCTTCCACTTAATGAAGCCGTTAAGGACCTTGGAATAACCAATGAAAATGGCTATGTGGAGACGAATTCAGAGATGGAAACAAAGATTCCTGGTATTTTTGCCGCAGGCGATATTCGTGAAAAAACACTTCGCCAAATTGTAACAGCAACCGGAGACGGAAGTATTGCCGCCCAAAGTGCGCAACAATATGTAGAAGAACTCATGGAAAAGTTGAGCATCTCCTCAAAAAGTTAAAGAAAACTTAGCTAGCGCCAAGCCTTAGCGTAGGTGATCGCCGTAGTTGCGCTTATACTATAGAAAGTATTTTTATACTTTCTTAACGTGTAAAAGAGTGTACTAAAGTTAGAAAAAAGTAATTCTGTCTTAACCGATTTGTAACAGTTGTGAAATATTAGTAGGGTATTATAGTAATAAGAAATTGACCCCCTTTTAATAAATTTCTTATTTTGTGCACGGAACATTAGTTTCCGTGCTATTTTTTTGCGTATTTTTCCGATTTTTTGGATGGATTTTGGATGGATTGTCGATGAGAGGCGGCAAAGCTGAAGATTAAGTGTTGTGCACTCAGTTTTTTTATTAAACTTGGGGTAATACGACCTGACGGGGTCACCGTAAAATATCGGGAGTACCGATTAGACTATCAAAAGTTATCGGAGTTCGGTTAACAGTCAATTAGTTGTGGCAAATTAATATACATCAAGTAAATTTTTTGTTCCACGTTAAGAAAGTATAAAATTTTGTAGGCATAGAAGTGATGTCTAGCTCCAGCGCCCAGCCACTTGGATCACTTCAGTCCTCCTGCGGCGGCAACAGCCTCCTCGTCGGTCTTCCAGTGACCTTCGTGGCTAAGCAGGGCGCTTGCGCTTTTCTTAACTTTCATGACAAATATAAAAGCAGGAAGTCAATCTCCATTTGGAGAAAAAGTAGGGGTAAAGAAGGGGCTTTATCCAANCTTTCATGACAAATATAAAAGCAGGAAGTCAATCTCCATTTGGAGAAAAAGTAGGGGTAAAGAAGGGGCTTTATCCAAACATTTGTTTAATGGACAATCATGTATAAATCAAGGGTTTTGCACTCTTAATCAATGTTTGTCTAACATCTTTATGCAATAAGTTCTATCCTTTCTTAATATAATAATGTAAACCGTTTTAAATTAGAGCATTGACTTGTCTAATTAGAGAAAGGTTTAGAACTCATCATGAAAAAGAATAGTTCTAGGGTTCATACAAACGTTTGATTAAGGCAGTCATGCAGTGCTTTTTTCCTTTGATACCGCCAATGCAGCGGTTCATACAAACGTTTGTTTAAGGCGGTAAAAGTATCAATCAAACGTTTGTTTAAGCATAAAATCGTCTTACATATTTAAGTGTTTTCTATGTATGTAGCCAAACGTACTTTTATTGAATGGTGTTAAATAACCAATTAGATTGTTGATAGACTTTGAAACATAGTATACTTATAGAAAGAGGTGAATCACGTGCAACGAGTTACAAATTGCCTGCTCGAAAAGGATGATCAGGTCGTCGTGTTGCAAAAGCCAAGAAGAGGCTGGTGGGTTGCACCGGGCGGGAAGATGGAAACCGAGGAAACGATTAAGGATTCCGTTATTCGTGAGTACCGTGAAGAAACAGGATTGTACTTGTTAAACCCCAAATTAAAGGGTGTTTTTAACTTTATCATTAAGGAAGGTGATCAAATCGTTCAGGAATGGATGATGTTTACCTTTTACGCTACTGAATTTGAGGGTGAGTTGCTCTCAGAATCGGATGAGGGAAAGCTTGCGTGGAAACCGAAAGATGAAATTTCATCGTTGCCGATGGCTCCTGGTGACCATCATATTCTTGACTACATGATGACAGGTAGTGGAATGATCATCGGAACATTTACGTATACACCAGATTTTGAGCTGCTTAGCTATCGTTTAGATCCATCTTAAAGGGGTTGTTCGAAAAGTCCCGGGGCTAACAGGAGCTTATTGTTTTCCTTTTCGAGAAGTAAAGAAAGTATAAAAAATTGCTGCATCGATGGGATGTCTAGCTCCAGCGCCCAGGTGCTCGAGGTCGCTTCGATTCTTCCACAAACACAAAAAGCGTGTTGTGTTGCAGAATCTCCAGCGCTTGCACCACAGGCATAAGGGCGACTATGGTAATCGCCTTGGCGTTTACCAAGTCTTCTTTATCGCACCTGAACAGGGCGCTTCCGCTTTTCTAACAAATACTGAAAAAGTAAGCGAGGGATGTAGGATGGAACAGAATGAATTTCAAATGGTCATAATCACTGGGATGTCTGGCGCAGGAAAAACTGTTGCAATGCAAAGCTTTGAGGATCTTGGGTTCTTTTGCGTCGATAACCTGCCACCAGCATTACTACCGAAATTTGTCGAGCTGATGGAGGAATCCGGTGGGAAACTGAAGAAAGTTGCCCTTGTCATGGACTTAAGAGGGCGCGAATTTTTCGATCAGCTTTTCGCGACGATTGACGAAATGACAGACAGTACTTCAGTCAAACCACAAATTCTATTTTTAGATGCGAAAGATACAACACTTGTACGCAGGTATAAGGAAACCCGACGTTCTCACCCGCTAGCAACGAACGGACTACCACTAGAAGGTATCAAAATCGAACGGCAAATGCTTGAGGAACTAAAGGGGCGATCTCAAAATATTCTTGATACAACCGATTTAAAGCCAATTCAGCTTCGCGAGCGGATTATCGAGCGTTATTCGACCAATGAAAACCATCCATTCACGATTAATGTTCTCTCATTCGGGTTCAAATATGGTATGCCGATTGATGCTGATCTTGTATTTGACGTCCGCTTTTTGCCTAATCCTCATTATATCGAGCATATGCGACCGAAATCGGGCCTTGAAGAAGAAGTTTCATCCTATGTACTCAAATGGTCGGAAACACAAAAGTTTATTGAGAAGCTTACTGGATTACTTGATTTTATCATTCCGCATTATAAGCGCGAAGGAAAAAGCCAATTAGTAATTGCGATTGGCTGCACAGGTGGCAAACACCGATCAGTCACGCTTGCTGAGCACCTAAGGGAGTATTTAGGTAGAGATTATCGCGTTCACAGCAGCCATCGCGATATCGAAAAAGATAAAAAGAGGGCATATGAAGTCAAATCGAAAACCTAATGTTGTCGTGTTTGGTGGCGGCACTGGACTGTCTGTTTTGCTTCGAGGATTGAAGAAGTTCCCTGTTAACATTACTGCGGTTGTAACGGTTGCAGATGACGGGGGAAGTTCCGGAAGATTGAGGGAGGAGCTCGATATCATCCCCCCTGGTGATATTCGGAACGTTTTAGCAGCATTGTCTGAGGTCGAGCCTCTTGTCGAACAACTATTTCAGCATCGTTTTAAAAATGGCAACGGATTATCCGGCCACTCGATGGGAAATCTGTTACTGGCTGCCATGTCGGATATAACCGGCAATTTTGTAACAGGGATACGGGAGCTTTCTAAGGTACTGAATGTTCGTGGTCGAGTATTGCCAGCTTCAGATCAAAAGGTTGTTTTGCACGCACAGTTGAATGATGGTTCGATTGTGTCCGGCGAATCTAAAATTCCGCACACAGGTAAAAAAATTGTCCGAGTTTTCTTGACGCCTGATACCGTTAAGCCCCTTTCCGAAAGCTTACGTGCAATCCGAAGCGCTGACTTGGTCTTAATTGGACCTGGGAGCTTGTATACGAGTATTTTGCCAAGTCTGCTAGTGCCTGGCATTACCGATGCGATTAAAAAGTCGAAAGCGAAAAAGGTCTATATTTGCAATGTGATGACGCAACCTGGAGAAACGGATTATTTTACAGCAGCTGACCATGTTAACATATTGGTAGCGCATATTGGACATCAAATTATCGACACGATTATCGTCAATAATTCGAAAGTACCTGATGAAGTATTGAAAAAATATGCATTTGAAGGCGGAGAACCAGTTAAGTATGACGAGACAAGGCTTAAATCTTTTGGATTTCACGTTATCAGTGATAAAATAGTTCAATACAATGATTCATTAATCAGGCACGATGCAAAACGTGTTTCCGAGCTGATCCTTGATTTAGTCTCAGACTAGACCCTCGGTGCATGAAGGATAGAGGGGGTGTAAGTCGTGTCATTTGCCTCAGAGACCAAGAAAGAATTAACAAAGCTCGAAGTGAAAAAGTGCTGTTCAAAAGCAGAATTAGCAGCTCTAATACGTATGAACGGTTCCATTTCACTAGGAAATCGGGAGTTGATCCTTGACATACCGACCGAAAATGCAGCAATCGCGAGAAGAATTTATACACTAATTAAACAACTTTATTCGTATCCAGCAGAGTTGTTGGTCCGGAAAAAAATGAGACTGAAAAAAAATAACGTCTATATTGTCCGGATAAAGCAGGATTCAAGGACCCTGTTGGACGAATTAGATATAATGGGCGAAGGTTATACATTTAAACGCTCTGTATCAGAAACAATCACAAAGAGATCTTGTTGCAAACGATCGTACCTTAGAGGAGCATTCCTTGCAGGAGGTTCACTCAATCATCCCGATACTTCTTATCATCTCGAGATTTTTTCGATGTATGAAGAACATACCGAGTCATTATGTGATCTGGTCAACTCCTTTGGGTTGAATGCGAGAATGCTCGAGCGTAAGAAAGGCTACATCATTTATTTAAAAGAGGGAGAGAAAATTTCTGATTTTCTCACATTGATTGGGGCTCATACCGCGTTGCTTTACTTTGAAGATATTCGAATTATGAAGGACATGCGTAATTCAGTTAACCGACTGGTGAACTGTGAAACTGCGAACTTAAACAAAACCGTCGGAGCAGCGATGCGTCAAGTTGAAAATATTCGCTTGATTGAAAGGGAAGTCGGTCTACAAACATTGCCCGATAAACTACGTGAAATCGCAGAGCTTCGTGTTAAATATCAGGAAGTTTCTTTACAGGAGTTAGGTGAGCTCGTCTCAACAGGTCCGATCAGTAAGTCGGGCATCAACCATCGACTTCGCAAACTCGATGAAATTGCCAATAAGATCCGGCAGGGAAACATGTAGATCCGTATTAAAAGTATACGTTAGGTTCGGGCCAGGTCTAATGGAAGCTGACCAGGCGCGACTTTATAAAAGAAAAGAGGGCAATGACTGGGCGTCAGTTCATTTTTCTCTACACAAAAAAGATAGCGCTTTCTTTTAACACGTTTAAAAAGAATAAGAATATCTTTCAATAGTAAAGCTTTTTTCTACACATTTTTAATTGGTTTAGGATATATAAATTAACTATGCGGGAATACAAGGAGGAATGGACAATTGTTGGAAAAAGAACTAACGGTTCAATTGAAAACCGGATTGCAGGCTCGTCCTGCAGCATTATTCGTACAAGAAGCTAACCGATTTACCTCAGACGTCTTTTTAGAAAAAGGCGGCAAAAAGGTGAATGCAAAAAGTATCATGGGGATTATGAGTCTCGCGATAGGCTCCGGTTCGACTGTAACAATTATTACTGATGGAAAAGACGAAAAAGAAGCACTTTACGCCCTCAAGGATTACATTACAAAAGCAGATTAAAGTACATAAAACACTGTACCTGGTAATCAGGACAGTGTTTTTGTTTTGTATAGGCTATGACAGTAAGGTCGAGAAGTTTACAGGGTGAGTTGATTACTAGTAGTGATGAGAAGGGTTTGATTTTCCCGAAAAAGTGTTTTCTGGTGTCAGTTTTGAGCTCTTCTCAAATTAATTAGTTGTCAATTTTCTCACTGTTACTTTATAATATATATTAAGTTACTATAAAAAAGTAATAAAGGAGGAAGGCCGAATGAACTTTCACCGATCCCCGAATACATTCATTGGACATGTGCATTTAACAGTTTCTGATCTCAAGCGTTCACTAACCTTTTATACAGAAACATTAGGTTTCAGAGTACTTGAGGAAACGGATAACAAGGTGACATTATCTACAGACAATCAAACACCACTCATAATCATCGAGCAGGAGGAAAAGGTGTTACCAAAACAACAACGGACAACCGGGTTATATCATTTTGCGATATTAGTACCGAACCGTAGGGACCTGGGAGCATTCATACGCCATATCAGTGAAAGTGGCTACCCCGTCCAAGGTGCATCGGACCATCTATTTAGTGAAGCGGTCTATCTTGCAGACCCCGATGGACATGGTATTGAGGTGTATGTGGACCGTCCGGAATCTGAGTGGGTTTGGAAAAATGGAGAGCTTCCGTTCATCAGCGATCCTTTAGATATCGATTCGCTGTTAAAAGAAAGTGGTGATAAAGAGTGGAGCGGTTTTCCAAATAAAACTGTTTTGGGACACATTCATCTACATGTTGCAGATCTTAATACGGCAAAAATCTTTTACAACGAAGGATTAGGCTTTGACATTACTGTTCCTTTTCGACACCAAGCTCTTTTTGTTTCGTCAGGTCGCTATCATCATCACATTGGATTAAATACGTGGAATGGTCAAGGCGCTCCTGCACCAGGCGAAAACCACGTTCGGATGAATTGGTATTCAATCGTTCTACCCTCAGAAGAAGTACGAAGCTCAATTATAGAAAGACTTGTCAAAATCGGTGCCTCCATTCATAAAGAAAATGGTTCGGTTTGGATAAAGGATCCATCTCATAACAAAATTCGACTGGATTTAGCATAACGCTTTGCTTTTTCAAATCTCAAAAAAATATCTTGACGTTTTTAAAATCCTTGTGTATAGTTTTCATTAATAACTTTAATGCTTAAAAGCGTCTAAGCATGTCAGTATAAATGAATCAACAATTAGCCTTGCAAAAGCAGTAGCATAACTATGAGCAGCGTGTAGAGACTGGACGGTTGGTGAAAGTTCAGGCAGTAGTCGATGTGAATTACATTGCAGGATCAACTGGCTAATTTATGAGTGGGTGAACAAGTTGTTCGCCAATCAGGGTGGTACCGCGGAAACTCTTCGTCCCTTACAGGATGATGGGTTTTTTTATTCGCATTTATTAGACCGGATTAAGCACATCAAAATAAGGAAAAAGGAGAGCTGAACATGAAACAAAGACCATTACCTGCGCATTTAAGAAAATATGTGGTGGAGCAAGATTATGAAAAATATAGTCCAATCGACCACGCAGTTTGGCGTTATGTTATGCGTCAAAATCACAACTTCCTAAAGGATGTCGCACATGGAGCTTATACCGATGGTCTTGTTTCCTCAGGGATTCATATCGATTCGGTTCCAAATATAGAAGAGATGAATGAGAGCTTACAGCCATTTGGTTGGGGTGCTGTTACGATTGATGGATTTATCCCAGCTGTTGCCTTTTTTGATTTTCAAGCGCATGGTTACTTGCCAATCGCAACAGAAATCCGAAAGCTTGAAAATATTGATTATACACCAGCACCGGATATCATTCATGAGGCAGCGGGCCATGCCCCAATCTTATGCGACAAGAAATATGCTGAATTTGTAAAAAGGTTTGGAGAAATCGGATCGAAAGCACTTGCGACAAAAGAGGAGCATGAGGTGTTTGATGCGATTCGAACCCTTTCCGATTTACTCGAAAAAGGGTCCGCTACAGAAGAGGAGATTCTAGCGGCAAAAATGAACCTCGAGATGAAGCAAAGCCTTATTGAAGAAGTTTCAGAAGCAGAACAAATTTCGCGTTTATACTGGTGGACAGTGGAATTTGGAATGATTGGTACCGTTAATCATCCGACTTTATACGGTGCAGGTCTGTTATCATCCATCGGTGAAGGTGTAAACAGTCTATCTGATGAAGTGGAAAAGGTACCATTTGATCTTGAAACTGCCATCAATACTGGTTTCGATATTACGACACAGCAACCTCAGCTTTTTGTTTGTGAGGACTTTGACGTATTGACAGCGGCTGTTGAGGAATTTGCAGAAGGGATGGCGGTTAGGGTAGGTGGAACGGAAAGTCTAGACAAGGCCGTTCGGTCGGCAAACACGGCAACTGCAGTGTTAAGCTCAGGCATTCAAGTGACTGGAACCTTTACGAATCTGGTAAAAGCGGATACCGGTGAAGCCATCTACCTTCAAACAACTGGTGAAACTGCACTAGCTCTTGATGATGAGACAATTGTTGGTCATGGAAAAAAGGAGCATTGTCATGGATTTGGCTCTCCGATTGGTAAGGTGCGAGGTTGCGAGAAACCATTAGAAGATTGGAATAATACAGACTTCCAACTCAACGGGCTGGTTCTGGGCGAATCGTTCACACTGGTATTTGAACATGGGCTCGTAGTTGAAGGTGTATTGAATGAAGTCGTTTTAAAAAATGGAAAGGTTATAATGCTAGCGATTAAGCATGCTTCTGTAGCTTATAATGGTGAAGTTCTGTTTGAAAGTGGTGATGGTGTCTACGATATGGCTGTTGGCACAACCGTCACGTCGGTTTTTGCAGGTGCAGCCGACAGCGAGCATTTTTATGGGGAGGCAACAAAGCGGGATGATGTGCAACAGTCAACTCCTTTGAAAACATTAACACCGCTCGAGAGACTATACGGTGAAATACGAGAGTTACGTGAGCAAGAGAAAACACCTCAGGAAATAATCCATACAATCCAACAGGTGAATCACGAATTAGATTGTTTTCCAGATGATTGGCTGCTTCGACTTGAAATCGTAGAAATCCTAACAGTAAACCCATTGCTTCCAAAAACAAGAGAAAAGTTGATTGGTGAGTTAGAACTTTTAAAACAGCAGCATAGTTCATTACAGAAATGGATTGACAATGGTTTACAGCTTATTAAGGTAAGACAGACTGCGTAAGAATAGGCCTCAAATTCACGATCGTGCACCCATTAAAAGAACCTGAGCGGAAGTATCAAAATATACTCCGCTCAGGTTTTTCATTCCACCAGATTTATTTTTTGATTGGTTGTTGAAGGATATCATCGATCAAGCCATATTCCTTCGCTCTTTCAGCAGTCATAAAGTTGTCCCGGTCTGTGTCACGTTCAACAATATCAATTGGCTGTCCTGAACGGTCAGAAATAATCTGATTGATCTTCTCACGCATCTCAATAATACGGCGTGCATGAATTTCGATATCAGATGCTTGACCTTGTGTTCCGCCAAGTGGTTGGTGGATCATAACTTCACTGTTTGGCAATGCATAACGTTTGCCAGGTTCACCAGCAGTAAGTAGGAATGCTCCCATAGAAGCAGCCATTCCGATACAAATTGTGCTTACCTTTGGTTGGATAAATTGCATCGTATCAAAGATTGCCATTCCTGCAGTGATCGAGCCACCTGGACTGTTGATGTATAAAGAAATGTCCTTCTCAGGATCTTCCGCTGCAAGGAATAGTAGCTGAGCAACGATTGAGTTTGCCACGTTATCATCGATGGCACTACCTAACATGATAATTCGGTCTTTTAACAGGCGGGAGTAAATGTCATACGCACGTTCCCCACGATTTGTTTGTTCAATTACTGTTGGGATTAAGTTCATTTCATAAATCCTCCTCTTCGATAAGTACATTACATCTTAATTTCATCTTACTTAATAGGTCAATATAGGTCAAACTTTTTGGCTCTTACTTCGGGTTGTTGTTCCATGAACGTTTCCGAAGTCTTTATCTCTTATGTAATTAGCTTATGTATACATCATATCATCTTTCCCGCAAAAATCAGATTTAAACGTGCATCTTTTTCAGGGACTATCCTAGATTCGGTGTTATTTTTACTGATAAATGGGGATTTAACCTTACTCTAGTCAGAAAAAATACTTTTAAGAGGTTGTTTAAAATGTTTTCGAATTTTTTGAATTAGAAAGTATTTTTATACTTTCTTAACGTGTAAAAAAAGAGAGCTACTCCTTGGAGTGGCCCTCTTCACGTTATTTATTGCTCATTTTCCTCTTCAGCATCAGCGTTACTCGTGTATTGTGAACCTTTTTCACCTAAGAATTCTTGCAGTGCCTGGCTGTTTTCCTCAAAATCAAGCTGGAGAATAGAGCCTGCACTTGGTAGGTTCGCTTCAGTGAATCCATTCTCAACTGGAATCTTCATCGTTTCTATATTACCATTGTTTAACATGATGTCCTTTGCAATGCCGATTGCTGTCAATGTCTTCATGTTTGTATCGATATAAGGCTGTACCGTTCCGATCACTTTTGGAAGCTTGGATACACCGTAAAGACTGGTGAATTCCTCCTTTACTTTGGAAATCACCTTCTGTTGACGTTCTACACGTGCATAATCCCCTCTAGCATCGTGACGGAATCGTGCGTATCCGAGCAGTTCTTCCCCATTGAGTTTTTGGAGGCCTGGTTCAAGTACTACCCCAATGTTGTGTGACATCCTTTTTTCGACATCAATTTCAATGCCATCGGGCGCAATCGTATCGACAATTTCTTCAAATCCTTTAAAATCAACAATTGCATAATAATGAATGTCGACACCGAAGTTTTCCTTGATCGTTTTCCGTAAAAGCTCGGGACCACCGTGGAAGAAGGCTGCATTTATTTTGTTCATACCATAACCGGGAATTTCTACGTATGAATCACGCATGATAGACACGAGCTTAGCTTCCTCTTTATCAGTGTCATATTGAGCAATCATAATCGTATCTGTACGCGAGCGTTGATCTTCTTGTCGGGCATCAACACCTAACAGCAGTACGTTATATACGCCTTCAACCTTTTGTTCAGGCGCATTGAATTCATAATCAGTTTCTAATGCTTTCGAGGGACTAGCCTGATTGAGACCTGAAAAATACTGCCAAACAACGTAACCTACGAGTGATAAAAATAATACCGATATAATTAAAAGAGAGCGTTTAAGGAATTTTCGTTTTCCGCTTTTCTTTTGTCTTCGATCAATTCGTGAAGCCATATATACACCACCATTTTATAATAGGTAGAAATAATAAATTATCTGAGTTAACAGTTAATACTGACAATGAATTATACCATAAACGGCTTGATTCAGCATTAAATGAAAGGATTTACCAAAACACCTTGATAAAGAAAACTTGGCAAAGCCAAGCCTTTGGCGCCGGCTGAGCCTTAGTTGCGCTTACACTATAGAAAGTATTTTTATACTTTCTTAACGTGTGATAAAAGTTTTACAACTCTAATGACGATTTATTCGGGAAAAAGGTTTCGTACTACGTTAGTAGACAGCCCCTCCATACATCCTCCTGATCCAATCTACCTGTTTAAATAAAAGCACCGTAGAATTTATAGCTCATCCTACCTGTTTATAATTTTTAAAAAGGAATTTTGTCGATTGAGCGAGAAATATGTACATATATTTCGAATCTCGAAAGAAAGAGGTAGAGTAGCTGATGAAGAAAACTGTCAAAATTTTGTCGAGTGCATTACTTAGTGCAAGCATGTTAGTGGGTGTACAAGTAGGTCCAGCGAGTGCAGTAGGCGAAGGACCTGGTTACGGGGGCAACGAAACAATTAAGAATGAGCGCCTGCATAACTATGAGGAAATGGTTAAATTTCTTGAAAAGCAAGATCATAAGTCAGCGGAATTAACCCTTGAGGTCTATGGGCAATCGGTAAAGGGGCGTGACCTATATCTAGCAAAGTTTGGTGAGAACCCTGAAAATCCAACGATCCTCTTTTTAACCCAGCAGCATGGGAATGAAACATTGACAACTGAAGGCGCGTTGAAAATGATTCAACAGCTAACTTCGAACAGTAGGGAAGTTCAAAGCATGCTTGAAAAGGTGAACGTTCTCTTCGTTCCACGCCTAAATGTTGATGGTGCTGAGGGGGATGTTAACTTTTCATTGGAGGACTATGTGGCAGGAACCCATACTCGCTATAACGCGAACAAAGTGGACCTGAATAGGGACCATATCGCCTTGGAACAACCCGAAACAAGAGCTTTCCATGAAAATGTACTACAAAAATATCAGCCCGATTACATGATTGATTTCCATCACCAGGGCACACAAACAACGTTGGGAGATAGCGACGAGCTTGTGTCGGGTTCCATTTTGCATCCGACAAATCCTGATGTCGCTCCTGAAGTGGTTGATGGTTCGAAAAGACTTGGTTCAGTCGTTTATGATGCGGTTGAGGCGAAAGGCTATGCTACCTTGTCAAAATATCGTGGTGGAACTGCTCCGAAGATTGGGCGTAACGGAATCGCTCTCCAATACGATATTTCAACCCTTTTAATTGAGGTAAGAGGGATGGCTGACCACTATTATGAGCCATATGTTTTAGGACAAAAAAGCAATGGCTATCTAATCAAACAAGCGGTAGTCGCGATGGAAGCATCTATAAAAGCAATAGCAGACGGCTCAATTGAAACTGCGGATACATCGTTCTGGGATTCGCTACCTGAAAGCGGTTATCGAGGAGAATAAATAAGAACGGTGATTTTTGAACATCAACTATTGGAGGTATTTCATATATGAAACGGATTTTGCAAGGATTAGTATTATTGTCGGTCTTCTGTTTGGCATTTAACAGTTCAGTTCTTGCTGCTGGAAACACAAAGCCGGGCGGGCCATCGACCAATGGAAATGACAATATCAGCAGTATCATGACCTATGAAGAAATGATTGAAAAATTATCTGGTTTGGAAAAACGAAGCAAAGGTAAAATTGAAGTATCGACACTTGATGAATATGGTAAATCAGAACAAGGTAGAAGTATCTACGTTGCAAAAGCGGGACATGGAGAGACAAAAGTATGGGTACAGGCTCAGATTCATGGAGATGAAAAGCTGACGACAGAAGCTGTAATGCAACTTTTAAAAACATTAGGAACCTCTGGAAACCCTGATGTGAAAACATTGTTTGATGAACTTACTCTTTATGTGATTCCTATGTACAATCCAGACGGAAGCATTATGAATAATCGTGAAACTCAACTTATGGACGAAAATGGTGATCCTGTCAGTGATTCAGCTTTCGTAGATTTGAATCGGGACTGGGCACTCGATGGATTTGAAGCAAATGAATCTAGAGTTGTTTATGAATATTGGGCAAACGTTAAGCCTGATTTTGCGGTAGATTTGCATCATCAAGGATTTAAAACGGTTTATGGCACGAATGAGTCGACGAGTTTTTCATTAGGAATATCTCTTGCACCAGATGGACCGACACTTCCTAGCTTGGAAAATGGCTACTACAATAAGGTGACGAAGCAAATGCAGGCGTATGTGTATGACGCGATGACAAAGTACGGATACACGCACATCGATCAGTATCAGGTTGGTGGAGAGGACGCGAAGTACTATATCGACATTAGAGGCGGCGTGGTTTCCGCAATGATGCTTGGCCTCAACTACAACAACTTGAATCCAGATGGGCACAGTAATCCGGCGATTTTCTTTGAAACAAAAGGGAATACGAGAGAAGGTAACCTTGGTCAGAAATCAAATGGCTATTTGACGAAGCAAAACTATCTTGCGTTAAAAGAACTTCTAATGGGCATTGCAACAGGGGAAGTGCATAATGTTAATCCTGATCACTGGAACGACATCCCGGCTTACCCAGCGGAAGGATACCTCACAGACTATGCGGGAATCTTGCCAATCAATTAAAAGGATAAAAAGGGAGCCTGGCTATGGGCTCCTTTTGTACGTTAAGAAAGTATAACTTTTCAGTTTGAAGGAAATCGACGTTGAGGAAAAATTTAAGTCCTAAGTATAAGTGCAGCTAAGTCTTGCCAAGTTTTCCTTTTATTGTTTAGGAATCTATAAATTTCTTAAGGGGAACTGGGAATATTTCATACGAAAAGTCTGGAATTGATCTGAACCGAGAAGAAAGAACCACAGTAAACGGACTGCGGTTCTTCGCTCTTTCTTACTGAAAATTCTGTTAGTTTTCCATTTGTATATTAGGTTAATCTGATAAAAGTGCTATAATTATAAATACATGTAGGTTGAAGAATTAGGAGAAAAGATGATAATTGTAAAAAAGACCTATCTAGTTTTGAAAAAATTTCAAGGTGATAAAACGCATACATTTTAGTAAGATGTAGGTAGGGAGGTATTGTTATGGAGTTAGGTCTTTTTCAAACTCAGTCAATGAAACTTGTCATGACGCAAGAGCTACGTCAGGCGATAACAATTTTACAGTACCCTACACTAGAATTATCACAATTTATTGAGCAACAAGCGGTTGAAAATCCGTTGGTAGAGCTACAGGAAACGACAACGATTGACCAAAAGGGGTCTGAGGCATTATCATCGCTACGTTCAGATCAAAGCTCTTGGTATTATGAAGCGAATGATGATGTGAATCCGATTAATTTTATAAAAGCAGAGGACGTCTCCTTGCAGTCCTATTTACTTGAGCAGCTTTCTTTTCTAGAAATTAGTGATGAAGAGAAATCAATTACTGAATATGTGATTTTGTGTTTAGATGAAGATGGTTTCATAGATAATTCGTTAGCGTTTTTGCAGGAAGAGTTAGGGACTGAAACAGCTAAGGTTGATGCCGCGTTGGAACGAATCCAGGGTTTTGAACCAACCGGTGTCGGAGCTCGTAATCTTTCGGAATGTTTGTTGCTGCAATATGATGCACTAAACTACGAACTGCCGTTAGCACGTACAATTATTAAAGAACATTTGCTAGATTTAGCAGATAAGAAATGGTTGCATCTTTCAAAACAATTAAATGTATCAATGGAAGAGTTGAATCAGGCGGAACAGCTGATCCGTTCCTTAAACCCAAGGCCGTGTTCGGCGTTCTCAAGGCATACTTCGGAGTGGGTTCAACCTGAATTTTTTATTGAAAGAGATGAACGTGGTCGATTGGTGATTCGGATGAACGAAGAACTTGTTCCGGAAATCACACTTAACGATCGTTATTTCAGAATGCTTGAACATAATAAAGAGGCACGTCCTTATCTTGAAAAACAGTTGTACAAGTACCAATGGTTAAAGCGTAGCCTCGATCAAAGGAGACAAACGTTAACGAGGTTGGGAGAATACTTGATTCGTGCACAGCGGGACTTTTTTGATCATGGATATGTGGCATTGCGTCCGATGACTTTGAAGGAAGTGGCCGACTCAATTGAGGTTCACGAGTCAACAGTAAGCAGGGCGGTAAAGCATAAGACAATCCAAACTCCAAAGGGTGCAATCCCTCTTAAGTCACTTTTCACGTCCAGGGTCGATAAAGGGAATCAATTGGAAGACACGTCATCTGCCCAAGTGAAGGTCCGGATTCAGCGGTTGGTCGAGGGGGAAGAAAAACGAAAGCCACTCTCTGATCAAAAGATTGCTGATGCGCTGAAAAAAGATGGTGTCGAAGTTTCAAGAAGAACTGTGGCCAAGTACCGGGAAGAGCTTCGAATACCTTCTTCTTCAAAGAGGAAAGGTCTTGTTTTATAACGGTAAGACGCTTTAGTAGTTGCGTTTTGCCGTTTTTACTATTGCAGGAAGGGACTGGCTGTTAGAGTTAAAAGGATTCAAAGCGGAAGAATCCGCTTTGTTCCGCTGGATAACAAACTGTACGATTCGGATAACAAACGCCTTGAATCGGATAACAAAGTAGCGATTTTGGATAACAAACAGGTTGTATCGGTCATTTCTACATAATTGGAGCGCAAAATAGAAGGAAAAGGAGCCCAAACATGCTAAAGGTCCAATTTTACACAAAGAAAAATTGTCCACTGTGTGATAAAGCGTATTTGATTCTTGAAGAATTACAGAAGGAATTTGATTTTGCAATTGAGGAACGGGATATTTATAAAAAGGATGAGTGGTTAGAGTCTTATGGGTTGATGATTCCCGTTGTTCAGGTGAATGATGAAGACATCGAATACGGATTAATTGATAAAGAATCGTTAAGAAAGCGTTTACTTACATTTTTTTAGTGTAAATAGTTGAAGCGAAACTCAAGACTTGCTAATATAATAATTGTAAGCCGTAAATTTTTTTGCGGTATCCGGGACATAATATGACTGGGTGGGACTAAAAAGGTCCATACAAAGTGAATAGTGATCCATTCATCTTAAACTACTTCTTAGGTTTCATTCTCTTGAATCGCTATTGATCCATACCTGAAAGGGGTGTTGCGATGGAAACGTTAATCGATGTCCAGCGAAAATTATTACCTGATTTGCTCGATGTTATGCAAAATCGGTATCGGATCCTGCAAAACGTACGATACTTACAGCCGGTAGGAAGAAGGAGCCTGTCTGTGAATCTCCAACAAACAGAGCGTGTATTGCGTGCGGAGGTTGAGTTTTTGAATCAGCAGGGTCTTCTGAAAATATCTCCGCAAGGTATGACGATGACCGATGAGGGGAATCATGTTCTTTTAGAGCTGGAAGAAGTCATGAAGCAAGTTTCAGGACTGCATGTTTTAGAACAGCAATTAATGGAAAAATTAAATTTGGAAGACGTCATCATTGTTCCAGGTGATAGTGACCGCGATTCATGGGTCCAAAGAGATATGGGGAAGGCTTGTATAACAAGGCTAATGCCGCTTTTAAAGGCAAAAAGAAAGATTGCTGTTACAGGTGGAACGACCATAGCTGCTGTTGCTGAAATGATGACACCAATGACGAAAAAGAACCAACCACTCTTTGTGCCAGCTAGAGGTGGCCTTGGAGAGAATGTAGAAAACCAGGCGAACACGATATGTTCAACGATGGCTAGAAAAGCGTCTGGTGAGTATCGTTTACTCCACGTTCCAGATCAGTTAAGCGAAGAATCGTATCAAATGATGGTCGAGGAGCCCGGAGTCAAGGAAGTACTTGATCTAATAAGGTCCGCTGAAATTGTGATCCACGGTATTGGTGAAGCAGAAACAATGGCGGTAAGGCGGAAGTCATCAACCGAAGTGTTAGAGAAAGTCCAAGCAAACCATGCCGTTGCTGAAGCATTTGGTTACTATTTTGACCAGATCGGTAATGTGGTTCACAAAGTAAAAACGGTTGGACTACAGCTCGATGATTTAACAGAAGAAAAAACGATATTTGCTGTCGCAGGTGGAAGCAGTAAGGCAAATGCGATCGCAGCATACATGAAACGAGGTCCCCGTCAGGTTTTGATAACAGATGAAGGAGCTGCCAAAAGTCTTATTTAGAGAGGATGTTCAAAAAGTCCGGGGGCCAACACGAAGTTGGTCAGTCCGACGTTATCACACGATGTGATTTAAGTAGTCGGACTTCAAGGGAACTTTCGAGTTTCTCGGCCCTGTTTGTCCTCCTTTTTGAACCAAGACTTAAAGAGTCGTGCACTTATAAAATGTTTCACTAAAAGATAACCTATTCAAGGAGGAATTTGATTATGGCAACAAAGGTAGGAATTAATGGATTTGGACGTATTGGACGTAATGTATTGCGGGCAGCATTAAAGAACCCTGAGGTAGAAGTCGTCGCGGTAAATGATTTGACCGATGCAAAAATGCTTGCTCACCTTTTACAATATGATACGGTACATGGAAGACTAGATGCTACTGTAGAAGTGAAAGAGAATAGCCTTGTTATTGATGGAAAAGAAGTAAAAGTACTCTCAGAGCGTGACCCTGCTCAGCTTGGCTGGGGTGATCTTGGTGTAGAAGTCGTTGTTGAATCAACTGGGCGCTTCACTCAACGTGATGATGCGGCAAAACATCTCGAAGCGGGTGCTAAAAAAGTCGTTATTTCTGCTCCAGCAAAAGACGAAGACATTACTGTTGTTCTTGGTGTTAACGAAGAGAAGTACGATGCAGCAAGCCATAATGTGATTTCAAATGCTTCTTGTACGACAAACTGTCTTGCTCCGCTTGCAAAAGTTCTCAACGACCAATTCGGAATTAAGCGTGGTATGATGACAACGGTTCACTCCTATACTAACGATCAGCAAATTCTTGATCTTCCGCATAAAGATTATCGTCGTGCTCGTGCAGCAGGGGAAAACATCATTCCAACAACAACTGGTGCAGCAAAAGCGGTATCACTCGTCCTTCCCGAGCTTGAAGGTAAGCTGAATGGAATGGCAATGCGTGTACCAACTCCAAACGTTTCTCTAGTTGACCTTGTAGCTGAGCTTGATAAAGATGTAACGGTTGATGAAGTAAATGCGGCATTTAAGGAAGCTGCGGAAGGTGACTTAAATGGCGTTCTAGCTTACAGCGATGAGCCACTCGTATCTCGTGACTATAATGGAAACCCTTCATCATCAACAGTAGATGGACTTTCTACTATGGTAATGGAAGGGAATATGGTAAAAGCAATCTCTTGGTATGACAACGAAAGCGGTTATTCTCACCGTGTCGTTGACCTTGTTGCATACATCGCTTCTAAAGGTTTGTAAGATTAGGTTAAAAAAAGTCAGTTTTTCGATACTTTTTACGAGAAAAACTGTACCAATCCTATAACTTTATATAGAATGTTGAGGGGAGGGGTTATTACTCCTCTTTTCATGTATAAGAGGGTGTTCAATTAGAATTAGTATCAAATTATTGAACACTTATTCTAGAATAGCCGCTTGAGCGGTCTCAGGGTACATTCTATATAAACCATTAATCAAGGAGGCTTTCCGTATGCAAAAACAAACGTTGCGCGATGTGGACGTAAGTGGTAAAAAAGTTTTTTGCCGCGTCGACTTCAACGTTCCAATGAAGGATGGAGAGGTAACGGATGATACTCGAATCCGCGCAGCACTTCCGACCATTAAACATTTGATTGAAAAAGGTGCAAAGGTGATTTTGGCAAGTCACTTAGGGAGACCAAAAGGGAATGTTGTTGAGGAGCTTCGACTCGATCCTGTTGCTAAGCGTCTAAGTGAGCTGCTGAATAAAGCGGTCATTAAAACAGATCAAGTCTACGGTGCTGAAGTGAACGAAGCGATTTCAAAATTAAACAATAGTGACGTTCTTCTTATTGAGAACGTTCGATTTGAACCTGGGGAAGAGAACAACGACCCTGAACTGTCAAAGGCATTCGCTGGATTAGCTGATCTATATGTGAATGATGCATTTGGTGCTGCTCATCGTGCACATGCATCAACGGAAGGCGTCGCCCATCATCTTCCTGGAGTTTCTGGACTATTAATGGAGAAGGAGCTTGATGTACTTGGAAAAGCTCTATCCAATCCTGACCGTCCATTTACAGCAATCATTGGAGGTGCCAAAGTTAAAGATAAAATCGATGTCATCGACAACTTGCTTGATAAAGTTGATAACTTGATTATCGGAGGCGGACTCGCATATACGTTTGTTAAAGCACTAGGTTATGATATCGGAAAGTCTTTATTGGAAGAAGATAAGATTGATTTAGCTAAGTCTTTTATCGAAAAAGCAGAGCAAAAGGGCGTAAAGTTCTATATACCAAAAGATGCAGTTGTAGCAGATGAATTTTCAGAAGATGCGAACACACAGGTTGTGACGATAGACCAGATTCCGTCAGACTGGCAAGCGTTAGATATCGGACCTGGAACAAGTGAAGAGTACAAATCCGTTATCGAAGAATCGAAACTTGTTATATGGAACGGTCCAATGGGCGTCTTTGAATTCGAAGCTTTTGCAAACGGGACCATTTCCGTAGCGCAAGCACTTGCTGATGCGACTGATACATATAGTGTCATCGGTGGCGGCGATTCAGCAGCAGCTGTTGAAAAGTTTGGACTTGCTGACAAAATGAGTCACATTTCAACAGGAGGCGGTGCTTCTTTAGAGTTTATGGAGGGGAAGGTATTGCCTGGTGTTGCTGCACTGAAAGATAAATAGGATGGAGGTTCAACGTTGTAACAGGACGTTACGAACTTAGTTGAACTACATTCCTGTGTTATTCGTCTGCTTTTGAACAAAATATTTTTACTAAAGAAAGGTGGTTTTCCGTGATGCGTAAACCGATTATCGCTGGGAACTGGAAAATGCACAAAACGCTTGAAGAGGCAAAGAGCTTTGTGAAAGAGGTAAGCGGCTTAATTCCAGACGTTGAGAAGGTCGATTCCGTCATTTGTGCACCTGCATTATTTCTGGATACACTTGTAGACGAGGCATCTGGAAAAAAGTTAGCGATTGGAGCTCAGAACATGCATCATGAAGACAGTGGTGCATTTACTGGAGAGGTCAGCCCTCTTGCATTAAAGGATCTGAACGTTGAATATGTGATTCTTGGTCATTCTGAGCGTCGTGAAATGTTTGGCGAGACGAATGGATCTGTCAATAAAAAAGTACATGCCGCTTTTAAACATGATCTTGTGCCGATTGTTTGTGTCGGAGAATCGCTTGAGCAGCGTGAAAAAGAAGAAACGAAGTCTGTTGTTAAGACACAGGTTGAGCAAGCTTTAAGCGGATTATCTGAAAAACAGGTTCCTCAGGTTGTTGTTGCATATGAACCAATCTGGGCAATTGGAACTGGAAAATCGGCAACATCAGAGGACGCGAACGAAGTCTGTTCGTATATTCGTACAGTGATTGCTGAACAATTTTCACAGGATGTTGCAGATCAAGTGCGTGTCCAGTACGGTGGAAGTGTGAAGCCGGAAACAATTAAAGAGCTAATGAATCAATCAGATATTGATGGTGCGTTAGTCGGTGGTGCAAGCCTTGAGCCACAATCGTTTTTACAGTTGCTAGAAGGTGTTAATAATGGCTAATAAACCAGTTGCGCTCATCATATTAGATGGGTTTGCACTGCGTGATGAAATGAAAGGAAATGCGGTTTCTCAAGCGAAAAAACCGAACTTTGACCGCTATTGGAACGAGTTTCCTCATGCGCAATTACAAGCGAGTGGAAAAGCAGTGGGTCTTCCAGCAGGTCAAATGGGGAACTCTGAAGTTGGGCACTTAAACATTGGGGCAGGCCGGGTCGTATATCAAAGCCTTTCTAGAGTGAACCTTTCGATTGAGGAAGGTGAATTTTATGAAAACGAGACGTTCCAGGATGCAATGGATCATGTGAACAAGAAAGATTCAGCCCTCCACGTTTTTGGGTTACTATCGGATGGAGGTATTCACAGTCATATTGATCATCTGTACGCATTACTGAGGCTCGCAGCTCGTAAGAACGTGGATAAAGTATACATTCACGGTTTTCTTGACGGTCGCGATGTAGGTCCAACAACAGCTGGGACTTACATAACGGCATTACAGGATAAGATGGATGAGTTAGGTGTTGGGCAGTTTGCAACCATTTCAGGCCGTTATTACTCAATGGATCGGGATAAGCGCTGGGATCGGGTTGAGCGGTCGTACCGGGCGATGGTTTATGGCGAAGGTCCTTCCTACCAGAATCCTATCGAGGTGGTAGAGGATTCTTATAAAAATGAAATCCATGATGAATTTGTTCTTCCTTCTGTTATTACGAAGGGGGATGGTTCACCTGTTGCAACGGTCCAAGATGATGATGCGATCATTTTCTTCAATTTTCGACCTGACCGTGCTATTCAAATTTCACAAGTGTTTACAAACGAGGATTTCCGTGGCTTTGAACGAGGAAACAAACATCCGAAAGATCTCCATTTCGTTTGTCTAACCCATTTTAGTGAGTCCGTTCAAGGGGAGGTTGCATTTAAGCCAACCAACCTGGATAACACACTTGGAGAAGTGCTCGCGCAGCAAGGCTTGAAACAGCTACGAATTGCAGAGACGGAAAAATATCCGCATGTAACGTTTTTCTTTAGTGGTGGGCGTGAGAAAGAGTTTCCTGGAGAAGAACGGATCTTAGTTGATTCTCCTAAGGTCGCAACCTATGACTTGAAGCCTGAGATGAGTGTGTATGAAGTGACTTCTGCTCTTCTAAATGAAATCGAAGCGGACAAACATGACGCCATCATTTTAAACTTCGCAAACCCCGACATGGTCGGCCATTCAGGAAAGCTAGAGCCAACGATTAAGGCGATTGAAGCTGTCGATGAATGTCTTGGTAGGGTTGTTGATCTGCTGCTCGAAAAGGACGGGGCAGCAATCATCACTGCGGATCACGGTAACTCAGATGAGGTTATAACAATGGAAGGTAATCCGATGACCGCTCATACGACAAACCCTGTACCTGTTATTGTTACGAAAAAAGGTGCTGAACTGCGTAAGGATGGTATTTTAGCAGACTTATCACCGACGATATTAGACCTTCTACAAGCTAAGCAGCCGAAAGAGATGACTGGAAAAACACTGATAAAGGAAGTTTAAAAAGTATCCAAATGATAAACGGCGAATTTCTACGTTACTCGGTTTCTCCGGTCCTCATGTATTAAATCCATACATTCCGGTCCTCGAAACTGTCGTGCCTTGAACTTCTTGTTTCTGATTCGTCTACTTTTTAAACACACAATAAAAACTAGGAGATGAATGAATTATGCCATCAAGTATTGTAAATCTTTTTGCACGTGAAGTATTAGACTCTCGAGGGAATCCAACTGTTGAAGTTGAAGTATGGCTTGAATCAGGAGCACAGGGACGTGCGCTTGTTCCAAGTGGTGCTTCAACTGGTGAATATGAAGCAGTCGAGCTTCGTGATGGAGACTACGAACGCTACATGGGTAAGGGTGTGTTAAACGCAGTTAATAACATTAACGAAGTAATCGCTCCTGAGCTTGTATTCTTTGATGCATTAGATCAAGTTGCAATTGATAAAACGTTGATCGAAATGGATGGTACAGAAAACAAAGGGAAACTTGGTGCAAATGCCATTTTAGGAATTTCGATGGCTGTTGCCCATGCAGCTGCAGATCACCTCGGTTTATCGTTATACAATTACCTTGGCGGGTTCAATTCAAAAACACTTCCAACACCAATGATGAACATCTTAAATGGTGGAGAGCATGCGGATAATAACGTTGATATCCAGGAGTTCATGGTTATGCCTGTCGGTGCCGAATCATTCCGTGAAGCGTTACGTATTGGAGCAGAGATTTTCCATACGTTGAAAAAAGTACTGAAGGAAAAAGGCTTGAATACAGCAGTTGGTGATGAAGGTGGTTTCGCTCCAAACCTGTCTTCTAATGAAGAAGCGATTACAACCATCATGGAAGCAATCGAAAAAGCGGGTTACAAGGCCGGTGAACAGGTTAAGCTTGCGCTTGATGTAGCCTCTTCTGAGTTATATAAAGATGGAAAATACCACTTGTCAGGTGAAGGGGTAACAAAGACTTCAGAAGAGATGGTCGCTTGGTATGAGGAACTTTCATCGAAGTATCCGATCATTTCAATTGAGGATGGACTTGATGAAAACGATTGGGACGGTTGGGAAAGGTTAACCGCAGCTATCGGCGACCGGGTACAGCTTGTAGGTGATGACCTATTCGTTACCAATACAGCAAAGCTTTCTGAAGGAATCAAACGTAGTGTCGGTAACTCGATTTTGATTAAAGTGAACCAAATCGGTACATTAACGGAAACATTTGATGCGATTGAAATGGCAAAGCGGGCAGGCTATACAGCGGTCATTTCACATCGTTCAGGTGAAACGGAAGATAGTACAATCGCAGATATCGCAGTTGCAACAAATGCTGGTCAGATCAAGACGGGTGCCCCTTCCCGTACAGACCGTGTCGCGAAGTATAACCAATTACTTCGTATAGAGGACGAGCTTGATTATGCAGCACAATATGCTGCTGGTGAAGCGTTTTATAACATTAATAAATAATAGGATTTTGTTGGAATAAGGACTGTCTCCCTGAGGGTGGAGACAGTCCTTTTGTGTTGGGAATGGAAGGGTTAAGCGATAGCATTTGAAGGTCATAGAGCATGGTACTCTGTTTTCACAAGCATTGGTCACATGTCTTCATTGTCAGCTTGAACGTTACTGCGTTCTACTTCTAGTCCGCTGTCGGTCTGTTCAATGAGCATGTCTAGCGGTTGATGGGAATCATCGTTCACAGTAAATCCAGGGTTCTTGTCAGTTCCTGTAGGAAGTTCTTTTCTTTGCTTTTTCTGTTCCATGTGGAAGCACCCCCATGGTATTAATATCGACAAGTTGAATCATAATATGACATGCACCATTTCCCAGTATATTCACCCAAAAAGATTTGTTGAATTTTCCGGCTTTAATGTGGTACATTTATGGTATTGTATTGTGTCGTTGGAGGTGGAATAAATGGAAACAACCTTGTTAGTCCTATTAATTATTGATGCTATTGCACTTATTACAGTTGTCGTTTTACAATCTGGTAAAAGTGCCGGTCTATCCGGAGCGATCACGGGTGGCGCGGAACAGTTATTCGGTAAACAAAAGGCACGGGGTATGGATGCTGTTCTTATAAAAGCTACGACTATACTCGGTATCTTATTCTTTATTCTGACCATAACTCTCGGTTACGTTTATTAATCGAACTAGGGACAGCAAGTATAAAAGCTTGCTGTTTTTTATTTTTTACTACTATCATACATATAGTCAGACGAAAAGCAATCACGGTTCCATGTTAGCGATTTACTCCTTAATATCTAAGGTTTTATTGAGCGACTATAGGGGCAAACTAATAAAAGGACTGTTTGTTTTACACGTTAAGAAGGAGATAAATGAATGATTGGTTGTTTATGCCTGCATGGGTTTACTGGAAGTCCATTTGAGGTTGAGCCCATCACTAAGTACTTGAAAAGACACACGGACTGGTTAATTGTATCCCCGACGTTCCCAGGGCATGATACTGGTAAAAGGATGGAGCGGATTTCTTTCAGCGAATGGGTGCATACTGCAGAGGCTGAACTTCAAGCGCTAAAGGAAAAATGTGATACCATTTATTTAGTCGGGTTTTCAATGGGAGGTATTATTGCCGGCTATCTTGCAGCTTCTAATAAAATCGATAAGCTCGTACTACTTAGCGCGGCTGCTTATTATGTTAGTCCAAGGCAATTCTTAACTGACATTAGAGTAATGATTAAAGACCTCTGTAAAGGCAAACTCATTGAAAATGAATTATTTAAACGATATGAGCAAAAATTTAAACAGACCCCTTTTTCAATGACCTTTCAATTTCGAAAGCTTGTCCGCTTGCTTAAGCCTTCCTTTAAAAAAATCAAGTCACCTACATTGATCTTACAAGGCGAATGCGACGGTATTGTCCCGAAAAAGAGTGCTCAATATATTTATGAAACAATTCAAAGTGAAAGAAAAGAACTTGTGTACTTACCACAATCGAAACACATCATTTGTCACGATGTTGAACAAGAAGACGTCATTCGACATGTCTATTCATTTTTAACTGATACAGATAGAGATAGGATAAAAGGAGAGGAATTACAGCATGAAAATCGTAGCACCTAAACCGTTTTTCTTCGAAGGGGGAAATCGGGGGGTATTGCTTTTACACGGCTTTACTGGAAGTTCAGCAGATGTCCGTATGCTAGGGAGGTTTTTACAAAAAAGAGGCTATTCTTGTTTAGCTCCACATTACAAAGGCCATGGAGTCCCACCAGAAGAGCTTGTTCACACAGGTCCTGAAGATTGGTGGAAGGACGTCCTCGAAGGCTTTAAGGAACTTAAAGAAAAAGGATATGAAGAAATTGCAGTAGCTGGTCTATCGCTAGGTGGAGTATTTTCACTTAAGCTTGGCTATACCGAAACCGTCAAAGGAATTGTATCCATGTGTGCACCTATGCATATTAAAAGTGAAGAAGTGATGTACGAGGGTGTTCTCGATTATGCCCGCGAATATAAAAGACGTGAGCAAAAGTCAGAGGAACAAATTGAACAAGAAATGGACGAATTCAAGAAAACTCCGATGAACACACTAAAAGCACTGCAAAATCTTTTGGCAGATGTTCGCTCTAACATCGACATGATCTATACACCAACATTTGTTGTGCAAGCACGTAACGACGAAATGATCAATACCGATAGCGCGAACATCATCCATGATGAAATTGAATCTGATGAAAAAGAACTTAAGTGGTATGAAAACTCATCTCATGTCATCACACTTGATAAGGAAAAGGAACAGCTGCATGATGATATTTTACAATTTTTAAACGGGTTAGCTTGGTCCTCAGCAAAAAATTGAAGCGACCTCGAGAACCTGGTCACTGCAGCAAGACAATGAAAAGCGGAAGTGCCCTGCAAGGTTCGACAAGCGCTGGAGATTTTGAGAGGAATGCGCTTTATGCGTTCAGCGAAAAATTGAAGCGACCTCGAGAACCTGGTCACTGTAGCTAGACACTGAAAAGCGGAAGTGCCCTGCAAGGTTCGACAAGCGCTGGAGATTTTGAGAGGAATGCGCTTTATGCGTTCAGCGAAAAATTGAAGCGACCTCGAGAACCTGGTCACTGTAGCTAGACAATAATAAAGGAGGGAAAGAATGATGGATAAAGAACATATTTTAGCGTTCATGCGTGAAGAGGCTTATAAACCGCTAACTGTACAGGAGCTCGAACAGGAGCTTGGTGTTACAGATGCGGAAGAGTTTAAAGTACTCGTCATTACCTTGAATGAAATGGAAGATCAGGGTGAAGTGGTTCGTACCCGTAGCAACCGTTACGGTGTCCCAGAACGAATGAACCTAATTAAAGGAAAATTACAAGGACATGCGAAGGGGTTTGCATTTTTAATCCCTGAACAAAAGAGTGAAAAGGATGTATATATTTCAGCGTCCGAGTTAAATGGTGCCATGACAGGCGATAAAGTCCTCGTACGGATTTCATCAAGACCCGGAGATGGGAAGCCTGAAGGAACGGTTATTCGAATTGTAGAAAGAGGCGTTACTGAGATTGTAGGAACGTATATTGATAATAAGAGCTTCGGATTTGTAGCAGCAGATGACAAACGGATTCCCAATGATATTTTTATCCCAAAAGAAGCTACGAATGGTGCAGTTGAAGGCCATAAGGTGCTTGTGAAAATTACATCTTATCCAGAGGAACGTTCCAGCGCAACAGGAGAGGTTATTGAAATCCTTGGCCATAAAAACGATCCTGGTATGGACATCTTATCGATTATATACAAGCACGGTCTTCCAAGGGATTTTCCGGAAGCAGCGCTTGAACATGCTAACTCAGTACCTGATGAAATCGACCCAGCAGACATAGAAGGACGGCGTGATCTACGAGAAGAAACGATTGTTACAATCGACGGCGCTGATGCTAAGGACCTTGATGATGCAGTAAATGTCGTTAAGCTTGAGAACGGAAATTACAAGCTTGGTGTTCATATTGCTGATGTCAGTCATTATGTAACAGAAGGATCGGCTATTGATCAGGAGGCTGTTGATCGTGGTACATCCGTTTATTTAGTAGACCGCGTAATTCCAATGATTCCACACAGACTTTCGAATGGGATCTGCAGCCTTAACCCTAAGGTGGATCGTTTAACGTTATCCTGTGAAATGGAAATCAACCCAAGCGGAGACGTCGTGAACCACGAAATTTTTCAAAGTGTGATTCGTACGAATGAACGAATGACTTATACAGATGTTCGGAAAATTTTACTGCGTGAAGACGATGATGTTTTAGAACGTTACAAGGATCTTGTCCCGTTTTTTGACCAGATGGGAAAGCTAGCTGAGGTTTTACGAGAAAAACGCTTTGCCCGGGGCGCAATCGATTTCGATTTTAGCGAAGCTCGCGTATTAGTTGATGAGGAATCCAAGCCTGTTGATGTTGTAATACGCGATCGAACCGTTGCTGAAAAGTTGATTGAAGAGTTTATGCTATGCGCCAATGAAACAGTTGCAGAACATTTTCACTGGATGAATGTCCCGTTTATGTACCGGATTCATGAAGATCCTGATGAAGAAAAGCTTACGAACTTCTTAGAGTTTATTACGAACTTTGGCTATGTTGTACGTGGAGCGGCAAACTCGATTCATCCACGTGCCTTGCAACAAATTTTAGAGGAAGTGAAGGGTGAACCAGAAGAAGCAGTAATTAGCAAAGTAATGCTCCGTTCGATGAAGCAAGCGCGCTATGAACCGGAAAACCAAGGACATTACGGATTGTCGACTGAATTTTATACACACTTTACATCGCCTATTCGACGTTATCCAGATTTGATTGTCCATCGGTTAATCCGTACGTATTTAATTGAAGGAAAAACAGATCCAAAAACGATTAGCCATTGGAAGGATCTTCTCGGTGAAATTGCACAGCATACGTCTGAACGTGAACGACGTGCCGTAGATGCTGAACGTGAAACGGATGATCTGAAAAAGGCCGAATTCATGCAAGATAAGATCGGTGAAGAATTTGAAGGTGTTATTAGCGGAGTAACGAATTTCGGGTTATTCATTGAGTTGCCGAATACGATTGAAGGACTTGTTCATGTAAGTTATTTAACCGATGACTATTACCATTTTAATCAGCAGCAATATGCAATGATCGGGGAACGAACAGGAAAAGTATTTAGAATTGGAGACGAGCTCCAAATTCGTGTGATTGCCGTAAATATTGATGAACGCGCAATTGATTTTGAAATTGTTGGTATGAAAGCCCCTGCAGAACGAAGACGCAAGGATCGTCCTCGTGTTATTTCAAGTGGTGGTACGAGCCCAACGAAAGAGAAGAAAAAGAACAGAAGACATAATGGCGATTCAAGTCCGAACAAAAATAAGAAAAATAAAAAAGACAAGCCATTTTATATGAATGTACAGAAAAAGAAAAAAGGCAAGAAGAAAAAAAGATAACAGAGAGGGCGGGCTTGGTTGCTGACTGTACCCAAGGTAATTCTAGTAAGTGAGTCAACCCTGCGACATTCTTGACTTTTCCTGACCAAAGTTGTTAAAATGTAACATGCAGTTTGAAAGGGGAAACGAAGCTATGCCACGTCATGAGGGGAAATTAATCGCACAAAATAAAAAAGCTCGACACGACTATATCATCGAGGAGACATTCGAAACCGGAATTGTCTTACAAGGAACAGAAATTAAAGCAATCCGTGCTGGGCGAGTTCAGCTGAAGGATTCATTCGCTCGTGTTCAAAATGGGGAAGTCTTCCTTCATAACATGCATATCAGTCATTACGAACAGGGAAACCGGTTTAATCATGAACCGCTTCGTACACGCAAGCTGCTTTTACACAAGAAACAAATCAGCAAATTAATCGGTGCTACGAAAGAGACCGGTTATTCACTTGTTCCATTGAAGCTTTACCTCAAAAACGGATTTGCGAAAATCTTGCTCGGCATCGGAAAAGGGAAACGAAAATACGATAAGCGTGAAGATCTTAAAAGGAAAACCGCTAATCGAGAAATCGAAAAGGCATTCCGAGAACGCCAAAAAATGTAAAAAGCGTGGCTGGTCATTAACAAAACAGTCGATTTATGCTATAATTAATTTTGTCGCCAGTTATGATCATTACGATTTGCAACAAGCAACTTTCTGTTAACACTCATTTGATATGGGGACGTTACGGATTCGACAGGGGTAGGTCGAGCTTGAGTTGCGAGCCGAGGGGGTCGGCCTCGTTAAAACGCCAACGCCTATAACTGGCAAAGAAAACAACAACCTCGCAGTAGCTGCGTAACAGTAGCTTTGCGGTTCCTCCCTGCATCGCCCATGTGCTAGGGTAAGGGACTCAACTGAAGTGGGCTACGCCGGATTCCACCGCCTGAGGATGAAGGAAGAGAATAATCAGGCTAGCCACATAAAAGCCTGTCGATAGGCTGATATGCTGGCGAAATGCCAATATATCGACTACGCTCGTAGAAGCTTAAGTCACGATATCTTTGGACGTGGGTTCGATTAGTAAATAGTCGCCTTTTGTGGCAACACAAAAGTGATAATCCGGCTTTATCGATGAAACCTAAGTTGCTTCGATAAACGAAGCAATAGGGCAATATCGAGTGGTATGTGGAGCAATCCAACAGCCATTTATCGACTCATAGGCTGCCAAAAAGTTGGTAGTACTAGGATGCGGAATCCTACTCATACTATTTGAGTAAAATTACATTTCGCATAATACGCCGGAGAACCTGTAAAAGTGCAGGTTCAAGATATAGTCAGTGCCATGTCGAAAGCATGGAATAACATGTCCCACCGTCTCCACCATACATATTATGGTGGTTTTTTTATTTCTGTAAAGGATTCAGATCGTAAAAAAATCTTCTTCAAATTTTAATTTTTGCGTTAATAAATCAGGATTATATTTTCCATTACGCGGAGTCACTGAATTATAATTTTCAAGGATCCATTTTGCACGATTTCTTTTCTTTTCTTATCAATTCTTAGGAAAGGTGTAATAAATTTCAATGTAAATAATACATCTTCCTTTTTCTTTATATTTAAAGTGAATGAATCCTTATGTATACTAGGCTTATAATTCTTTTTATTATTAATACCTCCACCAGTCAAAGTATGAATATAAGTGAGAAGTTCCTTGTCAGTTGAAGCTATGGTTATACAAGGACGACGATGTTCTTTTTCATGCATCCGTGTCAAGGTTATACTTCCTTCACCATCAATAACCCCAGCTAAGTAAGCAGCTTCCCAATTTTCCATGGATTCCATCCTCCTGAAAATATACAATTATAAACACGAACTAACATTCGATTTTTTAGTATTATATCAGATAAATTATTAAACAAGTAACATTTGAATCAATTTCATAAATTAACTCCTTAGAGCTTCAAGGGGTTTAAGACACATAAAAAGGAGTACCTCCCTAACAAGTCGAAATGAGTAAGTGACCAAACAAACTCTAAGACTGGAGGAAGACTCCCTATGACTATTATACGACAAGAAAGCCTGTTTGACCTGCATGAATTATATCAATTGGAACCTACCCAACGA
>NZ_JANHJQ010000043.1 GCF_024609785.1 Pseudalkalibacillus decolorationis
GTTGTCTACGTTGAAATTCGTTAAAGATTCGTTTACTCATACTTGATTCCCCGTTCTCTCCATTTGTTTTGATTATAACGGGTTTTCCGTGTAAGTTAACACAAAAAATCCCGAATAACGGACTTTTTTTATAAGTGTCCATTATTCGGGATACAGTTCAGGGTTACCCTCAACGTTCTTTCTATTCTTTTTTGTTTTTATTACAAATTAATTTATAAAGTCTAGGAATAGGAATGAAATGTTAAATATTTTTTCCATAAATTACCGAGCATAGGTAATCAGATTTGTCAGATACTTAGATTGAAAGGTAAACAACTACCTTTTTTACTTACAAATTGAAGGAGGCGTACAGCATGGCACAACGTAATAACAGCAACCAATTGGTAGCTCCAGGTGCACAGGCAGCAATCGACCAAATGAAAACTGAGATTGCTGGAGAATTCGGCGTACAACTTGGACCAGACACAACTTCTCGCTCTAATGGATCAGTAGGTGGAGAAATCACGAAGCGTCTTGTTCAAATGGCTCAGCAACAAATGGGCGGAGCTCGTTAAGCATCCCTCGGTAAGCAGGATGGCCCGCAAGTTTAAGAAAGGGGTCATCCTTTTTTATTTCTTTCTATATAAAGGCTAAGAACGTTTTGTTCTTACGCCTTTTTTTTCAATATCCCTGTCATAAAAGCCGTAACGATTGCTCCAATTACAATTGCCAACACGTATAAAAGAGCATTTTCTACAGTGAAGATTACAAAAATTCCACCGTGAGGAGCAGGTGTGGTATTTCCGAATAGCATAGATAAACCACCAGCAATTGTAGAACCGGCAACTGCTGCAGGAATTATACGCGCAGGGTCAGCTGCAGCAAAAGGTATCGCACCTTCAGTTATAAACGAAGCTCCCAACACATACGACGTTTTACCAGCCTCTCTTTCTTGCTTGGTGAATTTGCTTTTAAACAAGGTTGTTGCTAACGCTAGTCCAAGCGGGGGCACCATTCCACCTGCCATAATCGCCGCCATCGGTGCATAATTTCCCGCTTCAACAAGTGCAATCCCAAATGTATAGGCCGCTTTATTAATCGGTCCACCCATGTCGATGGCCATCATCCCGCCAAGTAATAGTCCAAGCAGTACCGCATTTCCAGTACCTAGATTAGTGAGAGCAGATTCTAACCACGAATTGAAAGATTCAAGGGGTCCTACAATTAACGTCATGAACATACCAATTAACAAGATACTAAATAGTGGGTAAAGCAATACTGGTTTTAGTCCTTCCAATGAATTAGGAAGGTTTTGTAAGAGCTTCTTCAGTCCTTGGACAATATATCCCGCAACAAAACCTGAGATCAAGCCTCCGAGAAAACCTGCTCCACCTGTGGCAGCCATTAAACCCCCAACAAGACCTGGGGCAAGCCCTGGACGATCAGCGATACTAATTGCGATAAACCCAGATAAGACAGGCACAAGTAAGAAAAAGGCATTGTCCCCGCCGATGGTCATGAGCATTTTCGCAAATGGATTGTTTCCATCGATATCAATCATAAACGAAAGTGCTATTAAAATACCTCCACCGACTACGAGAGGTAGCATGTTTGAAACGCCGTTCATTAAATGTTTATAAAATCCGCTCTTTTTACTGTCAACATTAGCATCAGTGTTAGTGTCTTGGTCAGATTTAGTTCGACTCTTATAGATCGGCGCCTCGGCGTTTGCAGCCTTTTCGATTAAGTGTTCTGGGTCACGTATTCCATCTGTTACAGGCACCTGTACAACTGATTTTCCTACGAAGGGCTCTAAATCCACTTTCGTACTTGCGGCTACAATGACACCTTCTGCTTCAGCAATATCTTGTTTTGTTAATTTATTTTTAACTCCGCTCGATCCATTTGTTTGAACCTTGATGCTATACCCAAGTTCCTTCGCTTTGGCTTTTAAGCTATCTGCTGCCATATAGGTGTGGGCAATCCCTGTCGGACAAGCAGTAACTGCGACTATTTTTTTCCTGCTTCCTGTTTGCGTATTTTCATTAGAAGGAGTTTCTTTTCCTGAGTCTCCTTCTTCTACTTCCTTATCCTTAATTGTTTGAAGGATATCTTCCGCTGACTTTGCTGCGGTTAGTTTAGATCGGAAATTTTGGTCCATTAAATAGGTCGACAATCGTGACAACGCATTTAAGTGTTCATTGTTCGCACCCTCTGGGACCGCAATCATAAAGAATAAATGACTTGGCTGACCATCAAGTGCTTCATAGTCAATCCCAGTTAATGAACGTCCGAAGACAATTGTTGGTTCCATTACCGAACTGTTTTTTGCGTGGGGAATCGCAATACCCTCCCCGATACCTGTTGTACTTTCACGTTCTCGATCATGAATTGCAGCCCTAAATTGACTAATATCCGATACTTTCCCTGTTTTTTCAAGAGTACTGGATAGCTCATCAATTACACCCTGTTTTGTTGATGATTCTAAATCCAAGATAAGTGTGCTTTTTGTTATAAGGTCAGATATATTCATCTAGCTCTCCCCCTACCCTAATTTGTTTACCTCAATGCCTTTATAAAGTTCATTTACTTCACTTTGCGTACAAAAACCGATGGAGAAAGCGGAAGCACTTCCAGCGGCAATCCCATATTTGAAGGCGTCTGATACTTTTTCTGAAAGGATATACCTCGAGACAAATCCAGCAACTACAGAGTCACCTGCTCCAACAGAGTTCACAACTTCCCCACTCGGAACATTACAAAAATACGTAACTTTTTTGGTAGCCAATAATGCACCATCACCAGCCATTGAAACAATTACATTTTGTGCGCCATCTTCAATAAGGTGTCTGGCATACGTAGCTGCGTCCTCTACCGAATCAATTTCAACATTAAATAAATCTCCAAGCTCGTGATGATTTGGCTTAATTAAAAACGGGTTAGCTAACACAGCTTGACTCAATGGAACGCCTTTCGTATCAACGACCGTTCTTGTCCCCTTTGGAAGTAACTCTATAAGATCTCGATACAAGGATGGCTTGAGGTTTTCTGGCATACTGCCCGCAAAAATAACGACATCATCTTCGGTTACTTCGAGGAGTTTTTCCTTCAATTTATCAAGGTGTGTGGATCTAATTTCTGAAGAAGTACCATTGATTTCAGTTTCCTCATCCGCTTTAACTTTGACATTTATTCGAGTATTCTCTTCGACGGATACAAAATCAGTTTCGATGCTCTCATCGTGCAAAGCATCCACGATAAACTTTCCAGTATATCCTCCAAGGAAACCCAACGCCTTTGAAGGATTCCCAAGACGGTGAAGTACTCGAGATACATTAATACCTTTTCCACCAGGAAACATGTACGTTTCGCTTGATCGATTAACTGTTCCAGGTTCAAGGCGATCAAGCGAAACAATATAATCCAATGAAGGATTTAACGTTACTGTGTAGATCATTTATTAACCACCCTCACTTCTGTTAACTTAGCTAAAGCTGAAATCAGCGTTGTCTCATTCAAGTCTGTAATTATAGATGCCTTTTTCAAATCGGCCACTTTTGAGAATGAAACCTCCTGAAATTTAGTTTCATCGGCTACGACATAGGCTTCCCTTGACAATTCAATTGCCATTCTTTTAATTCGTGCTTCTTCAGGATCAGGAGTTGTAAACCCGTGCACAGGGTGAATTCCGTTAATCCCAACAAAGCATTTATCAAAACGAAACGACATCAATGAATCTTCAGCTTGTACACCGATAAGAGCACCAGTTTTACTTTTTGCACGTCCACCGGTAATGTAAGTTTCGATACCTTGCCTTAGTAGAAAATCAACAAAGTGATACGCATTTGTAACAACCACATTATTTTTCCCTACAAGGTGCGGTAATATATGTCGGGTAGTTGTACCAGCATCTATAAATAAACAGTCTCCTTCTTCAACGAGTGAACCTGCTTCAATCGCGATCTGCTCCTTTGCCACCTCGTTCAAACCTTGTTTGTCCTCAAGTTTAGGTTCATATAATTTTGTTTGGATGTAAGACGCACCACCATGAACTCGCTTTAGTTTTTCTTCCTTTTCAAGCTGCTCAAGATCACGCCTGATTGTTGAAATGGATGCATTCGTTGCCTCACTCAATTCATGTATAGTTGCATTCAGTTGTTTTTTTAAGATCGATAAAATAATCTGTTGTCGTTTTGTTGTAAGCATTTTCACACCTGCTTTCTATTGTAGAATATATCATTTTCATTCAAATATCAATCATAATCATCCAAATGTATTCAAAAACTATCATTTTTGAATAATAAAAAGCGCCATCGCCCTGAATAGGCGACAAGCGCTAGAGATAGAAAACTAAAGTAAAAACATCTAGAGGGGGATGATTCTGATTTATATGAACCACCCACTTTGCATTATAATTAAAAGCAATCGATTTATGCTAATTGCTCGGTAGTTTCTTCTGAAACGTCTTTATGATCATATTCCTCACAACGTGTATATCCTCTAAAGCTTTTTTCAAGGATTTCTCCTAATTGAAAAAGCGCCTCTTCATTTCCAACCCTCGATACAAGTTGAACAGAAATTGGTAGGCCTTTTGCACTTTCTCCAACAGGAACAATTAAAGATGGTAGACCCCATACATTTGCATATGCAATATAGGGCATATACCGCAAAAATGTTTTTTTTATTGAGAATAACTCCTTATAAAGAACGCCATGTTTAGGAGCTGGGGAGTGATAAACTGGCATGACAAGGATTCGTTTGTCATAAAACGCTTTAACCTTTTCATCACCTATTTTCAAATGTTCATGAATTGTTTTTAACCTTTTCGATGATGGTTTGAAAAGTCTCATACCAATCATCGCCCAGGTTAAATATGAATGGTAGTCCGATTTTGAAAGCTTGGCTTTTACAAATTCTCTATAGGGACTTACTCGTTCATGTAAATGCGTTCGTAAAGAAGTTCCCCCATCCATCGACATAAGCTGCTGCCAAATTAACGCAGATTCCTGCAATAGGGGAACATGATTATCATTTTTGACATCGAAATCGGTTTCTATCTCTTCATATAACTTACGTATTAAACGGCCTGACTCTACACCTAATGGGGATGAGTAATATTGAGGAACAATCATTTCAAATGAGCTAATGTCGACGCTCTCTGACTTTCTTTTTGTAAGAATAGTATTTATCAATCTTGCATCACGAACACTTTTCCCCATGGCTCCAATTCCAAGCATTCTTTGCTGTTCTTCGAGTTCAATATAAGGATAATGCCCGTTCTGTGATACTTGATCACTTCCAGACTTGAAACCAACAACACCGTTAAAATGACAAGGGAATCTGATTGAACCTCCAATATCAGCTCCTAATCCTACTGCAGCTCCTCCGACTGCCATTAGTGCACCCTCTCCCCCACTGGATCCACCAGCTGTACAGTTAAGATCCCACGGATTGTTCGTACGCCCGTAAAGGGGATTATCAGTCTCCTGATAGTAACAAAGCGACGGGGTATTCGTTTTACCAAGAATGATTGACCCTTCTTCCTTTAACCGATGAACAACATCAGCATCAATGGAAGCGATTTCATTTTTCCGATGGGTTAAACCACCTGTCGTCTTCATCCCCTCTACATCAAAGCATTCTTTGACACTAATTGGGACACCAAACAACTTCCCTTTTTTATGTCCACTTTTTAAAAGCTCATCAGATTGTTTAGCTTCTTCTATTGCAGTTTCAAAGCGATCTTCGACAAGGCAATTAATAAATGGATTGACCGTTTTTAAATGGTTTATATAGGTCCTTGTAGCTTTTTCAGATGTAAGCTTCCGATTCTTTATTTGCTCAGCAATGTCCAGTGCATCCATATCTAAAATAGACATATCATCGAATCCCACCTTTTCTGTCCTGAATTATATTTTAGCAGCACAATCACAGTGACAGGATCTTACTATTCAGAAAAGTTCCTTATATTGTTAATATACGTGATAAGCCTAAAACATTCCTTTCTTTATGCTCAAAAAAGAATAGAACAGCTGTTGGGCACGTAACATCAACTTTATCAAGGTTGATGTTAATTTCAAAAAGCTTCTTTTAAAAGATGCAAAGGAAAAACTCCTTCTGAACTAAATTTCAAAAGGAGTCACTGTCTAAATTCTTCATTTATTGCGATTCGGTTTTCTCGTTCGAGTAAGAAAAGCGCAAGCGCCCTGTCTAGCCACGAAGGTCACTGGAAGACCGACGAGAAGGCTGTCGCCGCCGCAGGAGGTCTGAAGTGATCCAAGTGGCTGGGTGCTGGAGCTAGACATTACATCTATGCATCAAAAAGTTATACTTTCTTTACTTGTAAAAAAATCTGGAGATAATCACACCAGTTGCACCGACGATCATGAATAATACTGCGCGAACAACAATTGATACGTTCGGCAAATCAATAAAGATGAGTTTTCCTAATGAGAGAAAGATCAGTGCGATACCGAGAATTCGTACAGAGCGATTATTTTTTATGACACCATACACAGCACCGCAAATTGCATACACAATCCAAGCAATTGTCATCGCTAAATATTGTGAATTGATACTTTCATCCTTAGTAAACACATGGCTTAATTGACTGATATAGACTAGAACAGCAACGGCTGTTGAACCGAATAAAATATTCCGTATTTCAGAAGGAATTACATCTTTATCACGTCTAGTAAGATACGTTAGCAACCAGAGCGTCGCAACAAACGTCGTCCAACCCCAGGTCGGTATAGAATTGAATACTTCCATTCGTAATCCTACCGTATTCAAAGCTCCGATTATATAGACGAAGGCACCGCTGAATTGCTGTGTTTTCAATTTTGTTGTAAAACCTAAATAGATCGCGAGTGTCCCTTGTAACATTAAGACCATTCCGAGCTCTCTACCTCCAAACACTTCCATAAAATAAAACAAAAAGGCTAGGAGAGCAATTGGAAATACAACCTTACTTTCTTTTAGGTGATGACGCACATGAAGGTAACCATTAATAAACAGATACATAACACCAAAACCTAATAACACCCAAGGAATTTGTTCATTACCAAATCCTAAATACGTATATCCAACCGAAGCGAGAAATGAAAGACTCAGGACCATTTGTTGCGATTTAAAATATGACTTCTTGATAAAGAAGATACCTAATAAGGTTAGGTGTTGCACATAAATTCCATACGTAACAATGGCGATCTCATCCTCAAATATTGTAAAGACACTATAAATAGCAAATACGATCGGCAATAGTGCAGCGGCAACTATATGTAATTTCCAATAATTCTTTTTAAACGCAAAGATCAGCATACCTATGGAAAAGATTGTTTCATAACTGACAAAGAAGAGCGTATTACCCGTTTCGCTATCTAGTAAAAACGGTACCAAATATCCTCCAACAGTGGAAAGTATTGCCAATACTTCCGACCGATGCCGAATTGCAAAGAAAATACCGAGGGCTATCCAAATCAAATTTAACGTAAAAGCCAATGTTGTCCCGACAAAGCCATATAATACGTGGGTTGCAAATGTTGATACTACAAGAACCGTAATCGATCCACCTAACAACACCTGGCCAAGAGCAACTCGTGTTCTTTTAATCTGGTATTCACCTAACATTATCAATCCAAATCCAGCTATAAAGCCGATTATACACCGAACCCCTTCATTTAAGACCCCGACATCTGAAGCTGCTTTAAATCCCCAGATAACTCCTAATAATAGGACAAATATAAAAATTCTCGGTAGCCATACTTGACCGATTAACCGTTCCCAGTCCACAGGATCTTTTGACTCGTAAGGAGGATTAGGGATTTGAGGTCCCGTTCTTTGTATTTGTTGGTTGTTAAGTTGCGGTTTCCCTTGCAGATATACATTTGAAGAGTGACTCGAAAGTTTATTCACCTGTGCTTCTAACACTCGAACCCGCTCTTCAAGCTCTTGAATTTTCGAATCATCCGACACTCTTTTCACCTACTTTCAGAAATTCAATAAACTTATTTATCTGTGTCGTAAAACTTTTTCGTTCAGCTAGCCCCCTTTTCTTCTATCTTATTAGTTTCGTTATAAGATTATATGGTCCTTTTTTCTGGACAATTTATCCAGATCATTTACCTTATTTGAAAAAGATTATTATTCTTTATTTAAGTTCTGAAGCATTTTAAGGATATTGCGTAAAAGTTTGAACTGTATTTTTCCTAATCATCTTTCTCTCTTAAATGATAAACCTTTCCTTGTTAGAACCAATGTGTTTTAAATTCATAGAGGCGATTATTTTATTTGCTGTTGATGGGGACTTAATTTGAAGGAAATCACGGAATTGTTGATTGGTTATTGTGGGGCTGATTAATAAAACGAAATCGTCTAAAGGATCTTATGCGTATCCTTTGAGAAATAGAAACACTGATAACAAGACCATATCCCATTTACCCTTCTCATAATTTTCATGATGCAAACAGGACAATAAACACCCTTAAGAAGTTCTCTTTTAGAAACTTGGAATTGATTGAAGAGATCAGGGTCATTTTCAGTATGCTGCTTGTTTAATTGTTTGCTTAATTTGTTGATTTCTTTATTTGTCAGTGTCAGTTGTTCATTCCTATATAATGTGATGATTTTTTCAATTCTTTCTAAAAGGATCGTACTACGAATGACGATATCAGGAATTTTGATGTCGGGGGATATAGATTGGATTTTTGAGGATGAATTTGTTATGACTACTAACGTATCGATTGGAATCTGAGGGATTTTATACCGTTCCATCCATTGACTTAATTGGAACTTTTGATGTTTTACTTGTTGGACCGGATTAGGGAATATTTCTTCTTTTCCATCGTACTGAATAAGCTGATTATTTTCATTATCAAAAATAAGGGTTCCGGAGATATTTTTCACCTCAATAATTAGGAAAACAGAGAAAGTTACGATCAATATGTCTTAAAAGTGATTCAAGTTTCTTAACTTTAAATGGTTTTTGCAGTCCTTTTTGATCAACTTATCACTCCTTATTGCATTTAGAAATAGATTTTCTGTAAAATCCGAGGAAATTCCTTCTTTTAATAGAGTTTTTTATAAAAAGGAATTTTAAATCAACAACAGAAACCGCTTTTATCGGTCACGGAACACAATATACCGGTCACAGAATCTGATATTTCGGCCGCGGATTAAATTATATTGGCCACGCATAGTAAAAAGGGCCCGCATGAAGTAGCACCGAAACGAAAAAACAGACTTACCAGTATGAAACTTTACTAGTAAGTCTGCCTCAATCTTAGTTAAACAATATGATCTGATCCGAATTTATCCATAGACAACTTCTTCATTACCTCTGGAAAGTGTTTATTCACTTCCAGCAAAGTCCTAATCGCTTTTTCATAAGGAACCTCAAACATAAAATAATTCATGTGTTTTTTTTGATCCCGAATACCAGATTGCAATAGGGAGTGGAAAAAGGTATGATTAGGTGAGAAATAGAACGCTTACAAGTTTTTTTGGCTTTAAATGCAAACGATTGCACTTATATTATAACAATCAATATGGAAACGTAACTAGGGGTATGAGGAGAGTGACTTTCATGACAAAAAAATGGTGGAAAGAAAGTGTCGTTTATCAAATTTATCCACGGAGTTTTATGGATAGTAATGGCGATGGTATTGGTGACATCCAAGGGATTATTTCTAAGCTTGATTATCTGATGACTCTTGGTATTGATGTCATTTGGATTTGTCCAATCTACCAATCTCCTAATGCAGATAATGGATATGACATTAGTGATTACAAGGGAATATTGGACGAATTCGGCACAATGGAAGACTTCAATCAACTTTTATCTGAAGTCCACCACAGGGGAATGAAATTGATCATGGATCTCGTCGTTAATCATACATCTGATGAGCACCCATGGTTTATCGAGGCCAGAAAGTCTAAAGATAATCCTTATCGCGATTACTACATTTGGCATCCCGGGAAATATGGGCACGAACCGAACAACTGGGAATCTATTTTTGGAGGCTCCGCTTGGGAGTTTGATAGTCAAACAACTGAATACTATATGCACGTTTTTGCAACCAAGCAGCCTGACCTGAATTGGGAAAACCCAGCTTTGCGAAATGATATTTATGCAATGATCAACTGGTGGCTCGAGAAAGGCATTGATGGCTTTCGAGTAGATGCAATCAGTCATATTAAAAAGATTCCTGGCTTCCCAGATTTACCAAACCCTGATCAGAAAGAGTATGTACCCTCATTTGACGGTCATATGAACCGTGAAGGTATTGATGACTATTTGACAGAACTTAAAGAAAAAACCTTTGATAAATTTGACATTATGACAGTTGGTGAAGCAAATGGAGTTACCATTGACGACTCCGAAAAGTGGGTTGGTGAAAAAGACGGATACTTCAATATGATTTTTCAATTTGAACATATGGGATTATGGGAAAAAGGAAGAGACACCTCCTTTGATCTCATTCAGTTCAAGCAGATTTTGTCCCGTTGGCAAAAAGGATTAGAAAACCGGGGCTGGAATGCATTATATTTGGAAAATCATGATCAGACACGATCTGTTTCCCGTTTTGGTGATGATAAAAAATACCATAGTGAATCAGCTAAAGCACTCGCAGCATGTTATTTTTTGATGCATGGTACTCCATATATTTATCAAGGACAAGAAATCGGGATGACAAATGTTCAATTTTCATCGATTAACAACTACGATGATGTTGGGATGCTCAACTTTTATGAAGAGGGTATTAGGCTGGGAAAATCGCATGATGAATTGATGGAAGTGATTTGGACCAGAGGACGTGACAACTCACGGACACCGATGCAGTGGAATAATTCTGAGAATGGTGGCTTTACCTCTGGTGCACCGTGGATAGGTGTTAACCCAAATTACAAAACTATTAATGTTGAGAGCCAGTTAATTCACGATGGTTCTATTCTTGCCTTCTATCAATCGTTGATTCGCATCCGAAAAAAACATGAAGTCTTTGTCTATGGCGTTTATGACCTTTTAATGGCCAAAGATCCGCAGCTTTATGTTTATACTAGGACATATAAAGGTGAAAAAGCGATCATCATCATCAATTTAAGTGAGCGAGAAGCATCATTTTCTTTTAAAGAATTGGGTACTCTCAATAATCGCCAATTGGTTTTAAGAAACTACACTTCTACTGAGCAGGAAAGTGATGAGATTATTCTCCAACCTTACGAGGTGCGTGTGTACTTGCTCTAATCAGCAGTGCTATCATGCCAAAATTTACTACTAGAGCAGGGGGATTTTACTTTTAGCAGTTATTCCTATGAGTGATCCCTTCCACTTATTTTAGGTTGAAAGTAGCCTTGAGCTTTAGCAAATCCTAATCTTTCTTAAATGTCGTACCATCTACCAAATTCTAAAATATGATCTTTTTCACCTAACTAATTCAGTTTTTTTCCATCCTCACTTCTTACAATTATTTCGAATTTTTCTCGTCCAATCTCTAGTTCCTTCTGTTTTAATTCAATAATCTTCGAAACATATCCATAAAAAAACAACTGCCCGAATTCAGGCAGTTGTTCTATGCTAAATGACATTCAAGACCCATGGGACCCCATTCTGATTCGAATAGAAATCCTTCACTTTCATCATAATCCAAGGTCAATTCTTCATCCAGATTCCGTTTTGTAAATAGATCGACATAAAACTCGATTCCTTCTGCTGTTATAACGATATCACTTTTTCGCGGTTCATCTTCAATAAGCTTAAAACGCATCATTGTTCCACAACCGCCTTGCATTTCAGCATCGATCCGAAGCACTTTATTCTCTGTCCGGGATAACTCCCGAAGCTGTTTTAATGCCATTATCGTTATTTTGAGATTCATCGCTATTCTCTCCCTTTAGCTGTTTCACCAGCTTTGTCTTCGAAAACAGACGTTCCTTCACCTGTTTACCTGTTGGAGTTATCGCAAGCCCACCGAGAGCCGTTTCACGAAGTGCCCTTGGCATGTTCTTCCCTATATCATACATAGTGTCGATCACTTCGTCACAAGGAATTCTACTTTCAATACTTGCGAGAGCCATATCAGCAGCAGAAAACGCAATGGACGTGCCAATTACATTCCGCTTAATACACGGTACTTCAACTAAACCGGCAACTGGATCACAAACAAGACCCAATAACGATTTCATTGCCATTGCCGTTGCATGGACTGCCTGCTGTGGTGAACCGCCTTTCAACTCAACAATCGTACCTGCGGCCATTGCCGTCGCGGATCCAACTTCAGCCTGACAACCACCAGCTGCACCGGAAATGAATGAACGATTTGCAATTATATAACCGAGCATACTCGCTGTAAAAAGACCCATTACGAGCTTGTCCAGATCGAGATCCGTGTTCTTGTGCAAGGAAAATAATACTCCAGGCAAGATTCCAGCCGCACCAGCAGTTGGTGTTGCAACGATTACACCCATTCTTGCATTGCTCTCAGAGGTCGCCATTGAACAAGCCATTGCGTCACTAATGATTGAACCTGAGAGAACATCACCTGCATCAATGTATGCCCTCATCTTAACAGCATCCCCACCAGAAATACCACTAGGTGCTTCTGATGCATCTTCAAGACCTTCATTTACTGCCCTTTGCATCTTCTCCAAACGTTCTTTCATCATATCAAAAATTTCTTGTTTTGGTTTTCCAGATTTAAAATGTTCTTGGTCAATCATAGCTTCTGCAATACTCTTGTTCTCTCGTTGACAATAATCTAATAAATCTCGTGTTGATTGAATGTCCATTTTGCGCTCACCTCCATCAAATTATTATAATACTTACGCATTTTTGTATTTCACTACCTTCTTCAGGTCCTCATTCGTGCTAATCGTAAACTCTACTTTTATATTATTTATACGAAATATTTGAGAAAGCCCCCCGCCAACTGAAGCCCCCCCTACCTCTAAAATCTTGTTCCCCTTTTCCGCCTTAATAATCGCCACATTCGGATGATTAAACTCAGGACAGGATTCTTCTAATATGAATGTGTGGATTAGATTAATTTCTTCGGCATGATCATATGCATGTTTAATTCGAACATCTTCGGTGTCAAATCCGAGTAGACCGCCTAATAGGGCTTTATCCGTTCCATGTCCCTGATATGTCTCCGCAAAAGAATCATAAAGAGTGATTTCTACCCGATCTGGAGCCTCACCTAGCAGTTCAAAAACTGCTCTACCAATCCATACAGCACCTGCGGTATGCGAACTAGACGGACCGACCATGATTGGCCCAATAATATCAAAGCAACTGTTGTACCCCATCAATAACGCCTCCTTTATAAGAAAACGACTTGTATATCGGTACCCCTTCACATTTTGAACTACCTTATTTTTTTGCACACAAAAAGGACAAAGAAGGTGTATCGGCACCTGCTCTGTCCTTTTTACCTGAGAGTTATTTACCCCTTTGGTGGCTTTCGCGCTCTCCAGAGATGCGTCCAATCGCAGTTCTTTTACCTGAGAGATTTGTTCCATGGTTTTTTGGAACTTGCTCCTTCGGTGTCGATTTATTTTCCTCGACCTCTCCTACGATTCTCATTCGCATATATACAATTCTTACATCATTATCACCGATAACGCCGCTATTTGTCAAAGTTTATATTTTTATCAAAAAAACCGGTTGCGGCCTATTCAAGTGCGATAAAGAAAACATAACCATGCACCTGACTATCACGTTGAAATATGGTATCTCGTATTACTAATAATCACGCCATGCTTTTTCATACTTTTCAATTATGTTTGGTCGAATTAACGTATTAGGTTTAAGTTCTACCTTCTGCCCGTCATCTTTTGTAATCGTACCATCTTCATCTTTCCCAAACTTTGTTAACGAAGGAATAAGCTCTGTGGATAGATATTGCGTCTCAACGTTGATGTTAATCTTACTAATGTCAATTGGATTTCTTGATGCTAGCACAAACCCCCAGTTTCCGAAACTAGGTATATCTAGGTGGAAATTTTCCGTGTTCATGCCTGTCTCGCCTATGGTATGATCGATTGTCCAGTATACTTCTGTAGCAAACACCGGGCTAGTTGATTGCACCATGATCATACCACCTGGGTTTAGATGATTTCGAAGTAAAGAGTAAAATTCTAACGTGTACAGTTTGTTTAAGGTCTCATTATTTGGGTCAGGCAAATCGACCAGAATAACGTCATAAAATCCGTCAGCCTCCTCCATAAAATCAAACGCATCCTTATGAACGACATTCACTTTCTTATTCTCAAACGCATTTTCGTTTAACTTTGCAAGTTGCGGATTGTTTTTTGCAAGCTCAACCATCCTCGGATCCAGATCAACAAGTGTTATATTCTTTGGATCTTCATACTTTTCAATTTCTCTCAATGCCAGTCCATCCCCGCCACCTAGCACTAGAATATTTTCTCGTCGTTCTGCTAGGGACATCGGTATATGTACAAGGGTTTCATGATATCGATACTCATCAGATGAACTGAACTGCAGCTGTCCATCTAAATATAGTCTTAAGTCTCCTTGTTCTTTCGTTAATATGATACGTTGATATTTCGTTTCTTCTGTATATATGATCGGATCACTATACAACTTCTGTTCAAAAGAAAAAGCCATTTCTTCCCCATACATTGCGCCTCCTAAGAGCAGTATGAATAATCCTCCACCTATAACTGAAAACATTTTTAGATGGGTAATCTCTTTTCTAAACGTGTACAATACCCATAAAGCAACGATTATGTTAATGATGGCTACCAGAAATGCTGTTTTGACCAATCCGAACTGGGGTCGAAATAGATAAATAAATAATAAGCCTCCGATTAAACCTCCTGCGTAATCTGAAAAGAGTACCCTTGCCGTGCTTTTATTAATCTGGACACCAATTTCATTCGCTTTACGGATCAGGATCGGAAGCTCAAGTCCGGTAAGTGTACCAACTACGAGAATGGTTGTGTATAAAAAGATGGCATCTGAACCGCTGCCTAAATAAGCGGTCACACCAAATAAAAGAAATGCAGAAAAACCACCAATAAAAGCAACAGAAAATTCAATAATTATAAACGCTTGGACAAGCTTTTTCATTACTCGTTCACTTAAAAAGGATCCGATTCCCATTCCAGTTAGAAACAACGATATCGTTAATGTATATTGCTTTACCCCATCACCTAAGATATACGAGCCCAGAGCACCAAACAGCACTTCAAATATAATGCCGCAAATCGATACGATTCCTGAAGCCCAGTAAATTCGTTTACTTTTCATTGCATTATTGTCTGACATGTTTTCACCTTCATAAAAAATCCCTCAAAACCATATGTTTTGAGGGGAATGATCAAGTAATGGATGCGCCGATTACAAATGCTAATCCGATAGAAACACACATAGAAACAATTCCTACAGAAGTGTTCCCCTTCTTCAATTCCATTTCAACTGGGAATTTACGCGAAAGAAAATCAAACAAGTAATAAGCGATCATTTGCAGAGCGACTCCATAACCGCCCCATATGGCCGTCGTACGTATATTGTCATTATTGTAGATAGAGAACGCTAAGATGATACAAATTCCTATAATCTTCCCACCTATTGATAAGGCTACAGCAGTATTACCTTTTTGAATTTCATCCCAGTCTTTATATTTGGTTGTGATCAGTTCAAAGATGACAAGTCCAACGACCACAATTACCACAGCTACAATAAAATATAATAACGTTAAAATATATGGATTCATGTTTTACCTCCCTAAAGTTATTTACCTGATCCGGGACCTCCGCCACGATTTCCTGATCCTCGAAAGGAAGAAGGAGTAGTAGGCCCTTTGTATGTTCCACCTGATTGATTATATCCTCTATAACATTTTCCAGCACAACGTTGGCTCTGCCTTTTTCCCCAGTCATCTACATCGAATACCTCATCTAATATGTAATAGGCTATGAATCCACTAAAAAAACTAGGTCTATAATTATCACGTGCAAAACCATCTGAAGCAACCTCAATAAGAGTATTATCAGGGTCATTCTCATCTTTCGTTAACGTTACAAAATAATCCTCGTAGATCAAAATTTGTTTGTTATCCTTTATTTCACTTTTATTAGTGGGTTCCTTCTTGTCTTTAATAAAAGAAGATACTTTGGAGATGCTTTTATCTTTCGCAACAAAAACTCTTGCCGTATCTTCTGAATTTGTGCTGCTTTCAACGACATCTTCTAGAGGATACTCATCTGAAATAATCTCCAATATACTTGTCGAACCGCAGCCAACCAGGAGGAGGAATATACCTACCATGAAGGAGACCCCTATTAATTGCCTTCTCATTGACACACCCCCTAAAGAGGGAAAGAAGGCTATTCTTTCCCTAATTTTTTCTTTAACTCTGCTAGCTCATCGTTCACACTATCTTTTGTGTTCATATCTTCAAACTCATCATCTAGGGATTTATTTGAAGAACGAAGGTCATCACTTGTTTCTGCTTCCGCCTCATAGTGTAGTACTTTTTCTTCCATACGGTTAAATCCTTGACGCGACTCATCGTTTCCAATGTTTGACATCGTCCGATTCATTTTGGTTTTTGTTTTGGCAGATTCCGCCCTTGCTTTGAGTGAATCCTTTTTTAGATTCATCTCATTGTATTCTTCTTTCATATCAGCCAATCTTTCCCGTAATGAATCTGCATCTGATTTTGCTTGGGTATGAGCTCCGAGTAATGTATCAGCCTGTTGATTATGCTTTTGCTTATCTTCAAGTGCTCGGCGGGCAAGGTCTTCATTACCCGATTCTAGAGCCTGGACAGCCTGTTTTTCTCTTTTTTCAACAAGGCTTTTGGCATCCTCATACTTTTTCTTAAGTATTTTTTCATTTGCAATTTGTTTCGCTACAGCTGTTTCTGCTTCCCGGATATCCGCACCCATTTCACGCATATACTGGTCAAGTAATTTTACTGGATCCTCTGCCTTATCTAGCGCTGTATTCAGCTCGGAAGACACCATTGTACGTACTCGTTTAAATAAACTAAACATTGTATTCCTCCTAAAGTTTCATCAATTATAGATAATTTTAATATTGCTTACATCGTTTTAACTTGCAGCAATAACCTTGACCTCATAACTTTTAATTTCGTGACCTTCACTGACTTCTACTTCACTGCCCCATACTTCGACTGAGAGAAAATGATCTTCTGAATCATTTACGAAATCAAAGTATTTCACTTCCTGTCCATTAACGTTTCTCCCGCGACCTTCTCCACTAACTGAGGCGGATCCTTGTTCTTCTAAAATGTAGTCAGTTCCACTTATTGTTACTTTATTTGGAATTGGCTGAGTTAGTTTTTCTTTTGATGTTCTATAAATTCCAAGCTCAAGTTCATCATCCATTTCTGCACTTAACCAGATTGTTTCAGTAGCTCCAACAAGCTGATAAGCGTACCATTCATACCCACTATCCTTGTAAATCAGTTTTCCTGTCACCTGATAGTCTTCCAAATCATAGGTCACTATATCATCAATTTGAATGTTAAAGAAGTTTCTTTCCTCAACTTCTTTTATATCCTTTTCCTTCTTTTTAAATAGTCTTGAGAAAAAACTCATAATTCCCCTCCGAAACACCTTTATTCACAATACGCACAATAAAGGGTTTATTTACGTCCGACTTGCATGGATGCAAAAGCATGACATATTACCTAGACACAAATTCACATGCAGTACTTCTCATATCATTATAAACCCAACTTTCATTGAGGTAAAATTATTGCATTTCTATGTCTGTCAGGTTTCCATTCTACCTAGTAAATTCCTCACAAAGTTATTCTTTATAATTCCTTCAATATTGATATACGTACTACATTTAAAAAGGTTTCAAGTTTTCAAAAATGACCTATGGCTACAGCGAGTCAACCTTACGAATCCATTTGCTTATGTACGTTTCCTTTTACAAAAAGAAAAACACTCATTAATATCGAGTGCTTGTATTGAAAAGTATGGCTGGGCCAGCTGGATTCGAACCAACGCATGACGGAGTCAAAGTCCGTTGCCTTACCGCTTGGCTATGGCCCAATAAGAAGTGAACACTCTCTATTATGAGACGATTTTGCGTATTTATACACATATAATAAAATAAAAAATTTACCAGTTTTTTAAAATGAATGAGAGATACAATTGATGGGGAAAAGTATGTGTAAAGAGGTGATTGATATGAAATTTGTTGATGAAATTTATCATACATTTAAATTTCACTTTTCAGCAGATGAGGAAGATATGTATCCGATTGTATATGGAATTATTGAGGAAAAAGACAAAGATAGGATTATGCAACTCCTTGATGAACTATCAAAAGAGGACCTTAACGAAATGGTCACTCTATTTGCACTCGATCAGCTCCAAAGGAAATTAGCTGAGGAGGGAATTGGACGGGTCACCCTCGGTCAAGACTACACCGATGACTTTATCCATTAAACGTATTCCGGTCCTCAGTAAAGAAAACTTGGCTAGCACCAAGCCTAAGTGCAGGCGATCGCCTTAGTTGCGCTTATACTATAGAAAGTATTTTTATACTTTCTTAACGTGTAAAATAGGTCTGCTCATATGGATCACACTTCAGCCTTTGAATGTTTCTTCTTTTCTTTAAGTATTTTTGCATTTCTGGTGTCTCATCTAAGTATTTTTTAAATTCATTTCCATACATCTTACTGAACCATTCTTCTTTTTTTAAGCGGTCAATGTTTCGTTCAAGTTTGGATTTACCAGGAGTCAATAACATCAATACCTCGGCAAATAATTCAAATAGGATCCACATTAATTCGAGTAATGCCATAGCCTTCCCTCACTTATTGATCAGCTTTCTCCCTTTCATCAAACACATCCATCAAGAAAATTCGTTCTGTAAATCCACCACGCTGTAAGGTCTTTTGTTTTCGTTTTTCTTCAAGTTCTTCCTTTGTAAACCCATTTGCGATTGTCATAGCAAACAAAACCTCTAACAAATCGGCAAGTTCTTCAAGTGTTTCTTCGTTGGTCTTGCTGGTTCTGATTTCTTCCAGTTCCTCATATGCCTTGTTTTCCAATTCATGAATGTATTCATCATCTTTTAACACGTTAAGAAAGTATAAAAATACTTTCTATAGTATAAGTGCAACTAAGGCGATCGCCAGCGCTAAGGCTTGGCGCTAGCCAAGTTTTCTTTAAATTCTAGTGCGGCATGCTTCCCCAGATTGTTTAATAATCGTTGGGATTTTGTCACGTACAAGCTTGTAGTAACTTTTCATTATTTAATCTCCCTATCGTCAACTTATATATACGAAGCGTAACCCTAATGGTTTCAAGAAAGGGAGAAGGAATTCCTGTTTCTTTAGAGAATGAAGTCAATATCTTATTTTTGGAGTTGGAGGGGAACATGGATTCCAATAAAAAAGGACAATTGAACACACTCCTCTCATGGGGAACAGGAGTAGGGATTGCTTTTTTGCTAGTAGGTGATACGACCTGGTCCACATGGGTTGGTTGGGGATTTATCATTGTATTTGCAGGATCAATGCTCTGGTTTGCTATCCAAGACCGAAAGAAAAAGGACTATAAAAAATAATAAGGAGAATTATCATGGCCTATTTCGCAGCAATTTTACACATGAACAAAAAGGAATTGAATCAAACGTATCGACAAGACCATCTTGACTATATTGAAAAGTTAAACCAGGAAGAAAAAATTTTTGCAAAAGGACCTTTTCTCGATGGGACAGGCGGTATGGTGATTTATAAAGCTGATTCTTTTGAAGAGGCAAAACAATTAGCTGAAGCAGATCCATACGTCCAAAAACAAGTGCGTAAATTGGAGTTACATGAATGGGGCCTTTAAACGATAACCTCTAGGACCTAGGTTGATTCATATAACAGTCAGATAATAATTATGTTAAAATTATCGATGAGGAGGGTCAATTTATGAAAACATTTGAAGAAAAATTGGATCAATACGCTGAACTCGTCGTAAAAATCGGGCTTAACGTTCAAGAAGGGCAACGGTTACTCATCCTTTCCCCACTTGAAGCAGCAGAGTTCACACGAAAGGTTACGAAACATGCGTATGAAAGCGGTTGCAAACGCGTATTCGTAAACTGGATTGATACGAAGACGAATAAAATCCACTTAGAGATGGCTTCTGAAGAAACAATAGCGGATAATCTCTCACAATGGGACATTGACATGTTTAATAGTATCGCAGAAAATCACGACTGCATGCTGAATATTACAGGTGATGACCCAAATGCTTATGCTGGGGTAAATCCTGAGCGCCTAATGCTTATTCAAAAAAATAAAGGTGAAAAGCTTCAAGCTTTCTCAAAGGCACAATTAAGTGGTGAAACACACTGGGCAATTGCTGGTGTTCCAACGAGTGGATGGGCAAAGAGTGTTTTCCCTGAAAAGAGTGAAGAAGAAGCAATCGAAGCACTTTGGGAAGCTATTTTCAAAACGGTTCGAATCGATCAAGACAATCCAGTTGCAGCATGGGAAGAACATAGTAAAAGGTTGCAAGAGAAAGTGGATTACCTCAATGATAAAAACTTTAAAACATTACGCTATCAGTCAGAAGGTACTGATCTAAGCATCGACTTGCATCCAGATCATACATGGGTTGGCGGTGGTCATACATCGACCTTTAACACAATCTACATACCAAACCTGCCTACTGAAGAAGTGTTTACGACTCCACATAAGAATGGTGTCAACGGAACAGTTTCTAGTAAAAAACCTTTGTCTGCGATGGGGAACATTATTAACAACTTTAGCTTAACCTTTGAAAATGGTAGAGTCGTCGATTTTAAGGCTGAAAAGGGATATGACACCTTAAAGCAATTGTTGAGTATTGATGACGGTATGAAATTTCTCGGTGAGGTTGCATTAGTACCCCATGATTCACCGATTTCGAATTCAGGAATTATTTTCAACAATACTCTCTATGATGAAAATGCATCCTGTCACCTAGCTGTCGGTGTCGCAATTTCAATGTCTGTCAAAAATGCAAGCAAGCTGTCTAAAGAAGAACTAGAAGAGAATGGAATTAACCAAAGCCGTGGTCATACCGACTTCATGATTGGTTCTGCTGAACTTAACATTGAGGCAGAAACTCAAGACGGAGAACGCATCCCTCTCTTCAAAGACGGAAACTGGGCAAACTAATTAACTATAATAAATGGATACGAGCAGAGTTGACCTTTTGTCAGCTCTGTTTTTTTCCTTTAGGAAAACGGTTCAAAATAAATAACATCAACGTCTGCTATCTTTGTTCTCTTTGGAAATTCATGAAGCACATCCCAAATCTTCGAACGAACAAATCCAGCACACACCCAACAATCAGGCAACTTTAACGTTCGAACTGTCCCTAATATATCAACCATCTGACTATCTTCTTGGATCAATTGAATAATAGCCTTCTCATTCTTCATTTTCACATATAATCTCCTCTTCAACAAGAACGTACATTCCCATTATAGCAAATACTCACTTCTTTTTGTCGACATTTTTCCAAAAATGCTCAAGTAATTTATTTTTCAATTCACGACAACCTTTTCATTTCCCCATTGAAAAACCCTTTAATTCAATCATAGTGACTAGTTTTCCTATGAATTGCTTTTGTTAAATAGGTACAGTGTCTTATTTATTTGCTTTAATATTTAAATAATTCCAAATATAATGTAAAGTTATGTTGGGTTCCCAATCTTTTCAATTATAAAGGAGGACATTCAATGAAAAAGGGTTTCGTAGCACTTGGATTGTCAATAGGGCTCTTAGGTAGCAGCTTTTCAAGTCCAGGTTTTGCAAAAGCTGACGATGTTGACTTTAACAAAAGCAAAAAGTATGGAACACCGAACTTTGTGTCTGGAAAGCTAGCAGATGGAACTAAGGCAAATGCCAAAAAAACGTTGATGAACTACTTAAACGAGAAAAAATCGATGTATGGTTTTGCTGGATCTGCTGAACAAGCTTTTAAAGTTACATCCAAGGAAGTCGATCATTTAGGATTTACAGTAATACGACTCCACCAACAATATAAAGGAATACCGATTTACGGTTCGACCCAAACAGCGGTTGTATCCGAGAATGGTGTATTAACCGCGATTTCAGGCGCAGTCGTTCCTGAGCTTGATAAAAAGCAAGGATTAAAAAAAGGAAAATCTCTCTCTGGTGATAAAGCACTCAAAATCGCCGTTAGGGACCTTGGTTTTACACCTAAATACGAATTGACACCAACATCTAAAGAAGTCATTTATATCAATGATGGACAGGCTACACATGCCTATCATGTCACATTAAACTTTTTATCTCCTAAACCTGGAAACTGGTCGTATATTGTAGATGCTCAAAGTGGAGAAGTCCTTAATAAAGTAAATGAACTTCATTCAGCAAAAGGTGGAAAAGGCGGAAAGCCTGGTACAAATCCTCCTTCAACTGGAGAAGTTACGACTGGGACTGGTACTGGAGTATTAGGCGATACAAAATCCTTCAACACGCTTTTATCCTCTGGAAGTTATTATTTAGTAGATCCAACAAGGGGGCAAGGCATTGAAACCTATGATGCTAGTAATCGAACACGGCTTCCAGGTTCAATTTGGACAGATAGTGACAACTCACTAAATGAAGCCTATGACGCGGCTGCCGTAGATGCGCATTACTATGCTGGCGTTACCTATGATTATTATTTTGATGTGTTTAACCGAAACAGCTATGATGACAATGGTGCCAAGCTAATATCTACTGTCCATTATGGAAGAGATTATAACAATGCCTTCTGGACAGGGGCACAAATGGTTTATGGAGATGGGGATGGCAGCACCTTTACTTCATTCTCCGGGGCATTAGATGTTATCGCTCATGAACTGACACATGCTGTAACCGATTCAACAGCAGACTTAATCTATCAAAATGAATCCGGTGCCTTAAACGAGTCAATGTCCGACGTATTCGGAACTCTTGTTGAATGGCATGCAGACAATGATCCAGATTGGTTAGTCGGTGAAGACATTTATACTCCTGGAGTCGAAGGTGATGCATTGCGTTCGATGGCTGATCCTACTATAAATGATAATCCGGACCATTATTCTAAGCGTTATACTGGTACTGGTGATAATGGTGGGGTTCATATCAACTCTGGTATCATCAATAAAGCAGCCTACCTACTTAGTGAAGGCGGCACTCATTACGGGGTGACGGTCGATGGTGTAGGTAAACAAGCCATGGGTGATATCTTCTACAGAGCATTAACTACTTACTATACGGCTTCTACTAATTTTAGTCAGGCTAAAGCGGCAACAGTGCAAGCTGCTACCGACCTATATGGAGCGTCAAGTACTCAAGTGCAATCTGTTAACGATGCCTTTTCCGCCGTTGGAGTTGAATAGACACTTATAATTTAAAAGTATCATTAAGAGGGTTGACTTTTATAGTCAGCCCTCTCATTTTAATGTCGGAATTCAGTTATGCGAAATCAAATATTTCCACCTCTTGTGCTGGATCAAGAGAAATAAGTTTTCCCTTACCAAAGGTTCCTTTTTCTGCCCGATAATTGCAATTCCTACAGTACGTATATGCCAAATTTGGTGGGAACCCGTCCTTTAGAATGTCCTCAACCGATTGAACTTGAAAACAGTTTGGACATTGAAAATTCCAGTTCCTCTTTTCTTTTCCGAATAGCAGAACTCCCTTGGACTCCCACTCTACAATTGTAAACTTTTCCAACTAAAAACACCTTCCTTTACATCAATCAACCTATTCCTCAACAACAACAGATAGAACCTTAATGTGGAAAATGCTCCTACAGTTATTAGTGTAAAGAAAATATATTAATCTAATATAAAGAGGCTTTTAATTTTTATTAATGCTTTTGTTTAAATCCTTCATCTTCAACTGCATAATCACTCTTGGAATAATACCGTACCGCTTTTCCGTGTCGATTTGCATATTCAATTTCGTTCGCGGTGCTTTCACCAATATAACCTTTTACGTCAATGACGAAAATTTCATCAGCTAAGTCGATTTTCTTTAAATGAATTTTTGCGAACATCTCTTCTTGTTCTTTCGTAACTGAAATATTGTCACTTTTTCCAAAGAAACCGAGACTTATTACAGCGGTACCTGCGAGTGTTAGAGCAGACTCCACCTTCTGAAATTCTTTCTTAAACCGAGTTGAGCCACATAGAGTAATCACCTTCATCTATTTTCCTCCTTGATCTACAAATTTAAAGGCAGCTGTCCCTACACAGCCACCTCTAAAAGTCTACTATTAAAGCTTTTCTATTTACCTTTATAACTTCCCCTTATCTCTGATCATCCTCTAACCCCTACTTATGTATGTACTGTAGAATGCATGATAAAAGGTTCAAAAGACTTTTCCCAAAAATTCATTACAAGAAGATGTTCCAAAGTTCCGGGGGCTAACGGGAAGTTAGTCAGTTTATCATAGAAAGTGGTGTGTTTAGTTGAACTTCCATTCTCAGAATTCAAATTGTTTCGTTTAGCGACAAACAATTCGTGACGATTCTAACCGGTGACGTCTTCCTCGTTTTGAACTACAAAAACTACACCTGGAATTCAGGATCTTTTTTCGTAAATGAATAAGCGCCACTTGTCTCAAGTATGACATGCTGTTCTTTTAGATCAATTGGAAAACGATAAAGATCCCCGGAAGATTCACGTTGATTGACAAGATGACGATATTGCGCAGTTCGATTTACTTTTGTTTCAATCACGGCTTTTGATGATTTAATCAGTATAGCTTGTTTATTACTCAGGATGACTTCACAAGAATCCGCATCCTTTGGAGCAATGGCTTCAATATGATCATGTGCAAACCATATACAGTAATTACTTTTTGATGATTGTGTTGGAAAGAAGTAAATGCCTTGTCTATTGCAGATCATAATTGGTACCATACGATTATATTTGGTAATATGAATCGCACCTTCAACTCTTCCTTGAAAACTTGAACCGTTAAATAAACAGCTGTTGTTAATAATTTCCGACGGCTTTTCTTCTACATAAAACCGCCGATTGACTTCACAAACCATCGAATAAAGGTTTCCAAACCGATCAAAATGAGGCAAAATAACCATCGTGTCTACATTAATCAAATAATCCTTAACAATACGATACTGCTTCGTCATAACTTCCCCTCCAATATCTTAATTTTTTGAAGGTCTACGTTGCAACCAACCTTAATCTTCCCTCCTTCCACTTTGCTAGGATAATCGTACCATATAATAATCTGAAAATATATAATTATTAAATTTTTATTCTTATTTCCAGTATATAATGATTTGATTAGTAAATATATTGAAATTATTTATTTAATTACAATATATTAGAACTTAATGTTATATATTTACATATTAGCTTTTTCTTGTAACGATATCAATATTGGCTGGATCAACATTAGTTTCCAGAAAGTTTAGAATGATAGTCTTGCTGTAAAATGGCCATAATGTTGGAATCTTGCCATTTACCGTTATGAAATCTCGTCTCTCGAAAATGTCCTTCCTTTTCAAAGCCAAGCTTTTGGTATAAACGAATCGCCTTTGTATTCTCCGCAAAAACCCGTAGGGAAAGTCTATGCAGATTCATTTCCATGAACACATACTCCATCAGGATTTGCATTGATTCGTATCCAATTCCCTTGCCGTGGTAATCAGGTTCACAAATCGCAATATAACATTCAGCATTTTTATGATAATGATTAATGTTGAACAGCCCTAGATACCCAACCGCTTTTCCGTTATCAGTATGTTCAATAATATAATTCTTTCGGTTTGAGTCGTGTAGCATATTCTTGAAATTCTCCTCGACTTCCTCCACTGACTTCAAGTCTATGAATGGATTAACAAGCGGAGCAATTTCCATGTCATTTTGCCAACGAAAATAATCCCCCTGATCTTTTTGAGTCATTTTGCGTAATTTAACCGTTGAACCTGTGAATAACATTGTGTTTCCTCCTCTATAAGGTGTGTGTTCAAAAAGGAGGACAAAAAGAGCCGAGAAGTTCGAGACGCGAAAATCTCAAGGACCGGAACGACGAGCGGTACTTGCATAAATACTACGAGTTGTACCGAGGAAGCTTACTTCCATGGACACGCTTGTAGACGCAGGTACATATGGAACTTCGACTAACTACTTCACGTCCTGTGAAAACATCGAAGTCAGCACGTCCTGTGCAAGTCCGGAGAGATCGAGCAACGAAGTAATTCGACAGCTATTTTTACCGGACTTTTTGAACATCCTCTAATTGACTTAACCATTATTCTGCAAATTCGTAAGTGGGACACTTGCTTCAATATAACTTCGGAGCAGCTTCCAATCCTTTCCCTTACGAAACGTATCCACATAAAGATGAGCGGTTTTGGACTCCTCTCCATTTACGGTCGGCCATACCCAGAACATAACCAACACTTCATTGATTCTAAGTGGGACTTTGTTTACTTCAATGAACGTCCAATCTACTGTTTTATCTGAAAAATAGTCAAATGCTTGTTTCCATCCTTGTTTTGCATCCTTAAAGCCAAAATCCTCTATATCGTCTTGAATATTTGACACTCGAACCTCTCTAGCTGCATACGTAGATGACATTGCACTTTTCATGGCCTCTAGTGAACCGTTACGCCAATTTGTTTTATACATCTCGAAGAATTGATCAAAGTCAGCTAAAAGTTCCTTGTCCATTTTTATCACCCCATTTGTTTATTACAAGACTTTCATCACTCTCTCTAACGTCGTCTCTAAAAATTTCTCCATAGCTATCCGGAATCCTTTGAAACTTTTTTCCATTTAGATGCAAGTTAATGGACATCTTTTAAAGCTTGTTTGATAATAACCTTTAAGCATTTGGTTAGGGATTTGTTTTTGAGACTTTTATCTTTTTCTAGAGGAGATGTACGTTTTGAACATAAAATTAAGTGTACTGGATCAATCACCGATTGCCGAGGGAATGACTTCAGAAGAGGCATTAGATAATACAGTAAAACTTGCGCAGAGTGTAGAAAAGCTTGGCTTCGAGCGGTTTTGGGTATCTGAGCATCACGATACAAACAGTTTAGCGGGGTCTTCACCAGAAGTATTAATTGCACATTTGGCCGCAAAAACAAATAAAATCCGTGTAGGCTCCGGTGGCGTTATGCTTCCACATTATAGCCCGTATAAGGTGGCGGAAAATTTCAAGGTTTTAGAAGGATTGAACCCTGATAGAATTGATCTTGGATTAGGTAGAGCCCCGGGTGGTATGCCAATTGCAACGATGGCGTTAAATGAAGGGAAATCTAGAAGAACAGTCGAACAATTTCCTGAACACATCGATGACTTGATCGGTTATTTACATGGTACCCTCGATGAAGGCCATCGCTTTACAGGGTTAAAAGCCACACCAAACTTACAAACAACTCCTGATGTTTGGATACTAGGTTCAAGTCCTTCAAGCGCCTTATTGGCTGCTGAAAAGGGATTACCTTATACATTTGCTCAATTTATTAATGGTGATGGCGGCCCTGACTATACAGAGCTTTATCGTGAACACTTTTCACCATCCAAGCTTTTATCCGAACCAAAGAATATGGTTGCTGTTTTTGTGATATGTGCCGAAACTGAAGAACAAGCAGAATTCGTAGCTTCAAGTATGGACTTAACCCTATTGATGATCGAACAGGGGATGAAGTCTTCTGGGACACCTAGTCCACAAAAGGCTGCTGCTTACCAATACAGCTCATATGAAATGAGACGTATAAAAGAGAACCGAAAACGAATGGTTGTCGGGACACCTCCTCAAGTGATGGCACAACTTCTTCAATTAAGCGAGGCCTATCAAACGGATGAAATTATGCTTGTTACCATTACCTATGACTTTCAAGATAAATTGAAGTCGTTCCAACTCGTTGCTGACGAAGTTCTTAAGTGATTAACGAGGTAATATGCTGGAGCTAACATTACATCCATGCAAAACGTTATTACTTGTAAAGAATAAGGAGCTTCCTCAAATAAGTTCTGTAATGAACCGTTTGAGGAAGCTCCTTCATTTCATTTTTTTCAATTTAACTAAGTTGTTATAACTTATCGTTGATTCGGGAAGACACGACGAATCGCTTCACCAATTTCTTCTCCAAGACCTTCTACTGGTTTGCCCTCATCCACCTTTGATACATAATTGTTGACCCGATCCAAAAAGTCCGGGTTCGTAGAGACATATACATTGTTAACGTCGGGATCGACTGACTTAACTTGATCGGAAATCTTCTTTTCCATTTCCTGCGTAACTTCTCCCTCTTTGTTGTTTTGAAGCTGTGCCGCAACATAAGCATTTTCATCTGTTACAAGCACTGTAGCATCCCCTACTTCTGGTAGAGCTTCTACTTTGTTTGCTGCTTTATCCGCTACCTCATAACGGTTATTTCCATTAGCACCATTGTTAGCATTGTTACCGTTTCCGTTATTGCCATCATCGTCATTTACCATCCCATTATTATCTTCATTAATGTTCTCATTACCAATGTCTTGTGTTTCCACACCATTTTCCTCTGCGTTTTGGTTGTTATCATCATTTGCGTTACAACCTACAAGGGGTATTGCGAATGCACTAGCGACAAGAAGAAGTTTAGCCTCTTTAATCCATTTGAAATTCATGTGTATCCCTCCTGAAAATTATTCTCCTTTAGAATGAGTAAAATTCAGGAAAATATACATGTTTTTTCTTATAATTTTTTATCCTATTTCTTCATAATAATTAGACGACGTAAGGACCTATCATGAGAATAATGAAGATCGCAAGCTGTCCATTCGTTTTTTCCTTTTTCAGGTTGCATTCCTTTAACGGTTTGCAACCTGAAAAGGTTTTGAAAGGAGAAGAACGAGGGGAAATCATTTTTTTATAGAAAAAAAAAGAGAGCCTGAAGTAGGCTCATCAACGGTTGTTTGTCATGTGTCCGATTAATTTAACACCCTAATGATAAGAATGGTCACGGTAATGACTCCAATTGTGTACATCCCAAACTGGAGCATCAATGCAATCGCCTTTTCTGGTTCCATTCCCATTTCCCCTTTCAGAATGACCTTCTCGAAACATCCCATGACTTTACATCACCTTATAGTTATAGGATGTCTGAATTGAGCTTGTCTCAAACCAAAAAAGTTATTGATTTCATAATTCTTGTATTGTTTTTCTTTTAGCAAAACGAACATTTGCTATTATAATTGCTAAAAAGATGATTAAAACACCGAGTTGCTGAAGCACAGTAACTTGTTCATTTAATATGAAAATAGAACAAATAACAGCAACTGGTAATTCCGCAGCACCCAATATACTACCCATTGAAGACCCAATATGCGGCATACCATAAGCAAAGAGAAATGGTGGGATAACGACTCCAAAAAGTCCAAGAAAGATGCTATTTGTCCATGAAAATTGGATATGTCCCTGATTTATGATATCAAATAACTGATACGCAAAAACGACCAACACAGTAATCAAACTTCCTGAAACCATGTAAAAGCTTCTTTGCGCTGGATGTAATTCCGGCAATAACTTATCATTTAAAAAAACAAATAACGTATAGGATACGGCGGCTAATAGACCTAAGATCACACCTAAAGGATTTAAATTAAAATTCCCGCCTATGTCACTCGCAAGAACGGTCCCAAGGATTAATAGAACTAGCGAGATGATGGTCTTCTTGGATGGAAGCACCTTTTTCACAATACTGTTGAGTAAAACGCCCAGCCAAGCAAATTGAAACAATAGGATAATCCCAATTGAAGCATCTAAACGAGCAAGACTTAAATAATAAAAAACACCAACCAAACCCGTAGGAATTCCAGCTAGCATCAAAAGCATCGCCTGCTTCATCCTAAGTCTTGGCTGATTGGTTATTAGAAGTTGTAAAGAAAGCATTAAAATCCAACCGATTACAAATTGAGAGACGATAACTATACTCGGACTAATCCCCTGTTCATAGGAAAACTTGACAATTGTTGATAAAATTCCATAAGAGCACGAACCGATAAATACAGCTGCAATATATTTTCCTGTCCCCATCCAAATCCTCCTTTCCCATGATGTTTAGTAAGATACCCCCCCATTCTGACCAGAACGGAATTTTCCCGAGAACAATTAACTATACGCTAGGATTACTCACTAATCTCCCCTGCCTAATAATCATAAATCCGTTTTATGGAAAATAAATTAGTTAGGAAGGGGGGATACGTATGGTGTTTAAAGGAGGAGTTAATGGTACTCCATCTCCTACTCCAACATACCCAAAAGAAATGCTTTCAATTATAAATAATGGATTGCCACCCACACAAAATCCGCAAAAAATTGTAATACTTGGTGCAGGAATATCTGGTCTAGTCTCGGGTTCCTTGTTAAAGGCTGCAGGTCATCATGTTACGATCTTGGAAGGTAACACAAGAATCGGTGGCCGAGTATACACGATCAGAAAACCTTTTTCACAAGGAAACTATATGGATGCAGGGGCAATGCGTATCCCAGATAAACATCTATTAACGTTTGCTTATATTAATAAGTTTAACTTACCGGTCCAGCCATTTATTAATAGTACTGAGTTTGATTGGATCTATGTTAATGGGGTAAAAGTACGACGTTTTCTTTATGAAGAAAATCCCGATATTTTACGCTTCCCAGTACAGGAGGATGAAAGAGGTAAGACAGCAATCGAACTTTTTAAAGAAGCAGTCCAGCCTTTTTTTGACTTGTATGAAAATTCAACAAAAGCTGAACAAGAGAAATTGCGTCGTGAATATGACCGCTATTCATTCGGTTCATTTTTAAGATATAACCCTTTAGGCAAGTCATTAAGTCCCGAAGCGATACGTATGATATCTGTTATGCTTGGGATTGAAGGATTCCCAGAGTTATCCTTTGTTGACATACTCACAGATATTGTTGCTAGTTTATTTGAAGAGGACTTAAAGTTTTATCAAATCCTTGGTGGAAATGACCGATTACCGAAATCATTCCTTGCTTACCTTCGACCAAATATCTATATGGGGCAAAAGGTAACGCAAATTCATAAATATGCGGAAGGGTTAACCGTCTCAACCCGGAATCCGGATACAGGAAAATTAAGTTGTTTTTCAGCAGATCGAATTATTACTACTATACCATTTTCTGTTTTTCAGTTTGTTAAAGTGGTGCCTTATGATACGTTTTCTTTTCAGAAGTGGGATGCGATCAGATCTCTTAAGTATGTCCCTTCAGTTAAAATTGGCATTGAATTTAAAAACAAATTTTGGTTTGATGAGCAACTGTTTGGCGGTAATTTTACAACAGACCAACCTACGCAAACCGCTTATTACCCTAGCAATGGAGTCCATCAACCCGGACCTGGTGTCGTGCTTTCAAGTTACTCGTGGGGTGATAATGCTATTTTATGGAGCTCTCAACCCGAACAAACACAAATAAGACAGGCGCTTGATTATTTATCCATCGTACATGGACCAAAAGTATATAAGAAATTTATGAATGGGACCACTTATAGTTGGTCTCTCAACCAATTTTCCGGAGGGTGTTTTACACTATTTAAACCGAATCAAATTTCCGACTTAAGTGAAGCGATTAAGCAGCCTGAAAGCCATATATACTTTGCTGGTGAACATACTTCATCATTTCACGGTTGGATTGAAGGTGGTGTCGAATCCGGAATTCGTGCTGCTGCTGAGGTAAGTTATGCTGCTAATTCGGATTAATTATAGGGGATTTAACGAGAAAACTACTAGCTCTTATTTAATACAATATGTAGAAACCAAAATAAAGAAAACTCGGCGATTGCCGAGCCTTTAGGCGAAGTCAGAGCCGTAGTTGAACTTATACTATAGAAAGTATTGTCGAGTAGGAGGGAGCCTTTCCATTATGGATTGTGCTCCGCCCCCCTCACAGAACCGTGCGAGCGGTACTCCCGCACACGGCTCTTCTCCATCATCATTTACAGAATATAGCTTAATTCGCTTCTAAGATCGTATATGTTCACTTTTACTCGTAGCTTCGACAATGGATA
>NZ_JANHJQ010000044.1 GCF_024609785.1 Pseudalkalibacillus decolorationis
TCGTAAACTTTGCAGCAGGTGGAGTAGCTTCTCCAGCAGATGCAGCATTGATGATGGAATTGGGTGCTGACGGAGTATTCGTTGGTTCAGGAATTTTCAAATCCGATAATCCAGAAAAATTCGCACGTGCAATCGTTGAAGCGACAACGCATTATCAAGATTATGAATTAATTGCGAGTATATCAAAAGGTCTTGGAACTGCAATGAAAGGGATCGAAATTTCTTCTCTACACCCATCTGAGCGTATGCAAGAACGTGGTTGGTAAGAGTCGATAAAGGAGACATCAGGAATGATCACAGTTGGTATTCTTGCCCTTCAGGGAGCAGTTCGCGAACATGCGAAGGCTCTTGAAGCTAGTGGAGCAAAAGTTAAAATCGTTAAATGTATGGAAGATTTACAGGAGATCGATGGCCTTGTGATGCCTGGTGGCGAAAGCACAACAATGCGCCGCTTGATCGATAAATACGAGATGTTTCAGCCGTTACAGAATTTTGCTGAATCAGGGAAACCGGTATTTGGGACATGCGCAGGCATGATTTTGATGGCAAAGGAAATCTCAGGTCAAGATCATGGACATCTTGAAGTTATGGATATGAAGGTTCATCGTAATGGTTTTGGTCGTCAGCGTGAAAGCTTTGAAGTGGCGTTAACGGTTCAAGGACTTGAGGAAGAGAGTTATATCGGGGTATTTATTCGTGCCCCTTATATTGAATCAGTAGGCAATGGTGTAGAGGTTATTGCCTCATTCCAGGATAAAATTGTCGCGGCAAGACAGGGACTTTTTCTTGCCTGTGCTTTCCATCCTGAATTGACGGACGATCATCGAATGCACGCGTATTTTGTCAAAATGATTGAAGAATCGAATGAACAGTTGCATAAAATTTCGTAATAGTGTAAAGTACTACTAACACAATTTTCAATTTATTACGTTGATAGGAATTAGTAACAGTCTTTCTTTTCAAAGAGAGCCGATGGTTGGTGTGAATCGGTGAAAGAAACCTGTGAATCCATCCTTGAGTAAAATACTGAACAGGTACTGATGCCTAAGTAAGTTATTTCGACTTGTAACCGTTATATTACAAGAGTGGTATCACTTTTCTTTAAGGAATAGTGGTACAACCAGGGTGGCAACGCGGGTAAACTCTCGTCCCTTCTTTGAGAAGGGATGAGGGTTTTTTTATTTTTTAAAAGGAGGGATAATCATGTTGGATTTAAAATTTGTCCGGGAACATTTTGATGAGGTAAAAGAGAAGCTATCAAAACGAGGCGAAGATTTTTCTGGTCTTGATCAATTTAAAGAGCTTGATGCAAAGCGCCGTGAATTAATCAATCAAACAGAGATTCTGAAAAGCAAACGAAACAATGTATCTAAACAAGTTGCTGAATTTAAGCGTGAAAAGAAAGATGCAGACGATCTTATTAAAGAGATGCGTGAAGTCGGCGAAACGATTAAAGCATATGATAATGAGCTACGAGATGTGGAAGAAAACTTAAAAAACATCATGTTGACAATTCCGAATATTCCTCACGATAGTTCTCCAATTGGAGAGACAGAGGAGGATAATGTTCTAGATCGTAAATGGGGAGACATCCGTGAGTTTAATTTTGAACCAAAGCCTCATTGGGAAGTTGCCGTTGGACTTGATGTTGTTGATTTCGAGCGCGCAGGAAAAGTAACGGGAAGCCGTTTTGCTTTTTACAAAGGGCTTGGAGCACGTCTTGAACGGGCATTGATTAACTTTATGATGGACCTCCATGAGGATCAGCATGGGTATACAGAAATCCTGCCACCATACCTTGTTAATCGTGAAAGCATGACAGGAACAGGGCAGCTTCCTAAGTTCGAAGAGGACGCTTTTAAAATTCGTGAGGAAGATTACTTCTTAATACCGACTGCAGAAGTACCAGTAACGAACTTACATCGGGACGAAATTTTAACGTTAGAGGATCTTCCAAAAACCTATGTCGCATATAGTGCATGTTTTCGTTCTGAAGCTGGATCCGCAGGACGGGATACCAGAGGATTAATTCGTCAACATCAATTCAATAAAGTAGAATTAGTACACTTTGTAAAACCAAAAGATTCTTACAACGCTTTAGAAACATTGACAGGGCACGCAGAAAAAATATTACAGCTTTTAAAACTACCTTATCGAGTTATGAGCATGTGTACGGGGGATCTTGGTTTTACAGCAGCAAAAAAGTATGACATCGAGGTATGGCTGCCAAGCTATGATACGTACCGTGAGATTTCTTCTTGCAGTAACTTCGAAGACTTCCAAGCAAGACGAGCGAATATTCGTTTCCGTCCTGAACCGAAAGCGAAGCCAGAGTTTGTGCACACATTGAACGGATCTGGACTTGCTATTGGCCGTACGGTTGCTGCAATCCTTGAAAACTATCAACAAGAGGACGGAACAGTAGTAATCCCTGAAGTGTTACGATCTTATATGGGGAATAAAGAAATCATCGGTTAAGAAGCTTAAATCGGTAGAGAATCAGGGGTCTTCATAGTACTCTTTTAAGCTTTGAGGATGCCTGATTCTTATTCTTCAAGTAAGAAAGTAGGCTACTGATAAAGAAAACTCGGCTAGCGCCAAGCTTTAGCGCTGGCGATCGCCTTAGTTGTACTTATACTATAGAAAGTATTTTTATACTTTCTTAACGAAAAAAAAGTCGAAATAAGGTTGACGACCCGTCAAATCGATGATACAATTTTCTTTGTCAGTACGGAGGTATACCCAAGTCTGGCTGAAGGGAGCGGTCTTGAAAACCGCCAGGGGCGTAACAGCCTGCGGGGGTTCGAATCCCTCTACCTCCTCCATTTTTATAAATCACAGCGCATAATACAACGGAGATTGTATGAAACTAAAATTCGTTACTAGGTAACGGATTTTTTTTATAAGGTAAGAATGTATAAAATTTAAATACAAATATAACTAAGGTTACCGCCTGGAAAGTTTGGCGGTAACCTTAGTTTTCTTTATCACACATGAATAGGGCGCTTGCGCTTTCCTTATGAATGAACAAGACGAGTCGATTTTATTTTTTGCATGAAGTCATTGAACTCCGGAATATCCATTTGTTGAGCGGAATCAGACAATGCTACAGCAGGGTCAGGATGAACTTCAGCCATGACTCCGTCAGCACCTATAGCAAGTGCAGCCTGAGCAGCAGGGAACAAGAGGTCTTTTCGTCCAGTTGAATGAGTAACATCAACCATTACAGGTAAATGGGTCTCTTGTTTGAGAATAGGTACTGCTGTGATATCAAGTGTGTTTCTTGTTGCACGTTCGTAGGTTCTGATGCCTCTTTCACATAGAATGATTTGGTCGTTTCCTTTTGCGATAATATATTCTGCGGCATACATGAATTCTTCAATCGTCGCCGACAAACCTCGCTTTAATAATACAGGTTTATTGACAGATCCAGCTGCTTTTAATAAATCAAAATTCTGCATATTTCGCGCACCGATCTGAATCACGTCTACATAGTCCAGTGCTAGTTCAAGATCATTAGGATTCAATATTTCACTTACCACTGCAAGGTTAAATTCATTGGCCACTTGACGTAAAATCTTTAATCCTTCAAACCCGAGTCCTTGGAAATCATATGGAGAGGTCCTTGGTTTAAAAGCACCACCGCGCATTAACGTTAATCCCTGGTCCTTGATTGCCTTAGCCACAAGTCGAACTTGTTCATAGCTCTCAACGGCACATGGACCCATAACAAAGTTCGGGTTGCCATCCCCAATTAATTCGCCTTTAATATTGATTACCGTGTTATCCGGTTTTCGTTTCCGTGATACTAAAAGTGCTTTTCGGTTATCCTCCTCTTGCAACTCTAAACTGGCTTTGAAAATATTTTTGAAAATATGTTGAAGAGTAGAGGTTTCAAAAGGTCCATCATTGTTTTCAGCAATCAAGTCCAAAAGGCGGCGTTCACGAACAGGATCAAAACGTTTTACACCCTGCATTTCTTTAATTCTGCCAATTTTCTGTACAACTTCTCCTCGTTGGTTTAGCAGATCTAAAATCTTCAAATTCATTTCTTCGATCTCTGCCCGCAGCACATCTAATTCATTTGACAACATTACTCCACTCCTTTTTTTACACGCATAAAATATTTTGAATATTGTTTAAGACTTTAAAGCAACAAATGCGATGATGTCAACAAGAAATTTTTAAGTGAATTTCATTCGTAAAACTAAAAAGGCTAGTAAATTAGCATTGTAAGCGGATACAATAAAGTTTTTTTCGAAATATTTAATTTTTCCCTTTACAACCGGGGCTTAAGGTGTTAAAAATGGATATTAATATCAAATACGTAAATGCGATGACAGGATCAAGTAATGTTTATCTCACTGTTTTTTAAAGAGAGCTGATGGATGGTGCAAATCAGCACAAAGATAAGCATGAATTTCGCCCCTCGAGCGGCTTTGTCACTAGCTGAGTTTATGAATTCACTTCAACTCAAGTAGTAGAGAAGGACGGTTATGCCGTTATATGAATGAGAGACGGAATAGTTCCGTAATGAGGGTGGTACCGCGATTAAAATCGTCCCTGCTAATTTAGCAGGGGCGATTTTTTTACATTTAGAAAGTATAAAATAGTGCAACCAAGGCGATCACCAGCGATGTGGAGCTTGGTGCTAGCTAAGTTTTCTTTACTAATTTAAGAGAAGGATAGGGGTGTAGGCATGAGATATTTAACGGCAGGCGAGTCACATGGACCACAGCTTACGACTATTATCGAAGGCGTTCCATCGGGCTTACCACTACTAGCAGAAGAAATTAATACTGAATTAGCCCGTCGGCAAAAAGGATACGGCCGTGGTAGAAGAATGCAAATTGAACGAGATCAAGTAAACATTTTAAGTGGGGTTCGCCAAGGATTGACATTAGGGTCTCCTGTTACTCTTTCAATTGAAAACCGAGATTACCAACATTGGACAAAAATTATGGGTGCAGAGCCGCTGGATGATGAAGAGGAACAGGAAATGAAACGACAAATTTCAAGGCCTCGACCAGGGCATGCTGATTTAAATGGAGCGATTAAATATGGGCACCGGGACATGAGGAATGTTTTAGAACGCTCTTCAGCCAGGGAAACAACTGCGAGAGTAGCAGCAGGTGCCGTTGCCAAGCGAATTCTTGCAGAACTAGGTGTCAAAGTTATCGGGCATGTCGTGGAGATCGGCGGGATTAAAGCCAAACTTGAATCCTATGAATCGCTCGAAGAATTACAGCGTATAACGGAAGAATCCCCTGTTCGATGTACCGATAAAGAAGCTGAAGTCAAAATGATGAAAGCCATTGATTTAGCGAAGGAAAATGGGGACTCCATCGGCGGTGTCGTAGAAGTAGTAGCAGTTGGGATGCCGATCGGAGTGGGGAGTTATGTTCATTACGACCGTAAATTGGATGCAATCCTTGCAGCTGCCATTATGAGCATTAACGCGTTTAAAGGTGTTGAGATTGGAATTGGCTTTGACGCTGCACGTAATCCAGGAAGTCTGGTTCATGATGAAATTTTATGGAGCGAAGAGGATGGGTATAGGAGAAGAACGAACAACGCTGGAGGTTTTGAAGGTGGAATGACCACAGGTATGCCAGCTGTCATCCGAGGGGTGATGAAGCCCATTCCAACATTGTATAAACCACTTCAAAGTGTGGATATTGAATCCAAGGAGCCATTTAAAGCAAGCATAGAACGTTCTGATAGCTGTGCTGTTCCGGCTGCTAGTGTTGTTGCAGAAGCAGTTGTTGCATGGGAACTTGCGAAAGCTTTAGTTGAGCAGTTCGGTAGTGACCAGATGGAAGTGATCAAAGGTAATGTTAAACAACATAGAAACCAATCGAGGTTGTTTTAATGGAGACCCTAGCTATTCAGACAAAATCAAAACAGTATCCCCTTTATTTGGGAAATGATTCTATCCATATTCTGAGCTCATTGATTTCAGACCTTACACCAGCGGCTTCAAGCATTTTTATTATTTCGGATTCAGTCGTATCCAATCATTATATGAATCATGTAAAATCGTGCATCCCCAATGATAAAAACGTTTTTCAATTTGTGATTCCAGCGGGTGAGGAACAAAAGTCCTTTGAAAATTATTACGCTTGTCAAACGTATGCTTTAGAATGTGGCCTTGATAGAAATTCGTTGGTGTTAGCTTTTGGTGGAGGTGTGATTGGGGACTTCGCCGGTTTTATAGCTGCTACCTACATGCGGGGCATTCGATTTATTCAGATACCTACTACACTATTAGCACATGATAGTGCGGTAGGGGGAAAGGTTGCGATCAACCACCCACTTGGTAAGAATATGATTGGGGTATTCCATCAACCTGAAGCAGTTATTTATAATCTATCCTTTTTAGACTCGCTGCCTGAACAAGAATGGCGTTCGGGATTTGCAGAAGTGATCAAGCATTCATTTATTAGTAAACAAAACTTTTTTGAATGGCTCCAAATGAATGTTCATTCTCTTAACGACCTACAACATGAAAAGCTGCACGAAGCCTTAAAAAAAGCGATAAGTGTAAAAGCAAACGTTATTTTTCAAGACGAAACGGAGCAAGGTGTACGCGCCCATCTTAACTTTGGTCATACGCTGGGCCATGCTATTGAGGCAGAGTTAGGTTATGGAAGCATAACTCACGGAGATGCTATAGCAATTGGAATGCAATTTGCCCTCCTTCTAAGCGAAAAAGTCTTTCAAAAAGATTTGCAATTTGTGGAGAAGAAAACGTGGTTCGAAAGTTATGGCTATCCAAAGCTGCCTGCACACTTAACTGCGGAACAACTCCTTGAAAGAATGAAAAGAGATAAAAAAACGAAATCAGGCACTATACGAATGGTACTACTGAAGGAAATTGGCTGTATGCAGTTGGTTGAGATTTCGGATGAGTCAATTAAAGAGACATTACATGAGTTCATCGATTCTAATAGTTGATACTTGTCTATTTAACCTGATTCTTTAAAAAAATGAGCAAAGGTGGAGATGTGATGAAAGTTAAAAAACAGTTGTTGTCACTAAACGCTTATGACCCGGGCAAATCGATTGAAGAGGTAAAAAGGGAATTTGGCCTAACAAAAATTGTGAATCTTGCATCAAATGAAAATCCCTTTGGCTGTTCTGAGAAAGTATCAGAAGCATTACGTTCTTTCTCTCACTATTCACGTTATCCGGATGGTTGTGCTGAACTTTTGAGAGGAAAGGTTGCAGACCATTTAGGTGTACAACAAAACCAGCTTCTGTTTAGCAGTGGTTTAGACGAGATGATTCAAATGATTAGTCGATCATTATTATCTCCTGAAACCAATGTCGTCATGGCATCACTTACCTTTCCTCAGTTCCGTCATCATGCAGTCATTGAAAATACAGAAATCCGCGAGGTCCCGCTTAAAGAAGGACGCCATGACTTAGTGGGAATGCAAAAGGTTGTTGATGAACAAACAAGTATCGTCTGGATCTGTAATCCAAATAATCCAACCGGTACGTATGTAAGTGACACGGAAATAAAGAGCTTTATGAAACATATTCCGAAAGATACACTTGTCGTCCTAGACGAGGCTTATTATGAGTACGTAACCGCAAACGACTACCCAGACGCAATGGAACTCATCAATAAGTATGAAAACCTGCTAATTTTACGGACCTTTTCAAAAGGGTATGGCCTTGCATCGTTACGTATCGGTTATGCGATTGGTCATGAAGATCTTATGAGTAAGCTCGAGGTTGCTCGTCTTCCGTTCAATACAAATAGTATCGCACAAATTGCGGCACAGGCAGCTTTAGCAGACGATGAATTCGTAAAGAGATGCTCGTTGGTAAATAAAAATGGCCTACAACAATACTACACATTTTGTAACGAATACAACATCGATTATTATCCATCACAAGGCAACTTCATTTTTATCAAGACAGAGAAGAGCCAACAAGAAGTCTTTCAATATTTATTACAGAGAGGTTATATTGTACGTCCTATTAGGGATGGTATTCGAATAACAATAGGCACTGAAGAAGAAAATGAGGGTCATCTTTCAGTCTTAAAACAAATACTTGTAGAAGATGCATCACAAATAAGACTTTTATCATAAGGAGAACGAGACAGTGAAGAGACGTGTTTTGTTGATCGGAGTTGGTTTGATAGGAGGATCACTAGCGCTTGCGATAAAAAAGGAGCATGATGCTGTGCTGATCGGATACGACCTTAACCTTGAACATTGTAAGCTTGCCAAAAGACTTGAAGTAATTGACGATTTCACTTTAGACATACGTGCTGAAGCAGAAAAAGCCGATTTAATTATCCTTGCTACACCTGTTGAAGAAACAAAAAGGTTATTGGAGGTATTTGAAGGGTATCAGTTCAAACCAAATGTGATTATAACAGATGTCGGCAGTACAAAAGTACACATTCTGAAAAAGGCAGAACGATTACACGAAAAAGGTATTGTATTTATAGGTGGGCATCCAATGGCAGGTTCACACAAAACTGGTGTTGGAAGTGCTAAGGTCCATTTATTCGAAAATGCCTTTTATATCCTGACACTCCTGCCTTTAACACCGTCAAAAAAGATAGATGAACTGAAAAATTGGTTAAATGGTACGAAAGGTAATTTTCAAACGATGGATGCTCATGAACATGATTTAGTCACTGGTATTGTCAGTCATTTTCCACATGTCATGGCTGCAAGCCTTGTCCGACAAGTTGAGAATCATGCGCAACAAAATAAGCTTGTAAACCGTCTAGCTGCCGGTGGTTTTCGGGATATTACGAGGATAGCTTCAAGCAGCCCATCTATGTGGAGGGATATTGTCAGGCATAACCGAGAAATTATTCTGACTCTGTTGGACGAATGGATGATGGAAATGAATGATGTGAGGACATTAGTTGCGAATGGAGACAGCGAAGACATTTATGAATATTTTTTGAGTGCTAAGCAGTTTCGAGATTCCATGCCTACGAGCTCAAAAGGCGCTATTATCGCGTTTCATGATTTATATGTAGATGTTATCGACCATGTGGGAATCATTTCTCATGTAACAACCTTGTTAGCAAAAGAAAATATCAGCCTCACAAATATACGGATCATAGAGGCACGAGAAGATGTATTTGGAGTCTTGAGATTGAGCTTTAACACTGAAGAAGATCACCGAAAAGCTAAGGTGTGTCTCGAAAATCATGATTACCAAACGTATACGACGATGTAGGGGGATATAAATGGATATGATGAGTGTCATGGCAAATGGTAAAGGACTAAAAGGAGTTATCGGTGTTCCAGGTGATAAGTCCATTTCACATAGAGCAGTTATGTTCGGGTCTATTGCCCATGGAAAAACAGTGATAGATGGCTTTTTACCTGGGGAGGACTGTTTAAGTACTATTGAATGTTTCCGGCAATTAGGTGTAAAAATCGAGCAGGAAAATGACCATGTTGAAATTTTTGGAAAAGGAATAAAAGGCCTTCAGGAACCCAATGAAATCTTAAATGTTGGAAACTCGGGGACTACATGTCGTTTGTTACTCGGAATGTTAGCAAATACTCCATTTTTCTCTTGTGTGGTTGGAGATGATTCGATCGCAAAACGACCCATGCAAAGAGTTACAGAACCTCTGAAAGTAATGGGGGCGATTATAGATGGTCGAGAACAAGGTTGTTATACCCCTTTAAGCATTCGGGGTGGAAATCTAAAAGGGATTAATTATGTTTCGCCAGTTGCGAGTGCACAAGTAAAATCTGCTGTCTTACTAGCAGGCTTGCAAGCAGAAGGCACAACTACCTTAACCGAACCGATGCTTTCTCGTGATCATACTGAACGCATGCTTCGAGCGTTTGGATGTCACTTAGTTGCAGATGGATTGACCGTATCTTTGGAAGGAAAACAAGAATTGCAAGCAACCCATATTGAAGTTCCGGGTGATCTTTCATCTGCTGCCTTTTTCTTGGTAGCCGGTGCCATTGTGCCAAATAGTCATATCACAATTAAAAAGGTATGCATAAATCCGACAAGAACGGGTATTCTCGATGTACTGAAAGAAATGGGAGCAGAAATGACGATTTCAAATACCAAAACGCACGTTAGCGAGCCTTATGCAGATATCCATATCAAAACGTCTTCGTTAACTGGGATTGAAATTAGTGGTGAAACAATCCCACGTCTTATTGATGAAATTCCAATAATTGCACTTGCTGCAACCCAGGCAAAAGGAACGACCATTATTAAGGATGCGGGCGAACTAAAAGTGAAAGAAACGAATCGAATCGATATGGTTGTTAATGAACTAGTTAAACTCGGTGCAGATATTGAAGCAACAGAAGACGGCATGGTTATTCAAGGAACGACCAACTTGCGTGGCAATTTCGTAGACAGTCATGGTGATCATCGTATTGGGATGATGCTTGCTATTGCCTCATGTATCGTAAATGGTGAAACATCTATTGATAACAGTGAATCAGTTAATGTTTCTTTTCCGTCGTTTTTTGATCAATTAGAACAATTAAAACATTGAGTATAGGGGATATTTTAATTATCAAAATTGGGTAGCCCTCTCAATTAAAAGAAAAGGGCTCATGACTTACCAACGGGTACTATTATACGTGTTGTAAATTTCGATTACCGTTGATTGTTTCTCCGATCCGTTTTAAGATTACTTCCAATGATTTAGGGTCCTCTTTCAAATCATAATCGTTAATGTTTACGCGTAGAACTGGGCAAGTTGTGAAGTTATTAATCCAGTTCTCATAACGCTTATGCATTTCCTCCCAGTAAGCAATTGGGGTTTGCTGTTCCATCGGTCGTCCGCGAAGCTTAATCCGATCAATAATATCCTGAAGGCTTCCTTCGATATATATCAACACATCAGGATGCGGGAAATATGGAGTCATGACCATCGCCTCAAACAGGCTTGTATACGTTTCATAATCAATACTCGTCATCGTTCCCTTTTCATAATGCATTCTCGCAAAAATACCAGTATCTTCATAGATGGATCGATCCTGGACAAAACCGCCGCCCGTTTCAAACATCCGCTTTTGCTCTTTAAATCTTTCAGCAAGGAAATAAATTTGAAGATGGAAGCTCCAGCGTTCGAAATCATTGTAGAACTTGTCCAAATAAGGATTTGTATCGACCTTTTCCATCGAAGTTGCAAATCCAAGGTTGGTAGCAATCGAGTTTGTCATTGTGGATTTACCGACGCCTACGGTTCCAGCAACAGTGATGACCGCATTTTTTGGAATGCTGAATTTTTCACGGGCGTTCATTGTTTCACTTCCTTTTTGTGGAATGTATCTTGAACGTTTCTTAAGATGGTATCAAGCTGTTCACGATTGTTCACAAAATCAATCTCATCCCCATCGATCGTAAGGACAGGAATCTCGGGATGGAGCTTCTGGAACTGATACATGAATACATCATAATCGGCTGAGACCTGTCGTAAGTAGTTTGGATCGATGTTTTTCTCTACATCTCGACCACGTAAAGAAATACGCTGTAATAACGTATCTAGATTTGCTTTTAAGTATATAACCATATTGGGGGAAGGCATGTCTTTCGTTAGAATCTCAAAAATTTGCATATATTTTTGAAAATGTCGATCCTTCAAGGTCCGCATTGCAAAGATTTTATTTTTGAAAATATGATAATCTGCCACGACCGGTTTCCTATGTTGCAAATACAGTTGCTCGATGTCTTCAAGCTGCTTGAACCGGTTGCAGAGGAAAAACATTTCAGTCTGAAAGCTCCATTCTTCAATATCATCGTAAAATTTACCGAGAAATGGATTCTCTTCGACGATTTCCTTTAAGAGGTGAAAATCAAAAGCTTCACTAACTCCTTTTGCAAGTGATGTTTTACCGACTCCAATGGGGCCCTCGACTGCAATGAAGGGGTTTTTCTCCATAAAAGTGCCTCCCTATGTACGAAATAGACAAATTTTATTGTAGCATATAGCAGGGTATATCGACAGTGCCTTGACAAGCAAAAAAGATGGGTAAGGTCATCACCTTTATCAGATAGGTGATGACCGTCATCTTAGCCCATGAGGACTCCTGCGTCTCTTCCTTTATAACCAGCGAGCGGCTTTTTCAGCAAGATTGGATCTTTCCGTCTTTGCCAGTCGGATAATTCCAATCTCTTCCTCTGTCTTTAGACGTTCAATCGTATAGGTTAGGCCATTGTTTACCGAATCAAGGTACGGATGATCAATTTGATCCGGGTCACCAACGAGGACAATTTTGGTTCCTTTCCCGGCGCGGCTTACAATTGTTTTGACCTCATGCTTTGTAAGGTTTTGTGCTTCATCAATGATAATGAATTGGTTTGGAATACTACGACCACGGATGTAAGTCAATGCTTCGACTTCCATATTTAGTTGTTCAATTTCCTTTTCAATCCTTGGGCTATTCCCGTTTTTATCATTCTTTCGATTGGCATCAGGATCAATATTAAACAGTTGTTCGAGGTTGTCAAAGATTGGCTGCATCCAAGGACGGAGTTTTTCGTCTTTTTCCCCTGGTAAATATCCGATATCCTTTCCCATTGGTACAATTGGTCGAGCAACAGTTACCTTTGTGTAATGCTTCATGTCTTGTGTTTCATGTAGGGCAGCAGCAAGAGCAAGCAAGGTTTTCCCTGTTCCAGCTTTTCCGATAGCACAAACCATTTCAACCTTAGGATCCAAGAGCAATTCCAGAAACATTCGTTGTTCAACGTTTTTTGGACGGAGGCCCCAAATAAATTGGTCGTCGTCAATATAGAAGAATGGTTTTAAGGTGAGTCTATTTGTCACCTTATGAACCCGTCCAACTGCTGATTGGCTTGAGCCGGTATTACTTTTAAGCAATAAGAAATCTTGTGGGTGCACATCAATTTGAAGATATTCGGCAAGCTCTGTTAGGGGAAGTGCGTGCTCGGTGTGAAAAGTATCAATTAAATCAGGGGAAACCTGAAGTTCGTGGCAACCTTTGTGAATGGTAAGGGAGCTCTCAACTAGACGATCATTCTCATAAAGCTGAGCCATGAAATTGTGTTTGTTGAGTGACTTTGTCAATGCGTCAGATTTTGCGATTAATAAAATGTCATTCGATACCAAGACGACATCTCTTTTTGGTTGTTCGATGGCAATATTAACTGCAACAGCAAGTATGCGATTATCATTCGAATCCTCGCTGAATACACTCTTAATATGTTCAAATGAGCGGTGATTGAGCTCAATGTTCAATGTTCCACCGTGGTCAAGTGGAAATGGTTCGTGTAGCCGGTCTTTGTACTTTTCACGCAAGGTTTTGTATTGCCGGCCAAATTCCCGAGCATTCCGACCAACTTCATCTTGCAGCCTTTTTTTAGAATCAATTTCTTCGACCACCACAGCAGGGATAACCACATCATTTCCTGCGTACTTAAATAGTGAAGCAGGGTCATGTAAAATTACGTTTGTGTCCAAGATATAGACCTTATTCAAGGATCCAACCCCTCTCGAGAAATGACTAGTATTCGCTTTACTTATTCTGTTTTATACCTATCTTTACCTTTATTACACGTTAAAAAAGTGTAAATATTGTCTATAGTATAAGCTTTTCTTTATATTATATGAGGTGAGTACCAATTCGGTATCCGTACACGTGAACATTTGTAGAGTGAAACAGGTTAAAGGGCGAAACACCAAGCTTTATAAGGTAAGGACGGTATTTGTACCATGTATATGTCCACTCTGTCCATTTCATAAGTGGAACATTAATTTCCTAATATTTATTTACGTGAGCGTCTTAAGTGATTATAATAGGATAGGGATGACAAATAATTGGCCCCGTAGCTCAGTGGATAGAGCGTCGGTTTCCTAAACCGTGCGTCGCAGGTTCGATTCCTGCCGGGGCCGCCATTATAAAACACTTTATATTAATATATACTAGCAATTGCTACCTTTTTTGGAGGTGGAATATGACTGAAGATAAAAACATCAAAGTAATAAAAGCCAGTTCAAATGAATTAGATTTAGTTGCGGAGCTTTTTGATAAATATCGGGTTTTTTATGGGCAGCCATCTAATGTAGAAGAAGGCAAGAAGTTTATTCAGGAGAGAATGAAAAATGATCAATCCGTTATTTTGTTGGCGGTTGAAATTGAAACAAATAGTTTAAGACCACTAGGATTTGTACAGCTTTATCCAACTTTTTCATCGGTCGCTATGAAGAAACGATGGATTCTAAATGATTTATATGTAGATCAATCAGTAAGACGAAAAGGTGTAGCGAAAACATTAATGCAAAAGGCAAAGGAATACGCTTTAGAAACTGGTGCAAATGGATTAACACTTGAAACGGCTAAAGATAATTACACCGCACAACGTTTATATGAATCTATTGGATATGAAAAAGATGACGAATGTTTCCATTATCATATTTCCCTACAATAAAAAAAGTAATTATTATAGAAATTTTTGAGGATAATTTGTTCATTATGAGCATTTATCCTTTTTTTACACGTTAAGAAAGTATAAAAGTTTGCGGCATGGATGTAATGTCCAGCTTCAGCGCCCAACCACTTGGATCACTTCAGGCCTCCTGCGGCGGCAACACACTGAAGTACTTCATGTATATTCCCACGCAGGGCCGAACTCGTTTGGGCCGAGCCTCCTCGTCGGTCTTCCAGTGACCTTCGTGACTAAGCAGGGCGCTTNAGTACTTCATGTATATTCCCACGCAGGGCCGAACTCGTTTGGGCCGAGCCTCCTCGTCGGTCTTCCAGTGACCTTCGTGACTAAGCAGGGCGCTTGAGCTTTTCTTATATTCAAATAGTCATTAACATATTCCGAACTGGGTGAATATCCTAACGATGAAAAGAAGAAGGAGGGATATTCAATTGAGCAACAAAATTCCAGGCAGTCCTCGCCAAGGTCAGGGAGGTCACGAGCCTGTACGGGATGGTATTAAAGCACGTTGTGAAAAGTATAAGGACTACCATGTTATGGGACAAATGCAAGATGGCTCATGGATGAATGGTATTATTACAGATACCGATGGGGAAAGTGTGACCATGTTAGTTCCTGAACTAGTGGATGGAGATCAAGTAAACAGGCAATATGGATACGATGACGACGATGATGACTATGATGATGGGTATGGTGGACGTAGAAGAAGATATCGCCGTTACCGCCGACGTCGTTTCCCATATCGGTTTTTTAGAAGATTATTTCGTTACCCATACTACTACCCATATTATCCTTGGTTTGGATATGGTGGAGGGTATGGCGGGGGATACTACTAAGATTCCCTCGAGCAATATGAAAATAGTTGGATTAGGCAAGAGTTTTTCACGAAGGTGAACTCTTGCCTATTCGTTTGTTCAACGTTAAGACAATCGCATTATTATAATACAGGAAAAAAACATATCATTTATTCGGTTGAACAATGAGAGGGATTGCGTTCTTCTTTTTTTATGAAGCAGTAAAGAAAGTACTTCAACAAAAGAGTCATAAAATTAGGAACATGCAGAAAAAACTAACAAATTTACATGCCTGTTTGCTTTCGATAAACTGGAAATAAGCTAGGTTACATCTAAAGGGGGCAATACAAATGAAAAAACTTCTAGCGTTTTCAATGTTATTTTTACTCCTATTTACGACTGCTTGTGGAAGTAATGAGAATAATGCAAGCGGATCCAAGAAGGATGAAGAAGCAAAGGAAGAAAAAGTAGATCAAACAGAGATAAAGTCTGCTTTGCTAGATTTCCAAAGTGAAGTTGTTGATGTACTACAAACACAGCATAAGCCGTTCGCGGCATTTGAAAGCAGTAAGATGATGGCAAATGACCCTGAAGCAGCGGCTGAAGAAAAGCCAGCAAAGGAAGAGCTTCAATCACTTATGAAAAAGGCAAAAGCAGCTGGACCAAAAGCCGCAGAAGCAATCCTTGCCATTGAAGTACCAGCTGAACTTGATCAATATAAAAAAGAAATCCAAGCGGCACTTGAAGACGCTGCAAAATCCTATGAAGTTCGTGCTGAAGACCTAACACTTGAACCAGATGAAAAAGCGCAAAAAGAGGCGGACAAGCTTTTTGTAAGCTTTGAAAAGAAGATGGGTAAAGTTTTTGAGGACGTTGATTTATTACCACCAAGCTTTTCAAAAGCAATACAGTAATAACAACCGGGGATGAACCAAATTGCGCAACCATTATGTTTGATGGGAAAACGCTCAAGGTTCATCCTTTTTCAATATATTATAAAATATAGAAATTTTTTATATTTTCCTTGCAACCAAATGGTGTATAACTCGTCTTTATATTAGGCACTTCAAAAGGCAGTTCTAGATAGATATTATGAATGCTGATTGAATTGTCAACTATTAGATAAAAAGGGGAGAAATACATCATGAAAAAATTATTGATGTTTGCGATGCTGTTGATGCTTGTATTTGCAGCGGCATGCAGTCAGGAATCCGAGGATTCTGCGAGTGAGGACAAGAATACAGAAACAAAAGACAGTGAAGAAAGCAAAGGTTCTGAAGAAGCTGATCTCAAAACTGAGTTACTTAACTTTCAGGCTGAAGTTGTTGACGTTCTTCAGGAAAACAACAAACCATTTGGTGAATTTGTAGATGCAAAAGCAACTTACAATGATCCAGAAGCTGAAGCAGCGGACAAACCTTCAAAAGAAGAGCTTACATCATTAATGGAAGCGGCTAAAGCAGCTGGACCAAAGGCGGCAGAAGCTATCCGTGCGATCGAAGTGCCAGCTGAACTTGATAAATATAAGGAAGATATCGAAGCAGCACTTGAGGATGCAGCAAAATCCTACGAGGTTCGTGCTGAAAACGTAACGATTGAAGCAGATGAAGAAGCACAAAAAGAAGCGGATGAATTATTCGCAGGCTTTGAAGAAAAATTCGGTGCAGTCTTTGAAGAATTAGGCTTAACAGCACCTAGCTTTTCAGCTGAACTATAAATTATTTGGATAATACAGGAGGGACTGACGCTTTTATAGCTCAGTCCCTTCGTTTATACATTTAAAAGATAAATACTTTCTTTATAAAAATGAAACTACATTACTATTAGGACAATCAATCAATTTCACCATTCTAACATTACGAACCAATTCATTCATTCAATAGGACTTTTGCATTATGGTACAATTTTAAAAGGTTGTATAAAAATTTCAAACGTTCAAAAAATTTTCAACCATTCGATACCAAAATCGTCTATATAAATAGGGGATGTTCCAACAACCATCGAAAATAGGGAAGTGGAACGGAGGGAGAATCGATGGAGAACTTTAGACAGGTTTTACAAGAAAAACAGACCTTTAGCCTTGAAAGCTTACGATTACATAAAGAAGAGATTATGGAAGAAGTCGTGAATTATTTTGGTGAACGACTTACTAGACTTGCCTACACATATGAAAAGGACTGGGGAAAAGCAGAGGATATTGTACAGGAAGTATTCATTACCTGCTACTCTAAGCTGGAAACATTCCGCGGAGAAGGTTCGCTGAAAAACTGGTTGTACAAAATCACGGTGAATCGTTGTAAGGATCATCTAAAGAGCTGGTCTTATCGAAATCTTTGGTTCGGGAATCCTTTTTCCCTGTTTAAGCAAGAACAAGATAATAAGACACCAGAGCTTTGGTTAATTGTTGAGGATGAATACAATGAACTGGCTAACTCAATTCTTGAATTGCCGCTTAAATATAGAGAACTCATTATCCTTTATTATCAAGAGGAAATGCCCTTATCGGAAATTAGCTTAATGTTAAACGTAAAGACTGCCACATTAAAGTCACGCTTATTTCAGGCGCGTAAGTTGTTACGTACTTCCTTAGAAAAAGGGGCGGATTTTGATGGAAGATAAGCTGAAGAACTTGGATAAGATTATGGAGAAGGCTGTTTATCAAAAGAAACGCTTTTCCGAGGAAAGAAAAGATAGAGTTATGAAACAAATCCGGAAACAAGATAGACCTTCCCGGTTTGAAAAGTTTATATGGGTATTGAAGCCTGTTCTCAGTTTAACCGTGTGTCTTTTTTTACTAATCTTTTCAGTGAATTTCATCCTTCAACCACCTAAGGAACAGACTGCTGATCATGAAATAAAACGGGAAGCCGTTGCAAGCTTGCCACTTCTAAATCGAATATCACATATTGCTAAACGAGATAATCAGATCATTCACCAAGTCAGTATTTCAAAGAGAGATCATTATTTATTCTTGAGCATTCAAGTAAAACCCTCGGCAAATGAATCGAATATAAGAACGACAATTGAAGGAATGTTTCGGAGAGGGTCTGAGCTTTATTTAGATAAAGAAATGGAATCAATCGATGAAATTGGAGCGCCTTGGGGAGATTATACAGTCGATATTACAGTCTTTGAGAACCTTGACCAAAAAGGAATTTGGGAATGGGAAGAGGAAGGCACCTATCTATTTCGGGGGGTTAAACCAAAGGACCAGGATTTTATTACGTGGTTAGATAAAGAGAAGCATTCAAATAACTAATCGGGCAAAAGGGATATAAAAGGGGAGTTGATATCATGGTGTTTGTCGCACATCAATTGCTACGCTTTGTCTTAATTGTTTTCGGGATTATTCTTATGTCCGGCCTTCCGACAATAATGCCTTCAGGGGGTTCTTTTATCTTGAACTGGTCAGGGTATTTGGATAGTGTCCAACAGGTTGTAACAGGTTTATTAACCCCCCAAGACATAACTTACAATACTGAGGGAGCAATTCGTCCTTTAATGCCCCTATTGTCAGATACGGTGGTTTATTCGTTAATTATTGTAATGAGTGCTATTTTATTAGCGTTGTTTTTCGCAGGGTTATTAACGTTTGTTACGATGCTCTTACCTCGGAAATGGATAAAGCGTGTGAAAGTAATCACGTTTGTTTTCGAATCATTACCCGATCTATTGATTATTATTATGTTTCAAATTGCAATCGTTTGGGTGTACAAAAAAACAGGATTGCTTGTGTTTGATGTGGCATCGTTGCCTGGGGAGAGAATCTACATGCTGCCGATCATTTGTTTATCGATTCTACCAATGATTCAGTATTTTAAAGTGATGGTTTCCATAGTAGAAGGAGAGCTTGAAAAGCAATATGTTGAACTTGCAAGAGCTAAGGGACTTATTCAAGGTAAAATCTTAATTGTGCATGTTTTACGCAATTCAATGGCAAGTATCTTGAACTATTCGAAAACAATTATTTGGTTTATGCTTTCGAATCTATTGGTTCTTGAATATATTTTCAACATTAATGGAATTATGAATTTCTTATTTGAATATTTAAGCCCAACCGTTTTTGCAATAAGCTTATTATCCATCTTTATCCCGATCTTTTTGCTCCTTGTTCTGGGACAATGGGTGCTTGAAAAGACCACGAATGAAAAGGTTGTGATGTAAGGTGGTGAAACGTTTATTTACAAACGGCTACTTTTTGGCCGGCTTTGGATTTATAGCCATACTTTTAGCAATTAGTTTCCTTCACACATACATTTGGGATAACTATGTCGCGCAAACGCAAATTTTATATGATGGAGCAAAGGCTGTTGCAGCGGCACCACTTTCACCAAGGTGGGAAATCCCATTTGGAACCGACTCTCTTGGTTTTCACTTTACTCATATGATTTCGATAGGTGCTAAATATACCATCGGCATTGCAATACTCATTGCTTTGATACGTCTCGTTGTTTCGTTTGTGTTTGGAGTACTTTATGGCGCCTATTTATATCGATTTCGCCGCTATGTAACTTGGATGGTTGATGTATTTAACTACATACCTGTTACGATTCTTGCACTATTTATATTATCTCCTTTCCTTGTCGAAACTCCGGCAGGGTTTGCATACACTTTTTGGGAACGTGTTGGAGTTGAAGTAGTGGTTCTTGCTTTTCTAGCGGTTCCGCCTGTTTCCATTTTAATTGGGAATGAAATGGGTAGGATTTTCGAACAAGAATTTATTGATGGTGCGAAAATAATTGGAGGAAGTCGACTTCATATTTTATTGAAGCATGTCAGGCCGCATATTCAACCTCAGTTGTGGATTATTTTCATGCAACAATTGGTACAGACAATGCTTGTTCTCGCACACCTCGGGTTTTTCAAAGTTTTTTTTGGAGGGACGAATTTAAGCTTCGATCCGCTTTGGCCAGATCCACCACAATCCCTTTCATATGAATGGGCAGGGTTGATTGGTTCAGGAATACGAAATCTGACCCTAACTCCATGGGTCGTTCTCGTTCCTATAGCCTTCTTCGCTCTCACAATCCTAGCAATGAACTTGATGCTTGAGGGAATCAAAAACGTGACTGAGAACTGGCGTGTTGTAAATCGTCCGATCAAAGTAACCGTGCAGACAACCAACCCTGTTGCTGATGAAGAACAATTTGTTCCTGTTAGTAAGAAAGGCACTGTGCAACGAAGAGAATTAAAACTAGAAAACAAACATTAACTTGTGTGGACTGACCCAACACGAGGAGTCAGGCACCTTCGAAAAACATTTCAGCGCAACAAACTTACTTGTTGTTAAATGTTGTGTCAAACGGAGGAGCCAGACACCTAGGGTCAGTCTTTTTATTTATTTTTTAAAAAAATTATATCCTTGCCGTGAAAGTAAAGAAAGCCCTTACATTATGGAATGTTTGAAATCACCTATTGTAATAAGAAATAATCTTACTTATAATGTCCACTATACAAATACAAATGTTCACACAAGGGGAACAATGGAAAGGTTGGTTGGATGGAATCAATATCTGTTGGATTATTAGGGTTAGGTACGGTCGGTTGCGGGGTCGTCAAGGTTATTGAAAATCATCAAGACAAATTAATGCATCAAATAGGATGCCCTGTGAAAATTAAAAAGGCTCTTGTGCAAGAGGTGAACAAAGTAAGAGATGTAGATGTTGATACCTCTATACTAACGCTTAATCCGGAAGACGTTCTATTAGATCCAGAGATTGATATTATCGTAGAAGTTATGGGTGACATTGAAAAAACGAAGGAATACTTAATTCAGGCGATTCGACAGAAAAAACATGTCGTAACAGCAAACAAGGATTTAATGGCTGTCTATGGTCCTGAATTACTGTCCCTTGCATCTGAGAATCAATGTGATTTGTTTTATGAAGCGAGTGTGGCCGGCGGTATCCCTATCTTGCGTAGTTTAGTAGATGGATTAGCGTCAGACCGAATTACGAAGATGATGGGAATTGTAAATGGAACAACCAATTTTATTTTGACAAAAATGACCAAAGAGGGGCGTTCTTTTGATGATGTCTTATCAGAAGCCCAAGCCCTCGGATATGCAGAAGCTGATCCTACTGCAGATGTAGGAGGTCTTGATGCCGCACGCAAAATGGCAATTCTTTCAACACTCGGTTTTTCTATGAATATTGATTTAGATGATGTAAAAATAAAAGGAATCACGGAGGTTACAGGAGAGGACCTACAATATGCTAAGCAGTTCGGTTATACGATGAAGTTAATCGGATATGCTCATCGTGAGGATGACCGGGTAGAAGTTAGCGTAGAGCCGACTTTATTAGAGGATTCCCATCCATTAGCTTCAGTTCATGATGAATATAATGCCGTATACGTTTACGGGGAAGCAGTCGGAGAGACAATGTTCTACGGACCGGGTGCAGGCGGTCTACCTACAGCAACGGCTGTTGTATCAGACTTAGTGGGAGTAATGAAGAATATGCGACTTGGCGTAAATGGAAAAAGCGCCGTTAGTCCGCAATTTTCGAAGCTGCTTAAAGAAAATGAAGAAATTTACTCTAAATACTTCCTTCGATTACATGTAGAAGATGAGGTTGGAGTATTAGCCAGTGTTACTTCCGTCTTCTCTCGTAATGGGGCAAGCTTTAAGAAAGTATTACAAAATCCACTGCAAGAGCAGAAGAAGGCGGAAATCGTTCTAGTCACTCATCAAGCATCCTTAAAAAACTTTGAAAAAATCCTTATGGAGTTAAGGGATTTAGAGGCTGTCCATCTAGTAAAAAGCACATATCGTGTCGAAGGAGGCAACGCTTAATGAATAAATGGGGCGGTTTACTATCCGAATTTCAATCGTTTTTACCAGTAACTAATAAAACTCCACAGCTCAGCTTGAATGAAGGGAATACGCCCCTCATTAAGCTTGAATCCCTTTCAAAGGATCTCGGAGTAGAGCTTTACGCAAAAGTAGAGGGGGCCAATCCAACTGGTTCCTTCAAGGATAGAGGGATGGTTTTAGCTGTAGCTAAAGCAAAGGAATCAGGAAGTGACACCGTTATCTGTGCTTCGACAGGGAATACGTCAGCGGCTGCCGCTGCTTATGCCGCAAGGGCGGGAATGAAATGTATCGTTGTCATCCCTGATGGGAAAATCGCTCAAGGAAAGCTTGCACAAGCAGTTATGTACGGAGCTGAAATTATTTCGATAAATGGGAACTTTGATGAGGCGTTAAAAATTGTCCGAAATATTAGTGAAAAGGAATCGGTGACGCTCGTAAATTCTGTGAATCCTTACCGAATAGAAGGGCAAAAAACAGCTGCCTTTGAAGTGTGTGAACAGCTTGGTGAGGCACCGGACATTTTAGCTATTCCAGTTGGAAATGCAGGTAACATTTCTGCTTATTGGAAAGGGTTTAAAGAATATAATCAGACAAAAAATTCCGGGTTACCGAAGATGTACGGTTTCGAAGCAGAAGGAGCGGCTGCGATCGTTCATAACCGTGTCTTCCCTCAACCTGAGACGCTTGCAACGGCGATTCGAATCGGCAACCCTGCAAGCTGGACACTTGCCATCAATGCATTGAAAGAATCTTCAGGCCATATTGATGAAGTCAGCGACCAGGAAATCGTTGCAGCTTATCAGCTGCTTGCAAAAACAGAAGGTATTTTTGCAGAACCGGCTTCCTGTGCTTCTCTCGCAGGTATTCGAAAGCTGCATTCACGTAATAAACTAGAGCTCGGTCAAAGAGTTGTAATCGTCTTAACTGGTAATGGATTGAAGGACCCTGTAACAGCGATGACAGAAAGTCCTGTGCAACCGACGAAACTCCCGAATGATCAAGATGTCGTAACGGAATATATAAAAGGTACCATCGGAGTATGACAAATGGGTACTGGCAAATTCGTGTACCAGCCAGTACGGCTAATCTTGGTCCGGGGTTTGATTCAGTCGGTTTAGCACTTAATCGCTATTTAACGTTAACAATCTCTCATCATCATCGCTGGGAAGTGATAGCTCTTTCCCAATCTTTAGAGCAGTTTCCGAATGATGATACAAATTATATAGTCAGGATTGCAATTGAGACGGGAGCTGCATTCGGTGTCGACCTCCCGCCTTGTTTAGTCGAAGTGAAAAGTGATATCCCATTAGCTCGGGGGCTTGGTTCGAGTGCAGCAGCCATTATTGCAGGAATCGAGTTAGCGGATGCAGTAGGGAATTTACGATTGTCGCAAAAGGCTAAACATGAATTAGCGACACAATATGAAGGCCACGCTGATAATGTAGGTGCATCTCTATATGGTGGACTAGTAGTGAGCTGTGAGACGGATGAAGGCATTGATCTTCTCGTCATTGATGATTTACCAATCTGCGTTGTAACTGTTTCTCCTAGAGAAGAGCTTAAAACGGAAAAGTCACGAGGAGTGCTTCCAGAACAGCTAAGCTATTTGTTGGCTGTAAAAGCGGGAGCCGTCTCAAATGTTCTAATTGCCGCACTATTGAAACATAACTGGGAAGTGGTCGGTAGAATGATGAAGGGTGATTTGTATCATCAGCCATACCGTAAACAGTTACTTCCTCATTATGTAGAAGTAGAGGGAATGGCGGAAAGAAATGGAGCGATTGGCGTCGCCTTAAGTGGAGCCGGCCCGACGATTGCCTGTTTTGTGGAAGAAGATAAGAGTGACTGGCTTTATAAGCAAATGCATCAAGCCTTTCCCAACATGCTCGTCCAATATCTAACCATCGACAACAAAGGCGCCAGCACAAAACCCGTCCCCCAGGACACAGCTCTTTAACTTAATAAAGTCCAGTAATGGCACATTGTATTTTCGAAGCCAGTTAAGGTAAAGTGGAATGTATAGCTCATTACTAGGAGAAAGAGATGTATTATACAACAGATAAGATTTATATGAAAAAGGCAATTGCGTACGCCAGACAAGCATTTTCTTTAGGTGAGGTTCCCATCGGTGCTGTTATTGTCAAGGACGGAGAAGTTATTGCATCAGCCCATAATTTGAGAGAAACAGAACAACGTGCCGTTGCCCATGCCGAGCTTTTAGCAATTGATGAGGCGTGTAAAAGGCTTGGGACATGGCGGTTAAGCGATTGCACATTATACGTTACTTTAGAGCCATGTCCAATGTGCTCTGGCGCTATTGTTCTCTCTAGAATTGACAGGGTTGTCTACGGAGCTGATGATCCAAAAGGTGGCTGCGCGGGTACAATAATGAATCTACTTGACGAACCTCGCTTTAATCATCAGGCAGTCATTACGTCAGGAGTTTTAGCAGAGGAATGCGGAGGGTTACTCAGCTCTTTCTTTCGGGATATAAGAAAGATTAGGAAAGAGAATAAACGTGGAGATTGAATTGTTCATAGAGGAAAGAAAATTAACTAACTTAATGAAATGAAGACTAAAAAGGCGGCTACTAGCTGCTTTTTTATTATGTTAAGAAAGTATATAAATTAGGCTGCATCGATGCGATGTCTAGCTGCAGCGCCCAGCCACTCGGATCACTTCAGTCCCCTTCCGGCGGCAACAGCCTCCTCAGTGGCCTTCCAGTGACCTTCCTGTCTACCCAGGGCGTTTCCGCTTTTCATATTTCCCTTAAGAAAATATATTCATTTTAAAACATTGACATTCAGATAAATGTTACGGTATTCTTTTTAGGTACATTAACGTTTACGTAAACGTTAATGTTGAATGAATGAGGTGATAATAAAGAATGTACATGATAGATGAAGTGACAAAAATGACGGGGTTAACAAAACGGGCTATTCGGTATTATGAAGAAATCGGTCTGATTTTACCGCCTCAACGAACAAAAGGGAATGCTCGTCTTTATGCTGAAGAAGAAGTCAATCAGCTTAAAAAAGTAGTGGAAGCTAAAGAAGTTTTAGGATTTTCATTGCAAGAGCTTCAGGACTTCATAGATTTAAAAAGGACGATTGAGGAAAGCAAGCGGCATAAACAGGTCACCGCTCATGATGTATTGGAGATAGAAAAAATGATACAAAAACAGATTGAGATGGTTTCTTCCAAATTAGATAAGATGAAGTCGTTTAAAGAGGAATTAGAAAGTGTTCGAGATAAGGCTGAACAAATACGAGCGGTCAAACAACAAGAAGAGGAGTCAGAAAGATGGGAGTAGTAAGTTCCGATAACAGGGTTGGTAAAATGATTACGGTTTTCGCGACGTTCTTAGCGTTCATGGGCATCGGTGTAGTTGATCCGATTCTTCCAGAGATCGCCCTGCAGATTGGAGCCTCTCATTGGGAAGTAGAGATGTTATTTACTTCATATTTATTAATGATGGCAATTATGATGATACCAGCTGGGATATTAGCATCGCGTTTGGGTGATAAACGGTTAATGGTTACAGGGTTGATCATTGTCACAGTGTTTGCGGCTTTGTGTGGTATTTCTAATAATATCCCGCAATTGTCTATTTTTCGTGCAGGTTGGGGTTTAGGGAATGCTTTCTTTTTTGCTACCGCAATGACCTTGCTTATTGCGTTGTCTGGAGAGGTAAAGCAAGCTGTTGGTCTATATGAAGGAGCAATAGGACTTGGGATGGCTGGAGGACCATTAATTGGTGGAATACTTGGTAACGCTTCATGGCGCCTTCCCTTTTTCGGAACAAGCTTCTTGATTCTTATTGCCTTTATCCTCGTTTTAACAAAAGTTCAACAACCGAAGCTTACTAATCCCCGAAAGACAGCGGGCTTCAAAGAAATGGTCCAATTATATAAACTAAAACCATTTCTCCAAGGGGCTACGTCAGGTATGCTGTATTATTACGGGTTCTTTACCGTGCTCGCCTATACACCTCTTATATTGTCCATAGGCGCACTACAGATTGGTTTAGTATTTTTCGGATGGGGACTATTTCTTGCCTATGGATCAGCAGTTTTAGCTCACCAGCTAGAAAAGAAATATGAGCCGAAGCGACTATTATATGTTAGTCTACTTGTGTTTTCAGCCCTATTAATTCTATTGTTCTTTTCTGAGTCCACCTGGTTACGTATCGTGCTCATTGTAGCTTCAGGTTTGGTCTCTGGAGTAAATAACGCATTATTCACCAGCCATGTTATGGAGGTTTCTCCGTATGAACGTGGAATAACTTCAGGTGGATACAATTTCCTTCGGTGGTTAGGTGCCGCGTTTGCACCGTTGTTATCAGGTATTATCGGTCATTCGATCTCACCGCAAATGCCTTTTATGGTAGCAGCAATTCTTGGTCTTGTAGCTTTTCTATTGATGGTATTACCAATAAAGCCTTCAATTCCTTTAACAGGATCAGTGACTAAATAACCACAGAGCAAGTATTTTTGATTAACCTTATATTTACAGTTGATTTTATATTGAATCGAATGTATACTGTAATTTGCGCATATGAATTGCGCCTAACTATATTATCAACTTTGCCGTGCTAGGTGGGGAGGTAGCGGTGTCCTGTACTCGCAATCCGCTATAGCGAGATTGAACTCCTTCCCGAGGTTAGCTAACGTAAGGTCTGCCGTTTGTAAGTGGTGTTGACATCCGGGTCCTGCGCAACGGATCCCCATGAATCCTGTCAGGTCCGGAAGGAAGCAGCAGTAAGTGGGTCTTCTCCGTGTGCCGCGGGGTTGCCTGGATCGAGCTAACTGCAAACGTAACGCTTATGGAGGCTTTATCGACGGAAGGTGCACGGCGTTAACTTTAAATAAAACTCACTCTATTCGGGTGAGTTTTTTGCATTTTTAAAACTTTGAAAAACGATGGCAGAATCGGTATAATGAAAAAGGATGAGAACCTAGGAAGAGGAGGGCATGTGGATGGCCTATCAAGCATTGTATCGGCTATACCGACCCCAACAGTTTCAAGACGTGGTCGGGCAAGAACATATAACGAAAACCTTGCAAAATGCCCTTACGCAGGAAAAGCTGTCCCATGCTTATTTATTCAGCGGACCTCGGGGAACCGGGAAGACAAGTGCAGCTAAGATCATCGCGAAGGCTATAAATTGTGAAAAGGCTCCGGTTCGAGAGCCGTGTAATGAGTGCGATGCATGCCGCGGAATCATGAATGGTTCCATATCTGATGTGATTGAAATTGATGCCGCTTCAAACAATGGCGTGGATGAAATTCGAGACATTCGAGATAAGGTGAAATATGCACCAAGCGCGGTCCAGTACAAGGTGTATATCATCGATGAGGTACATATGCTTTCAATCGGTGCTTTTAATGCCCTTCTCAAAACATTAGAAGAGCCACCTAAGCACGTTATTTTTATTCTGGCCACCACAGAACCGCATAAAATCCCTTTAACGATTATATCGAGATGTCAGCGGTTTGATTTCCGTAGGATCACTAGCCAGGCACTCGTTTCCCGGATGAATACCGTTATTGAATCGCAAAGTATACAGGCAGAAGGAGAGGCGCTCCATCTTGTTGCGCGAGCAGCAGAAGGTGGAATGCGGGATGCACTCAGTATTCTTGATCAAGCGGTATCATATAGCGAGGGTAATGTCACGACGGAAGATGTTCTCGCTGTCACGGGTTCTGTCTCGCAATCATTTTTATCTGAAATCACAAAAGCATTTCAGGATGACGATGCAGTTGGAGCGTTAAGGCATGTTAATCAATTAATAGAGCGTGGAAAGGACCCTGTCCGATTTATTGCAGATTTAATCTATTACTACCGGGACATGCTATTGTATCAAGCAGCTCCAAACCTTGAAGAAGTTCGTGACCGGGCACAAGCCGATCAGGAGTTTGAAACCCTTGCCAAGCAGGCTTCGAGGGAATGGATTTACGAAGTGATCGATACATTGAATCAATCACAGCAAGAAATGAAATGGACGAACAACCCGAAAATTTATTTAGAACTGGCAATTGTAAAACTGAGTCAAGGAAATGCGTCAGCTAAAACACAGGAATCTTCAATAGATGTTCAGCCATTAATACAACGCATTGAAAAGCTTGAACAAGAGTTGAAAACATTAAAAGCAACTGGCGTAGCCTCGGTAAACGGGACTGTGAACGGTGAACAAAAACAACCGAAACGAACGTTTCAATCGAAAACACCAAAAGCAAAAGTATCAACAGGACGTATTAAAGAGATGCTTAATGGCGCTTCCAAAAAAGATCTTCAGATTTTAAGAGGAAAATGGGGCGACATTATGGAAGATATCAAATCAAGGATGGTCAATGCACACGCTTGGATGGTAGCCGCGACTCCAGTTGCAAGTTCGAACGGTGCTTTCTTGCTCGCTTTCCAGCATGAATTGCACAGCCAGATGGCAAATAAAGATAACATTCGCGAATGTGTAGAAGCAGTGGTAGCAGAAAGAATAGGGCATCCAATGACGATGATGACTATTCTTGAGGAAGACTGGAAAACAGTTAAAGAATCTTATATCAAAGAACAACGTCAAACCCCTTCCGGTGAGGAGGAAGAGGCTCCCAAGCAGGAAGAGAAGGAAGAAGATCCTGTTGTGAATGAAGCGATTAAATTGGTTGGCCCGGATTTGATTGAAATAGAAGATTAATTTAAATAGGGATGTTCAAAAAGTATCCAAATGATAAACGGCGAATTTCTACGTTACTCGGTTTTTCCGGTCCTCACGTATTAACACCATACGTTCCGGTCCTCGAAACTGTCGTGCCTTGAACTTCTTGTTTCTGATTCGTCTACTTTTTGAACGCACACTTAATTAAAAATAGGGAGATGAAGACAATGAAAGGCAATATGAATAATATGATGAAGCAAATGCAGAAAATGCAAAAACAAATGATGAAAGCACAGGAAGAGCTAAAGGACAAGAAAGTAGAAGGTACAGCTGGTGGCGGAATGGTAACCGTAACAGCAAACGGTCATAAAGAAATTATTGACATTGTTATCAAAGAAGAAGTTATCGACCCCGATGATGTTGATATGTTGCAGGACCTTGTACTTGCTGCTACTAACGATGCACTTAAAAAGGTTGATGAGCTCGTAAATCAAGATATGGGTCAGTTTACTAAAGGAATGAATATGCCAGGAATGTTTTAAGGGATGTTTAAAAGGTGACTGAATGATAACCGGCGAATTTCAGTGTCCCTCGAAAAAAGTTTACTTTTCCTTCGTGTGAGGTACCGTTTTCCGGAGATTACTGTTGTACTCGATTCTCCGGTCCTTACGTAGGAGAATCGTACGTGAGGACCTCAAAAGCGTCGACCTGAACTTCTTGGCTTTAATTGGTCCCCTTTTGAACAAGCACCTTTAGGAGGAATTGCCGTGCATTATCCCGAACCGATCTCAAAATTGATCGATAGTTTTATGAAACTGCCAGGCATCGGACCGAAAACTGCGGTTCGACTGGCGTTTTTTGTATTAGAAATGAAAGAAGATGATGTATTCGAATTTGGTAAGGCGCTTGTGAATGCGAAAAGAGATCTTACGTATTGCTCCAACTGTCATCACATCACTGATCGTGATCCATGTATGATTTGTGAAGACTCCAGCCGAGATCTTTCTACAATTTGTGTTGTACACGATTCGAAAGACGTCATCGCAATGGAAAAAATGAAAGAATATCGAGGATTATACCATGTCCTTCACGGTGCGATATCGCCAGTCGAAGGAATCGGCCCAGAAGATATAAAAGTAGCGGAGCTGTTAAAAAGGTTACAGGATGATACGGTGCAGGAGATCATTATGGCTACCGACCCAAATATCGAGGGCGAGGCAACAGCGATGTATATTAGTCGCCTTGTGAAACCGACGGGAATTAAGATTACCCGAATTGCACATGGCTTACCGGTGGGTGGAGATCTAGAATACGCAGATGAAGTTACCTTATCGCGCGCATTAGAAGGACGCAGGGAAATTTAATGACAGCTTGGGGGAAAGTTGAGTGTTCTTTAATCGAAAAGGCCGACTTCGAAAGGAAGCCAATGAGCGGTTGTTAACGACACTTGAGACTGTATACAACGAATGGATCAAGAAGAAAGAGTTGATTGAAGATAGTGTTGAACCTTCTGCACAAGTCTTATATGAGGTTGAACTTGCAAAAGCTCAATACTTTTTTCTATTAAAAGAAGCAAAGGTAAGAGGGGTAAGAATGAGAAGTTTTTAATGACTTCTCGTTCTTTTTTTATTTGTCCGTTCATAAGTATAAATAAGACAAACTGTGAGGGGGCATGTCGAATGGATCCGTTCTGGGTGTTTACCATCGTTTGCGGATTAATTGTTCTATTATTAATGATCGGAGCACCATTAAAGCCATTACGATGGATTGGACAAGGTGCTATTAAACTTGTGATCGGGGCATTATTGTTATTTTTCATGAACGCATTTGGGACAGCCATTAACCTCCACGTCCCGATCAATCTAGTTACGGCTTCCGTATCAGGTTTCCTTGGAATTCCAGGGTTACTAGCACTCGTTGCTATACAGAAAATCATTCTCTAAAAGATATAGCACCGTAAAAAGAGCTAATCCATAGCTCTTTTTTGTACTGTCTAGCTCTAGCGCACGGATACGCATATCGTCAATTCGCTTCTTCGACAAACACAAAAAGCGTGTTATGTTAAAGAATGACCAGCATTTGAACTTTTCTTATATAAAAATAGGTTGCAATTACTTTGTTCTCATGATATATTTATCTGCGTCGCTCTTAAACAACTTACAAATTTTCTTTTAAAAAGTCTTTGACAAGTAAAGAAGAAGATGATAGTATATTAAGAGTCGCAACAAGCGATTAGCGGAACAAGTTATCCCGCATAAGCTCTTTGAAAACTGAACAAAAGCCAAGCGTGAAACGGGTTTTAACGAACCCTGATCAATTTTTTGAAATGAATGAGCAAGTCAAACACTTTATTGGAGAGTTTGATCCTGGCTCAGGACGAACGCTGGCGGCGTGCCTAATACATGCAAGTCGAGCGAACCAACGAGGAGCTTGCTCCTCAGCGGTTAGCGGCGGACGGGTGAGTAACACGTGGGCAACCTGCCTGTAAGA